>NZ_LR594659.1:2400000-3600000 GCF_901827155.1 Variovorax sp. PBL-H6
GCATGCCGTGCGCACCGCGAAGGCCGGCGTGATGGTGGTGCATGCGGGCCTCGCGGATCGGCTCGCCGAGCTGCCGTCGGACTGCCTGCGCGACGTGGTCGTCGTGCGCGCCACAGCGGCGGTGCCGGAAGGCGCAGCAAGGTGGCACACGCAGGAGCGACTGGACGGCGACGCGGCCACGCTCGCTGCGCCGCCGCAGGACATCCAGCCCTGGCATACGCAGAGCATCGTCTTCACGTCGGGCACCACCGGCCCTTCGAAGGGCGTGGAGTCCTCGTACCTGCATCTGTTCTCGGCTTCCTTCGACCCGTTCCCTTACCTTGCTTCGAGCGACCGGTACCTCGTGTCGCTGCCGCTCTTTCACGTGGGCGGAACCGTGGCGGTGTACGCGATGCTGTTGAGGGGCGCGTCGGTGGCGATCGTCGACTCGTTCCGGCTCGACACCTTCTGGCAGACCGTGGCCGCCACGCGCAGCACCTTCTGCTGCCTGCTCGGCAGCATGGCCACGCTGCTGGCCAAGGCGCCGCCATCGCACGAGGACCAGGGCCACGGTCTGCGCCACGCGCTGATGATCCCGCTCAGCGAGGACGCGGTCGCGTTCAAGCGCCGCTTCGGCTGCGACATCTACACGCTGTTCAACATGTCGGAGATTTCGGTGCCCCTCGTGTCGGGCGTCAACCCCACCGCACTGGGCACCTGCGGCCGGCCCCGATCCGGCGTCGAGGTGCGCATCGTCGACGAGAACGACTGCGAGGTGGCGCCCGGCGACACCGGCGAATTGCTGGTGCGCAGCGACCGCCCCTGGGCGCTGGCCCACGCGTACTTCGGTGACCCCCAGGCCACCGCCCGTGCCTGGCGCAACGGCTGGTTCCACACCGGCGACGCCTTCCGGGTCGATCCCGACGGGGACTACCGGTTCGTGGACCGGATGAAGGATTCGATCCGTCGCCGCGGCGAGAACATTTCCTCTTTCGAGGTCGAGGCCGAGGTGTGCACGCACCCGGCTGTGCTGGAGGCCGCGGCCGTCGCCGTGCCCAGCCCGCATGGCGAGGATGACGTGCTGGTGGCGGTTGTGCTGCGGCCGGGCGCGAGCCTGGACCCCGCGCAGTTGCTGCACCACCTCATTGCCCGCATGCCCCACTTCATGGTGCCGCGCTATGTGCGCGTGGTCGCGGCCCTGCCGCGCACGCCGACGCAGAAGGTGCAGAAGCACGCGCTGCGGGCGCAAGGCGTGACGGCCGACTGCTGGGATCGCGAGGCGGCCGGCGTGCGCGTGCGCCGCACGGAACTGAAACAGGGTTGACCCGTGTTAGCCAGTAGGCGCAAGCGTCCGGAGCAGACAGAACCTAGAGTGCGAAGGCGTCTTTCACCCGCGTGACCATAGGAGACAAGCATGAGCATTCGAGGAGTTCACTGGATCGTGGCATTGGGCCTTGCGGCTTTGCCGTTGTGCAGCCTGGCCGACCAGGGCGTGACCAAGAACGAGATCCTGATCGGCACGATCCAGGACCTCTCGGGCCCGCTGGCCGCCTACAGCAAGGAGTCGCTCAACGGCATGAACATGCGGCTGGAAGAAGTGAATGCCGCCGGCGGCGTGCACGGCCGCAAGGTCCGGCTGCTGGTCGAAGACTCGGGCTACGACACCAAGAAGGCCATGCTGGCCGCGCAGAAGCTCGCGCAGAGCGACAAGATCTTCGCGGTCGCCGGTTCGATGGGCACCACCATCGCGCTGACCACGCAGCAGGTGTTCGCGGATGCGGGCGTGGTCAACCTGTTCCCGCTCGGCTCCGCGCGCGGTCTCTACGAGCCGCCCGAGATGAAGTTTGCTTTCTCGGTGCCGTACTTCCAGCAGGGGCGCGGCATCGTCAAGTCGTTGCTGGCCACCAAGGCAGACCGCAAGTGGTGCTCGCTCGTGCAGGACGACGACCTCGGCACGGAGCTGATGGCCGGTGTCGATTCGGCGATGAAGGAGGCCGGCAAGACGGTCTCGGAACGCACGACGTACAAGCGCGCAGCGACCGACTTTTCATCGCAGGTGGCCCGGCTGAAAAGCGCGGGCTGCGACACCGTGATCCTCGGCACCACGCTGCGCGAGACGGTGGGCACGTTGAACGAAGCGAAGAAGATCGGGTTCACCCCTCAGTTCGTCGCGACGTCGGCCGCGTACTCGCATCTGTTGCCCAGGCTGGGTGGGGCGGTGACGGAGGGGATCTACGCGTCTCATTCGGCCACGCAGCCGTACGCGGACGAAGGCTCGAAGGCCACGCGCGACTGGTATGCGGCCTACGTGGCCAAGTACAAGGAAGAGCCGGGTCAGTTCGCCGTCATGGGCTACGCGATCATGGACTGGACCCTCAAGGCCGCGGAGAAGGCCGGCGCCGACCTGAGCACCCGCCGATTCATCGAGGCCATGGAGACCAGCAGCTTCCCGCGTGACAAGCTGGGCTTCGACACGATGACGTTCACAAAGACAAAACACCTCGGCTCCGAGGCGATCCGCGTGTCGCAGCTGAAGAACGGCAAGTGGACGCCGGTCTCCGACTTCATCACGCCCTGACCCGGAGGGCCGCTCCGTGGACTTCCTGCAGCAGGTCTTCTCGGGCATCGCGCTGGGATGCATCTACGCGTTGATCGCGCTCGGTTTCGTGCTCATCTACAAGGCCACGGAGACGGTGAACTTCGCGCAGGGCGAACTGATGATGCTCGGCGCCTTCGCCGGCCTGGCGCTGGTGAAGTTCGCGGGCCTGCCGTTCTGGATCGCGGTGCTGGTGGCGCTGGTGGGTATCACGGCGTTCGGCGCGCTGGTCGAGCGGCTCGTGATCCGGCCCGTGCTGGGTCAGCCCCAGTTCACCGTCGTGATGCTGACCATCGGGCTCGGCTACGTGCTGCGCGGCCTGATCACCATGGTGCCGGTCATCGGCTCGGAAACCAGCGCCTTCGACCCTCCGTACAAGGGGATGGTGTGGAAGGTCGGCGGATTGATCCTGAGCTATGAACAAGCAACGGTGATCGCCGTCACCATCGTCCTGTGCTGCGCGTTCTTCATGCTGTTCAAGCACACGAAGGTGGGCATCGGCATGCAGGCCGCCTCGCAGAACCAGCTTGCCGCGCACTACATGGGCATCCCGGTGAAGCGGCTGAACGGCCTGGTGTGGGGGCTGTCCGCGGGCGCGGCCGGATTGGCGGGGCTGTTGCTCGCGCCCTTCACCTTCGTTCACGTGAACATGGGCTACATCGGCCTGAAGGCTTTCCCTGCAGCGGTGATCGGTGGCTTCGGCAGCCTGCCGGGGGCGGTGGTCGGCGGGCTGGCGATCGGCTTGGTCGAGTCTCTGTCGGGCTACTACCTGCCTGAAGGCTTCAAGGACGTGGCAGCGTATGTGCTCGTGCTGGCGATGCTGATGGTCAAGCCCAACGGACTGTTCGGCACGGCGACCCGAAAGAAGGTCTAGTTCATGCGCTTCGTTTTCAAGACCGATTACTTCCAGGACATCGCCTTGGCGCATCGGCCGGGGCAGCGGCTCTGGTACGGGCTGCTCGCCCTGGCGCTCGCCGCGCTGCCGCTGTGGGCCGGCGCGTACTGGATCTCACAGGTCACGCTGATCCTCATCTACGCTGTCGCAGGCCTGGGCTTGATGCTTCTGGCCGGCTACACGGGCCTCGTCTCGATCGGCCACGCGGCGTTCCTGGGCGTGGGCGCGTACGCGCAGTCTTATCTCGTCGGCAAGGGCTGGCCGTTCCCGCTCGCCCTGCTGGCGGCCGGCGGGCTCTCTGCGGCGATCGGTGTCATCGTGGGTCTGCCCGCCTTGCGCGTCAAGGGCATCTATCTGGCCATTGCCACGCTGGCCTTCGGCTTCATTGCCGAGGAGGTATTCGCCCGCTGGGAGTCCGTCACCGGCGGCAATGGCGGCCTGCAGGTCAAGGCACCGGCGATCGGCGCCTGGCAACTGCGATCTTCCGAATCCCTTTACTACCTGTCGCTGGTGCTTTGCGTGGTGGTGACGCTGTGCGTACTGAACCTGCTGCGCGGGTCCACCGGCCGTGCCTTCATTGCCATGCGCGACTCCGAGGTGTCGGCGCAGAGCATGGGGATTCACCTGGCCCGCTACAAGACGCTGGCTTTCTCGTTGTCGGCCGGCATCGTCGGGCTGGCCGGCGCGTTGTACGCGCACAAGCTGCGGTTCGTCTCGCCGGAGCAGTTCGGCATTTCGCAGTCCATCGATCTGCTGCTGCTGGTCGTGGTCGGCGGCCTGGGCTCGGTGCATGGTGCCTTTCTGGGTGCCATCTTCCTCATCACGATGCCGCAGCTCATCTCCATCGCGAAGGACTTTCTCCCCTCCGCCATCGCCCAGGCGACCGGCCTGCAGGCCCTGGTGTTCGGCGCCGTCCTCATGGGGTTCGTGATGTTCGAGCCGCAGGGCTTGTATGGCCGCTGGGTGAAGGTCCGGACGTACTTCGAGATGTTCCCTGCTTACCGGAAGGGCCTGTTCAGGCGGCAGAAGTCTTTCCAGAAATCCGAACGGCTGAAGTAGGGCAACCCGATGACGGAGATCATTCTTTCCGCGCATGACCTCTCGGTGCGCTTCGGTGGCGTGCTGGCGGTCGACCGCGTGAGTTTCGACGTGCGGCGCGGCGAGGTCTTTACGCTGATCGGCCCCAATGGCGCGGGCAAGACGACCGTGTTCAACCTGATCAGCCGCATCTACGAGCCCAGCAGCGGGCACATCACCTTCGAAGAAAGGCGCATCACCGATCTACCGCCTCATGGCATCGCGTCTGTCGGCATTGCACGCACGTTCCAGAACATCGAGTTGTTCGAGCACGCGAGCGTGCTGCAAAACCTGTTGATCGGGCACCATGCGCATCGCGCAGCCGGGTTCTGGAGCGAGCTGTTCTTCACGCCCGCAGCGAAGCGCGCCGAGCTGGAGGCGCGCCTGCTGGCGGAGCAGGTCATCGAACTGCTGCGCCTGCAACGCTACCGCGATTCGCTGGTCGCCGGCTTGCCTTATGGCATCCGCAAGGTGGTGGAGATCGGCAGGGCGCTGTGCACCAAGCCCAAGCTGCTGCTCCTGGACGAACCCTCGTCCGGCTTGAACCCCGAGGAGACGGGCGGCATGGCGTGGTGGATCGAGGAGATACGCGACGAACTGGGGATCACCGTGTTGATGGTGGAGCACGACATGACGCTGGTCTCGCGCGTCTCGGATCGCGTCCTGGCGATGAACCAGGGGCAGGTGCTGGCCGAAGGCACGCCCGCCGAGGTGCAGAGCCACCCCGGCGTGATCCAGGCTTACCTGGGCACGGTCGACGCCGAGCCCGAAGCCGCGAGGAGGGTTGCATGAGCCGAACGGACGCGATTCTTTCCTTGGCCAACGTGGAATGTGCGTACGGGCCGGTCAAGGCGCTGCGGGGCGTCAGCCTTCGCGTGGCGAAAGGGCAGATAGCCACCGTGCTCGGCTCGAACGGCGCGGGCAAGTCCACCATTCTGAAGACGATCTCGGGCGTGCTGGATCCGGTGCGCGGCAGCATCAAATTCAAGGGCGAGGACATTGCCGGCATGGAGCCCGCGCGCATCGTGCAGCGACATCTGAGCCACGTGCCTGAAGGACGCGAAGTGTTCCCGCTGCTGAATGTCCATGAGAACCTGTTGATGGGCGCCTACACGCGCAAGGATGCCGACGGCGTCGCCCGCGACCTCGAACAGGTCTATGGCTACTTTCCGATCCTGAAGGAGCGCGAACGGCAACCCGCGGGGCTGCTGTCGGGTGGCCAGCAGCAGATGCTGGCAATCTCCCGGGCGTTGATGGCGGCACCCGAATTGATCCTGCTGGACGAGCCCAGCCTGGGGCTGAGCCCGAAGCTGACGAAGGACATCTTCGACATCGTGGTGCGAATCAACCGGGAGCGGGGCACCAGCATCCTGCTGGTGGAGCAGAACGCGAACATGGCGCTGCAGGTGGCTGACTACGGCTACGTGCTGGAGAACGGCCGGCTCGTGATGGAAGACCGCTGTGAGCGGCTGCGCGAGAGGGACGACATCCGCCAGGCCTACCTGGGCGGCCATGCAACGGGCGCGCACCAGAAGCGGCGGCCGAACCCACGGAGGCTTGCCTGATGAGCCCGTCGCGCGGCACGCTGCCAGCGGAATTTTCGCGACTCGTGGCCGAGCGGCCCGACGCCACGGTCATGCGTCAGAAGGAACTGGGCGTGTGGCGCCAGTATTCGGCTCGCGATGTCGGCGAGCAGGTGGCGCGCATCGCTGCGGGGCTTTCCGCCTTGGGCGTGCGACCGGGCGAGGTGGTCGCCATTGCGGCAGGCACGTGCAAGGAATGGCTGCTGGCCGACCTCGGGGCGCAGACCGCAGGCGCCACCGTCGCCGGGGTGCATGTCACGGACGCAGCGCACGAGACATGCCGCGAGCTTGCCGCTCTGGAAGCGCGCGTGCTGTTCATCGAAGGCGAGGAGCAGTTCGAGACCCTGCTGGAAGCGGGCGAGCTGGCGCGGCTGGAGCACATCGTCGTGTTCCGCGCGGACGGGCTGCGGCGCGCCGGCGACCCGCGCCTGGTCAGCCTGCACGATCTGCAGGCGCGCGGCCAGCAGGCACTCGCCGCTGACGCGAGCCTTGTGCAGCGCCTGCTGAGTTCGCGCACCGCCGCCGACGCCGCGATGATCGTCTACACGTCGGGTGCCACCGGCCGATCAAAGGGCGTGCTGCTGTCGCACCGGGCCGTGTTGACCGCCGCAGGTGCACTGCAAACGGCTTTGGCGGGGACCGGCGCCATGGCGGGCGAGCGCGTTCTGTTCCAGCCCTTGAGCCACGTCATGGAGCGCATCGGCGGCATGTACGCCAGCTTGATGCAAGGCGCCGTGCTGAACTTCGTCGAGAGCCAGGACACCGTGTTCGACAACCTGCGCGAAGTGCAGCCCGATGTGATCTTCGCGGTGCCGAGAATCTGGGAGCGGCTGCATTCGTCCCTGGTGGTCACCTTGCATGAAGCGACGCGACTCCAGCAGTGGGCCTACGAGCGCACGCTGCGCCTGGGCGAGTCCGTGGCGCGCGCGCGGGAGCAGGGCACGACAGCCTCGGCCGCGACCCGCCTTCTGCATGCGGTGGGCAATCGGCTGGTGCTGGGAAATCTGCGCCGCATGATGGGCCTGGACCGGCTGCGCGTGGGGATTTCCGGCGGTGCGCCGCTGTCGCCCAGCCTGGTGCGCTGGTATCGCGGGATGGGCATCGATCTGCGGCATGCCTGGGGCCTGACGGAGATGGCGGGGTATGCCGCCATCGCCGAAGCGGGCGACGCGCCCGAGAGTGCGGGCCGGCCCCTTCCTGGCGTGGAGGTCCGGCTCTCGGAGCAGGCCGAGATCCTGGTCAAGGGAGCATCCCTGCTGTCGGGGTATCGAGGCAGTGCGCCGCGGTCGCAGTCGCAGTGGCAGTCGCAGTCGCAGTCGCAGCCCGAGCTCGACGATGGCTGGTTGCGTACCGGCGATATCGGACGCATCGATGCCTCGGGCCGGCTCGAAATCGTCGGTCGGCTCGACGAGGTGATCGCGATGGCAACCGGGCGGCAAGTGTTCCCGATGGAACTGGAGAACCGCATCAAGTCCAGCCCCTACGTTGCCGATGTCGTGGTGGTCGGCGACGGGCGTCCCCAGCTGTCCTGCCTGGTGATGATCGACCACGAGGCGGTCGAGCAATGGGCACAAGAGCGGCAAGTTGCTTTTTCGGACTTTCGTTCGCTCTGCGCCAGTCCCGAGGTGCTGAAGCTGATCGGCGACGAACTCAAGCGCACCGGGGCACAGGCCGAGCAAGGCGTGATCGCCTTCCGGCTGATCGACACACCCGCCGATGGCGACGAAGCGTCATTGACGCCTGCGATGAAACTGAAGCGATGGCGCATCGTGGATCGATACAGCGGCGCCATCGACAGCATGTATGCCGTCGCGGCCGCTTGAGGAGAAACCCCGTGTCGCATGTTCCAGGAATGCCGCCGCTCTCGGAGAGGACCTTCAGCGCCGTGATCGCGCAGCATGTCGCCCGTCGGCCGGACCAATGCGCCGTGCGCGACCCCGAGCGCGCACTCAGTTTCGGTGGCCTGTACGAGGAAGCGCTGGCCGTCGCCGGTGGGCTCGAGCGGCTTGGCGTGCGCGACGGCGAGCCGGTGCTGCTCATGCTCGACAACCACCTGGACGCGGTGATCGCATGGTGGGCGCTGGCCCTCACCCGCCGCGTCGAGGTGCCGGTGAACACGGCGTACCGCGGCTCCATCCTCGTGCACGTGGCCGAGAATTCCGGCGCGCGCGTCATCGTGGTGGATGCCGTTTACCTGCCGGTGCTGGCCGAGGTGATCGAACGCCTGCCGCGGCTGGAGCACGTGATCGTGCGCGGCGCTCCCGAGGTGCCCGTGCCATCCGGCCCGAGAGCGCATCGATGGGAAGAACTCCGGGGCCCGCGCGCGGCCCCCGTGCAGCTCGCACCCTGGGACCTGATGGGCATCATGTACACGTCGGGCACCACCGGGCCTTCCAAGGGCGTGAGGGTGACTCAGGCGCACGCCTACGGCTATGCCGCGCCGGCGGTGCTGGGCCGGGCGGTGCCGGAAGATGTCAGCCTGGTGACCTTGCCGCTGTTCCACATCGGGGGGCAGTGGGCCGGCGTCTACAACAACCTGATTGCAGGGGGAAGCAGCGTGGTGCTGCCGCGCTTCTCGGCGACGACGTACTGGGACGACGTGCGCCGCTACGGCTGCACCTACACGCTGCTGCTCGGGGCGATGGCCAACTTTCTCTTCCAGCAGCCGCCGCGCGAGGACGATCGGACGCATGGCATGCGGCAGGTGCTGATGGTCCCCGTCGTCCCGCAGCTGAGGGAGTTTCAGGAGCGCTTCGGCATCGAGTCGGTCGCCACGGCGTACGGGCTGACCGAGGGATCGACGGCCTTGATCGCGCCGCAGGGGCGGGCACGCCCCGGCGCTGTCGGCGTGCCTCGGCCGGACTTCGAGGTGCGCCTGGTCGACGCGCATGACGTCGAGGTACCCGAAGGAAAGACCGGCGAGCTGCTGATCCGGCCCGACGAGCCCTGGAGTGTGATGGACGGCTATCACGACATGCCCGAGGCGACTGTCTCGGCGTGGCGGAACCAGTGGCTGCACACCGGCGATGCCTTCCGCATCGATGCGGACGGCCAGTATGTTTTCGTGGACCGGATGAAGGACGCGATGCGGCGCCGTGGCGAGAACGTGTCCAGCTTCGAGGTGGAGAAGGAGATCATGGAACACCCCGCGGTTCTGGAGGCCGCCGTGGTCGGCGTGCCCAGTGCCGCTACCGAGGACGACATCCTCGCCTGCGTGGTGTTGCGCCCAGGCGCCCAACTGCAAGCCGATGCGCTGCTGAATTTTCTGGAGGCCCGCTTGCCCTATTTCATGGTTCCCCGATACGTGGACTTCCTGCCCGAGCTGCCGAAGACGCCGACGGCCAAGATCCGCAAGCAGGCGCTGCGCGAACGAGGGGTCACGCCGGGCTGCCATGACAGGCCACCCCAGACCGGCAAACGACGCGCGGGAGGGTCCGCATGAGCGAGCAGCAGCGCGCGCCTTCTCCCTTCGAAGAACTTGCAGCGGCCCGTGAGGCGCTGCGCGACGGCGCGAGAGCAGCGGCCATCGAGCGGCAGCACCGTCTAGGCAAGATGTCCGCCCGGGAACGCATCGGCGCGCTGGTGGACCGTGGCAGCTTCCATGAGGTCGGAGCGCTCGTCCAGCCGAAACGCGATGCCTTCGGCACCGAAAATCTGCAGGCGCCAGCGGATGGCGTGCTCACCGGCTACGCGCAGGTCGACGGTCGCGCCATCGGGCTCTGCGCATTCGACTTCACGGTGCTGGGCGGCTCCAATGGGCGCATCGGCGAGCACAAGGTGGAGCGCATTGCCTCGCATTGCCTCGAGCACGGCTGCGCACTGGTGTTGTTGCTGGACGGCGGGGGGCATCGAATACAAGAGGGGCTCGACAGCAGGCACTTCGCGGAAGGTTCGCGCTACTTCCAGATCGCGGCGCATCTGTCGGGATGGGTGCCCACGGTTGCGCTGGTCATGGGCCCCGGGTTCGCCGGCCCATCGAATTTTGCGGCCCTCTGCGACTTCGTCGTGATGGTGCGCGGCACGTCGACCATGGGCATCGCCGGGCCGGCGCTGGTGGCCGCTGCCACGGGGGAAGTGGCCGACAAGGAGTCACTCGGAAGCCCGGAAACGCAGGCCGACCGCAACGGCCTTGCCGATCTCGTCGCGGACTCCGACGAGCACGCGCTCCACCTGGCGCGCAGCTACCTGGGCTACCTGCCTGCCAACGCCGCCGGCCTTCCGGCCTGCCAGGAGGCGCGGCCGCCGGCTCGGGACGACGAGGAGCGGCTGTCGACCGTGGTGCCCGACAACGTCAGGAAGGCCTATGACGTCAAGAACGTATTGCAGGGCATCTGCGACAGTGAAAGCATCTTCGAGCTCAAGCCGACCTACGCGCCCAATCTCGTGACGGCTTTTGCAAGAGTGGGTGGAAGACCGGTTGGGATCGTGGCGAACCAGCCCCTGCACCTCGCCGGCACGCTCGACGCGCGCGCATGCGAAAAGGGCGCGCACTTCGTGTCCGTGTGCGACGCGTTCGGCTTGCCGCTTGTTTACCTCATCGACGTCCCCGGGTTCCTTGTCGGCAGCGAAGCCGAGGACTCAGGGCTGGCGCGGCGCAGCGCCCGTCTGCTGTTCGAGCTCGGCCAAGCCACGGTGCCGCGCATCTCCGTCGTCATGCGCAAAGGCTATGGCCTGGGGTACATCGCGATGTGCGGGGGCCGGAGCTTCGACGCTGATCTGTGCGTCGCATGGCCGACCGCCGAGATCTGTGCCATGTCGATCGAGGGTGCCGTGGACGTTGCCTATGCCAGGCAGGTGTCTTCTGCTGCCGATCCCGCCGCCCGTCGCGAGGCGCTGATTCAGCGCTTTCGTAGCCAGCTCGGCCCCTTGCATGCGGCGGCACATTTCGGCATCGACGACGTGATCGATCCGCGAGAAACGCGGTCCGCCATTCTCGGCACCTTGGAGCGGTGCACGCAACGCAAGCCCGGGCGAGAGCCTTCGCAGCGCCGCCACGGTATCTCGCCCGTCTGAACGCGGGCCGATTGCAGGGACAGACGCCGGCCCGGCCTTCGGCGGCCCGGCGGCTAACGCCAGACGTAATGCCCCGGAACGCGCCTTCCATGCTCGCGATGTGCAGGCACCCAGACCTTGTGCTTGCGGTGGTGAGGCATCACGTGCTTGCGTTCCATGCGCGAGTGCGGTGTCGGATGCATGGGTTGCGCCATGGCCGCGGCGGACACAGCGCAGGCCGCGAGGGCGAGAAGGATTTTCTTCATGTTGGATCTCCTTGGATGAAGTAAGTGAGTGCCCGAATCGGCACCCCGCAAGGCTAAGGCCTTTCACCCAGGGACGCAGTCGGAATGAAGATCCGATTTGCACGCTAGCAACACAGGACCAGGGCGATCAGCCAAGATCCGAGGCGCTCGGGAAAACGTTGTCGCCGACCCGCACGGTGCGTGCTGCCCGCACCGCACGCAGCGTCGCCCGTGCCACGACCTCGGCCGCCATCGTGCCGAGCACCGTCATTCCCGGTGCGTCGCCATCGATCGGCACGCGCCCGGTGGCGAGCGCGAACAAGGTGTCTCCGTCGCTCATGGTGTGCACCGGGTTGATCGCGCGCGCCAGCCCGTCGTGCGCCACCGCGGCGAGCCGGTTGGCCTGGACCTTGGTGAGCCGGGCGTCGGTTGCAATCACGCCCAGCGTGGTGTTGGTGCCCGCCAGCAGCGGCTGCGGCAGCTCGCCGCGCAGCAGGGCGCGCCGCGTGTCGAGCAAGGCCCCTCCGCCGTCGGTGCGCGCGCCGGCCACGACCTGCGCCGTGTCGGGGTCGAGCACGTCCCCGAGCGCGTTGCAGGCGATCAGCGCGCCCACTGTCACGCCCTTCACCGTGACCGAGGCGCTGCCGATCCCGCCCTTCATCGCGCGGTGCAGCCCGAAGAGCTTGCCCACCAGCGCGCCGCTGCCGGCGCCGACATTGCCTTCTGCCGGGGCCGCCGTCGTCGCGGCGTCGCACGCCGCATAGCCGGCCGCCGCATCGGGCCGGATGCGCGGATCGCCGACGGGCAGATCGAACAGCACGGCGGCAGGGACGATCGGCAAGGTGCCGAAGCGCACGTCGAGGCCGATGCCGCGCTCCTCCAGCCAGCGCATCGCGCCCTCGGCCGCGGCCAGGCCCCAGGCGCTGCCGCCCGCGAGCATCACGGCATGTACCTGCTGGACAAGGTTGCCGGGCGCGAGCAGATCGGTCTCGCGCGTGCCGGGGGCGGCGCCGCGCACGTCCACACCGGCCACTGCACCCTCGCGTGCCAGGATCACGGTGCAGCCGGTGGGCCGACGCGGATCGCTGAAATGGCCGACCTCGATGCCGGCGACGTCGGTGATGGCGCCTGCGTCGGGCGCAAGGACAGGGAAGGAAGAGGACAGCTGGGACATCGCCGACGATTATGGAACCGTCGCCGAAGCGACTCAGGCGCGCTTCGTGCGGTCGGCGCCGGTTCGGCCCAGCTCGCCGCGCGCCTGCCGCAGCACGGACCATCCACCGCTGAGCGCCAGTGCCGACATGACGGCGGCCACAGCCAGGTCGGGCCAGGCCGAGCCGGTGCCGAAAACGCCGAGAGCCGCCAGCATGACAGCCACATTGCCGATCGCATCGTTACGCGAGCACAGCCATACGCTGCGCATGTTGGCATCGCCTTCGCGGAAGGCGTAGAGCATCACGGCGACCACCACGTTCACGCCGAGGGCCAGCGTGGCCACGAGACCCATGGTGAGTGCCTCTGGAGGGATACCCTGCATTGCCGACCACAGCGTCTTGCCGGCTACGAAGAGGCCGAAGCCCACCATGCTGAGGCCCTTGAGCACGGCCGCCCGGGCGCGCCAGGCGAGGCCCATCGAAAGCACGGCCAGGGTCACGCCGTAGTTTGCCGCGTCGCCGAAGAAGTCGATGGCATCGGCGAGAAGCGAGACCGAGCCCGAACGGAAACCCGCGCCGATCTCGACCGCGAACATCAGGGCGTTGAGTGCGAGCGCCACCCACAGCACGCGCCGGTAGCGCGGGGTGTCGGCGGCCGAAAGGTGTTCATGGTCGTGATTGTGTTCGCAGCAGCTTGCAGACATGGTTTCTCCAGTGATGGCAACATTGGAAAGGTTGAAGTCACTGGAAGGTCAAGCCATGCCTGTCGCAAACCTGCCCGGGGAGCAGGGTTACCGCATCGGCGATGCCGCCGCGAGGAGCGGCCTGAGCGCCACCAACATCCGCTATTACGAGAAGGAAGGCCTGGTCGAGCCGCAGGCGCGCGGTGACAACAGCTACCGCCTCTACACCGATGCCGACGTGCACCGGCTGCGCTTCATCCGCCTGTGCCGCGCGATGGACATGTCGCTCGACGAGGTCCGAGCCCTGCTCGGGCTGGACCTGCGCAGCAAGGCTGATTGCGCCGCGGCGAGCGTGGCCCTCGATGCGCACCTGGGCCATGTGCGCGAGCGGCTGCGCGAGCTGCGTTCGCTCGAGAAGGACCTTATCGCGTTGCGGGACTGCTGTGACGGCAGCGATGCGCACTGCCACATCATCGAGGCGCTGCACGCGCGTGCCGATGCGCAGCCGGCAGGGGAGGCACCGGGGACGCGCGCCACCCGGCACGTCTAGTGGGCCGTAACAGCCAATTCAGGAGTGCCTGCCACGCCAACGACGCGCATGGCGGCGTTGCAAATGCTCGCAATAGCTTCGGCTATTGCTGCGCTTTGCGCCTTGCCCTGCACGCCGTTGACGCGGCCTTCACTCCCGAATCGACTGTTACGGCCCACGTGGTCGCCTCCAGGACGCTCAGGGCTTCGCGGGCGCCGGCAGCGCGAGCCCGCGCTCGCGCATCAGGTCGCGCAGCAGCGCAGGATCGTCGGTGATGATGCCGTCCACCTGCCAATCCATCAGCTTTGCCATGTCGGCGCGCCGGTTCACCGTCCAGGGCACGACCTGGAAGCCCAGCGCCTTCGCCTCCTGGACCTGCGCGGCCGTTAGGTCATTGAAGGCAGGCGACCAGATCACCTTGCCTTCGCTGGTTCCAGCGGCGGCCTTGACCAGGCGCGGGGCCGAGCCGAAGTCTTCGAGCCGCAGGCCCGAGGTCCAGCGCGGATCCCGGAGCGTGCGCCCGGTCGTGAGATAGGCGCGCTGCAGCTGCGGCGCCCACTGGCCGACCAGCGCCAGCGTGCGCCAGTCGAAACTCTGCACGGTCACGCGCGGGCCCATGCCCGCCTTGTCGATCTCGGCGAGCAGCGCGCGCACCATTTGTTCGGGTGCCGCGGTTTCTTGGGGGAGTGCCGGGTCGAGCTTGGTTTCGATGTTGAAGCGGACCTGCGTGGCGTTGCGCGCGCGCACCCGATCGAAGAGCGCGGCCAGGGCCGGGATGCGCTCGCCGTCGCGCGGCACCTGCAGCGCGAACTGCTTGCCGTAGGGCGTCGCGGGGTCGATGCGCCCGACGTCGTAGGCCTGCAGCTGCGAGAACGTCAGCGCGCGGATCGCCGGACCCTTGGCGGCGAGGAAGGCGCCAGTCGCATCGCGCGTGTGGTCGGGGTTGAGCACCGTGTCGTGCGAGATCACCACCACCCCGTCGGCCGTGAGTCCGATGTCGAGCTCGAGCGTGCTGACGCCCATGTCCATCGCGTTGTCGAAGGCAGCCAGCGTATTTTCCGGCGCGAGCGCCCGGCCGCCACGATGGGCCTGGAGGTCGAACTCGTGCATCGCGCCTGGGCTCGGCGCAGAGCACCCTGCAAGCCACAGTGCCGCCGCCAGCCATGCCGCGGGCAATCGAAGCGATGCGGAACCGGCTTTGCCGGGCCGCTGGAGTTGCCCCCGGAGAGGGGGTGGGCGGCTACACGAAGTGAGCCAACCTGGGGGAGAGCTCATTTCAATTCGACCTTGATGCCATCTCGCAGCACCGTGATGTCACCGATCTCGTAGGTCTTGCGCCCGACGGTCAGCTCCTCGGCGGTGAAGGTGCGCAGCGGTTGGTCGCGCAGCAGTTCCTGCGCGACCACCGCGCCGATCTGCTGCAGGCGCTCGGCGTCCCGCCCGGTCACGCCCTGGAGCTCGAGCCGCTCCGCGCGGGGCTGGTCGAGGCGCAGCGCGCGGGCCGCCGCGTCGTACCTGAGTGCGCTGCTGACGGACACCACGCCTTCGACCTTGGAGGGCCGCAGCAGCGGGCTCGCGATGCTCAGCAAGGCGGTGATCGCGGCACGGTTCGCCCCGGCCTCCAGGCCCAGCTGCGGGTCACGCAATTCGACGGTGAAGATCTCGGCATAGCGCTGCTGCACCGGAAAGCGCTTGGCGATCTGCGCCTGCAGCTCTTCGCGGCTCGCGGTGTATTCGCTGGTGAAGAAATTGAAGCCCGCCAGCGCTGCGAAGGGCGCGGGCGCTGCAACTGCGCCAAGCACGGCGCGCACAAGAACACGGCGGGAAAGCGGCGGGAAAGAGCGGTACTGCATACCGCTCGGAGCTTGCCACAGCTCGATGGTTCAGTCGTGAAGCGACGAGAGGAACTGCTTGAGCTCGGGCGTCTGCGGATCGCCGAACAGCGCATCATGTGCCCGGCCACTGCGGCGTTGGTGGCGATGGTCTGCGTCTGGCCTTCAATCCATCCTGGCGCCGGAGGCCTTGACGGCCTTCTCCCAGCGCGGCGTCTCCGCGGCGAGGAAGCGGGCGAAATCCTCGGTGCCCAGGAAGGCAGGGTCGGCGCCCTGGCTGGTCATGCGCTCGCGGACCTCCGGATTGCCCAGCACCTGCCGGAACGCGTCAGAAAGCTTCGCGATTACGTCCTTCGGCGTGCCGGCTGGTGCCAGGAAGCCGTAGAAGCCGACCACTTCGAAGCCCTTGATGCCGCTCTCGATCACGGTCGGAATGTCGGGCAGGGCGGGGTTGCGCGCGGCGCTGGTCACGGCGAGCGCCCGCACTTTGCCTTGCTTGTGATAGTTGGCCGCCTGCGGGATGGATTCGGCCATGAACTGCACCTGGCCGCCCATCAGGTCGGTAAACGCCGGCGCGCTGCCCCGATAGGGGATGTGGACCATGTAGAGGCCCGTGGCCGTCTTGAACATTTCCGGTACCAGGTGGCTGATGCCGCCGTTGCCGGCCGAGCCGTAGTTGATCTGGCCAGGCCGCGCCTTGGCATAGCGCACGAACTCCTGGAGATTGTTCACCGGCAGCTTGGGCGTGACCAGCAGCGCCAGCGGCTGCATCGCAGTGCGCGCGATGGGCGTGAAGTCTCGCAGGGTGTTGTAGGGCAGCTTGCTGTAGAGCGCACCGTTGATCACGGCCACGCCGGTGTTCGCGAGCATCAGGGTGTAGCCGTCCGCCGGACTCTTGGCCACCGCGTCCGCGCCCACGGAGCCGCCGGCTCCAGGTTTGTAGTCGATCAACACCGGCTGTCCGAGCACAGCTTGCAGCTTGTCGCTGAGCAGGCGGGCGTGCTGGTCCAGCGGGCCGCCGGCCGGAAAGCCGATCACGACCTTGATGGGCTTCTCGGGAAATGCGGCCAGCGCCGCGGCCGAGGCCGCGAGGCACCACGCCGCCACCAGCGTCTTCTTGACGTTGCCGTTCATGTTCGTCTCCTCGTTGGGAGGACGATCATAAGCAGCGCGGGTTCAGGTCTTGAGCGTTGCCTTCAATGTGATCTCGGGCACGCTCGCCAGCGCCTTCGAAAGCGGGCAGCCGGCCTTGGCACCGGCAGCGAGTTCCTGGAACTTCGCCTCGTCGATGCCAGGAATCACGGCTTCCAGCTCGAGCTGGATGCGGTCGATCTTGAAGCCGGGACCATCCTTCGCCAGGCGCACTGCGGCCTGGGTGTCGATGCGCGTCGCGGTGAAGCCCGCGCCCTCCAGCGCGAAGGCGAGGGCCATCGTAAGACAGCCGGCATGCGCGGCGCCGAGAATCTCTTCAGGATTGGTGCCGGTGCGATCGTCCTCGAAGCGGCTCTTGAAGCCGTAGGGATAGTCCTTGAGTGCGCCCGTTTCCGTGCTGATCTGGCCCTTGCCGGTCTTGCCGGCGCCTTCCCAGTGAACACTTGCGCGCTTGTCTGCTGCCATGAGAGCTCCTCGGTGGTGGTGGGGTGAAGGAGCCGACTTTGTACGCCTGAACGCGCGGCATGTCTGTCGGCCGCCGGGATGAGCGAAGCATCTGTCTGTTGCAGAGTCACCGATGCGACGCGCTGGGGGCTTCCCCGATGCGGCCGACCGGCCTGGCGTCGTAGGCTTGCCCCTCCCCAATGGAGCCCGTATGGATCGCCCGCACTACAAGTTCTGGCCGCAGCGCCTGCCCCGCTCGATCACCGTTCCGGCCACCTCGCTGTGGCACAACCTCGCCACCGCCGCCGAGCGCTTTCCGGGAAAGACCGCGCTGGTCTTTTTCGGCCGGGAGACCTCGTATCGCGAGCTCGCCGACCAGGTCGAGCGGCTGGCAGGCACGCTGCATGCACTGGGCGTGAAGCGCGGCGACCGCGTGGTCCTGGACATGCAGAACTGCCCGCAGCTGGTGATCGCGCATTTCGCCATCCTGCGCGCCAACGCGGTGGTGGTGCCGGTCAACCCGATGAACAGGGCCGAGGAGCTCAAGCACTACATCACCGATCCGGACGCCAAGGTGGCCATCACCACCGGCGACCTCGCGCCCGAACTCGCCAAGGCCAGTGATGCGCTCCCACCGGGCGAGCGCCTGGCGCACCTGATCGTCACGCAATTCACCGATGCCTTCGACCCGGAAGCGCAAGGCGACGAGGCGCCGCCGCCGGGCTGGCGCGACTGGCTGCTCACCCGCCATCCGTTGCCTTCGCTGGCCGGCGGCCAGGTGATCGCCTGGACCGACGCGCTGGCGGCAGGCCACGCGCCGCCCGCGCATGTGGTGGGTGCCAACGACATGGCGCTGCTGCCCTACACCAGCGGCACCACCGGCCTGCCCAAGGGCTGCATCCACCACCACTCCAGCCTGATGCACAACGCCTACGCCTGCCAGCTGTGGGGCCTGAGCTCATCCGAGACGGTGGTGCTGGCGGTGGTGCCGATGTTCCACATCACCGGCACCGTGAGCGTGCTGCACACCGTCGTCATGAGCGCGGGTACGCTGGTGGTCATGCCTCGCTGGGACCGCGAGGTGGCTGGCCGGCTGATCTCCCGCCGCAAGGTCACGAGCTGGACGAACATCCCCACGATGGTCATCGACCTGATGGGCAGCCCGAACTTCGCGAGCTTCGACCTCAGCAGCCTGAGCCACATCGGCGGCGGCGGCGCAGCGATGCCACAGGCGGTGGCGCAGCGGCTCTACGAGCAGTATGGGCTCAGGTACGCGGAAGGCTACGGACTCACCGAGACCGCGGCGCCTTCGCACACCAATCCGTTCGACAACCCCAAGCAGCAGTGCCTGGGCATCCCCTTCATGAGCACCGATGCGCGCGTGGTCGACCCCGACACGCTGAAAGAGATGCCGATCGGCGAATCGGGCGAGATCATCATCCACGGGCCCGAGGTGTTCCAGGGCTACTGGAAGCGGCCCGACGCCACCGAAGCGGCCTTCGTGGAGTTCGAGGGCAAGCGCTTCTTCCGTTCCGGCGACATGGGCCGCATGGACGAGGACGGCTACTTCTTCATCACTGACCGCCTCAAGCGCATGATCAACGCCAGCGGCTTCAAGGTGTGGCCGGCGGAAGTCGAGCTCCTGATGTTCCGGCACCCTGCCATCCAGGAGGCCTGCGTGATCTCCACCAGGGACGCCTACCGCGGCGAATCGGTCAAGGCGGTGGTGGTGCTGCGCGCCAGCCACAAGAACACCACCGAGCAGGACATCATCGACTGGTGCCGCGAGAACATGGCGGTCTACAAGATCCCGCGGACCGTCCAGTTCGTCGATGTGCTGCCCAAGAGCGGGAGCGGGAAGGTGATGTGGCGGCTGCTGCAGGAGGCGGAGAACAAGGGCTGAGCCGCTGAGCCGTCCCCCGGGATGCGACTCAAGCCTTGAGCCAATCCCTGAGCTGCTTGGTGCGCTGCTCCGTGTGCTCGATCTGGCAGCTGAGCGCGGCAATGTCGCGCACCGTGCCGCCGGCGTTGAGCATGTACTTGGCTTTGCAATCGTTGTCGCGGAATTGGATCCAGGCCCTCTGCGCCTGTTGCAGCAGCCTGCGGGCTCCGGCGTAGTCGATGGCGTCGGCCTTGTCGGTGGGATCGAGCGACTTCAGCAGCGCCTGGTAGGCGGTATTGAGCTCCCTGTCCTTGCGCTCCAGTGCCTGTTGTGCGCACTGGTTGATCTCGGCCGTGTTGCGGGTCCTGCATGGCTCCTGGGCGAAGACGATGCCGGGCAGCAGGAGCAGGGCGGTGCCTAGGCAGGACAGCTTCTTCATTTGAAACTCCGCGATCGCTGGGGTCGGAGTTCGTATTCTGCGCCCGCCAGGAGCGGAATTCGACCTTTGCCTTGATCTCCACCGGAATGCCGAAGGGCAGCTCGGCCAGACCGGCTCGCCCACGAAGGTGTCGCGATGCTTGTGGATCAAATCCCCAGGGGCTTCACCCGGCGGCCGAGTTCCGCCCACGCTTCCTCGCTCATCAGGGCCTTCACTTTCCCGGGCTCGTGCCTCTCGATATCGACCAGCAGATTGGCAACCATGCGCCGCAGGTCATCCTTCAAGTCTTCCATCTCCAGATTCTTGTGCAATGCCCCTTTCCTTTTCTGATCGGCCTTGAGAGAGGCAACGAGGAACCCCAACTCAACCTTGTCGTCTTTCTTTGTGCCGATTTCTATCCTTCTCTTCTCTATCTTTGCCTCTACGGTTTTCAGCTCGTTTTCAAAGAATCCTCTGTCCGACGGAGGCACCACGCTCCACAACATGGCGGCCACATCTGCTACTGCATGGTTGGCAGGCAATGTCGCATCGAACCTGGATGGAGAAAGATCATGTTGAAGGTTGATGAGCGCATCCGCCATCCCCTTGTACAACTGCACCTTGTCGCCTGTTGATACTGGCCTATCTGGGTCTTTTGCCCATGCAACGATTCTGTTCGCCAAGTCCATGCTGCTCACGATCGTGGACATGACATTCAAGCGTGCGCCGTCGGACAGCAAGGGTTTGCCGGCCACGCTGGTATTCAGCATGCGTGCCAGGGTCCTCTGAAGCCTGCCATTCAGTGCAGGCAAGTCGATCCCATCTCCCACTCCACCTCGCTTGTCCGCAGCGGCGGCATCGACGGCTTTGACCGAGAGCACCGCAAAGATCCCGTCCGATTCATTGAAAGTCGGATCCAGGCATGGGAACAGAAGCACCCTCCAGCCAGGTTTCCACTCGCCCAGGTCCTGGATGCACTCATTCAGTAAACTTTGCTTTTCATGGAATTCAAGCCTCATCAATCTCTTGGACAGGCTAGCCCATCGTTGGTCAGCCTGAATACGCAGGTGACGGGCCTTTACCGCGGCGGGACCGATCGATTGAAACAGAAGGGTCGTGCGAAGATCCACACGATGCGCAAGTGTCTTGAATAGCAAGACGACTGCGTCATCGCGGAGTTCGCTTTGCGACAAGTAGTCGTCCACGGCTTGGGCGACCAGACATTCACCGAGTTTCGTCCTCAGAATCAGATTCAGCTCAGCGGAATGACCGGCATCACAGAGCGTCGGCAGTGCATCGCATATTTGACTTCGCGCATCACCACGGTCGGGGAACCCAAGCCCTTCAAGCACTCCCCGAATGAGCGCGCCCGGCCCCGAACCCAACAGCGAAAGTATGGCCTCGGCCTTTCGGGTCGATGACGGCTTGCCGGTCATGGCGAGCACGACGGCCATCTCCCGCGCCACTGAAGCCTGTTGCTCCGCAGCTTCTGCGTCCCTGAATTCGACCTTCCGTTCACGAACGTGGATTCCAACCTCCTTGAGACCTAAGCTGACGGCCACGAACAGTTTCCCGGATGCCTCGGCACAGAAGGGCTCGTTTGGCGAGTTGTGAATCAAATTTGCGGCTTTCTTCAGATCCCCGGCTCTTAGGGCAGCCTTGAAGTCAATCTCGTCCAGCAGGGACGGCAGTCCCGGTTGAGGAGCGAAGCTTTCGTTGAGGTTGTGCAAAGCTTCCTTCTGCATCTCCGCAACGCCCGCGACGCCACGTCGTAGTACAGCTGAAATGCTATTGAGCAGTTCCGGGGTCAACGCTGGAATTCGAACTCGGGATTGGAGCTCCTCCAGCTTGCTACTGAGGGCTGGATCAGGAACCCTCTTCGGGTCCAGGGCGAGCCAGAGGATGGATTTCATCACTGCTGCTCGTGGCATATCGCTAACCTCGAGATCGTCGGCAATCGACTGCAGAGAAACGAGTTCGGTCAGGCACGAATCCGTGTCCAGCTTTCGGATTTGCACCAGTGTCAGGTTGACAGCGTCGACGAGGACAAGGTCTTCCAAGCCCCGGAGCATGTTGGTGGTGAGCGGTGGAAACAGTGCCACCGAGTGCTCTCTCGCCAACGGTGAGCAATGCGGCAGCAGTCTGAAGAACTGGGCAAGTTCCTGGGGCTGGCGAGTCAACGCGGCGCGGGCCGCCGCACGCAGTGCCACATCCATGGCTTCGCGGACTTTCGTATCATCGCTGGCCGTCAGCTTCTTGACGTGATCCGGCTTGCACAGTTCCAGCAGGTCGAGCCGCACCGATGGCTTGCACATGCGTATCAACGTGGATGCCGCCTCGAGGTGGTCCGCTTCCAACAGGATCGCGAGGGCCTCGGCCACAGACTTGAGCGCTTTCTCGCCCAGCCTCGACACCGCGACAATGTTGCCGTTGTCTAGAAAGTCCAGGCCCTCGAGCAGTTCCAGATGCCTGCGCATCTCATCCCATTCGCTACCGCATTCTTGAATGCACAGGGTCTGAGGTTGGCGTCGTCTTCCACCGACCTGATTCCGATTGATTTCCAGTGGCCGAATTGGCTTTGGTGAGCCAGGTCCTGGCTGCTTGGCCTGGGATGGTGGCGTCGAGCCGCCTTTCGTCAGTTTGTGAAGAGAATGCTTGACTGCGGAATAGAGATGCATGGTGCGAGCGCCTGCTTACCCGGCCGAGATGAGATGTGAGACAGGCGCATCGCGTTCAAGGTACGCGATCCGGAATGCGCCGGACTGAACGCATTCCGACTCCCGCGTTCAGCCGTCATCGTGGCGTTAGTTCTGTATGACTTTTCAGTGACTGTCCCATCGCTTTGGTTCCGCGCCAGGCAACGAGCCCTGTTGATTCCGAGTCGAAAGGGGATTGTTCATTCAGTCTCGGCGCGCAAGCTCGCTTTGCGCGAACAATGCGCGACACTCGTCAGCCACTGCGGCTTTGCGCGCGCCGGGCATGCGCTTCGAAGATGCCGAGCGACTGGAGCTTGCGTTCGGTCTGTGTCACGTGTCTTGGATGAGGCGGCGTCCAAGGCTGATGACATCGTCCTGCGTGTAGCCGAGCCTGCGGTAGAAGGCGACGACCTCGGCGTTGGACGAGCGCACGAGGAGGTTGATCTTGGGGCAGCGAATCCTTATCACGGAAAGGGCGAGCCGGGAAGCGTGCGGGTGTCGCCGGGGGTGACCGCGCGGAAGCGCAGCCGTTCAGATGGCGCCAGGCGGACCCTTGAGCTCGACCACGTTGCCCTCCGGATCCTTGAGGTAGATCGAAGGGCCGCTGCCTTCCGCGCCGTAGCGGTCTTCGGTCGGTCCGGCCTGCACGCCATGCGCCGAGAGGTGACTGCGTATCGACGCTTCATCGAAGGGATCGACGCGAAGGCAGAAGTGATCGAGGTTGCGGCCTTCCCGGCCGGGCGGCGCCCCACCGGCACGGCCCAACTCGCCATCGACGGGCACGAGATCCACGATCGAGCGCCCGGCGCGCAGCTGGATCAGGCCGATGGCCTCCTGCCGGCGCTCGACCGTGCAGCCGAGCACGTCGCAGTAGAAGCGGAGCATGGCGTCGAGGTCGACGACGCGCAGAACGATGTGGTCGATGTCGCGGATGTGGATCATGGCGCGGTCTCAGGCCTCGCCCTTGCCCTGCACCTCGGCCACCACCCGCGCATGGCGCTGGAAGCTCCAGTAGGCGCTGGCCCAATCCATCAGCACCACGATGCGGTTGCGAAAGCCGATCAGGAAATACGCATGCGCGAACAACCAGAACAGCCACGCCAGGCGGCCCGAAAAGCGCAGCGTGCCCAGCGGCGTGCCCAGGTCGACCACGGCCGAGTTACGCCCGATGGTCGCGAGGTTGCCGTAGTCGCGATAGCGGAAGGGGACGGTTTCCTTCCCGGCGATGCGGCGCAGGATGTTCGTCGCAGCGGCGCGCCCCGCCTGCTTGGCGCCGGGAGAGACGCCGGGCACCGGCACGGGCTCCTTGCCGGGCCGGTGGCTCATGGCGGCCGCCAGGTCGCCCACCACGCTGATCTCGGGATGGCCGGGCAGGCTGAGGTCGGGCAGCACCTTCACGCGGCCGGCGCGGTCGCATTCGGCGCCCGTGGCCTCGGCCAGCAGGCGGCCGAGCGGCGAGGCGGCCACGCCGGCGGCCCAGATCACGCAATGGCAGGCGATGCGATGGGTGCCGGTACCCGCGCCGCCATCGCTGAAGGGCGACTCCACCTCCAGTCCATCGCGCAAGACAGCCGTCACGCGGGCATTGAGGCGCACCTGCACGCCGAGCTTCTGCAACTGCTCGAGCGCGCGCTGGCTCAGGACCTCGGGCATTGCCTGCAGCACGCGCGGGCCGCCCTCGATCAGCAGCACCTCGGCCGTGCGCGGATCGATGTGGCGGAACTCGCCACTGAGCGTGTGGCGCGCAATCTCGGCCAGCGTGCCGGCCATCTCGACGCCGGTGGGTCCGGCGCCGATCACCGCGAAAGTGAGTAGCGCGCGCCGGCGCGCCGGGTCGGTTTCGACTTCGGCCGCCTCGAAGCTCATCAGGATGCGGCGCCGGATCTCGAAGGCATCGGCGAGGGTCTTGAGGCCGGGGGCCATGCGAGACCAGTCGTCATGGCCGAAGTAGCTGTGCGTCGCGCCAGCGGCCACGATCAGGTAGTCATAGGGCAGGCGAGAGCCATCGGCCAGATGCACCACGCGTTCGCCGGGATCGATGCGCGTCGCCTCCCCGAGCAGGGTGGTGATGTTGGGCTGGTGGCGGAACAGCAGCCGAACCGGCGCAGCGATGGAGGGCGCGGCCAGGCCGGCGGTTGCAACCTGGTAGAGCAGGGGCTGGAAGAGGTGGTGGTTGGTCTTGTCGACGATGGTGATGTCGACGGCCGCCTGTTGCAGCTTGCGCGCTGCCTCGAGCCCGCCGAAGCCGCAGCCGATGATCACGATCCGGGGGCGGGTGGAGGAGGGCGTGCTCATCGCCGGATGATACGCAGGCGCGGTGCAGGCCCGGGCGTCTTGTGCCAGAGTGTCGGGTGCGACTGGGGCGTGCGCCGGGGCGGGGCGCGCGCCGCGCGTTCTTGTCCTACGGCGCCGCCCTGCATCGTTGAGCTAAAACCTTCCTCCAACAATGGAGACCCCATGAACCTCACCCGGCCGGCCAAGCCCGCGGCGGACGACCTGCGCGATCGGTTCCAGGCGGTGCGTGCGCACAGCCTTGCGCTGGCAGCCCCGCTCTCGGCCGAAGACCAGTGCATCCAGTCGATGCCCGACGCCAGTCCGACCAAGTGGCACCTGGCGCACACCACCTGGTTCTTCGAGACCGTGCTGCTGCAGCCGCACGCCGAGGGCTATCGCGTGTTCGATGTGGCCTTCGCCTATCTGTTCAATTCCTATTACGAGGCACTGGGGCCGCGACATCCGCGCCCCCACCGCGGGCTGCTGACGCGGCCTTCGCTCGACCAGGTGCACGCCTATAGGCGCCATGTGGACGAGGGGGTGCACGCGTTGCTCTTGCGTAGCGAAGGCGCTCCCAACTGGGACGCGATCGTGGCGATCATCGAGTTGGGCCTGAATCACGAGCAGCAGCACCAGGAGTTGATCCTGACGGACATCCTGCATGCACTGTCGTGCAATCCTTTGCTGCCCGCCTACCGTGCGGTGCCCGTGCCGGCGCTGCGGCTGGCTTCGGTGGCACCGGCGATGCGCTGGCTCTCGCGGCCTGGCGGCACGATCGAGGTCGGCCATGCCGACGGTGGCTTCTGCTTCGACAACGAGACCCCGCGTCACGCGGCCTTGCTGCAGCCCTATGCGATTGCGGACCGGCTGGTGAACTGCGGCGAATACGCGCAGTTCATCGCCGATGGCGGTTACCAGCGGCCCGAGCTGTGGCTCTCCGACGGCTGGGCGGCGGTGCAGGCGCAGGGCTGGCGCCACCCAGCGTACTGGCTCGCTGCCGATGATCCGCGCCTGGCCCACCCTGGCACGACCGCGGGGTGGCAGGTCTTCGGCCTGCAGGGCGTGCGGCCGATGGAGCCCGAGGCGCCGGTCTCCCAGCTGAGCTTCTACGAGGCTGCGGCCTATGCCGAGTGGGCCGGCGCGCGCCTGCCCACCGAGTTCGAGTGGGAGGCCGCGCACGACGCCCCTGGCATTTCTCAGATGAGCGGCCATGTCTGGCAATGGACGCGCTCGTCGTACGACCCTTACCCGGGCTTTCGCCCGCTGTCGGGCGTGGCGGCCGAATACAACGGCAAGTTCATGGTCGGTCAACTGGTGCTGCGCGGGGGCAGCGTCGCCACGCCCGAGGGCCATTCGCGGCCCAGCTACCGCAACTTCTTTCCGCCGGCGGCCCGCTGGCAGTTCTCGGGGCTACGGCTCGCGAAGGATCTTCGATGAGTATTCCTGCCATCAGCCTGCATGCATTCCGCAGCGCACAGCGTGCTGCGCCGCTCTCCGACTTCGGCCGCGAGCTGTTCGAGGGCCTGAGCCGCAGCCCGCGCGGCATCTCGCCCAAGTTCTTCTACGACGCGGCGGGCTCGCAGCTCTTCGACCGCATCTGCGAGCTGCCCGAGTACTACCCGACGCGCACCGAGATGCGCATCCTCACCGAACGCGCGCCCGAGATCGCCGCCCAGATCGGGCCGCATGCCGAGGTCATCGAGTTCGGCGCGGGCTCGCTCACCAAGGTGCGCCTGCTCCTCGATGCGCTGCACACGCCGCGGCGCTACGTGCCGATCGACATCTCGGGCGAGCACCTCGAGGCAGCCGCCCAGCGCCTGCGCACCGACTACCCGCAGCTCGGGGTGCAGCCCGTCGTCGCCGACTACACCATGCCGCTGGTGCTGCCGGCACGAGGCGAGGGCATGGGCCAGCGCGTGGGCTTTTTTCCCGGCTCGACGCTCGGCAACTTCAGTCCCGAGGAGGCGCTCGCCTTCCTGCAGCTCGCACAGCGCCTGCTGCGCGGCGGCGGCCTGCTGCTGGGGGTGGACCTGGTCAAGGACCCGGCGCGGCTGCACGCCGCGTACAACGACGCCCAAGGCGTGACGGCGGCCTTCAACCTCAACCTCCTGCGCCGCGCCAACCGCGAGCTCGGCACCGACTTCGATCCCGAAGGCTTCTCGCACGCGGCCTTCTACAACGCGCCGCTGCGCCGCATCGAGATGCACCTGGTGAGCCGCCGCGCGCAAGCGGTCACGCTCGATGGCCAGCGCTTCAACTTCGAGGAGGGCGAGACCATCCACACCGAGAACTCGTACAAGTTCACCGTCGATGGCCTGCAGGCGCTGGCGGTAAAGGCCGGGCTCAGGCCGGCCGCGGTGTGGACCGATCCCGAGCGGCTTTTCAGCGTGCACTGGCTGCAGTCGCCCGCGGCACAATAGCTCCGTCCCGCCCTCGGCGGGGGTTTGGAGATCTGGATGAAAGCAACCTGGAACGGCGTCACCATCGCCGAGAGCGACGACACCGTGCTCGTCGAAGGCAACCACTATTTCCCCGCGAGCGCGCTCAATCGCGACTACGTCAGCTTCAGCAATCACAAGAGCACCTGCCCCTGGAAGGGCACGGCCAGCTACTACTCGCTGCTCGTCAACGGCGAGCTCAACACCGATGCCGTCTGGTACTACGCCGACCCCAAGCCCGAGGCCGAGATGGTGCGCGACCGCGTCGCCTTCTGGAAGGGCGTGAAGGTGAGTGAGTGAGCTCGGGGTTGTTCGACCCGCCGTTCACTCCCGTAGACCGCCTCGTCCCTGCGCTGCGACAGGACGGCTACGTCGTGCTGAGCCCGCAAGGCGTGGCCGAGTGGCTGGGGTGCCCGCTGGCCCAGCTCGAGCCGCTGCACGCCGACTGGAACCATCTCCCGCTGGACGAATACCTGAAGGACGGCGGCCGCTACCGCACCCGTCGCCACGCCTGCTTCATGGTCGAGAACGCGATGATCGAGCAGGTGCCTCATCGTGCACACTGGCAGCCGGTCGAGTACAACGCGCTGCATGGCGGCATGCAGCGCTGGTTCGCGCCCATGGAGGCCGGCACGCTGGTGCAGCCCGCCTGGCAGGCGCTCATCAAGAGCCTGGCCGAGGTGGCGAACGGGCTGCGCGGCACGCAGCGCTGGTACGTCGAAGCGCACCAGTTCCGCATCGACACCGCCGAGGGTATCGGCCGGCCCACGCCCGAGGGTGCGCACCGCGACGGTGTCGACCTGGTCGCCGTGGCGCTGGTCGGGCGCCACAACATCAAGGGCGGCGAGACGCGCGTGTTCGAGGCTGCGGGCCGTCGCGGCGAGCGCTTCACCATGACGGAGCCGTGGACCCTGATGGTGATCGACGATGCGCGCGTGATCCATGAATCGACGCCCATCCAGCCCGTGGTGGAGACGCAGCCCGGCTGGCGCGACACGCTGGTCGTGACCTGCCGCGCCGGTTCGTTCCAGGGCAATTGAGCATCACCCCGCCCGGCCGTAGAAGTCCTACAGCCCCGCCCCCTCCCTGGATGTACATTCGAGGCCCGGTTCGGCTGAGAGCCATCACGTGAACAAACGAGGTTTGCCATGTTCAATCACATCCTGGTTCCGATCGACGGCTCCGAAACATCGATGCTCGCGGTGAGCAAGGCCAGCGGCCTCGCTTTGGCCTTCGGCAGCCGCATCACCCTCATCCACGTGGTGGACAACTATCCCTTCATCGGCGTCGGTGCGGACTACGCACTGGGCCAGAACGAATACCTTGCGGCCGCCACGAGCAGCGCCAACGCAGCGCTCGCGCGCGGCGTGGCTGCGCTCGCCGCCGAAGGCCTGCACAGCGACCAGCGCGTGATTGACGGCCATGTGGTGCACGAAGGCATCGTCGACACCGCCGAGGCGATCGGGGCGGACCTGATCGTGATGGGCTCGCACGGGCGCTCGGGCATCGAGAAGCTGCTGCTGGGCAGCGTCACTCAGCGTGTGCTGCAGGATGCCAAGGTGCCGGTGCTCGTGGTCAAGGGCTAGTCGGTGGGACCCTTGTGTCTTGTGCATGAGTCGACAGACTCGGAGGAAAGGATGAGCGCCGCGCGGTAGGCTCCGCGCCCCGCCGCCTTCGCGTCGTTCACGAGTTTCTTGTGCCTGCTCATCCGCTCCGCCGGTGAGCAGAGATGTGGCTCGTCAAGAAGTGAACGGCTGAGTTCCAGCAGTTGAGTCGACGAGCTCATGCAAAAGTGGATGGCGGCACGCTCGGGATGCGCCTCATAGACCTTCTCCTCTGCGTGCAGTGCATCTTCCTGACCGCCGGGCGAGAGTGCCGCCAGATCAGTTGGGCTGAAGTATGGGACCGCATCGCCCCCGGCGGCGATGTACGCTCTTGCCTTCTCGACGGCTACGTGCGCCGCCTGAAGCAAGGCCCTCTCCGTGCTGGCTCTGTCCGTTGTTCGCCGTTGCAACGCGTTGTTCCTTTCGTTTGAAGATGTGGCTTCCCCAGATGAGTCTTCCGATCGGGGTACTGCCTTGGATGCACATGAATCTCGCTCTCTCGATGTCCCGAGCGCTTCACCTCTGTTCATCCCTCTCCCACTGGACCAGCGGCAGTGCTCCCATGGTGGGCCTTGCGAAGTAATAGCCTTGGAACAAGTCAATGCCAAGTTCTCGCAGCACATGGACTTCCTCAGGCGTCTCGACGCCTTCGGCAATCACCTTGATGTCGAGCTCACCGCAGGTTGCGACAAGCCCCTTCACGATGGTCCGTCGGACACGGTCGATGTGAATGTTGCGCACCAGATGCATGTCGATCTTGACAACGTCAGGTTGGAAGCCCGCTAAAAGTTCGAGCCCGGCAAACCCGGCGCCAAAGTCGTCGATGGCGGAGGTGAGCCCATATTCGCCATAGCTCCGGAAAGTCGATCCCAAACGAGGAAGATCCTCGATACGCTCGGTTTCCGTGATTTCAAACATCAATCGATGACACGGAAAATTGCATCGACGGGCCGTCGCTATGGCGCTCCGCAAGCATTCCTCATTGCAGACATCGCTCGGCGACACGTTGAGACTGAGCGTCGACTGCATTCCCAGTTTCGCAGCCTGCTCGATCGCTCTGGCGCGACACGCCTGGTCAAAATCGAAGCGTCTTTGCGGATCAACCCGCGCGAGCACCTCCGCAGCTCCTTCGCCATTCATCCCACGCACCAGCGCCTCATGCGCAAAGATCTCCCGGCGTGCCACGTTCACGATGGGTTGGAAAGCCACCTTGAAATCAGTGGGCGCGGATGAAGCCCTTACCTTCGCGTTCATCACAGGTCTGAAGTCCGGCCGGTTCGCTTCAATGCGATCGCGGTGCCGCTGATGGCGCGGGTCATCCCGGTTGAAAAGGCCGGGATGTGGCTTTTCGTCTGCCATGCAATCGATCCGGCCCGGCTCGCAGGCGAGGCTCGCCTCCGCAAGCCATCCAGCACATCGGCCACCGGCAAGGGGATAAGTCGAGGTACAAGGATGCTTTCTCCGCTGGCCTCTGGTGATGGCCATTGGGAGAGATCTCTTGTGGCACAGTTATGAACTAAGTGGTACACAACTACTTGAAAAAATAACAGCCTTGCTGATCTATTCCGGTATGAGAAGTCTGCCGACCCATCGGAAGACGCATTGTAGACCGACCGGTCCTTATCTGGCCAGTTTTGCTCGAGCACTTAAGCACCATGGCACGTCCGCGCGAATTTGATGAAGACGAGGTTTTGCAAGCGGCCCTTCGGCTGTTCTGGGAGAAGAGCTTCGAGGGCACTTCGCTGAGTGACCTGATGGAGGCGACTGGGCTGACGAAATCAAGCCTGTACAAGGCCTTCGGCAGCAAGGAGGCGCTCTTCTGGCGCGTCGTTGAAAGGTACCAGCGTGACTTTCTGGATTTTCGGCATGAAGCACTTGCAGAGCCAACGCCGCGTCGCATCGCCGAGCGGCTGCTCGACGGAATCACTGAGCTGCACAGCAGCGGGGTGAATCCCGTGGGCTGCCTCGAACTCAACACTGCGCTCGCCGGTTCCACGGACGCCGAGGCAATCAGGCAGGAACTCGTACGCGGCCGCGAGCGCTTCAGGCTACGGCTACGCGACCGATTTGAAGAGACGACGGCAATGGCGCCGCTGCCACCAGGCATGACCAGCGACGATGCGGCCTCGCTCATCATCTCGCTCATCCAGGGCCTGGCCGTCCAGGCGAAAGCCGGCGTCTCGCGGGAGACTGCCCGCCGGGTTGTGCATGCCGCACTGCTGTCTTGGCCGAAATCCTGACAACACCGCAGGATTCCGCCCTCATCCGGGCCGGTAGGGAGATGGGGACAAGCCATTGGGGCGATCAGAAGCGCTCGCATTGCCCGAGTCCTCACGGACGAACGCGAATGACCGTCTTCCCTGCGCGCCGCTCGGTCGAGTGGAAGGCGGCGACGGCATTGTCGAGGGGCGCCACGGTCCCGATGTTCGTCCGCAGTCGTCCGTCCCGCACCCGCTGGACGATCTCACTCAATTGGGCACGATCGGACTCGACAACGAAGTCGATCGCCAGGCCAGCAACGGGCCGCGCCTCAGCCGGCCCGACGATGGATACCAGCGTTCCTCCGGGTCGAATCAGGCGCGCGGACCTCTTCTGGATGTCGCCGCCGATGACGTCGAACACCAGATCGACTCGGCCGACGTCTTCCAGCCTGTCGCTGTCGAGATCGACAAGCTCCTGCGCGCCAAAGTCGAGCACTTTCTGACGGTCGGCGGCACGTCCGGTGCCGATGACGCGGGCGCCGGCCCATCGTGCGAGTTGCGCCACCATCGACCCGACTGCGCCGGCGATCTGCACGACGACGTCGTTTATCGCTGCTGCAGGCTCGGGCCGCTCGGAAAGCTCCATCCTGGCCATTCCCGCCGCCTGATTCGTTACCACAATTGCTTTCAGCCCGGGTGTCCGGGCTATGCCTGGATGGGCTGCGCCAACCGGAACGTGCGCGCGAGCGCGTCAACGCCGGTGACGCTGAGTGTCGGCTGCTGGCCCATCTCCTCGAAGGTGCCCGAGCTGCGGTTCACCCAGCACGTGGGATAGCCGAAGTAGGCAGCGCCGGTGACGTCCCAGGCATTGGACGAGACGAAGAGAATGGCTGAGCGATGCAGATCGAGCTTGCGCTCCGCCAGCTCGTAGACCCGGTGGCTGGGCTTGAAGATCTGAACATCCTCGACGCTGATCAGATGCGCGAACTCGTCCAGCAGTCCCGAGTGCCGCACGACCGAATCGATCGAACGAATGGACCCGTTTGAAAGGATCGCCAGTGGCAGCCCGCGTGCACGCAACTCACGCAGTGCCGTGGGCACCTCCGGAAACGGCGAGAGCCTGAGGTAAGCCTCGCACAGCGCCGACCGTCTCTCGCCGTTGAGCTCGAGGCCGAGACATCGGCAGGCGTAGACCAAGCTGTCCTCGGTGGCCTTTTCGAAGTTGGCGTACTGGCCCATCAGGCTGCGCAGCCACGTGTACTCGAGCTGCTTCTGCCGCCAAAGCACGCTGATCTCGCGTCCAAGCTTCGGATAGAAGGTTTCGCACAGGGTCGCGACGGAGTGCACGTCAAAAAGCGTCCCGTACAGGTCGAAGACGATGGCACGGATGTCTTTCATGGGAAATTCCTTTGTGTTGAGAGTGCGAGAGGATGCTTGGCAGCTCAATCGTTGCCGACGCCGTATCCAGTCTGGGCGCGGAAGAAGACCTCGCCGAAGTGCGATTCGCCGGCGCTGTCGCGGCCCGCCAGCAAGGCACAGACGATGGCGCCGAAGAAGCCGATCGGAACGCTGACGAGCGTGGGATTCAAGATGGGGAACAGCGCATGCTCCTTCATGAAGGCCGGCCCTATGAAGGCCAGCACCAGCGAAGAAGTGAGGCCCGCCGCCACGCCGCCGATCACACCTGCGGTATTGAATCGCCGCCAGAAGAGCGACAGCACGATGATGGGGAAATTGGCTGACGCGGCGACGGCGATCGCCAGGATCACGAGCACCCCGACATTGAAGCCTTGTGCGAGCAGGCCGAGCCCCACCGCCAAGGCTCCTACAGCGAAGGTGGACGCCTTGGCAATGCGTACCTGCTCGCGCTCGGACACTTGGCCGCGCCGGATGACATTCACGTAGAGGTCGTGCGCTACCGCGCCCGAGGTCGCCAGTGTGAGTCCCGCGACGACCGCAAGGATGGTGGCGAAGGCGACGGCACACACCACCGCGAGGAAGACCTGCCCGACGACGGATCCGGCCCCACCCCCCAGGTATTGCGCCAGCAGCGGCAGGGCAAGATTGCCGCCCTTGTCCGCTGCGCGTATTGCATCCTGACCCACGAAACTTGCAGCCGCGAACCCGATCAGCGTGGTCACGAGAAAGAAGCTGCCGGCCAGGAACATGAGCCAGATCACCGACTTGCGCGCCGATGTCGCGTCTGGCACGGTGAAGAACCGCGTCATGATGTGCGGCAGGCCTGCCACGCCCAGCATGAACGAGAGCACCAGCGAGAGCGGATCGAGCGGATGCTTGAGGTAGCCACCCGCCTGCAGCATCTGGTTGCCGTAGCTCGCCTCGACCATCGAGAACAGCACGAGCGGGTTGAAACCGACCCGCGCCAGCAGCATCAGCACCAGCACGGCGGCCGCCGACAGGAGCAGTACTGCCTTGATGATCTGCACCCAGGTGGTGGCGATCATGCCTCCGAAGAGAACGTAGACCATCATGCCGATACCGACAACGACCACGGCCGACTCGTACGAGAGGCCGAGCATCAGTTTCATCAAGGCGCCCGCGCCCGCCATCTGGGGCACCATGTAGGCGAGATTGACGACGATCGTTCCGACCACGGCCGCCAGTCGCGCCTGCGGCGTCTGCATGCGATACGCGATCACGTCGCCAAGGGTGAAGCGTCCGGTGTTGCGCATCGGCTCGGCGACCAGCATGAGGATCACCAGGAAGCCCGCGAGCGCCGCCACCGCATACAGCGATCCATCCATGCCGTAGAGCGAGACCAGCCCTGAAAAGCCCAGAAAGGCTGCCGCGCTCATCCAGTCGCCCGCCAACGCGAAGCCGTTCTGCCGTGCAGTGAGGTTTCCGCCGGCCGCGTAGAACTCGCTTGTGGTGTGGGTCCGCTTCGCGGCCCAGAAGGTGATGAGGAGCGTGAGCGCGAGGATCGCAACGAAGATCCCCAGGGTGAGCAATCTCATCTCGGCCTCCGGGCTTCGAAATCCGCGATGGCGAGGCGCGCCTGGGCGTCGAAGCAGCGATTGGCGGTGTGCACATAGATCAGCGCAACCGCCCAGCACAGCAGATAGGTCAGCAGCACCAGCAGATAGCCGACATTGAACGCACCGGTCACCTTCTGCCCCATGAAGTCCTTGGCGAATCCCGCCAACAAGGTCATCACGACGATGAAGGTGAAGCTGACGGCGAGCAAGGGCGTGATGCAGCGGCGCTTCAAGGCCAGCAGCTGCGCGAAGGGTCGTGACTCCATGGCCTCGCGCCAGCGCCGGTGCTCGTCTTGGGCGCGCGGGGTTGGCGCGAGCGTGCTCGTGGGGCTCGAGAGCGGTGCAGTGAGTGGGGTGCCCATGAAGTCTCCTTGAGGTCCGTTGAATGGCGGACGGGAAATGCAATGGACATGCCGGCCCCGCTAGGGGTTTACCCGTCGAGCGGCTGCGCTCCAAGGGCCCGCCGAGGCTCCAAAAGACGCAGAAACGGCCCCGATGGGGGCTTGCGCAGTAGACCGAATGGCGTCTTACCGCATGGATGAACCAGAAATGCATCGGCCGAGTCGACACAGGTTCACGCTGGGGCGAAGCGGCGACACGCCTCACGACACAGGCGGTACCGATCCCGATCCAGAAACGACTCGGCACACCTATGCTTGCAGAACTCTACGGGAATCCAGCATGAGCAAGCAGCAACGCGACATCGCGCAAGAGCTCCAGCAAGTTCGGCAAACCTGTCGCGACTTCGAGGACATCCTGCGCAACTCCTTCGACGGGATCTTCGTCGCAGACGGCGACGGCATGACGCTCTTCGTCAACGAGGGGTGCGAGCGAAACTATGGCGTGAAGGCCTCGCAGCTGATCGGCCAGCATGTTTCCGAATTCGAAAGAAAAGGCTGGATACGGCCGGTGATCGCCGGCAAGGTCGCGCAGTCGAAGCGGCGTATCAGCACGACGCAGCAGACGCATGAGGGCAAGACCATCATGGTGACCGGCATCCCGCTGCTGGACGAGCAGGGTCGGGTGCGGCGCGTCATCATCAATTCACGGGACATGACCGAGCTTGTCAACCTCCAGCAGGTCCTCGCTCAAGCCAAGGAGAACCTGCAGCGGGTCGACAGCGAGATCGCCGCATTGCGGAATCAGGCACTCAAGTTCGACGGCGTGGTGCTGCAGAGCCCCGCCATGCAACGCCTGGCGGAACTGGCGGTGCGCGTCGCCAAGGTGAATTCCACGGTGCTGCTGACGGGAGAGTCGGGAGTCGGCAAAGAGGTCGTGACGCGCCTGATCCACACCGAGAGCCCGCGCGCGAAAGGCCCGTTCATCAAGATCAACTGCGGGGCGCTGCCGCGCGAGCTGCTGGAGACGGAGCTGTTCGGCTACGAGCCGGGCGCGTTCACCGGCGCACAGCGTCAGGGCAAGCACGGGCTGATCGAACTGGCCGCGGAGGGAACGCTGTTCCTCGACGAGATCGGCGAGATGGCCCCGGACCTTCAGGTCAAGTTGCTCACGGTGCTGCAGGATCGTGTCGTGACTCGCGTGGGCGGCACGCGCGCGCTGCCGGTCGACGTGCGGGTGATTGCCGCGACCAACCGCGATCTCAAGGAGATGGTGGCGCAGCGAAGCTTCCGCAGCGACCTGTACTACCGGCTCAATGTGGTGCCGATCCATGTTCCGCCGCTGGCGGAACGACGCGAGGACATCCTTCCACTCATCCATCATTTCTCCGCCGAGTTCTGCAGGCAGTACGCCTTGGAGCGCCGAATCTCCGAGCGGGTGCTGCGCCGACTTCACGACTACCGATGGCCGGGCAATGTGCGCGAACTCCGGAATGTCGTCGAGCGCCTGGTGGTGACAAGCCCGCAGCCCTTGATCGGGCTGCAGGACCTCGACGGCGTGCTGTCGGCGGACGCCGAGGGCATCTCGGGCCGCGGCTCGCTGCGTGAACAGCTCGAGCGTTTCGAATCCGGCCTGCTCGAAGAGGCGATGCGCGCGCATGGCAGCACGCGCGGCGTGGCCAAGGCGTTGGGAATCAGTCAGTCGAGCGTCGTGCGCAAGCTCAGGATCCCTCGCAGTGCCGCCTGAGACGAACCTGCGCCGTTCCCCTCGCTCAAGCGCAAGCACCGAGCTCCCTTGCGCACGCAAGGCATGGTTCTGGCGAGGGGAGGCATCGAGCCCTCGTTCCTGATCGCCGCAAGGAACGGCGCCGGTCAGCAGTGCGCGAGCGACCCCATCCCTACGAACTGACCATTCCCGCGAAAGGCGGCGGACTCTCGAAGCGCAGCACCCGGCCATCGGCCGGATGGGCAAATTCGAGTTCACTCGCATGCAGCAGCAGCCGCTCCGCGCGCCGCTGCACGTCCTCGCTGCCATAGAGGGTGTCGCCGAGGATCGGATGGCCGATCGACAGCAGGTGCACGCGCAGCTGGTGGCTGCGGCCGGTCAGCGGCTCCAGCCAAAGGTGGCTCGCATCGCGATCGGGCAGGAGGCGCTTCACACGCCAGCGTGTCAGGCTGGGCTTGCCGTCCCGTGCATCGATCTTCTGCATCGGGCGATTGGGCCAGTCGGCCATGAGCGGCGCGTCGATCAGCGACCACTCCTGCGACAGCGGCATCGGCCCGTCGACAATCGCCTCGTAGCGCTTGCGCACACGGCGTCGGGCAAAGGCATCGCCGAGCGCGCGCTGCATCGCGGGACTTCGCGCCATGAGCACCAGCCCGCTCGTGGCCATGTCGAGGCGGTGCACCACCAGTGCGTCGGGCCAGCGCGCCTGTGCGCGGGCGCTGAGGCAGTCCTGCTTGTCGTCGCCGCGGCCGGGCACGCACAGGAGACCGGCGGGCTTGTCGAGCACCAGCAGGTGGGCATCTTCGTGGATCACGGCGAGCGAGCACATGGCCGGGCGAGTCTATGAGCCTTTGGGCCTCGGCTATCCTCGACGCGATGTCCATTTCCGCTGCCGTCGTGCCGACATTCACCGATCTCACGCGCGAGCGGCCCTTCATGCGGATGTGGACCGCGCGGCTCTTCGGCACCGCGGGCAGCCAGATGCTGCTGGTCGCGATCGGCTGGCACATGTACGAGCTGACCGGCAGCGCCTGGGACCTCGGGCTGGTGGGGCTCTACCAGTTCGTGCCGGCCTTGCTGCTGGCGCTCCTGGCGGGGCACGTGGTCGACCGCCGTCATCGAGGCCGCATCGTCGCCGCGTGCTTCGCGGTGCAGGGGTTGGTGGCACTCGTGCTGCTGCTTGCCGTTCAGGGCCGCCACGACTCGCGTGCGCTGCTGCTCGGGCTGTCGCTGGTGCTGGGCGCGGTACGCGCCTTCCAGATGCCGGCGCAGCAGGCCTTGACGCCGCTGCTCGTGCCGCCGCTGATGCTGCCGCGGGCCATGGCCTTCAGCTCGGCGGGCATGCAGGGCGCGGTCATCGGCGGCCCGGCTCTGGGCGGCCTGCTGTTCGCAGCTGGCACCGGCGTGGTCTATGGTGCCGGCCTGCTCTTCTTCGCGGTGGGCAGCCTGCTGGTGATGCAGGTGCGCTACGACCATGCGCCGCCGCCGCGCGAGCCGGTGTCGCTTTCGACCGTGCTGGCGGGCGTGGACTTCATCTGGCACCGGAAGCCGGTGCTCGGCGCAGTCTCGCTCGACCTGTTCGCGGTGCTGCTCGGCGGCGCGGTGGCGCTGCTGCCGATCTTCGCCAAGGACATCCTGCACACGGGGCCGTGGGGACTGGGGCTGTTGCGCAGCGCGCCCGCGGTGGGCGCGCTCGCGGCGTCGATCCTGCTCACGCGGCAGCCCATCGAGCGCCGCGTAGGGCGCGCGCTGTTGATCGCCGTGGCCGCATTCGGCGTCTGCATGATCGTGTTCGGGCTGTCGCGCAGCTTCTTCGTGTCGCTGCTCGCGCTGGCCGTGTCGGGCGCAGCCGACATGGTCAACGTCGTGATCCGGCAGACGCTGGTGCAGCTGGAGACGCCGGATGCGATGCGCGGTCGGGTGAGCGCCGTCAATTCGATCTTCATCGGCGCCAGCAACCAGCTGGGCGAGTTCGAATCTGGTGCCACGGCGGCACTGCTGGGGCCGGTGGGCTCGGTGGTGCTGGGCGGCGTCGGCACCGTGCTGGTGGCGGTGGCCTGGTTCCGGCTGTTTCCGTCACTGGCGTCGCGCGACCGGCTGGTGAAGCCCGTGGACTAGAAATGCGAGAAGGCCAGAGGAGCGTCCACGGTCACGTCGCCCAACGGCTCCGCCACGCAGGGCAGGATCCAGCCCTCGGCCTTCTCTTCCCGGCTGAGGCCGGGCCATTCGACGCGGTAGCGCACGTCGCCGTCGAGCAGCCTGCAGATGCAGGTGCGGCAGGTGCCATTGCGGCAGGAGCTGGGCAGCTCGATGCCGGCAGCCTCGGCGGATTGCAGCAGCGTGCGACCGGCTTCCGTGTCGAAGCTGAAGCCACCGGGCTCGATCCGCGCCGTGGCGTGCGGCGCGCCCGTGCTCATTCCTTGTTCTTCACCTTTCCGCGCGGAATCACGGCCGTCGTGATCGTGCGGACCGGCTCGAAGCCGGCGGGCGGCGCCTTCGGCGGCGACGTGTCCTTCTTCGGCTTCCTGCTTTCCTTGTTGCTGCGTTGCTGACCCTTGGGCATGTGTTCCTCCAGTGATTGGGGGTCGAGTTTAGCGACGCGGCGACAATAGAAGCCCCTACCGATCGTTTCCCCGCATTCATTCATGCCTGACTACGAAATCCGCCCCGCCACGCTGCGCGATGCCAAAGCCATCGCCGAAGTCCACGTTGCCTCCGCCCGTGCCGCCTATGCCGGGATCCTGCCCGAAGACCAGTTGCGCGCCCTTGCACCCTCCACGCGCGAGGCCAAGTGGCGCGAAGCCATCGAGTTCAGCGAGCCGCAGGTGCACGTGGCCGTGCTGGGCGACGAGGTTGCAGGCTTCGTCGGCTTCGACCGTTCGCGCGATCCCAAGACACCCTCGAGCACCGGCGAGATCTGGGCGCTCTACGTCAAGCCCGAGCACTGGGGCAAGGGCGTGGGCGTGGCCCTTTGGGATGCCGCGCGCGACGGCCTCGAGGAAGAGGGTTGCACGCTGGTCACGGTGTGGGTGCCGCTGCGCAACGACCGCGCGCTGCGCTTCTACGAGCTGGCCGGCTTCAAGCGCGAGATGAAGACTGCCAAGACGACTTCTTTGGGCGACACCAAGATCGAGGAGATCCGCCTCAAGCGAAACGTCGTCTGATCTCACCGTCTGATCCCCGGGAACATCTCCTTCATGGCCTCCAGTCTTCTGCTCCTGCTCGACGACATTGCCACCGTTCTCGACGACGTTTCCGTTCTCACCAAGGTTGCCGCCAAGAAGACCGCGGGCGTGCTGGGCGACGACCTGGCGCTGAACGCGCAGCAGGTGTCGGGCGTGAAGGCCGATCGCGAGCTGCCGGTGGTATGGGCAGTGTGCAAGGGCTCCTTCGTCAACAAGGCGATCCTGGTGCCCGCGGCGCTGCTCATCGGCACCTGGCTGCCCTGGCTCGTGACGCCGCTGCTGATGATCGGCGGCGCCTTCCTGTGTTTCGAGGGGTGCGAGAAACTGGCGCACAAGTTCCTGCACAAGGACGAGCACGACGCCGACCTCTTGCGCCATGAGCAGGCGCTGGCCGATCCGACCGTCGACGTCGTCGCGATCGAGAAGGGCAAGATCAAGGGCGCGGTGCGCACCGACTTCATCCTGTCCGCAGAGATCATCGCCATCACCCTGGGTACGGTGCAGGGCCAGACCTTCACCACGCAGCTGACGGTGCTGGTCGGCATCGCGCTGATCATGACCATCGGCGTCTATGGCCTGGTGGCCGGCATCGTGAAGCTCGACGACGCGGGGCTCTACCTGAGCCGCCGCGAAGGCGGCGCCTCGCAGGCGCTGGGCCGCGGCATCCTGGCGGCGGCGCCCTGGCTCATGAAGGCGCTTTCCGTCGCCGGCACTGCCGCCATGTTCCTGGTGGGCGGCGGCATCCTGGTGCACGGGGTGCCGGCGCTCGGCCACGCGGTCGAGGCCTGGGCGGTGGGCGCCGGCGCCGTGGCGGGTGGCCTGGGCTCGATGGGCGTCAGCGCGGGCGTCGGCATCGTGGCCGGTGCCATCGTGCTGGCGGCGGTCGAGCTTGCGAAGAAGGCTTTCGGCAAGAAGGCGGTCGGCAAGAACGCTTAGTGCGAGGCCGGACCACCCGCCAAGCTAACCCAGCTCCGCCACCCGCCGCGCCAGCGCCTCGATGGCGGCGTCGGAGAGATCGTCGGCCGTCACGGTCTGCCGCTCGGCCCACCGCTCGAAATGGCTGGCCTGCGAGCGCCGGTAGGCCGGGTCGTAGTGCAGCGTGGTCAGCTCGGCGAACAGCGCTGGGAGCTCGCCCGCGGCCGCCCACTGCTGCCAGCGGCCGATCACGGCCTTGCCGTGCAGTTCCTTCAGCAGTCCGAGCTGGCGTGACAGCGCCTCGGGATCGTCGCCGAGGTAGGCGTAGTCGCGCAGCAGGTAAGCCAGGCGGACCTCGGGCGCGGCCACGATCTCGATGCAGCGGCTCGCCCGCATGTGCTTGACCAAGGGGAGCGGAACATCGAGGCGGCCGATGCGCCGGCTCTCACCTTCCAAGTAGAGCGGCTGCCCGGGATCGATCCGTTCCAGCAGCTCGGCGATGCGGGTTTCCAAAGCCGTCTGCGACGGTTGCGGGGTGCCGGGCAGGGCGCCCAGCAGCGAGCCCTTGTGCGCGGCCAAGCCCTCGAGGTCGAGCACCTGCCGCCCCTGGCGCGCCATCGCCTGCAGCACGCGCGTCTTGGCGCTGCCGGTGGCGCCGCACAGCACGCGCAGGTCGAGCTGCGGGCAGAGCGTGTCCAACTGGGTGATCACGTGGCGCCGCCAGCTCTTGTAGCCGCCGGCGAGCTGTTGCGCGTCCCAGCCCACCAGGCGCAGCCAGGTCACCATCGAGCCGCTTCGCAGGCCGCCGCGCCAGCAATAGACCAGGGGCTTCCAGTCGGCCGGCCGGTCCGAGAAGCGCTCCCTCAGGTGGCGCGCGAGGTTCGCCGCCACCATCGCGCCTCCGACGCGGCGTGCCTCGAAGGCGCCCTGTTGCTTGTAGAGCGTGCCGACGATGCGGCGTTCCTCGTTGTCGAGCACCGGGCAGTTGATGGCGCCGGGAATGTGGTCGATGGCGTACTCGCTCGGTGAACGCGCGTCGATCAGCGTGTCGAAGCGACCCCGATCGTCTACACGCACGGGTGCGGGTCCGCGCATCAGCGAGCCTTGCTCCTGGCGCGCTGGACCAGGTCCACTACCACGAGCGCGATGCCGAGCACCAGCGCGAACCAGCCCACCAACTGGGCGCCGACGAGCATGTCGTGCCATCGAGGCGATGTCAGGAAATGGGGCGCGATCAGGACGGCCGCGCCGATGAGGATGCACATGAGGCCGCGCTCGAACATGCGCGGCGCTCTGGAGGATCTGGAGGCCATGCCCGAGTTTACGAGCGTCCGCTGGCACACCCGACCGAACCGCGCCATTGGGGCATCGCCTCGGTTTCGTGAACTAGTTCCTTAGAAAATGTAAACCTAAGAACTACATTCTTAAGTATTCAATGTAATACGAAAGAACTCTATGAATCGCGTTTTCCAGGTGGTCTGGAACCCGAACCTGGGGCTGTGGTCGGTGGCTTCCGAACTGGCCCGAGGGCTGGGCAAATCCACCACGCAGGCATCGGCTGTTGCGGTGGTACTGCTGAGCATTGCCGGCACTGCGGCCGCCGATTGCGCTGGTCCCAGCGGCGGCGCCATCGCCTGCACCGCCGGCACACCCCAGACCTTCGTCGTGATCGGCGGCTACGACGCCACGCCCGGCGGCACGGTGGACGTGCAGCCCGGCGCCGTGATCAGCACCACCGACCTGCCCGCCATCAGCATGGGCGACAACGGAACCATCCGGGTGCAACGCGGCGCGACGGTCGAGAACAACGCCGCGCCCGGCGCGACCGGCCATTACGGCACGGGCGCCAACACCATCGAATTCCGCGCCGGCACCACGCTCACGATCGAGGAGGGCGCCAGGGTGCTCTCCAACGGCACCGCACATGATGCGGAAGCGATCAACGCGCATGGCAGCGGCAACCTCATCGTCAATCACGGCGAGGTGCGCTCGCAGGCCGGCGGCGCGGCCATCTGGCTCGAGCCCTCGGGCGGTTCGAACACGGTGGTCAACGGCGCGACCGGCGTCATCGAGTACAAGGGCGCGGCGGGCGACAACATCCTCGGCGTGTCCGGCAGCATGGCCGTCGATTTCACGAACCAGGGCCGGCTGATCGGCTCGCTGAACTTCGCCGGCGGCGACGATGCGCTGCATGTGCACACCGGCTCCTCGATCACCGGCGGCATCGATGGCGGCAGCGGCAACAACCTGCTGACGCTCGATGGCACGGGCACCGACACCTTCGCGCACGCTTTCTCGAACTTCCAGACCTTGGTGAAGCGCGACGCGGGCACCTGGACTTTCAGCAATGCGCTGCCGGGTTCGGGCATCACCAGCACGCGCGTGGCCGCGGGCACGCTGATCCTGGGCGCCGACGCCAGCAGCTACACCGGCAGCATGACGGTGGATGCAGGCGGCACGCTGCAGACACCGGCCGAGTTTGCGCCGCTTGCGATCACCGACAACGGCGTGGTGCGCTTCGCCCAGCCGACCGATGCCGCCTACGCCGGCCTGGTGTCCGGCAGCGGCGGCATCGAGAAGACGGGCGCGGGGCAGCTGGTCCTCTCCGGCACCAATGCCTACAGCGGCGCGACCACGGTGGTGGCCGGGACGCTGAAGGCCGGCGCTGCGGGCATCTTCAGCGCCGACTCCGCGCACACCGTGGCGGCAGGCGCCACGCTCGACACCGGCGGCTTCGACCAGCGCGTGGCCGCGCTGCACAACGCCGGCACGGTGAGCCTGCTGAGCGCCAGCGCCGGCAGCACGCTCACTGTCACCGGCGCCTACGTGGGGCAGGGCGGCACGCTGAACCTGGGCATGGTGCTCGGCGGCAGCAACAGCCTGAGCGATCGCCTGGTGCTCAGCGGCTCCGGCGCCAGCGCCAGCGGGCACACGACGCTGCGCATTACCAATCTCGGCGGCCTGGGCGCGCTGACGACGGGCAACGGCATCGAGGTGGTGAGCGCGCGCAACGGCGCCACCACCACCGCCCAGACGACGCGGGACGCCTTCACCCTTGCCAACGGCCATGTGGACGCCGGTGCCTACGAGTACCGGCTCCACGCCGCCGATGCGCAGGGCGCGGGCGAGAACTGGTACCTGCGTTCCACGACAAGCGTGCAGCCGCCGGGCACACCGAGCGCGCCAGTGACGCCCGTCGCACCCGTCACGCCTGCAGAGTCCGCCGGCCCCGCGGCCCCTGCCGACGGGGCGGAACCTGCCAATCCCGCGGGCCCGTCCGACCCTCTCATCACCGTCAAACTGCCATTGGTTCTCGCGGAGGTGCCGACCTACCGCGCCGAAGTGCCGCTGTTCGCCGCGCTGCCGGCGCAGTTGCGCCAGGCCGATGTCGCGATGCTCGGCAACCTGCATCGCCGCATCGGCGACGAGGATGCGGCCGCGGCGGGCAGCGACCCCGCGCCGCGCCGCTCGTGGGCGCGAGCGGTCTACGGCGATCTGAACATTCGCCAGGACGGGATCGCCGCGGCGCAAAGCCGGGGCCATGTGAGCGGCCTGCAGGCAGGCACCGACCTGCTGGCTACCGGCAACTGGCGTGCCGGCGTCTATGCGGGCTTCCTGGACGGCGGCGCCGACGTGAGCGGCAATGCGCGCGGGACCTTCGGGCGGGTCGGCTCCAACGACCTGCGCTCGCGCTATCTCGGCGCCTACGCCACCTGGATGGATGGCAGCGGGCTCTATGCCGACGCCGTGGTCCAGGGCGGCAGCCATCGCTATACCGTGCGGCCCGACGGCAACGCCAGTGTGGCCGGCAAGGGCGACAGCTTCACGGCCTCGATCGAAACCGGCAAAGCGTTTGCGCTGACGGAACGCTGGACCCTCGAGCCGCAGGCGCAACTGATCTACCAGCGGGCGCACTTCGACGCCGTGCCCATCGCCGGCGCCATCGTGCGCCAGGATGCCGATGCCGGCTGGATCGGGCGCCTGGGCGTGCGCATCAAGGGCGATTTCGCCACCGGCGCAGGCCGGCTCCAGCCCTATGCGCGGCTGAACCTGTACCGCGCGAACGCAGGCGCCGACGTCGCCGAATTCGTCGGCCCGGCGGGCTCGACCCGCTTCGCCACGGCCAGCGGCTACAGCGCGGCCGAGCTGGCGGGTGGCTTCACGCTGGCGCTGACGCCCGCTGCCAGTCTCTACGGCGAGCTGGGGCGCGTCTTCGCTGTCGGCGGCGATGCCAGGAACAAGTCCCCGGTGCAGGGCTCGGTCGGCGTGAAGCTGCGCTGGTAGGCGGTGCCAGCCGCTCGTCTTCGGTTCCAATAAGGGCTTTCGCACCCGCCGGACGGCGGGCCGCCCCCAAGCCACCGCAGATCTCGAGACCATGGGACTTCTCCGCCATTGCCTTCCCGCCGTCCTGTGGCTCGCCGCCGCCACGGCCGGTGCCCAGCAGCCGCCGCAGTCCGTCGAGCGCTTCCCGGCCGCCGCCATGAGCTTCCTCGGCGGCGAGCTGCCGGCGATGGAGGCGGCCATCGCGGCGCGGGACCGCGACTATTTCGAGGAGGCGATGTCCCGCATGCTGGATTTCTCCAGCAGCTGGGGCTTCAAGTCGCAGGACAACCCGGCCCTGAGCCGCTTTCCGATGTGCACCGAGGCGGTGTCGGATTTCCTGGTGGTCGGCATGTGCCGCATCATGACCACCGCCGACGCCTGCGAACCCGCGCTGGCTTCGCGCTTCGACACCAACCTGCGCAAGTGCCGCGAACTCGCGTCGGGGCAGTGAGAGGCGCAGGGCTGCAGTTCAGTCGTTGAAGCGGAAGGAAAATCCCGCACGCACCACGGCATCGTTGCCGGTCGTGCCCACCCCCACGCTGAAGCGCGTACGTGCATCGGATGCCACGTGGACCACGCCGAGCGCGATGGCGCCATAGCCACGATAGCCGCCGATGCCGGCAAAGCCCGCCGTCTCGCCTGGCTTGAGGTCGGGCACGCCCTCTGCGAGGGCTGCGGTCATGGCCACACCGCGGTAGGCATTGGCGGCCACCGCCTGCAGTTCGCGCTGTGCATTGGCGGCCACTGCCTGCAGATCGCGTTGGTTGTTGGCGGCCATCGTCTGTAGATCGCGTTGGGTGTTGGCGACCATCGTCTGCAGGTCCCGGTTCGCATTGTTGGACACCGATTGCAACTGGTCCATGTTCACCGCGTCGGTTCCGGCCGTGCCCGGTGCGAGATTGGTGATTTGTCGCTCTCCGCCCGACCGTCCGACGGAGACCGTATTGGCACGCGCCGCCAGCGACGAATCGCCCAGTGCGACGCTGTTGGGCGCCAGCGCCGTAGCGTTGGCGCCGTAGGCGGCGGCATTCGGCGATGCGACCTGCGCGTTGGCGCCGACGGCGATGGCGCCGGGGGCCCCGGACGCGATGCGCGACTGGGCGCCGATCGCGATGGCTGCCGGCGCCGACTCGGCGACGGCCGCGTGGAAGCCGACCGCCACGGCGCCCGGCGAGGCAACCTCCGCGCGGGTGCCGCCTACGAATGCGCCGTCGGCCGTGGCCCGCGCCTGATAGCCGATCACCGTGTCGAGCGCACGCGCCTGGCTGCCGGCACCGATGGCGGTGCTGCCCGCTCCGAGCGCGGAAGCGGCATGACCCATGGCCGCGGAATCCGTGGCTGCCGCGTTGCTGGCCGCGCCCATGGCCGTGGAGCGCAAGCCGGTCGCCAACGCGGAAGCGCCGGCTGCGGTACTGTCGTCCTGCACAGCCTGCGAGCCCGTGCCCACGGCGCTCGCCTGGTTGCCCGACGCGAGCGCGTCGGCGCCATAGGCGCTCGCTTGCGCGCCGATGGCCTGCGAACTGCGGCCCGTTGCGGTTGTCCGCGTCATGCTGGCCAGGCTGCCCTGGCCCGACGCAGTGGCCCCGTCGCCCGATGCACGCGCGCCTTGTCCGGTAGCTGATGCGTCGTCGCCGTCCGCCAGGCTCGACTGGCCGGTCGCGGTCGCATTCGTGCCTGTGGCTCGGGCGCCTTGGCCGTTGGCCGTGGCGCCCACCGCCGTAGCGCGGCTGCTCTGGCCGGTTGCGGTTGCGCCGGCAGCCGTGGCGTAAGCACTCTGTCCGGTGGCCGTCGTGTTGACGTCCGACGCAACGCTCGCCTGGCCGCTGGCAGTCGCGTTCAGCGCGCTCGCCCGGCTGCCCTGACCGGTCGCGGTTGCATTCGTGTCCGTGGCCTGGGCGTTCTGGCCGGCAGCGGTTGAATTCTGCGCGGTTGCCTGGCTGGCTTGGCCCGCGGCGGTCGCAGCGGTCCCCGTTGCAGAGGCCCCCTGTCCGCTGGCCGAGGCGTCCTGCGCAGTCGCGCGGCTGCCTTGGCCCAAGGCAGTGGCACGAACCGCGGTGGCTTGTGCATCCTGGCCCCCGGCCGTGGCGTTCTCCCCGGCGGCACGGCTGCCCCCGCCGATTGCGGTGGTGCCGGTGGCGATGGCTTGGGCTCCCTGACCCGTAGCGGTCGCGCCCTGCGCAGTCGCGCGGCTGGCCTGGCCGACGGCCGTTGCACCGGTGGCCGTGGCGCGTGCGTCCTGGCCCGTGGCGGTGGTGTCGTCAGCGGTCGCGCGGCTGCCTTGGCCTACGGTGGTCGAGCGGGTGCCTGTGGCCTGCGCATCCTGGCCCAGTGCGGTGGCATCGGCCTGGGTCGCGCTGGCGCCGGCGCCAACGGCTGTTGCGCGGGCAGCGGTTGCCTGGCTTCCCGCTCCGACCGCGGTCGTGTCGCTTCCGGTTGCCTGCGCATCGGTCCCCAGGACCGTGGAAGTCCCCGTGCTGGCGATGCTGCCATTGCCGATGGCAATTGCGTCCGGGTCAGCCGTCTGCGCCGCCCGGCCATTGCTGTCGCCAAGGCCGGAGACCGCGCCGCCGCCCAGCGTGATGCCGGGCGCATAGGTCTGCCCATCGGCGTTGCCGAGGCGAAGCGCGCCGCCCATGGCCGAGACGCCTTGCGAGGCCTCGAGCGAATTGACTGACGCGGCTCCCGTCACATCGACCCGACCGGCCACGGCAAGGTTGTTGTTGAAGATGGAGTCGCCAGACACGTTGGCGCCGCCCGCCTGGACCGTGACGTACCCGTGAAGGCCTGTTCGCAGTTGGGGAGCCCGCGGGCCTCTTCGTCGAGATCGGTCAGCTCCTTGTTGCTGACCTGGCCCGCGATGGCGACGCCGAGGCCTGCGAGATTGGCGCCCGCCGCGGCGGCCTGGGCCACGATGCCCGGGATTTCAGCAGCGATGATGATTGCCCCGGCGGCTTCCACAGCCAGACCGGCGATATCGGCGATCGCCGCCGCCGATTGGGTGGCCAACAGACCTGCATTCAGATCATTGACCGTTCGCTGGACCTGGATGGCCCGGTCATCCAGCTGCTGTGCGCAGCTGGCTTGGCCGAGGCCCACTTGGGTCGTGCTTGTCGTGACATCGGGAGGCGTTGGGGGCCCCGCCTTCGGCCCCGCGGAAATCTGCGTTTGTGCGTGCGCCGTGCCGAGGCCCAGACAGGCAGTCAAGCCAAGCAGCATTGCCAGAGATCGAAGCTGTCCGGGCCGCGCCAGGCCCTTCTGTTGCGTCCAAGCACTATTAACCATTTGTTTGACAACCAAAAGTCCGCAATGGTGCGGAACCATCGAGGCGACGCGGCCTCGTTGTCACAATTGATCAGGCTCCGCAGTCCACCTGGAAGGCCAGTCCGGTGCAGGAGGCGCAGACGTGGCTGGGTGGCGCTGCTATGCGCGTGCGGTCCTCGAAGCGGTTTCGGGATCGGGCCGGTGGGCATCAGCGTCGTCGATGTCGCGCCCCGTGAAGTCCTTGAGCCACAGCAAGCCCAGCAGCGACACCAGCGTCATGCCGAGCAGGTACCACGCCGGTGCCAGCTTGTTGCCGCTCGCGCCCACCAGCCAGGTGCTGACAAAGGGCGAGAAGCCGCCGAAGAGTGCCACGCCCACGCTGTAGACCAGCGACATGCCGCTGGCGCGCACATGCTTGGGGAACATCTCCGGGAGCATCGTGATGGTGGGCACGGTCTGCACCACCAGCGCGGTGCTCAGCAGCCCGACCACGATGAACAGCACGGCCGGCGTGGGCGAGGCATTGAGCCACCAGAAAGCGGGGTAGATCATGAGCGCCATGGCGACGCGGCCCCAGACGATCAGCGGCTTGCGCCCGACGCGATCGGAAGCGACGCCCACCAGCGGCGCCAGCACGAAGGACAGCAGGCCCGTGAGCACCGCGCCGAGCAGCGCCACCGTGGGCGGCAGGCCCAGCTCGCGCACCGCATAGGTCGGCATGTAGAAGGTCACCACATAGGCCGCGGCAGTGCCCCCGAGCACGCTGAGGATGGCGGCCAGCACGGTGCGCCCGTGTTCGCTGCACACCTCGGCGATGCTGCTGCGCCGTTCGGTTGCGGCCGGCGTTCCCGCGGTCTCCAGCGATTCGTCGAGATGGCGGCGGATGTACATGCCCACCGGTGCGATCAGCATCCCGATGAAGAAAGGTACGCGCCAGCCCCACGCTTCCATCCCCTGAGGGCCCAGCGACGCGGTCAGGCCGCCGGCCACTGCCGCGCCGAGCAGGATGCCCAGTCCCTGGCTCGCGAACTGCCAGCTTGCCATGTAGCCGCGATTGGCGGGCGTCGCATGCTCGACCAGCAGCGTGGTGGAAGCGCCGACCTCGCCGCCCGCGGAGAACCCCTGGAGCAGCCGCGCCAGCACGATCAGGATCGGCGCCGCGACGCCGATCTGCGCATAGGTGGGTGCGAAGGCGATCATGGCGCAGCCCAGTGCCATCAGGAAGATGGTGAGCGTCATGGCCTTCTTGCGGCCCGCGCGGTCGGCGTAGGCGCCGATCACGATGCCGCCCAGTGGCCTCATGATGAAGCCGACACCGAAGCTGCCCACCGTGAGCAGGAGCTGGCCGTAGCTGTTGAAGGTGGGGAAGAAGAGCTTGCCGATTACCAGGGCCAGGAAGCCGTAGATGGTGAAGTCGAAGAACTCGAGGCCGTTGCCGATGGTGGTGGCGACGATGGTCTTGCGCCGGCTCATTGGCGTCGCTTCGCCTGTCGCTCCGGTGCGATGAGCCTTCGGAGCGGCCGTGAGGCTCGTGGGCGAATGTTGCTGGGTCATCTGGGCTCCTCTTGTTGTGATGGCGGCGGTGCCGACACCTCGAGGATATCGGCAACTGTTGACATTCACGAAGCCGAGCCGCCTCCAGGCTGTCGATGCGGCACACTTCCGCCATCCACGCAACAAACTCTTCCGCCCATGTCCCTCGCCCCCATCGAGATCGAAACCGCTCCCAACCCGAATGCCACCGTGCTCCTGATGCATGGGCTGGGCGCCGACGGCAATGATTTCGTGCCCATCGCCAGCGAGCTCGACCTCTCGGCTGTCGGCCCGGTGCGTTTCGTGTTCCCCAACGCGCCGGTGATCCCGGTCACCATCAACGGCGGCTACCGCATGCCGGCCTGGTACGACATCGCCGCGCCCGACCTGGTCAAGCGGGAGGACGAGGCCGGCCTGCGCCGGTCGCAGGCTGCGATCGAGGCGCTGATCGCCAACGAGAAGCAGCGCGGGATCCCGGCCGGGCGCATCGTGGTCGCCGGCTTCTCCCAGGGCTGCGCGATGGCGCTGATGACCGGACTGCGGCATGCCGAGCGGCTGGCCGGCATCGTCGGGCTCTCGGGTTACCTGCCGCTGGCCGCGACCACCGCTGCCGAGCGCCACGCGGCCAACCATGACGTACCGATCTTCCTCGGCCACGGCACCCGCGACGGCGTGGTGCAGATCGAGCGTGCCCGCGCATCGCGCGATGCGCTCGCGGCGCTGGGCCATGCCGTCGAATGGCACGAGTACCCGATGGAGCACTCGGTGTGCATGGAGGAGGTTGCCGACCTCAATCGCTTCTTGCTGCGCGTCCTCGCCACGACCTGACATCGGGATCGGCGCTATAGCAGAAAGGGCGTTGGCGCTTTAAATACGGGTGTCAGCAGGCTGTCCGCGGCCGTGCTACCTTCCGGCCCACAACGATTCACCGGTCATGACGACATGAGCAAACTACCGGAGCGCCTGGGAGCGCTCGCACCAGCGCGCCTGAAGGGAGTCCGCCGAGGGATCGAGAAGGAGAGCCTGCGCGCGCAGCCCGACGGCAAGCTGGCGGCGACGCCACATCCCGCCGCCCTCGGGTCGGCGCTGACCCACCCGCACATCACGACCGATTTCAGCGAGTCGCAGCTGGAGTTGATCACTGGCGTGCACGCCGACGTCGAGACCTGCCTGGCCGAACTCGCGGAGGTCCACCAGTTCACCTATCGCGCGCTCGCGGAGGCCGGCGACGAGCGGCTGTGGGTGTCGAGCATGCCCTGCGGCCTGCCGCCGGACGAGACCATCCCGATCGGGCGCTACGGGTCCTCGAACGTGGGCCGCGCCAAGAGCGTCTATCGCATGGGCCTGAGCCACCGCTACGGGCGGCGCATGCAGACCATCTCCGGCATCCACTACAACTGGTCGATGCCCGACGTCTCGAGCGCGGAGTACTTCGCGCTGATCCGCAACTTCCGCCGCCATGCCTTCCTGCTGCTGTACCTGTTCGGTGCCTCGCCGGCCCTGTGCTCGAGCTTCGTGGCAGGGCGCGCGCACGAGCTGAAGCCGCTGGGCGAGGGCGCCGTGCACATGCCTTACGGCACTTCGCTGCGCATGGGGCGGCTCGGCTACCAGAGCGAGGCCCAGGCTTCGCTGGCGGTGAGCTACAACAGCCTCGATGGCTATGCCGCCTCGCTGCAGGACGCGCTGACCCGGCCCTGGCCGGCCTACGAGGCGATCGGCATCCAGAACCTGGGCGGCGAGTACAACCAGCTCGCCACCAGCCTGCTGCAGATCGAGAACGAGTTCTACGGCACGATCCGCCCCAAGCGCGTGATCTTCCCCGGCGAGCGGCCGCTGCATGCGCTGCGCGAGCGCGGCGTCGAATACGTCGAGGTGCGGCTGATGGACCTCGATCCCTTCGAGCCCCTGGGCATCAATGCCTCGACCATGCGCTTCCTGGACGTCTTCCTGCTGCACTGCCTCCTGGCCGACAGCCCGCCCGATACGCGCGAGGAGATCGCCGAACTGGCGCAGAACCAGCATCTCACGGCCGCGTGCGGACGCGAGCCGGGGCTGCAGCTGCTGCGCGGGGGCCGCGAGGTGGCGCTGACCGACTGGGGCGCCGAACTGCTGGAGGGCTGCGTCCCCATTGCCGCCGCGCTGGACGCGGCCCATGGCGGCGGCCACCATGCCGAGGCGGTGCGCGCCGCCCAGAAGGCGCTGGCCGAGCCGGCCTTGCTGCCTTCGGCGCGCGTGCTCGAGGCGATGGCGCGCTCGCACGGCAATTCCTTCATCGACTTCGTGCGCGCCCGTTCCGAAGAGACGCGCGCCGCGCTGCTGGCACTGCCTTTCAGCCCCGAGCAGCAGGCGCGCTTCGAGCGCGCGACGCAGGAATCCATCGAGGCACAGAAGCAGATCGAGGCGGCCGACACCATGCCCTTCGAGATCTACCGCGAGCAGTACGTCTCGCCCGCGCGCCTCGGCTTCAAGAAGCACTGGATCGACTCGCCCCAGATCGTCACCCAGCCGGCTGCGCTATGAGGCGATGAGGCGGAACAGGTCCTTGGGGTCGCCGTCCGGCGGCGCAAGGGCGATGTCCTGTCCCACGCCATGCTCCAGCGCAAGCCGGTGGACCAGGCGCAGCGCGGAGTAGTCTTCCAGCGCGAAGCCTACCGAGTCGAAGACCGTCACCTGCCCGTCGTGCTGCCGTCCAGGCTCGGCGCCTGCGAGCACCCGCCAGAGCTCGACCACCGGAAAGTCGGCCGGCAACTGCTGAATCTCGCCTTCGATGCGCGTCTGCGGCGCGTATTCGACGAAGACCCGCGCGGCCTTCAGCACATCGACGTGCAACTCGGTCTTGCCGGGGCAGTCGCCGCCGACCGCGTTGATGTGCATGCCCGGCTCGATCATGCCGGCCGTGAGGAGGGTCGCGCGCGCCTTGCGTGCCGTCAGCGTGCTCACGACGTGCGCGCCGCGGACCGCCTCGGCGATGCCGGCCGCGCGCTGCACGCGCAGGTCCGGATACGCCGCCAGGTTGCGTACCAGCTTGTCGGTCGCGGCCGGATCGAGGTCGTAGACCCTCACCTCGTCTACACCGAGCAGCGCATGGAAGGCCAGGGCCTGGAACTCGGCCTGGGCGCCGTTGCCGATCAGCGCCATGCTGCGTACGCCCGGCCGGGCGACCGCCTGCGCCGCGAGCGCCGACATGGCCGCGGTGCGCAGCGCGGTGGTGAGCGTGAGCTCGGCGAGCAGCAGCGGAAAGCCGGTCTCCACCTCGGCAAGTACGCCGAACGCCATCACCGTGGGCAGGCCACGGCCCGTATTGGCAGGATGGCCGTTGACGTACTTGAAGGCATAGTGCCGCGCGTCGGATACCGGCATCAGCTCGATCACGCCCAGCGCCGAATGGCTGGCGAGGCGGGCCGACTTGTCGAACTCGGGCCAGCGCAGGAAATCCTCGCGCAGGGTCTGCGCCAGTGTCGCGAGGAAGCGAGGCGCTCCCATCGCCCTGACGAGGGCTGACAAGGCGTGGATGTCGACGAAGCGTGTGGTTGCCATGTTTGAAAGAAACTTGAGTATTAGTGGGGTAGGCGCTCACCTACCCGCGTTGAACCCGATGACTCACCAAGCTGTCGTTGTCGCGCCCGATCATGGACAAAGACAAAGATCCCAACAACCGTTTCGTTTCCCGAAGCCACCATGACGTTCAAAACCTACCTGGTCGAAGACAACCCCGTGATCCGGGAGAACCTCGTAGGCTTCCTGGAGGACATCGCGGATGCCACCGTCGTGGCCCATGCCGCGGGAGAACGAGAGGCAGTCGACTGGCTGGACCACCATCGCGACGGCTGGGACATGGCCATCGTCGACCTGTTCCTGCAGGAAGGCAACGGGCTGGGCGTGGTCGATGCCGTTCGCCGGCGTGGCGCGCACCAGAAAGTGGTGGTGCTGAGCAACTACGCCACGCCGGACATGCGCGCCCGGTCGAAGGCGCTCGGCGCCGATGCCTTCTTCGACAAGTCGGCCGAGATCGAACTGCTGCTCGACTACTGCGAGAAGCTGAGCCACCGGAACTGAGCGGCAGCGCCGCGGCACCGGTCGCTGCAGACGGGCTTGACCTCGGGGGTGCTTCACCCCTTGAATCGGGGGAAAACCAAGGAGCCCCCATCCGTGTCTGCCGCCCCCAATCCGCTCTCCGATGGTGTCGCCTTCGTGCGCGGCGCCTATGTCCCGATCGCCGAGGCCGCGATCCCCATCACCGATTGGGGCTTCCTGCGCTCCGATGCCACCTACGACGTGGTCACCGTGTGGGATGGCGCCTTCTTCCGTCTCGACGCGCACCTGGAGCGGTTCATGCGCAGTTGCGAGCGCTTTCGCCTCGACCCGGGCCTCACGCCGGCGCAGATCACCGAAGTGCTGTCCGAGTGCGTGCGGCGCAGCGGCCTGGGCGATTCCTATGTGGAAATGATCGTCACGCGCGGACAGCCGCCCTGGGGCTCGCGCGACCCGCGCCAGGCGGTGAACCGCTTCTATGCCTTCGCGGTGCCCTTTGTCTGGATCGCCAACGAGGCGCAGCGCGAGCGCGGCCTGCATCTGAAGGTGAGCGCAGTCCAACGCATCCCCGCCGGCTCAGTCGACCCGACCGCCAAGAACTACCACTGGAACGACCTCACCATGGGCCTGCTCGGCGCGCTCGACGCCGGTGCCGACACGGTGGTGCTGAGCGATGCCCAGGGCAACGTGGTCGAAGGGCCGGGTTTCAACATCTTCTGCGTGAAGAACGGGGCGCTCGTCACGCCGAAGGAAGGTGTGCTCGAAGGCATCTCGCGCCGCACCGTGATCGAGATTGCCCGCGGACTCGATCTGCCGCTCGAACTGCGCGCCTTGCCGGCCGAGGAACTTCGCGGCGCCGACGAGGCCTTTCTCACGAGCTCGGGCGGCGGCCTGCTGCCGGTCACGCGCGTGGACGACCGGGTGCTCGGCACGGGCCGGCCGGGGCCGCTTACCCAGCGCCTGCTTGCCGTCTACTGGGACTTGCATCGCGATCCGGCCTACAGCCAGCCCATCGACTTTTCCCGAACAGGGGCCGCAGCCAGCTGATTCGGCGGATCAGGCCATCGGTCAGGAGCCAGCAGCCTCCGATGGTGAAAGCGAGCAGCAGCAGCGGTTCGAGCACCGGCCCCAGCCGCCAGGGCGCCAGCAGCACGGCGCCCGCCACGATCAAGGTCTGGTGCAGCATGTACCAGGGATAGACCGACTCGTTGGCCCTGTACAGCCAGGGCCAGGGGCGGTCGAGATGACGGCGGGCGAAGCCCAGGATGGCGGCGATCGCGGTCCACAGGTAGAAGGCCCGGAGCCCGCGCAGCAGCCAGGCCTCTCCGCCGGCTGCACGGAGCGCCAGGTAGGCAGTGACGAAGCCCAGCGCCAGCGCCAGCGCCCAAGCGCGCAGGCGTTCGAGTTCCCGCCACAGGCCGTCATCGATGCCCATCCAGTAGCCGTACAGGAAGACCGTGAAGTAGAGCGGGTGCAGGTAGCCGTCGTGGATCAGGTCGTGGGTGGCCGGGAAGCGCGGCGCCAGTACCAGCGCGTAGAGCAGCAGCGGCAGCGCGGGCAGCACCAGCAGGCGCCAGCGCCGCAGCCCGGTGAAGACGGCGCGCAACCGGTGCCCGGCGTCCGAGTCCAGCAGCGGCTGCAGCAGCGCGACCGCGGCGGTGTAGACGAAGAGGTAGGGCAGGTACCACAGGTGGTTCCAGGTCATGCCGAAATCCGAGCCCGCGAAGGCGCCCTTCGGCCACGGCCCCATCTTCAGGTATCGCAGCATGAAGTCGCTGAACCCCGGCGCGACCAAGCCGCGCGCCAGCGCCTCGGCGTAGGCCTGGTACGGGACCACCACCGTCATGCCGAAGACCAGCGGCAGCAGGAGGCGCAAGGCACGTTGGCGGATCAGGGCCAGCGGGCCCCTGCCGCGGAGCAGGAAACCCAGCGCCACGCCGGAGACCAGGAACACCAGGTCCATGCGCCAGATGTTGACCACCTGCATCGGCGTCTGCAGCCACGCCGCGGCGTGCGGACTCTTCAGGTGCCAGGGCCAGTCGGCGACGTAGTACATGCCCACGTGGTAGAGGATCAGCAGGCCGAAGGCCAGTGCGCGCAGCGCGTCGATGTCGTGGCGGCGGGTTTCGGGGGTCACGGCGGCTCCAGGTGTTCGAAGAGAGCCATGCTCGGCGCGGCTCGTGCCTGATGGGGCGCCGAAGTGACGATCCGCCGGGCTCTTGGGACGAACGGCGGCCCGCAGGGACGAATCCGGCCCGGATTCAGGAGAATGCCGCCATGCCCGAGATCCCCGGCCAGACCCCGAAGAACCTGTTCGAGCGCTACCAGCCCTACCGCCGGCGAGCCGAAGTCGCCTTCTGGGTGCTGTTGATGGCATTGCAAGCCGCCTTCAACTGCGTGGTCGCGGTGATCGACGCCGATCGCGCCGGACGGGCGCTTCCGACCTGGCAGCCGGTGACCTGGGAGTTGTCCAGCCACCTGGTGCTGCTGGCGCTGGTGCCGGCCGTCGTCGCCTTCGAGCGCCGCTTTCCGCTCGGCTTCGCCGGCTTCGCCCGCAATCTGCCGTGGCACCTGGCGGGCAGCGTGGTCTTCAGCCTGCTGCACGTGGCAGGCATGGTGGCCTTGCGCAAGGTCGCCTATGCCTCGTCCGGTGGGCGTTACGACTTCGGCGGGGCCGAGCAGTGGGTGTACGAATACCTGAAGGACGTGCGCGTCTACGCGCTGTTCCTGATCGCGATCCTGAGCTACCGCCTGTTCATGCTGCGGCTGCAGGGCGAAGCGCGCGTGCTCGATCCGCCGGAGGAACCCGCCGGCACGGCGCCGCCTGCGCCGGAGCAGCCGACTGCGGCGCGGCCGGAGCGCTTCCTGGTGCGCAAGCTGCGGCGCGAATTCCTGATCGCGGCCAGCGACATCGACTGGCTGCAGGCCCAGGGCAACTACGTCGGCCTGCGCGTCAAAGGGCACGACTACCTGCTGCGCGCCACGCTGACCGACTTCCTGGCCCAGCTCGACCCCTCGCGCTATGCGCGCGTGCACCGCAGCTACGCCGCCAACCTGGACCGCGTGGCCGAGATCGAGCCGCTGGAAGGCGGCGATGCACGCCTGCTGATGCAGGATGGCACGCGCATCCCCTGCAGCCGTCGGTATCGCGACGCGCTGCGCGCCTGAGCCGCACGGCCAGGCACCGGTGACAATCCTGCCTTCCCCGACGCCCGAGCAAGAAAGAAGTCCCGATGGCCATCCAGTGGTTCCCCGGCCACATGCACCTGACCCGGAAGGCCATTGCCGAACGCATTGCCGAGATCGACGTCGTCATCGAACTGCTCGATGCGCGACTGCCCGGTTCCAGCGCCAACCCGATGCTTGCCGAGCTGACCGGCCACAAGCCGGGTCTCAAGGTGCTCAACAAGCAGGACCTGGCCGATCCCGAGCGCACCGCATCATGGCTGGCCCACTACAACGCGCAGCCGGCCACGCGCGCCATCGGCCTCGATGCCAGCCAGACGGCACCCGCGCGCCGTCTCGTCGACGCCTGCCGCGAACTGGCGCCACAGCGCGGCGGCATGGCCAAGCCGATGCGGGTGCTGATCTGCGGCATTCCCAACGTGGGCAAGTCCACGCTGATCAACACGCTCGTCGGCACCCGCAAGGCCAAGACCGGCGACGAGGCCGGTGTCACCAAGCTGGAGCAGCGCATCGTGCTGGCCGACGGTTTCTACCTCTGGGACACGCCCGGCATGCTGTGGCCGCGCATCATCGTGGCGCAGAGCGGCTACAACCTCGCCGCCAGCGGCGCGATCGGCCGCAATGCCTTCGACGAGGAGCTGGTGGCATTGGAGCTGCTGGGCTACCTCAAACGGCACTACGCCGGGCTGCTCGAGGCGCGCTTCAGGCTGGATGCGGTCGCCGGGCTTGGCGACGACGAACTGCTCGAGGCCATCGGCCGCCAGCGCGGCGCACTGCTGGGCGGTGGCCGTGTCAACCTCCAGAAGGCGGCCGAGATCGTGATGAACGAGTTTCGCAGCGGCAGCCTGGGGCGCATCACGCTGGAGACGCCCGGGGAGTTCGTGCAATGGCTGGCCGCGGGGCAGTTGCTGGATGCGCAGCGGCAGGCGAAGAAGGAGGCACGGGGGCGAAAGAAGAACGCGCTGCCGAGCCGCGAAGACGCGCCGCCCGGCGATGCCTAAGCCGGCGTGAACCGGGCTTCCTGCGCGATGTAGGGCACATAGCGGAAGTCCCGGATTCCGACCACGCGATCCTCCCGCCAGACCAGCTCGACGAAGTAGCCGGGTTGCTCGGCCCCAGGTGCCTGATACACCCCCAGCACCTCGCGCCCATCGAGCCAGCCCGGCACCAGGTGCCAGCCCACAATGCCTGCGTAGTTGGTGAAGTAGAGCGCCACATCGCGCCGCCCGGCCGCCTTGCGCCGCGAGACCAGGTCCAGCCGCACATCGTCTGCCAGCATGGCGCGCACGCCGTCCCAGTCAGGGGCATTGAACAGCTGCGCATAGCGCAGCAGCGCCGGCTGAACAGCGCGTGCCGGCGCGGGCGGCGCGCTGGTTTCGGAGAGCTGGCGCAGCAACGTGCGGCCTCGGTGCAGTGCCGCCTTCACCGCCGGCAGGCTGAGCTCGAGCTCGCTCGCGATCTCTTCCAGCGAATGGTCCAGCACGTCCTTCAGGATCACGCAGCCGCGCTGGGCCGGCGCCTCATGTGGATCTGGCAAGCCGCCGATTGGCCCTCACCTTGAGTTTGATGCGCGGGAACTGCAGCCCGCACTAACCGCCGCGCGCGTGGCCCAAGGGCGCATGCTGGGCATGGCAAGTGGACTGCAATTGGTCGATCTTGGCGAACTGCAACTCACGGGATGGGCATTGGAAGCCGTCGCCACAGCCCAGATCGAGGGCGAGATGCTGCAGATCAACTCCGTGCGCGCGTCGGCCGCGCGTCTGCCTCGCCACTCTGGACCAGATGGAAACGGCAGCGGGCAAAAACGCCTTCTGGCTTGGGCTCCAGGTCGCTCATCCTGATCTGACACCCAGTCAGCGCAAGGTGCTGAACAAGCATCTTCGATGCCCAGCCCGAGGGTTTCGCGGGCGGCATGAGCACCGAGAAGTACAGGGCAATCACGGGCGTTCCCGTGCGACCGCTTATCGGGAGCTCACGCAGCTTTCCGACGCCAGCCTGCTGGAGCGAAGCGGAGAGGGACGTCGCGCGCCTGATGCGCTCGTGCCGCGAGACACAAGCCGCATCTGAGGCGGTACCGGGAAACTCCGGGCCACGAGGTCATCCCGCCGGGTCAAGATGCGCACCAAGAACAATTTTTGGGTGGAGCCGCCATGCACTACGTCCTCGCACGCATTACCGTCAAACCCGAGGTCACGGAGCTCGCGAAATGCCTCCTTCTCGACCTAGTCGCCAAGTCGCGGCAGGACGCGGGCTGCATGGCCTACGAGCTTTTCCAGCAGACCCAGGCGCCCCACGTGTTCCAGACCATCGAGCAATGGAAGGACAGGGCCGATGCCGAGGCGCACATGAAGACGCTGCATGTCGGCGCTGCGCTCGCCGCGGCGGGCCCGCTGCTCGCGGGCGTGCCCGAGATCGTCGCGTACAGCCGGCTCGCCTAGCGGCTCACTGGAGTACCTTCGCCTTCGGCTTCGGTGCTGTTCGACTTCGGAGCGGCCGTGCGGCTCACTGGAGTACCTTCGCCTTCGGCTTCGGTGCTATTCGCCTTCGGAGCGGCCGTGCGGCTCATGCGCGGCGCCTCCGCGCACGACGGCAAGGCCTTGTGGTGCTGGTGAGCTATCGAGGCATGTCCTGCGCTGCCACGAAGTGGTTGCGCAGGCAACCCAGACCGCTGATCCCGACCTCGACCACGTCGCCGGCCTTCAACTTGGGCGACTTGCCGTCGGTGCCCATCCAGATCACGTCGCCCGGGTAGAGCGTGAGGTAGCGCGACATGCGGCTGATGAAGGCGCGGATGCCGAACAGCATGTCGGCCGTCCGGAAATGGGTCCGTACCTCGCCGTTGAGCCGTACGGTGGTCTCGGCCGCATCGAGGTCGAACTCGGTCTCGATCCACGGCCCCATCGGCTTGAAGGTGTCCGTGTTCTTGGAGCGCCAGAAGGTGCGGTCCGATGCCTGCCACAGCCGCTCGCTGACGTCGTTGCCGATGGTGTAGCCCAGCACGCACGAGAGTGCATCGGCTTCGCTCAGGTGCCTGGCCTGCTTGCCGATGACCACGACCAGTTCGCCTTCGTACTCGACCTGCTGCGCGTCCGACGGAATGACGACGGCCTCGCCATGTGCGACGAGCGCGTTGACTGCACGGTAGCCGATGTCGGCCTGCTTGGGCTCCGCGATTCGTTCGCCGGTCTGCTCGGCGTACTCGCGGATGTGCTTGACGTAGTTGAGCCCGGCCGCATAGAAGGTCCTCGGGATCAGCGGGACTTCGAGCTTCACATCGGCCAGCGCGTGCACCGCACCGGTCGGCTCGTGGGCGCCGAAAGGATTTCCGCGGACTGCGCGGATGCAGTCGTCGGACTCGAGGATCCCATAGGCGCTGTCCGCGCCAGGGACAGAGAAATTGACCCACTTCATTCGTCGCTCCCGGTCTATTCGGCCTTGATGTTGGCGCTGCGGATCAATTGCGCCCAGCGCGCGCGATCCTGCCCCAGCCACTCCCGGTACTCGGCGGGGCCGAGGTGTTTCAGTTCGGCGCCCAGCGACTTGAACCTGCATCGGTATCCGGACATCGAGGTCACGGTGGTCCACGATGACGGGCGCTCCGACCTCGTCACCGAGGCGCTCGATCTCTCGATCCGGATCGCGCCCTCGCTCGAGGACGCGAGCTACGTCGCCCAGTCGCTCATGAAGTCGCCGCAGGTGGTGGTGGCCTCGCAGGCGTATCTGAAGCGGCATGGCCGGCCCGCGACGCCCGCTGACCTGGCGCGCCACAACTGCCTGGTGCACATCGTGAAGTCAAGCGCCGGCGTCTGGAAGTTCGCCGGCGACCCGCCGCAGGAGGTGCGCGTTCGCGGTACGGTGCGCTCCAACCTGGGCGATGCCATCAAGCAGGCCGCGCTGCTCGGTACCGGCATCTCGCTCCATCCCTACTACATGGTGTCCGAGGAACTGCGCGCCGGCACGCTCGAGGCGCTGCTGCCCGGCTCGGTCCCCGAGGAACTCGACATCTACGTCGTGTTCTCGACCCGGCGCAACATGCCGACGCGCGTGCGGCATCTGCTGGAATTCCTCAAGGAGTGGTCGCGCGATCCACCCGACTGGGCCTTGCCCGCCGCGCCCGGCGCGACGCGTCGGGGGGCTTCGCGGACGCGGCCTGCGTCCAGTCCGCCTTGAGCCCGGGCCGGCAAATCATCGGACTCCGAACTCCTGCGCGCTCGAGCCCCACCCGCTCGAGGGCATTCAGCCGCCTGCTAGTCCTCGAAGGCGCGCGCCAGAATCGCCGCGAAGGTGTTTTTCGCATGAGCCAGCGCGGCGTCCTGCTGGAGCGCGATGGCATGCAGCGCCGCGATTCGCTGTGCGAAGGCCTCCTGCAGGTGCGCCGCCGGCACCATCACACGCAGCGTGCGCAGCCGCTCCTTGGAAATGTTGGGCATCGAGGCGGCGGTCCCGCTCGCCAGCAGCTTCAGCCCCCTTCGCATGGCCGGCGCCCGCAGCAGCGCCCACAAATAGAGCGGATGCATGCCGGCGTCCGGACGCAGGCGCAGCCGGAAGATCAGATCAGGCAGCAGGATCCGGCCCCGGGTCTCCCACACATAGGCCGGCGTGCCCACCAGGTCCAGCGTGTTCTTGCGGCTGATCAGCAGGTCGCCGGTGCGCACCTCGTTGCGCGGGTCCGGCTGCTCGGTCTCGGGCAGCGTCTTGTGGTCGGACTCGTCGTAGAGCGCGTTCTTCAGCGCGCTCAGCCGCAGCACGCCCCATTCGTTGCCGGTCTTGTGCCGATCATGGCAGCGCGGGCTCTTGCCGCTGTCGATGCCCTCGAGCAGCTCGCCCAGCTTCACCAGCGGCCATGCCTTCGGATTGCTCTGCGGGTCGCCGAACATGTCGGCCAGGAGGGCCGGCACCATCAGCTCGGTCAGCGCGCGCGCCCGGCGCCGCAGGCGCACCATGCTGTCGGCGCAGCCGAGCAGGTCGACCAGGCGGCGCTGCCAGGCCAGTTCGGGCACCCGGATGGCAGCGGCTGCCATGTACGCGGTCGGCACGCGCTGCTGGCCGGCGGTTCCGGTGAGGCTGCGCCTCGCCGCGTTGCGGAAGCGCTGCTGGCGCAGGAAGAAGTAGATCCATTCGGGCAGCACCGCCTCGCGGGCGCGCAGCACGTGAAACTCGGTCGAGCCGAAACCGCGGCCACCGGCCAGGTCGCGAGCAAGGGCGACCTTGCCGTTTTCCATGCACGGCGTGATCTTCGCGAAGAGAACGTCGCCGTCGGCAAAAGGGGTATAGCCCCTCCTCACCTCGCCGAAGGGCCGCACCAAGCGCTGGGCGATGGTGGCGCTGAACTCGTCCACCGCGGCCATCGGCACGAAAGCGACCTCGCTGTGCTCCTGCAGGCCGTGGTCCTTCGGCAGCCTGGGATTGATCTCGCAGACCTCGCCCAGCGTGGCGAGGCGGGCGGGTGGTCTGGTCGAATCACGTTGGCCTTTGGCCAGCCCTGCAATGCTCATCGAATAACTTCCCTGGTCTTGTTTCTGATCTTGTCATTTCACGGATCCAGCTCCGAGAGCAACGCGCGCAGCATCTCGATCTCTTTCTCGATCTCGGCTTCGATGGCGGCGAGTTCGTCGAGGAGCTCGCGCGGGTCCTGGTGTTCGATCTGCGAGGGGCTCATCGGCCGGTAGCGGCTGGCCGAGAGGCCGAAGTCGTTCGCGCGCAGCGCCTCTGCATCGGCGAACCACCATTTCTCGTGCCATTCGGCGGCGGGGTCGCGCGCCTGCCAGCGCGCCCATGCCGCCTCGCGTCCGATGAAGGCCTGCGCGAGCGCGGGCAGGTCGTCGGACTCGATGGGCGTGTCGTGGTTGGCGTCGAGCCGGTAGCCGTCGTCCTCGGCATGCAGGAACATCACGCGTTGCGTGCGGCCGCCCCGGCGGAAGAAGAGCACCGAGGTCTTCACGCCCGAATAGGGCTGGAACACGCCTCCCGGCAGGCTCATCACCGCCTCGACGCAATGCTGCTCGATCAATTGGCTGCGCAGCTCGCGGTGCGCGATCGTGGAACCGAAGAGCACGCCCTCGGGCACCACCACCGCGGCCCGGCCGTCGGGGCGCAGGCTGTCGAGCATGTACTTGAGGAACAGCAACTCGGTCGCGCTGCTGCTGCCGAGCTTCACCTCGTCGACGATGCGGTCCTTGTCGATGCGGCCGGAGAAGGGCGGATTCGCGAGCACGACGTGGAAGCCTTCGCCGGGCATGCCCAGCCGCGTCTTGACCTTTTCATCGAGCAGTGTCGTCAGCACATTGCGCTGCAGGATGCGTACATGGGCCAGGCCGCGCAGCGTGAGGTTCATGGTCGCCAGCCGCACCATCTTCGGGTCGACGTCGTTGCCGAAAAAGCTGCCGCGCTGCAGCGTGGCAAGCTGTGCATCCGAGAGCAGGTCGCCCATGCCCCGACGGTGAGTCTTGCCCTCGAGCTCGGCTTCCACGATGCTGTCTGGAGAAGAGTTGGCCAGCCGCATGTGGTTGTAGGCCGCCACCAGGAAGCCGGCGGTGCCCGCGGCCGGGTCGTAGACGGTCTCGCCCACCTTCGGATCGATCATCTCGACGATGGCGCGGATCACGTGGCGCGGCGTGCGGAACTGGCCCAGCTCGCCGGCCTGCTTCATCTGGCGCAGCACGTGCTCGAACAAGTCGCCCTTGGTGTCCGCATCGGCCTGGTCCAGGCGCAGGTCGCTGACCAGGCGCACGACTTGCGTCAGCACCGTCGGCTCGTCGATGCCCAGGCGCGCGCCGCGCATGAAGTCATGGGCGGAGGCCTCGCCGATCTCGGCGAAGAAGGGAAAGACCTCGTCGCGCACGAAGCGCACCAGCGCCTCGCCCGACAGCGCCTGCGACCACCACGACCAGCGAAAGCGGCTGCGCGGAACGCAGGTCTGGCCGGAGTGCAGGATGGTCACCGACTGCATTGCATCGGGCGCGCCCGGCACATGCGCGTTGGCCGGGTTGCGCAGCTCCCATTCGCCGTCGAACAGGCTGCGGAAGGGAACGTCGAGCACCTCCGCGCGCGCCTTCGCGTCGGCGTCGAGGCCCTGGACCAGGTAGAAGAAGAACAGGAAGCAGAGCTGTTCGGTGTTGCCGACGGGATCCGGATAGCCGCCGCCAAAGAGGTAGTCGCGAATCTGGTCGATCGACCGTCGCATGTCGGCAGTCAGGGGCATGGGGGAAGGGGGCTCGAAAACATTTTGTTGTGGGCGCGAGTCTACGAGGCAAATGGGAGGCGGCCGCAGCCCGTTGCTGGAGCAAACTAAAGGACTCCTATCACCACAGGCCGCAGCGCCACTCTGCCATGACAGCGATCCTCCCGCGCCTCGAAGTCGTCCAGCGCGATCTCTCCGCCTACCGCCAGGGCAACATCGGCGTCGACTACGTCCACCGCTTCGAGTCCGGGAAGCCGGGCCCGCATGTGCTGATCAACGCGTTGACCCATGGCAACGAGATCTGCGGGATGGTGGCCGCCACGCGTCTGCTCGACAGCGGCGTGCGCCCGAGGATCGGCACGCTCACGGTGAGCTTCGCCCACGTGGAGGCGTACAACACCTTCGACGCGGAGAAGCCGTTCGAGAACCGGCAACTGGTGCACAACCTCAACCGCGTCTGGTCCGACGAATGGCTGGAGGGCCCGGAGGACAGCCCCGAGTTGCGCAGGGCCCGCGCTCTGCGGCCGGTGGTGGCCGCGGCCGACCATATCCTCGATTTGCATTCCACCAGCCAGGACGTGGTGCCCTTCTGGGTCTACCCCGCTTTCGCGCGCAACGCGGCAGTGGCGCTGGCGATCGGCCGGCCCTCGGTGCACCTGGTGATGCCCCAGGGCCTCGGGTCGGGCACGCCGCTGATTCAGCATGGCCGCCACGGCGAGGACGACGGCCCTGCCGGCGCGGCGCTGGTTGCCGAGTGCGGACAGCATTTCCTGCAGGCGACGGCGGACCTCGCGGTGGCGGTGACTTTCGATTTCCTGGCTCATTTCGGCCTGATCGAACGCGAGGCCGAGGCGCCGGCGCGCGAGCCGCAGCGGCGCTTCGAGCTGCTGGAGACGCGCATGGTCAAGACGCCGGAATTCCGCTTCGTGCGGCCGCTCGTCGGCTTCGAGGTGTTTGCGAAGGACGAGCTGGTCGCCACAGATGGCGAAGAGGAAATCCGGGCCCCTTGCGACCATTGCACGGTGCTGATGCCGGCGCGGGTGCCGATCGTGGGGCGGGAGGGGGTTTACCTGACGCGGCCGGTGTAGCCGCCTCTTATTTTCCCCAGCTGTCCTTCATTCCGGCCGCGCGGTTGAACACCAGCCCGCCTGCTGCGCCGTGCCGGCTGTCGGGCACGAAGTACCCGTGCCGCTCGAATTGGAATGCCTGGCCGGCCGTGGTCCTGGCGAGCGCCGGTTCGACATAGGCTTGCGCCACCACCAGGCTGTTCGGGTTCAATTCGTCCTTCACTTCGCCGGCACCGGGTTGCGCTGCCGCGAACAGGCGCTCGTACAGCCTCACCTCGGCCGGCACGGCATCGGCCGCGGCCACCCAGGTGATGTTGCCCTTGACCTTGATCGCGTCCGCGCCGGGCGTGCCGCTCTTGGTGTCGGGCACCAGCGTCGCCTGCACCTCGACCAGCTTGCCTTCGGCATCGCGCGTGCCGCCCGTGCATTCGATGACGTGGCCGTACTTGAGGCGCACCTTGTTGCCGGGGAAGAGCCGGAAGAAGCCCTTCGGCTGCACGTCCTCGTAGTCGGTGCGCTCGATCCAGACCTCGCGGCCCAGCTTGAAGCTGCGCTTGCCCATGTCGGGATGGTGCGGGTGCACGGGCGCGGTGCATTCGTCGAGGAAGCCGGCCCCCATCAGCTCGTCCCAGTTGGTGATGACCAGCCGGACCGGGTCGAGCACGGCCATCGCGCGCGGTGCCACGGGGTCGAGCGTGTCGCGCAGGGCCGCCTCGAGGCTGGCGTAGTCGATCCAGCCGCCCGACTTGGTGACGCCAGAGCGTTCGCAGAAGAGCTTCAGTGCTTCCGGCGTGTAGCCGCGTCGGCGCAGGCCGGCCAGGGTGGGCATGCGGGGGTCGTCCCAGCCGTCCACGTGGCCTTCCTCGACCAGTTGGCGCAGGCGGCGCTTGCTCGTGATCACGTGGGTGACGTTGAGGCGTGCGAACTCGTACTGGCGCGGATGCGGCGAGGCGATGAGACCGCCCTCGGCCAGGCGATCCAGCAGCCAGTCGTAGAACGGGCGCTGGTCCTCGAACTCCAGCGTGCAGATGCTGTGGGTGATCTGCTCCAGCGCGTCCTCGATGGGATGGGCAAAGGTGTACATCGGGTAGATGCACCACTTGTCGCCGGTGTTGTGGTGGGTCGCACGGCGAATGCGGTAGAGCGCTGGGTCCCGCATGTTGATGTTGGGACTGGCCATGTCGATCTTCGCGCGCAGCACGGCGGCGCCGTCGGGCAGTTGGCCGTCGCGCATGGCGCGGAAGCGCGCGAGGTTCTCGTCGGCCGTGCGGTTGCGGTAGGGGCTGTCGGTGCCGGGCGTGTTGAAGTCGCCGCGGGTCGCGCGGATCTGCTCGGCGCTCTGTTCGTCGACGTAGGCCAGGCTGGCGCCGATAAGGTGCTCGGCCGCGCGGTACATGAAGTCGAAGTAGTTGCTGGCGAAGTAGACGTGCTCGCTGGGCTGGCCGGGCCGGGCCGGATCGTCGGCGAGGCTGCAGTCGTAGCCCAGCCATTTCACCGCGTCGCGGATGGCGTCGACGTATTCCTGCTCCTCTTTCTCGGGATTGGTGTCGTCATAGCGCAGGTGGCATACGCCGCCGTATTCGCGGGCGAGCTCGAAGTTGAGCCAGATGCTCTTGGCATGGCCGATGTGCAGGTAGCCGTTGGGCTCCGGAGGGAAACGCAGGCGCACGCGGGCCGGGTCCTGCATGCCCTGGGCATGGTGCGCGGCGTCACCTGGGGAGCCGCCCCAGCAGCGGCCGGCGTAGTGGCCCTGCTGGAGGTCGTTTTCAATGACGTGGCGCAGGAAATTGCTGGGTTTCGCGGGGTCGTGGTCGGCAGCGGAAGTCATCTCTTCATTCTAGGTGCCGCTTCTTCGGGGTTACTTTTGGAAACGTTCTTCACGGGGCAGTGTGAACCGCGTTGACATTTCCTGCGTTCAATACAGGCATGGACGCACGGCGTCCCCCCTAACAAGGAGTCCCACCATGAGTCTCACCCGTTCCACTTTCTTCAAATGGGCTGCCGTCGGCGCCGTCGCAGCCGGCGCGCTGTTCACCGCCGCTTCGGCCAATGCCCGCGGCGACGTGAGCTGGTCGGTCGGTATCAGCGCTCCGGGCGTCGCGGTCGGCGTGGCGGCTCCCCCCGCGTACTACGCGCCACCGCCTGTGTACTACCGCCCGGCTGCTCCGGTGTACTACGCCCCGCCGCCGCCGGTCTACTACCGTCCGGCCCCGGTGTATTACGGCCCGCCGCCGGTGTACTACGGCCCGCCGCGGGGCTACTATCGCGGGCATGGCCACGGACGCGGCCACGGCCACTGGCGTTGATCGCCGGCAGCCACGATTGCCTGCTGTCACATGAAAGAACCGGCCCTCGCGGCCGGTTTTTTCATGGGGCTCGACGGAGAGCTCACATGGCCTTGAAGAGGTGGGCATAAAGCCGGCTGACCGGAATTTTCTCGGGTCGGCCACGCAAGGCAAGGTGCAGTTTGCCGGCCTCGTCCCGGTGCACCGATTCGATCGCGTCGCTGCGCACCACCATCGCCCGATGCACCTGCCAGAACACGCCCGCGTCGAGCTGCGGCAGCAACTGCTTGAGCGGGGTGCGGATCAGGTACTCGCGCGAAGCGGTGAGCACGCGCACGTACTTGTCGGCGGCCTCGAAGTACTGCACCTCTTCGACGGGCACCATGCGCACGGTGCTGCCTGCAGTGCCCGCTTCGCTGGCCGCGATCAGCTTGAGCGGCGCTGAGCCGCCCGCCACCCCCGGAAGGGTGGCCGCGCTACCTGCCGCCGCCAGCAGTTGGCGCCACTGCGACAGCGTGCCCGCCAGCGCATCTTCGGCGCTGGACGGGGAGCCATTGCGCTGTGGTGGCTCCAGGTTCTGGCGCAGCCGCGCGACGGTGCGCCGGAGCCGCTCCGGCTGCACCGGCTTCAGCACATAGTCGATGGCCTGCGTATCGAAGGCCCGGGCGGCATATTCATCGTAGGCGGTCACGAAGACCAGCTGCGGCATCGGCGCCTCGTCGGCGGGCCAGGCGTCGGCCAGCTCCGCTGCGGCGGCCAGGCCGTCCTGCCCCGGCATGCGGATGTCCAAGAACAGCACCTGGGGCAGAAGTCGCAACGCCTCGCGCACCGCGCTGTGGCCATCGGCCACGGTGGCGAGCACGTCGAGCTCGGGCCAGGTGGCGGCCAGCTCGGCGCGCAGGGCCTGCGCCAGCAGGGGTTCGTCTTCGGCGATGAGGGCGGTGGTCTTCATGCGGGCAACGGGAGGATGATGGTGGCGCAGGTGCCGCCGGCCGGATGCGGTGTCAGCTGCAGGGCGCTTTCCGCCCCGTAAACCGTGGCGAGGCGTTCTCGCACCTGCGACAGGCCGAAGCCGCCGTCGGGGGCAGGCGGCCTGGTGCTTTCCGAGATCCCTACGCCGGTGTCGCGCACCTCGATCACCAGCCGCCGGCCTTCGCGCCGCGCGCCGATGGTGATCTCGCCGCCCTCGACCTTCGGCTCCAGTCCGTGGCGGATCGCATTCTCCACCAGCGGCTGCAGCAGCAGTGGCGGCACCGGCACCTCGCGCAGATCGTCAGGCAGCTCGAGCCGGCAGGCGAGCCGCGGGCCCATGCGCACGGACATCAGCTCCAGGTAGTCGCCGAGGCGCTGGAACTCGGCCGCCAGCGGATGCGCAAGCGCGCGAGAGCCGCTGAGCGTCACGCGCAGGTAGCTGTTGAGGCGGTCGAGCATGGCCACGGCGCGCGGCGGATCGGTGGCGATCAGCACGCGCAGGTTGGCCAGCGTGTTGAAAAGCATGTGCGGCTCGAGCTGGGTTTCCAGCAGCTTGAGGCGCGCATCCGCGGCGTCGCGCTGGGCCAGCGCGATCTCGCCCTCGAGGAACTTGCTCTTGCCGCGGCTGTAGTAGAAGTAGCAGATGACCACGCCGGCCGCCACCGTGATCAGCGCCGTGGAGGCGAGCTTGTCGCGCGAGAGGCTCAGGAATTCCAGCAGGGGCTTGCCGGTCCAGGCGTCTCCGATCGCATTGCCGCCCAGGAAGCCGGCCACGATGCCGGCAACGACCAGCGCCACGCCGCGCCAGCCGTGCGGCCAGGGCGTGGCATCGCGGCCGGCGAGCAGCAGCCGGCCGACGTCGACGACCAGCCAGCTGATGAGCCCGATCGAGAGCGAATAGACGAACTGCGGCGCCCAGCCGCCACGGCCCGAGATCGACAGCGCGACCGCGATGACGCAGCAGAAGCCCGCGGTCGAGATGCCGTGCCGCAGCACGTGCCGGAGATTCTCCGGCGAGAAGTTGCGTGCCAGCGTCTCGCTCACCCGCGGTCTCCGTCGCGCAGCGCCTTGCGCTCCCGTTCGAGCAGCCGATCGTAGAAATTGCCGCCCGGCGCCACGAAGAACACCACGGCGCCGTGAATCAGCAGCCCCAGGCCCCAGCCGAGCAAGGGGTACATGGCCCAGTTCTGCCCGCGCGAGCTGGCCAGGATCACGAGGAACAGGTTGACCAGCACGTAGACGGTGGCATGGATGTACCAGCCCATCTTGGCGCCGGCGCGGCGGCGGGCGAGGCGATCGAGGCGGTCCGTGGAGGGATGAAGGTCGTCGGTCATGTGGGTCTCCAATGGAACAGGGATTCTTGCGGAAGAAGAGGGCGAACGGACGGAAAGAAGGCGCACTCGTATCGGTCAGGCGCCGGCCACGGGCAGGGCGCCGCGGTCCTCGCGAATCGCCAGCTTCCACAGGCGCAGCGCCCGTGCGGCGAAGATGCCGCTGAAGGCGCCGTACAGGGTGCCGATGCCCAGCGCGAAGCCGGTATGGTGCGCCACCTCCGGATGCATCGCCAGCAGCACGCCCACCGCGTACTTGGTGAAGAAGATGCCCATCATCAGCGCCAGCGGCGCGGCAGTGCCGGGCAGGTGGAAGGTGCGGGTCGCCGCGTCGTACCGCGTGGCGGCGGGCAGCGGCCAGCGCTGCACGGTCAGCAGCAGCACGGTGACTGCGCCGGCCCATCCCAGCAGGGCGACGGGCGAATCGCCGAAGGCCGAGAGCATCCCGTAGAAGGACAGCCCGACCATTGCGACGGGCAGCAGCGTCACCCGGACCAGGCTCACGCTGCTGGCGAAGAGTTGCTTGAGGCCCAGCCACACGAGCAGGGCGAAGAGCAGGAACACCCAGCGGGGCGTGTGGGAAAGGATCTGGGTCAGCATCATCATGGTGTTTTCTCCTTGAAGGGTTATGGAAGCGTCGATGGGGTGGACTGTGCCGGCCGCCCCGCGCGCCTTCCATGCCCTTGCGACGAACTGCAGCGGACCGGCGCGAGTTGCAATCCGATGTCGCCGGACGCACTGCGCAACGCCGGCTTTACCGTGGCTTTACGGTTGGTAGGAACTGGGCGCTACGATTCGACGCTCCACTAAGGGCTGCTTGCGAACCGCCCCGTTGCCGATGCCTTCTCCCATCCCAGAGCCCCCTGCCACCGCCCCCCTCGCCGAACCGCCTGCGCCGCGGCCGCCTTCGCGACGAAGGCGCTGGCTGGGCAGCCTGGTCGCGCTGCTGCTCGTGGTGGTCCTCGGTGGGGTGGCCTGGTACCTGATCAAGCGCTCGGGCGAGCCGGCTGCCGGCCGTGGCAGCTTCGGGGCGCCGGGCTCGACCGTCGGCCATGCGGTCGCGCGCCGGGCCGAACTGCCGGTGACCATCGATGCGCTCGGGACCGTGACGCCGCTGGCGACCATCACCCTGAAGCCGCAGGTCGGGGGCGTGCTCACCGAGGTGCTCTTCACCGAGGGCCAGTCGGTCACCAAGGGCCAGTTGCTGGCCCGCATCGATCCGCGGCCCTACGAGCAGGCGCTGATGCAGGCCCAGGGCACGCGCGTGCGCGACGAGGCGCAGCTGGAGGCCGCGCGCGTGACGCTGGCGCGCTACCGCACGCTGCTGACGCAGGATTCCATCGCGCGCCAGGATGTCGACACCCAGGCCGCGCTGGTCAAGCAGCTCGAAGGCACGGTGACCACCGATCGCGCCTCGGAGGCCGCGGCCAGGCTCAACGTCGAATACACGCGCATCACGGCGCCGGTGGCCGGGCGCATCGGCCTGCGCACGGTCGATCCCGGCAACACGGTGACGGCGAACGCGAGCACCGGGATCGCGGTGATCACGCAGATGAACCCCATCGACGTGCAGTTCGCCGTGCCGCAGGACCGCCTGCCGGACATCCAGGCGCAGCTCGCCAAGGGCTTGGCGCTGCCGGTCAAGGCGATGGACCGCACGCGCAGCACCACGCTGGACACCGGCACTTTCTCCACGCTGGACAACGTCGTGGACACCAGCACCGGCACCGTCAAGGGGAAGGCCCGCTTCGGCAATGCCCAGACGACGCTGTTTCCCAACCAGTTCGTCAATGTGCAGATGACCCTGCGCACGATCGACGCGGTCGTGGTGCCGGTGACCGCGGTGCGCACGGGACCGACGGGGAGCTATGTCTACGTGATCAACGAGGACCGCACCGTCTCCATGCGGACGGTCAAGCGGGGCGAGTCGACCGTCGAGCTGGCGGCGATCAGCGAGGGCTTGGCGGCCGGCGAGAAGGTGGTGACCGAAGGCGGCGACCGCCTGAAGGAGGGCGCGCAGGTGGTGCTGCAAGGGGACAAGCCGGCAGCTGGTCCACGCCCGGGCGCCTCCGGTCCGCGGGGCGCGCGCGGCGAGGGACGGCGCCGGGCGCCGCCGCAGTGAGAGGGTGCTGATGAGCCCGTCGCGCCCCTTCATTGAGCGGCCGGTGGCGACCGGCCTGCTGATGCTCGCCATCGTGCTCGCGGGCCTCGTGGGCTTCCGCTTCCTGCCCTTGGCCGCTCTGCCGCAGGTGGACTACCCGACCATCCAGGTGCAGACCCTTTACCCCGGCGCCAGCCCCGAGGTGATGAGCCGCACCGTCACTGCACCGCTGGAGCGCCAGTTCGGGCAAATGGCGGGGCTGGACCGCATGAGCTCGGTGAGCTCGAACGGCGTGTCCATCGTCACCCTGCAGTTCGCGCTCGACCAGACGCTCGACGTGGCCGAGCAGCAGGTGCAGGCCGCGATCAACGCCGGCGGTTCGCTGCTGCCGGCCGACCTGCCGGCGCCGCCGGTCTATGCCAAGGTCAATCCGGCGGACGCGCCCATCCTGACGCTCGCCGTGAGCTCCAGCACCATGCCGCTGACCGAGGTGCAGAACCTCGTCAACACCCGCCTCGCGCAGAAGATCAGCCAGGTGGCCGGCGTGGGCCTGGTCTCGCTGTCGGGCGGGCAGCGCCCGGCGGTGCGCATCCAGGCCGACACCAATGCGCTGGCCTCGGTGGGCATCGGGCTGGACACGCTGCGCACCGCCATTGCCGCGGCCAATGCCAACAGCGCCAAGGGCAGCTTCGACGGGCCGCAGCGCGCCTACACCATCAACGCCAACGACCAGCTGGTCGCCGCGGCCGACTACAAGAACCTGATCGTCGCCTGGAAAAATGGCGCGCCGGTGCGCATGAGCGATGTCGCTCGCGTGGTCGATGGCGCCGAAAACACGCAACTCGGTGCCTGGGCGGCCGCGCGCGCGGAATCGAAGGACAAGCAGGACGCGGCCGCCACCCCGGACGCCGGGATCTACCCCGCGATCATCCTCAACGTGCAGCGCCAGCCCGGCGCCAACGTGATCGGCACCGTCGACGCCATCAGGAAGCAACTGCCCGAGCTCGAGGCTGCGCTGCCCGGCGCGCTCAAGGTCGAGGTGCTGAGCGACCGCACCACCGGCATCCGCGCCTCGGTCCATCACGTGCAGCTCGAGCTCGCCTTGGCCGTGGTGCTGGTCGTGCTGGTGATCTTCCTGTTCCTGCACAGCGTGCGGGCCACGGTCATCGCCAGCATCGCGGTGCCGATCTCGCTGATCGGCACGCTGGGCCTCATGTACCTGCTGGGCTACAGCCTCAACAACCTGAGCCTGATGGCGCTGACCATCGCCACCGGCTTCGTGGTGGACGACGCCATCGTCATGATCGAGAACATCGCGCGCTACCTGGAGGAGGGCGAGCCGCCGTTTGCGGCCGCGCTCAAGGGCGCGACGCAGATCGGCTTCACCATCATCTCGCTGACGGTGTCGCTGGTCGCGGTCCTCATTCCGCTGCTCTTCATGGGCGACGTGGTGGGTCGGCTGTTCCGCGAGTTCGCGGTCACGCTGGCGATCACCATCCTGATCTCGGCCGTGGTCTCGCTCACGCTCGTGCCGATGATGTCGGCGCGCTGGCTCACTGGATTACCTTCGCCTTCGGCTTCGGTTTTCGCCTCGGGAGCGGCCCAGCGGCTCAAGCCGCAGGCCGAGGAGGGCGGCCGCTTCGGTGCGCGCGTGCAGCACTTCTTCGAGCGCGTGATCGCACGCTACGACACCTGGCTGCAATGGGTGCTGCGCCACCAGCCGCTGACGCTCGTGGTGGCGGCGCTGACATTGGCGTTGACGGTGCTGCTCTACATCGCCATTCCGAAGGGCCTGTTCCCCACGCAGGACACCGGGCAGCTGCAGGCGCGCATCGAGGCGGCGCAGGATGTGTCCTATGCGCGCATGGCCGAGTTGCAGAAGGCCGCGGCCGCGGCCATCCTGGCCGATCCCGATGTGCGCAGCCTCAGCTCGGTGGTGGGTGTGGATGCAGCCAACAACACGGCGCTCAACACCGGGCGCATGCTGATCAACCTGCGCTCGGCCCGCGACGACCAGGCGGCCGTGATGCAGCGCCTGCGCGAGCGCGTGAACACGATGGCTGGCGTGACGCTCTATCTGCAGCCCACGCAAGACCTGACGATCGACGCCGAGACCGGCCCGACCGAGTTCCGCGTTGCACTCGAAGGCGTGGACACCACGGTCGTGAATGGTTGGGCGAAGAAGCTGGTCGAGCGGCTGCGCGACACGCCGCAGGTCCGCAACGCGACCACCGACGCGGGTGCGCAGGGCCTGGCCGCTTACGTCGACATCGACCGCAACACCGCCTCGCGGCTGTCGGTCACGGCCAGCTCGGTCGACGATGCGCTCTACAGCGCCTTTGGCCAGCGCATCGTCTCGACCATCTTCACCGAGACCAACCAGTACCGCGTGATCCTGGAGGCGCAGCGCGAGGGGCTCGCGTCACCGCAGGGGCTGGGCAACCTGCAGCTGCGCACCGGCGCCGGCACGCCGACGCCGCTGGCCTCGCTGGCCACCGTGCGCGAGCAGCTCGCGCCGCTGTCGATCACGCGCGTGGCGCAGTACCCGGCCGCGACGGTGGGCTTCGACACCGCGCCGGGGGTCGCGCTGGGCAAGTCGGTCTCGGCGATCCGCGAGGCAGCCAAGGAGATCGGCTTGCCGGCGAGCGTGCGGCTGAACTTCCTGGGCGCGGCAGGCGCCTACGAGAGGTCGCTCACCAACCAGCTCTGGTTGATTCTTGCCGCGGTGGTGTGCGTGTACATCGTGCTGGGTGTGCTCTACGAGAGCTACATCCATCCGCTGACCATCTTGTCGACGCTGCCCTCCGCCGGCGTGGGCGCGCTGCTGGCGCTGATGGTGACGGGCAACGACCTGGGGGTGATCGGCATCATCGGCATCATCCTGCTGATCGGCATCGTGAAGAAGAACGCGATCATGATGATCGACTTCGCGATCGACGCCGAGCGGCACGAAGGGAAGTCACCACGGGAGGCGATCCACCAGGCGGCGCTGCTGCGCTTCCGGCCGATTCTGATGACGACGCTGGCTGCGCTGTTTGCGGCGCTGCCGTTGATGTTGGGGTGGGGCGAGGGGGCGGAGTTGCGGCGGCCGCTGGGCCTGGCGATCTTTGGTGGCCTGGTCGTGAGCCAGGTGCTGACCTTGTTCACGACGCCGGTGATCTATCTGGCGTTTGATCGGATGGGGCGCAGGTTCGGGGGGAAGCGTGACGCTGCGCACGGCTGAGGTGTTGCTCTCGTTCCCTCTCCCGCTTGGAGAGGGCTGGGGCAGCTTGCCTTCGATTTGCACGGCTACTTCGGTTGGTGCGTTGCGCTGGTTCCGAGGCTGGAGCCAGCCTCAAACCAACAGCAACGTACGACATCGACAGGACGCGTACCCTCACCCTCTCCCAGGGCGACAGGGAGCAGGACCGCGAAGAGAGCCATAGATGAACCTCTCCCGTCCCTTCGTCGAACGCCCCATCGCGACAGTCCTCCTGACCATCGGCATCGCCCTGGCCGGCATCGTTGCCTTCTTCGTCCTGCCGGTCTCGCCGCTGCCCCAGGTCGACTACCCCACCATCTCGGTCCAGGCGAGCCTGGCCGGCGCCAGCCCCGACACCATGGCCTCGAGCGTGGCCACGCCGCTGGAGCGCAGGCTGGGCATCATTCCCGGCGTCAACGAGCTGACCTCGACCAGCTCCAACGGCTCGGCGCGCATCTCGCTGCAGTTCGACCTCAGCCGCAACATCGACAGCGCCGCGCGCGAGGTGCAGGCCGCCATCAACGCGGCGCGTGCAGACTTGCCGGCCACGCTGCGCAGCAATCCCACCTACCGAAAGCGCAACCCGGCCTCGGCGCCGGTCATGATCCTCGCGCTCACCTCCAGGACGCGCACGCCCGGCCAGATCTACGAGGCGGTGTCCAACATCGTGAGCCAGCGCCTGTCGCAGGTCGAGGGCGTGGGCGAGGTCGAGATCGGCGGTGGCTCGCTTCCGGCGGTGCGTGTAGAGCTGGAGCCCTTTTCGCTCAACCGCATGGGCATCAGTACGGAGGACGTGCGCGCCGCGATCCAGGCCAACAACGCGAACCGGCCCAAGGGCGCGATCGAGAGCGGCGATCGCCGGCTGCAGATCTACACCCCCGCGCCGGGCCGCCGCGCCGCCGACTACCGCGATCTGGTCATAGCCTGGCGCAACAACGCCGCCGTGCGCCTCGGCGATGTGGCGCGCGTCATCGACAGCGTCGAGAACACCCGCACGCTGGGCCTGTTCAACGGCGAGCCGGCGGTGGTGATACTGGTCACGCAGGAGCCAGGCGCCAACATCATCGACACCGTGGACGGCATCCGCGACCTGATGCCCGAGCTGCGCGCGCAACTGCCGCAGGACATCGATATCCAGATCGCCTCGGACCGCACCAATTCCATCCGCGCGTCGCTGCGCGAGATCGAGACCACGCTGATGATCTCGATCGTGCTGGTGGTGCTGGTCGTAGGCCTGTTCCTGCGCAAGGCGCGCGCCACCATCATCCCGGCGGTGGCGACGGTGGTCTCGCTGCTGGGCACTTTCGGCGTGATGCACCTGCTGGGCTTCAGCCTCAACAACCTGAGCCTGATGGCGCTCACGGTGGCCACCGGCTTCGTGGTGGACGACGCCATCGTGGTGCTGGAGAACACCGCGCGCCATGTCGAGGCCGGCATGAAGCGCATGGAGGCGGCGCTGCGCGGCGCGCGCGAGGTGGGCTTCACCGTGCTGTCGATCAGCCTTTCGCTGGTGGCGGTGTTCATCCCGCTGCTGTTCATGGGCGGGCAGGTGGGGCGGCTGTTTCGCGAGTTCGCCGTCACGCTATCTGCGTCGGTGCTGATCTCGCTGGTGATCTCGCTGACCACCACGCCCATGCTGTGCGCCATGCTGCTGCGCAGCGAAGCGGAGGAGCCCAGAAAGAAGCGCGGGCGCCTTCTGAGCTGGCTGGGCAGAGGCTTCGAGCGCGCCTGGAACTGGACCTTGCGCACCTACGCCCAAAGCCTGGACTGGGCGCTGGCCAGCAAGGGCGTGGTGATGGTGGTGCTGCTGGCAGTGATCGGCCTCAACGTCTACCTCTTCAACGCCATTCCCAAGGGCTACTTTCCGCAGCAGGACGACGGCCAGCTCAACGCCGGCATCCGGGCCGACCAGAGCATTTCTTCGGCGGCGGTTGCCGACAAGCTGCGCCAGGCGGTGGACATCATTCGCAAGGACCCGGCAGTCGCGACCGTGGTCGGCTTCTCCGGCGGAGGCCGCGCGGGCGGAGGCTTCATGTTCGTCAACCTGAAGCCGCTGGGGCAGCGCACCGAGAAGACGCAAGCGGTCATCGACCGCCTGCGCCCGCAGCTGAGCCAGCTCGCCGGCCTGCGCGTGTTCCTGTTTCCGGTGCAGGACCTGCGCATGGGCGGGCGCTCCAGCAACTCCAGCTACCAGTACACGCTCAAGAGCGACAACCTGCAGGACCTGCGCAAGTGGACCGGCAGGCTCGCCGAACGGCTGCGCCAGGAGACCGCGCTCACGGACATCGACAGCGACGACGCCGCCAATGGCGTCGAGACCTTCGTCGAAGTGGACCGCGATGCCGCGGCGCGGCTGGGCGTGACCTCGAGCGCGGTCGACAGTGCCCTCTACAACGCCTACGGGCAGCGCTCGGTTGCCACCATCTACGACGAGCTCAACCAGTATTCGGTGATCATGGAGTGGGCGCCGCGTTTCCAGCGCGCGCCTATCGCGCTGAAGGACCTCTACGTGCCCTCGACGCTCAATGCCGTCACCAGCGCGAGCGGCGCGACCAGCGTCAGCACGCTGCAGGCCAGGACCGACGCGGCGACCGGCACCTCGACCGTCACTTCGGCCAACCCGGCTTCGCGCACCTCGTCCGCCGGCCAGCAGATCGCGACCAGCACCACGCCGATGGTGCCGCTCGCGGCCTTCGCCAAGCTCAGCGAGCGCGCCGTGCCGAGCTCCATCGACCACCAGGACACCGAGCTCGCGAGCACCGTCTCGTTCAGCCTGGCCGAGGGCGTGAGCCTGGCGGATGCGAAGCGCATCGTGTCCCAGGCCGAGGCCGACATCGCGATGCCGGTCAACGTGCGCGGCAGCTTTCAAGGGACGGCATTGGCGGCGCAGCAATCCCAGGCGCAGCAGCTGTTCCTGATCTTCGCGGCGCTGGTGGTGATCTACATCGTGCTGGGCGTGCTGTATGAAAGCCTGGTGCATCCGATCACCGTGCTGACCACGCTGCCCTCGGCGGGCGTGGGCGCGGTGCTGGCGCTGCTGCTGTTCCGAATGGAGTTCTCGATCATCGCCCTGATCGGCGTGTTCCTGCTGATCGGCATCGTCAAGAAGAACGCGATCCTGATCATCGACTTCGCGCTCGAGGCGGAGCGCGCCGGCGGGCTGAATGCGGTGGAGGCCGTGCGCGAGGCCTGCCTGCTGCGCTTCCGCCCGATCCTGATGACGACGCTGGCCGCGGCGCTGGGTGCCCTGCCGCTGGCGGTCGGTTTCGGCGAAGGTGCCGAGCTGCGCCAGCCGCTGGGCGTGGCCATCATCGGCGGCCTGATCGCGAGCCAGCTGCTGACGCTGCTGACCACGCCGGTGGTCTACGTGCTGCTCGACAAGCTGCGCCGCCGGCCTGCCAACGAGAAGTACCTGAGCCGCGCGGCGACCGACCCTTCGCTGGTGCCCGGTGCCTCCCTTCCCTCTTCTCCCTCTGGCAGAGGAGCCGGCTGAGGACAGCGGCGGTTGATGCAACCACAACGAACATGAACGCCCCGAACGCAACTCTTTACCGGCCCCGGCCCCGGCCCCGGCCGCTGCGCTGCGCTGCCGCGGTCTCGATGGCTCTCGCGCTCAGCGCCTGCGCCATCGGCCCGACCTACGAGCAGCCTTCCACCGCCTTGCCCGCGTCCTGGAAGGAAGCCCCCGCCGCTACAGGCTGGCTCCCCGCCGCTCCCGCCGATGCCCTGGACCGCGGCGAATGGTGGAAGCTCTTCGGCGACCCGGTGCTCGACAAGCTGGCCGCCCGCGTGCAAGTGTCCAACCAGAACATCGCCGCTGCCGTGGCCAACTACACGCAGGCCCAGGCGGTGGTGCGCGAGCAGCGCGCCGCGCTGTTCCCCTCGCTCTCCGCCGGCGGCAGTGCGAACCGCTCCGGCGCTCGCAACAGCTCGCCCAGTACCACCACCAGCGCGTCGCTGCGGGCTGACTGGGCGCCCGATGTCTGGGGCCGCCTGCGCCAGGCAGTGAGTGGCGCACAGGCCAGCGCAGAGGCCAGCGAGGCCGACCTGGCCTCTGCGCGCCTGTCGGCGATCGGCGAGCTCGCAAGCAACTACTTCTCGCTGCGCGAGGCCGATGCCGAGCTGCGGCTGCTGGAGGTCACGCTGGAGGGCTACCAGCGCAGCCTGGAGATCGCGCGCAACCGCTACAACGCCGGCATCGCGGCCCAGACCGACGTGCTGCAGGCGCAGACGCTTTACGTCAACACGCAGGCCGAGCGCGTGGCACTGAAGCGCAGCCGCGACACGCTGGAGCACGCGATCGCCGTGCTGGTCGGCGCCGCGCCCGCCGAGTTCAGCTTGGTCGCGGCCGACTGGACGCCCACGGTGCCCGGCATTCCCACGGGCGTGCCATCGACGCTGCTGCAGCGCCGGCCCGACATCGCCGCCTCCGAGCGCGCGGTGGCGGCGGCCAACGCGCAGATCGGCATCGCGCGCGCGGCCTACTTTCCGAGCTTCAGCCTGAGTGGTGCGCTCAGCAGCAATGCGAGCCGGGTGGGCGATCTGTTCAGCGCCTCGAACACGTTGTGGTCGCTGGGGCTGTCGGTGGCGCAGACCGTGTTCGACGCCGGCGCGATCGGCGCCCAGGTCGACCAGGCGAAGGCGGCGCACGAGGCAGCGGTTGCACGCTATCGCCAGACCGTGCTCATCGCCTTCCAGGACGTCGAGGACCAGCTCACCGCGGGCGCGAGCCTTGCGCAGCAGGAAGGCCTGCGGCGCGAGGCCTCGGCGGCGGCGGATCGCAGCGAGCAGCAGTTCCTCAATCGCTACCGACAGGGGCAGGTGAGCTATACCGAGGTGGTGACGGCGCAGGTCTCGGCGCTCAATGCGCGGCGCGCGGTGCTGCAGTTGCAGGTGAGCCGTCAGAGCGCGGCAGTGGGATTGATCCAGGCGTTGGGAGGGGGCTGGCAGGGTCTCGTCCGCAGCAGCGACAAGGGCGACTGCTGCTCCGGAACGATGACCCCGCGATGAAGGCGCTGGTGGACCGCGCTCAACGCCGAGACGAAAGAGGGCTTCGCCATCCGTCGTCCAAAGGCATCTTAGAATTCTCGATGATCCGTATCGCCCTGATTCACGCGCTCGCCCATTCGGTGCCACCCATCAACGCCGCCTTCGAGCGCGACTGGCCCGAGGCGCTGAGGATGAACCTGCTCGACGACAGCCTCTCCGCCGACCTGGCGCGCGAAGGGCGAGGGCTGGACACGGGGATGCACGAGCGCTTCCAGCGGCTGGCGCAGTATGCGGTCGACACCGGCGCGCAGGGAATTCTGTTCACCTGCTCTGCGTTCGGGCCGTGCATCGAGGCGGTGGCGCAGCGGTATGCAGGGATCCCGGTGCTCAAGCCCAACGAGGCGATGATCGCGGAGGCGGCGGCCGGGGCTGCAACTGGCAAGCTCGGGCTGATTGCCACCTTCAGGCCGACGCTCGAATCCATGCCGCCGGAATTCCCGGCCGGCGTCCACCTCGCTCTCGCGCTGGCCGAAGGTGCGCTCGATGCGCTCAATGCGGGCGACACCCACACGCACGACGAACGCATCGCGGCGCAAGCCCGTACGCTGCGTGATCAGGGCTGCACTCGCATCGCGCTTGCCCAGTTCAGCATGGCGCGTGCCCGCGCAGCTTGCGAGGCGGCCTCGGGCCTGCCGGTGCTGACCACGGTCGACAGCGCGGTCAGGGCGCTGCGCACGCGCCTGGCAACGCACGCATAGCGGTCTTCGCGCTTCGCCGTCTTCGCGCGCCGGTGCTCCGAGGGGCCGACCGGGCGCGAATGAATTCTCGCTTTTTGTCGCATTTGCCTGATCGCGCAGGCGAGCATTTCTAGCATTCGACCGTCGCCGATCTTCGGGTCTTACGAGCAGCGGTCTGAGCCTCCGGCGTGTGCGTGGGAGACGATGGCCTCTGCCGGGCGGTAACGCCCGCCCTGTACGTCTTTGTACGCGGGTCCCTGAAACACCCAGGAGCCCGTATGAACAAAACACATCGCAGCCTTTGGAACCCCGCGCTGGGTGCCTGGGTGGCTGCTCCCGAGAACGCGCGTGCGCGAGGCAAGCGCGGCGCTTCGCGCATCGGGAGGGCTGGCGCACTGATGGCCGCCCTGTGCTGCGTCGTCATGCCTGAAGCCCAGGCGTGTACGGCAGCCAGCACGGCCCAACTGGCTGCCTGTATCGCGGGCAACGATACGGTCATCGATCTCTCGGCATCCATCATCCTGGACGCGCAGTTGCCGGTGATTGGGCGAAGCGTGACGATCAACGGCAACGGGCACAGCCTCGATGGCGCGGGGCAGTTCCGGGGCTTCTTCATCGGCGCGGGAACCACCACGGTCGATCGCTTGACGATGCAGCACTTGCTGGCGCAGGGCGGTCAGGGCGGAACGGAATCCTTTCCAGGCGGTGGCGGCATGGGCGCTGGTGGTGCGGTGTTCGTGGCCGGTGGGGCGGGGGCCAACCTGAACGACGTGGTCGTCATCGACAACCGTGCCGCGGGTGGCAATGGCGGGAGCAGGGTGTTCAACGGAGGCGGCAGAGCCGGCGGCGGTGGAATGGGCGGCGATGGCAGCAGCGGCACTCCCGACTATGGCGCAGGTGGCGGCGACGGTGGCGGTGGCTTGTTCGACCCCGGGCTGCCGAGTCCGATCGGGGGCAGCATCGGCGGCAAAGGCGGCGGCCCCGCGGGCGGCACCGGCACCGGCGTCAATGGCAACAACGGCGGTTTGTACAGTGGCGGCGCAGGGGGCGGGCGCGACGAGGCTTCCGGCGGAAATGGCGGGCTCGGCGGCGGCGGCGGTGGCAGCGGCGCTGGCGGCAATTTCAGCGATGGAGGCAACGGAGGGTTCGGTGGTGGCGGCGGTGGCGGCTACAGCCGGGCAGGACGCGGCGGCTTCGGCGGTGGAGGGGGCGGCGGCAACGGTCTTGACGCGGCGGTCGGGGGCTTCGGCGGTGGCAATGGGGGCATCGGCACGTTCGGCATCGCGGGCGGAGGCGGTGCGGGCATGGGCGGCGCCATCTTCGTCATGGATGGCGGCTCGCTCACCTTGGGCGGCAATACCGAGGTGCGCGGCAACGGCGTCTCTGCCGGCGAGAGCGGCGGCGGTGTTGCGCAAGCCGGCTCGGCCTTCGGCGCCGGCATCTTCATGCAGGGCGCGGGCAGCACGATGGCCTTTGTGCCCGCTGCCGGCAACACGCAGACCGTGACCGACACGATCGCCGACCAGAACGGCTCCGGCGGCACCGGCACCATCGGCCTCGACAAGCGCGGCGCCGGACGGCTGGTCCTGTCGGGCGCCAATACCTACAGCGGCGGCACCAGCGTCAATGGAGGCGCACTGTCGATCTCCGCGGACCAGAATCTCGGCCAGGCTTCGTCCGTGCTGACCCTCGACGGTGGCACGCTGCAGAACACCGCAGCCTTCACAACGGCGCGCGCCATCAACCTGGGAGTCGCCGGCGGCAGCTTCCAGACCGATGCCGACCTGAGAGCCACCGGCGTCGTGGCAGGAACTGGTGGCTTGATCAAGACCGGTCAGGGCACGCTGACGCTCGCCGGCACCAACACCTACAGCGGCGGCACCACGATTTCCGGCGGCGAACTGTCGGTGGCGTCCGATGCGAATCTCGGAGCCGCTTCCGGCGCCCTCGCGTTCAATGGCGGAATTCTTCAAGTCACCGACGCCGCATTCCGATCGACCGCTCGCACCATTCAGATGAGCGCGAACGGAGGAGGCTTCGACATCGTCCCGTTTTTCGGGGCCTTCAATGTCGGGCAGGTACTCACGGGCGCCGGTGGCTTGACGAAGAAAGGAGCCGGCACGCTGGTGCTCTCGGGCGCCAACACCTACTCCGGCGGCACCACCCTGGCGGGAGGCGTGCTGGTGGTCTCCGCAGACAACAACCTCGGCGCGGCGTCCGGCAGCCTGACCTTCGACGGCGGCACCCTGCGCAGCGGCGGTTCCTTCACGATGGGGCGCAACATCGATCTGCGCGCGGGCGGCGGCACATTCCAGATCAACAACTTCGTCACGGCGAGCGGCGTCATCAGCGGCGAAGGCGGATTGAGGCAGACGGGTGTCCGCCAGCTGACACTCTCCGGCGTCAACACCTACTCGGGTGGCACGACCATCAGCAATGGAATCCTGGTGGGCAGCGCCACCAGTTTCGGCAGTGGCGCGATCGCCAACGACGCTGCGTTGGTGGTCCAGCAGCCGGTTGACGGCACCCTCGTCAATACGATCTCCGGCAACGGCACATTGACCAAGAGCGGTGCCGGCAAGCTGACGCTCACGGGCGTCAACACCTACCGGGGCGGCACCACCATCAGCGCCGGCATCCTCGCCGGCAGCGCCACCAGCTTCGGCAGCGGCGGGATCGCTGACAACGCCGCGTTGCTGATCGATCAACCGGGCGATGCCACATTTGCCAACACGGTTTCGGGCAGCGGCGCATTCACCAAGACCGGTGCCGGGACCTTGACCGTCACAGGCACCAATACGTATGGCGGTGGCACCACGCTTTCGGCCGGCAAGCTGTCGGTTTCGAGCGATGCCAACCTTGGCGTTGCGTCCGGCGCGCTCGCGTTCGACGGCGGCATGCTGCAAGTGACCGGAACGGCGTTCGGGTCCACCTCCCGCACGATCGACTGGGGCGCCAACGGAGGGGGCTTCGACATCGTCCAGGGCGACGCCACATTCCGGGTCGGCCAGGCGCTCACGGGAAGCGGTGCGTTGACGAAGGAAGGCGCGGGCACGCTGGTGCTGTCGGGCGCCAACAATTACGCCGGGGGCACCACCAACAGCGCCGGCACCCTGAGGCTCGAAGCCGGCGGAACGCTGGCGGGGGCGATCCTCAACAACGCGACCCTCGATATCGCCAGTGCCGACATGGGCGCCGTGACGGCCATCCAGAACAACGCCGCACTGAACTTCCGCGGCGCAGGCTCCGCTGGCCGGGCGGCCATCAGCAACAACTCGACCGCCGACTTCTTTGACACCGCGACAGCCGGCGACGCGGTGATCGCCACCGCCGCGAACGGAACCACTCGCTTCCATGATCGAAGCGCCGCAGGGCAGGCCCGTTTCGTCAACGCGGCAGGGGGCGTGGTCGATTTTTCCGCGAGCGGCGGGCTCGCCGGGGATGGAAAGCTCTCGGCCGGCTCGATCGAGGGCGCGGGCCGATACGCACTCGGCGCCAACGAGCTCACCGTAGGCAGCAACAACCTGTCCACCGTCGTGAGTGGTGTGATCGACGGGGTTGGCGGATCGCTGGTCAAGAGCGGCACCGGCACCCTCACCCTTGCAGGGGCCAACACATACACAGGCGGTACAACGGCAACGGGGGGCGTGCTGTCGGCTTCGGCAGACGAGAACCTGGGGGCAGCGTCAGGTTCGCTGACCCTCGACGGCGCGACGCTGCACACCACCGGTCTGTTTGCGAGCGCGCGCGGCATCCATCTCGGCACCCGCGGCGGGACCCTGCAAACCGATGTCGATCTCGTGGTGAGCGGTGCGGTCGCAGGCGCGGGCAGCTTGACCAAGACCGGCGCGGGCACCTTGATGCTCGGGGGCGCGAACAGCTATAGCGGCGGCACCGAACTCAAGCAGGGGGGACTCGCGCTCGGCAGCAACGATGCGCTGGGCACGGGGCCGCTCGCCATGCACGGGGGGACGGCGTTGCGCTTTGCTGCCGATGGCCTGACGCTCGCGAACCCTATCGCTTTCACCGACGCCGTCGATCCCACGATCGACACGGGGCCCTTCACTGCCACCCTGGCCGGTGCCATCAGCGGGCCTGGGGATCTCGGCAAGACCGGAAGCGGCACGCTCGTCCTGGCGGGTGCCAACATCTACACCGGCGCGACGAACGTGAGCGAAGGCAGCTTGCGTGCCGGAGCTTTCAACAGCTTCAGTCCTGGCTCCGCTCACAGCGTGGCTGCAGGTGCCACCTTCGACCTTGCGGGCTTCAGCCAGAGGATCGCTGGCCTCGACAACGCGGGCACCGTGTCTTTGATCGGCGCCGTTCCGGGCACCACCCTGACGGTGACGGGTCCCTACGTGGGCAACGCGGGCCTGCTGCGCCTGGGTGCGTCCCTGGGAGACAGCAACAGTCCCAGCGACCGGCTGATCCTCAGCGGCCCGAATGCGGCTGCCAGCGGGCGCACCACAGTTCAGGTGGTGAACTTCGGCGGGCTGGGTGCGCTGACGACTGGCAACGGCATCGAACTCGTCAGTGCGCTCAACGGCGCCACGACCACTGCGCAGACCAGCAGGGATGCCTTCGCGCTTCAAGGTGGCCATGTCGACGCCGGTGCCTACGAATACCGCCTGCAGCCTGCCGACGCCACAGGTGCCGGGGAAAACTGGTATCTCCGCTCCACCAGCACTTTGTTGGTGATCCCGCCTCTGCCAACGGTCCCGGCAGGGCCAGTCTTGCCCGGGGGATCGCCGGGCTCGCCTGGCTCGCCGGGTTCACCGGGCTCACCGGGTTCACTAGGGTCGCCGGGTTCACCAGGGTCGCCGGGGTCGCCGGGGTCGCCGGGGTCGCCAGGGTCGTCGGGCTCCACGGGCTTGCCCGGATCACCGGACACATCCATTTCACCGACCTCGCTTGTTGCGCTGATCTCTTTGATTTCTCAAATCTCGTCAGGATCACCCGGCTCGCAGACCGTGCCGACTCCACAGCTCACGGCAATCCAGGTCCCCACCTATCGATCCGAAGTGCCCCTCTTCGCAGCACTGCCGGAGCAACTGCGCCAGGGCAACCTGGCCATGCTCGGCAACCTGCACCAGCGCCTCGGCGACGACGACGTGCGCTCGGCTGCCGGCGCACAGACCACCGCTGCCTCGGCCACCGGCGAACGCCGCGCCTGGGGCCGCGTCCTCAGCACCGGCCTGAACATCCAGCAAGGCGGGACCGTCAGCCCGCAAAGCGAAGGGCGCCTGAGTGGCCTGCAAGCCGGCACCGACCTCTGGAGCAATGCCAACTGGCACGCCGGCCTCTACGTCGGCCAGCTCGACGGCGACATGGAGGTGAAGGGGTTCGCGCGCGGCATCGCCAACCTCGCCGTCGGCAGCAACGACCTGCGCAGCCAGTACCTGGGTGGCTACGCCACCTACACCGATACCAGCGGCTTCTACGTCGACGGCGTGCTGCAGGCGGGGCGTCACCGCTACGAGGTCAAGCCCCAGGCCACTCTGCGGACCAAAGGCAAGGCCAGCAGCCTGAGCGCCTCGCTGGAGCTCGGCCAGTCCTTCTCGCTCGGCGAGGGCTGGCAGATCCAGCCGCAGGTGCAACTGGTGCACCAGCGCCTGGACCTCGACGACGTAGACATCGCCGGCGCACGCGTGCACCAGGCGCGCGATGGCACCTGGCTTGCCCGCGTGGGCGTGCGCGTGAAGGGCGACATCGCCACCAGTGCTGGCCGGCTGCAGCCCTATGCGCGGGTGAACCTGTATCGCGCCTCGGGCGGCAACGATGTCACTCGCTTCATCAACCCGGCGGCCAGCACCGCCATCGAGAGCAGCAGGGGCAGTACCTCCACCGAATTCGCCGCGGGGTTCACGCTGGGGCTGAGCGAGACGACCAGCCTCTATGGCGAAGTGGGCAAGCAGTGGAATTCGGGCGGGGCGACGCGCGTGCAGAGCTCCTTGAGCGGGTCCGTCGGCATCAAGGTGCGCTGGTAGGTGCCAAAAAACGATGAAGCGAAACCGGTCGTAGGCATCCCCTGCCTGGCGCCCGTCACGCGGCTGATTTTTATATCGACCTGAGAGATCCCCATGAATAGAACACATCGCAGCCTTTGGAACTCCGCGCTCGGCACGTGGGTGGCCGCGCCGGAGAACGCTCGTGCGCGAGGCAAGGGCGGCCGCGCTGCTTTGTGCATGGCGAAGGCCTGTGCGCTGACCGCGGCCGTGTGGTGCGCCGGCCTGCCTGCCGCCCATGCGTGTGTCGCTGGCAACACAGACCAATTGGCTGCCTGCATCGCCGGCAACGATTCGGTCATCGATCTCACCGCGTCCATCACGCTCACCCGAAACCTGCCGGTGTTGTCGCGCAGCGTGACCATCAATGGCGGGCAGAACCAGAACCAGAGCTTCATGCTGGATGGCGACGGGAAGTACCGCGGTCTCGTCATCGGTGCGGGCACCACGACCGTCAACAATCTGATCATGCAGAACCTGCGCGCCCAGGGAGGTAACGGCGGGACGGACTACATCCCGGGTGGCGGCGGCATGGGCGCGGGCGGGGCAGTGTTCGTGATGACCAGCGCAGGGGCCGACCTGAACAACGTACGCATCATCGGCAGCAGCGCGGTCGGTGGCAGCGGCGGTGCGCCGCTGGACCAGTCGATCGGCAATAACTCCGGCGGCGGCGTAGGCGGCGGCGGTGGGATGGGCGGCAATGGTGGTGGATTTGTCGCGGGAGCAACCGCGGTGGCCCGCGGTGGTGGCGGCTTGTTCGACGACGGCGGCGTCGGTTTGGCGGGGACCACCGTTTTCTTTCGCATTGGCGGGATCGGAGGTGGGCCAGCCGGCGGTGCTGGGGGTAACCAAAGCAGTGGGGAAAACGGCGGCCTCTACAGCGGTGGAGGAGGAGCCGCCAATGCGCTTGACGAGACAACGATCAGACGCGGCGGAAGCGGCGGCTTCGGCGGCGGCGGCGGTGGTGGAGCGCGCTTCGGCGGTGGGGCCGCTTCGCAGTCCGGAGGCGAGGGAGGCTTTGGAGGTGGCGGTGGTGGTGGTACGAGGGCGGCGGGGCAGGCGGCTTTGGCGGTGGCGGGGGCGGGGGCTGGGCCGACCTCGCTTCGGGTGTTGGTGGGTTCGGCGGAGGGAACGGCGGCTCCGGCTTTGAGCTTCCAGGATTCCCTTCCCTGAGGGGAGGCGGCGGTGGCGCAGGCATGGGCGGTGCCATCTTCGTCGTGGAGGGCGGGTCGCTCACCTTGAGCGGCAGCACGGAGGTGAGCGGCAACAGCGTGGTTGGTGGCATCAAAGGCTCCTCCGTTGCGCAAGATGGTTCGGCTTTCGGCGCAGGCATCTTCATGCAGGGCAATGGCACGCTTGCCTTTGCGCCTGCTGCCGGCGCAACACAAACGATGGCTGACGTGATCGCCGACCAGACCGGCTCTGGCGGGACACCAAGTAATGCCGGCAGCGTCGGCCTGATCAAGAGAGGCGGCGGACGGCTGGTCCTTTCCGCCGAGAACACCTACAGCGGCGGCACTACCGTCACCGGTGGAACGCTGTCAATCTCGTCAAACCGGAACCTGGGCTCGGCGCTCACCCTGGCGCCGTTGACGCTCGATGGAGGCACTCTGCAAGGCACCGCAAGCTTCACGATGGCCCGTGACATCCACATCGGCAGCGGTGGGGCCGGCATTCAGACCGACGGCGACTTGAGTTCCGACGGCGACATCTCCGGCACGGGCGGCGTGACAAAGACCGGCGCAGGCCTATTGATCCTCAATGGAAACAACACTTACCTGGGCGGCACGCGCTTGGTCGAAGGCATGGTTTCCGTCTCCAGAGATGCGAATTTGGGTGAGGCCGCGGGCGGCCTCGTGCTGGACGGTGGCACCCTTCGGACGGTCGGCGATCTGACGACGAACCGCGCCACGACTCTGGGGGGTGGCACGATCTCGACATCCGGGTCACTGACCCATCGGGGTGCAATCGGCGGACCAGGCCCTCTCATCAAGGAAGGATTCGGCAACTTGGTCCTGACCGGCGCCAACACTTACGGCGGCGGCACCATCGTCGCACTGGGCACGTTGTCGATTTCCGCAGACCAGAACCTGGGCCAGCTATCCACTCCTCTGACCGTCGCCAGCGGCACGCTGCGCACGACCAGCGCCTTTGCCACGGCCCGCCGCATCGTGGTCTCCGAGGCTACCTTTCAGACCGATGCGGATCTCGTGGCGAGCGGCGACATCGAGGGCCGGAACTTGATCAAGACCGGTACCGGCACGTTGACCCTTGCCGGCAACAACACTTACACGGGCGGCACGCGCATCAACGAAGGTGTGGTGTCCGTATCCGGCGATGCCAACCTGGGCGTTGCCGCCGGGCTTCTCTTCTTCAACGGGGGAACGTTGCGAGCCACGGGCAACCTGACTATGAACCGCGGCGCAACCGTCGAAGGGCAGGGCGGCACGATCGACACGCTTGCGGGCACCGTCGTGACGCAAGGAGGCTCGATCGGCGGCTCCGGCGGCCTCGTCAAGACCGGTGCCGGCACCCTGACCCTGACCGCGACCAACAGCTACGGGGGCGGCACCACCCTCGATGCTGGCACCTTGGCTGGGAGCGCGACCAGCTTCGGCGGTGGCCCCATCGCCAACAACGCCGCGCTGCGCATCGACCAGCCCGTCGATGCGACATTCGCAAACACTGTCACCGGCAGCGGAACCTTGACCAAGACCGGCACCGGCACCCTGACGCTCACCGGCGAGAACAGCTACAGCGGGGGCACCGACCTCAAGCAAGGCGGCCTTGCCATCGGCAACAGCCGTGCGCTCGGCACCGGCGCGCTCGCCATGCACGAAGACACCAAATTGCGCTTTGCCGCGGACGGGCTCGCGCTGAGCAACCCCATTGCCTTCACCGATGCCGTCGATCCCATCGTCGACACCGGCCCCTTCACCGCCACGCTCGCCGGGGCCATCACCGGCCCTGGCGACCTGAGCAAGATCGGAAGCGGCACCCTCATCCTCTCGGGCGCCAACAGCTACACCGGCGCCACCGGCGTCACTGAAGGCACTCTGCGTGCAGGTGCAGCCAACACCTTCAGTCCGGGCTCGGCCCACAGCGTTGCCTCCGGCGCCACGCTTGATCTTGATGGCTTCAGCCAAGGCATCGCGGCCCTCACCAATGCTGGTACCGTCTCCCTCATCGGCTCTGCCCCAGGCACCACCCTCGCCGTCACCGGCCCGTACGTGGGCAACAACGGCCTCCTGCGCCTGGGCACCTCGCTGGGAGACAGCGCCAGCTCCAGCGACCGACTCGTCCTCAGCGGCCCCGCAGCCGTGGCCAGCGGGCGCACCACTGTGCAGGTCGTCAATTTCGGTGGCCTGGGCGGCCTCACCACCGGCAGCGGTATCGAACTGGTGAGCGCCATCAACGGCGCCACCACCACTGCGCAGAGCACGAAGGACGCCTTCGCCCTGCAGGGCGGCCATGTGGATGCGGGCGCGTACGAATACCGCCTGCAGGCGGGCGATGCGAACGGAGCAGGAGAGAGCTGGTATCTGCGCTCCACCAGCACCATCATTCCCCCGCCCCCGCCCCCGCCGCCCCCGCCGCCCCGGCTCCTCCGGCTCCTCCGGCGCCGCCCGCCCCACCGGAGCCCCCGGCCCCGCCGGCACCCCCGGCACCACCGGTGTCCGCGGAGCCGCCGGTGTCATCACCCGCGGCCATCCAGGTGCCCACCTACCGCGCCGAAGTGCCCCTCTTCGCAGCACTGCCGGAGCAACTGCGCCAGGGCAACCTGGCCATGCTCGGCAACCTGCACCAGCGCCTCGGCGACGACGACGTGCGCTCGGCTGCCGGCGCACAGACCACTGCTGCCTCGGCCACTGGCGAACGACGGGCATGGGGCCGCGTCCTCAGCACCGGCCTGAACATCCAGCAAGGCGGGACCGTCAGCCCGCAAAGCGAAGGGCGCCTGAGTGGCCTGCAAGCCGGCACCGACCTGTGGAGCAATGCCAACTGGCACGCCGGCCTCTACGTCGGCCAGCTCGACGGCGACATGCAGGTCAAGGGTTTCGCCCGCGGCATCGCCAACCTCGCCGTGGGCAGCAACGACCTGCGCAGCCAATACCTGGGCGGCTACGCCACCTATACCGATACCAGTGGTTTCTACGTCGACGGCGTGCTGCAGGCGGGGCGTCACCGCTATGAGGTCAAGCCCCAGGCCACTCTGCGTACCAAGGGCAAGGCCAGCAGCCTGAGCGCATCGCTGGAGCTCGGCCAGTCCTTCGCGCTCGGCGAGGGCTGGCAGATCCAGCCGCAGGTGCAAGTGGTGCACCAGCGCCTGGACCTCGACGATGTGGACATTGCGGGTGCGCGCGTGCACCAGGAGCGCGATGGCACCTGGCTTGCCCGCGTGGGCGTGCGCGTGAAGGGCGACATCGCCACGAGTGCAGGCCGCCTGCAACCCTATGCGCGCCTGAACCTGTATCGCGCCTCGGGCGGCAACGACACCACAAGCTTCATCAACCCGGCAGCCCGCACCGCGATCGCCAGCAGCAGGGGCGGCACCTCCACCGAACTGGCAACAGGCTTCACGCTGGGCCTGAGCGAATCGACCAGCCTCTACGGCGAGGTCGGCAAGCTGTGGGCCTCGGGCGGCGACGCCCGCGTGCAGAGCTCCTTGAGCGGATCCGCCGGCATCAAGGTGCGCTGGTAGAGGAGGCGGCGCCCTGAACGGAGGCTGACCGGCCTCCTCGCGATAATCGGCGCTCTTGAAAAAGGAGCGTGCGTGGATATCGTTTTGCTGGCCAAGGCCGCCATCATGGGCATCGTCGAGGGACTCACCGAGTTCCTGCCCATTTCGTCCACTGGCCACCTGATCCTCGCGGGTGCGTTGCTGGGCTTCGACGACGAGAAGGCCAAGGTCTTCGACATCGCGATCCAGACCGGCGCGATCCTCGCCGTGATCATCGTTTACTGGCAGAAGATCCATTCCACGCTGGTGGCGCTTCCGCGCCAGCACAAGGCGCAGCGCCTGGTGCTCAACGTGCTGATCGGCTTCCTTCCGGCCGTGGTGCTCGGGCTTCTGTTCGGCAAGCTGATCAAGGCGCACTTGTTCACCGCGGTGGTGGTCGCCAGCACCTTCATCATCGGCGGCTTCATCATTCTCTGGGCCGAGAAGCGCCCACCTGGTGCAGTGCGTGTCGAACACGTCGACGACATGACGCCCTGGGACGCGCTCAAGGTGGGTCTCGTGCAGTGCTTCGCGATGATTCCGGGCACCAGCCGCAGCGGTGCCACCATCATCGGCGGCATGCTGCTGGGCCTGTCGCGCAAGGCAGCGACGGACTTCTCCTTCTTCCTTGCGATCCCGACGCTGATCGGCGCGGGTGCCTACAGCCTTTACAAGGAGCGGGCACTGCTGTCGATGGCGGACCTGCCCCTGTTCGCAGTCGGCCTGGTCTTCTCCTTCGCGAGCGCCTGGCTCTGCGTGCGCTGGCTGCTGAAGTACATCAGCACCCACAATTTCATTCCCTTCGCCTGGTACCGAATTGCCTTCGGAATCGTGGTGCTCGCCACTGCATGGAGCGGTGCGGTTGTGTGGGCTGAGTAGCCTGAGGTCTGAGTTGAACTCAGGCGTCATGGCACGGTTGAGGCGTTGAACCGCGAAGAGCACCAAGAAAGAAAGGCCCCGCAGGGCCTTTGGTTCTTGTACCCCTCGGGCAGGTCAAGGTACGTTGGCAGTCAGTGCATGCATCGGCTTGCCCGGCGTCGAGAACGAGCCGTAGTACTCCACCGGAACGCCGCTCGTGCCCTGCACCGGAGTGCTCTGCGCCCACGCGGTCCAGCTTCCATTGTGGAACAGCGTGTCGGTGCGATAGGTCGCGACCTTCTTGTCGTTGTAGCACATCAACAGCTGAGCATTCGATTCGTTGCTGTAGTTGTCGATGTCGGCCAGACCCACCGGGTCAGCGCACTGTTCAACGCTCGTCTTGTACTGAAGGCCGATGGCACCGCCGGCTCCGCTGCCGTTCAGACGAACATAGCCAACATCACGGCCAGGGCGGCCGACGAACCAGAAGCCATTGTTCAGATCCACGTTGCCCGTCTGCTTCATCCCCAGCATCGTCGCGATGGACGAGACATACGGCAGGCCTGTCACGGTCGAGCGCTCGGAGATGTTTCCGGCGGCGCAGCTCTTGTTGTTCGCGGTGCCGGGCACGCAATCGCCGACGGCCATCACGTGCACCGTTCCCTGGCCAGTTGCGCTGTTGGTCACCACCCAGTTGAACGGCTCACCAGGAGTCTGCGGAGCGGGACGGGTGCCGGTGAACTTCACGGCAGCCACTTCGTCGGCAAACGCCACGGTCTTCACCACCGGCATCGTCACGCCGGAGAGCGCCATCGTCTGCGGCCACTGGGCATCGGACATTCCGAGATTCTCGCGCTCGCCCTTCGTGTGATTCGCACCGTAGTAGCTGTCGTACACCCAGGAGAACAGCGGCTTCAGGTCGAAGTACACGACCTTCTTTTCGCTCTTGCTGGCCACAGCCAGGAGACCACCACGAGCGATGCGGCCGCCGTTGGAGCCACCGTCGCGCAGCTCCATGTAGTGGTCCTTGACCGGTGACATCGAGTAGCCAATGGCACGAGCGTCGCCGCCGAGCATCTGCCACGGGTGCATGCCGGTGTTCACCGCCACGGAGGTAGGAGCAGCCATGCCCGGGACGTCGACGTAGCCGAGGACCTTGAGGAAGCCGGTGTTGCCCTGGTTCGGCAGGCCTGGGTAGGCTTCGCGCCATTCTTCCCACCATCTGTAGGCCAGGCCCGGGGCTGTCCAGGCAACATCTTCCGGCATACCCGCGGCGATGATCACCGCGACCTGGCCCTTGCGGGTGGCCTTGTCCCAGACGGGAACGAACAGGAATTCGGCCTTGTTGGTCATCGCCGCAGCGACCGGCAGCTTACCGGCGGCGAGCTTGACGCTCACGCTGTTCGCTGCGGTGTTCGAGCCGACGCCGAAGATCGTGCCATCCGCGGTTCCGATCAGGCGGGATGTGCCGTTGTCGCTGCTGATGTCGTTCGAGCTGGCGACGAACATGGGCTTGACGTTGCCGGCGGGGATAGCGCCCGAAGAACGATAGCCCGACAGGTTGTAGTGCTCGATCTGGAAGCCACGCTGCCACTGCGGTTGCGGCTTCAACTGGCCGGTGTTGTTCGTGTACCCGGAGGTCTGGAGCGACACCACGCCGGAACCCGAAGTTGCACCGACGGTCACGACATCGGACTGCGAGGTGGAGTAGGCACCCCCGTCTTCTCCCGTGGCCTTGCCATGCTCGTAGATGCTGCCGATCTGACCCGCGTTCTGCGTGCCGCCTGCGGCGATCGTGTAGTGCGGACGCTCATAGAGGTTCACGCCACCGGTACCCGTCGCAGCCTTGCCGCGCGTGTAGTCGATCCACGCATCGGTTCCAGCCGCGGCGTACATCGCGTCCCAGCTCGCAGTGTTGAGGCTGCCGTCGGTGTTGACGATGTCACCAGCAACGGGCGTTGAAGGCGCAGGAGCGGGGGCCGGTGCAGGGGCCGGCGAGGGCGCAGGGCTGGGAGCTGGAATCGGTGCTGGTGCTGGTGCTGGTGCTGGTGCCGGCGCGGGTGCGGGTGCCGGTGCCGGTGCCGGTGCTGAGGCCGGCCCGGCTGAGACGCATGTCTTCGCCGTCATGAACGCCGGGTCGTTGCCGAAGAAAGTGTTCGTGCACGCTGCTGTCCCGGTAACCGACTTGGTGACCCAGCGCGAGTCGGCGCCGTACTTCACCAATGTAGGGGCGGGCACCGTGAAAGAGGAGCCTTCCTGGGCGAGCAGGGTTCCTGCGGCAGGAGCAGTGGAAGCCGGAGCAGGAGCCGGAGCGGGAGCAGGAGCGGGAGCAGGAGCGGGAGCCGGAGCGGGAGCAGGAGCGGGAGCAGGAGCGGGAGCGGGAGCAGGAGCAGGAGCAGGAGCAGGAGCAGTCTGCACGTAACACGCCTTCGCCACATATTCCAGCGGGTCGCGGCCGAAGGTCGCGTTGCTGCAGACCACCCTGCCGGAGAGCTGCTTGCTCGTCCAGGCCGAATTCGCGCCGTACTGCACCACCGTCGAGGAGGCCAGGTTGAACGTCTGGTCTTCATTGGCGACCTTGACCCAGCTCGAATCGAGCTTGCTGAGCTGGGCTGCCTCTTTGTCTGCCACTGGCTCTGTTGTCGATGCGGCCGGCGAAGCAGCAGGCGCCGAATCCGTGCCTTGAGGGAGAGCGAAGCTGCCCCCTGCGCCGCTTCCTCCACCCCCGCATCCTGCGAGCGCGCTGGCGGCGACGCAAAGCAATAGGGCGTGTTTGTCGATTTTTCTCACTGAGTCTCCTGATTGGCTTGAAGTTGGAAAAAAGAAGTCCCCTTGCGTCTTCGAAGGCGCAAAGAACTTGGCGAAGAAATCGGAAAAGGGCCCGCCGAGGCGAGCGGCTACAGGGGCGGCGCGGTGGGCGCGCCTTCCCCGGTTGCTAGTGCGTGGTTGGAGGTGGCTGCAGATCGAACCCAGCGATCACGGCGGCAGCCTCGCCGTTCAAGAGAACGCCATGTGTCGCATTCCTTCTCGCGTGCCGGTTCGTCTCGATCGTTTCGCAGCTGCTAGGCAGCGACCGCGCCGAGCAGGCTCCGGAGCCTGGTCTTGAAACGCATGCCGACCGATGCGCCTTGCGGCCGCACCGCCAGCGAAGAAGGCCGGCCGCCCTGCGTAGGCGCCCACATGTCGTCGCGCGAGGTCGGCCCGGCGCTCCCTGTCTGAGGCGCGGCCAGCATCACCGAGGCAAGGAAGGCCGACTGGCCGGCTGCCTTCGACGCCTCGCTCAGTTGGCTCCAGTTGGCTGGACGAGTGTTCGCAGGAAGCACATCCAGATGGCCCAGCAAGGAGCGGCTCACGTCCAGTAGCGCACTGGCAGAGGCAAGGCAGAAATACACCGCCGACGGCGTAGGTGCTTGCCCGGCGCCTGGCTGTTCGAAAGGTGCAGCGGAGAACTCATCGCGCGGCAGGCACTGATGCACTGTGGCGGTGGTTTGGAGTGCGGAGAGCAACTGGTCGATCTCGTGCAGTGCGCGGTGCATGAGTTCGGTCTCGAGGCATGTGCTTGTCACGGAGAAGCTCCTGGACTGGCGCGAGACAACTCTGGAATCTGACTACCGGGATCGGTCTCGCTCGATCACCGGCTTGATTTCAGTGTTGCTTTTTGCCCGTCAGGCCAATAGGCCCGGAGGAGCCAAGACGCCGCTGCACGGTGGGTCACATCGCGAGAAGGTTCGTGTGGCCCGGTTCAGGCCATCTGCCTGCACTGCTGGACGCGATGCATCTCTCGTGCTTCGCTGCGCGCTGTTTCGCGGCGGTCAGGTGACCGCCGCGCGTTCGAGCATCGAGGCGGTTGGCCCGCCGATGTTGATCAGTGGTGCACTCCCTCTGTCGGCAGTCTCAAACCTTGCCTGCGGCGACGTGCCGGCCCCGTGCTTTTTCGAGGGCCATGGCGGTGCGTTTGGACGGCTTGAGCCGGTTGGCCCGCCACCATTGATCCATGACGGATTAACCCCTTCGGCACGGCCCGCGTCGGGCGGTCGCTGGCGAAAGAATTTGCGAGAAACGATCGAGCGTTTCGATCGCATCGGGTGCGTCAAACGCTCAGATGAGCTTTTCCTCGGGCGTCGAGATCTTGCGCAGCGGGCTGTGCCGCGTGGCTGGCATCTTGAGCGGGTGCTCGGCGTAGGTGTCGTCCCAGACCGGGTCCTCGATGCTGTCGAACACCTCGCGCAGCTTCTGGCCCCAACTGCTGTGGACCATGCGGTAGTACGGGTTGTCGGCGTCTATGCAGACCACCTTGTCGGTCTCGAGGCGGTTGGCCTCATACACCACCAGGTCCAACGGCAGCCCGACCGAGAGGTTGGACTTCATGGTGGAGTCCATCGACACCAGGGCGCACTTGGCTGCCTCGTCCAGCGGCGTGTCGGGCGTCAGCACGCGGTCGAGCACGGGCTTGCCATACTTGGACTCGCCCACCTGGAAGTACGGCGTCTCGGTCGTGGCCTCGATGAAATTGCCGGCCGCATAGACCATGAACAGGCGCATGCCTTCGCCCTTGACCTGGCCGCCGAAAATGAAGGAGACGTTGAACTCCAGGCCTGCGTGCTTGAGCGCCTCGGCATCGCGGTCGTAGACATGGCGCACCGCCGAGCCCAGCACGCGTGCGGCGTCGAACATGCTCTTCGCATTCCAGATCGTGATTGGCGGGCTGTCCTCACCGTTCTCGCCGGTTTCGCGGACTTCGCGCAGCGCTTCGATCTGAAGGATCTCGCGCACCGACTGCGAGATGCTCAGGTTGCCGGCCGACAGCAGCACCATGACGCGGTCGCCCGGCTGCTCGTAGACGATCATCTTGCGAAAGGTGCTGATGTGGTCCACACCCGCATTGGTGCGCGAGTCGGAGAGGAACACCAGGCCGGCGTTGAGTTTGATGCCTACGCAGTAAGTCATGTGTTAACAGGCCTTAGCCGTGCTCGCGCGCGTGGAGTTTCTTGAGTGTGTAGATCGCTTCGAGCGCCTCGCGCGGGCTCAGCGTATCGGGGTCGAGCGCCGTCAGCGCGGATTCTACGGCGCTCGCCTGTGGCGCCGCGACGGCTGGCGGAGGCGCAAACAGGTCGACCTGGGCACGGGCCTGCAGCTGCTGGGCCTCGAGCGCTTCGAGTGCCTGGCGCGCGTGGTTGACCACTGCGGCCGGCATGCCGGCCAGCCGCGCGACCTGGATGCCGTAGCTCTTGCTGGCCGGCCCCGGTTGCATCTCGTGCAGGAACACGATGTCGCGTCCGGCCTCGGTGGCGCTCACATGCATGTTGACTGCGCCATGGTGCGTGGCCGGGAATTCGGTGAGCTCGAAATAATGGGTCGCGAAGAGGGTGAAAGAGCGCGTGCGGTCGTGCAGCTGGGCCGCGATGCCGGCGGCTAGCGCCAGGCCATCGAAGGTGCTGGTCCCGCGGCCGATCTCATCCATCAGCACCAGCGAATGGGCGGTGGCGCCGTGCAGGATCTGCGCCGCCTCGGTCATCTCCAGCATGAAGGTCGACTGCGCATTGGCCAGGTCGTCGGCCGCGCCGATGCGCGTGTGGATGGCATCGATGGGCCCCAGCCGGCAGGCGTCGGCCGGCACATGCGAGCCAATTGAAGCGAGCAGCACGATGATCGCGACCTGCCGCATGTAGGTGGACTTTCCGCCCATGTTGGGGCCGGTGATCACTTGCAGGCGTTGCTGGGGTCCCATGCGGGTGTCGTTCGCAATAAACGCGCCCGATGATTTCTCGGCCAGCCGAGCCTCGACCACGGGGTGGCGGCCCTTCTCGATCTCGATGCAGGGATGGCCCACGAAAGAAGGCTGCCGCCAGTGCAGCGTGTGCGAGCGCTCGGCCAGCGCGCACAGCGCATCTAGCGCGGCCAATGCGCCTGCCAGTCGCGTGAGCGCGGCGACCGAGGGCTGCAATGCATCGAGCAACTGCTCGTAGAGCCACTTCTCGCGGGCGAGGGCGCGGTCCTGCGCCGACAGGGCCTTGTCCTCGAAGGCCTTGAGCTCGGGCGTGATGAAGCGCTCGGCGTTCTTCAGGGTCTGGCGGCGGCGGTAGTTGTCGGGCACCTTGGCCAGCCCGCTCTGCGAGACCTCGATGTAGAAGCCGTGCACGCGGTTGAACTGCACGCGCAGGTTGGAAATGCCGGTGCGCTCGCGCTCGCTGGCCTCGAGCTGCAGCAGGTAGGCGTCGCTGTTCTCGCTGATGGCGCGCAGCTCGTCGAGCTCGGCATCGTGGCCTGTGGCGATCACGCCGCCGTCGCGCACCAGTGCCGAAGGCTCGGGGTGGATGGCCGCGACCAGCAGCTCGACGCAGCCCGGCGGCGGCGCCAGTTGACCAGCCATCTGCGCGAGCAGCGGCGAAGACGAGGCGGGCAGGGCCGGCGCAAGTTCCTCCGCCTTCGCCAGCGCCATGCGCAGTGCGACCAGCTCTCGCGGGCGTACCTGGCGCAGCGCGATGCGCGCAGCGATGCGCTCTACGTCGCTCGTGTTCTTGAGCCGGTCGCGCAGCGCGCGCCACGGCGCGGCGGGAGCACCCGAGGGCGCGGCCTGCAGTGCGGCAATGGCCTCGAGGCGTGCCTGCGCTTCGGTGCGGTCGCGGCGCGGCGCCAGCAGCCAGCGCTTGAGCAGCCGGCTGCCCATGCCCGTCATGCAGGTGTCGAGCAGCGAGAACAGCGTCGGCGAATCCTCGCCGCGCAAGGTCTGCACGAGTTCCAGGTTGCGGCGGGTGGTCGGCGGCAGCTCGATCAGCTCGCCGTCACGCTCCACGGCGAGCCGCTGCACGTGCGAGAGCGCGCGGCCCTGCGTGTGCTCGGCATACCCCAGCAGCGCGGCCGCGGCGGCGTGCGCATTGGCCAGCGACTCCGCGCCCCACGCCGCGAGGCTGTTGCTGCCCATCTGCTCGCACAGCTTGCGCTCGCCGAGGCCGCCGTCGAACTGCCAGGCCGGCCGCACCGAAATGGTGAAGCCGGCGCCGCTGCGCGCCGCCTTCAGGCGCTGCTCGAAGCCCGGCGTGACCTCCGCGCTGTAGAGCAGCTCGCTGGGCCCGATGCGTGCGATCCAGGTTTCCAGCGCATCGGCCGGGCACTCGGCCAGGCGCAGCTCCGCGCCGGTGACGCTGAGCCAGGCCAGCCCGCAGAAATTGCGCGAGCCTGCATGCACCGCGAGCAGCAGCGAGTCGCTCTTGTCCTGCAGCAGCTCGGCATCGGTCAGCGTGCCGGGCGTGACCACGCGCACCACCTTGCGCTCCACCGGGCCCTTGGACGCGCCCACCTCGCCGACCTGCTCGCAAATGGCCACCGACTCGCCGAGCTTGATCAGCCGCGCCAGGTAGGTGTCGACCGAGTGAAAGGGCACCCCGCACATCACCACCGGCTGCCCCGCCGATTGGCCGCGCTGTGTGAGCGTGATGTCGAGCAGGCGTGCCGCTTTCTCGGCGTCGGCGTAGAACAGCTCGTAGAAATCGCCCATCCGGTAGAACAGCAGGGTGTCGGGATGGTCTGCCTTGAGGGCCAGGTATTGGCTCATCATCGGCGTGTGCGGTGCTGTCGCGGGAAGGGTCATCGAGGCGGTGGATGGGTGCGAGGCCGGGAAGTCGGCCGGGCCCGCATCATAAGGAAACGGGCGTTCGCCTCGCGGCGCACGCCCGTTGTTTCAATCGAGCCAGGTTCTAGATCCGCCCGCGCCGCCGTCGTGCGACACGCACGGCATCCACCCACGTGTCGATGTTGAAGCGCTGCCCCGAATCCGCGATGCGCGCCCCGGTGATCATGTGCAGCGGGATGCGATGCGTCTCGCCCGGCAATTCGCCGTGGCCGGTGAGGAATCTCTTTTGCAGGTCCAGGTGCTCGACCTGCATCGTGCACTCCGCCTTGCGGCCGCGCGGATCGACATAGCGCACGCGGATGCGCGGCTGCTCGTCGACGACGGCGTGCTCGCCCTTGCCTTGAATGAACCACTCGGGCAGCGTGTCGGGCACCGAATCGCCGGAGCGGTCCAAGCCCGCGCGCACGGTCGGGATCTCCAGCGGCACATGGCCGGAGCGCACCCGGGCCGCGGCGATGCGGCGCTCGGCTTCGCGCCGCTCGGCGACTCGGTGCCAGGCAATCCACATGACGACGAAAAGAAGCAGCGCCCCTGTCAGCAGCGCGAGCAGGAACTGCCATTGGGCAAGTCCGATGTCCATCTCCGAAACCTCTCTGACCAGATAGCCATTAAGTACTCATCGGAAATTCTGGTCGACCGGCGAAGAGGTGTCAAACGGCCGCGTGGCATAGGGCATCCGGCCAGTGCGCCAGCACCTCAGTCGTCGTGGGTGTCGTGCGTGGCCGCGGCGCCGCGGCGCCAGTAGCCCGAGGCGCGGATCCCGCCACCGAGGGTGATGCGCACCATGTGCGGTGTGATGCGCTTCACGGCACGTCAGCGCTGGGGCATGTTCTTGACCGAATAGCCGAGGCTCACGGTCGCATCCTCGGGAATGGGTGGCATGCTCGTGTTCCATGCGTCCCAGGCCGCGCGCATCGATGCCAGCCGCTCGGGCTCGCGCTCGGCCTGGTTGGCACGTTCGCGCTCGTCGGCCGGGATGTTGAACAGGTACTCGTTGCCGTCGACCTGCAGGTACTTCCAGTCGCCGTCGCGCAGGGCACGCTGGCCGCGGTGGTTCATGCGCCAATGCAGCGGACGATGGAAGCCGGCGGCTGCATCGCGCAGCACCGGCAGCAGCGACATGCCGTCGAGCGGGTACTCGGGAGCCGACTGCGCGCCGCCGATATCGAGCATCGTGGCTGACCAGTCCATCGTCATGCAGTGCTGGCTGCTTTCGCCACCGGCGCGGATGACGGCGGGCCAATGCGCGATCCACGGCACGCGGATGCCGCCCTCGGTCAGGTCCATCTTGCCGCCGACGAGCGGCCAGTTGTCCGAGAAGCGCTCGCCGCCGTTGTCGCTGGTGAAGACGACCAGCGTGTCTTCGGCAATTCCCTGCTTCTCCAGCGCGGCCATGATCCAGCCGATGCCCTCGTCCATGTGATGGATCATGCGGCGGTACACGTGGATGTTGCCCCCGGCCAGGTCGAACAGGTTGTTCTTCACGGCCGGCGCACGGCCCGCGTCCTCGCGCGTTTCCCAGGGCCAATGTGGCGCCGTGTAGTGCAGGCTCAGGAAGAAGGGCGCCTGCTGGCCCGCCATGCGCTCGACGTAGTCGACGGCGCGGCGGGAGAACAGGTCGGTGAGATAGCCCTCTTCCTGCTTGTCTTCCTCGCCGGCCCACAGGTCGTGGCGGCCCGCCGAGTCGCAATGCGTGAAGTAGTCGACCCCGCCCGACATCGCCCCGAAGAACTCGTCGTAGCCCGAGCGCAGCGGCCCGAAGGCGGGCGGAAAGCCCAGGTGCCACTTGCCGATCAGCGCCGTGCGGTAGCCCGCGTCGCGCAGCAGCGAAGGCAGGGTGGGGTGTGCCGGCGGCAGGCCCAGCGTGGCGCTGCCCCGGCTCCTGCTGTTGATCGGCTCCTCGGCCGCGCCCCGAAGGCGGTACTGGTAGCGCGCAGTCATCAGCGCGAAGCGCGTCGGCGAGCACACGGGCGAGTTCGCATAGCCTTGCGTGAAGCGGATGCCCTCGGCGGCCAGCCGATCGAGCACCGGCGACACGGGACCGAAGGCCGCATCGCGCCCGCCATAGCAGCCGAGGTCGGCAAAGCCGAGATCGTCGGCGACGATGAAGATGATGTTGGGACGTTGCATGGGGGTCGGAAGGGCCATGCCTTCTCAGGGTTGGTAGCCGGATTTCTGTACGACGGGTGCCCATTGCGCGCGGTAGGCCTTGAGCATGGCCGCGGTCTGCTCCTGCGTGCTGACGACCGGCGTCATCAGCGAATCCTTGAAGCGCCGCGTCGTGTCCGGGTCCTGCATGACCTCGCGAATCGCTTGCGAGAAGCGCGCGACCTTTTCTCGCGGCATGGTCGCCGGCGCGAAGAATGCGTTCCAGCCGAGCGCAACGAGGTCGAGGCCGGCTTCCTTGAAGGTCGGCACCTCGGGCGCAAAGGGCGAGCGCTTCGCGCCCGACATCGCCAGGATGCGCACCTTGGCGGCCTGGTGCTGCGGGATGACGACGTCGAGCGTGTCGACGGCGATCGGCACCTGGCCGCCGATCAGGTCGGTCAGCAAGGGGCCCGAGCCGCGATAGCCGATCACCTGGGTCTGCACCTTCGCTTTCTCGCCGACCATGAGGCCGAAGAAGTGCGGCAGGCTGCCGGTGGCCGGCACGCCGACGTTGGCCTTGTCCGGATTGGCCCGCATCCAGGCCAGCAGGTGCGGCAGTTCGCGCACCGGCACGGCAGTCGACACCGACAGCGCGAACTCGTAGTCGTTGACGTGCGAGACCGGCACGAAGTCGCGCTGGGGGTCATAGCCGTTGTCCTTGAAGACCAGCGGCGCGACCACCATCACCGCGGGGTTGGCGAGCATCAGCACATTTTGTCCGGCTGGTGTGGCCTTGACCTGCTGGGCAGCGAGCCGCCCGCCGGCGCCGGGCTTGTTGTCGACGACCACCGGCACGCCGAGCTTGGCCTGGAGCTTGTCGGCCACGATGCGGGCCACGCGGTCGGTGGCACCGCCCGGCGCGTAGCCGACGACGATGCGCAGCGGGCCGTCAGGTGACTGTGCGAATGCGGCGCTCGTCGTCAGTGCGGCGAGGGCGAGGGTGCCGGCAAGGCGGCGCAGAAGTTGCTGGAGCATGGTGCGGTTCAATCGTTGGCCTGGAAGTTGACTGCCCTCATGATGCCGCTCCAGCGCGCGGTGTCCTCGCGCATGGTCTTCAGGAGCGCTTCGGGTCCGTCGCCCGCGGGGTACATGCCGTTCTGCAGCAGTTGCTGGCGCACTTCGCGCGAGTTCACCGCGCGCGTGAACTCCGCACGCAGCTTGTCCACGATGGGCTTGGGTGTGCTTCGTGGCGCGTAGTAGGCGAACCAGGCCGCCGCGACCACGTCCCTGTAGCCTGCCTCTGCGAAGGTGGGCAGGCTGGGCATCAAGGGCGAGCGCTTGTCACCGCTGGTGGCCAGCACCTTCACGCGGCCACTCGCCTGCAACTGGAGTGCACCGCCCACGGTGTCGAAGTAGACCGGCACGGTGCCGCCCATCACGTCCTGGCGCGCCGGCGTGGAGCCTCGGTAGGGCACGTGCACCATCTTCAGCCCGGCTGCGCGGTTGAGCATCTCCCCCAGGAAGTGCGAAGGCGTGCCGGCGCCGTACGAGGCGAAGCTCAGCTTGTCACCCTGGCCCTTGGCCCAGGCGATGAACTCCGGCAGCGTGTTGGCGGGCACGTCCTTGTGGATCACCAGCGCCAGCTCGAATCGCGCAGCGTTGACGATTGGCACGAAGTCCTTCACCGGGTCGTACGAAAGCTGCCTGTAGGCACTGGGGAACATCGTCATCATGCTGGCCGTTCCCAGCAACAGCATGCGGCCATCGGGCGTCGCGGTCTTCACCGCCTCGGCCGCGATGCGGCCGGCCGCGCCGGAGCGGTTGTCGATGATCAGAGGGCCCAGGGTGTCCCGCACCTCTTGCGCGATGGCGCGCGTCAGCACGTCCTGCGTGCCGCCTGCCGGCACGCCGATCAGGACCTTGATCGGCTGCCCGGGCGTGAAGGCCTGGGCATGTGCGAGCGAGCCGATGGCAAGACCGCCCAGGAGGGAGAGCAAGCGGCGGCGATGAAGGGTGAAGGGGTGCATGGGGTTGTCTCCGGTATTTCTCTCTGTCTTCTCTCTGATGTTCTTCGCGCCGCGTGCGTGCCGCGGCGCCGATCGAATTTAGAGTCGGGGCACCTGATTGATCAAATCAACCATTCACCGGACTAACCCCGAGATGAGCGACTCCGCGCGCCAACCCCTGGACGGGCTGCTGCTGTATCGGCTGTCCCGCCTGCTGTCCGTCGCGGGCAGCATGGTCATCCGCCTGTGTGAAGGACGCTTCGGCATCACTCGGCGCGAATGGCGGCTGATCGCGACCCTCGCCAGCCGCGGCGCGCTCAGCTCTTCGCAACTGGCAGAGCATGCCCAGCTCGACCGGGCGCGTACCTCGAAGGGCGTCGGATCGCTCGTCCAGAAGCAGTTGCTGTCGCGCACGCATTCGGCCGGCGACCGGCGGCAGGTGCTGTTGCAGCTCACCGAACGCGGGCAGGCGGTGTACGACGAGCTCCATCCTCTGGTGACCCGCATCAATGCAGACCTGCTGGCGGTGCTGGATGCCGACCATGCCGCCAGCCTGGACGAGGCCCTGCACCAGCTGCAGAGGCGCGCCGAGCAGCTCGCTGCGCGGACGGTGCTGCCCAAGGCTGACCGGCGCCGCCGCGGCACGGGCTGAGGCTGCGTGCGCATGGGCTTCAGTCCAGCTTCATGCCGGTGGCCTTGACGATGCGGCCGTAGCGCTCGCGGCTCGCATCGAGATGCTGCTGCGCTGCGGCACCGGTCTCGCCGAGCGCCACCATGTCAAGCGTCCCGAGCCGGCTCTTGAGCTCCGGCAGCGCGAGGGCGGACCGCAGCGCGCTTCGCAAGGTCTGCATCACGGGCTCGGGCGTCGCCGCCGGGACCATCGCGAGGTAGAGCACCTCGAACTCCAGATCCTTCAGGCCAAGCTCTCCGACCGCTGCTACCTGCGGCAGCATCGGCGAGCGTTGGCGCCCGGTCACGGCCAGCGCTCGCAACTTGCCGGCCTGCAGGTGCGGCAGCAGGCCCGGCGTGGCAAGAATGCCGGCCTGCACCTCGCCAGACAGCAGCGCCATGACGGCGGGCGCATTGCCTTTGTAGGGCACGTGCGTGATTTTTGCGCCGGTCGCGCTCGAGAAGATCTCGGCTGCAATGTGGCCCGGGCTTCCATTGCCCGCCGAGGCGAACGTGAACGGCTGTGCCTTCCCCTGGCGGATGAAATCGGGCAGCGTCTTCGCATCCACCGGGGAGGCAACGCCCAAGGCGAGACCCGAGGAGCTGAAGATCATCAGCGGCTTCAGGTCGTTCGCCGCGAAGGGCATCGAGGCGTAGAGGTGCGGGTTGATGGTGAACGTGGTGTCGATCGACAGCAGCACCGTGTAGCCGTCGGCCGGGCTCTTGGCCACGACGTCCGCGCCGATGTTGCCGCCTGCGCCGGGACGGTTGTCGACGACGAAGGGCTGTTTCAGGTCTTTCTGCAAGGCGTCGGACAGCGCGCGGCCGAGGATGTCGAGTGGCCCCCCGGCCGGGAAGTTGGTGATGAACTTCACCGGCTTGGCGGGGTAGGCACTGTCGGCGCGGGCGGGCGCGGCTGCGAGCCCGAGTGTCAGGGCGGCGCAGCTGGCCATGAGGCCGAGGCGGCGCAGAGCGCCGAAGGAAGCAGGGCGGGTCATGTGTTTGTCTCCGGTTTCGGGGCGCACGCGGCAAGAGAGCGCGACAGGAGACTCTAGGAGCGCGTGCCTTCCGGCACAACTGAAAGGTGTTCTGCCTGGTATTCCATTTCGTTATATTTCCGGGCTGACCACCCCAGGAAACGCGCATGCCAGCTATAAATTTTGCTCGCCTCAAGCTGCGCCATCTGCAGTGTCTCGTGATGGTGGCTCACGAGCGCAACCTGGTGCGCGCGGCCAAGGCACTGGCGCTCACGCAGCCGGCGGTCTCCAAGACCATCGCCGAACTCGAGGACATCGTCGGCCGCACGCTGCTGCTGCGCAGGCGGCGCGGCGTCGAGCTGACGCCGGCAGCGGAGGTGCTCGTGCGCCACGCCGTGGTGGCGCTGCGCGGGTTGCGGGAAGGCCTCGGTCTGGCGCTCGAGCAGCCCGAACTCGACCAGCTGCAGGTAGCGGTGGGCGCCTTGCCGAACATGGCGGCCCATTTGCTGCCGGCGGCCATTGCGGCGCTGCACTCGAAAGCGCCCGCGCTTCGCGTGCGCGTGGCCAGCGGCACCAACGCGCAACTCATGACGCAGCTGCGCCAGGGCGAAATCGACCTGGTCCTGGGCCGTCTGGCCCAGGCTTCGGCGATGGCGGATCTGGCCTTCGAGCACCTTTACAGCGAGCCGCTGCTGCTGGTCGCTCGTGCGGCGCATCCCCTCGCATCGCTGCGACGCCCCAAGCTCGAGGCGTTGGCTGCGTATCCGCTCATCGTGCCGGTCTCGGGCACGCTGATCCGTCACACCGCCGACGCCTTCCTGGTCGCGCAAGGCATGGCGCCGCCGCGCTGCATGGTGGAGGCGACCGACACGAGCTTTGCTGTCGGTCTGCTGCAGTGTGCCGACGCCGTCTGGTTTGCGCCGCAAGGGGCGGTCGACGGGTTTCTGGCCCGTGGCGAGCTGCGCCGATTGGCCATCGACACGGCGACCACTGAAGGCCCGGTCGGGCTCACCGTGCGGCGCGGCAGCGAAGCGGGGAAGGGCGCCCGGCTGTTGATCGAATCCATCCACGAGGTAGTGCGGCAGCGCGCAGAGCTGCTCGCCGCCGCAGCCCGCAACGGACGGTCCCGCCGCTCAGCCCGGGCTGGCTGACGCGGGCCCAGGGGCCGAAGGAGCCGCCGCTTCCGCCTGCGTTGGGGGGCCGCCTTCGATGCGCAGCCTGGGCAGGAACTGCGGGTACTCGCGCTGCATGAATTCGATCAGCCCCTCGCGCATCCTGCAGCGCAGGTCGAACGCCAGCGACGAGGAGGCGGCGGTGCAGAGCACGCGTATCTGCATGGTGCGCTCTGTGGCGTCGGTCACCTGCAGGTTGAAGAAGCGACCGTCCCACTCGGGCGCCGCCTTCACCATGCGCTCGACCTCCGCGCGCATCTGCGCGAGCGGCGTGCCGTAGTCGGCGTAGATGAAGACCGAGCCCAGCAGCTGCGAGCTGCTGCGGGTCCAGTTCTGGAACGGCTTCTCGATGAAGTAGGACAGTGGCAGGATCAGCCGCCGGTCGTCCCAGATGCGCAGGACGACGAAGGTGCCGGTGATCTCTTCCACGCGGCCCCATTCGCCTTCGACCACCAGCACGTCGTCGATGCGGATCGGCTGCGCCAGCGCGATCTGCAGTCCGGCGATGAGATTGCTGAAGACGGGCTTGGCCGCCAGGCCGGCCACGATGCCGATCACACCCGCGGAGGCCAGCAGGCTGGCGCCGACCTGGCGCGCGCCCGGGAAGGTCATGAGCATCAGCGAGGCGCCGGCCACCAGCAGCACGGTGCCGGCAGAGCGCGCGAGCACGCGGGTCTGGGTGAGTACGCGGCGGGCCTGAAGGTTGTCTTCCACGTCGTGAGGGTGCTTGGCCAGGACGCCGTCGGCGATGCCGTTGACGGCGCGGATGGCAAGCCAGGTCGTGGCTGCGATGAACAAGAGTCCGTTGACGTGCCGCACGCCGTTGATGAAAGTCAGGTCGTCCGGTGCGGCCTGCCACACCATCTGCAGCGCGATCAGCGGGAGAACGAAGCGCGCCGGCCCCTGGACGTTGAGGAGCATGGCGTGAACGATGGGTGCGTAGCGCGTCAGCCGCAACAGCACCATGCCGCCGATGCGGTGGACCAGCAGGGCGAGCGGAACGGCGATCAGCGCTGCGAGGCAGGGCGCGAACCATGGATGGGCGAGCAGAAGGTCCTGGGTCATCAGTGAGTCTTGAGTGTTTCCGGTTGGGAGGGTTGAAGAATGCGCGCCGCGTCGTCGCGCAGCTGCGCCGAAATGCCGATCGCCATGTCGAGCCTTCGCAACAGCCAGGGGCTGACGTCGTTCTCGAAGGGATCGGGCAGGGGCATGGGATGGGCCAAGGTGGTGGCAGCGGCGCTTTCGGGCATGACCGGGCCGGTCGTGGGGGTGCTGCCGATGTTGGCCTCGATGCGCGCTGCGGCACTCTGCAGCGGCGTCTCGATATCGGCTGGAGTGAGGCGGTCGCGCCGCAGCACCAGCATGGATTTCACCGCACTGAGCTGCGCCAGCAGCTGGTAGCTGTGCGCTTGCAGGTGCTCCAGGGGCTCCAGCGGCGGGCGCACTGCGCGCGGCTCCGACAACGAGCGTTGCGTGGCCTGCACCAGCGCCGAGAGGCTGTCGTAGGCCTCGCGGCGCGCCAGGCGCCAGTCGAGCTCGGGGCTGGTCTGCACTGCGCGGAGCTGGCCCAGGCCGAGCGCAAGCCGCGCATGGCGCGCCTGCGCCGTCAGCGTACGCGCGACCAGCGAGGGGATCTGGCTGCGCTCCCACGAGGGCAGCACGTAGCAGAAAGCCCAGGCAACGCCGGCGCCGATCAGCGTGTCTGCCACGCGTTCGAACAGCGCAAAGGTGGGGCTCATGCCTACGTTGAGCGCGTGCGCCTGCAACAGCCCCAGGACGGTTGCTGCCACCGACGTGATCAGGTAGCGCCGAACCGCGAATCCGTGCGCAATGGCCTGCGCGGCGGTCATCGCGACCAGCGAGCCCAGGGCGGAGGGATGGGCAGACAGGATCGCCACCGCGAACACGCACCCGAGCAGCGTGCCGGCGACGCGGCTGTTGCGCCTTTCCAGCGTCTGCGAGAGGCTGCCGCGCAGCACCACGACGATCGTCAGCAGGATCCAGTAGTCGTGCGAGCCCCAGGGCAGCATGACCGCGATGGCGTAGCCGACGGCGACCGCGAGCGCGGCGCGGATCGCATGGCGCAGCGGCGGCGCGTCCCATCGCCAGAGCGCGAGAAAAGGGCGCAGCGACCAGTCGGTGGGGCTCACGAACATGTGCCAGTTGGCCCGCACGATCGTGAGGTCGGGTTCGCGCTCGCCGCGCGCGAGGCTCACGAGGCGCAGCACCTCGTCGTTGATGTGGCCGATGCGGCTGGCCAGGCCGCGCGCGAGCATCGCAGGCGTCGGCCCGGCGGCCATGGTCGGCCGCGCCGCATCGCCTTCGAGGTGAATGGCCGCGAGCTCCGGACGGCGGTCGGGCACGGGATCGGGTTGGCGGCCGAGCAGCAGGGCGTCGGCGAGCGCGACCGTCTCGTCGGCCAGTTCGCCGAGGATGCGCTGCATCTCGCGCAGCGCCGCGGCATGGCGGGGGTGCGCCTTGAGCGCATCGAGGTCGAGCTCGCTGGCCAGCAGCATGTCGCGCAGTTCGAGCACGGTCACCAGCATGCCCGCAAGCCGCTGCCGGCGCGGCGTGCGGGGGGATTCGAGCACGATGTCGCGTGTTGCCTGCAACTGGTCCGCCAATGAGGCCTGCGCGCGCAGCAACTGACCCAGCAGCGGCGAGGGCACCTCGCGCACGTCGCCGGATTCGTCCCGCGGCGTGAACTGGCGGGCTTCGGTGCGCATCAGCGCGGCCAGCGAGGACAACAGGTCAGCCATCGCCTGCACCCGGTAGCGGGCGTTGAGCGCATGGTTCGCGAGCAGCGCGTAGATCACGTAGAGCCCGGCGCCCAGGCCGAAGTGCAGCGTGCGTTCGACGATCTCGCGCATGCCGGTGGGCGCCGGCGTGGCCATCGAGAAGATCATCGAGAACATGACCGCGATGGCGATCGGGATGCCGCGCTTGCCCCAGGCCATCGCCACGAAGGCGAGGAAGGTTGCGGGCACCAGCAGCAGCCCCAACTGAAGGGGTGCCGAATGCAGCAGTTGCACGCAGAAGAAGAGCGGCAGCCCAATCAAGGGCGAAGGGACCATTTGCCAGAACTTGCCGCGGCGCGGGCCGGGCAGGTCGGGCGGCGCGGTCACGATCACGCCCACGCCGGCTGCAGCTGCAGCGGCGCCGCCCAGCACCAGATGGACGCCGCCGGAGATCAGCAGCAGCCCGAAGGCGACCGACAGGCCGTTGGCGATGTAGTGGGAGAGCGCCACGCGCAGTGCGGCGCGCCCTCGTTCGGTGGCGGCGCGCTGCGCCTGCATCACTCGGCGGCGTCGTCGCCCAGGGCCGGCGAGGCCGGGCTTTCTTCGCGGCGCAGGCGGGTGAGCTTGCGTGGCGCAGGCGCTGCGGCGGATTGCGCATCCGCTGCTGCTCCGGCGTCGGTCGATGCGCCCGGCACGGTGCTTCGCGCATAGACGCTGCCGGCAGAGGGGTCGACCTCGCGCGCGCGCTCGCTGGCGGCGAACTTGTCATTCACGCTTGCGAACTTCGAGTACTTGGCCAGGATCGGGACCAGTTGGCCGTAGATCTTCGGCGCTCCGGCGAGGCATTCGCGCTGCTCGAGGAAGTCGGGCTCGCCCGTGAAGTTGCCGATCAGTCCACCCGCTTCCGTGACTAGCAGCGAGCCGGCCGCCACGTCCCAGATGTTGAGGCCGGTCTCGAAGAAGGCGTCGCTGAAGCCCGCGGCGACGTAGGCCAGGTCGAGCGCCGCCGAACCGGGGCGGCGCAGTCCGGCTGCGCGCGGCATCAGGTCGGCCATGATGGCCAGGTACTGCTTGAAGTTGTCGCCGGTGCGAAAGGGGAAGCCCGTCGAGATGAGGCACTCGTTGAGCCGGATGCGCTTGCTCACGCGGATGCGGCGCTCGTTCATGTAGGCGCCGCGCCCCCGGGTCGCGGTGAAGAGGTCGTTGCGCGTGGGGTCGTAGATGACGGCCTGCTCGACCTTGCCCTTGATCGCGAGCGCGATCGAGACGCAATAGACCGGAAAGCCATGGATGAAGTTGGTGGTGCCGTCCAGCGGATCGATGATCCACACGTAGTCCGAATCGCGGGCGCCATGCTCGGTGCCCGATTCCTCGGCCAGGATGCCGTGCCCCGGATAGGCGCCGAGCAGGGTGTCGATGACCACCCGCTCGCTCGCGTGATCGACTTCGGTCACGAAGTCGTTGACCTGCTTCTGCGAAACGCGCACCGCCTCGATGTCGAGCGCGGCGCGATTGATGATGGCGCCGGCGGCGCGGGCGGCCTTGACGGCCACGTTGAGCATGGGGTGCAGATTGGGAGACGGCATCGGATTGGGGGAAGAACGGCGGGCGGAGCCCTGGGGAGGCGGCCCGGCGATGCAGGCGGCGAGAATCGTGGATTTTACCGGCTCGGTCCCGGCCTTCGGGCCCGCTCCCCTTTGGCCTTTCCATGCGCACCCGCTTCATCCTCATCCAGACCAGCCATGCCGGCAATGTCGGCGCCGCCGCGCGCGCCATGAAGACCATGGGCTTCGACGAGCTCGTGCTCGTGGCGCCGCGCTGGGCCAACGTCCTGCGGCGCGAGGAAACCATCCAGCGCGCCAGCGGGGCACTCGATGTGCTGGAGCAGGCGCGCATTGTCGACACGCTCGATGAAGCGCTCGATGGCGTGACTCACCTTTGCGCCACGGCGATGGTGCCGCGCGACTTCGGTCCGCCGACGCGCACGCCGCGCGAGCACTTGGTGCCGCTGGCCCTGAAGGAAGCGCAGCACGTCGCCTTCCTGTTCGGCTCGGAGCGCTTCGGCATGCGCAACGAGGACGTGTACCGCTGCCATGTGGCGCTCACGATTCCCACCGATCCGGCCTTCGGCTCGCTGAACCTGGGCGCGGCCGTCCAGGTGATCGCCTACGAATGGCGGCTGGCGCTGGGCGGCTTCGGGCTGCATGATGCCGCCGAGCCGGTCCGGGCGGCCGATGCAGTAGCCGTGCGCGGCATGCTGGACCACTGGGAACGCTCGCTGGTGCAGATCGGCTTCCTGGATCCCGAGGCGCCCAAGAAGCTGATGCCGCGGCTGCAGCAGCTCTTCAACCGTGCCCAGCCGACACCGGAAGAGATCCACATCCTGCGGGGCATCGCCAAGGCCATGGCCGATGCCGCGGGGGGCGGCAGCTACAAGACCCCATCGCCGGCGCGCGATGACCCGAGCCCTTAGACTGCGCAGCCCATATCGTCATGACAAGAACATCCCATGTTCTCGCGACTGCGCTCCGACGTCCAGTGCATCCTCGACCGCGATCCGGCGGCACGTTCGCGCTGGGAAGTGCTGACCCTCTACCCGGGACTGCATGCCCTGGTGCTGCACCGCGTCGCGCACTGGTGCTGGGGCCATGGGCTGAAGTGGGTGGGGCGTTTCGTTTCGTTTGTCTCGCGCTGGCTCACCGGCATCGAGATCCATCCGGCCGCGGTCATCGGTGATCGCGTGTTCTTCGACCACGCAATGGGCGTGGTGGTCGGCGAGACGGCCGAGATCGGCGATGGCTGCACCATCTACCAGGGCGTGACGTTGGGCGGCACTTCGCTCTACAAGGGTGAGAAGCGGCATCCGACATTGGGCAGGGACGTGGTGGTGAGCGCCGGCGCGAAGGTGCTGGGCGGCTTCGTGGTGGGCGATGGCGCCAAGATCGGAAGCAACGCGGTCGTGATCAAGCCCGTGCCTGCGGGTGCGACCGCCGTCGGGATCCCGGCGCGCATCATCCCGGCCAGGACGGCAAGCGGCGGCGCTTCGGCTGGCAGCGCCAGGAAGTTCGAGGCCTACGGGATTACGCAGGAGGACGACCCGCTGTCGCTCGCCATGCGCAGCCTGATCGACACCGCGTCGAGCCAGGAACACCAGATCGCGCTGTTGTGGCAGGCGATCGAGACCCTGTCCGCACAGCGGGGAATGAAGGATTGCGTGCCAGGGAACGCGGCTACCAAGGAATGCTTCGAGGTACAGCGCCTCACCGAACTGGTCGGCAAGTGAAGGTCTTGCGCCTCAGGGCCTCGAAGGGCGGATCGCCGACTTCGGCCTGAAGGCCTTGCAGACCGCCTCGTCGGTTTCCAGATACGGCCCGCCGATCAGGTCGATGCAATAGGGCACCGCCGCGAAGATGCCCGGCACCCCCTGCGTGCCATCGGGGTTCTTCAGGCCTTCCAGCGTCTCCGCGATGGACTTCGGCTGGCCCGGCAGATTGATGATCAGGCTCTTGTCGCGGATCACCGCCACCTGCCGCGACAGGATGGCGGTCGGCACGAAGCGCAGGCTGATCTGGCGCATCTGTTCGCCGAAGCCCGGCATCTCCTTGTGGGCGACGGCCAGCGTGGCCTCGGGCGTGACGTCGCGCAGGGCGGGCCCGGTGCCGCCGGTGGTCAGCACCAGCGAGCAGCCGGCGTCGACCAGTTCGATCAGCGCGGCGCTGATGGCGGCTTGCTCGTCGGGGATGAGCCGGGGCTCGAAATCGATGGGGTTGCGCAGGGCGCGCTTCAGCCATTCCTGCAGTGCGGGCAGGCCTTTGTCCTCGTACACGCCGCTGGAGGCGCGATCGCTGATCGAGACGATGCCGATGCGCACCGGGTCGTGGGGACTGCTGGTCATGCGTCATCCTCGCGCGCCTGCGCAGGGGCTTCGGCCGCAGCGTCCGCAGCGTCATGGCCTTCGAGCTGTGCGCGCAGCAGCTGGAACAGCTCCCGATAGGCCTTGCCCTGGCGCGGAGCTTCCCCCGGCCGGCCTTCCTTGAGATCCTTTCGCGCCTGGCGCACCAGCGCGCGCAACTGCTGCGCATCGGTGCCGGAATGGGTTTCGATCCAGCCGCCGAGAGCGTCGTCCTCCGCGATCAGCCGGTCGCGCCAGCGCTCGGCCTCGTGCAAGATCGCGGCTTCCTGCGCCGGACCGCGGTTCTGCTCGTCGAGCGCTGTGCGGATGGCATCGAGCGTGGCGGCGTCGAGACCGCGCATCAGCTTGCCGATGAACTGCATCTGGCGGCGCTTGCCTTCGAAGTTGGTGATGCGCTTGGCTTCGGCGATGGCGTCGCGCAGCTTGTCCCCGAGTTCCAGCTTGTCGAACAGACCGGCGCGCAGGCCCAGCAGGGCCTCACCCAAGGTCTGCAGTTCGGTGCTCTCGCGCTTGAGGTCGGTCTTGCTCGCCGCGTCGGTGCCTTTGAGCTCGCGCTTGAGCTCGAGGTCTAGTTCGCTGCCTTCGGCGACAAAGGTGCCGCGGACGAAGTAGCCTTTCTTGGGTTTGCGGGGCATGGAGACAATCGTTGGGCCGTAAGCCGCTCCATCGAAAACGGAGGGCGCAAGTATCATAGCCGCCACATGAGCACCTCTTCATCGCGCGCCGACTCCGGCTTCGCCTACAGCCGCCCCTTCTTCGAAAACCTGGTCGACTCGGCCCTGGCGCATGCCAGGAAGCTCGGCGCCACCGACGCCGGCGCTGAGGCGTCCGAGGGCTGCGGCCTCAGCGTCTCGGTGCGCAAGGGCGAGCTCGAGAATGTCGAGCGCAACCGCGACAAGTCGCTGGGCGTCACGGTCTACGTGGGCCATCGCCGCGGCAATGCCAGCACCTCCGATTTCTCGGAGGCGGCCATCGCCCAGACGGTGCAGGCCGCCTACGACATCGCACGCTTCACGGCAGAAGACCCCGTCAGCGGCCTGCCCGATGAGGCTGACATCGCGACCGAGCAGCCCGACCTGGACCTCTTCCATCCCTGGGACGTCAGCAGCGAGCAGGCGGCTGCACTGGCACTGGAATGCGAGGCCGCGGCCTTGTCGACCGACAAGCGCATCACCAACAGTGAAGGTGCGGGGGTCTCGGCCCAGCAGAGCCACTTCTTCAGCGCGCACACGCGGGGCTTCCGTGGCGGCTATGCGAGCTCGCGCCATTCGATCTCGGTGGCGCCGATCGCTGGCAAGGGCAACGACATGCAGCGCGACGCCTGGTACAGCTCGATGCGCTCGGCCGATGAGCTCGCGAGCCCCAAGGCCGTGGGGCGCTATGCCGCCGAAAGGGCGCTGAGCCGCCTGAAGTCGCGCAAGATCAAGACCACTGAATGCCCGGTGCTGTTCGAGTCGCCCTTGGCCGCGGGCCTGCTGGGCGGGTTGGTGCAGGCCACCAGCGGCGGCGCGCTCTACCGCAAGAGCAGCTTCCTGCTCGACTCGCTGGGCAAGCCGGTACTGCCCTCGCACATCGACGTGCTTGAAGACCCGCACATCCCGCGCGGCAAGGGCAGCTCGGCTTTCGACGACGAGGGCGTGGCGACCCGCAAGCGCAAGGTGGTCGACGGCGGCCGGCTCGAAGGCTACTTCCTGAGCACCTATTCCGCGCGCAAGCTGGGCATGAAGACCACCGGCAATGCCGGCGGCTCGCACAACCTCACCCTGAGCTCGCGCAAGACGAAGAAGAGCGACGACCTCGATGCCATGCTCGCGAAGCTCGGCACCGGCCTGTTCGTGATCGAGCTGATGGGACAGGGCGTCAACTACGTGACGGGCGACTACTCGCGCGGCGCGAGCGGCTTCTGGGTCGAGAACGGGGCGATCGCCTTTCCGGTGCAGGAGATCACCATCGCCGGCAACCTGAAGACCATGCTCATGGGCATCGAGGCGGTGGGTGCCGACGCCTACAACTACGGGGCCAAGACCACGGGCTCGGTGCTGGTCAACCGGATGAAGGTCGCTGGCAGCTGATCGCTAGTCACGCCCGGCTTCGATGATCTTGCGCGCCAGCAGCGCGGGGTCGGTAAAGCACAGCTCGTGGCTGCCGGAACACTCGACCAGCCGGAACAAGCCCAGGCGCTCCGACAGGCGCGGATGCCAAGGCAGGCTGTGCGGCAATGCGATGTCCTGCTGGCAGTTCAGGTAGGACTTGCCCACCGGGAGTTCCGCCAGTTCAGCGTTGAGGGCTGCGGGATCGGTGAAGGTCCGGTAGGGGTGCGGGTTGAGCAGCCCGTAGGCGCGTTCGGCCGTGGCCATGTCGGCATCGTTGATGAAGACATCGCGCCAGATCGGAAAGGGCAGCGTGATCGCGCCGTCGTTCTGCGCCGCGATACCGTCGAACATGGCCTTGTACTGAGGCGGCACCAGGTCGACGAGGGATTGGCCATGAAGCGGCACAAAGGCGTTCCAGTACACCAGCCGGCGCACACGTTCGGACACCAGGCTCATCGCGCCCGAGATCACCATGCCTCCGTAGCTATGGCCGACCAGGCGCACGTCGCGCAGGTTGCGCTCAGTGATGAAGTCGGCCAGCGACTGGACCGCCTCGGCCAGGCCGGTGGCCGCACGCGAGTCGCCGGGCCGGTTGCCGGCCAGTGTCGGACAGTGCACGGTATGCCCCTGGGCCCGGATGGTCTCGGCCACGGGCTCCAGCAATTCGCCCGTGTGCCACGCGCCGTGAACGAGAACGTAGGTGTCCGCCATTTCAATCTCCTCGTGTTGCAAGCAAGGGCTGCAAGGGAGCAGCGACGGAGCCTGGCCGGTGCAGTGAGGGGCTCCATCCACGCACTATGGCCTGTGCGGCTGAGCGAACTATAGGGCCCGCCCGGTCGGCCGCCAACTATCGCGCGAGTGCGGCGCGTACCTTGTCGATGACGCGGACGTAGGGCGCGGTGAAGCCGTCGAGCGGCGCATCGGGCGCCAGCCAGCTGAAGCGGAAGACCAGCCCGTGTTCCTCGGGGCTGCCGGTGGCCGTGTGCTCAAAGCGCTCGGGCAGCTGTGCCTGCGTCCGCATCAGGAACAGGTGCCAGAGCTGCGAATGCTTTCGCTGGCCACGCTGGATATCGGTCTCGCGCTCGCGGTCCAGCGTGCCCAGGGGCACCAGCTCGCCGTCGTAGACGATGCCCGATTCCTCGAGCAGCTCGCGCCGGACCGCATCCTCCGGCGACTCGCCGGGCTCGACCGTGCCCTTGGGCAGCTGCATGCCGGCATCGCCGGGATGGAAGAAGACCAGCAGACGGTCCCGGCAATCGACGAGGCAGGCGCAGGCCTTGAGCACCTGCTGCGCCGGCACGGTCAGCCGCCCGAGAGCGCGGCCTTGACCGCGGCGCTGACGAGGCCCATGTCGGCCTTGCCCGCCAGGCGCGTCTTGACGGCGCCCATTACCTTGCCCATGTCGCCGGGACCCTTGGCGCCCAGTTCGGCGACGATGGCCCGGACTTCGGCCGTGATCTCCTCGGCGCTCATGCGCTGCGGCAGATAGGCCTCCAGCACTTTGATTTCGGCGGCTTCCTTGTCCGCCAGGTCGGTGCGTCCGCCCTGGGTGAAGGCGGTGACCGAGTCCTTGCGCTGCTTCACCAGCCTGTCGACGATGGCCACCACCATCGCGTCGTCCAACTCGATGCGTTCGTCGACTTCCTTCTGCTTGAGGGCCGCCAGCAGCAGGCGGATGGTGCCCAGGCGCTCCGAGTCCTTGGCGCGCATGGCGGTCTTCATGTCTTCGGTGATCTGATCCTTGAGGCTCATGGCTTTGCTTTCGGAGGGCGGAAATGACAAGAGCCGCGGCAGGGTTTCCCTGGCGCGGCTCGGAGGCTCGGAACGGGCGTCGGTACGAGTCCGACGCGGCGGGTGCCAGCTCAGTACAGCTTCTTGGGGAGCTGCATGCTGCGCACGCGCTTGTAGTGGCGCTTGACCGCGGCCGCCTTCTTGCGCTTGCGCTCGGCGGTCGGCTTCTCGTAGAACTCGCGGGCGCGCAGATCGGTCAGCAGGCCGAGCTTTTCGATGGTGCGCTTGAAGCGGCGAAGCGCGACGTCGAAGGGCTCGTTTTCTTTAACGCGGATAGTGGTCATTTAAAAATCGGTTGCTTGATTTTTGGCTTGGGGAAGATCGGGGCCCCGGGCCGGGTTTCCTCAACACGAAAGGGTAGGCCGTTGAGGGGTGGCCAAAGTTAGCCGGGCATTATAGCGCGATCGCAGCGTGCCGCCAGTGCCTGCGCGCAGGCATGCGCGCTGGCCCAGGCCCACTGGAAGTTGTAGCCGCCCAGCCAGCCGGTGACATCCACCACCTCGCCGATGAAATACAGGCCGGGCTGCTTCGATTCCATCGTTTGGGAGGAGAGGTCGCGGGTATCGATGCCGCCAGCCGTGACTTCCGCCTTCTTGTACCCCTCGGTCCCGCTGGGCGTGATCTGCCAGCGGGCGATGCGCTCGGCCAGCGCCGCCAAGGCCCGGTCTGCCGCCTCGTTGATCGGGCGCTGCAGTGCCGGGTCCTCCCCCACCCAGGCGTCGGCCAGCCGGGCCGGCACCAGGCCGGCGAGCTCGTTGGCGATGCGCTTGCGCGAACGCTGCTTGGCCTCGGCCAGGGCGGCCTGCACGTCTACGCCGGGCGCGAAGTCGATGTCGAGCGGCGCTCCGGGCTGCCAGTAGCTGGAGATCTGCAGCACCGCCGGACCGGAGAGGCCTCGATGGGTGAACAGCAGGTCTTCGAGAAACACCGCACGAGCCTTCTTGCTGCCGGTCGCGATCTGCACGGGCAGAGCAAGGCCGGCGAGGTCGGCATAGGGTGCCCAGGCTTCGCCGCCGAAGGTCAGTGGCACCAGGGCAGGGCGGGGCGGGACCACGCGCAGGCCGAACTGGGCTGCCAGCCGGTAGCCGAAGTCGGTCGCGCCGATCTGGGGAATGGACAGACCCCCGGTCGCCACCACCAGCTGCGGCGCCTGCGCCTCGCCGCGGCGGGTCTGGAGCCGATAGCCCTCATCCGGGGCAAAGGCGATCTCGCCGACGCTGCAGGGCTGCCAGTGCATCACGCCCCCGGCCGCGCACTCGGCCAGCAGCAGGTCGATGATCTGCTGCGACGAACCGTCGCAGAAGAGCTGTCCCTTGTGCTTCTCGTGGTACGCGATGCCATGGCGCTGGACCAGGTCGATGAACTGCTGTGGCGTGTAGCGCGACAGCGCCGAGCGGCAGAAATTCGGGTTCTCGCCGATGAAGTGGCGCTGCGGTGCGCGCACGTCCAGGTCGCGGTTGGTGAAGTTGGCACGGCCGCCGCCGGAGATTCGGATCTTCTCGCCGATGCGTTCGGCATGGTCGATCAGCAGCACCTTCAGGCCCCGCTGGCCCGCGAGCCCGGCGCAGAACAGGCCCGCCGCGCCGGCGCCGATGACGATCGCGTCGAATGCGCTTGCTGTCCCCATCAGCCCTTCCACAGGAACGGAAACTTCAGCTGCTTCAAGAAGCCGTTGGGCACGTAGTCGCCCACCACCCCATAGTGCTCGGGCCACAGCCGGGTGCTTTTCACCGCGGTGCCGAAGAGATAGTCGAGGAAGGCGTAGTGCGCCGCGTAGTTCTTGTCGATCGCCTCGTCGTCCTGGCTGTGGTGCCAGTGGTGAAAGTTGGGCGTGACGATCACATAGCGCAGCGGACCCAGCCGCACGCTCACGTTGGCATGGTTGAACACCGCCTGGAACCCCACCACCACGATGTAGGCGTCGATCACCTCCTTGCTGAAGCCCAGCACATAGATCGGCGCCAGCACCAGCGTCCGTGTGATCAGCAATTCGAGGATGTGCTGGCGCGAGCCCGCCAGCCAGTCCATGCTCTTCACGCTGTGGTGCACCGCATGCAGGCGCCACAGCAGCGGCACCTCGTGGTAGGCACGGTGCGTCCAGTACTGCACCAGGTCGGCCACCAGGACGATCAGCAGCAGCCCGGCCCAGAAGGGCAAGCCCGCGATCCAGCCGCGGACGCCGTCGTTGGCGGCCCAGCCGAAGAGCTTGTGCACCAGCAGGTTGGTGGCCAGCAACACGAATCCGACGATCATGTGGTTGACCACGAAGTGGTGGAAGTCGGTCTGCCATTCGGCGCGGAACACCGGCTGCTCCTTGCGGTGGGCGAACAGCTTCTCGATGAAGATGAAGATCAGCGAAGAGCCCAGCAGGTCGAGGATGAACCAGTCCAGCCCGATGTAGGGGGTGTTGTCCGCGAAGTCGTTGACTGGCACCTTGTGCCCGCCCAGCAGCGCTGCCGCGACCACCAGCAGGAAGGCGAATGCGGACAGCCAGCGCGAGCGATTGAAGATGATGTTGACCAGCGCCAGCCCGCCGGCGACGACCATCGCCGCGAGGAGCACCAGGCGCATCACGTCGACGCTGTAGCTGCGGCGCAGCTCGGGCGTGCTCAGGTACTGCGGGAAGTGGAAGACAAGCACGCCCAGCAAGCAGAGGATGCCCAGCGAGAGCGCGATGGTGCCGGTGACGAGGCCGCGGCCACGCTGCAATTCGCCATGGCTCTCGACGAATTCGTTGAGTTTCTCGAGTTCCAGCATGCCCATCTCCGCCCGTTGTTCTTCAGGCCGAAGATTCTAGGGCGGTGGCCTCGATGTGCCGACTGGCCGAACGGCCTGTTCAGGTGCCGAAGCGCGTGGCCGGAAGGCCCGCAGCCACCAGGCCGCGCAGCACGTCGCCCACCACGATCACGGCCGGGCTGCCCAGCCCAGTTGCCGCCAGGTCGCCGGGCAGCTGCGCCAGCGTGGTCGCGATATGGCGCTGCTGCGGCAGGCTGGCGTGCTGGATCACCGCCACCGGCGTTTCACCTCCGAGCCCGTGCAGCAGTTCCTGCTGGATATGCGCCACCCCGCTCACGCCCATGTAGATCACGAGCGTGAGATGCGCGTCGCGCACCGTGGCGGCCAGCTGGCGCCAATCGGTCGGGTGCTCATGGGCCGCGTGCCCGGTCTTGGCATGGCCGGTCACGAAGACGACACCCTGCGCGTGATCGCGATGCGTCAGCGGCACGCCCAGCCCGGTGACCGCTGCCAACCCGGCGGTGATGCCGTTGATCACCCGCACCTCGATGCCTTCCTCGCGCAGGTGCTCCACCTCCTCGCCGCCACGGCCGAAGATGAAGGGGTCGCCGCCCTTGAGGCGCACCACGGTCTCGCCCTCGCGCACCGCGGTGATCATCAGCCGCTCGATGAAGGCCTGCGGCGTGCTCTTGCAGCCGCCGCGCTTGCCCACGTGGACGATGCGCGCCCCGGGCCGGGCGTAGCTGGCCAGGATCTCGTCGCTGACCAGGTCGTCGACCAGCAGCACCGTGGCCGCCTGGATCGCCTTGACAGCCTTGACGGTCAGCAGCTCGGGGTCGCCGGGGCCGGCGCCGACCAGCGTGCAGCTGCCTTGGGAGAGATAAGGAAGGCTCATTCGTGCTCCATGGCTCGGGTGAGTTGCAGGACTTGCTGCACCTGCTGGGTGATCGCTGCCGGCGCCGGCGCCGTCCCGTCCAGAACGCGGCGCGTGTAGTCGGCCGTCGTCCGGACATCGATTTCCGCCGGCAGGCCCGGGACTTCGGACTGTGTCCCGGGCTGCTGCGCCTGCAATGGGATGCGTCGCCCCCGCACGAACCCGTCCACCTGCGCAGTGCGGCGCGGGTCGGCCACGCTCTCGCCCTCGAGCCCGCGCGAGAGCAGGGCGTTCATGCCCAGCAGTTCGAAGGTGGCGGCCATCGATTCCGCATAGGCCGGATGGGTGTAGCTGCCGACGACCACGCAATCGCCTTCGCAGGGCTGCATCAGCTTGACCACGCTGTGCCCGGGATTGCGCAGGCCCACCACGCGGCGTACGTCGAGCAGGCGCTTGAGGCCGGGGCTCAGCAGCGCGGTCGGCGCGAACACCACTTCGCCGTCGGCGATGGGCCGCACGCGCGCGAGCGGCTGCAGGTCGAGGGCGGCGAGCACGCTGGAGGCCAGGACCCGCGCAGACTCGGTCGCGGCGCCGTGCACCAGCACGGGCAGCCCTTCGCGCGCCAGCAGCAAGGCGAGCAGGGGCGTGAGCACAGGCAACCGGCGTGCGCCGTTGTAGCTGGGCAATACCACCACCGGCCGCCCGGTAGCCGGAAAGCGCGCCAACCGGGCGTGCGTCGCATCGAGAAAGCCCGCCATCTCCTCGGGCGTCTCGCCCTTGATGCGCATGGCGAGGCAGAAGGCGCCGATCTCCAGGTCGGTCACGCTGCCATCGAGCACCTGGCCGAAGAGGTCGCAGGCCTGCTCGCGGTCGAGTGGCTTTGCACCGCGAGCGCCGCGGCCGATTTCCTTGATGTAGTGGCTGATTCCCATGGGTTCGCGAATTGTCCCGCAAGCCTTATGCCGCACGGCGCGGTCGCTTATGCCCCGGCGTGCAGCAGGGACGAGGGCTGCACCGCGCATCGACAGCCTCATGAGGCGCTCGCCAGTGCAGGGCTCGCCCGCACCATGCGCTTGAGCTCGGGCAGGCAGGAGCCGCAGTTGGTGCCGCACTTCAGCGCGCCCTGCAGCGCGTCGAGACGCTCGCCGTCCGAACCCGATGTGTCCGCCAGCCGTTCTTCGATGGCAGTCTTCGTGATGCCGAAGCAACTGCAAACGGTCTTGCCACGCGCGGCGACGCCGGCCGGGGCCGCCGCGCCCGGCTTCAGCAACTGGCGTCCGTAGGCCTGGGCGGGCAGCCGATCCTGCAGGACCGCCTTGATCCAGGCTTCGGCGCGCGTGTCGCCGGCCAGCAGGAAAGCTTCGAGACGCGCGTTTTCTCCATCGCGCACCAGGCGAGCCGCCCGCCGCTGGCCATGCTTCCTGTCGGCATAGCGCAGGCTGTCGGCGCCGTCGAGCGCGAGCAGCCCTTCGATGCGGGCGAGCAGATGGTCGGGCGGCGCTTCGTACGCGGCGGCGCGCAACAGCACGCCGGTGCGTTCCGGTCCGCCGCCTTGCAGGGCGCCGCCGGTGCCGAAGGGCACGCAGCTCGCGAAGGCAAAGAAAGGCATCAGCGCGCGCAAAGCCTCTCGCACGCGCAGGGCCGCGTCGTCCGGCAGCCAGCCCATCGCCAGCAGGGACCAGGGCAGCTCGGCCTTGAGGATCTTGACGGCCGCATGCTTGAGCTCTGGCTGCTTCGAATCGGGGCAGAAGGCAGGTGTGGTGAGCACGTTGACACCGGCCAGCCGTTCGCCCGTGCTCGACCGGCCGCTCAGGTACTCGCCGCCCCAGTGCATGGCGATGAAGGCTTGGCTCAGGCCCAGGTCCGTGCTGCCGGCCACGGGCAGCACGATCGACCCGCGCCGCGAGGTGACGTGCACCAGCTCGCCTTCGCGCAGCTGCCGGCGCACCATGTCCTGTGGATGCATCTGGACCGAGGGCTCGGGCACGTGGCCGAACAGCCGGCCCAGGGTGCCGGTGCGGCTCATGCCATGCCATTGGTCGCGCAGCCGGCCGGTGGTAAGGGAGAAGGGGTGGCGCGCATCGCGCGGCTCGGCCACCGGCTTGTAGGGGACGTCGGCAAAGCGGGCGCGGCCATCGGGCGTCGGGAAGACGCCGTCCTCGTAGAGCCGCACGCGACCGGTGGGTTCGCCTTTGCGCAGCGGCCACTGCTGCGGCGCGGCATCGAGCATGACGTAGCTCATGCCGGTGATGTCGAGGTCGCGACCGCGGGTGCTTTCGCGATGTTCGTTCCATACCGATTCTGCGTCGGCGTACGGAAACAGCGTGTCCATGCGCCCGAGCCGCGCTTCGAGCCGTCGCGCGAAGTCGCGGGCGATCACCCAGTCATCGCGCGTCTCGCCGGGCCGCGCCACGGCATTGCGCACGCGCGAGATTCGGCGCTCGCTGTTGGTGACGGTGCCGTCCTTCTCGCCCCAGGTGGTGGCAGGCAGCAGCAGGTCGGCGTAGTCGCAGGTCGCGGTGGTCGAGAAGGCCTCCTGCACCACGACGAACTCGCAGCGCTCGAGTGCGCGCCGCACCGTGGCCTGGTCGGGCAGGGACTGGGCGGGGTTGGTGCATGCGACCCAGAGTGCGCGGATCTCGCCGTCCGCCGCGGCCTGGAACATTTCCACGGCGGTCTTGCCGGGTTTTTCCGGCACCGAGGGCACACCCCATAGCGCGGCCACCTCGGCACGGTGCACGGGATTCGCGAGATCGCGATGCGCCGACAGCAGGTTGGCCAGTCCGCCCACTTCGCGCCCGCCCATCGCATTCGGCTGGCCCGTCAGCGAGAAGGGCCCTGCGCCGGGCTTGCCGATCTGGCCGGTCGCAAGATGCAGGTTGATCAGCGCCGCATTCTTCGCGGTGCCCGAACTGGACTGGTTGAGGCCTTGGCAGTAGAGGCTCAGTGTCGTGGCGGAGGTGGCGAAGAGGCGCGCGGCCTCGAGCAGGTCTTCCTTGGCGATGCCGCAAACCTGCGCCACGCGCTCGGGCGTGCAATCGCGCACCGTGCGCTTGAGTTCGTCGAAGCCGCTGGTATGGGCTGCGATATAGGCCGCATCGGTCCAGCCTTCCCACAGCATCAGGTGCAGCATGCCATGGAAGAGCATCACGTCGGTGCCGGGCTGCAGCGCGAGGTGCAGGTCGGCAATCTCGCAGGTGTCGGTTCGGCGTGGGTCGGCCACGACGATCCTCATCGCCGGGTTGGCTGCCTTCGCATCCTCGATGCGGCGGAACAGGATGGGGTGCGCCCATGCCGTGTTGCTGCCGGCAATGAAGAGGCATTGCGCGTGCTGGAAGTCGTCGTAGCAAGCGGGCGGGGCATCGGCGCCCAGCGTCTTCTTGTAGGCCGCCACCGCGCTGCTCATGCACAGGCGCGAGTTGGTGTCGATGTTGTTGGTGCCGACCAGGCCCTTGGCCAGCTTGTTGAAGACGTAGTAGTCCTCGGTCAGCAACTGGCCGGAGACGTAGAAGCCGACGGCGTCCGGGCCGTGCTCGCGGATGACCTGGGCGAACTTGTCGGCGGCAGCGTCGAGCGCGGTGTCCCAGTCGATGCTTTGCGGCGTTGCACCTCGCTGGGCACGGTGCATGGGCTGCAGTAGGCGCGTCTGCATCGTGACCGCCGCGGTGGCGGTGAGATGCAGGGTGGAGCCCTTGGTGCAGAGCCGGCCGAAGTTGGCAGGATGATCCGGATCGCCGCGCACGCCGGTGATCTGGTCGCCTTCGGATTCGATGATCACACCGCAGCCCACGCCACAGTAGGGGCAGGCGGAGCGGGTTTCTTTCATGGCCGTCCTTCTACGCCTGCACGCCGTGGGGCGCCTGCACGTCGAAGCTTTCGTCGCCGAGCTTGCCGGCCGTCGCGGTGCCCGGGCCCGCGCGAGGCGGGGCGAGGTCGAGCGCGAGCGTTGCCAGTTCGCGTGCGTCCAGCATGACCTGCTCGCCTTCGACCTTGCACGCGAAGCGTGGCGTGCAGCCTTCGTCCGGCGCCTTCGCGCACCCGTCGTCAAGCCCGATCGCCCAGTTGTGCAGCGGGCAGGCCACGCTGGTGCCGAACACGATCCCCTGCGACAGCGGCCCGCCCTTGTGCGGGCAGCGGTCGAGCAGTGCGAACACCTGGTTGTCGGCATTGCGAAACACCGCGACATCGACGCCCACGGGCCGCGCCACGCGCCGCGCGCCCAGCACGGGAATGTCGTCGACGCGGCAGATGGCCTTCCATTCACTCATGGTTGTGGTCCTTTCAAACAGCTTGGGCGGCATGGGCAGCTTGGGTGGCGATGTCGACGACAGCGACCGGCGTGAATTGCCGCACGTCGACCGAAGCCTGGCTCGACTCGAACCATGGATCGGGCTCGCCGTCGAGCGCGAACTGCAGCCGCTCCCACAAGGCCTGGCGGCCATCGGCGTCCTCGACGATGCGCTTCTTCACATAGTCCAGCCCCACGCGCCCGATGTAGTGCACCGTACGCTCGAGATACCAGCCCTCCTCGCGGTAGAGCTGCAGGAAGGCGCCCGCATACGCCATCACCTCCTCCGAGGTCTTGAGCTTGACCAGGAACTGCGCCACCTCGGTCTTGATGCCGCCGTTGCCCCCCACGTAGATCTCCCAGCCCGAGTCGACGCCGATCACCCCCACGTCCTTGATGCCGGCCTCGGCGCAGTTGCGCGGGCAACCCGAGACCGCGAGCTTGACCTTGTGCGGCGCGTACATGGCCCACAGCGCGCGCTCCAGGTCCTTGCCCATCTGGGTCGAGTCTTGCGTGCCGAAGCGGCACCATTCGCTGCCCACGCAGGTCTTCACCGTCCGCAGCGACTTGGCGTACGCGAAGCCCGAGGGCATGCCGATGTCCTTCCAGACATTGGCCAGGTCCTCCTTCTTCACGCCCAGCAGGTCGATGCGCTGGCCGCCGGTGACCTTGACCGTCGGGATCTGGTACTTGTCGGCCGCGTCCGCGATGCGCCGCAGCTCGTCCGGCGTGGTGTGGCCGCCCCACATGCGCGGGATCACCGAATAGGTGCCGTCCTTCTGGATGTTGGCGTGGCTGCGCTCGTTGATGAAGCGGCTCTGCGGGTCGTCCTTCGCCTCCTTGGGCCAGGTCGAGATCAGGTAGTAGTTGATCGCGGGCCGGCAGCTGGAGCAGCCGTTCGGCGTGCGCCAGCCCAGGCCGCGGTACACCTCCGCGTGGGTCAGCCAGTGCTCCTTGAGGATCGCCTCGCGCACGTCCTGGTGGCTGGTGTCGGTGCAGCCGCAGAGGGCCTTCTTCTTCGGCGCGGCCGAGTAGTCGCCGCCTGCGGTGAACATCAGGATCTGCTCCACCAGGCCGGTGCACGATCCGCAGGAGGCGCTGGCCTTGGTGTGCTTCTTGACTTCTTCCAGCGTGAACAGGCCCTTGTCCTTGATCGCCTTGCAGATGGTGCCCTTGTTGACGCCGTTGCAGCCGCAGACCTCGGCATCGTCCGGCATGCTGGCCGCCTTGCTATGGCCCTCGTGCCCGGTGTCGCCGATGTTCGACTCGCCGAACATCAGCTTGTCGCGGATGTCGTTCACGCTGCGGCCGTCGCGCAGCAGCTTGAAGTACCAGCTGCCATCCACCGTGTCGCCGTACAGGCAGGCGCCGACCAGCTTGTCTTCCTTGATCACGAGCTTCTTGTAGACGCCGCCGAAGGGATCGCTCATCACGATCTCCTCGCAGCCTTCGCCGCCCATGAAGTTGCCGGCGGAGAAGAGATCGATGCCGGTCACCTTGAGCTTGGTGGACGTGAGCGAGCCCGAGTAGCGCCCGATGCCGAAGTGCGCCAGGTGGTTGGCCGCCACCTTCGCCTGCTCGAACAGCGGCGCGACCAGCCCGTAGGCGATGCCGCGATGTGCCGCGCATTCGCCGACCGAGTAGATGCGCGCATCGGTCACCGTCTGCATCGTGTCGTTGACCACGATGCCCCGATCGCAGTGCAGGCGCATCTTCTGCGCGAGCTCGACGTTGGGCCGGATGCCCACGGCCATCACCACCAGGTCGGCTGCCACTTCGGTCCCGTCCTTGAAGCGGATCGCCTTGACGCGGCCATCCTCGCCACCCATCAGTTCCTGCGTCTGCGCGCCGATCAGGAACTTCAGCCCGCGGTCCTCCAGCGACTTCTGCAGGAGCTTGCCTGCCACGTCGTCGAGCTGGCGCTCCATCAGCCACGGCATCACGTGCACCACCGTCACGTTCATGCCGCGCAGCATCAGGCCGTTGGCGGCTTCCAGGCCCAGCAGGCCACCGCCGATGACGACCGCGTTCCTGTGCGTCCTGGCGGTCTCGATCATGTAGTCGGTGTCTGCGATGTCGCGGTAGGCGATCACGCCCTTCAGGTCCTTGCCGGGCACCGGCAGCATGAAGGGGTTGGAGCCGGTGCACAACAGCAGGCGGTCGTACTCGGCCTCGGTGCCGTCCTCGGCACGAACGATGCGCTTGACGCGGTCGACCTCGGTCACCTTCTTGCCGGCATGCAGGGTGATGTTGTTCTCGGCGTACCACTCCCAGCTGTTGAGGATGATCTCGTCGACCGTCTGTTCGCCAGCGAGCACCGGCGACAGGAGGATGCGGTTGTAGTTGGGATGCGGCTCGGCGCCGAAGACGGTGATGTCGTAGAGCTCGGGCTCGATCTTGAGCAGCTCCTCGACGGTACGCACGCCGGCCATGCCGTTGCCGACCATCACGAGTTTCATCTTCTTCATGGGTGGACCTTTCTGGACTCAAGCAAAGTGGGTGTGCATGGCGCACTGCGTAGACAATCGCGCGCCATGAGCTTCGAGGTGGAAATCGGCTACAGCAGCCATCGCGGGCCGCGCCCGCAGAACGAGGACTTCGCCGGCGCGGTGCATGCGCCGCGCGGCGAGGAGTCGCGCGGGTTGATCGCAGCCATTGCCGACGGCGTCTCTTCCGGCGGGCACGGGCTGGAGGCGGCGCAGACCACCGTGATCGGACTGCTGGGCGACTACTTCGCCACCCCCGACACCTGGGAGCCGACCGCGGCCATGGACCGCCTGATCGCCGCCCAGAACGCCTGGCTGGCCGACCACAACCGGCGCCGCCGCCACGACAGCGCCATGACCACGCTGACGGCGCTGGCCCTGCACGGCCAGAGCTACACGCTGGCCCACGTGGGCGACACGCGCGCCTGGCGCGTGCGCAAGGGCGAGGGCGCCGCCACGCCGCTGACCGTCGACCATGCGCTGGACCATCCCGACCTGCGCAGCCGCCTGACGCGCGCCGTGGGCCTGGACGACCACGTGCGCGTCGACTACCTGCAGGGCGAGCTGCGCGTGGGTGACTGCTTCGTGCTCAGCACCGATGGCGTGCACGGCGTGCTCAAGCCGGCGCGCGTCGCCGAGCTCGCGCTGGTCCTCGGCGCGCAGCAGGCCAGCGATGCGCTGGTCGATGCCGCCATCGCGGCCGGCACCCGCGACAACGCGACCGCACTGGTCATCCGCGTGCTGGGCCTGGATGCGCGCCAGCTGCACGACGAGTTGGGCGATGCACGCCGGCTCGCGCCGCCCGCGGCGCTGAAGGTGGGCGATGTGCTCGACGGCTATGCGATCACGGCGTTGGTCGCCGACAACGGTGTCCATCGGCTCTACCAGGCGCGTCATCTGCAAAGCCGCGCCCTGGTAGCCATCAAGACCCTGCATCCATCGCGCGGCAGCGACCCGGAGGAACGCGCCATGCTGGCGCACGAGGCCTGGCTCGGTCTGCGCGTGGGCGCCGCCCGGTCGCACGAGGGCGCTCGCACCGCAGCCGAAGCCGAAGGGGGCCCGATGTACGCACGTGGCGGGCACGGCTTCGTGCGCGTGCACGAGCGCGCCGGCGACGCCAGCGCGCTCTATACGGTGTTCGACTGGCACGGCGGCCGCACCATCGAGCAGATGCTGCAGGCCGGCACGCGGCCGGCGGTCGGCGAAGTGGTCGCGGCGGCGGTCCAGGTCTGCAAGGCCCTGGGCCGGCTGCACCGCCACGGCGTGGTGCACCGGGACATCAAGCCCGGCAACCTGCACCTGGGCGACGACGGCTGCTGGCGCATCCTCGACCTGGGCGTGGCGCTCTCGGGCCGGGAGGGCGCGGCCCAGCGCGAGTTGCATGCGGGCACGCCCAGCTTCATGAATCCGGAGCAATGGGAAGGCGCCGCGCCCGACGCCGGCAGCGACCTGTTCGCGCTCGGCGTGGTGCTCTACCAATGGCTCTGTGGGCGCCTGCCTTATGGCGAAATCGAGCCCTACCAGGCCGCGCGATACCGGCGCGACCCGGCCGCCCTGTCGCGCATCCGGCCCGACGTGCCGGTCTGGCTCGACCACCTGGTGCGCAAGGCGGTGGCCCGCGACGCGCATCAGCGCTTCGAGACCGCCGAGGAAATGCTGCTGGCCCTGGAGCGCGGCGCCGCCCGTCCGGTCGGCGCACCGGCCCCCACGCCGCTCGTGCGCCGCGATCCCGCCTTGCTGTGGAAGCTCGCGCTGGCCGCGTCGCTGCTGTTCAACGCGCTGCTCGTCTACTGGCTGTTGTTCCTGCCGCGCTGAGCGGAGGAGGAGAGTGCTGTAGCGCATGGCCTTCACCGTCCGGCGCTGCGGCGCATCGGGCGAACCGGCCGGTCGAGTTCGTGGCTCGCGGTGTTCGGGTTGGAGCGCGCGCGGCCGCCTTTTTCTGCCCAGGTCCGCGTCCAGCGGATCTGCATGACCCGCATCACGCCGAGCATCACCGCGGCGAGCACCGCGAACAGCATGAAGCCCCACATGTAGGTGCCCAGGTACTGTTTCGACAGACCCATGGCGTTGGGCACCAGCCCGCCGCCGAGGGCGCCGATCTCGCCGATCATCGAGCCGGCCACCGCCGTGGTGGTGGGCCAGCGCAGCGGCACCAGTTGGAACAACGCGCCGTTGCCAGCGCCCAGCGCGGCGAAGCAGACGATGAGCAGCAGCGTGGTGAGGGCGAGCGAGCTCGAGGAGAGGCCGATCAGCGCCAGCGTGACCGCCGACACCACGAGCACCAGCGTCAGCGTGTTGACGCCGCCCCAGCGGTCGGAGAGCCAGCCGCCCATCACGCGCACCGCCGCGCCCATGAAGGCCGCGAGCATCGTCAGCTGGCCGGCCTGCACCTTGCTCACGCCGAACTGGTCGTGGTAGTAGGAGGGAAGGAAGGTGGTGAGGCCGATGAAGCCGCCGAAGGTGATGCCGTAGATCAGGCTGAAGGCCCAGCCATCTTTCTCGAACAGGCAGGCCACGTGTGCGCGCAGGTTCGCGTGGCTGTCGACGTCCGGCGGCTCCTGCGCGAACAGCACCATCACGGCCATCGGGATCAGGATGGCCACCGCCGCCACGCCGTAGACGGCCTGCCAGCCGAGCCATTGCGCCAGCGGCGGCGCGACCAGCACCGACAGCGCAGTGCCCACGTTGCCGGCGCCCACCAGGCCCATGGCCAGGCCCTTGTTCTGTGGCGGAAACGAGCCCGAGCCCAGCGACAGCGCCACGCCGAAGCTGGCGCCGGCAATGCCCAGCAGCACGCCCATCGCCAGCAGGTCGTTGAAGCTGTGCACCATGAAGAAGCCGAACAGCATTGCCACGGCGATCAGCCCCATCTCCACCAGCGTTGCATTCTTGCGGCCGATGTACTGGGACAGGATGCCGAGCGGAAAGCGCATCAGCGCGCCGGCGATGATCGGGATCGACAGCATCAGCCCTTTCTGCGCGGCGTTCAGCTGGAAGCTCTCGCTGATGAACGGGGCCATCGCGCCGTTGAGCACCCAGATGCAGCACGAGAACATGAAGTAGAAGAAGGCCGCGAAGAGGGTGGGTGCGTGCCCGGAGCGCAGGAAGGACTTGAAGCTGGTCATGGCTGTGGCGATGCGAAAAGCATCCGCGCAGCCTTGGCGTGGCCGCGTGGATGGGCGATGAAAAGAGAGCGTCCCGCCAGAAACTGGCGGAATGGACTGGGGGTGAGCGAGTCCCTGCGGGGACCCGGGCCGGCATGGAGACCGGCGACTTCACCAAAGCGGTGCTTCGTTACACCGCGCCTTCCATCACGCAAGACACGTGCCTGCCGCCGCGCTTCGGCTTCGCCTATGCTGCGACCGCCTGCCTCGTTCGCAATTCGCCTTTCATGATCCGACTGCTGCTTGTTCTTCCCGACGCCGATCCCGACGCACCGCGCGACGTGTTGGGCCAGGTCCTGGCGGACGCAGATGCGGCAGCCATCGGCTGGGCGAGCTGCGACACGATGGTGCAGGAGGCCGCGATGCTCGCACCGCAGCAGGTGCTGGTTCACAGGCCTGCATCGATCCCACGCCTGCAGGCCGTGCTGCAGGCCTGGGCCGGCGCGCCGCCGCAGCCGGTCGTCCTGGTCAGCGAGCCGCTCGAACCGCGGATGCACGAGGAACTGGTGGGCCTCGGCGTGCACGCCTGGGCCTGCGCCGACACGCTGGATGCAGCGGGCCTGCGCGGGCTGCTGGCGCGGGCGCAGGCCCGCTGGGAGCGCGAGGGCGCGCTGCGCGACACCTTGGCTCGCTCGCTGGCCCACCTGGACGAGCGCAAGTGGGTGGACCGCGCAAAGGGCCTGTTGATGTCGGCCCGCGGCATCGGCGAGGATGCCGCCTATGGCCTGCTGCGGGGCGCGGCGATGCATGCCAATCTTCGCGTCGGCGAACTGTCGCGCTCGGTGGTGGAGGCGGCACAGTGGGCCGAAGCCATCAATCGGGCCGGCCAGTTGCGCATGCTGTCGCAGCGCCTGGTGCGGCTCGCGGCGCAGATGCTGGCAGGGGTGGAGGTGCGGCGCAGCCGCGTCCTGCGCGCTGAGTCGATCGAGCGGGTCAAAGACAACCTCGATCACCTGGCCGGGCTCCCGCTGGATGCAACGAGCGTGCAGGCCCTGGTGGGCGTGCGTTCAGCGTGGGAGGCACTGGACGGCGCGCTGTCGGCGCGGCTGTCGCCGGCCGCGCTGGCAACGATCGATGCGAGCGCCGAGGCTTTGCTGGGCGCCGCCGAGGCACTCACCGACGCGCTCGAATCCTCGGGTGGTCGCAGGGCGCTGCACATCGTCAATCTCTGCGGCCGGCAACGCATGCGCGTGCAGCGGCTGGCCAAGGATGCGTTGCTCGCCGCGATGCTGCCCGGCGGTGCGTGGAGCGCGCACCTGCCGTCGACCATGGATGCCTTCGAGGCCTCGCTGCTGGAGCTGGAGCGCGCACCGCTGAGCTCGCCCGACATCCGCACGGCGCTCAGCGGCGCGCGCGACGAATGGCTGAAGCTGGTGCGCGGCGTGCGCCAGGCGGAGCGCGCGGAGGGCCGTATCGAGCTGGTGCGCGCCAGCGAAGTGCTGGTCGATACCTTCGACCGCCTCACCGCTTCATACGAACACAGCCTGCAGGTCATCATGTCCTGACGACATGGGCTCGCCCCCAGGTTGGCTCACTTCGTGTAGCCGCCCACCCCCTACCGGGGGCAACACCAGCGGCCCGGCAAAGCCGGTTCCGCGGTGGGGATGTTGCTCGCCCCCAGGTTGGCTCACTTCGTGTAGCCGCCCACCCCCTGCCGGGGGCAACACCAGCGGCCCGGCAAAGCCGGTTCCGCGGTGGGGATGTTGCTCGCCCCCAGGTTGGCTCACTTCGTGTAGCCGCCCACCCCCTACCGGGGGCAACACCAGCGGCCCGGCAAAGCCGGTTCCGCGGTGTTTCCCGAACAGGCACGGCTTCGTTGGCCGCGGATTTCATGGCTGATCAGGCCGCGGCCTTTTCCACGTGCGCCTGGCGCGTGTAGAGAAAGTCGATCACGGCCTTGCGGGCGTGGACGTAGACCGGGTCCTCTGCCAGTTCCACGCGGTTGCGCGGGCGCGGCAGATCGACGGAGAGGATCTCGCCGATGGTGGCGGCCGGGCCGTTGGTGAGCATCACGATCCGGTCGGACAGTAGCACCGCCTCGTCCACGTCGTGCGTGACCATGACCACCGTGCTGTGCGTCTTCGCCACGATCGCCAGCAGCTCGTCCTGCAGCTTGGCGCGCGTCAGTGCGTCGAGGGCGCCGAAGGGCTCGTCCATCAGCAGGACCTTGGGCTCCATCGACAGCGCGCGGGCGATCCCCACACGCTGCTTCATGCCCCCCGAGATCTCGCCGGGGCGCTTCTGCGCGGCCGCGCTGAGGCCCACCAGCGCGAGCGCGGCCTCCGTGCGGGCCTTGAGCTGCGCCTTGTTCCCGGTGGCCGAGAACACGCGCTCTACTGCGAGATACACGTTCTCGTAGCAGCTGAGCCACGGCAGCAGCGAATGGTTCTGGAACACCACCCCGCGCTCCGGGCCCGGCCCCTTGATCTCCCGGTTGGCGCACAGCAGCGCGCCCTGCGTGGGCGTGGTGAGTCCGGCGATCAGGTTCAGCAGCGTCGACTTGCCGCAGCCGGAGTGCCCGATGAGGGTGATGAACTCGCCCTTGGCGACGTGGAGGTTGATGTCCCGCAGCGCGAGGAAGCTGCCCTTGGGCGTCTTGAAGCGCTGCTCGACGCCATGGATCTCGATGTACTTCGAATCGTTCATTGGAAAACCTCCGGCCTGCGGGCTGCGGTGCCATGAGGCTTCGGAGCGGCCGTGTGACTCATGCCTTCACCTCTTCGAACGTGAACGCGGTGGCGATCCGGATCAGCGCGAACTCGAGCACCAGCCCGACGATGCCGATCACGAAGATCGCGATGATGATGTTGGCGACGTTGAGGTTGTTCCACTCGTCCCAGACCCAGAAGCCGATGCCGACGCCGCCGGTGAGCATCTCGGCCGCGACGATCACCAGCCAGGCGGTGCCGACCGCAAGGCGCACGCCGGTCAGCATGTAGGGCAGCACCGCGGGGAACAGGATCCGGGTGAGGATCTTCCACTCGGAAAGATCGAGCACCCGCGCCACGTTCATGTAGTCGCTGGGCACGCGCTGCACGCCCACGGCGGTGTTGATGATCATGGGCCAGATCGAGCAGATGAAGATGGTCCAGATCGCAGCCGGGTTGGCGCCCTTGAAGACCAGCAGGCCGATGGGCAGCCAGGCGAGCGGCGAGACGGGCCGCAGCAGGCTGATCAGCGGATTGAACATGCGTGCGAGGAAGCTGAAGCGTCCGATTGCAAAGCCGGCGGGGATGCCCACCACGGCTGCCAGTCCGAAGCCCATCGCCACGCGCTGGAGCGACGACAGCACGTTCCAGCCCACGCCCTGGTCGTTGGGGCCCTTGCTGTAGAACGGATCGCTGAACACCGTGAGCGCCTGTTGCCAGACGGCGCCCGGCGCGGGGAAGCCGGTGGTGCTTTTCAGCGCCACAAGTTCCCAGACCAGGATCAGGAGCGCGAAGCCGAGGATCGGCGGCAGCACGCGCAGCCAGATCCAGCCCAGGTCGAGTGGCAGACGCGCTGCGGGCGGCGCGTCCTGGGCGGCAGGCGCCGTGATCGCGGCGGGCTGGACCGGACTGCGCGAAACGGGCGCTGCCGGTCCGCGGGTGTCGAGGGGGGAATGGAAGACGGCGCTGACCATCGTGCGCTCCTCAGGCATGGACTTTGAACGAATCGGCGTAGTTCTTCGGGTCCTTGCCGTCCCAGACCACGCCGTCCAGCAGCTTGCTGCTGCGCATCGGGTCCTTGGGCACGCTGACCTTCATCGCGGCGGCGACATCCTTGTACATGTCGATCTGGTTGATTTGCCGGGCGACCGCAAGGTAGTCGGGGTGCTCCTTCAGGAGGCCCCAGCGCTTGTGCTGCGTGAGGAACCACATGCCGTCGGACAGGTACGGGAAGTTCACGGCGCCGTCGTCGAAGAACTTCATGTGGTTGGGATCGTCCCAGGTCTTGCCAAGCCCGTTCTCGTAGCGGCCGAGGATGCGCTGGTTGATGGCGTCGGCGCTGGTGTTGATGTAGGACTTCTCGGCCACCACGTCGGCCATCCGGGTCTTGTTCTGGAGGTTGGCATCGATCCACTTGCCTGCCTCCATCACCGCCATCATCACGGCGCGGCAGGTGTTGGGGTTGGCCTTGACGAACTCGCCACGCGTGCCCAGCACCTTCTCGGGGTGGTCCCTCCAGATGTCCTGGGTGGTGATCGCGGTCACGCCGATCTTGTCGATGATCGCGCGCTGTCCCCACGGCTCGCCCACACAGAACCCGTCCATGTTGCCTACCCGCATGTTGGCGACCATCTGCGGCGGCGGCACCACGATGACCTTCGCATCCTTGACCGGGCTGATGCCCGCCGAGGCCAACCAGTAGTTGAGCCACATGGTGTGCGTGCTCGTCGGGAAGGTGCCGGCGAAGGTGTATTCGCGTTTGTCCTTGGCCATCAGCCTGGCGAGCGATGCGGCATCGACCGCGCCCTTGTCGGCGAGTGCCTTGGACAGCGTGATCGACTGGCCGTTGCGGTTCAGTCCCATCAGCACGGCCATGTCCTTCTTCGGTCCGCCGACACCGACGTGAACGCCATACACGAGGCCGTAGAGCACATGGGCCATGTCGAGCTCGCCATTGACCAGCTTGTCGCGTACGCCGGCCCAGCTCGCTTCCTTGCTGGGCACGATCTTCACGCCGTACTTCCTGTCCATGCCCAGCACCGAGGCCATTACCACGCTGGCGCAATCGGTCAGGGGGATGAAGCCGATCTTGACCTCCTCCTTTTCCGGCTTGTCGGAACCTGCGGCCCAGACGGCGGCGCGCAGGGCGGGGTCGAGCCCGGTGACGCCAAGGGCGGCGGTCTGCAGCACGCGGCGGCGGCTCAGTTTCGGTTCCAGCAGTTCGTTCATGGGCGCACTCCGAAGATCAAAGACGGGAAAGGCAAAAGCAAAAGGCGTCCGCGCCACGCACGGGCCGCTCGAAAACGAGCCCTTGCGAGGTGGGGACGCCCTTGTCCGGTTCGGTCGGCCGCACCCGCCGTTGGATGCCGCCTGCCTGAGGCCTTGAAGGCCTACGCCAGTTCTCTACGCAAAGTGCATGCCATGCCTGCCACGACCCCATGTTGCTATTGATTTCATAGCTTCAGAAGCTGATGTAGAGAGGCGTAGGGCTGAACTTGTCTGCTGTCGCGTGCCGGGCACGCGTGTTGTGCCGCGCACCTTTTCAGGCCGCGGTGCTCAGCGCACGGGATCGCCCTGCAGGTACTCGGCCATCGAGAGCACCGATTCGGCCACCTCGACCAGCCGCCGCCCCTGGCTCATCGCGGTTCGCCGCAGCATCTTGTGGGCCTCTTCCTCGGTGAGCCGGCGGTGCGCCATCAGGAGGCCCTTGGCGCGCTCCACCAGCTTGCGTTCATTGAGGGCAGCGCGCACGGTCGCGAGCTCGTCGCCCATGGCCTGCAGGCGATGGGATTGCTCCTGCACCATCTCGAGCACCGAGCGTTCCAGGTGGCGGCCGATGGGAGCGGTCGCGGCCAAGGTGCGCGGCGGGATGCTGCGCACGTCGCTGGGCGGCATATCGTCGAGGAAGGCTGCGGCGGCCGCGCCGGGCTCGACCGTCAGTTGGGCGAAGAGCGCCTCGCGGGCCTGCAACTCGGCCCGGGCGCGCGCGGTCTTCTGCTCGCAAAGAAGGCGCAGGTCGGTGGCCAGGCGCTCGTCGATGGCCTGCATGGCGTCCATGCGAAGGGAGCAGCAGTCGAACCAGACCTGGCTCAAGTCCGCATCCAGGCTCACGCCCGCGGGCGCCGCGCATGCGACACGCCGCAGTCGCTCCTGCTCGGCCAATTGCGGGGCGGACTGGCTGGCGCGCCAGAGTTCGCCCAGCGCCTCGCCCGAGAACTCCACGAAGACCTGGAAGCAGCGCTCCTGCGACTCGATGAGGTGAAGCCATTGCTGCTGGCGCGCGCCGTCATTGCAGCCGGAGGCGAAGGCCGCCGCCCCGCAGGCGCGTTCCTGCCCGGCGAACTCCTTGCCCTGCATGAAGTGGAACATCGCCACCAGCAGGCGCGAGATCTCGGGGTCGGTGGCGCCATCCGCGGCCTCGAAGACCACTGCCAGCAGACCGGCAACCAGCTTGACGAAAGCGGCCGTGGCGTCGGCCGCCGAGAGTTCCATCGCGCCGATGCGGCGGCGCAGTTCAGGCAGCGCGTCCATGCCGGGCAGAACCCAGGCGATGCGGCTGAACAGGCGCGCGCCGTTGCCGATGCGAACCGCCTCGATATCGAGCTGGTCGAAGGCGCCGCGCACCGCCTGCTCGGCGTTAAGGCAGGCGGCGATCTGCATCTCGCGTTGTGCCGCGAAGCGCCGGCCGTTAGAGGCCAGCAGCACGTTCGAGATGCCGCGCTCGCGCTGCAGCGTATGGACCAAGCGGCCGATCGTTGCGACAAGTGCGCTGGTGCGCGCGAGTTGATCGAGCTCGTCGATCTCGCATCGCAGCGCGGCAATCAGGAAACTCAGGCCGGACTTCATCGTGGTGGGGGGGCGGGCACGTGGCCCTTCCGAGGGACATGCAGCAACAATCGTGCCCCGACCGCGCCGGGCCCCTAAACTCGCCGCATGCTAGTACTGGGAATCGAATCGTCCTGCGACGAGACCGGCGTGGCGCTGGTCGAGTCCGGCGTCAGCGGACTGCCGCGCCTGGTTGCCCACGCGCTGCACAGCCAGATCGCGATGCACCAGGCCTACGGCGGCGTGGTGCCGGAACTGGCGAGCCGCGACCATATCCGTCGTGTGCTCCCACTGGCGCAGCAGGTGCTCTCGGAGGCCGGGCGCGGGTTGCCCGATATCGACGTCGTCGCCTATACGCGCGGGCCCGGCCTCGCAGGCGCGCTCCTGGTCGGCGCGGGCGTGGCATGTGCCCTGGCTGCCGCCCTGGGCAAGCCTGTATTGGGCGTGCATCACCTCGAGGGCCATCTCCTTTCGCCCTTCCTGAGTACCGACCCGCCCGAATTTCCTTTTGTCGCGCTGCTGGTGTCCGGCGGCCACACGCAGTTGATGCAGGTGGACGGCGTGGGGCGCTACCAGCTGCTCGGCGAGACCATCGACGACGCGGCCGGCGAGGCCTTCGACAAGAGTGCCAAGCTGATGGGGCTGCCCTATCCCGGCGGGCCCTGGCTCGCCAAGCTGGCGGAGCAGGGCGATCCCGCCGCTTTCAAGCTGCCACGGCCGCTGATGCACAGCGGCGATCTCGACTTTTCCTTTGCCGGGCTGAAGACGGCAGTGTTGACGCAGGTGCGCAAGCTAGGGGACGCGCTGGAACCACGCAAGGCCGACCTTGCGGCTTCGACCCAGGCGGCCATCGTCGAGGTGCTGCTGAAGAAATCGCTCCGCGCGCTCGAGCAGAGCGGAATGCAGCGCCTGGTGGTCGCGGGCGGCGTGGGTGCCAATCGCGAACTGCGCGCGCAACTTGACGCCGCCTGCGCCAAGCGGGGCGTGCGGGTGCACTACCCGGAGCTGCATCTTTGCACCGACAACGGCGCCATGATCGCAATGGCCGCCGCGATGCGCCTTCAGGCTGGCCTGCAGGCCGCGACGGATCGCTACGCCTTCGATGTCAGGCCGCGATGGCCACTGGCCTCGCTGGGTGAGCCGGAGCCGCAGTTCGGCTAGGCGCAGGCCGCCGGGCGCTGTGCGACGGCAGCGGCAGCACGTCGAGCATCTTGCGCCAGAGCTGCGACCATTGCGGCCAGTCGTGGCCGCCCTCCGTGGTGAACACGCGGCCCGCCGGCAGGGCGTCGGCCAGGAGGCGGTGGTTGGCGGCGAAGCGGTCGGCCAGCCCGAAGCCGAGGTACAGCGGTGGCAATTCCTTGGCCGGCTGCGCAGCGGCGTATTGCTGCAACCAGGGCCAGAGCTTGCGATCGACTTCCTCGTCTGGCGGCGGCCCCTCGGGCGCCTTCCAGGCACGCAGGCCGCCTGCCTTGTGGATCTCGGCGCCGAGCGGCCGCCGGCCCAGGTAGGGCGCGAGTGTCACGATGCCGTCGACGGCACCGGGCTTGGCCAATTCGTGGATCAGGGCGCCGAAGCCGCCGATCGAGATGCCGATCAGCCAGAGCGACTTGTACCCCAAGGCACGCTGCGGCTGGAGGATGTCATGGTGCAGGCGCTCGATGAAGGTCTGGTCGTAGTAGTAGGAGACATCGGCATCGACCAGCAGGGCGTCGGCCGCCAGGTCGCGTTCCCGGACCGCACTGATGAAGCCTTCGCGTTCGAATTCCTCGGGCTTCAGGAAAGCCCCGGGCAGGAACACCAGCAGGGTGTCGGAGCGCGCATCGTTGCTGGCAAGTTTCAGGTGCGTTTTCATGGGTGCTTCATCAAGGCTTGTGATTTTTCTTTGCCGCGTTCGCAGCCGAGCTCAGGCGCGAGTCAGGAACTAAAGCATTGAAAGACGTCGCAAATGTGACGTTCTTGGCACATATTTTGTAGCCAGGAATAAAAAAGGCCGGCAACAAAGAGTTACCGGCCTACGTACATTGTCGTGTTTCAGCCTTGCCGAAACACCTTCTGGCGCTTAGTGGATCGCGAGCTGGGTCACATTGCTGACGGGGACCTGCTTGCCGAGCTTCAGAGTCAGGACGCCGTTCTCGAGCTTGGCCTCGCTGGCGGCGGCGTCGATGTCCTGCGGCAGCTCGTAGGCGGCCTTGAACTTGCGGTTGGCCTCTGCCTTGCTCTCGATGCGGACGACCGCGCCTTCGATGCCGATCGTGAGGTCCTCGCGGGCGAAGCCGGGGACGTCGAGGGTCACGGTCCAGCTCTTGTCGTCCTGCTCGACATTGAGCGAGCGGCGTGTGGCGACGAAGGTGTCGGAGACGAAGCGGTCGTACGCATGCGGCACGAAGCGGGGGGTGCGAAGAACGGGGGCGAAAAACATGATGGGGTACTCCTGGATGAACACAATGGGGACGGGGAATGTGTGTCCCTTACACTGCGCGGCCTTTCAACAGAGTGCCGCTTGCCACCTCACTTAGGCGCGGCGAGGCGCCTTTCAAGATGAGTTCTTCCAGCTTTATTTGCCGCCGCGCGGCCTTGAAATTTGCGGCTGCGGCGCTATGCGCTGCCACGGCGTCGGCGACGTACGCGCAGCCTGCCGGGCCGATCCGGCTGGCGCTGATCGAAAGCTTGAGCGGGCCATTCGCCAATACCGGGGAGGCGGTGTTCCGCAACCTGCTCTGGGCCGTGGAGCGCGTGAACACGCGCGGCGGCATCAAGCTGCCGGGCGGCGCGCGCTTTCTGCAGCTGGACCGCTACGACAGCAAGGGCCAGAACGAGGAGGCACTGTCGGCGTTGCGCGCAGCCATCGACGACGGCGCGCGCATCGTGCTGCAGGGCAACTCGTCCGCGACGGCGGCGGCATTGCTGGATGCGATCGAGAAGAACAACGAGCGCGATGCCTCCCGCCGCGTGCTCTTCCTCAACTACTCGGCGGTCGACCCGGTGCTCACCAACGAGCGCTGCAGCTTCTGGCACTTTCGCTTCGATGCCCACGCCGACATGCGCGTCACCGCGCTGATGGACGTGATGAAGAACGATGCCGCGCTCAAGCGCGTGTACCTGATCGGGCAGGACTACAGCTTCGGCCAGTCGGTTCTGCGGGAATCGAAGCGCCAGCTGGCCCAGCTTCGGCCGGACGTGCAGATCGTGGGCGAGGAACTGCATCCGATGGGCCGCGTGAAGGACTTCGCGCCCTATGCGAGCAAGATCCTCGCGAGTGGGGCGCAGGCCGTGGTCACGGGCAACTGGGGCAACGACCTCACGCTGCTGGTGAAGGCGGCACGCGAGGCGGGCTTCAATGGCAGCTTCTACACCTTCTATGGCAACGCGCTCGGCGCGCCCGCGGCCATCGGCGACGCCGGCATCGGGCGGGTGGTCGCGGTCGCCGACTGGCTGCCCAACGTGCAGACGCGCGAATCCGAGAGCTTCTACCGTGCGTTCCGCGAGCGATTCCCCAGACCGGCTGACGACTACGTGCACATGCGGATGCAACTGCTCGTCGAGGCGCTGGCACAGGCCCTCGAGCGCGCGGGCAGTGTCGATACGGTAGCGGTCGCGCGCGCGCTCGAGAAGGCCGAGGTCAGCCTGGCCGGGCAGAGCGGCCGCATGCGTGCCGCCGACCACCAGTTCCAGCAGGCCCTGGTGGTGGGCGTGATGGACCGGCAGGGCAGTCCCGGGGTGAAGTTCGACGTCGAGGGATCCGGCTACGGCTTCCGCGTGGTGCGCACCATTCCTGCCGAACGCGCCGAAATGCCCACCAGCTGCAAGATGCAGCGCCCCTGAACAGCAAGGAAAGAATCAAGATGCGGGAAGCCATCCACAACCTCGAAGCCTCCAAGATCCGCGAGGTCGCCAACGCCGGCATGGGGCGTGCCGACGTGCTGGCGTTCTGGTTCGGCGAAGGCGACGAGGTGACGCCTGAACCGATCCGCCGTGCGGCCATCGAGTCGCTGCAACAAGGCGAAACCTTCTATGCCCACAACCTCGGCCTGCCCGAGCTGCGCGAGGCAGTCGCGCGGTACATGAGCGCGCTGCATCCCACAATCGATGCGGGGCGCATTGCCATCACGTCGGGCGGCGTGAGCGCCTTGATGCTGGCGGTGCAGGCCCTGGTCGATGCCGGCGACGAGGTCGTGGCGGTCACGCCTGTGTGGCCCAACCTGACCGCGCAGCCCGCGATACTCGGTGCGCGCCTGCGCAGCGTGCCGCTGGTGCCGAGGAATGGGCAGTGGACGCTGGAGCTCGACGCGCTCCGCGCGGCTGTGACTCCCGCGACCAAGCTGTTGGTTCTCAATGCCCCCAATAACCCGACCGGCTGGACCCTCACGCGTGACGAGCAGCAGGCGATCCTGGACCATTGCAGGAAGACAGGCACCTGGATCCTGGCAGACGAGGTCTATGAGCGCCTCTACTACGAGCCGACGTCGAATGGATGCGCGCCCAGCTTCCTCGACGTGGCTGCGCCGGACGACCGGCTGGTGGTGGTCCACAGCTTCTCCAAGAGCTTCCTGATGACCGGCTGGCGGCTGGGCTGGCTGGTGCTGCCGCCGGCGATGGTGGAGGGCATGGGCAAGCTGATCGAGTTCAACACCTCGTGCACCAGCGTGTTCACCCAGCGCGCGGGCGTCGCGGCGCTCGTGCACAGCGCGGAGATCACGCCGCGCGTGGTCGCGCACCTGAAGACCTGCCGCGATACGCTGGTGCCGCTGCTGGCCAGCCTTCCCGGCGTGCAGGTCGCGCCGGCGCGCGGCGGCATGTACGCCTTCTTCCGTCTCGAGGGCTTCGACGATTCGCTGATGCTGGCCAAGCGGCTGGTGGCCGAGGCGGGGCTCGGCCTCGCGCCCGGCAACGCCTTCGCGCCGCAGGCGCAGGGCTGGCTGCGCTGGTGCTTCGCTTCGCAGGACCCGCAGCGCCTGGTGCGCGGCGTGGAGCGACTGCGGGACTGGCTTGCGGAGCAACCCCGCGCTTGATCGGCGCGGCCGATATATAATCCCAAGGCTTTGCATGCCGCAAGGCGCACGGCGCGTGCAGTTCCACCGCTCGCCGCAAGTCAAACATCCCGGAACAGGAAACTCATCAAATGATCGCAGCCTCCATCAAGGCCGAAGTTGTCAAGGACAACGCCCGCGCCGCCAACGACACCGGCAGCCCCGAAGTGCAAGTCGCACTGCTGACCGCCCGCATCAACGAACTCACCCCGCACTTCAAGACGCACGCCAAGGACCACCACGGTCGCCGCGGCCTGCTTCGCATGGTGAGCCGCCGCCGCAAGCTGCTGGACTATCTGAAGTCCAAGGACGCCGACCGTTACACCGCGCTGATCGCCAAGCTGGGTCTGCGCAAGTAAGCTGATTCGCATGAAGGAACGCCTGGGTTAGTCCGCTAGCTCAGGCGTTTTTTACTTCGCGAATCGAATCAGGAGTGCCGTACAGAGCGAAGCTGTGTCATTCCAATGGAGCTTTTCCCCGAGCTTCCCTGGAATGGCATCGTGTTCTGAAAAGCGCCCCATCCCTGCGGAACCTGCGATTGCAGCAGGCCGAACCGCCCACAAGAAACAGGAGCTAGACATGAGCCTCTTCAACAAAGTCACCAAGACCTTCCAGTGGGGCGACAAGACCGTCGTCATGGAAACCGGCGAAATCGCCCGCCAGGCCGGCGGCGCCGTGGTCGTCGACATCGACGGCACGGTCATCCTGGCGACCGTAGTCGCCTCCAAGTCGGCCAAGCCCGGACAGGACTTCTTCCCGCTGACCGTCGACTACATCGAGAAGACCTACGCCGCCGGCAAGATCCCCGGCAGTTTCTTCAAGCGGGAAGCCAAGCCCAGCGAACTGGAAACCCTGACCTCGCGCCTCATCGACCGCCCGATTCGTCCGCTGTTCCCCGAGGGATTCCTGAACGAGGTGCATGTGGTGATCCACACCCTGTCGCTCAACCCGGAGGTCGATGCCGACATCGCTGCGATGCTCGGCGTGAGCGCCGCGCTCTCCATCTCCGGCATTCCCTTCAACGGTCCGATCGGTGCTGCGCGCGTGGGTTACGTCAACGGCCAGTACGTGCTGAACCCGGGGCAGACCGCCCGCAAGGAATCGCAGATGGACCTGGTCGTCGCCGGCACCGAAGCAGCCGTGCTGATGGTCGAGTCCGAAGCGCTGCAGCTGAGCGAGGAAATCATGCTTGGGGGCGTCGTGTTCGGCCACGAGCAGGCTGGCGTTGCAATCAACGCGATCCACGAACTCGTGCGTGAAGCCGGCAAGCCCGTCTGGGACTGGCAGCCGCCCGCCGAGGACGAAGCCTTCGTCGCCAGGATCAATGGCCTGGCCGAGGAAAAGCTGCGCGCTGCCTACCAGATCCGCAGCAAGCAAGCCCGCACGCAGGCCCTGCGCGAAGCCAACGCGAGCGTGATGGCGTCGCTGAAGGAAAGCGGCGAGGCTTTCGACGCGGGCAAGGTCAGCGACCTGCTGTTCGCCATCGAATCGAAGATCGTGCGCAGCCAGATCCTGGCAGGCGAGCCGCGCATCGACGGCCGCGACACCCGCACCGTGCGTCCCATCGAGATCCGCAACGGCGTGCTGCCGCGCACCCACGGATCGGCGCTGTTCACGCGCGGCGAAACGCAGGCGCTCGTGGTGACGACTCTGGGTACGGAACGCGACGCGCAGCGCATCGACGCGCTCGCCGGCGAATACGAAGACCGCTTCCTGTTCCACTACAACATGCCTCCCTTTGCCACTGGCGAAGTGGGCCGCATGGGCTCGACGAAGCGCCGCGAAGTCGGCCACGGCCGGCTCGCCAAGCGCGCGCTCGTGGCCTGCCTGCCGACCAAGGAAGAATTCCCCTACACCATTCGCGTGGTGTCCGAGATCACCGAGTCGAACGGCTCCTCTTCGATGGCTTCGGTCTGCGGCGGGTGTCTCTCGATGATGGACGCCGGCGTGCCGATGAAGGCGCATGTGGCCGGCATCGCGATGGGCCTGATCAAGGAAGACAACCGCTTCGCGGTGCTGACCGATATCCTGGGCGACGAGGATCACCTGGGCGACATGGACTTCAAGGTGGCCGGCACGACCAACGGCATCACCGCGTTGCAGATGGACATCAAGATCCAGGGCATTACCAAGGAAATCATGCAGGTCGCCCTGGCCCAGGCCAAGGAAGCGCGCATGCACATCCTCGGCAAGATGCAGGAAGCCATGGGCGAAGCCAAGGCCGAGGTGTCCAGCTTCGCGCCGCGCCTGTTCACGATGAAGATCAACCCCGAGAAGATCCGCGACGTGATCGGCAAGGGCGGCTCGGTGATCCGCGCGCTGACCGAGGAGACCGGCACCCAGATCAACATCGACGAGGACGGCACGATCACCATTGCCTCCACTGATCCGGCCAAGGCCGAGGAGGCCAAGAAGCGCATCGAGCAGATCACGGCGGAGGTCGAGATCGGCAAGATCTACGAAGGTCCGGTCACCAAGATCCTGGACTTCGGCGCGCTGATCAACCTGCTCCCGGGCAAGGACGGCCTGCTGCACATCAGCCAGATCGCCCACGAGCGCGTCGAGAAGGTGACCGACTACCTCAGCGAAGGCCAGATCGTGAAGGTCAAGGTGCTGGAGACGGACGACAAGGGGCGCGTCAAGCTGTCGATGAAGGCGCTGGCCGAGCGCCCTGCCGGCATGGAGTTCAGCGAGCGTCCGCCACGCGAGGAGCGCGGCGAGCGGCGCGAGCGTGGCGATCGTCCGCCTCGGGGTGAGCGCGCACCGCGTGTCGACAGCGGCGAGCCCGCAGGCGAGCAGGCGGTGGCGGTCGAGCAGGACTCGCGTCCGCAAGAGCCGACTGGCGGAGACCGCCAGGTATGACAGGAGAGGGCGGTGACATCGTTGCCGTCGTTCAACCCTGCGTCCACCCTCGAGGGCGGGCGTTACAGCCGAGAAATGCATGAAAGCCATTGAAATCACTTCCTTCGGCGCACCCGAGGTGCTGCGCATGGCCGAGCGGCCTGCGCCGGCTGCCGGTGCGGGCGAGTTGCTGATCCGGGTGGCCGCCAGTGGTGTGAATCGCCCCGACGTGCTCCAGCGCACTGGTAACTATCCGGTGCCGCCGGGCGCCTCGGACCTGCCAGGCCTCGAGTTGGCCGGCGAGATCGTCTCGGGCGATGCCGCGGCCATGAAGGAGGCCGGCTTCGCGATCGGCGATCGCGTGTGTGCGCTGGTCGCCGGCGGGGGCTACGCCGAGCTCTGCGTAGCGCCTGTCGCCCAATGCCTGCCGGTGCCCAAGGGCTGGAGCGATGCCGAGGCGGCCTCGCTGCCGGAGACCTTCTTCACGGTGTGGAGCAACGTGTTCGACCGCGGACGGCTGCAAAAGGGCGAGACCTTGCTGATCCAGGGTGGCACGAGCGGCATCGGCGTGACCGCGATCCAGCTCGGCAAGGCCTTTGGCGCCACCGTGATCGCAACTGCGGGCAGCGACGAGAAATGTGAAGCCTGCCGTAAGCTCGGCGCAGACCATGCGATCAACTACAAGACGGCAGACTTCGCCGAAGAGGCCAAGCGCTTGACTGGCGGCAAGGGTGTCGACGTCATTCTCGACATGGTGGCCGGTGCCTACGTGCCGCGCGAGATCGAATGCCTGGCCGAGGACGGCCGGCTGGTGATCATCGCGGTGCAGGGCGGCACCAAGAGCGAGTTCAACGCGGGCCTCGTGCTGCGTCGGCGGCTGACCGTCACCGGTTCGACGCTGCGGCCGCGGCCGGTTGCGTTCAAGGCCGCGATCGCCAGATCCTTGCGCGAGAAGGTTTGGCCGTTGCTCGAGAGCGGCGCCGTCAAGCCCGTGATTCACAGCGTGTTCGCAGCGCAAGGCGACCCGAGCGGTGCCGCCCAAGCTCATGTACTGATGGAATCCAACCAGCACATCGGCAAGATCGTGCTGACCTGGTGAACGACGACAAAGATATGACGCCGAAGAAGAAACTCATCGCCGGCAACTGGAAGATGAACGGCAGCCTGGCTGCCAACGAAGTGTTGGTGAAGGCACTGCTGCAGGGCGTGGGCACGCCGGGCTGCGAGGTCGCGGTGTGCGTGCCGGCACCTTACCTCGCGCAGCTCTCGGCGCTGCTGGCCGGCTCGCCGATCGCCCTGGGGGCGCAGGACCTGTCGGCCCAACAGCAAGGCGCATTCACCGGCGAGCAATCCGCCACGATGCTGAAGGACTTCGGCGCGCGTTACGCGATCGTGGGCCACTCGGAACGCCGCCAATACCACGGCGAGACGGATGAAGGGGTGGCCGCCAAGGCCGCCGCCGCGCTCGCCAACGGCATCACGCCGATCGTGTGCGTCGGCGAGACGCTCGCGGAGCGCGAGGCAGGGCACACCGAAGAAGTTGTCAAACGCCAGCTTGCGGCGGTTATCCATGTCAATGGCCATTGCATCAGCGAGATCGTGGTGGCCTACGAGCCGGTGTGGGCCATCGGCACCGGCAAGACCGCAACGCCCGAGCAGGCGCAGTCGGTGCATGCGCTGCTGCGTGCGCAACTGCACCATGCGGCAAATGAACATGCCGCGGGTATCCGCATCCTGTACGGCGGCAGCATGAATGCCGCCAATGCGGCCGAGTTGCTCGCCCAGCCCGACATCGACGGCGGACTGATCGGCGGCGCGTCGCTCAAGGCCCCGGATTTTTTGCAGATCATTGCTGCGGCGCGCTGAAAGCCGCGCTACCGAGAACGAATTTAGGAGTTAGAACGAATGAACGTGGTCCTCAACATCCTCGTGGGCGTGCAGATGCTCGCAGCGCTCGCGATGATCGGGCTGATCCTGATCCAGCACGGCAAGGGCGCCGACATGGGTGCTGCCTTCGGCAGCGGCAGCGCAGGGAGCCTGTTCGGTGCAAGCGGAAGCGCGAACTTCCTTTCGCGCACCACCGGTGTGCTGGCTGCGGTCTTCTTCGCGTGCACCCTGCTGCTGGCCTACTTCAGCCACGCGCGCCCCACCGGCGGGGGCAGCTTGCTCGAGCGGGCCGCGATCGGCACGCCTGCACCGGCACCTGCGCCGGCGGCTTCGGCTCCGGCCTCGCAGATTCCGTCGGGCACTGCGCCTGCGGCGCCGCCCGCCGGTGCACCGGCGCCGGCAGCACCGGCTTCGGGCGCTGCACAGATCCCGACCAAGTGAGCCTGCACCCTTCGGACTCCGCGAATCACGGCTGGAGGTTGCCTGCCGTTTTCAATGAACCGTCAAAAGAAAACGGCTCCGTTTCAGGGTAAACTCTAAAGCTGCCCGGAAAGCCAAAACCTCACAGGTTCCTCATGCCATCCGGACATGCAAACACCGCCGTCGTGGTGAAATTGGTAGACACGCTATCTTGAGGGGGTAGTGGCGAAAGCTGTGCGAGTTCGAGTCTCGCCGACGGCACCAAATCTCGCCGACAGGGAGCTTGATCTTCCTGTCGGCGTTAAGCGGTAAAGACCCCGATGAATCTCGATTCCTACCTCCCCGTCCTGTTGTTCATTCTGGTCGGAGTCGGTGTAGGCGTAGCGCCTCAGGTTCTCGGTTACATCCTCGGCCCCAACCGGCCGGACGCCCAAAAGAATTCGCCCTACGAATGCGGCTTCGAGGCCTTCGAAGACGCGCGCATGAAGTTCGATGTGCGCTACTACCTCGTGGCGATTCTCTTCATCCTTTTCGATCTCGAAATCGCCTTCCTCTTCCCGTGGGCGATCGCGCTCAAGCAGATCGGTCCGGTCGGCTTCTGGGCCATGATGATTTTTCTCGCCATCCTCGTCGTGGGCTTCGTCTACGAATGGAAAAAGGGTGCGCTCGATTGGGAATGACAAGGAACCACCATGGCCATTGAAGGCGTCATGAAAGAAGGCTTCGTTACCACGACCTATGACTCGGTCGTGAACTGGGCCAAGACGGGATCACTCTGGCCGATGACCTTCGGCCTCGCCTGCTGCGCGGTGGAAATGATGCATGCCGGCGCCGCCCGCTACGACATCGACCGCTTCGGCATGCTGTTTCGTCCGAGCCCGCGTCAGTCCGATCTGATGATCGTGGCCGGCACGCTTTGCAACAAGATGGCGCCTGCCCTGCGGAAGGTCTACGACCAGATGCCCGAGCCGCGTTGGGTGCTATCGATGGGCTCGTGCGCCAACGGCGGCGGCTACTACCACTACAGCTACTCGGTCGTGCGTGGGTGCGACCGCATCGTGCCGGTCGATGTCTATGTGCCGGGCTGTCCGCCCACTGCAGAGGCGCTGCTCTACGGAATCATCCAGCTCCAGCAGAAGATTCGCCGCACCAACACGATCGCGCGTGCCTGAAAGGCGAGAGACGAGAGAGACGATGACCGACTTTGCGATTTCTCCCGAGGCGCTGCACGCCCAGATCACCGAGACGCTCGGCAACAAGGCCAGGAGCGTGACCGTCGCGCTCGGCGAAGTGACGGTGGTGGTGCCTGCCGCCGGCTACCTGGAGGTCGCGCAGTTGCTGCGCGATGCGCCCGGCTGCAAGTTCGAGCAGCTGATCGACCTTTGCGGCCTGGACTATTCCGACTACCGGGAAGGCGAGTGGGAAGGTGAGCGTTTCTGCGTGGTTTCGCATCTGCTTTCCGTGAGCCTCAACCAGCGCGTGCGCCTCAAGGTCTTCGTGCCCAACGAGGACCTGCCGGTGGTCGATTCGCTGACCGGTATCTGGAGTGCCGCGACGTGGTTCGAGCGCGAAGCCTTCGACCTCTACGGAATCGTGTTCGAGGGTCACGATGACCTGCGCCGCCTCCTGACCGATTACGGCTTCATCGGCCATCCTTTCCGCAAGGACTTCCCTGTCTCGGGCCACGTCGAGATGCGCTACGACGCGGAGCAGAAGCGCGTGATCTACCAGCCGGTCTCGATCGAGCCGCGCGAGATCACTCCGCGCGTGATTCGCGAAGACAACTACGGCGGATTGCACTGAAACCGATATGGCCGACATCAAGAACTACACGCTCAACTTCGGACCCCAGCATCCTGCGGCGCACGGCGTGTTGCGCCTGGTGCTCGAGCTCGACGGCGAGGTGATCCAGCGCGCCGATCCGCACATCGGCCTGCTGCATCGCGCGACGGAGAAACTCGCAGAGACCCGTACCTATATTCAGTCGCTGCCCTACATGGACCGGCTGGATTACGTCTCGATGATGTGCAACGAGCACGCCTACTGCCTCGCCATCGAGCGGATGCTGGGCCTCGAGGTGCCTGTGCGCGCGCAGTACATCCGCGTGATGTTCGCCGAGATCACGCGCTTGCTGAACCATTTGTTGTGGCTGGGTGCGCACGGCCTGGACTGCGGTGCGATGAACATGCTCATCTACTGCTTCCGCGAGCGCGAGGACCTGTTCGATCTGTACGAGGCAGTGTCCGGTGCCCGCATGCACGCGGCCTACTTCCGGCCGGGTGGCGTCTACCGCGACCTGCCGGACGCGATGCCGCAGTACAAGATCAGCAAGATCAAGAACGCGAAGGCGATCGAGAAGCTCAACGAAAACCGCCAGGGTTCGATGCTCGACTTCGTCGACGACTTCTGCAAACGCTTTCCGAAAATGGTCGACGAGTACGAAACGCTGCTCACCGACAACCGCATCTGGAAGCAGCGCACCGTCGGCATCGGCGTCGTCACCCCCGAGCGCGCCCTCAACCTGGGCTTCACCGGCCCAATGCTGCGGGGCTCGGGCGTCGAGTGGGACTTGCGCAAGAAGCAGCCCTACGACGTCTACGACAAGATGGAATTCGACGTGCCGGTCGGCAAGACCGGGGACTGCTATGACCGCTACCTCGTACGGGTCGAGGAAATGCGCCAGGCCAATCGGATCATCCAGCAGTGCTCGGCGTGGCTGCGCACCAACCCCGGCCCGGTGATCACCGACAACCACAAGGTGGCAGCCCCCGCGCGTGAATCGATGAAGGCGAACATGGAGGAGCTGATCCACCATTTCAAGCTCTTCACCGAAGGCTTCCATGTGCCAGAGGGCGAGGCCTATGCGGCCGTCGAGCACCCCAAGGGCGAGTTCGGCATCTATCTCGTGAGCGATGGGGCCAACAAGCCCTACCGCCTGAAGATCCGTGCGCCAGGTTTTCCGCACCTGGCAGCGCTTGACGAGATGTCGCGCGGCCACATGATCGCCGATGCGGTCGCGGTGATCGGCACCATGGACATTGTCTTCGGCGAAATCGACAGGTGAGCGAACCAATGACTTCCGACACCACCCACAGCACTCAGGCGCCTCTGTCCGACGCCACGCTGGCGCTTTTCGCACGCGAGGTCGCCAAGTACCCGGCTTCCGGCAAGCAGTCGGCCGTCATGGCCTTGCTCACGATCGTGCAGAAGGAAGACGGCTACGTCAGCATGCAGCGCGAGCGCGAAATCGCCGCTTACCTCGGCATGGCACCGATTGCCGTGCGTGAGGTCACGACCTTCTACAACATGTACAACCAGCAGCCGGTGGGCAAGTTCAAGCTCAACGTCTGCACCAACCTGCCGTGCCAGCTGCGCGACGGAGCGGTCGCGTTGGCGCACCTCGAGAAGAAGCTGGGCATCAAGATGGGCGAGACCACCGCCGACGGCATGTTCACCCTCCAGCAGAGCGAGTGCCTCGGCGCCTGCGCCGATTCCCCCGTGATGCTGGTCAACGACCGCACCATGTGCAGTTTCATGAGCAACGAAAAGCTCGATCAATTGGTCGACGGCCTTCGCGGCGCAAAGACGGAGGGCGCGCAATGATGACGCCCGAGCAAGTGCTTTCGCAGTTCCAGGCCACCGGCGTCCAGACCTGCTTCCATGATCGCCACATCGAGCCCCAGATCTATGCCGGTCTCGACGGCACCAACTGGCGGCTGGCAGACTACGAAGCGCGTGGCGGCTACAAGGCGCTTCGCAAGATCCTCGGCGAGGGCCTCACGCCGGAGCAGGTGATCGCCGAAGTCAAGGCCTCGGGCCTGCGCGGCCGCGGCGGCGCGGGCTTTCCGACCGGCCTTAAGTGGAGCTTCATGCCTCGGCAGTTTCCCGGGCAGAAGTACCTGGTCTGCAACTCGGACGAGGGCGAGCCCGGCACCTGCAAGGACCGCGACATCCTGCAGTTCAACCCGCACATCGTGATCGAGGGCATGGCCATCGCGGCGTACGCGATGGGCATCAGCGTGGGCTACAACTACATCCATGGCGAGATCTTCCAGACCTACGAGCGCTTCGAAGAGGCGCTGGAAGAGGCGAGGGCGGCCGGGTTCCTGGGCGACAACATCCTGGGCAGCAGCTTCAGCTTCCAGCTGCACGCGTCGCACGGCTTCGGCGCCTACATCTGCGGCGAAGAGACGGCGCTGCTGGAATCGCTCGAAGGCAAGAAGGGCCAGCCGCGCTTCAAGCCGCCGTTCCCGGCCAGCTTCGGTCTCTACGGCAAGCCGACCACCATCAACAACACCGAGACCTTCGCGGCGGTGCCATGGATCATCGTGAACGGCGGCCCTGCCTATCTGGAGTGCGGCAAGCCCAATAACGGCGGCACCAAGATCTACTCCGTCAGCGGTGACGTCGAGCTGCCCGGCAACTACGAAGTGCCGATGGGCACGCCTTTCGCGAAGCTGCTCGAGCTCGCGGGCGGCGTGCGCAAGGGCCGCCAACTCAAGGCGGTGATCCCGGGTGGTTCTTCGGCGCCGGTGCTGCCGGCCTCCATCATGATGGAGTGCACGATGGACTACGACTCCATTGCCAAGGCCGGCTCCATGCTGGGCTCGGGCGCGGTGATCGTCATGGACGACAGCCGCTCCATGGTCGAGTCGCTCAAGCGACTTTCCTACTTCTACATGCATGAGTCCTGCGGCCAGTGCACGCCTTGCCGCGAGGGCACGGGCTGGCTCTGGCGCGTGGTGGACCGTATCCACAACGGGTTTGGCAAGCCCAGCGACATGGACCTGCTGAACTCGGTTGCCGACAACATCCAGGGGCGCACCATCTGTGCGTTGGGCGACGCCGCCGCGATGCCGGTGCGCGCCATGATCAAGCATTTCCGGCACGAGTTCGAAGCCTTGATTCCCGGCTATGTGCCCACGGCACCGATCAAGGCCTGAGCGAGAAAACAAGACATGGTTGAAATCGAACTCGACGGCAAGAAGGTCGAAGTGACCGAAGGCAGCATGGTGATGCATGCGGCTGACAAGGCAGGCACCTACATCCCGCACTTCTGCTATCACAAGAAGCTCAGCATCGCGGCCAATTGCCGCATGTGCCTGGTCGACGTCGAAAAGGCGCCCAAGCCGATGCCTGCCTGCGCAACGCCGGTGACGCAGGGCATGATCGTGCGCACCAAGAGCGACAAGGCCATCAAGGCCCAGCAGTCGGTCATGGAGTTCCTGCTGATCAATCACCCGCTCGACTGCCCGATCTGCGACCAGGGCGGAGAGTGCCAGCTGCAGGACCTGGCCGTGGGCTACGGCGGTTCTTCCTCGCGCTACGAGGAAGAGAAGCGCGTCGTCTTCCACAAGGACGTGGGTCCGCTCATCAGCATGGAAGAGATGAGCCGTTGCATCCACTGCACCCGCTGCGTACGCTTCGGCCAGGAAGTGGCCGGCGTGATGGAGCTCGGCATGACCCAGCGCGGCGAGCATTCCGAGATCGAGACCTTCCTCGGAGATTCGGTCGATTCCGAGCTGTCGGGCAACATGATCGACCTGTGCCCGGTCGGTGCGCTCACCAGCAAGCCCTTCCGCTACAGCGCGCGCACCTGGGAGCTGTCGCGCCGCAAGTCCGTAAGCCCGCACGATTCGACGGGTGCCAACCTGATCGTGCAGGTCAAGAACAACCGCGTGATGCGCGTGGTGCCGCTCGAGAACGAAGACGTCAACGAGTGCTGGATCGCGGATCGCGACCGCTTCTCGTACGAGGCACTGAACGGGTCCGAGCGCCTCACGCAGCCCATGCTGAAACAGGGTGGCCAATGGCAGCCCGTCGACTGGCAGACTGCGCTCGAATACGTGGCCAACGGCCTAAAGCAGATCAAGGCAGACCATGGCGCGCACAGCATCGGTACGCTGGCGAGCCCGCACAGCACGCTGGAAGAGCTGCACCTGGCCAAGCTGCTCATGCAGGGCCTGGGCAGCGCCAATATCGATCACCGCCTGCGCCATGCCGAGTTCCGCGCCTTCGAGGGCGTGCGATGGCTGGGCACCTCGATCGCCTCGCTATCGCAATTGCAGCGCGTTCTGGTGGTCGGCAGCAACCTGCGCAAGGATCATCCGCTTTTCGCGCAGCGCATTCGCCAGGCCTTGCGCAAGGGTGGGGTGCTCAGCGCGCTCACGTCGCCAGAGCTACTGTCTGACGATGAAGCCTGGGCCATGTCGGTTGCAAATGCCGTGCGCGTGCCGGCGCACGACTGGATCGACTGGCTCGCCGAGATTGCTGGCGCGATCGCTGCGACAACTGGCGCGGCCGCCCCGATCGACCGCTCTTCCGAACCCGGCGACCAGGCCAAGGCGATCGCTGCCTCGCTGCTCGGAGGCGAGCGCAAGGCCATCCTGCTCGGCAATGCCGCTGCCCACCACGCCGACGCCAGCGCACTGCTGGCACTCGCCAACTGGATCGGCGCCCAGACGGGCGCGAGCGTCGGCTATCTGACCGAGGCCGCCAACACGGTCGGCGCCCAGCTCGTCGGCGCGTTGCCAATGGACGCCGGGCTGAACGCGGGCGCGATGCTGTCGGGTGCGCTCAAGGCCGTGCTGCTGCTCAACACCGAGCCGGTGTTCGACTCGGCGGCCGGCGTCAGTGCTCGCGATGCGCTGACGCATGCCCAGATGGTCGTGACCTTGAGCCCCTTCAAGGCCAATCTCGAATTCAGCGACGTCCTGCTCCCGATCGCGCCCTTCAGCGAAACGCCCGGCAGCTTCGTCAATGCCGAAGGTCGCGTGCAGGGCTTCCATGCCGTGGTGAAGCCGCTGGGCGAGACACGCCCTGCCTGGAAAGTGCTGCGCGTGCTCGCCAACCTGCTGGGCCTGCCGGGCTTCTCTTTCGAGTCGGTGGCCGAGGTACAGGCCGACATCGGCCTGGGCTCCGGCTTGCTGACGGCCGACAGGCTGAGCAACGCCACCGCGGCGCGCCTTGACGGCGAACGGACCACGCCGGCCGCGGCACCGGTCGTCGCCTCGATCTACCAGCTCGATTCGATCGTGCGCCGTGCGCCCTCGCTCCAGCTCACCGCCGATGCACGCGCCCCGCACGTCGACGATGCGCAGGAGGTGCTCGCATGATCGACAGCCTTCATGGCTTCGGCCTCGGCCTGGTCGCGGCCCCATGGTGGACCGCCGTCGCCTGGCCGGTGATCTGGACGCTGATCAAGATCGTCGTCGTCGTGTTGCCGTTGATGGGCGCCGTGGCCTATCTCACGTTGTGGGAACGAAAGGCCATCGGTTTCACCCAGATCCGCGTGGGCCCGAACCGCATCGGTCCGCTGGGCCTGCTGCAACCCATCGCCGATGCGCTCAAGCTGCTGACCAAGGAAATCATCCTTCCCACGGTCGCCAACAAGGGGCTGTTCCTGTTGGGGCCGATCATGACCATCATGCCGGCGCTCGCCGCCTGGGCCGTGATCCCTTTCGGCCCCGAGGTCGCGCTGGCCAACATCAACGCCGGCCTGCTCTTCGTCATGGCCATTACCTCTCTCGAGGTCTACGGCGTGATCATTGCTGGCTGGGCGTCGAATTCCAAGTACGCCTTCCTGGGCGCGCTGCGCGCCTCGGCGCAGATGGTGAGCTACGAGATCGCAATGGGCTTCTGCTTCGTGGTCGTGCTGATGGTGTCCGCCAGTCTCAACATGACCGACATCGTGATGGGGCAGGGCAAGGGCCACTTCGCCTCGATGGGCATCGGTTTCCTGTCATGGAACTGGCTGTCGCTGCTGCCGATCTTCGTCGTCTACTTCATCTCGGGCCTGGCCGAGACCAACCGCCATCCCTTCGACGTGGTGGAAGGCGAATCGGAAATCGTCGCCGGACACATGATCGAGTACTCGGGCATGAGCTTCGCCATGTTCTTCCTGGCCGAGTACGCCAACATGTGGCTGGTCTCCATTCTGTGCGCCGTGCTGTTCCTCGGCGGGTGGCTGCCTCCTTTCGATTTCCTGGGCTTCATCCCCGGCTGGATCTGGCTCGGCCTCAAGACCTTCGTCGTGGTCACCATGTTCCTGTGGGTCCGCTCGACCTTCCCGCGCTTCCGCTATGACCAGATCATGCGTCTGGGCTGGAAGATCTTCATCCCGGTCACGCTGGTGTGGCTGGTGGTGGTCGGCGCCTGGATGCAGACCCCGTTCAATATCTGGAAATAACTGGAATCGCCATGGCTGCGAGCACTGCACGCGCGCTTGCGCGCTCATCATCGAACACGAAGGCGTCGGCCTTCTCGCTCAAGGACTTCCTGTCCAGCTTCATGCTGGTCGAACTGTTCAAGGGCCTGGCCGTCACGGGCAAGTACGCCTTCGCACGCAAAATCACGGTGCAGTTCCCGGAAGAGAAGACGCCGCTCAGCCCGCGATTTCGCGGCCTTCACGCGCTGCGCCGCTACGAGAACGGCGAGGAGCGCTGCATCGCCTGCAAGCTCTGCGAGGCCGTGTGCCCGGCGCTCGCCATCACCATCGAGTCGGACGTGCGCGATGACGGCTCACGCCGCACCACGCGCTACGACATCGACCTGACCAAGTGCATCTTTTGCGGCTTCTGCGAGGAGAGTTGCCCGGTCGACTCCATCGTCGAGACACACATCCTGGAATACCACGGCGAGAAACGGGGCGACCTGTACTTCACCAAGGACATGCTGCTGGCCGTGGGCGACCGCTACGAAAAAGAAATTGCCGCCAACAAGGCGGCCGACGCCAAGTACCGCTGAGCGGACTCGGCCCGACAACAAATAACGAAACCGATCCATGGACGTCAAGACCGGTCTGTTCTACCTGTTCGCCGCGGTGCTGCTGTTCGCGGCCTTCCGCGTCATCACCTCACGCAATCCTGTGTATGCGGCGCTCTACCTGGTGCTCGCCTTCTTCCAGGCCTCTGCCATCTGGCTGCTGCTGCGTGCCGAATTTCTCGCCATCTCGCTGGTGCTGGTCTACGTGGGCGCGGTGATGGTGCTGTTCCTGTTCGTGGTGATGATGCTCGACATCAACGTCGACGCATTGCGGCAGGGCTTCTGGAAGCATTTCCCGCTCGCCGCGGGAGTGGGGGCGCTCATCGCGCTGGAGATGGCGGCAGTGCTGATGGGCGGCTTCCGCCTTGCCGAGCCGCGCCGTCCGATGGCCACCGGCCCGGACTCCTCCAACACTTTGGAGCTCGGCAAGCTGCTCTACTCCGAATACCTCTTCCCGCTGGAGATCGCGGCCGTCATCCTGCTCGTGGCCATCGTCGCAGCCATTGCACTCACGCTGCGCACGCGCAAGGACAGCAAGTACGTGAACCCCGCCGACCAGGTGCGCGTGAAGGCGCGCGACCGCGTGCGCATCGTGCAGATGCCGGTGACGCAGGCCGCGCAACCCGTGGCCGAAAAAGCGCCTGCAGCCGGGGAGACCAAGGCATGACCCTTACGCTCGGACACTTCCTCTCGCTCGGTGCGATGCTCTTCGCGTTGTCGGTGATCGGCATCTTCCTGAACCGGAAGAACCTGATCGTTCTCTTGATGTGCATCGAGCTGATGCTGCTCGCCGTCAACATGAACTTCGTCGCCTTCTCGTACTTCCTGGGCGACATGCACGGCCAGATCTTCGTGTTCTTCATCCTGACGGTGGCCGCAGCGGAATCCGCAATCGGGCTGGCGCTGCTGGTGCTGCTGTTCCGCAACAAGTCGAACATCAACGTCGACGAACTCAACGCGCTCAAGGGTTAAAGGGCAATCACATGAGCGCAACACTCTCTGCCTCCGCGCTGCTCGCGGTTCCCCTGGCGCCGCTCGTCGGCTCATTGCTGGCCGGGCTGTTCGGCACCAAGTTCGGTGGCAACCGCTTCGGCCGCCGTGCTTCGCACTCTCTGACCATCCTCGGCGTCTTCGTGGCCTTCGTCATCTCGGCCATGACGCTCAAGAGCGTGGTCGCCGACGGCGCCCGTTTCAACGCCACGATCTACGAATGGATGGTGGTCGGCGGCCTCAGGATGGAAGTCGGCTTCCTGGTCGACGGCCTGACGGCCATGATGATGTGCGTCGTCACCTTCGTCTCGCTCATGGTGCACATCTACACCATCGGCTACATGGAGGAGGACGAGGGCTACAACCGCTTCTTTGCCTACATATCGCTCTTCACCTTCTCCATGCTGATGCTGGTGATGAGCAACAACATGCTCCAGTTGTTCTTCGGCTGGGAAGCCGTGGGCCTGGTGTCTTACTTGCTGATCGGCTTCTGGTACAACAAGCCGAGCGCCATCTTCGCCAACCTCAAGGCCTTCCTGGTCAACCGCGTGGGTGACTTCGGCTTCATCCTCGGCATCGGCCTGATTGCCGCATACGCCGGCACGCTGAACTACGGCGAGGCCTTCGCCAAGGCGAATGAACTGGCCACACTGGGCTTCCCCGGAACCGACTGGATGCTGATCACCGTGATCTGCATCTGCCTGTTCATCGGCGCGATGGGCAAGAGCGCCCAGTTCCCGCTGCACGTGTGGCTGCCGGACTCGATGGAAGGCCCCACTCCCATCTCTGCGCTGATCCACGCGGCGACCATGGTCACCGCCGGCATCTTCATGGTGGCGCGCATGTCGCCGCTGTTCGAGCTGAGCGATACGGCCCTCTCCTTCGTGCTGGTGATCGGCGCGATCACGGCGATCTTCATGGGCTTTCTCGGCATCATCCAGAACGACATCAAGCGCGTGGTGGCCTATTCCACGCTCTCCCAGTTGGGCTACATGACGGTCGCCCTGGGCGCCTCGGCGTACTCGGTCGCGGTGTTCCACCTGATGACGCACGCCTTCTTCAAGGCGTTGCTGTTCCTCGGCGCCGGTTCGGTGATCATCGGCATGCACCACAACCAGGACATCCGCTGGATGGGCGGCGTGCGCAAGTACATGCCTATCACCTGGATCACCTCGCTGCTCGGTTCGCTGGCGCTGATCGGCATGCCATTCTTCGCGGGCTTCTACTCGAAGGACAGCATCATCGAAGCGGTGCACGAGAGCCATCTGTGGGGCGCCAGCTTCGCGTATTGGGCCGTGCTCGCAGGCGTGTTCGTGACGGCCTTCTATTCGTTCCGCATGTACTTCCTCGTCTTCCACGGCAAGGAGCGCTACGACCAGAATCCGGATGCGCATCACCATGAGCCCGATGCCGAGCCCGATCATGGCCACCATGACGATCACGCCAAGCCGCACGAGTCGCCCTGGGTGGTCTGGCTGCCGCTGGTGCTGCTGGCCATCCCATCGGTGGTGATCGGCTACATGACGATCGATCCGATGCTCTACGGCGAGTTCTTCAAGGACGCGATCTTCGTCGACGCCAACAAGCATCACGCGATGAAGGAACTGGCCGAGGCCTTCCATGGCCCCATGGCCATGGGCCTGCACGGTCTGACCGCCGCACCGTTCTGGCTGGCGTTGGCCGGCGTGGTGCTGGCCTGGTACATGTACCTGGTCAATCCGGCGCTGCCCGAGGCGATCAAGCGCGCCTTCGGCCCGGTCTACCGGCTGCTGGAAAACAAGTACTACATGGACTGGATCAACGAGAACCTCATCGCGCGCGGCACGCGCGCCCTGGGCACCGGCCTCTGGAAGGGCGGCGACCAGGGGATCATCGATGGGGCCATCGTCGACGGCTCCTGGAAGGCGATAGGCCGCATCGCCGGCGTCATCCGCTGGATGCAGTCGGGCTACATCTATCACTACGCATTCGCGATGCTCCTGGGCATCTTCATCCTCATGACGTATTTCGTCTGGTTCAACAGATAAGCGCGCCGCTGGAGAAAAACAAAAATGGGTCTGTTGAGCCTTGCCATCTGGGTGCCTATCGTCTTTGGCGCCGTACTGCTCGCCATTGGTCGTGAGCAGCACGCGAGCATCGTGCGCTGGATCGCGCTGGTCGGTTCGATCGTCAGCTTCCTGGCCACCGTTCCGCTCTACACGCGTTTCCAGAACGGCACCGCCGCGATGCAGTTCGTCGAGAAGGGCAGCTGGATCGAGCGCTTCAACGTCAACTACCACGTCGGCCTTGACGGCCTGTCGCTGTGGCTGGTGTTGCTGACGGCCTTCATCACCGTCATCGTGGTGATCTCGGCCTGGGAAGTGATCACCGAGCGCGTCAACCAGTACATGGGCGCCTTCCTGATTCTTTCGGGGCTCATGATCGGTACCTTCTCGGCGCTCGACGGCGTGCTGTTCTACTCGTTCTTCGAGGCGACGCTGATCCCGATGTACCTGATCATTGGTATCTGGGGCGGCCCGAAGAAGATCTACGCTGCATTCAAGTTCTTCATCTACACGCTGCTCGGCTCGCTCCTGATGCTGGTCGCGCTGATCTATCTCTACAACCGTTCTGGCGGGAGCTTCGACATCCTGAGCTGGCACAAGCTGCCGCTGACGGCCAGGGAGCAGACCTTCCTGTTCTTCGCCTTCTTCGCGGCGTTTGCGGTCAAGGTGCCGATGTGGCCGGTCCACACCTGGCTGCCCGACGTCCACGTCGAGGCGCCCACCGGCGGCTCGGCGGTGCTGGCGGCGATCATGCTGAAGCTAGGGGCCTACGGCTTCCTGCGCTTTTCGATGCCGATCGCGCCCGACGCCGCCCACGAATGGGCCTGGCTCATGATCGCGCTGTCGCTGGTCGCGGTGATCTACGTCGGTCTCGTGGCGCTGGTCCAGGAAGACATGAAGAAACTGGTGGCCTATTCGTCGGTGGCCCACATGGGCTTCGTCACGCTGGGTTTCTTCATCTTCAACGAGATCGGGATCTCGGGCGGCATCGTCCAGATGATCGCGCACGGCTTTGTCTCGGGCGCCATGTTCCTGTGCATCGGCGTGCTGTACGACCGCGTGCATTCGCGTCAGATCGCCGACTACGGCGGCGTCGTCAACACCATGCCCAAGTTCGCGGCCTTCGCCTTGCTGTTCGCGATGGCCAATTGCGGCCTGCCCGCGACCGCAGGCTTCGTCGGCGAATGGATGGTGATCATCGGCGCGGTCAAGGCCAACTTCTGGCTGGGCCTGGGCGCGGCCACGGCGCTGATCTTCGGCGCGGCCTACACGCTGTGGATGTACAAGCGCGTCTACCTGGGTCCAGTGGGCAACGATCACGTCAAGGAACTGGGCGACATCAACGCCCGCGAGTTCCTCATGCTGGCGCTGCTCGCGATCGCAGTGCTGTGGATGGGCCTGTATCCCAAGCCCTTCACCGACGCGACCAATGCCTCCGTGAGCGAGCTGATGCGCCACGTGCAGACGTCCAAGATTCCGGGCTGAGTAACCAGGCCCTGAGAGAACGAGATGATTGACAAACTCAGCTGGATGACGATCTACCCCGAGCTGGTGCTGCTGGTCATGACCTGCATCATCGCGCTGGTGGATCTGTCCACGACCGACACCCACCGCACGCGCACCTACGTGCTGACACTGCTCACGCTGGCCGTGGTTGCCGTCCTCACCGGCCTGCAGGCCACCGACGCCGCGACCCACTACGGCTTCGGCGGCATGGTCGTGAGCGACCCCATGGGCAACTGGCTCAAGTGCTTTGCCTCGCTCGCATTGATGGTCACGCTCGTCTATGGGCGGCCGTATGCGGCCGACCGTGGCATGTTGCGTGGCGGCGAGCTCTTCACCATGAGCATGTTCTCGCTGCTGGGCATCTTCGTGATGATCTCGGGCGGCAACTTCCTGGTGATCTATCTCGGCCTGGAGCTGCTCACGCTGTCGAGTTATGCGCTGGTCGCCCTGCGGCGCGACAACGCGGTGGCCAGCGAGGCCGCGATGAAGTACTTCGTCCTCGGCGCCATGGCCAGCGGCTTCCTGCTCTACGGCCTGTCGATGATGTACGGAGCCACCGGCTCGCTCGACACCACCGAGGTTTTCAAGGCCATCGCCAGCCGCAAGGTCAACCACCAGGTGCTGGTCTTCGGGCTGGTGTTCATCGTGGCCGGCCTGGCCTTCAAGGTCGGCGCGGCGCCGTTCCACATGTGGGTGCCTGACGTCTACCAGGGCGCGCCCACTGCTGTCACCCTGATGATCGGCGCCGCGCCCGAGCTCGCGGCCTTCGCCATCATCATCCGCCTGCTCGTGGAGGGGCTGCTGCCGCTGGCCATCGACTGGCAGCAGATGCTCGCGATGCTTGCTATTTCCTCGCTGCTGGTGGGCAATCTGGCAGCCATTGCGCAGACCAATCTCAAGCGCATGCTGGCCTACTCGACGATCTCGCAGATGGGCTTCATGCTGCTGGGCATGGTCGCGGGCGTGGTCAACAACAGCACCTACAACGCCCAGTTCGCCTACAGCGCCGCGATGTTCTACATCGTGACCTACGTGCTGACCACGCTGGCCAGCTTCGGCATCATCCTGCTGCTGGCGCGCGAGGGCTTCGAGAGCGAGGAGATCACCGATCTGGCCGGTCTCAACCAGCGCAGTCCGCTCTACGCCGGCGTGATGGCCATCGCCATGTTCTCGCTGGCGGGCATCCCGCCGCTGGTCGGGTTCTATGCCAAGCTGGCGGTGCTGCAGGCGCTGATCGCATCGGGCCAGGGCCTGTACATCGCGCTGGCGGTGTTCGCGGTCGTGATGTCCCTGGTCGGCGCCTTCTATTACATCCGCGTGGTCAAGGTCATGTACTTCGACGCTCCGGTGACGGCAAGCACGGTCTCGGCGCCGCGCGAGGTGCGCGCAGTGCTGGCGCTGAATGGCGCGCTGATCCTGATCCTGGGCATCTTGCCCGGCGGCCTGATGGCGCTCTGCGCCAAGGCCATCGTCGCCACGCTGGCCGGCTGAGGCCGTGTCGCAGGGGGCGTCCGTCTGGGTGGTGCTGCTGGTCGCGCTTCTTGCGGCCAACCTGCCCTTCCTGAACGAGCGCCTGCTCGGCGTGGTGCCGCTCGCGGGGCGCGCCAAATCGCTGGCCCTCCGAGTGGGCGAGCTGGTGATCCTCTATTTCGCGGCCGGCGGCATCGGCCTCCTTTTCGAGCGCCGCGCGGGCCAGATCGCGCCGCAGGGCTGGGAGTTCTACGCGGTAACGGCAGCGCTGTTCATCGTGCTCGCCTTCCCGGGCTTCACGTGGCGCTACCTCCTCAAGCACCGGAAATGACATGGACGACGCGCATCTGAAGGAAGAGGGCATGGCCAGCGAGCAGCTCTTCAAGGGCAACTTCCTGCATGCCAAGCGCGACACCGTGCGCCTGCCCGACGGCAAGAGCGCGACCCGCGAGTACATCGTCCATCCCGGCGCGGTGGTGGTGGTGCCGTTGCTCGACGATGGTCGCGTGGCAATGGTGCGCCAGTACCGCTATCCGATCGACCGGGTGATGACCGAGTTTCCGGCCGGCAAGCTCGACCCCGGCGAGGACCCGTTGTTCTGCGGCCAGCGCGAGCTGCAGGAGGAAACGGGCTATACGGCCCGCGAGTGGGCCCATGCCGGCGCCATGCACCTGGCAGTGGCCTATTCGACCGAGATCATCCACATCTACTTTGCGCGCGGTCTCACGGGGGGCAGCCAGCAGCTCGATCACGAGGAGTTCGTCGAGGCGACCACGGCCACGCCGGCGCAATTGCTGGACTGGTGCCGCGACGGCACCGTCTCGGATGCCAAGACCCTGACCTGCACGCTCTGGCTGCAGAACGTCCTGTCCGGCGCGTGGGTGCTCGACTGGCAAAGCAATGCTGCGCCGTCGGGCCGCGGATAATCCGCCCAATGAAGGTCCTCAATCTCCGATGCGCGCACGGTCACGGCTTCGAAGGCTGGTTTGCATCCAATGACGACTTCGAGACGCAGCTCGCCGGCGGCCTCGTGTCCTGCCCGATGTGCGGCGACACGGCCATCACCAAGCTGCTCACTGCGCCCCGCCTGAACCTCGGCAGCGCCAAGCCGCCCGCCGACGCCGCCCCGGTGCCGGTTGTCGCGCAGAACGACTCGCCCGAGGGGCGCCTGATGCGCGCGGTGCGCGAATTGATGGCCAAGACCGAAGACGTCGGCGACCGCTTCGCCGCCGAGGCGCGCAAGATGCACTACGGCGAGGCCGAGGAGCGCGGCATCCGCGGCAAGGCCACGCCCGAGGAGGCCCGCGACCTGGTCGAGGAGGGCATTTCCGTTTTCTCTCTCCCGCTGCCGCCCGCGCTCAAGGAAACGCTTCAGTAGGCGTCGCGACCGGCTGGATCGCCAGCTTGGCCTCGACCAGGGCCGCCCGCAGCGCCTCGGTCCAGGCCTGGTGCAGCCGGTCGTTCACGTCGCCGGAGCGCCGAACGGCGCAGATGTCGAAGTAGGGGGCTTGCTTGCCCAAGGCCATTACCCGCACCGGGTACTGCTCGAAGAGCGCACGGTTGAGCACCTGCAGCACCGAGAAGCCCAGCCCCGCATGCACCATCGCGACGATCGCGGCCGCGCCTTCGAGCTCCATCAGGCTACGCTTCTGCGGCACCAACCCGCGCACGAAGCGCGTGGCCATCGCCCCTGTGGTGGTCGCGCGGTTGTAGCGAATCCAGTCGAGCGAGCGCATCAGTTCCACCAGCCGTGCGCGTTCACGCGCAGCCGTCAACGGCCGGGCGTGGGCCGGTTCGCTCTGCGGCGGGGCAATGAAGACCAGCTCGCAGCGGATCAGCGGCGTCCATTCAAGTCCGCTGGGCGCCCCGCTCGCCGGGCGCGCAACCAGGGCCGTGTCGAGCTGGCCGGCACGCACCGCCTCGGTCAGTTCCATGCTCGTGCCGCGCCGAAGCGCAATGTGCAGGCCGGGATAGAAGCGCCTGGTGTGGGTGATCGCAGGCGGCAGCAACAGCGGCTGCAGCAGTTCGATCATGCCGATCTTGAGGTGGCCCGCCACGCCCGTTGGCGTGCGGTGGCGCAAACCCTGAAGCGCGTCGAGCGCGGGTCGCATGGTGCCCACCAGCTCCAGCGCGGCCGGTGTCACGCGCACCTGCTGCCCCGAGCGGTCGAAAAGCGGCCGCCCCAGGTACTGCTCGAGCTGCTTCATCTGCATGCTGACCGCGCTGGGCGTGAGGTGCATGGCTTGCGCTGCGGCAGCGAAACTGCCGCCCCGGACCACCGCGTCGAGGGTATGGAACGCTTCGATCTTCATCAGGATTTTTGATGCAAGTCGACAAATATAGTCACTTTTTCTTGCGGTCGGTGTTCCCTAGACTTCATGCCATGCCCGCGTGCTTGCCGCACCGGATGACCGATTGCAACTTGCCACGGAGAGCTGACATGAACACCCCCGACACAGGCTGGCGCGCCCACGAGGCCGCTGCCGACACGAGCTGGATCCAACGACTGAGCCCGGAAGCCGTCGCCGGCTTCGACGCTGCGCTCGCTCACGCCAGGCGCGCCGGCAAGCCGCTGGTGGAAATGACGCAGGACGACTTCCCGCTGCCGCAGGCCTCGGTCGATGCGCTGCAGGCCGCATTGGCCTGCACCCAGGGCCACTGGGGCATGTGCCAGCTCAAGGGCTTTCCCGTGGACCGCTGGAGCGAGGAAGATTGCCGCGTCGCCTACTGGGGCCTGGGCTTGCATCTGGGCGTGGCGCGCACCCAGAACAAGGCGAGCGACATCCTCAACGACGTGCGCGATGCCGGCGGCAGCTACAAGGTGACCAACGGCCGTGGCTACAACACCAACGCGCAGCTCGATTTCCATTGCGACTCCTGCGACGTGGTCGCGCTGCTGTGCCGCCGCACGGCCAAGGAGGGCGGCGCCAGCAAGATCGTCAGCTCGAAGGCGCTGGTGGCCGAGTTCGCGCGCCGCCGGCCCGACCTGGTGGAGACGCTTCGCGGCGTCTTCCACTACAGCTACCAGGGCGCGCAGGACCCGTCGCAGCCGCCGTACTACGCCATCCCGCTGCTCGGCCGTGCGGACGCGCCGTTCGCCTTCCGCATCAACCGCAAGAACGTCAATGCCGCGCAGCGCGACTTCCCCGAAGTCCCGCGCCTGAGCACCCGGCAGGTCGAAGCACTGGACTTGATCGACACCCTGCTCGAAGACCCCGCGCTGCTCTTTTCCATGTGGTTCGAGCAGGGCGACCTGCAGTTGCTCAACAACTACACCGTGGTTCACTCGCGCACAAGCTTCGTCGATCACGAGGAACCCGACCAAAGGCGCCACCTGCTGCGGCTGTGGCTTGCGGTGCCCTGCGCCCAGCAACTGCCGCCGGACTGGGCGCCGTATTACGGCGACGACCGCGCCGGCTCGGTGCGCGGTGGCCTGCGCGGCAGCAACCGCACCCAGGCCTTCGAGGAGTTCGAGATCCGGCAGGCCAAGCGCATGAATATGCAGCGCAAGCCTTTCGTGCCACCCGAGGTACCCCAAGGTGCTGCTGCCGAGACAGCCTGAGCGCACTTGCCACTACCCTACAGAGAGACACCGGAGACACCGATGAAACGACGACATTTCCTGAGCCTCGCCGCGCCCTTGGGCCTCGGCGCACTGCACCTGGACGGCTGGGCCCAAGGCCCTTCGCAGGCCATGCGCATACAGGTCGGCGCCACACCGGGTGGCGGCACCGACATCGTCGGGCGCGCGCTCGCACAGGCCATGGAAGCGGAACTGCACCGGACGGTGATCGTGGAGAACAAGCCCGGCGCTGGCGGCAACATCGCCGCCTCCACCGTCGCACAGGCCGTCGGAGACCCCAACCTGCTGCTGCTGGCCTACACCAGCCACGCCATCAACCCGGCCATCGGGATCAAGCAGAACTTCGATCCGCTGCGGGACTTCACGCCCTTGAGCCTGATCGCCACCTCGCCGCTGCTGCTGGTCTGCCATCCCGATCTGCCGGTCAAGAACACGGCGGAACTCATCGCCTACGCCCGCCGCAACCCCGGCAAGCTCAGCGTTGCAGGCGCGGGACTGGGCAGCGCGAGCCAGCTCTCGGGCGAGATGCTGAAGGCCCAGGCCAAGCTCGACATCGTGAGCGTGCCCTACAAGGGCGCGGCGCCCGCCGTGCAGGACCTGCTGGGCGGCCAGGTACAGCTGATGCTGTCTAATGTCGCGACGGTGCGGCCCTTCCTGGAAAGCAAGAAGCTCAAGGCGCTCGGCGTGAGCACCAAGGAACGCCTGGCCGCGTATCCCGAGGCCGCGCCGATGGACGAGGTGCTTCCAGGTTTCGACTACCGCACCTGGTACGGCGTGCTCGCACCTGCCAAGCTGAAGGCCGAAGATGCAAAGATGCTCGAGCAGGTCGCGATCAAGGCCGGCCGCTCCGAGGCGGTGAAGCAGCGCCTGGCCCATGATGGGCTGGAGTCCGTGGGCAGCACGAGCGCGCAGTTCAAGGCCTTCATCGCTGCCGAACTCAAGCGCTGGGCCGCGGTGGCCAAGGCCACTGGCGTTCGCGTGAGTTGACCGCATGACGCACAAGCCTTCGCTCAAGGCGCGGCTGCGCGCCGGCGGGCCGGTTCTCGCACCCGGCGTCTATGACCCGTTCTCTGCGCTCGTCGCGACGCAGTCCGGCTTCGACGCCCTCTACCTGTCGGGCGCCGCCGTGGCCTACACCTCGCATGGACGCTCGGACGTCGGATTGACCACGGCCACCGAAACGGCCGACGTGCTCGGCCGCATCACCGACCGGGTCGACACCCCGGTCATCGTGGACGGCGACACCGGCTACGGCAACGCGCTCAACACCCAGCGCACCGTGCGTCTGTTCGAGCGTGCCGGCGCCGCGGCCATCCAGCTGGAGGACCAGGGCTTTCCGAAGCGCTGCGGCCACCTGGACGACAAGTCGGTCATCCCGCAGGCCGAGATGTGCGGCAAGCTCAAGGCAGCACTCGATGCGAGGACCCGAGACGACACCTTGATCATCGCCCGCACCGACGCGGTCGCCATCGAGGGCCTCGACGCCGCCCTGGTGCGCGCCGAGGCCTACCTCGCCTGCGGCGTCGACGTGCTCTTCATCGAGGCGTTGCGCAGCCCGGCGGACATGCAGCGCGCCTGCCGCCAGTTCGACGGCCGTGCGGCGCTTCTGGCCAACATGGTCGAAGGCGGAAAGACACCGCTGCAGTCGGCGGGCGAACTGGGCGAGATGGGCTTCCGCATCGTCATCTTCCCGGGCGGCGTGGTGCGCTTCCTCGGCGCCCAGATGAAGCGCTACTTCGATTCGCTGCACGCCAACGGCAGCACCAACGCGATGCGGGCCGAGATGCTCGACTTCGACGGCCTCAATGCCGTGATCGGCACGCCCGAACTGCTGGCGCTCGGCAAGCGCTACCAGCAGGGCTGAAGCACGCTCGAAGGGGCCCGCGGCCCTTCGAGCCCTGGCCGCTACAGGCCGGTGCGATGCGCGCTGACGCGCAGGTCCGTCGCAAACAGGTGCCCTGTGGCATGCGTGATCATCTCCGGCACGCCCGACGCGACCGCGATCGCCTGCGGCGTGACGCCGCAGCCCCACCACACCGGCACCTCATCCGGTCCGACCTCGTTGACCTTCCCGCTGTGGATCTTCGCCATGTCGGGAATCCCGATCTCCGCGCCATCGCCCACATGCACCGGCGAGCCGTGGGCGATCGGGTACTGCGAGGTGATCTCGATCGCACGCACCAGCAGCGTCTTCGGAATCGGCCGCATGCTCACGATCATGTTGCCGTGGAACATGCCGGCCGGCTGGCAGGCAATGCCGCTTTCGTAGACCGCGATGCGGCCGGTGCCGCTCTGCAGGTGGCGCAGTTCGATGCCGCCGTCGAGCATCGCCTGGTCGAAGGACACGCTGCAGCCCATCAGGAAACCCACGTGGTCCTTGCGCCACAGCGCGCGCAGGTCACGTACTTCCTCGGCAAGCTTGCCGTCGCGGAACACGCGGTAGCGCGACACGTCGGTGCGCAGGTCGCCCCCCGGCGTCGACTGCCGCGGCACCGGGTCCCCGGGTTCGAGCACCTCCACCAGCGGACAGGGCTTGGGGTTGCGCAGGCAGAAGCGCAGGAAGTCGAAGGCGTGGCGCTCGGGCACGATCGCCACGTTGGTCTGGATGTAGCCGCGCGCCATGCCCACCGTCGGGCCGTCCCAGCGGCCCTCGCGGATCGCCTCGCGCACCCGCTTGGGATGCGCGTCGCGCAGCTGGTCGCGGTCCTGTATCTGTGCTGTTGTCTGCATCGTGGATGTCTCAGGTCTGAGGAGGAGGGCGGCGCTGCGCCAGGGCCGCGAAGAAGGCCGAGCGTTCGCGCGCTCGGTTGACGAGCATGCTCAGGTCGTTCTCGGTCAACACCACCTGGGCACCGAGCGCGAGCACGGCCTCCCATTGCGCATCGCGCCCGACGCCGCCCACGCCGAAGCCTTTGCCGTGCGCGCGCGCCGCCGATGCGATGCGCTCGAGCGCGCCCACGTAGCGCGGATGGTCGTACCCACCGGGCAGGCCCATGTCGAAAACCAGGTCGCTGCTGCCGACGAAGAGCACGTCCGCACCGGGCACGGCCGCGATGTCCTCGACGGCCTCGACGGCGGCTTCGCTCTCGATCATCAGCATGGTCACCGACTCTTCATTGAAGCGCCTGCTCGCCTCGGCCAGCGGAATGCCGTAGCCGAACTGCGGAATCGATCCCGGCACGGAAAGCGTGCCCTGCGGCGGGTACTTGGCCGCGCGGCTCGCACGGCGCGCCTCGTCGGTGGAGTTGACGTGCGGTACCACCACGCCGAGTGCGCCGTTCGTGAGCCAGCTGGCGATCTCGGCCTCGTCGTTGCGGCGCACCCGCGCAAAGGGCAGCAGCCCGGCGCGCAGCGCGCCGAGCGCCATGTCGTAGCCGAGGTGCGGCGTCATCGGGCTGTGCTCGTTGTCCAGCATGAGCCAGCTGTAGCCGCAATCCCTGAGGATGGCGCCGATCTCCGGCGTGCGCGAGTGCCGCACGTTGCAGCCGAGCAGCAGCTCGCCGCGTGCCAGGCGCGCCTTGAAGGCCATGCCGACGCCGGGGTGGCCGGCCATCGAGGGCGCGGGCAGCGCCGCAGTCGCAGACGGTGTTGCAGACGCAGACGCAGACGCAGACGCAGACGCAGACGCAGACGCTGTTGCTGCCGATGTTCCCGCCTTCATTGCGCCTCGATCTTCGCGTCGTCGATGATGCGCTTGTAGCGCGCGGTGTCCTCCACGACCCGCGTGCGAAGCCCCTCGGGCGTGGTGGTGACGACGTCCATGCCCAGGCCGCGCAGCCGCTCCGTCACGGCAGGCTCGTGCAGGATCTTCACCACCTCCTTGTTGAGCCGGTCGACGATCGGCCTGGGCGTCCCTGCCGGCGCGAAGAGCGCATACCAGGTGTCCAGCACCAACGGCGGGAAGCCGGCCTCGGCCATGGTGGGAATCTCGGGCGCCACGCTGCTGCGTGTCGCGGTGGTCACCGCCAGTGCGCGCAGCTGCCCGGCCTGCACCGCGGGCAGGGCGGAGGCCATGTTGTCGAAGCTCATGGGCACGTGGCCCGCGATCAGGTCGGTGCGCAGCGGCCCGCTTCCCTTGTAGGGGATGTGGACCAGGTTGAGCCCCGTGAGCTTCTTGAAGCGCTCGCCGGCCAGGTGACCCCCGCCGCCCGTGCTGGCGGAGCCGAAGCTCACGCCGTCCTTCTGGTCGGCGATGTACTTCAGCAGCGATGGGCCGTCGGTGGCCGGCACCTTGGGGTTGACCACCAGCAGCAGCGGCGCGGCCGCCACCATGGTGATGGGCTCGAAGTCCTTCACCGGATCGTGGCGCGTTTCCTTGAACAGCAGGTTGTTGGTGCCGTGCGTGCTCTGCGTGCCCATCACCAGCGTGTAGCCGTCGGCCGGCTGCGTGGCCACGTAGTACGCGCCGATGTTGCCGGCCGCACCACCCTTCGATTCGACCACCACCGGCTGACCCAGGGCCTGCGCCAGCCGGTCGCTGATCACGCGCGAAACGATCTCGACGCTGCCACCGGGCGGGTAGGGCACGATGATCCGGATCGGCTTGTCCGGGTAGGCGGCGCCGGCCGCGCCGGCGATGCAGAAAAGTGCGGCGGCGACGCATCGCCTGAACAACAGGTTCGGATACACGGATGAAACTCCTCGGGGGGCTGGGCTGACCGGTCCTGATGCCTGTCGCGCGCCATGCAGAACCACTGCGGCACATGGTAGGAACGTGTGCCCACGCGCTGAATTCACATCCTCCGGGGGCAACGTTCAGCCTGCCTGAACGCTGCCGGGCCGAGCAGGGGCTCAGCGCCATTCAGCGCCATTGAACGGCCCGTTATCGAACGGCGAATGGTCAGCGCCGCGAGCGCTCGACATACTTGCCTCCATGTACCACTCGTCCTTTGCCTCGAGCGAAGGCATCACCTTCCAATCCGATGAGACAAGACATCAACACCGTGCAGCTCGGCATCGTCTGGCAGCGGCTGACGGGCCTGATGGACGAGATCGCGCAAACCTTCGTCCGCACCTCCTTCTCGGTGGTCGTGCGGGAGAACTGGGACCTTGCGATGTCGTTCATGGACGCCGACGGGCGCGTCTTCGCGCAGTCCTCGCGCTCGATTCCTTCCTTTCTAGGCACCATGCCGCGCACGCTCAAGGCCATCCTGGAGCGCCATCCGCGCGAGACGTTGGAGCCGGGCGATGTGCTGATCTCCAACGACCCCTGGATGGGCACCGGCCATCTCAACGACATCACGATGGTGCGGCCGATCTTCCGCGGCGGCACCCTGATCGCCTTCGTTGGCTCCACCTTCCACACGGTGGACATCGGCGGCGCGCCCAATCCGTTCGCCCGCGATTGCTATGAAGAAGGCCTGTGCATTCCCGCCCTCAAGATCATGCGGCGGGGCGAGGAAAACGCGGACGTGGTGGCCTTCATCACCGAGAACCTGCGCGAATCCACCGAGACGCTTGGCGACCTGCGCGCGCAATTCACAGCCTTCGAGCAGGCGCAGAAGCGGCTGATCAAGCTGCTGGACGACGAGCGCATCGACGACCTGCGCCAGATCACCGACCAGATCCTCGACCGCTCCGAGCAGAGCATGCGTGCCATGCTGGAGGCTGCGCCCGACGGCGAGTTCCACGACGAGGTGACCGCCGACGGCTACGACCTGCCGCTGTCCATCCGCTGCACCGTGCGCAAGAAGGGCTCGGACCTCACGGTGGACTATGCTGGCACCACGGGCCAGATCGACAAGCCGATCAACTCGGTGATGAACTTCACCTTTGCGTACAGCGCCTACGCGATCAAGTGCGCCTTCGATCCGGGCTCTCCCAACAACGACGGGTCGCTCAGGCCGCTGAGTATCCTCGCGCCCGAGGGCTGCCTGGTGAACCCGACGCGACCGGCACCGGTGTGGGGACGGCATCTCTCGGGCCACTACCTGCCCTTCGCCATCTTCGGTGCCCTGGCGCAGATGATCCCCGAGCGCGTGGCCGCCGACAGCGGCTCGCCCATCTGGAACATCTACTTCAAGGGCAACGACAAGGCACGCCGCAAGTTCGTCAAGATGTTCTTCATGAGCGGCGGCTACGGTGCGCGCGCCGCGTCCGACGGGCCGGCCTGCCTGAGCTTCCCGACCAACGTGGCCAACAGCCCCATCGAGCAGTTCGAGTCGCAGACGCCGCTGATCGTGACCGAGAAGCGCCTCATCACCGACTCGGGCGGCGCAGGCCGTTTCCGGGGTGGGCCGGGCCAGCGCCTGTCCTTCCGCTCCACCTCGGACGATCCGCTGACCTTCGTGATCCGGCACGAGCGCGTCAAGCATCCGCCCCGCGGCTTCCTCGGCGGCCTGCCGGGTTCGGCGGGCGTGGACATGCTCAATGGCGAGCGCATCGCCGCCAAGTCGGTCGTGGCCATGAAGAAGGGTGACGTCGCGACCTTCGAGACACCCGGCGGGGGCGGCATGTACCCGCCCGCCGAGCGACGGCTCGACGCAATCCGCAAGGACCTGGTCAACGGCATCGTGAGCCTGGCCGCGGCCGAGCGCGACTACGGCCTCCAGGCCGACCGGCTGAGCCTTGCGGCTGCCAGGAACGAAACAAAGGCATCGAAGGAACCGAACTCGTGAACGCAAAGGGACAAGACGCACGCCGCTATCGCATCGGCGTGGACATCGGCGGAACCTTCACCGACCTCGTGATGTTCGACACCGAGGCCCGCATGCTGGTCAACGAGAAAGTGCCGACCACGCCGGACGATCCTTCGCGCGGCGTGCTCAACGGCATCGGCCTGCTGCTGCAGAAGAGCGGCGTGCACGCGCGCGATGTCGATGCGGTGATCCACGGCACCACGCTGGTGGCCAACGCACTCATCGAGCGCAAGGGTGTGCGCACTGCGCTGGTCACCACCGACGGCTTTCGCGACGTGCTGCAGATCGGTCGCGAATGGCGCTACGACATCTACGACATCGGCCTGCAGCCGGTGGATTCGCTGATCGAACGTTCCGCGCGCTTCGAGGTGCGCGAACGCGTCGGCCCGGAAGGCGAGGCGATCACGCCGCTCGACGAGCGCCAGATGGAAGCCCTCGCGCAGCAGCTCGCCGCAGGCGACTACGAAGCAGTGGCGGTCTGCTTCCTGCATTCGTACCGCTTTCCGGCGCACGAGCAGCGCGCCAAGGCCATCCTCGAGAAGCACCTGCCGCACACCACGGTCTGCATCTCCAGCGAGGTGATGCCCGAACTCGGTGAATACGAGCGCAGCGCAACGGCGGTGTGCAACGCCTACGTGCAGCCGCTGTTCCGCAAGTACATCGCGGGCCTCATCGATGGCATGCGCGCCATGGGCATCGAGCGCGAACTCTTCCTTATGCAGTCCGACGGCGGGACCGTGCACTACAGCACCGCCATGCAGTACCCCATCCGTCTCGTGCAATCAGGGCCGGCGGGCGGCGTGCAGGCCACCGCGTTGATCGGCCGCCTGGCAGGCGCCGACAACGTGCTGTGCTTCGACATGGGCGGCACCACCGCCAAGGCCTGCCTGATCGAAGGCGGCGAGCCGGCCGTCACGACCGACTTCGAGGTGGCGCGCCAGGCGCGCTTCAAGAAGGGCAGCGGCATTCCGCTGAAGGTGCCGGCGGTCGACATGATCGAGGTCGGCTCCGGCGGCGGCAGCATCGCGCGCATCAACCAGATGGGCCTGATCCAGGTCGGCCCCGACAGCTCCAGCGCCGTGCCCGGTCCGGCCTGCTACGGCCTGGGCGGCAAGGACGGCACGGTGACCGATGCCGACCTGGTGCTCGGCTACCTCGACGCCAAGGCCTTCCTCGGCGGCGACATGGCGCTCGACGAGCCGGCCGCGCGCCAGGCACTGGCGGCGAACATCGGCCAACGCCTCGGCCTGGACGAGGTGGAAGCCGCCTTCGGCATTCACGAGACCGTCAACGAGACCATGGCCCAGGCCGCCAGCATCCATGCGCTCGAGAAGGGGCGCAAGGCGGCCGACTACGCGATGGTGCCGATCGGCGGCGCCGGGCCGGTGCATGCCTGCCACGTCGCCCTCAAGCTCGGCATCCGGCGCGTGGTGTGCCCGCTGGGCGCGGGCGTGGCCTCGGCCTTCGGCTTCCTGGCCTCGCCCATGTCCTTCCAGTTCGTGCGGGCGGAGATCACGCCGCTGGCACAGCTGGATGCCGGGCGCGTGCGGGCCCTGGTCGACGAACTCGAGGCCCAGGGCCGCGCGATGTTCGAGGCCTCCGGCATGGGCAGCGTGAAGGTGCTGGTCAAGGTGAATGCCGCCATGCGCTACGTGGGACAGGGCTTCGAGGTGCTGGTGCCGCTGGACGACCACCGGCTGGCGCGAGGCATGGACAGCCGGCTCGAACGCGCCTTCGAAGCCGCGTACCAGCAGCTGTACGGCCGCACCGAGCGCGGTGCGCCGGTGGAGATCGTCTCGTGGCGCGTGGTCGTGATGAGCGAGACCCCCGACATCACCCCCGCGGCCGTGGCCACGCTCGACGACCGGGGCAGCGCGCTGAAGGGCCGCCGGCCGGTCTACAGCGTGCTGAGCCGGCGCTTCGTCGACACGCCGGTGTACGACCGCTACCGGCTCGGCATCGACACCGACCTGCAGGGCCCCGCGATCGTGGAGGAGCGCGAGTCGACCGTGGTCGTGCCCGAGGGCGCGCGCGTGACGGTGGACCGCTATCGCAACCTGATCGTCGACCTGCCGCTGCAGGCCGGGCAATGAGGGCACCTGCGATGCAGCAATACCAGCTCTACATCGACGGCCATTGGCGCGACCCCGCGAGCGGCGCATGGTTCGACTCCGTCAATCCCTACACCGGCGAGGCCTGGTGCCGCATCCCGCGCGGCAACGCCGAAGACGTCGATGCCGCGGCGCGCGCGGCGCACCGCGCCATGTACGAAGGCGAATGGGCGCACATCAACGCCACCCAGCGCGGCCACCGCCTGCGCCGGCTCGGCGACCTGCTGGCCGCACGCGCCGAGCACCTGGCGCGCACCGAGGTGAAGGACAACGGCAAGCTGCTGGCCGAGATGCTCAACCAGTGCCGCTATCTCACCGAGTGGTTCCACTACTTCGGCGGACTGGCCGACAAGATAGAGGGGACGGTCCCGCCCATCGACAAGGCCGACGTCCTCAACTTCACGCGCCACGAGCCGATCGGCGTGACCGCCTGCATCACGCCGTGGAACTCGCCGCTGCTGCTGATGGCGTGGAAGGTCGCGCCGGCGCTCGCAGCCGGCAACGCGGTGGTGATCAAGCCCTCGGAATTCACCTCGGCCTCGACGCTCGAGTTCGCGCGGGTCTGCGAAGAGGCCGGGTTGCCGCCGGGCCTGGTCAACGTGGTCACCGGCTACGGCGCAGAAGCCGGCGAGCCGCTGGTCACCCATCCGCTGGTGCGCAAGATCGCGTTCACCGGTGGCGAGTCGGGCGGACGCCACGTCGCCGTCGCGGCCGCGCGCGACTTCAAGCACACCACGCTGGAGCTGGGCGGCAAATCGGCCAACATCGTGCTCGACGACGCGCGCATCGACGATGCGGTCTCGGGCGCGATCTCCGGCATCTTCGCGGCAACGGGCCAGACCTGCATCGCGGGGTCGCGACTGTTGCTGCACGAACGCATCCACGACCAGTTCCTCGACAAGCTGCTCGCGCTGGCCGGCCAGGCACGCTTCGGCGACCCGATGGATGCCGACACCCAGATCGGCCCCGTCACCACCGAGCCGCAGTTCCGCAAGGTGGTGGACTACCTGCGCATCGCCAAGGAGGAGGGCGCGCGTTGCGTGATGGGCGGCGAGGTGGCGGCCCAGCCGCCGGGTGCGCGCGGCTTCTTCGTGCAGCCGACCATCTTCACCGACGTGCGGCCCGACATGCGGATCGCGCAGGAAGAAGTCTTCGGTCCCGTGCTCTCGGTGATCCGCTTTTCGAGCGACGAGGAAGCGATCCGCATCGCCAATGGAACCAACTACGGCCTGGCGGCCGGCGTGTGGACCGAAAGCCTGCGCCGCGCCGTGAATTTCTCGAAGCAGCTCCAGGCCGGTACGGTGTGGGTCAACACCTATCGCTCGACCAGCTACACCACGCCGTTCGGCGGCGTGAAGGCCTCGGGCCTGGGCCGCGAGAACGGCATGGAATCGATCCGCGAGTACCTGCAGACCAAGAGCGTCTGGTTCTACACCGGCGCGCCGGTGGCCAACCCCTACATCCGCCGCTGAAGAGAGCGCCAGGACAAGCATGACGACGACAATGACAGTGGCCGAGGCCCTCGCGCAGGCGATGGAAGAAGCCGGCGTGCAACGGATCTACGGCGTGCCCGGCGGCGGCTCGTCGCTCGACGTGATCGAGGCGGCCGCGCGGCGCGGCATCGCCTTCACGCTGACCAAGACCGAGAACGCCGCCGTGATGATGGCGGGCGCCCTGGCCGAGAGCACGGGCCGCCTGGGCGTGGCGCTCATGACCAAGGGGCCCGGTGTAGCCAACGCAGCCAACGGCGTGGCTTACGCAAGCCTCGACCGCGCGCCGGTGATGGTGATCACCGACGGCTTCACGCCCGCGCAGCTCGGCTACATCACGCACCAGGTGTTCGACCAGCGTGCCATGCTCGCGCCGGTGGTCAAGGGCCACGGACGGCTCGACGGCGACGACGCGGGCGCGGAAATTCGCCGCCTGGTGACGCTTGCCTGCACCGCGCCTTGCGGTCCGGTGCACCTGGAGCTCACCAGCGCGGTCGCGCGCAAGCCTCTGGGCCGGACGTTGCCCGAGGCAGCGCGGACCCCGCCGGCCGTCGCCGACGCGATGCTGCTGAAACAGGCCGCGGCAATGATCGCGAAAGCCCGGCGCCCGGTGATCGTTGCCGGGCTCGAGGCGCGGCGCGCGGCCCCGCAGTTGCGCGCGCTGGCCGAGGGGCTGTGCTGCCCCGTGCTCTCCACCTACAAGGCCAAGGGCGTACTGTCCGATCGGCATGAACTGGTAACGGGCGTGTTCACCGGCGGCGCACAGGAGCAGGAATGCGTGCACCAGGCCGACCTGATCGTGCTGGTGGGGATGGACCCGGTGGAGCTGATCCTGCAGCCCTGGCCCTACGACATCCCGGTGCTCGACATCGGCGTGCACGGCTATTCCGTGCACTACGTGAAGCCGGCGCTTGGCGTCTACGGCAGCCTCGCGGCCAATCTCGAGGCGCTGGGCGGTCATGGCCTCGCGGCAAGCACCTGGGAGCCCGGCGAGATTGCGCGCCTGCGCAGCAACGTGCAGCGCGCCCTGGCCTACGGGCCGGTGTCGCAGGGCGTGGCGCCGGATCGTCTCGTCCAGCTCACCGCCGAGGCCTGCGCCGAAGCCGGCTTGCGCCCGCGCATGTCGGTGGATGCTGGCGCCCACATGTTCTCGGCGACTACCTTTTTCCCCTGCGAGGAACCGGGCGATTGCCTGATCTCCAATGGCCTGGCCTCCATGGCCTTCGGCGTGCCGGCCGCCATCGCTGCGGCCATCGAGGACCCGACGCGCCCGGTGGTCTGCTTCACGGGCGACGGCGGGCTGATGATGTGCATGGGCGAGCTGTGCACCGCGGTCGAGGCGGGCGCGCGCATCCTGGTCGTTGTCTTCAACGACGGCGCGCTGTCGCTGATCGACGTGAAGCAGCAGAGCCGGCAACTCCCCACACGCGGCGTGCGCTGGGGTCGACACGATTTCGCGCGAGTCATGGAAGGGGCAGGCGGCGCCGGCTGGCGCGTGCGCGACGAGGACGGGCTGCGCACCGCATTGCAGGCCGCACTGGCTGGCCAGGGGCCTGCGTTGATCGATGTCGAGGTCGAAGCGGCCGGCTATGCGCAGCAGCTCAAGGCCATGCGAGGCTGACGCGATGATCACCATCGGCCCGCGTGCCGCCACCGCCCCCGATGCCGCCCACCTCGCGGTCTCGCCGACCTGGCTCTCCGAAACCGTGCAGGCCGCTGGCCTGCTTCGCATTTGAACCGGAGGATCCCGATGATGATGTCTCGCCGCCAGATGATGGCGCTCTCCGCTGCCGGACTCGCCGGGCTGCCGCACACCGGCAGCTGGGCTGCCGAGGCTTTTCCGTCCAGCTTGAAGACGGTCACGATCCTGGTCGGCTTCGCGCCGGGCGGCGGTGGCGACACCTGGGCCCGGTGGATGGCCGAGTTCCTGCGCGCACGCTGGAAGACGACCGTGGTGGTGGAAAACAAGCCCGGCGCCGGCGGCACCATCGTGGCCGGCCAACTCGCGCGGACGCGTCCCGACGGCTACACGGTTGCACTGGCCACCTCCAGCCCGTTCACGGTGGCGCCGTACCTGCAGAAATTGCCCTACGACCCGGTCGCGGACTTCCGCTATCTCTTCCAGTTCCTGGTCAGCGCGCAACCCCTGTTCGTCAAGGCCGATGCGCAGTGGAGGAGCATCCAGGAGCTGATCGCCTGGGGCAAGGCCAACCCCGGCAAGCTGTTCTGGTCAACGGCCGCCACCAACGGGGCGACGCACATCTCGACTGCCGCCGCATTCCAGGCGGCAGGCATCGAGGCGACCTACGTGCCCTACAAGGGAGGCGCCGAGGCGATCTCGGCACTGCTGGGCGGCCAGATCCAGGCCCTGGTCGCGGCGGAGTTCCCGCCCTTCGCCTCCAGCGGGCGCGTGCGGCTGCTCGCGGAAAGCGGGCCCGACAAGGTTCCCGGCTACCCCGATGTGCCGACCTACAAGGAGCTGAACTTCCCGGTCTCGGTGCCGATCTTCTACGGCATCGCCGGCCCCGCGGGCATGCCCGAGGATGCGGTGAAGGCCTGGGAAGCCGCCGGGCGAGACATGGTGGGCGAGCCGGGCTTCCGGGAGATGCTGGGCAAGCTCTCCGGCACCGGTGCCTACATGGATGCCACCGCCTTCGGGCGCACCATCGCCGACGTGAACCGGAAGATGGCCAAGCTGGTGCCCGAGCTCAAGCTCGGCAACAACTGATTCAACATTGAACGAGCAAGAAAAGGTCAAGCATGTGGACGCCTGAATGGGTCTTGTCGGACGGGGAGATCATCCGCCATGCGGATGCGAGGATCCATCCTCTGTCGCTCGCCGTTACCTACGCCACCACCGTCTTCGAAGGGCTGCGCGCCTATCGCCGGCCCGAGGATGGCAGCTACAGCTTCTTCCGCCTGCGCGAGCACATCGAGCGTCTGCAGGTGGGCATGAAGGTGATGCGCTTCGACCGCCGCATCGAGGTCGACGAGATGCAGGAAGCGCTCTCGCGCCTCGTGCGCGCGAACTCGCCCGACACCGACGTGTACATCCGGCTGCTCGTCTTCATCTCGGGCATCGGCCTGATGGCGACCCGGGGGCCGGTGAGCTACTTCGCGGTGGCCCAGCCGCGCGACAAGCCCAAGTTCGCGGAGACCGGCATGCAGCTCGGCGTGAGCTCATGGAGCCGGCTCTCCGACAACGCGAGCCCGCCGCGCATCAAGGCCACGGCCAACTATCACAACGCCCGCCTGACGCAGCTGCAGGCGCAGGCGGACGGCTATGACGGGGCGATCATGCTCACGTCGCAGGGCAAGGTCTCCGAAGCCCCGATCGCCTGCTTCTTCATGGTGCGCGACGGCGAGCTGATCACGCCCAACCTGGGCAGCAGCATCCTGGAGAGCGTCACGCGCGATTCGATCATCCGCCTGTACGAGCGCCGCTTCGGCCGGCCCGTCATTCAGCGCGAAGTCGATCGCAGCGAGCTCTACTTTGCGCAGGAGGCGTTCATCTGCGGCACCGGGCAGGAGATCATCCCCGTCACCAGCATCGACCGGTTGCCGGTCGGCGACGGCAAGCCCGGCGAGATCACGCGGCGCGTGCAGGCGATGTACTTCGAATGCGTCCGGCGGATGGTGCCGGACGAGTGGGGCTGGCACACGCCCCTGCTGTGATCCTTCCGCAGCGCTGCGGCGCCCGTGGCTAGCCGCCGGGCTCGTCGCCGGTGAGCGCCCGCACCTGGCGGCGCAGGTGCTCGATCAGCAACTCGCTCGACTGGGGCAGGGTGTGCGAGCGCAGCCGCACGAGGCTGATGTCGCGCCGCGCCCAGGACTCGTCGAGCGACATCACGCGCAGCCGCTTGAGCCCGTACTGCTGCGCGCAGATGAGCGGCACCACCGCAACGCCGGCTCCGGCCTCGACCATGCGGCAGACCGCGTCGAAGTTGCCGACCTGGATGCGCAGGTTGATCCGCTTGCCGAGCTGCCGTGCGATGCCGTCGACGAAGTTGTGAATCGAGTTGTTCTGGTTGAGCCCGACAAAGGGCGTGTGATCCAGCAGCTCGGCCAGGCGGACCGGCCCTTCCTTGCGCGGCCCGAGCAGCGGAGACGCGATCAGCACCAGCTCGTCGCGGTAGAGCGGCAGCACGTCCAGGTCCTCCGGGATCACGCTTCCCGCCACGATCGCGATGTCTGCCGCGCCCTTGGCGACGGCCACCGCGGCTGCGCGCGAGCTGCTTTCCTCCAGCTCGATGTCGATGTCGGGATGCTCTGCGAGGAAGGCCGACAGCGCACCGGGCAGCAAGGTGCTGGCGACCGTGCTGTTGGCGAGCAGGCGCACGCGCCCCTTCACGCCGCTTGCGAACGGCTGCATTGCCGAGTGCATGCATTCGAGTTGGTTGAACACCAGGCGGATGTGCTCCAACATGCGCTCGCCGGCCGGCGTGAGCTGCACGCCCTTGGCCTGGCGCAGCAGCAGCGGCGTGTGGAAGTTTTCCTCCAGCTGCTTGATCCGCATGCTGGCCGCGGGCGGAGACAGGAAGGCCCGTTCTGCGGCGCGGGTCAGGTTGCACGTCTCGCCTACGTGAAGGAACAAGCGCAGGTCGGTCAGGTCGTAGTGCATGCGAAAGTCATTGTGATCCATCTGACATGCCGCCGCAGGTTGCGTGCCTGCCCCGTTGCTGCGGACTACGTGCTGAACTGGAGCGCGGCCAGCCGCGCGTAGACCCCGTTCTGCGCCACCAGCGCAGCGTGCGTGCCTTGCTCCACGATGCCCCCGTGGTCGAGCACGATGATGCGGTTCGCTTTCTGCACCGTGGCAAGCCGATGCGCGATGACCAGCGTGGTTCGCCCGGTCATCGCCGATTCAAGCGCTGCTTGCACCATGCGCTCGCTCTCGGCGTCGAGCGCGCTGGTCGCCTCGTCGAGCAGCAGCAGCGGCGGGTTCTTCAGCATGGCCCGCGCGATCGCGATGCGTTGCCGCTGGCCGCCCGACAGGCGCACGCCGCGCTCGCCGAGAAAGGTGTCGTAGCCTTCCGGCAGGGCTCGCAGGAAGTCGTCGGCGAAGGCGGCGCGCGCCGCGGCATGCACCTCCTCGGCGCTGGCTTCGGGCCGGCCGTAGCGGATGTTCTCGAAGGCGCTGGCGGAGAAGATCACCGCGTCCTGCGGCACCAGCCCGATGCGCGTGCGCAGGGCGTCGAGCGCCATGTCGGCGAGCGGCGCCCCGTCGAGCAGGATGCGGCCCGATTGCGGGTCGTAGTAGCGCAGCAGCAGTTGGAACACCGTGCTCTTGCCCGCGCCGCTCGATCCCACCAGCGCCACCGTCTCGCCGGGCGCGATGTCCAGGCTGAAGTCCCGCAACGCCGGCGTGCCGGGCCGCGACGGGTAATGGAAGGTCACCTGCTCCAGGCGCACTGCACTCCCGGCCACCGGGACCGTTGCCTGCGTCGGTCGGGCCGGCGACACGATCGCCGGCTTCGCGTGCAGCAGTTCCATGAGCCGCTCGGTGGCGCCGGCCGCGCGCAGCAGGTCGCCATAGACCTCGCCCAGCACCGCCGCGGCGCTTGCCAGGATGATCACGTAGACCACGGTCTGCCCCAGATGCCCGGCAGTGATGTCGCCCCGCAGCACCGCTTGGGTGCCCTGGTACAGCCCCCACAGCAGGGCCGCCGAGGTGGCGATGATGATGAACGCCACCAGGACCGAGCGGGCCTTGGTGCGGCGCACGGCGGTGCGGAAGGCGCTGTCGGTCGAGGCGTCGAAACGCGCCGCTTCGCGCGACTCGGCCGTGTAGCTCTGCACCACGGGAATGGCGTTCAGCACCTCGGCCGCGATGGCGCTCGAATCGGCCACCCGGTCCTGGCTGGCGCGCGAGAGCCGGCGCACCCGGCGGCCGAACCACATGCTGGGCAGCACCACCAGCACCAGGATGCCGAGCACCTGCACCATCACATACGGGTTGGTCCAGACCAGCATCGCCAGCGCGCCGGCGCCCATCACCGCATTGCGCAGTCCCATGCTGAGCGAGGAGCCCACCACGGTCTGGACCAGCGTCGTGTCGGCCGTCAGGCGCGACAGCACCTCGCCCGTCTGCGTGGTCTCGAAGAAGGCGGGGCTCTGGCGCAGCACGTGGGCATAGACGGCATTGCGCAGGTCGGCCGTCACGCGCTCGCCGAGCCAACTCACCGTGTAGAACCGCGCCGCAGAAAAGACCCCGAGCGCCACCGCGACGCCGAAGAGGGCGAGGAAATGATCGCGCAGTGCCATCGTCTGCGCGCCTCGGTCGGCCCCGGCCAAGCCACCGTCGATCAAGCCGCGCAGCGCAACCGGAAACACGAGCGTGGTAATCGCTGCCAGCACGAGGAATGCCGCGGCCAGGGCAATCTGGACCCGGTAAGGCCGCAGGAAAGGTGACAGGCCGGAAAGTGATTTGGGCGCGCCCTTGGCGGCTGTCGACGAGCTAGGGGAAACCATGGGCCGCATTCTAACGAACGCTTGCCCTTTCAAAGGTCGCCTTGACAATTACTGTCACGACAACTATATTCGCGCCATGCCTGCTTCCCCCGATCCCGCCCGCGCCGCTGCTGCGCCGCCTCCTGGTCCCGACGGCGAGACCATCGGGTTCTACAAGCCCGATTCCTACAACGCCGAGGAGAGTGTCGGCCACATGATGCGACGCATCACCACCATGCTGGCGCAGGCGGTGGCCAGCCAGATGTCGGAGCCGGGCGGCCCGACCTTCCCTCAATGGGCGCCCCTGTTCAAGCTGCACATGGGTCACGCAACCACCGTCGCCGAACTCGCGCGCGAGTGCCAGCTCGACACCGGCGCCATGACCCGCCTGCTCGACCGCCTGGAAGCCAAGGGCCTGTGCCGGCGCGTGCGCTCGGTCTCCGACCGCCGCGTGGTCAACATCGAGCTCACGGATGAGGGGCGCGAAGCCGCTCGCCAAGTGCCCCATGTGCTGTGCAGCGTGCAGAACGAACTCCTCACCGGCTTCAGCCCCGAGGAATGGATGCAGCTCAAGCACTATCTGCGCCGCCTCCTGGACAACGCCCAGGCCATCGCGGCCCGTGGAGAAAAGAATGACCCCGCTTCTTCCTGAAACCGCCCGGCGACCCGTGGCGGCCCTGGCCGCTGCTGCAGCACTGTTCCTGGCCGGCTGCGCCGACATGGGCCACATCGATCCGCACGCGAGCCTGCGCGACGCCGCTTCGGTCGGCATCGCACCCGAAGCCGCCGCCATGGCAACACCCACTGTCGACAGCCAATGGTGGCTCGGCTTCGGCGATGCCCAGCTCAACACCTTGGTGGACCAGGCGCTGCGAGGCAACCCCAACCTGCGAGTGGCGCGAGCCCGTCTCGAGCGCGCACAGGCTGCCATCGGCGCAGCCGAGGCCGGTCGACTGCCGAAAGTCGACGGGCAGCTCGACCTCAACAAGCAGCAGTTCAGCAGCAACTACATCTACCCCGCGCCTCTGGGCGGCTCGCGGCAGGAGCTCGGCACGTTCCAGCTCAACGCGAGCTGGGAGCTCGATTTCTTCGGCCGCAACCGCACCGCCATCGAGACTGCCGTCGGCAGCACCAATGCCGCCGCCGCCGATGCCGACGCGGCACGGGTCCTCCTGGCGAGCAACGTGGCGCGTGCCTACGTCCAATGGGCCCGCTTCAATGACCAGCTGGCGGTGGCCCAGCGCACGCTCTCGCAGCGCGAGGAGACGCTCAAGCTGGTGCGCGACCGCGTCTCGGCCGGCCTGGATACGCGCCTCGAGCAGTTCCAGAGCGAAGGCGGCCTGCCGCAGGGGCGCCAGCAGATCGAAGCGTTGAACGAGCAGATCGCCTTGGCACGCAATGCGCTGGACGCGCTGGTGGGGCAACCCGGCGCCACCCGGACACTCGCGGCACCGAAGCTCGACAGCCTCCGTCCGATCGCACTGCAGCCGACGATCCCCGCCGACCTGCTGGGCCGCCGCGCCGACATCGCTGCCGCGCGCTGGCGCGTCGAGGCGGCGACCAGCGATGTCGCCAATGCGAAGACACAGTTCTATCCCAACGTCAACCTGGTGGCCTTCGCCGGTTTCTCGGCGCTCGGCTTCGGGCAGCTCTTCAAGTCGGGCAGCGAGCAGTGGAGCGTGGGCCCGGCAGTACGGCTGCCGATCTTCGAGGGCGGCCGCCTTCGCTCCAACCTGCGCGGCAAGACGGCCGACCTCGATGCCGCGATCGAGAGCTACAACGCGGCCGTGCTCGACGCCGTGCGCGAGGTCGCCGACCAGGTCGCGAGCGCCCAGGCGGTGGCGCGCCAGCAGGCCGAGCAGGCCGCCTCGCAGCGCGCCGCCGAGTCTGCCTACGACATCGCCGTGCAGCGCTATGGCGCGGGCCTGGGCAACTATCTCAACGTGCTGACGGCCGAGACCACGGTGCTCGCCGAGCGCCGGCAGGCCGTCGACCTCTCCGCGCGCGCCCTCGAGACCCAGGTCGGGCTCGCGCGCGCGCTGGGCGGCGGCTGGCAGCCACCGGCGCAGGCCACCGCCGCTGCCGGCCGGCAGGCGACCCGCCACCCCTGAACACATTGCGCGAATCCGAAAGACATCCATGGACAGCAACAACACACCTGATGCGAACGTTCCGGCCGAGGCGCCGGCCTCCAACGGCAAGCGACGCCGCGCCCTGACCGCGCTGGCAGCCGCCGTGCTCGTGGCGGGCGCCGGCTGGGGCGCCTACGAATGGCTGGTCGCCAGCCACTACGAGTCGACCGACAACGCCTACGTGCAGGGGAACGTGATCCAGATCACGCCGCAGATCGGCGGCACCGTCATGGCCATCATGGCCGACGACACCGATCTGGTGAAGACCGGCCAGCCGCTGGTGCAGCTCGACCCGGCCGATGCCAGGGTCGCCCTCGAGCAGGCCGAGGCCGCGCTCGGGCAAGCGGTACGCCAGGTCCGCACGCTCTACGCCAACAACGGTTCGCTGGCAGCGCAGGTCTCGCTGCGCCAGGCTGACATCGTCAAGGCGCAGAGCGACATCGCTCGCGCGCAGGACGACCTGAAGCGCCGCCAGGCGCTCTCGGGCAACGGCGCGGTGTCGAAGGAAGAACTCAACCACGCCGAGACCACGCTCGCCAACGCGAAAAGCGCGCTGGCCGCAGCACAGGCCGGCGTGATCGCGGCCCGCGAGCAGTTGGCCAGCAACCAGTCGCTGACCGAAGGCACCAGCGTCGAGCAGCACCCCAGCGTGCTGGCCGCGGCCGCCAAGGTGCGCGAGGCCTATCTCGCGACCCAGCGCGTCGCGCTGCCTGCGCCGGTGGAAGGCTACGTCGCCAGGCGCACCGTGCAGCTCGGCCAGCGCGTCGCGGCCGGTACGCCCATGATGTCCATCGTGCCGCTCAACCAACTGTGGGTCGATGCCAACTTCAAGGAAGTCCAGCTTCGCAACATCCGCATCGACCAGCCCGTGAAGCTCATCGCCGACGTGTACGGCAAGAAGGTCGAGTACACCGGCCATGTCGCCGGGCTCGGCGTGGGCACCGGTGCCGCCTTTGCGCTGCTGCCGGCGCAGAACGCCACCGGCAACTGGATCAAGGTCGTGCAGCGCGTGCCGGTGCGCATCGCGCTCGACGCCGAGCAGCTCAAGGCCAACCCGCTGCGCGTGGGCCTGTCGATGGATGTCGAGGTCGACGTGCGGCAAAGGGACGGCAAGATGCTGGCCGACGCGCCGCGCGCTGCCGCCGTGGCCCAGACGCAGGTCTACAGCCAGCTCGACGAGGGCGCCGATGCCGAGGTGCAGCGCGTCATCGCGGCCAACCTGGGCCGGGGCGCGGCGGTCGCGAACACGGGCGCCAAGCCGTCCGTCGCTGGGGTACCGGCCGCCGGCCCGCGCTCGCACGTCAACCCGATCTGAAGCGGGGCACGAGATGGCGACTGCCGCAACGCCCGCCGCACCTGCCGCCGTTCATGCGCCGCTCGAGGGCTCGGCCCGCGTGTGGGGCACGATCGCGCTTTCTGCCGCGACCTTCATGAACGTGCTCGACACCTCGATCGCGAACGTATCGCTGCCGGCCATCTCGGGCGACCTGGGCGTGAGCTCCACGCAGGGCACCTGGGTCATCACCAGTTTTGCGGTCGCCAACGCGATCGCCGTGCCGCTCACCGGCTGGCTGACCCAGCGCTTCGGCCAGGTGCGCCTGTTCATGACCAGCGTGCTGCTGTTCATCATCAGCTCCTGGATGTGCGGGCTGGCGCCCAACATGACCATGCTGATCGCCTTCCGCGCGCTGCAGGGCTTCGTGGCCGGGCCGATGATCCCGCTGTCGCAGACGCTGCTGCTGTCGAGCTACCCGAAAGCCAAGGCTGGGCTGGCAATGGCCATGTGGTCGATCACCACGCTGGTCGCGCCGGTCATGGGGCCGCTGCTGGGCGGCTGGATCACCGACAACATTTCCTGGCCGTGGATCTTCTACATCAACATCCCCGTGGGCCTGCTTGCCGCCAGCATCACCTGGGGCATCTACCACAAGCGCGAGAGCACGACGCGCAGGGTGCCGATCGACGGCATCGGCCTGGCGCTGCTGGTGCTGTGGGTGGGCTCGATGCAACTCATGCTCGACAAGGGCAAGGAGCTCGACTGGTTCCATTCGCCCGAGGTCGTCGCCATGGCTGTGGTGGCGGTGGTCGGCTTTGCCTTCTTCCTCGCGTGGGAGCTGACGGACAAGCACCCGGTGGTCGACCTGTCGCTCTTCAAGCGGCGCAACTTCTGGTCCGGCGCGCTCGCCACCGCCGTGGCGTACGGCCTGTTCTTCGGCAACGTGGTGATCCTGCCGTTGTGGCTGCAGCAGTTCATGGGCTACACCGCCACGCAGGCCGGCATGATCATGGCGCCGGTGGGGCTGCTGGCGATCGTGTTCTCGCCGATCGTCGGTCTCACGGTGGGCAAGATCGACCCACGCCGCTACGCGACCTTCTCCTTCCTGGTGTTCGCGCTGGTGCTGTGGATGCGCTCGAACTTCAACACCCAGGCCGACTTCTGGACCATCATGATCCCGACGGTGATCCAGGGGGTCGCGATGGCCTTCTTCTTCATCCCGCTGGTGACGATCACGCTTTCGGGCCTGTCGCCTGATCGCATCGCGGCGGCCTCGGGCTTGTCGAACTTCGCGCGCATCACCGCGGGCGCCATGGGCACCTCGATCGCGACCACCTTGTGGGAGAACCGCGCTGCGCTGCACCATGCGCAGCTCGTCGAGTCGGTCAACCAGGGCAGTGCCGCTGCCAACAGCGCCATGGCAGGCCTGAGTGCCAGCGGTTTCTCCGCCGAGCAGGTGCTGGGCCAGCTCAACCGCATGGTGGACCAGCAGTCCTTCATGCTGGCGGCCAACGACGTGTTCTTCGCATCGGCGGTGCTGTTCCTGCTCCTCGTTCCCTTCGTGTGGCTGGCGAAGCCCACGCGCGGCAGCGGCGCGTCCGACGCCGCGGCAGGCGCGCACTGATCGTTATCGTCGCGAGTCGTTCCCGCAGCGCAGCATAGGCATTTGCCCCAGTAGGCAAGTCCTGCTGCGGCTGCAAACAATGCGTTCCGCGCAGCCATGGTGGCGCGCTCAAATGGACCGCATGACCGATCTTTCCTGCCAGCACCCGGGCGACCGAGCGAGATGAGCGACATCATTCTCGAGACACGCCAGCTCACCAAGGAATTCAAGGGCTTCACCGCCGTCAGCAAAGTCGATCTGAAGGTGGTGCGCGGCTCCATCCACGCCTTGATCGGCCCCAACGGCGCCGGCAAGACGACCTGCTTCAACCTGCTCACCAAGTTCCTCGAGCCCACCTCGGGAACCATCCTCTTCAACGGCCAGGACATCACGGGCGAGCGCCCCGCGCAAATCGCTCGGCGCGGCATCATCCGCTCCTTCCAGATCTCGGCCGTGTTCCCGCACCTCACCCTGCTCGAGAACGTGCGCCTGGGCCTGCAGCGCGCGCTCGGCACCTCCTACCATTTCTGGAAGAGCGAGAAGACGCTCGAGCCGCTCGATGTCCGTGCCCGCGCGCTGCTCGCCGAAGTCGGGCTCGAGGAACTGGCCGACGAAGAAACGGTGAACCTGCCCTATGGCCGCAAGCGCGCGCTCGAGATCGCGACGACGCTCGCGATGGAGCCCGAGCTGATGCTCCTCGACGAGCCCACGCAAGGCATGGGCCACGAGGACGTGCACCGCGTGGCCGAGCTGATCAAGCGCGTCTCGGCCGGACGCACCATCCTGATGGTGGAACACAACATGAGCGTGGTCTCGACCATCGCCGACACCATCACGGTGCTGCAGCGCGGCGCGGTTCTGGCCGAGGGGCCATACGCCGAAGTCTCGAGAAACCCGCAGGTGATGGAGGCCTACATGGGCACCACCGACGGCCAGCTGCAGGGAGCCCACTGAATGAGCGTTCCTGCACTCGAGATCAGGAACCTGCAGGCCTGGTACGGCGAATCCCACGTGCTGCACGGCGTCGACATGGTGGTGCAGCCGGGCGAGGTCGTCACGCTGCTCGGCCGCAACGGGGCAGGGCGCACCACCACCATGCGCGCCATCCTGGGCCTGACGGGTGCACGCAAGGGCAGCATCAAGGTGAACGGCGCCGAGACCATCGGCATGCCCACGCACCGCATCGCGCACCACGGCATCGGCTACTGCCCGGAGGAGCGCGGCATCTTCGCCAGCCTGTCGGCCGAAGAAAACCTCCTGCTGCCGCCTGCGCTCAAGGGCGCGGACAAGGGCATGTCGGTGGAGGAGATCTACGCCATGTTCCCCAACCTGGCCGAGCGCCGCCACAGCCAGGGCACGCGCCTTTCCGGCGGCGAGCAGCAGATGCTGGCGGTCGCGCGCATCCTGCGCACCGGCGCGAGGCTGCTCCTGCTCGACGAGATCTCGGAGGGACTGGCCCCGGTGATCGTGCAGGCCCTGGCCCGCATGATCCACACCTTGCGCGGCAAGGGCTACACGGTCGTCATGGTGGAGCAGAACTTCCGCTTTGCCGCACCGCTGGCCGACCGCTTCTACGTGATGGAGCACGGCCGCATCGTCGAAAAATTCGGCGCAGCCGAGCTCGACGCCAAGATGCCGGTGCTGCACGAGTTGCTCGGCGTCTGAGCCCCGTCTGGGCTTGTGTCCGAACCCATTTGTTTTTTCTTGAAGGAGACACCATGAAGACTGCATTCACCGCGATCGCGCTGGCCGTCGGCGCCCTGGTCCTGGCTTCCGGCGCGCAGGCGCAGGAGAAGGTCAAGATCGGCTTCGTCACCGACATGTCCAGCCTGTACTCCGACCTGGAGGGCAAGGGCGGCGCCACCGCCATCGAGATGGCCATTGCCGACTTCGGCGGCAAGGCGCTCGGCCAGCCCATCGAGCTGCTCACGGCCGACCACCAGAACAAGGCCGACATCGCGGCTTCCAAGGCGCGCGAGTGGATCGATACCGCCGGGGTCACCATGATCTTCGGCGGCACCAACTCCGGCACCGCGCTGGCCACGGCCAAGGTGGCGCAGGAGAAGAAGCGCGTCTACTTCAACAACGGCGCCGCGAGCTCGGCGCTCACCAACGAGCAGTGCAGCCCCTACACCGTGCACTACGCCTACGACACCGTCGCGCTCGCGAAGGGCACCGGCGCCACGGTGGTCGAGCAGGGCGGCAAGAGCTGGTTCTTCCTGACTGCCGACTACGCCTTCGGCCATGCGCTGGAAGCCGACACCAGCCGCATCGTGAAGGAGAAGGGCGGAACGGTGGTCGGCGCGGTGCGCCATCCGCTCAATGCGTCGGACTTCTCGTCCTTCCTGCTGCAGGCGCAGAACTCCAAGGCGCAGATCCTCGGCCTCGCGAATGCGGGCGGCGACACCATCAACTCGATCAAGGCGGCCCGGGAATTCGGCATCGGCAAGACGATGAAGGTGGCGGGCCTGCTGGTCTTCCTGAGCGACATCCACAGCCTGGGCCTGAAGAACACCGAGGGCCTGTTGCACACCACCAGCTGGTACTGGGACTTGAATGACGATACGCGCAAGTGGGCTGCCCGCTACTTCGAGAAGAACAAGCGCATGCCCACCGATATCCAGGCAGCCGACTACTCGGCCACCACGACCTACCTGAAGGCGGTCGAGGCCGCCAAGACCACCGATTCCGACAAGGTGATGGAGCAGCTCAAGAAGATGCCGATCAGCGACTTCTTCGGCAAGGGCCAGATCCGCGCTGACGGCCGCTATGTGCACGACATGTACCTGGTGCAGGTCAAGGCGCCGTCCGAATCGAAGAAGGAGTGGGACTACCTGAAGGTCGTCAAGACGCTGCCCGGCGACCAGGTCTTCACGACCAAGGCCGAGTCGAAATGCGCGCTCTGGAAGTGAGCCGGATCCGTTTGCTAGGAAAGAACACATGAAGAACAAATTCGCACTGTCGGGCGTCGTCCTCGGCCTCGCCATGGCCGCGGGCGCTGCCCAGGCCCAGGTCAAGATCGGCTTCATCACCGACATGTCCAGCCTCTACGCCGATGTCGAGGGACGCAACGGCGCCACCGCGATCCAGATGGCCATCGACGACTTCGGCGGCAAGGTCAACGGCCAGCCCATCGAACTGCTCACGGCCGACCACCAGAACAAGGCCGACATTGCCGCCTCCAAGGCGCGCGAATGGATCGACACCGCAGGTCTCACGATGCTCTTCGGCGGCACCAATTCCGGCACTGGCCTCGCGATGGCGAAGGTGGCGCAGGAGAAGAAACGCGTCTTCGTCGTCAACGGCGCCGGCTCCTCTGCGCTCACCAACGAGCAGTGCAGCCCGTACACCGTGCACTATGCGTACGACACCGTGGCGCTCGCCAAGGGCACGGGCGGCGCGGTGGTGGGGCAGGGCGGCAAGAGCTGGTTCTTCCTGACCGCCGACTACGCCTTCGGCGCGGCGCTCGAGGCCGACACTGCCAAGGTGGTCAAGGAGAAGGGCGGCACGGTGGTCGGCAGCGTCAAGCATCCGCTCAATGCCTCCGACTTCTCGTCCTTCCTGCTGCAGGCGCAGAGCTCCAAGGCGCAGATCCTGGGCCTCGCGAACGCGGGCGGCGACACCATCAACGCCATCAAGGCGGCCAAGGAATTCGGCATCACCAAGTCGATGAAGATGGCGGGCCTGCTGGTCTTCATCACCGACATCCACAGCCTCGGCCTGAAGAACACCGAGGGCCTGCTGCTCACGACCAGCTGGGACTGGAACATCGACGACAAGACCCGCGCCTTCGGCAAGAAGTTCTTCGACAAGACCAAGCGCATGCCGACCGACATCCAGGCCGCCGACTATTCGGCCACCATGACGTACCTGAAGGCGGTGCAGGCCGCCGGCACGACCGATGCCGACAAGGTCATGGAGCAGCTCAAGAAGACGCCCGTCGACGACTTCTACGCCAAGGGCCGCATCCGCGAGGACGGGCGCTTCGTGCACGACATGTACCTGGTGCAGGTCAAGAGCCCGGCCGAGTCGAAGCAGCCGTGGGACTACTACAAGGTCGTGAGCAAGCTGCCCGGCGACCAGGTCTTCACCACGAAGGCCGAGAGCAAGTGCGCCCTCTGGAAGTAGTGCTCGCGCCCCAGGCCGCCCTTCGGGCTGCTTCGGCTGCCGGGGTGCCGCAGCCCCGCTGAAAAAAAGCAAGACCCAATGACCATCTCCCTCCCAGCACTGCTGAGCCAGCTCCTCCTCGGACTGGTCAACGGATCGTTCTACGCGATCCTGAGCCTCGGGCTCGCGGTGATCTTCGGCCTGCTCAACGTCATCAACTTCGCGCACGGTGCGCTGTTCATGCTGGGCGCGGTGCTGACGTGGATGGCGATGAACTACTTCGGCATCAACTACTGGGTGATGCTGCTGGTGGCGCCGATCGTCATCGGCCTGTTCGGCATCGTCATCGAGCGGCTGCTGCTGCGCTGGATCTACAAGCTCGACCATCTCTACGGCCTCCTGCTCACGCTGGGGCTCACGCTGCTGATCGAGGGCGTGTTCCGTTCCGTGTACGGCGTCTCGGGCCTGCCCTACGACACGCCCGATGCGCTGGCCAGCGCCACCGACCTCGGCTTCATGATCCTGCCGAACTACCGCGCCTGGGTGGTCGTGGCCTCGCTGGTGGTCTGCTTCGCGACCTGGTTCGTGATCGAGAAGACGCGCCTCGGCGCCTACCTGCGCGCCGGCACCGAGAACCCGCGGCTCGTGGAGGCCTTCGGCGTCAATGTGCCGCTGATGATCACGCTGACCTACGGCTTCGGCGTCGCGCTTGCCGCCTTTGCGGGCGTGCTGGCCGCGCCGGTGATCCAGGTCTCGCCGCTGATGGGGCAGAACCTCATCATCGTGGTCTTCGCGGTGGTGGTGATCGGCGGCATGGGCTCGATCATGGGTGCCATCCTCACGGGCCTGGGCCTGGGCGTGATCGAGGGGTTCACCAGGGTCTTCTATCCCGAGGGCTCGTCCACCGTCGTCTTCGTGATCATGGTCATCGTGCTGCTGATCCGGCCGGCCGGCCTGTTCGGCAAAGAGAAGTGAAGCAATCCGCGCGATGAAGAACAACAACATCTCCCTCGTCCTCTACGGCCTGCTGCTGCTCGCGCTGGTCGCCGCGCCCTTCCTCGGCGCCTACCCGGTGTTCGTGATGAAGCTCATGTGCTTCGCGCTGTTCGCCTCGGCTTTCAACCTGCTGCTCGGCTACACGGGGCTGCTGTCCTTCGGGCACGCGGCGTTCCTCGGCGGCTCGGCCTATGTCGCCGGGCACGCGATGAAGGTCTGGGGCCTGTCGCCGGAGCTGGGCCTGATCGCCGGCACCCTCACCGGCGCGCTGCTGGGCTGGATCTTCGGGCTCCTGGCCATACGCCGCCAGGGCATCTACTTTGCGATGATCACGCTGGCGCTGGCGCAGATGGTCTTCTTCGTCTGCCTGCAGGCCAAGTTCACCGGCGGCGAGGACGGCCTGCAAGGCGTGCCCCGCGGCAAGCTCTTCGGCCTGCTCGACCTGCAGAACGACCTGGTCATGTACTACGTGGCGCTCGCAGTCGTCGTCGCGGCTTTCCTGCTGATCGTGCGCACCATCCATTCGCCCTTCGGCCAGGTGCTCAAGGGCATCAAGGAGAACGAGCCGCGCGCGCTCTCGCTGGGCTACGACGTGGCGCGATTCAAGTTGCTGGCCTTCGTGATCTCGGCCGCGCTGTCTGGGCTGGCTGGTTCGCTCAAGACCCTGGTGCTGGGCTTTGCGACGCTGTCCGACGTGCACTGGACCGCTTCTGGGCAAGTGATCCTGATGACGCTCGTAGGCGGCCTGGGGACCCTCTCCGGCCCGCTGGTCGGCTCGGCCGTGGTGGTGCTGCTCGAGAACAAGATCGGCGAGTTCGGCCACCTGCTCGCGAGGCTGACCTCGGTCGAATGGTTCGGCACGCTGGGCGAGTCGGTCACCATGGTGACGGGCCTGATCTTCGTGATCTGCGTGCTGGCCTTCCGTCGCGGAATCATGGGCGAGATCATCGCGCTGGTGTCGCGGCGGCGTTAGCTTCGCGCCCTCGCCGGACATTCCATTTCCGGAGCCCAACCATGTGGCAACCTGCTGACCGCTACCCGGACCCCGCCATCGAGATCCTCGATCCGCGCTTCGCGAAGTACCGCTTGATGAGCGCCGCGGTGGAGCGCCTGGCCACTGGTTTTCGTTGGGCCGAGGGCCCGGTGTGGTTCGGCGACGGCCGCTACCTGCTGTGGAGCGACATTCCAAACAACCGCGTGCTGCGCTGGGACGAGGAAACCGGTGCCGTCAGCCACTTCCGAAAGCCTTCGAACTTCGCCAACGGCCACACGCGCGACCGGCAAGGCCGCCTGCTCAGCTGCGAGCACGGCACGCGGCGCGTGACGCGCACCGAGTACGACGGCAGCATCACGGTGATCCTGGACCGCTTCGAGGGCAAGCGCCTCAACTCGCCGAACGACATCGTCGTCAAGTCCGACGGATCGATCTGGTTCACCGATCCGCCCTTCGGCATCCTCGGCCATTACGAAGGCCACGCGGCCGAGCCCGAGCTGCCGACCCACGTCTACCGTGTCGATGGGCAGACCGGCGAGGCCCAGGTGGTCTGCGATGACATCGAGCGTCCCAACGGCCTATGCTTCTCGCCCGACGAGAGCCTGCTCTACGTGGTCGAGTCGGGCAGCACGCCGCGCCGTATCCGCGTGTTCGACCTGAGCGAGGACGGGCAGGGCCTGAAGAACGGCCGCGTGTTCGTCGAGGCCGATCCGCAAGCTGCGCCCGACGGTTTCCGCTGCGACATCGACGGCAACCTTTGGGCCGGCTGGGGCACCGGCGACGGCCGCGATGGGGTGATGGTGTTCGCGCCCGACGCCACGCCCATCGGCCGCATCGCGCTGCCGGAGCGATGCGCCAATGTCTGCTTCGGCGGACCGGCGCGCAACCGGCTCTTCATGGCGGCGAGCCAGTCGCTCTACGCGCTCTACGTCAACACGCAGGGCGCGCGCGGCGGCTGAACAAGCAGCGCGGGTTCGTTCACGCCAGATGCACAGCGCTGGGTCGATCACGTCGTCGGCATTGAGCCCATCCCGATGTTCGTACTCCCATTTCACCAGCTCACGAACCGAGTGCAACGGTGTGAGGCCGTCACTGCGCCTCACGCGTTATAGAGCAACTCGGTCAGGGAGAATCACAAAGGCAATTAGCCAGCACCCGGCGAAGGTCAGGCCAAAAAAAACCGGCTCAGGAGAGCCGGTTTTCAGAAGAAGTTACTGGCCTCAGTAACGACCACCGCCGTAGCCACCATTTCCATAGCCGATGTCTGAGCGTTTGGCCGCGCTGTAACCCGTCGCGCTGTAGCCACGCGAGCCGCCACCCTCTTCGCGGGGGCGGGCCAGGTTCACCACGATCGAGCGGCCATCGACGGACATGCCGTTCAGACCGGTGATGGCGGCTTGGGCGACTTCGGCAGAAGCCATTTCCACAAAGCCGAAGCCCTTGGAGCGCCCGGTTTCACGGTCCATCATGACCTTGGCCGAAGAGACGCCGCCGAACTCGGCAAAGTTGCTTTCCAGGCTGGAATCGGTCACGGAATAGGGCAAGTTGCCCACGTAGATTTTGGTGCTCATGGAAAGAGCCTTTCTGGATGAAGGTGCGCAACGGAAGTAGCGCCGTTTGAACATAGGTGCGCGGATCGGGAGTCCGCAGCAACTGGCAAGGGTGGATGGGATCTGCCGCAGCAAATCATCAGCACGTAGGGGATGCGACATGCACGTTTGCAGCCAGCCCTGAGTCACTGCAAAGAGCCCGGCGTCTTCGCACGCGGCAAAGGCCTTGTCGAAACGAATACTCGGCAGTAACTGCCGTTCAACCCCAATTAGTATTATATCCTGTCCCTCTATTTGATAGATTCATTAAATATTCTATTTGGTCGTAAAGGGAGTGCCACTTCGGCAGCTTCACCGCCTACTCGAAAGACCGCTTCGTTTCGAGAGCCCTTGAGGCGCGTTCGTGACATGCGTTCCAGAAAGGATTCGAAAAATACCGTCCGCGCGCTCGCAGAAGAACCTGTGGATCATGGTGCTCTCGTCTATGTCGTCGTGACGGGTTGGGACGGCGTTCGGGCGCAGGCCAGTGCGGCCAGTGCCAGCAGCAGGGCCGGAATGCCATAGAGCCATGCCGGGCTGACCAGCGGCAGCAGCAGGCCGGCCAACAGCGGACCGGTGCCGGCGCCAATGTCGCGCCACACGGCGCGCGCGGCCAGCGCCTGGACCCTGGCCGGGCCGGGCGTGCGTTGCATTACGATGGGCGCCAGCAGGGGCAGTTGCAGCGCGCGCAGCACTACGACCGCGGCGGCGCAGGACCACAGCCAACCCGCGCCGAAGCCGACCAGCGCCAGTGCGGTCAGCAGCGACAGCGACACCAGCAGGCGCACGGGCCCGTAGCGCTCGGCCATGCGGCCGCCGGCCGGGCCGAGGAGGATCTCAGCCAGGTAGCGCAGGGCCATGAGCAGCCCGGCGACCACCACGGCGCCGCCCGGCAGCAAGTCGCGGCCGAGGTACGATAGGCCAACGATGAAGAGGCCATCGAGCGTCAGGCCTTCCATGAAGCACCAGGCATCGAGGCTGTTGGGCCTTCGAAACCGGCTTCCGGATTTCGATACCGGATGCGGCAGCGCCGGCAGTCGGCGTGCGGCCGCGAGGCCCAGCAGCGCCACCGCTGCAAGTACCCCGAAGATCGGCCGCGGCCCGGCCCACTGCGCGAGCAGGGCGCCCAGCGGCAGCGCGAGCACCGGCCCGATGGCGATGAAGGCGCGTGAACGGCCGCTGCGCCGCGAGGCGCCGATCGGGTCCGCTGTGGCCAGCGCCTGGGTCGACAGGTTGAGTGCGGCGAAGCACAGGCCCCATAAGAGTCGCAGCGGCAGCAGGGCCCAGAAGCCCGAGAGCGTGGCGTAGCCCACTGCGCACATGGCGGCAATGGCCACGGCAAGCAGGCAAGTTGCACGGTCGCCGCGGCGGGCGTAGAAGCGCGCCACCTGTCCATAGCCGGCAATGCGTACCAGCCGGTTGGCCGCCAGCAGCATCCCGACCTCGGCCAGCGTGACGCCGAACTGCTCCGCATACATCGGCAGCAGCAGATAGAGCACGGTGTCCGCCGGCAGGGCCAGGGCCAGCGCGACGGCGGCCTGGCGGGAATCGCGGTCGGCGACAGCGGTCGAGAGGGCTGCAGCAGAGGCTGAGGAAGTGAAGGAAGGCGGCATCGGGGAGCCCGATGGTGCGCCCCGGCCCTGCCTTCGACAAACGACATTCCTGCGGCAGCATGCGTGAGAAAATTGCACACATGCCTTCCAGCGAGCCGCCCCTGAACGCCGTCCGCGTCTTCGTGGCGGCAGCGCGGCAACTGAGCTTCACGCGCGCGGCGGCGGAATTGCACGTGACGCACAGCGCGGTGAGCCGCCAGATCCGGTCGCTCGAAGGCTTTCTGGGCGTGGCATTGTTCGAGCGGCGCATTCGCCAGGTCGCGCTGACGGCCGAGGGCCAGCAGTTCTATGCCGAGGTCGAGCCGGCGTTGGAGCAGATCGGTGCCGCAGCACGAGCGCTGTCGCGGCCAGTCGCGGGCCGTGCGGCCGTGCGCATCAACGTGCGGCCCTCCTTCGCGCTGCGCTGGCTGATCCCGCGCCTGCCCGACTTCGTCGAACGCTATCCGGACATCGAGCCGCAGGTGGTCACCAGTACGCAATGGCCGTCGCTGGAAGCCGAGGGGTTCGACGTGGCGGTGCGGCGCGGGCTGGAGGGCTGGGCGCAGGCGATGCAGGTGCATCCTTTCCTGGACGACGAGGTGCTGGTAGTCGGCGCGCCGTCGCTCTTCGCCGCGCAGCCGCTTGTCGACCTGTGCGCGCTCGCGTCCCATGTGCTGCTTTCGGCGAAGACGCGCAAGGCCGACTGGGACGACTGGCGCAAGTGCTTCGGCGCGCCGCGTGGACGGCAGGCAGGGCGACTGCAGTTCGATCACCTGCACTTCGTGATGCAGGCAGCGGTCGACGGGCTGGGCCTCGCGCTGGCGCCGACATCGCTGCTGGCACACGACCTGGCGTCGGGTCGGCTGCAGGCCGCCCTTCCGGACCTGCGCATGCCGCTCACGCGCTACTACTACGGACTCGCGCCCGGTGCTACGCCCGAGGCGCGCTGCGTGGCCGACTGGTTCGAGGAGATGCGGCGGGCGCAGGTACTGCAGACCCAGCGCACGGCGTCACGGGGTCGCAGCCGTTAGCTTGCTTTGTCGGACGTTGTCGTCCGCCGGGTAAATTCGACCAGTGCCGCCTGGTGATTTTCCAGCGCCAGATGGCGGTGAATGGCTTCGGCCAGATCGCCGTCCTTGGCCACGATCGCCTTGATCAGCTTTCGCCAGACCGCGATCGATTGCTGGCGGCGGCGTGTCGTGGTGAGGCCAAGCCGCACGTAGCGGCCGATGCGCTGCGAGAAGTCGTCGATGTACGCCGTGAGCGCGATGCTCCGAGAGACCTGCATCAGGTAGGAAACCAGGTCACCGCTCAGGCGCACGTAGTCGTCGAGATCATCGCGATGGGCCTCGAGTGCCTTCAGACGTGCCTGGAGCGCGACCACTTCGTCATCGGACCGGTTCATCGCCGCGCGCCGGCTGCCGAGCCCGAGCAGCACGGCACGGATCTCGAAGAAGTCATCCAGTTCCTTCGCCGACAGCCGCGTCACCTGCGCGCCCCGCTGCGGCTGGATGGTGACGAGCCCCCGGCTCTCCAGGATGCGCAGCGCCTCGCGGATCGTGGCGCGGCTCACGCCGAAGGATTGCGCGAGTTCTGTCTCCTTCAGGCGCTCGCCGGGCTCGAACGATTCCTCGACGATGCTCGACCCGATCCGGTCCGCTACCTGCAGCGGCAGCGTATGGGTGAGTTGAAGCGAGGAGAGTCGTGGGTCCATGGCGGCTCGATTCTAGGCAGCGTCTCCGGGTGCGCGGGCCCGGCGCACGGTTGACCAACTCGAATTGCAGTGCTTACAATCCAAATGTCGACATTCATACATTAGGAGACTGCTGATGCAAGACGAGATCAAGCGCAGAGTGTTCATCGCGGCGGTAGCGGCCGCCGGTCTCGGCGCTTCGTTGCCGGGGGCGGCGCAGTCGGCAACGCCGCCGCCGTGGATGCCCGCCAAGCCAGTGCGCATCATCGTGCCCTTCACGGCCGGGGCGCTCACCGACATCATCGCGCGCATCTACGCCGACAAGCTTGCGCAGCCCTTGGGGCAGTCGGTGGTTGTGGAAAACCGGCCGGGCGCCGGTGGCGTTTCCGCCTCCCAGATGCTGCTGAGCCAACCGGCCGACGGCCACACCATGCTCTTCGTGTCGTCGGCCCATGCGGCGAATCCGGCGCTCAAGCTCAAGCTCCCGTACGACACAGAGAAAGACTTCTCGGGTCTCGCGCTACTGGCGTCTTCGCCCAGCCTCGTTGTGGTCCGGGAGGATCATCCCGCGAAGACGCTCGCCGAGTTCGTGGCGGCGGCCAGGAAGAAGCCGAAGGAGATGACCTACGGGTCCGCCGGAGTCGGCGCCGCGACCCACCTGACCGGCGCCTACTTCGCGGCGGAGGAGGGCATCGAGTTGCTGCACATCCCGTACAAGGGCGTGCAGGAGGCGGTTAACGAAGTCATCGCCGGCCGGCTCGACACCGCCTTTCCGCCGATCGCGCTGGCGCAGGCCTTCATCAAGTCGGGGCGCCTGCGCGCGCTGGCGGTCACGAGCCCGCAGCGCTCGCCGTCCATGCCCGAGGTCCCGACGGTGGCCGAGCTCGGCGTGCCAGGTTTCGACTCGAGCATCTGGTATGCGCTGGTCATGTCAGCGAAGACGCCCAAGCCGATCATGGAATCGCTCGCCGCGCAGTTCGTCAAGGTCACGGAAATGCCAGAGGTCGCCGAGAAGCTCAAGTCGCAGGGACTGATCGCTTCCAGGCTCACGCTCGGCGACTTCGACCGAATGATTTCGGCCGACATCAAGAAGACCGCGAAGCTGGTGCAGGCCAGCGGCATTCAACCCGAATAGGAGACCAGCATGCAAAGAATGACGGGTGGCCAGGCCATTGTCGAATCGCTCGAGGCCGAGAAGACCGGACACGTCTTCGGCCTCATCGGATCTGCCGGCATGGAGATCTTCGACGCGCTCTACGATTCGGGCTCGATCGACTTCATCGGGGTGCGCGACGAACGCACCGGCGTGCACATGGCCGATGGCTACGCTCGCGCCAAGGGCACGGCGGGCGTCTTCCTGGCCGGCCAGAACGGACCTGGCGCGACCAACCTCGTCACGGGCCTGGCTCAGGCGAACGCGGCGTACTCGCCGGTGGTCGCACTGGCAGGCTCGCTGTCGTCCGCGCACGTGTACCGCGACGCGTTCCAGGAGGTCGACCAGCAGGCACTGTTCCGGCCGGTGACCAAGAAGACATGGACGCTGACCCAGACCGCACGCATTCCCGAGATGATGGGCGAGGCGTTCCGCACGGCACTGTCGCCGCGGCGAGGGCCGGTACTGCTGAACTTGCCGCGCGACCTGCTGGCAGACAGTGCGGAGTTCGACCTGACCGCGCGCGCCGGCAGCCTGCATTTCGACGGTACCTTCACCGCGAGCCGTGAAGCGATCGAGCAGGCGGCCGTGCTCTTGCGCGGCGCGAAGAATCCGCTGATCCTTGCCGGAGGCGGCGTCAAGAACGGCCGCCACCACGCCGCCGTGCTCGCGCTGGCCGAGATGCTCAATTCGCCGGTGGTCACGTCCCCCGGGCACGGCGACGCGATTCCCTGCACGCACCCGCTCTACGCGGGCCAGATGGGTCCGCGCGGCAATGCGGTTGCTTCGGACCTGGCGCGTACGGCCGACGTCATCCTTGCGCTCGGCACGCGCCTCGGCTTCAACACCACGTTCTATTCGTTCGACAACCTGAACCGCAACGCGCGGATCATCCAGGTGGAGAACGAGCCGACGGCCATCGGGCGTTTCTTTCCGGTCGCGCTCGGCATCTTCGGAGACGCGGGCGTGGTCGCGCGCGACCTCGGGTCGGCGCTGCAAGGCCATGACGGCAGCGCGGCGCGCGACTGGGCCACAACCTTCATGGATCGACGCAAGGCCTTCCTTGTCCAGCAGGATGCCGACGCAGGGCAGGGCGCAGACCCGCTCCAGCCTGCCTTCCTTTTCAAGACGCTGCGCGACGTGCTGCCGGACGACTGCATCTACACGATGGATGCGGGCACTTTGTGCCTGCAGGCGACGGACAAGCTGCGCTACGCGCAGCCGCCAGCACTCTTCACGCCCCTGGACTTCGGCTTGGTGGGTTTCTCGTACGCGTGCGGCCTGGGGGTCAAGCTCGCGACGCCCGATCGAACCGTGGTCAGCCTGATGGGTGACGGCGGCTTCGGCATGACCACGTCGGAAATCGGCACCGCGGTCGCCCATGGGATCAACACGGTCTGCATCGTGATGAACAACGGCTGCTGGGGTGCGGAAAAAGCCTACCAGCGCGATTTCTTCGGGGAGCGCTACATCGGCGCCGACGTGCCGAACCCGCCTTACGACCAGCTCGCCGAGCTATGGGGGGCCAAGGGTTTCCGGGTGGACCGCGCCGCGGATCTGGGCAGCACGGTCGCAGCTGCCGTTGCCTGCGGCAAGCCGGCGGTGGTGGACGTGAAGGTCGATCCCAATGCGCTCTACAGCTTCCGCCGCGATTCGTTCAAACACCGGGACAAGTCCGCATGACCGGTGCACCGTCATCCATGGAAGCCTACGACTACATCGTGGTCGGCGCGGGGTCGGCTGGTTGCGTGCTGGCCGCGCGACTCACCGAGAGCGGCAGGCACCGCGTGCTGCTGCTAGAGGGTGGGGGCGCGGACAACCACATGTGGATCCACATCCCGCTGGGCGTGGGCAAGCTGCTCACCGACGAGCGCTACGCCTGGAAATTCCAGACCGAACCCCAGGCCGCCATGCAAGGCCAGTCGATCTACTGGCCGCGTGGCAAAGTGCTCGGCGGATCGAGCGCGCTGAACGGCATGGCCTATGTCTGGGGGGACCCTCGCGAGTACGACGGCTGGACGGGCCGCGGCATCGAGGGATGGCGCTTCGAGCAGCTGCTTCCGTACTTCAAGCGGCTCGAATCCAATCCCTTCGCCGACAACCCGCTACGCGGCCACGACGGCCCGATGCGCATCACCGACCGTGCGGTGCGCGAGCGCGACACGATCTCCGAAGCTTTCGTGCACGCCTGCGGCGAGGCGGGCATCGAGAGCACGCCTGACTACAACGCGGTGCGCTACGAAGGCGTGCGCTACCTGGAGCAGACGGCGCACAACGGGCGGCGCTGGAGCGCGGCCGTCGCGTACCTGAAGCCGGCACGCCAGCGCAGCAACCTGATCGTCCGCACCGGTTCGATCGTCCGCCGCGTGCTGCTGGAAGGCCAGCGCTGCGTCGGCGTCGAGTTCGAGCACGAAGGCCGCATCCAGACGGCGCGGGCCCGATGCGAGGTGGTGCTGAGCGCCGGCGCCGTCCAATCGCCGCAACTACTCGAGTTGTCGGGCATCGGCGATGCGGCCCGGCTGCAGGCGCTCGGCATCGCGGTGCAGTGCGACCTCCCGTCCGTGGGCGAGCACATGAGCGACCACCTGCAGGTGCGCTGCACCTATCGCACCCGCGTGCCGGAGACCATCAACGACCTGATGCGAAGCCCCTACGTGAAGGTGAAGACGGCGCTGCAATACCTCTTCCTGCGCAAGGGGCTGCTGGCCAACACCTCGTCAACGGCGCATGCCATCACACGCACGGCATCTGCCAACGGTCACCCGGACGTGATGATCCGCGTCTATCACATCAGCGGGAAGGACCGCTACTCCCGAACGAAAGGGGCTGGCATCGACCCCTGGTCGGGCTTCTCGATCGGTGGCTTCGTCCTGTATCCGGCGTCGCGCGGAAGCATTCACTGCGCCAGCGCGGACCCGAATGCGCCGCCGCGCATCCAGCCCAATTACCTGGCCGAGGATGCCGATCGACGCGCGACGGTCGACCTGCTGAAGCTGGTGCGCCGCATCGCGAACCAGGCTTCTCTCGGCGAGGTCGTCATCGCCGAGCAGCGGCCGGGGGCAGGGGCCGCAACGGATGCCGCGCTGCTGGACTACGCCCGCGAGAGCGGTCAGACCGCATGGCACACCGTCGGCACCTGCCGCATGGGGCGGGATTCGACTGATTCGGTGCTCGATTCGCGCTTGCGTGTGCACGGCATCGCCGGATTGCGCGTCGCAGACGCGTCCGTCATGCCGACGATTGCATCCTCCAACACCAATGCACCAGCGTTGATGATCGGCGAGAAGGCATCGGAGATGCTGCTCGCGGATTCTGCCAAGTGGTAGCCAGGGACGACCCGATGACGCACACGCCGATTGACAGGAAGGTGGCCACGCCGAACTGCGACGACCATATCGCACGCGGCGACTGGAACCCGCTGTGGGACCAGTTGCGCGAATTGGACCCCGAGTTCATGGAGGCGTACCTTGCGTTCCGCAGTGTCCCGCACCGCAACGGCCCGCTGCCGGCGAAGTTCAAGGAGCTGGTACTGGTGGCGATCAACGCTGCAACGACTCACCTCTACGCGCCGGGCGTGCGCCGGCACATGAAGAACGCGCTCAGGCTCGGTGCGACGCCCGAGGAGGTGCTGGAGGTCATCCAGCTCACGACCGTCATGGGCATTCATGCGTGCAACCTGGCGGTCCCCATCCTGTGCGAGGAGATGCAGGCGATGCACGCGACACCGAAGCCGCCTGGCGCGGCCTGAGGCATCAGGTGCTCAAGGCCGCGAGCGGCCGGTGTGCGTGGCCTTTCGGGTCTTTTGGAGTTCCTTGAGCTGCGCCAGCGGGTTGTGGCATTTGGCGTTCCTCGTCACAGCCGCGGCATTGGATTTTGAGATCGACGACGTGGGAACGATTCTTTGCAGCGATCCTGGCTCCTGCGCCACGAAGAGCCACCGCGTACTCGAGGAAGTCGCTGCTCTCGCCAGAAAATGGGAGGTGAGCCTCAGGGAGCGAAGCGCCGCGAGAGCGCATCCGGCAGGCCGATCGCTTGCTTCGGCGCGGGCCGCCTGAAGGTGCCGGCGCTCGCCTTTCGCACGCGCAGCGTTGCCAGCGCCTCGGCCTGCTTCACCGCCGCGGCCATCTGGTCGACCACGGGCACGGGGATGCGATCCTTGACCTTGTCGGCCAGGCCGGCCAGCGGTGCGCCGGCGAGGATCACCACGTCGGCCTCGTCCTCGTTCACCGCGCGGTTCGCCAGGTCCACCAGCAGTTGCTCCTTCTCGTCCTGCACATCGGCAATGGAGGCGAAGCGGCCCTCGAGCATGCGGATGCCGGCCAGGCGGCCCATGAGCCCGTGCGACTCCACGCACTCCTCGTACCAGGGGCCGAGCGCCTGCGCGAAGGTCACGATGGCGAAGCGCTTGCCGAGCATGCAGGCGGTCAGCATCGCGGCCTCGGCCATGCCGACCACGGGGATGTCGAAGAGCTCGCGCGCGCCGAACAATCCCGGGTCGCCGAAGGCCGCGATGATGGCGGCGTCGAAGCCCTCGTGGTGCTCGGCCAGCATTTCCAAGGCGACCGCGCCGCCGATCTGCGCTTCGGCGCGGGTGGCGATGTAGGGGAAGCCGCGCGGCGCCGTGAGCGCGACCAGTTCGGTGCCGGCGGCTGCGGCGGGCAGGGCGGCGCTCATCAGCCGGTCCGTGATGCCCTGGCTGGTGTTCGGGTTGAGCACGAGGATGCGCATGCGATGTTCCTTTGAAATCAGGCCTGACTATGCCGCCGTGTTGCCGGCCCGCGCCAGCACCGCTTCGACGGCCCGCGCCGCTTCGAGCAATTGCCGGTCACGTCCGCGTGCCGCGATCAGCTGCAGGCCGACCGGCAGGCCATCGCGCCCGCTGCCGCAGGGAAGGGTGATGGCAGCCGCCATCGCGTGGTTCACGAAAGGCGTGAACACGGCGTGCGCGCGCGGCTCCACCGCCTGACCGCCGATGTGCGTGGGCCCGAGCCGGTCGTTGCGCCAGGCGACGCAAGGCGCGGTCGGGCAGATCAGCACGTCATGGTGCGCGAGGAAGCCGGCCAGCGTCGATGCGATTGCGGCGCCCGCGGCACGCGCCCGCGCCACGTCGGCGCCAGACCACTGCAGCCCGCGCTCGATCTGGCGCGCTACGTCGGGGTCGAAGACCGAAGCATCGCGCCGCCAGGCTTCGCCGAACAGGTCGGCGAGCCCGGTGTGCTGCAGCGGCATCAACGCAGTCTCGTCGGCACCGTCGGGCCAGAGCGGGTCGGCATCGGTGATGTCGAAGCCCGCCATGCGCAACGCCTCGACTGCGCTGGCGATGCATGCCTGCACGTCCTCGTCCACCGGCACGTCGAGGCCCAGGCGCGGGCTGAAGGCCACGCGCAACTGGTTCGCAGCGCGCAGCGGGGCTGGGTCGGGCAGCAGCATGGACGCCGGGTCGCGTGGGTCGGGGCCGGCCATCGCCTCGAACATCAGCGCGGCGTCGGCGACAGTGCGGGCGATCGGCGCGATCGTCTGGAGCCCGATGAAGGCATGCGCGAAGCCGAAGGGATCGGGGATCGCGCCGAAGGAAGGCTTGAAGCCCACCACGCCTACGTGCGCGGGCGGTCGCCGGCTCGAGCCGCCGCCATCGGTGCCCAGCGCGAGCGGCGCGAGCCGCGCGGCCACCGCGACGGCGCACCCGCCCGAGGAGCCGCCCGGCGTGAGGGCCGGGTCCATCGGATGGCGCGTGAGCCCGTAGACCTTGTTGGTGGTCAGCCCCTTGCAGGCGAACTCCGAGCTGTTGCCCATGCCGATCACCAGCGCGCCGGCGGCGCGCAGTCGCTCCACCGACAGCGCATCGCGAGGCGCGACGAAGTCCTGGAACAGCAGCGAACCTTGCGTCACGCGCTGGTCGCGGACCCAGATCACGTCCTTCACCACCACGGGCACGCCGGCAAGCGGCATCGGTTCCCTGCGGGCGACGCGCGCGCGAAGGGAGGTGATCTCTGCGTCGAGCGAGGCCGGGACCTCGCCCACCACGGCATTGAGCGTGCCGTTGCGCAACTCGATCTGCCGCAGGCACGCCGCCACGACTTCGCCCGGGTCCAGCGTTCCCCGCTGCACACGCTGCGCGATCTGTGAGGCGTCGAGGTCAAGCATGCGGGGGTGCCTTTGCAAGCTTGGCCAGCGCATCGGGCAAGTTGCCCACGTAGGCGCCGTTCGCCGCATCGCCCGGCTTGGGGCGCGCCATTTCGGGCTTGCCGCAGGGCAGGAACTCGCCATGGCCCGAGGGCGCGCAGGGCTTGCCCTCGTCCCACACGCGCTCGCCGCGCACGAGGGTCGTCACGGGCCAGCCGGTGACCTGCATGCCTTCGTAGGGCGTGTAGTCCACGTCGTGGTGCAGCAGGCGGTTCTCGATGGTGACCTCCTTGTTCGGGTCCCAGATCGCGATGTCGGCGTCCGAGCCGATGGCGATCGTGCCCTTGCGCGGGTGCAGGCCGTAGAGCCGCGCCGGGTTGGTTGCCGTCAGGCTCACGAACTGGTTGAGCGTGATGCGCCCGGTGCGCACGCCTTCGGAGAAGAGCAGCGGCAGGCGCGTCTCCAGCCCCGGAATGCCGTTGGGGATGTGGCGGAAGGCCACCTCCTTGCCGCCGGGCTTCTTGCCCTGCGGATCGTCGAAGCGAAACGGCGCGTGGTCGGAGGAGACGATGGTGAAGAGCCCGTCGGACAGGCCCTCCCACACGACGCGCTGGTTGGCCCGATCCCGCGGCGGCGGGCTGCACACGCACTTGGCGCCCTCGTAGCCGCCGCCCAGGTCGTCCGCGCTGAGGAACAGGTACTGCGGGCAGGTCTCGGCATAGAGGCGCATGCCCCGGCCGCGCGCCCAGCGGATCTGCTCGATGGCTTCGCGGCCGGACACGTGCACGATCAGGATCGGCACGTCCACCAGCTCCGATAGCGTGATCGCACGGTGCGTCGCCTCGCGCTCGATGGCCATGGGGCGCGAGGTCGCGTGGAAGAGCGGTGCAGTGTGCCCGGCTTCCTCCAGCGTCTCGGTGAGCCAGGCGATGCAGTCGGCGTTCTCGGCATGGATCATCGCCAGCGCTCCGTGCCTGCGCGCCACCGCGAGCAGGCGCAGGATCTGGCGGTCGTCCAGCTTCATGTCGTCGTACGTCATGTAGATCTTGAACGAGGAGTAGCCCTCGGCGATCAGGGCCGGCAGCTCTTCGCGCAGCACCTGCTCGGTGGGGTCGGTCACGATCATGTGGAAGGCATAGTCCACCACCGCCTTGCGCCCTGCGCGCCGGTGGTAGTCCTCCACCGCGGCGCGCAGCGACTGGCCCTTGATTTGCGCGGCGAAGGGGATCACCGTGGTGGTGCCGCCGCAGGCCGCCGAGCGCGTGCCGCTGGCAAAGTCGTCGGCCATGCGCAGGCCTTCGTCCATCGGCTGGTCGAGGTGGCAGTGGGCATCGACGCCGCCGGGCAGCACCAGCTTGCCCCGCGCATCGATCTCGTCGCGGCCGCGCGCGAGCTCCTGCCCGAGTGCGACCACCCGGCCGCCGCGGATGCCGATGTCGGCCTGCATGGTTTCCGAGGCGGTCGCGACCAGGCCGTTGCGGATGACGGTGTCGAAGCCTTGCACTTGCGTTTCCTTCTCTTGCTTGCCGGCGGCGCTCAATGGCCCGCGTCCTTGAGGTCGATGCGTGCGGTCTCGCGTGCCGCGAAGGCAGCCACCGCGATCAGCGCGCAGACGATCGCGAGGTAAATGGCCACAGGCGTCGTCGAGTTGAAGCGCGCGATCAGCGCGGTGGCGATGATCGGCGCCAGTGCGCCGCCGAAGACGCCCGCGAACTGGAAGCCGAGCGAGGCGCCCGTCACCCGAACGCGGGTCGCGAACAACTCCGGCAGGAAGGAGGCGAGCGGCGAAAACATGAACGACACCAGCACCATGCCCACGAAGGACGCCGCCATGATCAGGGCCGGGTCGCGCGTCTGCACCATCTGCATGAACACGAAGGCCCAGAGCGCGCCGCCGATGCCGCCGATCATGAGCACCGGCCGGCGGCCGATGCGGTCGGACAGCCAGCCGGCCACCGGGATGAAGATCATCTGCGCCACGGCGCCCAGGAGCACTGCGTTGAGTGCAATCGACTTCGGCAGGCCCAGCTGCGTCGGCACGAAGTACAGCAGGAAGAGGGTGAACACATAGAAGGCGATGTCGCCGCCCAGCCGCGCGAAGAAGGCGATGGCGAGCTGCGGCTTGTAGTGGCGCAGCACCTCCTTGATCGGCGCGTGCGCTTCATGGCCCTTGGCCTCCTTCTCGAACACCTTGGATTCCGCCACGCTCATGCGGATGTACAGGCCAACGACCACGAGAATGGCGCTCAGCATGAAGGGAATGCGCCAGCCCCATGAGAGGAAGGCTTCTTCGGACACCTGCCAGGTGACCAGCGCGAAGGCGCCGTTGGCGAGCAGCAGCCCGATGGGCGCCGCGATCTGCACCACGGCGCCGAGCAGTCCGCGCCGCTTGCCCTCCGGGTCGAGCTCGTTGACCATGATGGCCGCGCCGCCCCATTCGCCGCCCAGCGCCAGGCCCTGGATGATGCGCAGCAGGACCAGCAGGATGGGCGCCAGCATGCCGGCCTGGCCGAAGGTCGGCAGGCAGCCGATCAGGAAGGTGGCCAATCCCATCATCAGCAGCGTGATGAAGAGGATGGACTTGCGGCCCAGCTTGTCGCCGAAGTGCCCGAACACCGCTGCACCCAGCGGACGCGCGACGAAGGCGACGCCATAGCTCGCGAAGGACAGCAGTGTCGCCACCAACGGCTCGCTCTGCGGAAAGAACAGCTTCGGGAAGACCAGGGCTGCCGCCGAGCCGTAGATGAAGTGGTCGTAGAACTCCAGCGTCGTCCCGGCCAGGCTGGCGGCCGCCACGCGCTTGGTGGATGAGGGGCTGGCCTCGCGTTCGGCTGTCCCGCCGATGGGCATGGTTGCATGCATTCGCTTGTCTCCGTGAGTGATGGAAGTGAGGGGCTGAATCGTTGCGCGGGCAAAAGATAGGCGATAACCGATGTGCAATCAAGAAGAAATTTGTACATCGCTAAAAACATTTATGTTCTTCGGCTAGGCCTAGTGGATAACCCGGACCTGGCAGCAGCTTTCTTGGTGCATTCCTAAGAAAAGCGGGTGCAATTGGGCGATGATTGGCCGCATAACCGCCATACAATCCAAAGAGATCTGATGTTCAAAAGGAATCGAGACAATGGCCAAAACGACCAGCACGGACGTTGATGCCCCGGGTGCGCCTTCCGTCGAGGAGATCAGCGAACGCATCCTCCAGGCCGTCTGGGAGCACCGGCTGCCGCCCGGCACCAAGCTGGTCGAGGAGAAGCTGTCCGAGGTCTTCGGCGTGAGCCGCACCAAGGTCCGGCTGGCACTTGGCAAGCTGTCACACGACAGCATCCTCACGGTCGAGCCCAACCGCGGCACCTTCGTCGCCAGCCCGACCGTCGAGCAGGCGCGACAGGTGTTCAATGCGCGGCGCGTGCTGGAGCCGGCGCTGCTGCGCGACCTGTCGGGCCAGGTGCGGCGCGAGCAGCTCGCGCGCCTGCGCAAGAACATCGCGCTCGAGAGCGAGGCCCGCGAGCGCAACGACCGGCGCGCGACCATCCGGCTCTCGGGCCAGTTCCACCTGCTGATCGCCGAGCTCGGGCAGAACCCGTACCTGCACAAGTGCATCCGCGAGCTGTGCTCGCTGACCTGCCTGGTGATCGCGCTCTACGACGCGCCCGGCACGCCCGCCTGCCCGCACCACGAGCACGATGCCATCGTCGACGCGCTGGAGCAGGGCGATGCCGAGCGCGCCTGCATGCTGATGATCGAGCACCTCACGCACGTCGAGAACACGCTGCGCCTCGAGATGCCGGGGGAAGAGGAAATCGACTTTCGCGCCGTGTTCGCCTGAGCCGCGCGCTCCGGCTCAGCCGGCCCTCAGGTCCGGCGCAGCAGCCTGCGCAGCATGGTCTTGAGCGGGCTCGCTCCGAAGATCAGCTGCGAGTACGAGAGGAAGAGCGCGCGGGGCAGCAGCACGCTGCCGTAGTAGTAGATGCGGTACTGCCGCGGCCCCTGGCGCGTGTCGGGGTGGCGCAGCGCGCGCCGCAGCAGGCCGAGGTCCTTGCCTTCTCCCGACAGCCAGCGCTCGAGGAAACTGAGCCAGAGATAACCTCCCTGGTCCTCGAGCGGCCGCCACAGCGCCGAGGCGCCGGACTGCTGGCGCTCGAGCTGTGCGCGCAGCCACAGGTCGAAGCGGGCGGCGCGCTGCCGCATCGCCTTGATCTGCGCCACCGACACCATCGAGCCCTGAGTTGCCGAGGCGCCGTGCACGCGGTAGCGCGTCATCGGCTCGGGAATCCAGGCGCAGGGGCTGAGCAGCGCCGCTGCCGTGCAAAGCTGCAGGTCCTGGTACATCGTGCGGTCGGCGTCCACCGGGCCGATGGCCTCCAGGACTTCGCGCCGGAAGGCGAGCCCCGAGGTCAGCGATAGGACGAGGCAGGAGGCCGCCTTCAAGGTCTCGGTGGCCAGCCAGCCCTCCGGCGCACGGCCGCCGGGATAGTAGGGCGCCAGGCCCAGGTGGGGCCGGCCCTCCGAGAAGCGCTGCATGGCGTTGTGCGTCCAGCCCGGAAGGTGCCCGTCCAAGCGCCGGCGAAGTGCATCCAGCACCTTCTCGATGCGTCGCGGCGCGATCGCGTCGTCCGCGTCGAGCAGCAGCACCACGTCGCCGGTGCAGGCGGCGAGGGCGGCGTTGGTGGCCGCGCAGATGCCACCGTTGGGCTGGTGGATGGGCTGGACCTGCGCGAAGCGCGCTGCGTAGCCAACGAGGATTTGCGCGCTGTCGTCGGTGGAGCCGTCGTTCACCACCACGATCTGGTCTGGCGGCACGGTCTGGCCGAGGCAGCTGTCGAGGCATTCGGGCAGGAAGCGGCCGTAGTTGAAACAGATGATCGCGATGCTCACCTTCGGCACGGCCGGCAGCTCGGCCAGTGCCATGGGCTCGATCGCGAACGGTGCCTCGAACGGAATTTTCTCGAATTTCACGACAGCGACCTCAAAGGCCACAGGGGCGGCGTCCGGATTGTGCCCGCGGATTGCGCATGGTTCGCAGGTGTTACAGCTCCTGGCGCGCCCGTTCCTCTACCCCGTCGGCATGACGCGCTCGCCGCACTGGCGATCCGTGCGATTCAGGCCTGCACGGCCAGGGGGTTCGGCGAGGGCTCGCCCACCTTCGTGAGCGTGTTGCGGTCGGTGTGGTGGAAGGGCTCCGCCTGTCCCTGGATCTGCATCACGGTGTCCTGGTCATAGGACCAGGTCCCGTCCGCGTTGAAGGCGACCTCGATGCGCCATTCCAGCGTGGTGAAGGCATGCTCGATGAACGGGTTGGAGACGATGCCGTTCACCAGGCTCCCGTGCGTGGCCACGAGCTCGAAGCGATCTGCATCGGGGCTGGCATGGCCAGTGGCCATTGCGACCTGGCCGCGCGGGATCGCCAGCGTGTGCATGACCGTGCCGGTGGCGGGCTCCCACAGCCAGTAGCCGACCTGGTCGTGGTACGCCTTGGTCAGGCCCGGCTTGTGGATGAAGGTGTGGTAGCGCAGCCCATAAAGCACCTGCGGGCCATTGGTCTGCGGGTCGATCGGCTGCAGCTCGTAGTGCTCCACGTAGACCTGCGTCTTCGGCCCCTGCGCCTTGGGCTTGACGTCAACGCCCCTCTCGCCGCGCCATAGGCCCGCCATACGGCGCAGCGGCCCGAGATTGTCGAGAGTTCGTCCATCCAGGTCGGAAGGCTCGGTGTAGATGTCGTCGGGAAATTGGGCCATGGGCGGGCGATCGATGGGGTGGTGGAGGCGCTTCGGCAGCGGGTGAGCGAGGCGCCGATGCGATACGGATTCTGCCTGTCGCGCCCGCCCGCGGACACGACCGCTGGCCTACATCCGCAACGGCTCGGCGTACCCCGTCATCTCCAGGTACCCGCGACCGATGCGCCGGTTGCTCGCGTCCAGCAGGTCGCTCACCCCCTCCCAGTAGACGCCGCCGGTCGAGCCCCGGCTGTCGAGCTCCTGGTCGTCGAGCAGGGACTGCACGATGAAGGTGCCCGCGGGCGTGTCGATGCGCCAGCGCAGTGGATAGACGGCGCGGGTGCGCGGACTGGTCCAGGCGCTCGTGCCTTCGAAGCGGACTTCGTCGGCGCCGAACACGCGCAGCTGGCCATCGGCGCTGCGCAGCGATCCGCCGAACCACAAGGCCGAGCCGTCGCGGCGGTGGATGCGAAAGGCCATCAGTGCGCCGCCATCGTCCAGGTTCATGCCGACCCAGTCCCACCCCGCCGCGTCGGGATGCAGGTAGGCGTCGCTCCACTCGTGGTCCAGCCACGCGCGGCCCTGCACATCGAAGCCATGGCCCTGGATGCTGAGGCGGCCCTGCGTCGCGAGCTGCGGCTCGCTGTAGTAGTAGCTGGCCTGTTCGGCGTTGGGCCCCTTGCGCGACAGGCCTTCCTTGCCTTGCAGCAGCACCGGGCCGGCCGGCGTGAAGCGCAGGTCGATCGCGAAACCCTCGGCCGGCAGGCGGCCCGTGTAGCCGCCGGCGTCTCGCCTGAGCGTCCAGTTGCGCAGCCGGATGTCGGTATCTTCTTCAGCGGCAGATGCGATGCCGAAGCCCGCGCGCGCGATGCGCTGGTCGTGCCAGAGCCTGCGCGCCTGGAGGTCGGTGATGGCCGCGTGCGCGAAGATCATCTGCCGCGCCGCGAAGGCCGAGCGCATCTGCTGCGTGGCCTCCACGCGCGAGCGGAAGAACGTGAGCTGAAAGCCGAACTCGCGCGTGCCCGAGCGGGCATGCCCGGTGATGTACCACCACTCGGTGCGCAGCTCCGGATGGCTGCCGAAGTCGCGCGGGAACTGCATCGTGCGCGCGGGCAGCGCCCATGCCGGCGGCAGTGCCAGCGCGGTCATGGCGAGCAGGGCGCGCCGCGACAGTCCGTGCAGGCCCATGGTCGTCAGCCCGCGAGCGCGACCTGCACGCGCTGCTCGGCCGCGTGGCAGTCGCCAAAGTTCTGCGCCACCCAGTCGAGGTCGTGGTAGCTCGGCAGGTAGCGCTCGCCCGCATCGCACAGCAGCGAAAGGATGGAGCCCTGCCGCCCGGCGGCCCGCATCCCGCCAGCCAGTGCCAGCATGCCGATGAAGTTGGTGCCGGTCGAAGGCCCCACCTTGCGGCCCAGCAGGCGCGAGAGCACGCGCATCGCGGCCACCGACTCGGCGTTCGGCACTTCGATCATGCGGTTGACCAGCGAGGGAATGAAACTGGGCTCCACCCGAGGCCGGCCGATGCCCTCGATGCGCGAGCCCGATGCCGTCAACGTCACGTCGCCGCTGCGGTGGTACGCCGAGAACACCGAGCCTTCGGGGTCGGCCACGCAGACCTGCGTGTCGTGGCAGCGGAAGCGCACATAGCGCCCGATCGTGGCACTGGTGCCGCCGGTGCCGGCGCCCACCACGATCCAGGCCGGCACCGGATGCCGCTCGTGCGTCATCTGCTGGAACATGCTCTCGGCGATGTTGTTGTTGCCGCGCCAGTCGGTGGCACGCTCGGCGTAGGTGAACTGGTCCATGTAGTGGCCGCGCTCGCGCTGGGCCAGTGCGCGGGCCTCGTCGTACACCTGCGCCGCGTGGTCGACGAAATGGCAGCGGCCGCCGTAGAAATCGATCTGCGCGATCTTCTCGGGCGAGGTGCTCCCCGGCATCACCGCGATGAAGGGCAGGCCGAGCAGGCGCGCGAAGTAGGCCTCGCTCACCGCGGTCGAGCCGCTCGAGGCCTCGACGATCGTCGTGCCTTCGCCGATCCAGCCGTTGCACAGCGCATAAAGAAAGAGCGAGCGCGCCAGCCGGTGCTTGAGGCTGCCGGTCGGGTGCGTCGATTCGTCCTTCAGGTAGAAGTCGATGCCGTGCGCGGCGAAGCCGGGCAGCGGCAGCGGGATCAGGTGCGTGTCGGCGCTGCGCTGGTAGTCAGCCTCGATGCGGCGGATCGCGCCAGCGAGCCAGCCGGCGCAGGGGGGAGGGGACGCGTTCATGGGGCGCATTGTCACCAGTCTTCCTTGACGGCCAGCACCGCGTCGCGAGAGGCTGCCGCGCGCCCGGCCAACCAGGCGGTGACGGTGCCGGCCGCCATCACCGCGACGCAGAGCGCGGCCAGGCGCACCCAGGGCACGAGCAGGTCCATCGTCCAGTGGAAGCTCTGCGGGTTGACCACATGCACCAGCACCACTGCGACCGCGAGCCCGAGCCCGAGGCCTGCCGCCGCACCGATGGCGGTCCACGCCGCGCCTTCGCCCGCCACCACCGCCAACACCTGCGCACGCGTGAAGCCAAGGTGCGCGAGCAGTCCGAACTCCTTGCGCCGCGCCAGCACCTGCGCGCTGAAGCTGGCCGCGATGCCGAACAGCCCGATCCCGATCGCCACCGCCTGCAGCCAGTAGGTGACGGCGAAGCTGCGGTCGAAGATGCGCAGCGAGGTCGCGCGCAGCTGGCCGACGGAGGCGATCTCGATCGGCTCGGCCGCGCCGAGCTCGCGCGCCGCCAATGCGCGCACGGCCTGCTGGACTTGCGCCTCGTTCGCGCCCGGCGCCAGCCAGAGCGCGATGTCGCTCACGCTGCGGTCGCCGGTGAGCCGCTCGAAGTCGCGCGCGTCCATCGTGATCGCACCGAACTGCCGCACGTAGTCGCGCCACACGCCGGCCACGAAGAAGCGCGCGCCGCTGCCGAAGGCGCGCTCCAGCGGCTCGAAGCGGGTGCCTGGCCTCGCGCCGTAGAGCTCGACCATCGCCTCGCTGACGTAGATGCCGACGGCATCCGCCGGCACCGGGTGCGCCGGGCCCACCAGCGGCAGCGAGCGCGACGCGTCTTCATCGAGGCTGCGCGATATCAGCGTGACCGAGGGCCGCGCCGGATCGAACAGCAGCGCGCGCGTGCGCAGTGTGCCGCTGCGCGCCACGCCCGGCAGCGCCGACAGGGCTTGCACCAAGCCTGGCGTGAAGGCCGCCTGCTCGCCGCCGACGGAGCCGCCACCGCCGCCGCTCGCACTGCGCACATAGAGATCGGCCGGCAGCACCACGTCGAGCCAGTGCGTCACCGACTCGCGGAAGCTCGCCACCATCACCGTGAGCGCGACCGCGAGACTGAGGCTCGCGACCACGCCGCTGACCGCCACTGCCGCCGTGGCGCGCATGCGCCGCGCCCGCTCGATCGCCAGCATCGGCAGCACGCGCCGGGCGAAGACCGGTGCCAGCCGGTCGTAGAGCAGCGCGATAAGCCAGGGCAGGGCCGCGATGCCGCCCACCAGCAGGAAGCCCACCGAGAGATACGCCGCGATCGGGATGCCGAAGACCGGCGGCGCCATGGCCAGCGCGATCCCGGCGGCGATCAGCAGCAGCGCCAGCTTGTGCGCGCCGCCCTGGGCGGGCGCCGCGCCCAGGCCCTTGAGCGTCTGTGCTTCGGGCAGCGCCTGCGCCGCGCGCGCGGGCCACCAGCCCCCAACCGCCGCCGCCAGCAGCCCCAGGCCGCCGTACAGCAGTGCCGGCCCCCAGCGCCAGCGCAGCGTCGGCGCGACACCCTCGAAGTAGCCGCCGCCAAGATCGCCACCCAGCACCCGCAGCCCGAAGGCGGCGAGCGCGGTGCCGAGTGCCAGCCCCGCGATGCTGCCGATCAGGCCAAGGCCGAGCGACTCGGCCAGCACCAGCCGCAGCCGCTCGCGCGGCGTGAGCCCGAGAACGCCCAGCAGCGCGAACTGCTGTGCACGCTTGGCCACGCTCAAGGCCAGCACCGAGAACACCAGGAAGGCGCCGGTGAACAGCGCCACCAGCGCCAGCACCGTGAGATTGACCCGGTAGGCCCGCGAGAGATTGCTCACGCGCTCGGCCGTGTCGCCCGGCTCGGCGATCTGGATGTTGGCGGGCCAGCCCGGCGACTCGCGCAGCGTGCGCATGAAGGCGGCGCGATCGGTGCCGGGCGCGAGCCGCAGGTCGATCCGGGTGAGCTGCCCTGCGCGGCCGAACAGGTCCTGGGCTGCGCCAATGTCCATGACCGCCAACGCGGCGCCACCCGCCGCAACCTGGCCGGCCACGCGCAGCTCGCGCGTCTGCGTGCCGATGCGCAGCGGCAACCGGGTCGCGTGTTCGCCGAGCGCGTTGCGAGCGGCCGCGTTGAGGAACACGGTGTCCGGCGCCAGCAGGGCGAAGCGATCAGCGCCGTTCGCCGGCTGCGGCATCAGCGCGGGCGCGATCGTGGGAAGCACCAGCGCATCCACACCGATCACGCGCAACGGCAGCCGGCGGGCATCGCTGGCCAGCGCCACGGCCTGCGTCTCCAGCACCGGGCTGGCAAGCTGGACCTGCGGGAGCTGCGCGACGCGGCCGAACAGGGACTCGTCGAAGGCGCCTTGCGCTGCGCGCAGCTCCAGATCGGGCTGGCCGTTGACCGAGCGCACCGCACTCGAGAACTCGTCGAGCGCCGACGCGTTGATCAGATGCACCGAGAAGGCCAGCGCCACACCGAGCATCACCGCCAGCACGGCCGCGGCGCTGCGCCAGGGATGGTGGCGGAGTTCCTGCCAGGAAAAAGTGCGGAGAAGGGCGCGCATCGGGATCGATTCTGCGCGCAGGCACAGGCGGCTTGGCCGACCACCTTCGAACTCCCGGAGGCGCCGACACCGCACCAAAGCGCGCTCATGCGCCGGCGCAGCGGGCGCTGTCTAGTTCCCGGTCAATTCAGCTACAAGCTGCCTTAGGACCGGGACGTCGTGTTGGGCGCGCATCAATGCGTCAAGTTCCCAGTGCTTGGCATACCAGCCGCGCATGCGCTCGTCGGACGCCGTCATCGCGAACACGCGCCTGAACAGCCGCTTATGCTGCTCCGTGCTGCGCTCACCTCCTCGGCCCGCGATTTGCAAGAGCACCGCCTCAAGGCACGGCGTGCACGGGATGACTGCAATTGCGCAGGTCTTCGCCTGCGCGCGTGCTGCCAGCGTCCAATCAGTGTCGGTGTCGAGCAGCACCAGCGTGCGCGTGTACTCGGTGCGCCGCGTGATGGAGGCGGCATAGTCAATTACCTGCGCCGCGCCCTTGCCGCCGGCATCACGCACCGTAACGGTAATCCCGCAGCTACGTGGCACATACAACGCGCCAAGGTGGTGCAGCAGGTGAACTTCCGACAGCCCTTCACCCACGGCCAGCACGGTATCAAGCAGCGGCCGCTTGTAGCGCGCCATCAGAGATGGGGCACCGCGCCGAGCGCGCCTGCCATGTACTTGCCGTAGAGGTTGTCGTTGCTCTTGAGGCCTCTTATTTCGTCACCGCGGTAGGCGGTGCTCATGCACTCGGTCTTTTCGACGAACAGCACCTGCGCCGGCTTGAGCAGCGACAGAACTTCAGGGCTTTGTACCGTGAACACCAGCTGCGCGCCATGCGGGTTCGTCTCTTCGCGATCGAACAGGCGCAGGATGGGCTCTACCATGTGCGGGTGCAATGTCGCGTCGAATTCATCGATCAGCGCCGGCGTGCCAGTGGCAAGCGCGTCCAGCAGATGGCGAAGCAGAACGAAGGCCGCGCGAGTACCTGCGGATTCCCATGCAAAGGGTAGATGGAAGGTATTCGTGCTGCTGTTGTGGATGCCTAAGGGGTAATAGGTCGGACGTTGCGGTGAGCCTCCCATCTTTGGGGATGGTGTAGTTGTCGTCTCCATTGCTACCAGTTCGACGTTGCTCAGGCCCAAGTCCAATTGCGTAAGCAGCTTTCGCGCCCTGTTCATGCTCTCCGGCGCCTGATGAAAGTGGTCCGCCGCTTCGGTGAGTGCTGTCCATTCGCTGCTGGCGTCGCCGGTTTTCAAGTTGCTCGTGATGCGAAAGCCTTGCAGGCCCGAGGCAACATCGAGGCCATACTGCCTCGCGACGCTGATGAAAGAGGCGTTGGGCCGCACCTTTGCCGCCTCGGAAGGAGGTAGGCGCCGTTCCACGCCGGGCTGCGAAACCACATACGCGCCAGCCTTGCTGTTCCACATGCGGGCGAATACGCTGCGTACGTTGCCCTGTATCGGCCGCTTGCGCAGCGTCTCTTGTTGCACCTGCGTCGTGGTCGTGACCAAGTTGTAGAACCATTGGGTGCCATCGTCGTCCACCAGTTCCAACTCAAAGCGCGAGGGCTCTTTCGTGTGCAGCATGTGCGGGTGGAACGGCAGCGGCGCTTCTGGGTCGGCGGCGAATGATTCGCGGATGAACCATGCGAGGAAGCTACCAGCCTTGAGTACCGAGGACTTGCCCGCACCGTTGGCCCCAACGATAGCAACGACAGTGGAGGCCCGCTGGCTTGTAAGCGCGTAGCGGTCCCAGCCGATCACGGGATCGCGCGTGCTGAGACGAAGGGACAAGTCCGTCTTTTCGACAAAACTGGCGAAGTTGGAAAACGAGAAACTGAGCAACATGCGCGGATAGTGCTCTTGTTTTAGGTGTTTGGGAGGAAATTCCTTCCCAAACTCTCAAAATTGCCGCTATCCAGCGTAGAGGCTTGCGGCCGAAAAGCGACACTGTGCGTCGTTCGCCCGCTCACCTCCGCAGCCACCCTATTGCGCTGGCTGGTTGGAAGGTCCCTTGAAAAGCATTGCCGGATTCAAAGCCGGCCGGCTTCCACAGCCAGATAGGCGCGCACCGCCGCGCTGGTACTGAGCCCCGCCGCACGCGCGTACGCCTGGCGCGCTGCCTCGCGTTCGCCGCTCGCGCCCAGGAGATGCGCCCGCGCGGCCCAAAAAGACTGATAGCTCGCCACTTCGTCCAGGGCCAACGCATCGAGCGCCTGCAGGCCTGCGGCCGGGCCCTCGGCCCGCGCCAGCGCGCAGGCCCGGCTCACGTGCGCGCCGGTGCTCGGACGCAGGGCGACCAGCCCGTCGTAGAGCGCCAACACGGCCTCGGGCGCGACCGGCGCGCCCAGGCGCCGGGCACAGTGCGCGGACTGGATCGCCGCCTCGATCTGATAGCCACCCAGCACACGCATGCCGGCAGCGCGTTGCAGGGCTTGCTCGGCTTGCGCGTGCATGCCGAGGTCCCAGCGGCCGCTGTCCTGCACATCGAGCGGCACATAGTCGCCACTGTCGCTGCGCCGGGCCGCGGCCCGGCTCTCGCAGAACAGCATCAGCGCCAGCAGGCCCAGCGGTTCAGGTTCTTGCGGCATCAGGCCGCAGAGGATGCCGCACAGGTCGATCGCCTCGCGCGTCAGGCCACGCTGTGCGTTGTCGGCGCCGTCAATGTCGTCCCACCCAGTGCCGTAGGCGGCATAGATGCCATCGAGCACATCTTGCAGGCGCTGCGGCAGGTTCTGGGTGCGCGGAAACTCGAAAGGGATGCGCGCGGCGCGGATGCGGGCCTTGGCGCGCACCAGGCGCTGGCCCAGCGTGGCCGGCGCGACCAGGAAGGCGCCTGCCATGCGCGCTGCGTCCAGGCCGAGCACAGTCTGCAACATGAGCGGCGTGCGCGCCACGGGGTCGATGGCCGGATGCGCGCAGACAAAGAAGAGGCGAAGGCGCTCGTCCGGCACCGCCTCGCCGCCGCTCGGGTCGGCGGCGAACTCGTCGGCCATGGTCAGCAGCGTCTGCACTGCCGCGTCCTGCACGCGGCTGTGGCGCCAGGCGTCGAGCACGCGGTTGCGCGCCACGCTCAGCAGCCAGGCCTCGGGCTGGCGCGGGATGCCCTCGGCGGGCCAGCGCTCGAGCGCGCGCGCGAAGGCGTCGGCCAGCGCATCCTCCGAGGCCGCGATGTCGCGCGTTCGTGCCGAGAGGATGGCAACCAGCCGCCCATAGGACTGGCGCGCGGCGCTCTCGGCTGCCGCATGCGCCTGCTGCGCCTCCGGGCGGGCAGGGGCCGTCACATCCCGGCAGGTGCGGTGAACACCGGGCGCACCTCCACGCCGCCCGTGGCGGCGCAGGGGGCGCGTGCCGCCCATTCGAGTGCAGCGTCGAGGTCCGGCACGTCGATCACGAAGTAGCCGCCCAGCTGCTCCTTGGTATCGGCGAAGGGGCCGTCCTGCACCTTGCGCTTGTCGCCGCGAACGCGCAGCGTGGTGCCGGTCATCGGCGGCTGCAGGCCGTGGCCGTTCTGCACGATGCCGGACTGGCGCACCGCGCCCACGTAGTCCATCCAGCTCGCGCGGTAGGCCTGCGCCTTGGCCTCGTCACGCTGGTCGAACTCGGACTGGGGTTGGTAGAACATCAGCATGTATTGCATGGGGAACCTCCGGAGGAGAGTATGTCGAGCAGGATCGCTCATCCCCATGACGTCTGGCAAGACGGCATTTCGACAGCAGCCCGTCGCCACAATTGCATGTGCCGGGTTGCGGTCAAGCCAAGTACGGTGCGTCTTGCGACCCGTTCGACAGGATGTGGTGGACGCGGGCGGCAACGGCCAGCAGATCGCGCTCGCGCTGCGGATGGCCGACCAGCTGCACGCCGATCGGCAGGCCCTGCGGCCCATGAAGGCCGGGCACGTTGACACAGGGCAGGCCAAGCAGGGTCCAGACGCGACTGAACACCGGGTCGCCCGTGGCGGTCAAGCCGACCGGGGCCTCTCCAGGCGCAGCGGGCACCAGCAGGGCGTCGAGGCCCTGCATCAGCGCGCCGACGGTGCGGCGGCCTTCGCCGGCCTGTGCCAGGGCCTGCCGGTAGTCGGCTTCGCTGCAGTCCCGCCCGTTCTGCAGCAGGCCGTGCAGCGCGGCGCTGAGCTGCTGCGGATGCAGCCGCCATTCGACATCGAGCTGGCGCGCGGCCTCGTAGGCCATCACGGTCTTCTGTGCATTCAGCAGCCCCGCCGCGGCAGCGGGCAGGGCAACATCGCGCAGGCTGGTGCCGGCCGCGCCCACGAGCATGACGGCCTGCCCGAAGGCCGCAATGCCACCGGCATCCGCCGACGGCCACTCGTGGGTGCGGCACACGCCGAGGCGCAGCGCGTTCGGCGCGGGCCGCTGCAGCGGCACGAAAGGAGTGCCTTCCATCGCGCAGCGCATCAGCTCCAGGTCGTCCGCGCTGCGCGCCAGCCAGCCGAGCGTGTCCAGCGAAGGCGAGAAGGGCTTGATGCCCTCCATGCTGGCGGCGCCGAAGCCGGGCTTGAGCGCGAACACGCCGCAGTACGAAGCGGGACGGATGAGCGAGCCCGCAGTCTGCGTGCCGAAGGCGATCGGCACCATGCCGTCGGCCACGGCTGCTGCAGAGCCGCTGGATGAGCCACCCGGCGTGTGCGCCGGGTTGCGCGGATTGGCCGTGGGGCCGGGCTGAAAGTAGGCGAACTCGGTGGTCACGGTCTTGCCGATGACGACGGCGCCAGCCGCGCGAACCGTGGCGACGCAGCGCGCGTCCGCGGCGGGCCGGAAGCCTTCGTAGATCGGCGAACCGTAGCGGGTGGGCAGGTCCGCGGTGGCGATGATGTCCTTGACACCGACCGGTACACCGCCGAGCAGGCCGGGCCGGCCGCGGGCATCGAATGCGCGTGCAGCGGCCAATGCGCCCTTGGCATCGAGGTGCTGCCAGGCATGGATTTGCGGCTCGCGCTCGGCGATGCGTTCGAGCGCGGCACGGGCCACCGCCTCGGCGTTCACTTCGCCCCGGGCAAGCGCCTGGCGCAGCGCTACGGCCGTCATCCGCGAATAGCCGTTCGTGTCAATGTTCATGCAAGCACTCCCTCGGCGCGCAGCGCGCAGCATCGACCATCACCTCGCGCCTCTCCACGTCCACTGCGTGAAGATCAAGCAGCCTTCGCTCGCTCCGGCGCAAACATCGCTTCCATCTCCTGCCGCAGCTTGTACGCCTGCGTGGTGGTGTCCATCGCCACATCATCCCAGCAAAGGCTCTGCCCCTTCCTCACCGGCCGCACCAGCTTCACGTTGTGCGCAAGCCCGAGCGGCAACCCGCCGAGCCGCATCGAGCGCTCGGCGGGCAGCAGCTTGCCCCACACCGTGTAGCCGCCTTCGCCGTCGAGCGTTTCGCCAGCGGCGAGGTCGCGCTTGGCGGTAGCCACCACGTCCGCATTCCAGCAGGTCGCCACCCCGGTGGGCTCGCCGCGCAGCGCCACGCTCGCGACCGAGACGCCGACCTCCAGGCCGATCAGGTGCCAGCGCTTGTAGAGCGTGAAGTAGCGCCCGCTCGGGTCGGTGTGGGCGTTGTATTCCTCGAAGCAGTTCCTGATGTACTCGGTCTCGCCTTCCACCGTGACCCACACGCCCATGCGGATGTCGTAGGGAATGCGCCGGCCGTCGGGCTCCAGCGACGAGACCACCTCCACCATGCCCTTGCGCTCGAGCACGCCGCCCTCGCTCCTCGGCCGGGTGACGAAGGGGATGTCCTCCACGCTCGCCGGCGGATAGAGCAGGCCGTCCGAAGGGACACCGAGCCCGGTCGCATTGGCCACCGCCGCGCTCTCGATCGAAGGCTTGGAACCATCGAGGAAGCTGTTGAACATCTTGGGGTTGAGCCCGCCGCGCTTCGCCTGCTCGGGCGTGAGGCCGTAGTGGCCCCACACCGTCTCGGGCGTGGACTCGCTGAAATGCGGCAACCACTTGTGGCCGCGACCGGCCGCCACCACCGGGAAGCCGCAGGTGCGCGCCCAGTCGACCAGGTCGCAGATCAGCGCCGGCTGGTCGCCAAAGGCGAGCGAATACACCACGCCCGCCTCATGCGCGCGATGCGCGAGAAGCGGGCCGCAGAAGGCATCGGCCTCCACCGTCACGTTGACCACGTGCTTGCGGTGCGCGAAGGCATCGAGGCAGTGCTCGACCGCGGCCACCGGGTTGCCGGTGCACTCGACGACGATGTCGATGGAAGGCTCGCGGGTCACGGCCTGCCAGTCATCGGTGATCCAGGTCGTGCCGCTGCGCAGTGCTTCTTGCGCAGAGCCGGCGGCGAAACGCTCGGTGTTCCAGCCCACGCGTTCGAGGTTGGTGCGCGCCGCATCGGGCGAGAGGTCGGCGATGGCCACCAGTTGCACGCCGGGCGTGCGCGGGATCTGCGCCAGGTACATCGCGCCGAACTTGCCGGCGCCGATCAGGCCGATGCGCACCGGCTTGTTCTCGGCGGCGCGCTGCTGGAGTCGTTGATGCAGGCTCATCGCTCAGGCCGCCACGGTGTCGATGTTTTCGAGCGAGGTGCGCAGCGCGCTGTCGGGCAGGCCATCCTTCCACGGCGTCTCGACAGGGCAGGGCTTCAGCAGGCAATCATCACGCAGCAGCGCGATGGGCGTGAAGTCGCGGTGCGCAATGTACTCGGGCCGCTTGAAGCGCCGGATATGGTTGCTGACCGCGCACAGGCTCAGGTACACCGCCACGCGGTTGAAGGGCGAGAGGTTGCTGCCCGAGGCATGCACCAGGCAGCTGTGGAACAGGATCATCGAGCCGGCGGGCCCCTTGGGCGCGACGATGCCGCCGTGCTTGCCGCCGGCGCGATCCACGAGCTGCCGGATCAGCGCGTGGTCGATGGTCCACAGCGGATAGCTCGTGGTCGTGAGGTCGTGCTGCGCCTCGATCACGCCCTTGCGATGGCTGCCGGGGATGAACATCAGCGGGCCGTTGAACTCGCTCACGTCGTCGAGGAAGATGGCCACGTTCATTGCACGTTCCGTCGGCATCAGGTCGTCGTTGAGCCAGGTGCCGTAGTCCTGGTGCCACTGCCAGACGTCGCCCTCGAAGGCCATCTTGCCGTTGATCTTGAACTGGTGCATGTAGACCTCTTCCTCGAAGAGGTCCATCACCGGGCCCACCATGCGCGGATGGCGCGCCAGCCGCGCGAAGGGCTCGCTGATCAGGTGGGCTGCAAAGTTGGTGCGCACCGCGTCCGAGCCCTTCTCGCGCACGTTGAAGGCCTCGCGCCGGCTGTAGAGCGCGGGCACCGCGTCGGTCAACACTCTCGTTTCTTCGGGGGTGAAATGGCCAGGGAAGAAGAGGTAGCCGTCGTGCTCGAACTGCACGCGCTGCTCGGGGGTGAGTTTCATGCGGTGTTTCCTTGGTGGGCGTTGGCGGAAAGACGTTCGGCCAGGCGTGCGCCGAGCGTCCGGGCGGCCTGTGTGACATGCGCCTCGCTGAGCCGCGCGGCCCGGTCGGCATTGCCGGCCGCGATGGCATTCGCGATGGCCTCGTGCTCGTCCCACAGCGACTCGCGCTGCGGCACGGACTGCAGCACCGCGCCCATCGCCCGGCGCAGGTGGTGCCAGTGCTGGTCGGCGCTCTGCGCAATCAGCGGGTTGCCGGAGGCGGTGTAGATGGCGTGATGGAAGGCGGCATCGGCATCGATCATGGCCTCCACGCTGCGGCCGCGCGCCGCACGGCGGCCGCGCTCGATCAGCTTCGGGTCGATGCGATGGCGCTGCGCCGCGGCGAGCCGCGCCGCCAGCACGTCGAGCGCGCCGCGCACCTGGTAGACCTTGTGCATCCACTCGACGTCGAGCGGCGCCACCAGCAGGCCACGGCCAGGCGCGTCGAGCACGAAGCCGTCTTTCTTCAGCAAGCGAAGTGCCTGCAGCACCGGCTGGCGCGAGACGGCCAGCCGCCGGGCCAGGTCTTCCTGCGTGATGCGCTCGCCCGGCGCCAGCGAGCCGCTGCTGATCGCGTCGTGCAGGGCGCGGTAGACCTGGTCGACGAGGTCGGGGGCGGCGGCGATCTGGAGCAGCTTGGCGGGCACGGTCTTGATGTCTGAACTCTGTATACAGAGTACGATGCTTGCCGAAGCCTGGTGCTAGGGATTTACGCTAGCGTCCGGTCCGCAGCGCCTCCGGCGACCGCACCCGGGCACTGCTTCAAAATGGCCTCCTCCATGAACTTGCACTCATACGCTGTCCGCGTGCTCGGCGCGCTCGCGCTGCTGGCATGCTGCGACCCGAGCGGCATTGCAGTACGTCCTGCCCATGCCGAGCCATCCCGTGGCGAGAGCTGGGGAGCCATTGCCTCCATCGAGGGCTGGTACGGCTACGCCGTCAACTTTCCGTCCCGCGGCGCGGCGGAGCTTGCCGCGCGTGCCCGGTGCGACCGTGCCGCGGGCCGTCCGGGGACTTGCGTGGTCCGCACCTACTTCGATCGCTCCTGTGGCGCGCTCGCCAAGGGCAACTACGGAGAGTGGGGCACCGCCGTCGCCGCCACGCCGAACGAAGCTGGCAAGGTGGCAGCCGGGCAGTGCGAAACCCACTTGCCGACCGAGCCCTGCAAGGTCGTCGTCAGCGTGTGCTCGCCGGGCTGAGCGGGAGCTGCCTCGGCCGCTTGCTCAATGCGCCTGCTTCGGCAAGTTGAGGCTCTGGAGCAGCGGCACCCAGCGATTGAATTCGATGTCGACGAACTTCGCCAGTTCCTCCGGGGTGCCGCCGCGCGGCTCCATGCCGATGGCCCTGGCGCGTTCGACGAATTCCGGATCGGCGATCACCTGGTTGACGGCGCGGTTCAGGCGCTGGATCGCTTCCTTCGGGGTGGCGGAGGGGACCGACAGCGAATACCAGAGGACGGCCTCGAGGTCGTAGCCCTGTTCCTTGAAGGTCGGTGCATCCGGCACCTGGGGCATCCTCTTGCTGTCCATCACGCCCAGGACCCGGAGCTTGCCGCTGCGCACATGCGGCAGGGAACCGGTGATGGAGGTTCCGTGGATGTCGATCTCGTTGCCCAGCAGCGCCTGGACTGCGGGAGCATCGCCGTTGAAGGGGATGTGGGTCGTGCTGAAGCCGTTGGTCTTCTCGAAGCTGAGAGGCGCGAGGTTGGTCAGGATGGCCGCACCCGGCGAGCCCCGGTTGATCTTGCCGGGGTTGGCCTTGGCGTAGGCAACCATTTCCCGGATGTTCTTGTAGGGCAGGTCGGACCGGCCGACGATGATCGCCGGCTGGTAGGCAATCTGCGAGACCGGCGCGAAGTCCTTCTTGGGGTCGTAGGGCAGCTTGTCGTAGAGGATCGTGTTGTTGGCGAGTGTCCCCAGCGACGACACCAGCACCGTATTGCCGTCCGGCCGGGACCGCGCCACGTAGTCCGCGGCGACGATGCCGCTGGCGCCCGGCCTGTTGTCGATGATGACCTGGGTTCCCCGCTTGTTGAGCTCGGCCGCAAGGATGCGCACGTACTGGTCGGTGCCGCCACCGGCGGCGAAGGGCACGACGATCCTGATGGGCTGCTGCGCCTGGGCCAGGCCCAAGGTGGCGAAGAGTCCGAACAACACGCCGGAAACGAACTTCCGATAACTCACTTTAGTCTCCTGTTGGCTCTTGGAATGGCAAGGAAGGCAATCGAAATCGAAACCCAGTCTATGGCCGCACGCGCGGCGTGGACGTGCAGGAAATGAAAAGCACCTTTGTACGGCGCGCACGCGGGGGTTGCTGGCGCGCAGGCATCAGCCGAGGACCACGCCGTCGGCCTGCAGGGCTGCGATTTCCCCGGATCCGAATCCTGCATCGCGCAGCAACTCCTGCGTATGCGCCCCGTGGGCCGGGGCAGCCTGCGTGGGGCGGCGCGGCGTGTCGGCCAGCTCGTACGGCAAGCCGAAGCTGGGATAGCCCGGCCGGCCGCCGTTCGGCGCTGCCTCGATCACCATGCGGCTCGAACGAAAGTCCTCGCCTGCCAGCGTTTCGCTGTAACTGCGCACCACCCCGACCACGATGTTGTTGCGCGTGAGCAGGTCCACGCAATCCCGGGTGCTGAAGAGCGAGAGACGGCTGCCCACGGCCTCCTTCATGGCCGGGCGGTTGCACACCCTCAGCTCATTGGTGAGGAAGCGCGCGTCGCTCGCCAGCTCGGGGCAGCCGATGCTTTCGCACAGCCGTATCCAGTGCGATTGAACGTAGGCCGAGACCACCACCATGCCATCGCGGGTGTGGAAGATGTCCGCCGCAGGGGCGTTCATCGGCTGGCCATCGCCGCTGCGGGTGGGCTCGACGCCGCGCACCATGTAGTCGCTCCAGTTCGTCGACTGCAGGTTGAGTGCCACCTCCAGCAGCGAGACGCGGACGGTCTCGCCGATGCCGGTGCGCTCGCGCCGGAACAGGGCTGCGAGGGTGGCCTGTGCCGCCACCTGCACGGTCGCGGCATCGATGATGGTGGCGCCGACCTTCTGCGGCAGCCCCTCGGGTTCGCCGGTGACGGACATCATTCCGCTTTCGGCCTGCGCGGCGATGTCGTAGCCGGGGCGGTCGCGCGAAGGAGCGTCCGTGGGGAAGCCCGAGATCGACACGTGGATCAGGCCGGGGTGCCGGGTACGCAGGGCCTCCGCGCCCAGGCCAAGGGCCTCGGCGGCGCCCGGCCGCAGGTTCTGCACCAGCACGTCGGCCGCTGCGACCAGGCGCAGGGCGATCTCCTGGCCCCGCGGCTGGCGCAGGTCGAGCGCGATCGACTTCTTGCCGCGGTTGTAGGCCCGCAGCATGGCCTCGCCGAAGTGTCCCGTGTGGCGCGCCATGTCGCCTTCCATCGACTCGATCTTCACCACCTCGGCGCCGAGATCGCCGAGCGTCATGGCGGTGCCGGGGCCCGCGATGTAGTTGCCGAGTTCGATGACGCGGATGCCGTGCAGGGGTGGAAGAGGCATGGATCTGTCGTTCATCCGCGGACTCTAGGATCGCGCGGCGAGGTGCGGAAAGCAGGAACTGCAAAGCAGCTTTGCACGTTGGCGCTGATCGTCTGGATCGCGCCGTATCCCGCCGTCGGCACGGCACGGCATAGGCATAGAAGCGCTGAGCCAGCGCTTCAGCCGGCGTCGTCTTCGCGTAGCGCCTCGGCGATGAAGTCGACGAAGGCGCGCACCTTGAAGGGCAAGGTGCGGCTCTGGCGGAACACCGCGTAGATGCCATTGGAGAAGGCGCGCACTGCGAACCGGTGCTCGGGCAGGAGGCGCACCAGCGAACCGTCCTGGAGGCAGCTGCGGATGGTGGGCTCCGACAGCAGCGCGATGCCCATGCCGCCGATCGCAGCCAGCCGCAGCAGTTCGCCATTGTTCGAGCTGAGCACGCCGTGGATCGCCAACGCCTGCTGCTCACCGTGTTCGTCGATGTATTTCCAGGTCGTGGCCTCCTGCTCTCGGCGGTAGGTGAGGCATCGCACCTGCGGCAGGTCGGTCGGGTGCCGGATGCGCGGGTGCGCCTTGACGAAGGAGGGGCTGGCCACCAGCACCTCGTCGCTGCTGAGCAGCCGCTTGATCACGAAGCTCGAATCGTTGGACTCGCCGGTGCGGATATCGATGTCGAAGTCCTGCTCCACGAGGTTGACGGGGTGTTCGGAGAGCTCGATCTCCACATGGATGTCGCGGTACTGCTGGGCGAAGCGAGGCAGCAGCGGCGCGATCACACGCAAGCCGATCTGGGTTCGCGAGTGGATGCGCAGCCGCCCCTCGGGCCGCAGCTTGGAATTGCGCGCCGCTTCCTCGGCCTCTGCCATCTTCTCCAGCACCACCTCCGCCCGCTGCAGGAAGGCCTGCCCGCTCTCGGTGACCTTGAGCTTGCGGCTGGTGCGGTCGACCAGTTGCGCACCGAGCTCTTCCTCCAGCGCACTGATGCGGCGGGAGATCGTCGCGGGAGACAGGCTGAGGCTGCGCGCGGCGGCCGAGAGGCTGCCCTTGCGCGCGGTGATCACGAACATCCGCAGGGTGTCGAGCGCCTTCATCTAAAGATGCCAGGAAGGTAGGCGTAGCCGGGTGCCCCGCAGCGGCACCTCGTTCCCATGATTTCGCCGCGCGACTTTTCCGGCAAAGGGCCCGGCGAAGGATTTCGGACTTTTCATTTCTGATGCAGCTGCGAAACAAACATGGGACCTCCTGCCGGATTGCTCTCAAGGCTGACCGACAACAACGCCTTCGTGCGGTTCCAGTAGCAGCGTCCCTTTTTCAATCCGCTCGGCGCGTGCGGGATCCGTGGACGCCAGCACGATCGACCGGTCCGGCAGCAACGCAGGCGGCAAGGCGGCCGTGGTCGCGCCGAAGTTCAGCGCCACCACCACCCGTTGCCCCTCGAAGGTGCGCGCATACGCCAGCACCTCCTCTTCGCTTTCCAGGGCCTCGTAGCTGCCCCGGTTCAGCGCCGGCTGCGCGCGGCGCAGTGCGATGAGCCGCCGATAGAGCGTCAGCATGGATGCTGGGTCGCGCGCCTGCGATTCGACGTTGCGCTGGCGCCAGTCGTCCGCCAGCCGCAGCCACGGGGTGCCGGTGGTGAAGCCTGCCTGCGGTGCGCTGCTCCACTGCATCGGCGTGCGCCGCGGATCGCGGCCCAGGCCCCTGCCGGGCTCGTTCTTCTCGAACGGGTCCTGCACTTCCTCTGGAGGGATGGCAACGTCGGTCATGCCGATCTCGTCGCCATAGTAGAGCGTGGGTGTGCCGCGCAACGTGAGCAGCAGCATGGCCGCCAGCCGCGCCATCTGCGGTCCGACGCGGCTCGCGATGCGGGGCTTGTCGTGATTGCCCAGCACCCAGTTCGGTGCGGCGCCGGCAGGCAAGGCGGCTTCGTAGTCGCGCACCAGGCCGTCGATGTGCCGGGCCTGCCATTCCGCCCCGATCAACTGAAAGTTGAAAGGCAACTGCACGCCTTCGAGCACGCCGTCGGCATTGAGCCCGTAGAAAGCGACCAGGCGCAACAGCGGCAGGTAGAGCTCGCCCACCAGCACGCGCGATGACGCCGCATCGCTGAAGGCATCGACCACGCGCCGCATCTCCGCCACGACCTGCTGCATTTCCGGCTGGTCCGTGGAGTAGAGCGGAATCAAGCGCAGTGAAGGAAACTGGCCGGGGAGGAAGTCCGGGTTGGGCGGGTTGTCACGGAACTGCGCGTCCTTGACGAGGTCGGAGAGCACGTCGACGCGAAAGCCGTCGACGCCGCGCCGCAACCAGAAGCGCAGCACCTCGTACATCGCGGCGCGCACCTCCGGGTTGCGCCAGTTGAGGTCAGGCTGTTCCTTCAGGAAGGAATGGCAGTAGTACTGCCCGGTGGCAGGGTCAAGCGTCCAGGCCGGGCCGCCGAAGTTGCTGAGCCAGTTGTTGGGCGGGCCGCCATCGGGCGCCGGGTCGCGCCACAGGTACCAGTCACGCCGCGGATTGCCGCGCGCGCTGCGGCTCTGCATGAACCAGGGATGCTGGTCGGACGTATGGTTGGGCACGAAGTCGAGGATCAGCTTGAGTCCCCGCGCATGAACCTCGCCGACCAGTGCATCGAAGCTGGCCAGTGTGCCGAAGCGCGGATCAATGTCGCAATAGTCGGAAATGTCGTAGCCGAAATCCGCCATCGGCGAGGGAAAGATCGGCGAGATCCAGATGGCGTCTACACCGAGGGCGACCAGATGATCGAGCCGCGCGCGGATGCCGTCGAGGTCGCCGATGCCGTCGCCGTTGCTGTCCTGGAACGACCTCGGGTAGACCTGATAGACGATGCCGTGCCGCCACCAGTCGTCTGCGGACATCTTCAACCTTTCAATTCAGCGAATGCCGTTCTGGCGTACGGGCGTACCGGCGTCATGCCAGGCGTTCAATACAGCTCGATGCTCTGGCACAGCAACCCTGTTTGCACGGCACTCGGTCCGGCAAGGATCTCGACCTCGCCCGCCTCGAACATGGGCTGCAGGTCCGGCCCGAGGTGGCGCAGCTCGGCTGCGGGCAACGCCAGCTTCACCGAGCCGGCTTCGCCCGGCATCAACCGCAGCTTGGCGAAGCCCTTCAGCTCCAGCAGCGGCCGGGTGACGCGGCTCAGCTTGTGGCGAACGAACAGGAAGACAGTCTCTTCGGCCTCGCGCCCACCCAGGTTGCGCAGGCTGACGCTGATCGCAAGCCGGTCCTGTTCGCGCACGCGCCGCGGTTCGACCTGAAGCTCGTCGTACTGAAACCGGCCGTAGGTCAAGCCGTGACCGAAGGCATACAGCGGTGTGTTGTCGACGTCCTGGTACTTGCTCGTGTAGTAGTCGGCGGGATTCATCGGCCGGCCGGTGGGACGCTGGCCGAAAAAGATCGGCACCTGCCCAATCGCGCGCGGCCAGCTCATCGTCGTGCGACCGCCTGGCGATAGGCGTCCGGTGACCACGTCGGCAATCGCATGGCCGGCTTCGACGCCGAGGAACCACGCAGCCAGCAGCGCATCGACGTGTTCTGACAGCCAGGGCACGACGAGCGGACGGCCCGAAAAAAGGATCGCGATGACGGGAATGCCCAGCGTGCGTGCACGGGCCGTCACCGCTTCGGCCAGGGCCTGTTGCCGGCCGGGAAGGGCGGGCGTGGCGCGGCTCGCTGCCTCGCCGCTCATCGGCGCGCGCTCGCCCAGGCACAACACCACCGCATCCGCGCCGTCGCACAGCAGGGTGGCGGCTTCGATGCCGCTGTCGTCGGCATCCTCGATGGCGACGCCGCTCGCATGGCGGATGTCGGTCTGCGGCAGCGCGGCACGCAGGCCGGCCAGCACGCTGACGGCCGGCTCGTGTTCGCCGGCACCCCACCACGGGCCTTTCATTTCGGTGCTTGCGTCAGCCAGCGGGCCGATGACGCACAGTGTCTTCGCGCCCGCAGCCAAGGGGAGGGCGTCGCGCTCGTTCTTCAGCATGACGATCGCCTTGCCCGCAACCTCGCGCGCCAGCGCGTGCCGCTCGGCGACCGCCGCCGCGGGCTCCGGTGTCGCACCCCGGCGGTAGGGGTCGTCGAACAGGCCGAGCTGCTCCTTGAGCCGCAACACGCGGCGCACGCACGCGTCGATCTCCTCGAGGGTCACCCGGCCCTGCTCGAGCGCGATCGGCAGGCCCTTGCGATACGCGTCGGCCATCATGTCGATATCGACGCCGGCCTTCAGCGCCAGCACCGCGGCGTCGGCCAGATCGGCGGCCACTCCGTGCTTGATCAATTCCCCGATTGCGTTGTAGTCGCTGACGATGACGCCGTCGAAGCCCATCTCGCCGCGCAGCCAGTCGCGCAGCAAGGGGACGTGCGCCGTCATCGGCACGCCGTTGAGGTCGGTGAAGGCCGGCATCACGGTCGCGACGCCGGCGCGGACCGCCGCCGCGAAGCCCGGAAGATGCACCTCGCGCAAGGTGCGCTCGGAGATGTCCACGGCGGCGTACTCCCGCCCCGCGGTGACCGCGCCGTATGCGACGAAATGCTTTGCACAGGCGGCCAGCGATTCGGCCGACGACAGCTCGGCGCCCTGGAAGCCGCGGACCTTGGCCTGCGCGATGCGCGCGTTGAGCCACGGGTCTTCGCCCGGGCCTTCCGCGGTGCGGCCCCAGCGGGGATCGCGCGAGACGTCGAGCATCGGCGCGAACGTCATCGCCAGGCCGTCGGCCGCGCCTTCACGCGCGGCCTCGCGCGCCGTGCGCTCCCAGATGGCTTCGTCGAAGATGCCCGCCTCCGCGGGAGGGATCGGAAAGAGCGTGCGGTGGCCGTGGATGATGTCCAGGCCGATCAGCAGCGGAATCCCGAGGCGCGACTTCTCGACGGCCAGCCGCTGCATCTCGTGCACGGGCCCGGCACCGACCATGTTCAGCAGATTGCCGACGGTGCCGTCGATGATCGATTGGGTAGAGTCCCCCGCGAGGACCGGTCCGGTGACCGTGTAGCTGGACGCAGTCATCGTCAGCTGGCCCAGCTTTTCGGACAGCGTCATCCGCGCCATGAGGGTATCGATACGACTCATCGGAGAACTCCAGAATGGGACCCAGGGGGCTCAATAATGGCATGCTGCGGGGGATGCGTGACGCACCCCGTCGACGAAAGGAGCCGTTCGTGTTGAAGGATGACAGAAACCCGAGGGCGCTGGCAGCCCTGCCTGATGAAGACTTGATCGAGGCCGTGCAGCGCCAGACCTTCCGCTATTTCTGGGACGGCGCGGATGCCACCAGCGGGCTCGCGCTCGACCGCCGCTCGCTCGCGGGGGACACCGATGGAGACAAGGCCGCGATCGGCGGCACGGGCTTCGGCGTCATGGCCTTGATCGTCGCGGTCGAGCGCGGCTGGGTCACGCGGGATGCGGCGCTGGATCGCCTGCGGCGCATGCTCGATGCCCTGTTCCGCGCCACGCGCTACCACGGCGCCTTCGCGCACTTCATCCACGGGCCGAGCGGAGCGACCATTCCGATGGGCATCAAGGACGACGCAGGCGACCTGGTCGAAACCTCCTTCCTCTGCATGGGCCTGCTGTGCGCGCGCCAGTACTTCAGCGAGGACACGGCCGTCGCGCGCAGGTTGCGCGGCGACATCGACACCCTCTGGCACGAGGTCGAGTGGGACTGGTTCACCCAGGGCGGGCAGGACGTGCTGTACTGGCATTGGAGCCCGAACCACGGCTGGGCGATGAACCATCAGATCCACGGCTGGAACGAGTGTCTCATCACCTACTTCCTGGCCGCGGCCGCGCCACGCCATGCGGTCGATCCGCAGGTCTACCACCGCGGCTACGCCAGCGGGCCCGACTTCGTCAACGGGCGGCAGTACTACGGCATCGACATGCCACTGGGCTCGGCGTACGGCGGACCGCTGTTCTTCACGCATTACTCGTTCTGCGGCCTCGATCCGCACGGTCTGAAGGATCGGTACGCCGACTACTGGGATCTCAACAGCCGCCATGTGCGCATCAACCGCGCGCACTGCATTGCGAACCCCCGGGGCCACGCGGGCTACGGCGAATCGTGCTGGGGCCTGACGGCGAGCGACGACCCCGACGGCTACCTTGCGCACGACCCGAGCAATGACAACGGCACCATCTCGCCGACGGCCGCGCTGGCCAGCCTGCCGTATGCACCCGCCGAAGTGATGCAGGTCGCGCGGCATCTCCTGACCGTGCATGGAACGCGGGTGTGGAAGGACTACGGCTTCGTCGATGCGTTCTGCGAGCGGCGCGGCTGGTTCGCCGAAACGCATCTCGCCATCGACCAGGGCCCGATCGTCGTGATGATGGAGAACCATCGCACGGGCCTTCTGTGGAAGCTGTTCATGAGCGTGCCCGAAGTGCAGGCCGGCCTGCGGCGCCTGGACTTCACCAGCCCGCATCTCGTCGCGTCCGACGCATGAGCGGGGCATTCGAGTCCTGGCTCGAAACACAGCTGGGCTATTCGGCGAAGGCGATGCTGTCCAGCATCTCGCCGGTGTCGATCGTCAAGGATCGCTCCGGCTTCGGCCAGACGGTGCGGCCGATCGCCGGTGCCATCGTCGCTTCCCCGGTGCTGGGCAACTACGACCCGGACCCGGACTACTTCTTTCATTGGTTCCGCGACTCCGCCGTGGTCATCGATGCGCTGCGCCTGCTCTACGAGGACGGGCGCGTCGGCAGCGAGGCCCTGCAGCATGTGCGCGATTTCACCCGCTTCAGCCTCGCCTTGAACGGGCTCGACGGCCGCATGATTGCGGCGGTGTCCGACCGCAGGGCGCGCGTGGCCCCGGACCTGCTGCAGTACCTGCGCGAGGACCACGAACTCGCGAGCGTCTACGGCACGATCGTGAACGAGACGCGGGTGAACCCCGACGGAACGCTCGACATCCTGCGATGGCCGCGTCCCCAGCACGATGGGCCGCCGCTTCGTGCGCTGGCGCTGCTGCGCTGGGTGGCCGGCGGGCACCTCGACGCGCCGCTGCTGGCGGAGGTCGCGGCCCTGATCCAGCTGGACATCGACTTCACGCTGGATCACTGGCACGAGCCGTCGTACGACATCTGGGAGGAGGAAAGCGGCCATCACTACTACACGCTGCGCATTTCGGCGGCCGCGCTGGGCCAGGGCGCGGCATGGCTGCAGGGCCTGGGCGACACGGCGCAGGCGCAGCGCTGCCGTGAGGCCTCGCAAGCGGTGCTGAACCTGCTGGACGGCTACTGGGTGGACGAACAGCCAGGTGATCGCGAGGGTACGCACGGCTACTACCGCTCACGCGTGTTGCCTGACGACCAGCCCAGTCCCAAGGCGCTGGACATCGCGGTGATCCTGTCGGCGATCCACAGCCTTGACATCGGGGCCACGCATGGTCCGGCCGATCCACGCATGCAGGCCACGCTGGCGCGGCTCGAGGCGCTGTTCGATGCGGCCTATCCGATCAACCACGGCCGCACCGAAGGCCGTGGCCCGGCGATGGGCCGGTACGCAGGCGACGTGTACTACTCGGGGGGTGCGTACTACTTCTCGACGCTCGGCGCGGCCGAGTTCTGCTTCCGCGCCGCGGCGGCGGCCGGCGATGCACGCGATTGGAGCCATTGGACAGCGCGCGGCGACGCCTACCTTGCCACCGTGCGCGCGTACACGCCGGCCAACGGCGATCTGTCGGAGCAGTTCGATCAGCGCACCGGCGCGCAGACCTCGGCGAAGCAGCTGGCCTGGAGCCACGCCGCGTTCATCTCGTGCCTCTCGGCGCGCCGGATCGCGGCCGCAGGCGAGCCGCGGCGGCAATGAGCGCAGCGTCGCCGAACCTTGCCGAGCCGGCCGTGAAGACCGGCGTCGTCCGTCAGGTCCGCGACCTTCTCGGCGCCGTGCGAGTGTCCGCGGTCGCGAAAACGCTGGCCGCGCTCTCGGGCGGGATCGTCGTGGTCATCGCCCTCACGGCGTATGGGCAGATCGAGCTCAACAGCTGGAACAAGCCGTTCTACGACGCCATCTCGCGTCGCGACGTCGGCGACTTCATCGAGCAGCTCGGCATCTTCGCGGTGATTGCGGGCGTGCTGCTGGTGTTGAACGTCGCACAGAGATGGCTGGTCGAAACCTTGCAGCTGAAGCTGCGCGAGGCCTTGGTCACCGACCTCGTCGGGCTGTGGCTGCAGCCGCGCCGGGCGTTCTGGCTCCAGGGCAGCGGCCCCATCGGCGCCCACCCGGACCAGCGCATGCACGACGACACGCTGAAGCTCTGCGACCTGTCGGTCGGCCTCGGCGTCGGGCTGCTGCAGGCAGCGATGCTGTTCGGCAGCTTCGCGAGCGTGCTGTGGGTTCTCTCCAGGGACTTCAACATTTTCTTCGACGGCAGGGACCATCCCCTGCCGGGCTTCATGCTGTGGGCCGCGATTGTCTATGCGGTCGCTGGCTCGTTGATGACCTACTGGGTCGGCAACGGCCTCGTCCTGCGCAACGCCGAGCGCTACGCGCGCGAAGGCGAATTGCGCTTTTCGCTGACCCGCATCAACGAGCATCTCGACGGCATCTCGCTGGCCGGCGGCGAGCCCGACGAGAAGCGACGCGTCGCCCTGCACCTGGGCGACGTCCTGCATGCCACGTCGCGCGTGGTGCTCGGGCTGACCAACCTGACCTGGGTGACCGCGGGCTTCGGCTGGGTCACGGTCATCGCGCCGCTGCTGGTGGCCGCACCGTTGTACTTCTCGGGGAAGGTTTCGTTCGGCGGCCTGATGATGGCCGCCGCCGCCTTCACGCAGGCGCAGTCCTCGCTGCGCTGGTTCGTCGACAACTTCAGCCTCATTGCCGACTGGCGCGCCACACTGCTGCGCGTCGCCGGCCTGCGCCAGGTGCTGGCGGCCGAAATGGATGCGCAATCGGACGGCAGCCGCATCGTCTATGCGGAGAGCGAAGCCCGAACCCTCGAGATCGAAGCGCTCGAGGTCCGCGCCTGGGCCGGCCACGATCGGCTGGACGCCGCAGACCTCGTGGTGCATGCCGGTCAGCGCCTGTTGATCCTCGGCACGCCGGGCACCGAGAAGACCTTGCTGTTCCGGGCGCTCGCGGGCCTCTGGCCCTGGGGTTCCGGCACCGTGCGCCGGCCCCGCGGCGAGACGATCCACTACATGCCGCGCGGCACGCCCTACCTTCCCCGCGGCACGCTGGCGGAAGCGCTGTCGTATGGGATGGCGCCATCGAGCTATCCCAGAGAAGCCATGGCAGGCGCGCTGGCGAGCGTGGGTCTCCAGCGGCTGGGACCACTGCTGGACACGACAGGCCGCTGGGAGCGCGAGCTCAGCATGGACGAGCAACTGCGGCTGGGCTTCGCCCGCGTGGTGCTGCAGGCGCCGCCCTGGCTGGTGATGGACGAAGCCTTCGGCGCGTTCGACGACGACACGCTGGAACTCCTCATCGACGTGCTGACGACCAAGCTCGCGCACACGGGCATCGTCCACATCGGGTCGGCCGGAGAGGCGCACGGGCGCCTGTTCACGCAGGTGGTGCATCTGGTCAAGTCACCTGTGGTCGAGCCGGTTGCACCGGATGATGCGCAGCCCGCCGCGCACGAGGATGCCAAATGAGCTTTCTTTCTCGTCGCGCACTCGTGCTGCTGCTGCTTGCGCTGCCGGCCTGGGCCCGGGCGTTGGATTTCGGCTTCCGGCCGCCGAGCGACCCTGACGATGCCGCCGCGGTGGATGTGATGCGAGATCTGGCGCAGCGCATCGTGCCGGTCTACCAGCAGGCCGAAACCGACGCCTTCCTGGCCGAAATGACGGCCCTGCAGATCGTCAGCGGCGCCTACCGTGCGGCCGCCGCCACCAACAGGACGCTGCGTGGGCGCCAGCAAGGCAAGCCCTTCGACGGCCTGGCCGAGCGCGCGGTACTCGACGGCATCTATGCGCGTGCCCTCGCGCTCGAAGCGAACGAGCGCCTCGCCTTTGCCAACGCCTTCGCGCGCGCGTTCCAGGAGCTGGTGTGGCCGCTCGACGACGCGCAAGCCGCAGCCGTCATTGCGCGGCTCGAAACCCCGCCTGGCGCATACAGGGAGCCCGTGCAGCAAGCCTTCGATCGCTGGCGCGCGAAGGGCAGCATCCCGCAGGCCGACGCGGTGGCGCTCGTGCGCGCCTGGCTTGCCTACCAGTCCCGTCGCAGCTTTGCCGTGCTGCTGCCGGATCTGCTCGCGGCGGAACGGAGCCGTCGCTACGTGACGGAAGCCGACGTCCGGATTCCCGTGCGCCCGGGTGTCGTCATCCACGCGAATGTCGTCCGGCCGGGCGGCGCCAGGAGTCCCTTGCCGACCTTGCTGCGCTTCACGCTCGATCCCGCCGAGGACGACGCGCAGCGCAGCGCCGTCCAAGGCTACGTTGGGGTCACGGCGTATGTGCGAGGCCGCACGCCCGACGGCAAGGGCGCCGTGTGGCCGTTCGTCCGCGATGGCGAAGACGCCGCGGCCGTCATCGACTGGATTGCGCAGCAGCCGTGGAGCGACGGCCGCGTCGGCATGCTCGGGGACGGCTACTCCGGCTACGCCGCCTGGGCCGCTGCGCGCAGGAAACCGGCGGCGCTCAAGGCCATCGCCACGATCGCGCCGATGGCGCCGGGCATCGACTTCCCGATGGCTGGACAGATCTACCGCAACGCCATGGTCCGCTGGGCGCAGGAGCACGCGAATGGCGGGCTCTTGCGCGCCGACGCCGGTGCCGAAGAGGACGCGCGCTGGCAGGCGCTCGACGCGCGCTGGTATCGCCTCGGTGGACCTTACTGGGACGTGGACCGCGTCCTGCTGGGCAAGCGCAGCAAACTGATCCGAACCTGGTTGACGCACCCCAGCCACGATCGCTACTGGCAGAAGTTCTTGCCGACCGCGAAGCAGTTTGCGCAGATCGACATCCCGGTGCTCGGCATTGCCGGCTACTACGGCGCCGAGGCGGGGGCGCTGTACTTCCACCAGGAGCATCGCCGCAACCGGCCGCAGGCCGATACGACGCTGCTGATCGGCCCCTACGACGCCGACTCGATCCGGCTCGGCACAGCGGCGCAGCTGCGCGGCTATACGCTCGACCCGGTCGCGCGCGTCGATCTGCCCGCGCTGCGCTACCAGTGGCTCGACCACGTCTTCAAGGGCGCAAAGAAGCCTCCGCTGCTGCAGGATCGCGTCAACTTCCAGGTGATGGGCACCGATGAGTGGCGCCATGCGCCGACCCTGGACGCACCGGATCGCAACCGGCTGCGCCTGTATCTCGACACGCGCGAGCGCGACGGCTCGCATCGCCTGTCGTCGTCGCCGTCCGAAGGCGATGGCACCGCGCAATTCTCGGTCGATCTCGCCGATCGCAGTGACGCGCGCATCCCGTGGCCGGACGCGCTGCGCGGCAGGCAACTGCCTGCGCGCAACAGCATCAGCTTCGTCAGCGATCCGCTGCCGAAGGACACCGAGATCGACGGCAGCCTGCGCGGCGAGTTCGACATCACGCCCTCGCGCCAGGACGTGGACCTCAGTGTCTCGCTGTACGAGCTGACGGCGAGCGGCGAGTACCAATTGCTGTTCGAGCCCTACGACTTCCGCGCCAGCTATGCCGGACATCGCGTGTACCGGCGCCTTCTTCGGGCCGGCGAGCGCCAGTCGCTTGCGTTCACCGCCGAGCGCGTGACCGCTCGCAAGCTTGCGGCGGGCAGCCGCATCGTGCTGCGGGTCGGCCTGAACAACCGTCCCGACCGGCAGATCAACTACGGCAGCGGCAAGGACGTGAACTCCGAGACGATCGCCGACGCAAGACGGCCTGTGCGCGTGCGCTTGCATGTGCGCAGCCACGTCGAGATCCAGACCGGTGGGCCCTGACAGCCAATCGGGAAGTGCCTGCCGGGCCAACCATGACGGCCCACGGGTCCAACGAACCGGATGAATCGCACCGGATCGGACCGCGCGGATCGGCGCACTTCCTCTCTTGGCTGCCGACGTTGTCGCAGCAGATCGCTACTTCTCCCCGTATGCCGCGAGCAGCCTGCGCAGGGCTTCGAGCTCCGACTTGAGAAAGGGTTGCGCCTGCCCACCCGCCATGTAGCTGTCCGGCAGCGCGAGCTGCTGCTCGACAAAGTGGATGTAGTCCGCGCTGTGCACGAAGCGCTCGATCGAATCGGCCAGCACCTTCACGCGCTGTGGGTCCGTCCCACCCTTGATCAATACCGCGCGCACCTGCGGCAACAGCACCTCGTAGCCGAACTCCGCCGACACCGGCACGTCGGCGAAGGGTGCCGGCAGGCGCTTGGATGCGAAGAACAAGAGCGGCTTCAGGTCGCCGGCATCGATGAAGGTGCGCACGTCGCCTGCCTGTTCGTAGAGCAGGTCGACATGGCCGCCGAGCACGGCCGAGTACCGTTCTCCAGGCTTGGTGTACGGGATGCCCGTGAGCGCGACCTTCTTCGTCGCGAGGTAGCGCGCGGTCAGGTCGTCGGCAGTGTTGGGGCCGGTGATGCCCAGCGTCACCTTGCCCGGATTGGCCTGCAACTCCTTCACCACGTCGTCCCACGTCTTGAAGCGGCTGTTCTTGGGCGCGAAGATGCCCGACGGCTGGCGCAGCAGCACCGCCAGCGCGGTCGAGTCCTGCAGCTTGAAGATCGGGTTGGGCGTCGCGGCCATCATCAGGCTGTCGCCCGTGAGGATGGCGAGCGTCTGGCCGTCGGCGGGCTGGCTGATCATGCGGGAGAGGCCGATCATCCCCGACGCGCCAGGCAGGTTCAAGACGGGGAAAGGTACCTTGAGATCGGCCTCGAGCCACTTCGCCAGGATGCGCGCCATCACGTCGGCGCCGCCGCCCGCGCCCCAGGGCACGATCACGTCGACAGGTTTGGCCGGGTAGGTCGGTTGCGCGTGCACCGACGGCAGCAGAAGCGCGGCCGACGCAATGGCCCCGCACAGAATCGCCAAGGTCTTTTTCATGGTTGTCTCGTCCTGTCGTTGATGGATGTACCGACCTGCATCGCGCATCGCGCCACGTGCAGGCCCACGCGCTGACTGAGCAGCGCATCACGATCGAGCACTGGCTGTTCGCCGGCTGCGATGAGCATGTCGCCCCGGTCCATGCGCGGCGGGTTCGCGAGGAGCGGCCGGCGCACCTTCAGGTAGCCATTCATCTCGCCCGCGTTGTCGATGTGCCTGGCGGCCACGCAGGCCTCCATCCAGCAGCCGGGATCGCAGGCCACGCCGTTGCCGAGCACGGGGCGCATGCCCAGTGCCCGGATGCGCTCGATGGCGCTGGCCAGCAGTTCGAGGCCGGCGAACTTCACCAGCTTGACCTTGACGTAGGTGGCGAGTCCCTCGGCCGCGGCACGCTCGATGTCGGGCAGCGCATAGATCGACTCGTCAAGCATCATCGGCACGCGCGACGCGCGCACGGCCATTGCGTGCGCGGCCCAGTCGTCGGCGTGGCACGGCTGCTCGAAGAGCTCTATGTCCTGCGGATCGAGCGCCGCCAGGAAGGCGGCGGCCTGCGGCCCCGAGAAGGCCTGGTTGGCGTCGATGCGGATGCGTGCCCGACCTGCGACCACCGCCTGGATCCGGCCGATGCGCGCAAGGTCGTCCGAGCCAGCGAGACCGACCTTGACCTTGATCGTTCGATAGCCCTCGTCGAGCAGCTTCTCGAACTCGTCGGCGGTCGTCGCTTCGTCGTCGGCATTGAGCAACGCGAGCAGCGGCACCCGCGCGGGTTCGGACAGCGCGAGCCCTTCGCTGCGCCCGAGCATGTCCAGCGCCGTGCCGAAGGCGGTGGCTGTGAACGGCGCCTTCTGCGCGACGGCGTTCACGCGGGCGCGCAACGCATCGTGCGTGCATCCGATCCATTCGTCGGCCATCTGCTGCGCCAGCATCCAGGCCCCGTCGACGCTCTCGTCGGTGTAGCCGTTGAGCAGCGTCGCCTCGCCGAAGCCGGTGGCGCCGTCGGCGTCGGTCAGCTCGACCAGCAGCGTGTCGAAGGCGGTGAGGTCGCCGAAGGCCAGGCGGTAGGGGCGCACGAGTGGAACGCGCAGCCGGTGCACCTCGATGCGCTCGATGCGCGCCAGGTCGATGTGGGTTGTCCCGGGCACGGCCAGCCCTAGATCTCGCCGTCGCGAGCCCGGCCGATGAGCCAGCCGCCTTCGACCGCGATCTCCGAGCCCGTGATGTAGTCCGATTCGTCGGAGGCCAGGAACACCGCCGCATGCGCGATATCGTCCGCAGTGCCCCAGCGGCCGACCACGGTCTCCTTGCCCCACGCCACCTCCGTGCTGGTGGCGGCGGCCTCGTTCATCGGCGTCGCGATCGAGCCTGGGGAGATCGCGGTGACGCAGATGTTCTTGCCGCGCATGTCCATCGCCAGCGCGCGCGTCAGCCCCATGACGCCGGCCTTCGCCGCACAGTACGCGACGCGGTCCGGTCGCCCGGTATGCGCCGCGATCGATGCGAGGTTGATGATCTTTCCCTTGCCGGTCTCCAGCATGCTGGGTATGACCGCCTGCGCGCAGAAGAAATGACCGGTGAGGTTGATGTCGATCATGCGATGCCAGTCGTCCTCGGTGTGATCGAGGAAGCTCTTCAGGCAGCGCGAGCCGGCGTTGTTCACCAGCACGTCGATGCGTCCGAAGCGATCGAGCGCCGCCTGCGCCATCTGCAGGGTCTCGGCCTTGCGCGTCACATCGACCTTGACCGCGATCGCCTCGCCGCCCTCCGCTTCGATCAGGGCCGCCGTCTGCGCCGCGCCTTCCAGGTTGATGTCCGCGACGGCGACCTTCGCGCCCTGACGCACGAAGGCCAGCGAGATGGCGCGACCCATGCCGCTGCCCGCTCCGGTGACCACTGCTACTTTGCCTTTGAGGCGCATCTCGTTTGCTCCATGTGTTGTGCCGAGGAGCAAATCTACGTGGTCCGAAGTTAGACAAGAACGCATTTTCCAAAGAAGATGATCAATTCTTTGGAACATAGGAATATGGCGCTCATATGGGCATCCGTGAACTGAAGACCTTCGTCGCCGTCGCGGAACGCGGCAGCCTGTCCGCCGGTGCCGAGGCGCGCTTCATCAGCCTGCCGGCCGTGAGCGCGCAGATCGCAAGCCTCGAGGCGGAATGGGGCATCAGCCTCTTCGATCGCACGCGCAAGCCCGCGCGGCTGACCAACGAAGGCCTCGCGCTGCTTGCGAAGGCGCGGGAGGTGCTGGGCCTCTACGACCAGATCGGGGACGCCATTCGCGAGCCCGACGACCTCACCGGCAGCCTCGTGCTCGGCTCGATCCCCACCGCGCTGACCAGCGTCATCCCGAAGGCGCTGCTGTCGCTTCGCGAGTTGCATCCGCGGTTGCAGATCAGGGTGCACCATGGCCTGTCGCCTTCGTTCGCGGAGATGTTGCGCAATGGCGAAATCGACGCGGCGATCATCAGCGAGCCGCGGGTCCAATTGCCCAACCTCCGTTGGGAGCCTTTCGCCCGGGAGCCCATCCTCGTGATCGCACCGCGCGAAGCGAAGGGCCGCACGGACGAGGCGCTACTCAAGGCGTATCCGTATATCCGGTTCAATCGCCACTTCTGGGTCAGCCACGTGATCGAGGAGGCGCTGGCGAAGCGGCGCATCGTCCTGCGCGAGACCATGGAGCTGGATTCCCTGGAGGCGATCGCGCTCATGGTGGCCCATGGCCTCGGCGTGTCGATCATTCCCGTGAGCCACACGAGTTTCCTTCGGCTGCATCGTGTCAAGGCCGTCCCGCTCGGCCGACCGCCGCTGTCGCGGACCATCGGGCTGGCCGAGCGCGTCGGAAACCCCAAGGGGCGCCTGACGGCGGCGCTGCTCGATGCGTTGAATCGCGCTGCCGCCAAGATCGCGAAGACCAGCACCTGAGCACCGCGACCTCCATGGCACGTGACATTGCAGTCGCCTGGCAAGCCCTGGGAACGCGGTAGCGACTACCCGGCGGCGCAGTCGATGCCGCCAGCGCTCAGGTGCAGCACCCGGTCCGCTCGCGCCGCGGCGGCCTCCGAATGCGTGACCAGCACCAGCGAGGCGCCGTGCTCGCGCGTCTGCGCGAACAGCACCTCCATCACCTTCGCCGCGGTGCCCGGGTCGAGATTGCCGGTGGGCTCGTCCGCCAGCAGCAGCGCGGGCCGGTGCACCAGGGCGCGCGCGATGGCCACGCGCTGCAACTGGCCGCCGCTCAGCTGTCCGGGCAGGCGTTCACCAAGCCCGGCGAGCCCCACGGCCTCGAGCATGTGGGCCACGCGGGACGGGTCCGCCTGTTGCAGCAGCATCAGCGGCAGCCCGACGTTCTGCGCCACGTCCAGGTGCGGCAGCACATGGAAGGCCTGGAACACGAAGCCCACGTGCCGGCGGCGCCAGAGGGCGCGAGCCTCGGCGTCGAGCGCGCCGATGTCGATGCCGTCGTGCACGATCGTCCCGGCATCCCAGCTGTCCAGCCCCGCCATGCAATTGAGCAAGGTGGATTTGCCTACGCCCGACTCGCCAACGATCGCGACGAATTCGCCGGGCGCGACCTCGAGCGAGACTCGCTCGAAGACGACGCTGTTGCCGTAGCGCTTGGCGAGGCCCTGGACCTGCAGCGTCATGGTGTGCGGCTCATGTGATCTCGCCCACTGCGGCCACGATGCGCGCGATCGCGTCCGGCGCTTCGGCCGGCACCACGCGGCGTGCGGGCATGCTGCGCAGCCAGGTGATCTGCCGCTTGGCGAGCTGGCGCGTGGCCGCGATGCCGCGCTCGCGCAGCTCGGCCAGCGGCCATTGGCCATCCAGCGCTTCCCACGCCTGGCGGTAACCCACGCTGCGCATCGAGGGCAGGTCCGGCACGAGGTCGCCGCGTGCGCGCAGCGCCTGCACTTCGTCGAGCAAGCCGGCCGACAGCATCGCGTCGAAGCGCTCGGCGATGCGCTGGTGCAGCCAGGCCCGATCGGTCGGTTCGAGCGAGAAGAGCGCGACCGGCGGCAAGCCGCCGGCGCGTTCGGATGCATGGAAACTGGAGATGGCGTGCCCGCTCGTCATCCAGACCTCGAGCGCACGCTGGATGCGCTGGCTGTCGTTGGGCGCAAGGCGCGCGGCGGTGGCCGCATCCACCTGCGCCAACCGCGCATGCATGGCGGGCCAGCCGAGGGTTGCCGCATCGGCCTCGAGCTGCCGGCGCACCTCCGGATCGGCGGCGGGCATCGCATCGATGCCCTCTGCGAGCGCCTTGAAGTACAGCATGGTGCCGCCGACCAGCAGCGGCAGGTGGCCCCGCGCGCGGATCTCGGCCACCAGCCGCGTGGCATCCGACACGAAGGCCGCCGCGCTGTAGGGCTCGCGCGGATCGCGGATGTCGATCAGGTGGTGCGGAACCTCGGCACGCTCGGCGGCGGTGGGCTTGGCCGTGCCGATGTCCATGCCGCGGTAGACCAGCGCCGAATCGACGCTGACGATCTCCACCGGCCGCGTGCGTGCGATCGCGAGCGCGGCCGCGGTCTTGCCCGAGGCCGTAGGCCCTGCAACGGCGACGTAGCCGGCCTCAATGGCCATGGCGTTCGCCGTGGCGGTGCTCGCCGTGAGGCTGCAGGAGCGCAAGCGCGCGGGACATGCGCGAGGAGGAGGGGACAGCGGAAGCCGTGGTGGGCGACATGCGCCCGAGGTTAGCAAATGCGATCCTCCGATCCGCCAGGGCGAGGCGGGATGGATGCCGGCTCAGGCGTTGCCGTGCACCAATCGCTCGAAGAAATCCTCGCCACCCATCTGGCCGCCCTTGAGCGCGACCTCCAGGCCATCGAGTCCCGGCGCTTCGCTGTGCAGGCGACACAGTGCGACGCCCGGCGCCAGCGACGCCTGGAAGGACAGGCCCCAGGCGTCGAGCGCCTGCACCGCGTGGCTGGAGGTGTCGCCGCCAGCGACGCCGATGCGTGAAAGCGGCACGGCCGCCAGCACGCCGGCCAGCACATCGCCGCCCGCGCGGGCGAGCGCGCGCGCAGGAACCCCGGGGCGGGACGTGGTGGCGGCGCCCGGCTGCACAGTGCACGCCAGCACATGACAGCCGCGCGACAGCAGGGCCGCGATGATGTCGATCGCCTCGGAGCGCGCGTGCGCATCGGCCACCAGGCGCCGGGGGTCGAGCCACACTTTCTCGAAGGACTGCGCCGCGGCGACCTGCCGTGCCGTGACCGGGGACAAGCTGCCGGCCAGCGCCAGCACCGGGCCTCTCGCGGCCGCCACCGACGCGAGCGCGCGTGGTGCGCTCGCGAAGCGCGAGGCGAAGGCCTGCACCACGCTGCTCGGCCCGACCGTCAGCAGGGAGGCGGCCTCGGCCCGCGGACCCAGCAGCGCGTCGATGGCCTGGAGGTGCGCGTTTTCGGCGACGTCGAACAGCACCGCGCGGGGCGCTTCGGCGAGCAGCGCCTCGAAGGCATTGCGCAGCGCCGGGGCGCCCGTCGCGTAGATCGGGTACGGCAGCAAACGCGTGTCGGCCAGGCCTTGCGAGGCCAAATGCAGGCGCAGGTCGGCTTCGTGCATCGGCGTCACCGGGTGACGGCTCATGGTCGGATGCCGGTCGATGCGGTGCACCGCACCGCCAGCGCCCGCCGCGGCGAACAGGTTGCCGAAGAGGCAATAGCGTTCCAGGTCAGGCTGGCCGCCGACGATGGCGGCCCACGGCGTGTCCACTGCAGGCCCGAGGGTGTCGATGGCCACGCCGATGTTGCCGACCTCGGGCGCGCTGTCGAAAGTCGAGCAGGTCTTGTAGTGCAGCACGCGCGCGCCGAGTCGGCGAAACAACGTGGCCACGGGCGCCAGTTCGGCGCGCATCTCGTCGGGCGCCATCGACCGCGCGGCGCCGGCAATGCCAAGGCAGTCGAGCGGCCCGGCGGCCGCGATCTGCGCCGGCGTCGGGACCTGCAGGAAGAGCAGCGTGCGCAGCCCCGCGCGTGCGCCGGTCGCCAAGGTGTCGGTCGCGCCGGTGAAGTCGTCGGCGTAGTAGACGATGGCGGGCGGCGCGCTCATCGCCGGCCGAAGAATTCCAGCGCCGAGGCGAGTTCCGGCGCGTCACGGGCGGCATCGGCCAGCGGCGTGCCGGCGCGGGCGGCCGCCCAGGCCTGCCGAATGCTGGCCACGCCCGCAGCGGGGCCCTGCGGATGCGCGAGGATGCCGCCGCCGGACATGAAGAGCAGGTCGTCGCTGCGGATCGCAGCCCAGGTCGCAGGCACGGTACCGGCCCACTGCCCCGACGAGAAGGCGGGCATCACACGGTCGTCGATGCCTTCGGCCAATGGCGTGTAGCAGTCTCGGGCGGACGCGATCACCTCGTCGTCGGGCTGCGAGAACTTGCCCTGCAGTCCGTGCACGTGCATGTGATCGACGCCGGCAAGACGCCACAGCGTCTGGTAGGCCTGGAACGAAATGCCCAGCAACGGATGGCGCGACAGGGCGCCGAAGCCGTTCCGATGGCCGTGCAAGGCCAGCGGCGTGTGGCGGCGCAGCGTCTGGATGCCCGCGTGTCCGCACCAGTTGAGGCTGGCCATCACGCAGGAACCGCCTTCGCGCTCCACCAGGTCGGCGTGGCGCTTCATGGCATCGGTTTCGTCGGTGATGTTGAAGGCCACCATCACCTGCTTGCCGGTGCGCTCCCGATGCGCGCGCACCACGGCCATCACTGCCGGAATGCGCTGCGCCAGCGGCGCGTGATCCGGGTCGGCACAGACCTCGTCGTCCTTGATGAAGTCGACACCGGCGGCGCACAGGCGGCCGACCAGCTCGGCCGTCTCGGCCGCGGAGAAGCCGACGTTCGGCTTGATGATGGTGCCGACCAGCGCGCCGCTCTCCACCCCGCAGGCGCGGCGAGTGCCGGCGATGCCCACGCGCGGCAGCTCGAAGCGGGCGCGATAGGCAGCGGGCAGGTGGACCGTCTCCAGGCGAAGCCCGCTGACCTCTCCCAGGTCGTAGAGGTTTCCTGCCACGGTGGCCACGAGCGTCGGCAGGTTGGCGCCGATGTTGGCGACCGGGAAGGAGATGTCCACGCGCGCACGCCGCCACGGACCTCGGACGCCCTTGCGCTCGAGCAGCGCGTTGGGCAGGCTGGGCGAGGTGGCCGGTTCGAGCTCGACGATGGATTCGACCCACGCACGGGCTCGCGCTCGCAGCGCATCGGTTTCGCCCTCGACCCGGGTGAAGGTGCCGCAGGACTGCTCGCCCGCCATCACCTCGGCCACGGTCTCGGGCGACCCGGGCGTCTCGATCAGGTAGCTGGCGCGAATGCGCTCCGTGGCCATCGCGCTCACAGCCTGGAGAGATCGGGGAATGGGCGCACCGGGTCGGTGTTGCCGTCCCAGGTCTTCGAGCTTTCGCGGATCAGGTCGAACATCTTGCCCTTGGGGCCGGCGACTTCCGACAGTTCGATCACGGTGCCGGGGTGGTACTCGGTATCGAAGTAGATGAAGCGTCCGCGCTCGCCGACCTCGCCGCTCATCTTGGGCTTGAAACCCTGAGCCAGCAGCCGCTCGACGTCGGCGTCGTAGCGCTCCGTCCAGTAGGCGACATGCTGCAGCCCGGTGTGGCCGGCGCGCAGGAAGTCGCGGTACATCGAGGGCACGTCGTTGCGCGTCTGGATCAGCTCGACCTGAACGAAGCCCGAGTTGGCGAGTGCCACCGAGTTGTGCGGCTCGTAGCGCTCGCCGTCGTACCGATAGTTCACGATCGGCACCTTGGGGTTGTAGTACCAGGGGCCGACGCCCAGCGTCTTGCTCCAGTAGTCCATGGCGGCTTCGATGTCGTGCACGACATAGCCCAGCTGGCGGATCTCTCCGAAATGGTGGCTCATTTGGTTTTCTGTGTGGGAGTGCGGGGGAAGAATGCGATGCCTGCGTCGCGGGCGTTCGGCTACCTGGCAAGGAAGCCGATGGACAACCAGGGCACGGCCGCCACCAGCACCAGCCCGACGAGCAGGGCGACCATGTAGCCGCCGATGTACTTCATGCCTTCGTTCGGGTCGACCTTGGCGACGGCGCAGGCGCCGTAGTAGCCGACGCCGATGGGCGGCGCGAACAGGCCGATGCCCATCGCGAAGATCACGACCATCGCGTAGTGCACCGGGTGCACGCCGGCCGCCTGCGCAATCGGGAACAGCAGCGGGCCGAACAGCACGATGGCCGGGATCCCTTCGAGCACGCAGCCCAGCACGGCGAAGGCCAGGATCGAAATCGCGATGAAGCCGTGGGCGCCGCCCGGAATGGCCGCCATCCAGTGCGCCAGGTCCGTGGAGAAGCCCGACTGCGTGAGCCCCCACGCCATGGCGGTGGCGCAGCCGACGATGAACATGATGGCGCCCGAGAGCGACGCGGTCTCGATCAGCATCGGCTTGAGCCGGCGCCAGTCGAACTGGCGGTAGATGAGCAGGCCTGCCAGCGCGGCATACACGATGCCGATGGTCGACACCTCGGTGGCGGTGGCCACGCCTTCGACCACCGCCGCGCGGATCACGAAGGGCAGCACCACCGCCGGGAGTGCGACGACGAAGAAGCGGCCGATCTGTGCGCCCGAGTAGCGCGCGACACCGCCGAGGTCTTCCTTGCGGTAGCGCCACCAGACCACACTGCACAGGCACAGGCCGAGAACCAGCGCCGGCAGCATGCCGCCGGTGAAAAGCGCGGCAATCGACACGCCGGTGACCGAGCCGATGGTGATCAGCACGATCGACGGCGGAATGGTTTCTGTCTGGGCTCCCGTGGCCGACAGCAGCGCCACCAGGTCACCCGGCCGGGCACCGCGCTTCTTCATCTCGGGGAAGAGCACAGGGGCGATGGCCGCCATGTCGGCGATCTTCGATCCCGAAATGCCAGACACCAGGTACATCGCGCCGACCAGCACGTACGACAGGCCTCCACGCACATGGCCAAGCAGGCTGGCGAGGAACTGGATCATGGCCTTGGCCATGCCGGTCATCTCGATCAATGCGCCCAGGAAGATGAAGAGCGGCACCGCCAGCATGATGAGGTGCGACATGCCTTCGTCCATGCGGCCGACCATCACCGCCATCGGTGTCGAGGTGGTGAGCGCCAGATAGCCGAAGGTGGCGAGCGCGAAGGAGAACGCGATCGGCACCCCGGAGAACACGTTCACCGCCACGATCACCAGGAAGAAGACGACCAGGTTCAGCTTGCCCAGCGAAGCGAACATCGGCCGCGCGAGCCAGAAGGCCGCGACCACGAGCGCGACGGCGGCGAGGGTGACGACGATCTCCCGGGCGGTCGACAGGCGCAGCAGCCGCAGCGTGCCGAGGACGATCATCAGCGCCACGCCCACCGGGATGGCCGAGGCGCGCCAGGCGTTGCTGATCTCCAGCGCGGGCGTGATGATGAAGGCCTCGTCGGCCGCATATTCATACGCAGGCCACAGCACCATCGCCAGGAAGGCCAGCGACGCGGCGATGGCCAGCGCCTCGAACAGGCGGCGCATGGACGGGCTCAGCTTGCCGACGACCGCCGTCATGCGCATGTGCTCGCCGCGCCGCAGCGCCACTACCGCGCCCAGCATCGAGAGCCACAGGAACAGGATCGAGGCCAGTTCGTCCGACCACACGAGCGGCGCGTGGAATGCGTAGCGCGCCACCACGCCGGCGAACAGCACGACGATCTCGACCAGCACCAGCGAGGCCGCAACGACCTCGATGAGCGTGCCCAGGTACCGGTCGATGCGCTCGGCGGTGCCGGCGAATGAATTGGCCGGCGCGCGGCCGAACTCGGTGACGGAAGCGATGGCCATCGGCGGGTTCAGGCGAGCTTGCCGACGCTCTGTTCGAGCAGGCCCCAGGCCTCGTCGCCGAAGCGGCCCTTCCATTCGCCGTAGAAGCCGGCCTCGCGCAGCTTGGCCCGGAAGCTGTCGGCCGCCGGACGGTTGATCGCCAGGCCCTTCGACTCCAGGTCGGTCACGACCGACTCGTTGAGCTTCTTGATGTCCTCGCGCTGCTTCAGGCCGGCGTCGTTGATGGAGGCGGCCACGATGGTCTTCAGGTCGGCCGGCAGCGCGTCCCAGGCGCGGCCATTGGCGATGAACCAGTAGCCGTCCCAGATGTGGTTGGTGAGCGAGGCGTACTTCTGCACCTCGTAGAGCTTGGCCACCTGGATGATCGGCAGCGGGTTCTCCTGGGCGTCGACGATCTTGGTCTGCAAGGACGAATACACCTCGCTGAACTGGAGACTGGCCGGCGCTGCGCCCAGGCTCTTGAACATCGAGATCGACAGCGGGCTCACGGGCACGCGGATCTTCAGGCCGTCGAGATCCTTCGCCGAGGTGACCGGCGCCTTGGAGCTGGTGGTCTGGCGAAAGCCGTTGTCCCACATCTTGTCGAAGGCGTAGAGGCGCGCCTTGGAAATGGCCGCGCGCACGTGGGCGCCCAGCTTGCCATCCATCGCGCCCCACACCTGGTTGTAGTCGGAGAAGGCGAAGCCGATGGCGTTGATGGCGGCGACGGGCACCAACGTTGCAATGACCAGCGCCGACGGCGTAAAGAACTCGATGCCGCCGGAGCGCACCTGGGCCAGCATGTCGGTGTCGCCGCCGAGCTGGTTGTTCGGGAAGATCTTGATCTCGACCCGGCCCTTCGTGTCCTTGGCGATGCGCTCGACCGCCTCCTGCGCGCGCACATTGAGCGGGTGCGTCACCGGCAGGTTGTTGCCGTATTTGTACGAGAACTCGGCGGCACGGGCGATGCGCGGCACCGCCGTCACGATGCTGGCGGCGGGAAGGGCGGAAAGCGTGCGCAGGGCACCGCGTCGGGTGAGTTTCATGGGTCTGTCTCCGTTGTAGGTTTGATGCCTTTTGATGCATCATGTGTGCAATGCCTCAGGACGATAGAGATGCAGCAGCGCCACGTCAAACAATCCGGATGATGGTTTTTGATTGATGAGGGTTGACCCTGCCACACCCGGTGCCTTGCCGAGCCGTGCTCGGGTCGTCGACATTGCGCGCGCGGCCGGGGTGTCGACGGCCACGGTCGACCGCGTGCTCAACAAGCGAGCCGGCGTGCGCGACGCCACGATTCAGCGCGTCATGAGGGCGGCTGGCGAGCTCGACTACCTTCCGGGGCAGCTTCTCTATTCGGCGCTCGCGCCCAAGCCCTTGCGGCTGAGCGTCCTGCTGCCTGCCGGCACCAATCGATTCATTCGCATGCTCGGAGACATGGTGAGCTACTCCGAGGAACACTGGGCGCCCTTCAACGTGCGCTGCCGGGCCGAATTCATCGAGAGTTTCAATCCGCATGAGCTGGCCGCGGCGCTTCAGCGGCATGGCAAGCGCAGCGACGGCATCGCCATGATGGCGCTCGAGCATCCAGCGGTTCGCGAGGCGGTTACCGAGCTGGCTGCGCAGGGCGTGCCGGTGATCACGCTGATCTCGGATCTTTCGAACTCGCCGCGCGCGGCCTACATCGGGCTCGACAACCGCGCCGCGGGTCGCACCGCGGGCTACCTCATCGGACGCTTCATCGGCGTGCGCAGCGCCAAGGTGGCGCTGATCGCGGGCAGCCTGAGCTATCGCGCCCATGAGGAGCGCGAAGCAGGCTTCCTGCACGTCATCGAGGAAATGTTCTCGCACCTGTCGGTGGTGGGCTTGCGCGAAGGCCACGACGATGCCGAGCAGAACTACCGGCAGACCCGCGCGCTCCTCGACCAGCATCCTGAACTCTGCGGCATCTACAACATCGGCGGCGCGTCCGATGGCGTGGCACGCGCGCTGAAGGAGGCGGGCCGCGACCAGAAAGTCGCCTTCATCGGCCACGGGCTCACGCCGGACACCCGTGCGCTGCTGGTCGACGGCAGCCTCGACGCAGTCATCACGCAGAGCCCCTACGCCACGCTGATGAGCTGCGTACGCATCTTCACGAACCTGCGTGATGGGCGAGAGGCGATGAGCGGCGTGGAGAACACGCGAAGCCAGGTGATCTTTCGCGAGAACCTGCCCTGAGCGCTGCGGCTTCGGCATCGGAGGTCGCAGCCGGCGGCCGACCCGCCGCATGGCTGCCAGGAACCGCGCGAATCAGCTCTTGTGCGGCAGGGCCGGGGCGACGTCGCGCTGGCCGGTGGGGTCGCTGGGTATCGCCTGGCGTGCTTCAGGCGTCGGGTGCAGCTCGGCCGCCTGTCCGTGGGCGGCCAGCACGGTCGGCGGTTTCATGCGGAACAGCTGGCCGAGTGCGGCGCGGTATTGCGCCTGGCCGATCGAGCCGGTGCTGTGGTGCGAGCCGCCCTCGACCAGCACGAATTGCTTGGGGACGGTGGCGGCTTCGTAGAGCTTGCGCCCGAGCGTCGGGTTGATCAGGCTGTCGGCGCTGCCGTGGACCACCAGCAGCGGGGCACCGATGCTCTTGACCTTGGAGATCGCCTCGAAGCGCTGCGTGATGAACGGGCCGAAAGGCAGCCAGCCCCATTTGAAGCTGCCGACCACGTCGGCGATGGAAGTAAAGGTGCTCTCGACGATGGTGCCGCTCTCGTCGCTCACCTGCGAGGCCAGGTCGATGCCGATCGCGCCGCCGAGCGAGTGGCCGAAGATGTAGCGGTGCTGCTTCGGGTGCCGCGCCGCCAGCCAGATCCAGGCGGCACGCGCGTCCTCGCGGGCCGAGTCCTCGGAGGGCAGGGCCTTGCTGCTCTTGCCGAAGCCGCGGTAGTCGATTGCCAGCACCGAGAAGCCCAGGTCGTGCATGCGTCGCATGCGGGGTGCCGAGGCGGCCACGTTGTACTTCGCGCCGTGCAGGTAGAGCAGCACCGGGGTGTCGACCGATTCCGGCGCGCCGCCGAGCCACAGGCCGTGCAGCCGGGCCGGCTGGCCCGTGACCTTGGAATCGAAGTCGATCCAGACATGCTCCATGCCCTCGCTCATGGCCTCGGAGTTGCCCCAGCTGCGGTCGCTGGGCTGGAAGATCCATTCGCGCTGCTGTTCGTCGAGAGTGGAACAACCCCCGGCCAGCAAGGCGACCAGGGCGGTAGCGGAGGCGAAGAGAGACCAGGACTTCATCGACGGCTGAATGACAGTAGATTGAGAGAAAAGTTCACTCAAGACTGCATGCAACGGCCGTGCCGGGGTTCTCGATGACGCGCGGAAACCCTTGGTCACCAGGCCGACTTGCGACAAATGTGCGGAACTTGGCGCCAGCCGGACTTCGAAAAACGCCTCAGCGGCCGCGCATGAACAGCCCGTCCAGTTCCCGGACCGACAACTGGCGCCAGGTCGGCCGGCCGTGGTTGCACTGGTCCGAGCGCTCCGTGGCCTCCATCTGGCGCAGCAAGGCGTTCATCTCGTCGATCGTCAGCCGGCGGTTGGCGCGCACCGCGCCGTGGCAGGCCATGGTCGAGAGGAGCTCGTTCTGGGCGCGCTGCACGACGGTGCTGGCGTCGTGCTGGCCCAGTTCGGCCAGCACACCGCGCGCCAGTTCGACTGGATCGCCATCGGCCAAGGTGCCGGGCACCGCGCGCACGGCCAGCGTGCGGGGCGAGAAGGGCGTGATCTCGAGGCCCAGCGCGGGCAGCACCGCGGCGCAGGCCTCGGCGGTGGCGACTTCCTGCGGCGTGGCGGCGAAGGTGGCGGGAATCAGCAGTGGCTGGCTGGCGATCGCGGCGCCGTCGAGTTGGGTCTTCAGTCGCTCGTAGACGATGCGCTCGTGGGCGGCATGCATGTCCACGATCACCAGGCCCTGGCTGTTTTCGGCCAGGATGTAAATGCCTTGCAGCTGTGCCAGGGCGCGGCCGAGGGGCCAGGCTTCATCGCCGGGGGCCGCAGCCGGTCTGGCAGAGGGCGCCTGCTCGAACGAGGCGCCGGTTGCGTCCCGGGCTGCCGCGGCGCCGAACGACGGCAGGGGCGCAACGACGGCCTCACGCCGCTCGCCGGGCCACATCGCGGCGGCATCGCCGAGCCCACGCTCGCCAGCGAAATGCATGCCCGGCTGGGTCCATGCCGGGGCGGCGGGCGCGCTGTGCGGCTTGAAGAAGGGCGCGGCCGGCACGGCAACCGCTTCGCCTGCACGCGGCGCCGCCAGTGCGTTCTCGATCGCATGGCGCACCGCCTGGTGCACCTCGCGCCCATCGCGGAAGCGCACCTCGATCTTGGTGGGATGCACGTTGACGTCGACACGTGCCGGATCGATCTCCAGGTACAGCGCATAGACCGGCTGGCGCTGGCCGTGCAGCACGTCTTCATAGGCGCTGCGCACCGCATGGGCCAGCACCTTGTCGCGCACGAAGCGGCCGTTGACGTAGAAGAACTGCTGGTCACCGCGCGAGCGCGCCGCATCGGGAATGCCCGCGCGGCCCGTCACGCGCACCGGCCCGGCGGCGTGCTCGACCGCCACGCTCTGCGCCACGAAATCATCGCCCAGCGCATCGGCCAGGCGCGGGTCGCGCGCCGCGGCGGCGCGCCATTGCTCGACCAGCTTGCCTTCGTGCCAGACCGCGAAGCCTACCTCTGGGCGGGCCAGGGCATGGCGCCGCACAGCCTCGATGCAGTGGGCCAGTTCGGTGGCGTCGGTCTTCAGAAACTTGCGTCGTGCGGGCGTGGCGAAGAAGAGCTCGCGCACCTCGACCGTGGTGCCGGTGGCGCGTGCCACCGGGCGCAGCTCGCCGGTGCGGCCGTCGAGCGCGAAGGCGCCGTCGGCGCCCGCCGCCCGCGAGAGCAGGCTCAACTCGGCGATCGCGTTGATGGCGGCCAGCGCCTCGCCACGAAAGCCCATGGTGCCCACGGTTTCGAGTTCGCCGAGGCTGGCAATCTTGCTGGTCGCGTGGCGGCGCAGTGCCAGCGGCAGTTCGTCGCGCGGCAAACCATGGCCATCGTCCTCGACTGAAATCAGGCGCACGCCACCGGCCGCGAGCCGCACCGTCACCTGGCGCGCGCCGGCGTCGAGGGCGTTGTCGAGCAGCTCGCGCACGACCGAGGCCGGACGCTCGACGACTTCGCCAGCAGCGATCTGGCTGATCAGTTCGTCGGGGAGTTCGCGGATGGGGCGGCGCGCGGCCGAGGGCAGGGCAGAGGGGAGTGCGCTCACACAGGCATTCTAGAAGGGCGCAGGGGCTTCCCGAAGGGCGGGTGAGCTGCACCCGGATAATGCGCGGCCATGGAAATCATCAGCTTCTTGGTCGACTTCATCCTTCATGTCGACAAACACCTGGAGACCTTCGTCATCACCTACGGCCCCTGGGTGTATGCGCTGCTGTTCCTCATCGTGTTCGTCGAAACGGGGCTGGTGGTCATGCCTTTCCTGCCGGGCGACTCGCTGCTCTTCATCGTCGGCGCGCTGTGCGGCACGGGGCTCATGAGCTTCGGCATCGCCGTGCCGGTCCTCATCGCCGCGGCGATCCTCGGCGACCAGTGCAACTACAGCATCGGCCGCTACTTCGGGCCGAAGGTCTTTCAGTGGGAGAGCTCGCGGTTCTTCAATCGCAAGGCCTTCGACCAGGCGCATGCCTTCTACGAGCGCTACGGCGGCATCACGATCGTGCTGGCGCGCTTCATGCCGTTCATCCGCACCTTCGCGCCCTTCGTTGCCGGGGTGGCCGACATGACGCGCGGGAAGTTCAGCCTCTTCAACATCGCTGGCGGGCTGCTGTGGGTGGTGGGCCTGTGCACGGCCGGCTACCTGTTCGGCAACCTGGCCTTCGTGAAGGAGCACCTCGACAAGATCATCTGGGCGCTGATCATCGTTCCCGGCCTGATTGCAATCTTCGGCGCGTGGCGGGCCGGCCGCGCGCCGTCTTCGGCGCGCTGATCGCGCAGCATCCACAAAAAAGGCGTGCCACGGGCACGCCTTTTCGTTCATGCGTCAACGCTCAGTTCAGTAGGTCGGCCCGTTGTAGGGGTAGTAGCCGCCGTTGCGCTGGCCCCGGTAGTAGTTGCGGTCGTAGTTGCGCTCGTCTGCACGACGGCCCACCTGGTTGCCGATGACACCGCCGATGGCGGCCCCGCCCACCGTACTGGCCGTGTTGCCGCCGATGGCGTTGCCGAGCACAGCGCCTCCCACGGCACCGCCGGCCGTGCCCCACTGCTCGTTAGGTCCTGATGCGCAGCCCGCCAGCGCCATGACGGCCGTGGCCGCACCGGCCGTGATCCAGAGACGTGTCTTCATGTTGTCCACCTTTCGATGAGTGATGAAGACATTGTCGAAAGCCGACGCCGGGCCAATGTAGGAGCCTGCCGCACCCCCTTGACCGAGAGTGCGCGGACGAGGTGTGCAACAAGAAGCAACCGCGAAGTCGTCGCGCGGCCCGGCGGGTCGCCTTTTTCGACGCCGATCAGCGCCCCGAGGCGGTCACCGCGATGCCGCGGATCTGCCCCGCGGTTCGCGACGGCGCGGGCCGCGGGAAGGCCTTGGAATCGAATCGATACAGCAGCTCGGCCTCGCGCACCCGCGCGAGCGCGACGTTGGCCTGCTTCACGTGGCCGAAGCCGCGCATCTGCATCGGCAGCAGCGCGATCTCGGTGGCGATCTTCAGGCGCTCGGCGTCGAGCGAAGGCAGCAGCGATTCGATGCGACGACGATACTCATCGATCAATGCACGCTCCATGCGCCGCTCGTCGGTGTGGCCGAAGGGATCGAACGCCGTGCCGCGCAGGCGGCGGCCGTGGGCCAGCAGCTTCAGCACCGGCATCATCCAGCCGCCCAGTCGCAGCTTGCGCGGCGGCCGGCCCTCGCGTGCGCGGCTCAGCCCAGGCGGGGCCATGTAGAACTCGAGCCGGAGCTCGCCCTCGAACTGCTGCTGCAGCGAGCGCTTGAATTCGCCGTCGGTGTAGAGGCGGGCCACCTCGTACTCGTCCTTGTAGGCCATGAGCTTCAACAAGCCCTGCGCCACCGCGCGCGTGAAGGGCAGCGCGGGGTCGGCCTGCAGTGCGGCCTCGCGCTGCCGCACCGCGACCACCATGCCGGCATAGCGCTCCGCATAGGCGGCGTTCTGATAAGCGGCCAGGTGGGCCATGGCGCGTCCGATGAGCGTGTCCAGCGGCTCCAGTTGCGCGGGCTCGGCTGACGTGTCTCGCAGCAGCGAGGCCGCGGCATTCGTGTCGCCCGCGGCCAACCGGCCCAGCGAGAAGGCAAGCTTGTTGTTGTCGACCGCCACGCCGTTGAGCTCGATGGCGTGCAGCAAGGCCTCGAGGGCGACCGGCACCAGGCCGCGCTGCCAGGCATAGCCGAGCGCGAGGATGTTGGAGACGATGGAGTCGCCGAGGAAGGCGTCCGCCAGCGCTTGCGCATCGAGCGTCTCGACGCGCTCGGCGCCGGCGGCGAAGCGCAGCTTGTCGAGCAGCTGCGGCGCCTTCAGGCTGGCGTCGGGGTTGCGCAGGCTCTCGGCTACGGGCGTCTCGTGGGTGTTGGCGAGGATGCGGGTGCGGCCATGGCGCACGGTGGCGAGCGCGTCCGCCGAGGCGCCCACCACGAGGTCGCAAGCCAGCAGCGCATCGGCCTGCTGGGTGTCGATGCGCACCTGGTTCAGGCGCCAGTGCACGTCCGCGATGCGCACGAAGCTGAGCACCGAACCGCCTTTCTGCGCAAAGCCCATGAAGTCGAGCACGCTGGCGCTCTTTCCCTCCAGGTGCGCGGCCATCGCGACCAGCGCACCGACGGTGACGACGCCGGTGCCGCCGACGCCCGTGACGAGCAGGTCGTACGGGCCCGTCCACGCATGCGGTGCGGGACGCGGCAGCGCATTCACGCGCTGCATGAAGGCTTCGGCCCCGTTGGCCAGCGCACCGGTCTTCTTGCGCATGCCGCCACCCAGGACGCCGACGAAGCTGGGGCAGAAGCCCTGCGCGCACGAGTAGTCCTTGTTGCAGCTGCTCTGGTCGATCTTGCGCTTGCGGCCCAGCGGCGTTTCCGTCGGCAGCACGGCCACGCAGTTGCTCTGGACCGAGCAGTCCCCGCAGCCCTCGCAGACCCGGTCGTTGATGTAGAGGCGCCGCGCAGGGTCGACCAGTTCGCCCTTCTTGCGGCGGCGGCGCTTCTCGGCCGCGCAGGTCTGCTCGTAGATAAGCACGGTGACGCCGCGGATCTCGCGCAGTCGCCGCTGGACGGCGTCGAGCTCGGCCCGGTCGTGGAATTCGGTGCCGGCAGGAAAGCGCTGCCGCACGTGCTCGTACTTGCCGATGTCGTCCGAGACCACCACCACCTGCTTCACGCCCTCGGCCTCCACCTGGCGCGCAATGCCGTCCACGCTGATGAAGCCGTCCACCGGTTGGCCACCCGTCATCGCCACCGCGTCGTTGAAGAGGATCTTGTAGGTCAGCGTGGCCCGGGCCGCCACGGCCTGGCGGATCGCCAGGTAGCCCGAGTGGTAGTAGGTGCCGTCGCCGAGATTCTGAAACACGTGCGGCACGCGGGTGAACATCGCGTGCGACACCCAGTCCACGCCTTCGCCGCCCATCTGGATCAGGCCCTCGGTTTCACGGTCCATCCAGCTGGCCATGAAGTGGCAGCCGATGCCGGCCTGTGCGTGCGACCCCTCCGGCACGCGGGTGCTGGTGTTGTGCGGGCAGCCCGCGCAGAAGTACGGCAGGCGCTTGACGCTGTCGCTGGCATTGGACAGAAGCTCGGGCGGCGTGAAGTCGCGCACCAGGTGGCGCCGGTCGAGGTCGGGGAAATGCGTGGCCAGCCAGTCGGCGACGACCTGGATCAGCCGCGAGGGCCGCAGCTCGCCGACGGCGCTGACCAGCGGCCGGCCCTGCGCGTCCTGCTTGCCGACGATCGTCGGGCGCTCTGCGGCGTTGTAGAACATGGCGCGCAGTTGGTCTTCGACCACCGGGCCTTTCTCCTCGATCACCAGCACTTCGTTCAAGCCCTGCATGAAGCAGCGCATGCGGCTCGGCTCGACAGGGTAGGTCAAGCCCAGCTTGTAGATGCGCAGGCCGTGGCGCTCCAGGGCTTCAGTGGTCACGTCGAGCCGGCGCAGCACCTCCATCAAATCGTAGTGCGCCTTGCCGGCAGTCACGATACCCACTGTCGCACTGTCGCTTTCGACGATCAGGCGATCGATGCTGTTGACGCGGGCGAAGGCGCGCACTGCGTCGAGCTTGGCGTGCAGGCGCTCCTCGATCTTCAGCGAGGGCAGGTCGGGCCAGCGGTAGTGCAGGCCATCGGCCGGCGGCGCATAGCCGGTGATGCGGCGCACGGTGTCACCGTCCTGCCAGGTCGCGGCTCGGGCGTTGACGAGATCGAGGTCGACGGTGGAACCGCTTTCGACGATTTCAGACAACGCCGTGAAGCCCACCCAGTTGCCGGAGAAGCGCGACAGCGCCCAGCCGTACAGCCCGTACTCAAGGTACTCGGCAATGCAGCCTGGCGAGACCACCGGCGCATGCCAGGACTGGAAGGCCTGGTCGCTCTGGTGCGGCATCGAGGACGATACGCAGCCATGGTCGTCGCCAGCGACCATCAGCACGCCGCCATGGGCCGATGCACCGTAGGCGTTGCCGTGCTTGAGCGCATCGCCCGCGCGGTCGACGCCCGGCCCCTTGCCGTACCACATCGCGAACACGCCAGCGCAGGTGCGCTCGGGGTCGGCTTCGACGCGCTGCGTGCCGAGCACCGCGGTGGCCCCGAGTTCCTCGTTGATGGCGGGAAGGAAGCGGATGCCGCTCTCGTCGAGCTTCTTGCCGGTCTTCCACAGCGCGAGGTCCACCATGCCCAGCGGCGAGCCGCGGTAACCGCTGATGAAGCCACGCGTGTCCAGGCCGGCTGCCGCATCGCGCTGGCGCTGCATCAGCATCAGCCGCACCAGCGCCTGCGTGCCGGTGATGAAGACGCAGCCGCCGCTGGCCCAGAGGCTGTCGCTCAGGCGGTAGTCGGGGCGGGCGAGTGGCGAGGGGGCGGTGGTGTCGGCCATGGCGTTGGGTGTACCTCGCGAGACTAACGCTGGATGATGACGGAAGATGCAGGAATTCGCCGCAGGCCGCATGTCCGCGCGATGCAGATGCGCGGCGGCGGTGTCGTGCAGCAAGCCAAAAGGTTTACAGCTCGCGGCTGCGCGCCAGCGGCGGGTTCTGCGCGAAGTAGCGGTGAATGCCGCGCATCAGGGCGTCGGCCAGGTCTTCCTGGTAGGCCACGCTGCGCAGCTTGGCCTCTTCCTCGGGGTTGCTGATGAAGGCGGTTTCCACCAGCACGCTGGGAATGTCGGGCGCCTTGAGGACCGCGAAGCCGGCCTGCTCGACCCGCGGCTTGTGCAGCCGGGCGCCGATGCCACGGATCTCACCGAGCATCGCGCCGCCGAGCTTGAGGCTGTCGTTGATCTGCGCGGTGGTGCTCATGTCGAGCATTGCGCGCTGCACCTGGGCCTCGTGGGAGCCGACGTTCACGCCGCCGACCCGGTCGGCCTGGTTCTCCTTGTTGGCGAGCCAGCGCGCGGCGCTGCTGGAAGCGCCGGTCTGGCTCAGCGCGAACACGCTGGCGCCACGCGCATCGGGATTGGTGAAGGCATCGGCATGGATGCTCACGAACAGGTCGGCCTGCACCCGGCGGGCCTTCTGCACGCGCGTGCCGAGGGGAACGAAGAAGTCGGCGTCGCGCGTGAGGAAGGCGCGCATCGGGTTGCCGTTGACGCTGCTGGCGTTGATGCGGTCGCGCAGCCGGTGCGCGACCTGAAGCACGATGTCCTTCTCGCGCGTGCCGTTGGGGCCGATGGCGCCGGGGTCCTCGCCGCCATGGCCGGGATCGAGGGCGACGATGATGATGCGGTCGGTGCGGCTGGCGGTGGCCGTGCTGCCGTTGCCGTTGTTGCCGCGTGCCGTTGCCGGCGCCGTGGGCATCACTGGCGCCGTGCCCACGACCGGCGGCAGCGGCGCGGGCGCGACCAGCCCGGGGGCGGGCGCGCTGCCACCAAGCGGCGTTGCGGGGCGCATCGACTGCTGCGCCATGAGGTCGCCGAGCGGGTCCGTCGCGGGTGGCGCCGCCCGCAGGGGCGCGGGCGTGTCGCCGGGCGCGCCCGCGTTGCGCGGCGCGATGCCGGCGACGGTGCTGTCGCGGCCCTGCGCCTTGGGCGCATCGCGCAGGCGCTCGGCGATCAGCGCTTCCATGGGGTCGATGGCCTGCTGCGGATAGAGGTCCAGCACCAGTCGGTGCTGATAGGCGGCTACCGGCGCGAGCGAGAAGACCTGCGGCGCCACGGTCTGCTTCAGGTCGAACACGATGCGCACCACGCTCGGGGCGAACTGGCCGACGCGCAGGCCATTGATGAAGGGGTCCCCAGGCTTGATCTTGCCGACCAGTTCGCGCAGCGCTGGGTTGAGGTCGATACCCTCGACGTCGACCGCGAGCCGCGGCGGATTCCCCACCACCAGCTGCTGCGAGTGGAGGCGGCCGTCGGATTCGATGGTGACGCGCGTGTAGTCGTTCGCGGGCCAGACACGCACAGCCACGATGGTGGCGCCGCGTGCGATTTCGTGCACGCCGAGCAGCAGGGCGAGGCTGCCGCCTTGCAGGAGCAGCGAGCGTCGGTTCATCCCTTGGCGGCTCATCCCTTCGCGATTCATTGGAGTAGCTTCGCCTTCGGCTGCGGTGCTATTCGCCTTCGGAGCGGACGTGCGCCTCATGCGGCGGCGTCGATCAGGCGGCTGCCGAGCGCAGTATTCGCTTGCAGGGTCACGATGCGGGTGTCGTCAGTCATTGCTTCGATTTTAATAGCAAGGTCGGCAAGTGGAATGCGCCCTGCGGCGTTGTCGGGCCACTCCGCAAGCTTGAGGCCGGGGCCCGCGAAGATGTCGCGGAAGCCCGCGTCGTCCCATTCATGGGGGTCGCTGAAGCGGTAGAAGTCGAAATGGAAGATGGCGAGCCCGCCGGGTGCCTCGTGCGGCTCGACAACCGCGTAGGTCGGGCTCTTGATGCGCGAGCCGATCCCCAGCGCCCGCAACAGGTGGCGAACGAAGGTGGTCTTGCCGGCGCCGAGGTCTCCATGCAGTGCGATGAACGCGTCGCCCAGTGCTTGCGATGACGCGAGCTTGACCGCGAGCGTGTCGCAGTCGTCCTCGCTCAGCCAGCGCTGCACCAGGGTTCGGGTTTCTACAATCGGCAGGTGATCGGCAGCCATCAACTCGTGAGTCAAGTTCGGGCCTGGGCCCGGGAGCTCGGATTCTCCCAAATCGGCGTCGCGGGTGTCGACCTGTCGAGCGCGGAGGAAGGACTCGCGCAATGGCTGGCGCAGGGCTTCCACGGCGAGATGCACTACATGGCCGCGCACGGCACGCGCCGAGCCCGCCCGGCCGAGCTGGTGCCGGGCACGGTGTCGGTGATCACCGCGCGCATGGACTATTTGCCGCGCAGCACGTCCGACGATTGGCAGGCCGTCGAATTCGACCGGCTGCGGCGTCCGGGCGAGGCCATCGTCTCCGCCTACGCCCGCGGCCGCGACTACCACAAGGTGATGCGCGGGCGGCTGCAGAAGCTCGCCGGTCGCATCGGCGAGGAGGTCGGGCGTTTCGGCCATCGCGTGTTCACCGACTCGGCGCCTGTGCTCGAAGCCGAGCTCGCCTCGCGCAGCGGCCAGGGCTGGCGCGGCAAGCACACGCTGGTGCTCGATCGCGATGCGGGGTCGATGTTCTTCCTCGGCGAGATCTACGTCGACATGGCCCTGCCGGCCAGCGCGCCGGTCAGCGCGCATTGCGGCAGCTGCAGCGCCTGCATCGAGGTGTGCCCCACGCGTGCCATCGTGGCGCCCTACCGGCTCGACGCGCGGCGCTGCATCTCCTACCTGACCATCGAGCATGCCGGGCCGATCCCGCTCGAGCTGCGGCCGCTGATCGGCAACCGCATCTACGGCTGCGACGACTGTCAGCTGATCTGCCCCTGGAACAAGTTCGCGAAGAAGAGCGCCTTGCCGGATTTCGATGCACGCGACGGGCTGAGTAGACGCCAGCTCGGCGAGCTGTTCGCGTGGCGCGAGGAAGATTTCCTGCGCTTCACCGAGGGCAGCGCGATCCGCCGCATCGGCCATGAGCGCTGGCTGCGCAACATCGCTGTGGCGCTGGGCAATGCGCTGCGCGCTGGCCGGCAGGAGGCGCGCGTTGCCCTCGAGACGCGGCGCGACGATCCCAGCGCGCTGGTGCGCGAGCATGTCGAATGGGCCCTTGCCCAGGGGGAGTGAGGCTCAGCGCTGCAGGATGGCCGACACCTGGGCGGTGTCGGCATCGAGCGATCTTGTCGAGCTCAGCCGCAGCGAGGCGTACTTGAGGATCGGGTTGTTGATCAGCTTGCCGGCGAAGTGGCCGTTGAAGCGGATGTCCTTGCAGCCGCTGATGTCGAGCTCGAGCGCGGCGTTGGCCGGCGAGACGAAGTCGGTGCTGGAGCCGCTCAGGATGCAGTCGGCGTCGGGCAACTGGCCGCGCACGCTGCCATCGGCGGCGATCTGCAGGCTGCCGTCGTAGACCGCCGGGGAGCCCTGCGCGCCCGTGTCCTGCTGCGTCACGTACAAGAGGAACGGTCCTTGCCATCCTCCGTGATAGTGCGTGTATTCCTGCGACTGCGCCAACGTCGCGAGCGATGCGGCGGCGAGAACCAGCAGGGTGCGCATCGGCGAGATGGTAGCGAGCTAGCGACTCAACGACAGGGCGAAGGGAAGGCTGGCAACGCCCAGGAGGGTGGAGAGCGTCACCAACCCCGCGACGTAGGCACCGTTGTAGCCCATCCTGGCCGCCAGCACATAGGCGCTGGAAGCGGTGGGCACGGCGGAGAAGATCATCAGCACCGCGGCCTGGGCTCCATCGAGCCGCAGGGCCAGCGCGAGCCCCCAGGCGATCAGCGGCAGCACCAGGTGCCGGATCGCCAGCACCGAGATGGCCAGCGCCTTGCCGCGCGCCAGCGTGGCGAACTGCATGCCCGCGCCCGCAGCCATCAGGCCCAGCGCCAGGGACGCGGCCCCGATGCGCGTGAGCGTGGGCTCCAGCCAGCCCGGCACGCTGAAGCCCAGGAGATTGGCCGTCAATCCGCTCAGCGTCGCGATGATCAGCGGATTGCGCAGCAGCTGCCGCGCGAAGCCGCTCTGCGCATGCCGCGCCATGGGCCAGACCGCGGCGATGTTGAAGAGCGGCACGCACACGCCGATCAGCACCGCGATCATCAGCAGGCCGGCGGGCCCCGCCATGCGGTCGGCCATTGCGAGGCAGATGAAGGAATTGAAGCGGAAGGCGATCTGCGCGCTCGCGGCGTGGTCGCTGCGATCGATGTGCGTGCGCAGCCACGGCAGGAAGGGCAGGGCGTAAGCCAGCGCGATGCCGGAGAGGCCCATGCCCACGCCCGCGGTCAGCAGATGCGACGTGGCAGAGAGGTCGAACGGGCTGCGCACGATCGAGTGGAACAGCAGCACGGGGAACAGAAAGTAGTAGACCAGGCTCTCGACCTGGTCCCACACGCGACGGTCCAGCGGCGTGTAGCGGCACAAGAGCCAGCCGCAGGCAATCAGGGAGAAATCGGGGAAGAGTAGCTGTGCATAGTTCACCGTCCGAGGATAAGCGGTGCCTTCCCATGGGTTATCCAGCAACTGGCAGGGTGGCTCGAGCCGTTAGGATTCCCGTTTTCGATTCTTCGATTTCCAGGAACCTCCAACATGCAACGTCGTCAATGGAACGCACTCGCCGGCGCCGCCGCGCTGGCGCTGGTCGCCGCCCCGGTCTGGGCTCAGAGCTATCCGAACAAGCCCATCGAGCTGCAGGTGCCCTTCGCACCCGGCGGCACCACCGACATCGTGGCCCGCGTGATCGCCGAGCCGCTGGGCAAGCAGCTGGGCCAGAGTGTGGTGGTGACCAACAAGGCGGGCGGGGGCGGCATCGTGGGCGCGGCCGAGACGGCGCGCGTCGCGCCGGACGGCTACAAGCTCGGCGTGGCGACGGTGTCGAGCACCGCGGCCAACCCGGCCATCAACCCGAAGGTGCCCTACGACCCCATCAATGACTTCACGCCCATCATCAACATCGCGGCCACGCCCAACCTGATCGCGGTGCACCCGAGCTTCCCGGCGAAGAACTACGCCGAGTTCGTGGCCGAGATCAAGAAGAATCCCGGCAAGTACTCCTACGCGTCATCGGGGACCGGCGGGATCGGCCATCTTCTGATGGAGCTCTACAAGAGCTTGAGCAACACCTTCGTGACCCACATCCCTTACCGGGGCGCTGGCCCGGCGCTCAACGATGTGGTGGGCGGCCAGGTGCCGATCATTTTCGACAACATTCCTTCGGCGCTTCCCTTCATCAAGAACAAGCAGCTGGTGCCGATCGTCGTCTCGGCGCCGCAGCGCCTGAAGGAACTGCCCAACGTGCCGACTTTCAAGGAAGTGGGCCTTGAGCCCGTCAACCGCATGGCCTACTACGGCATTCTCGGGCCCAAGGGCCTGCCGAAGGAAGTGGTCGACAAGATCAATGCGGGCGTGAAGAAGGCGGTCGAGGACCCGGCCGTGCGCAAGCGCATCGAGGACACCGGCTCGCTGGTCGTCGCCAACTCGCCGGAGCAGTTCGCCGAGCAGATCAAGGCCGAGTTCGCGGTCTACAAGCAGGTGGTGGTCAAGCAAAAACTTACGCTCGACTAAGCGGCGCTTTCCGATCCGAGGCCGCCCATGACGGGCGGCTTTTGTTTTTGCTATCTTGCCTGCCATGACCGCGGCCCTCGACACGCTCACCGCCACGCCCGAGATCGACGATTTCATCGACGCGCTCTGGCTCGAGGACGGGTTGTCGAAGAACACGCTCGCGGCCTACCGGCGCGATCTCGCGCTGTTCGCGCAATGGCTCCGTGTGCAATGCGGCCGGGCCCTGGACGCCGCGCGCGAAAGCGATCTGCAGGCCTACATGGGCGCGCGGCTCACGGCGCGCGGCAAGGCAACCTCGGCCAACCGGCGGCTCACGGTGTTCAAGCGGTATTTCCGCTGGGCCGTGCGCGAGCGGCGCATCGGTGCCGATCCGAGCCTCAGGCTGATGCCTGCCCGGCAGTCGCCGCGCGCGATCAAGACGCTGTCGGAGAAGCAGGTGGACGACCTGCTCTCCGCGCCCGATGTCGACACGCCGCTGGGCCTGCGCGACCGCGCGATGCTCGAGCTCATGTACGCGAGCGGGCTGCGCGTGAGCGAGCTGGTGGCGCTCAGGGTCTTCGAGCTGAGCCTCAACGACGGCGTGCTGCGCGTGCTGGGCAAGGGCAGCAAGGAGCGGCTGGTCCCCTTCGGCGGCGAGGCGCGGCGCTGGATCGAGCGCTACATGCACGAGTCCCGGCCGTCCATCCTCGACGGCCAGCAGACGCCCGACCTGTTCGTCACCGCGCGCGGTGCGGGGATGACGCGGGTGATGTTCTGGATCATCGTCAAGAAGCACGCGCAGGCGGCCGGCATCGATGTGCCGCTGTCGCCCCACACGCTGCGCCACGCCTTCGCCACGCACCTGCTCAATCACGGGGCCGACCTGCGGGCGGTGCAGCTGTTGCTGGGCCATGCGGATATTTCGACCACCACCATCTACACGCATGTGGCGCGCGAGCGCCTCAAGCAGTTGCATGCGAAGCACCATCCCCGTGGATGAAGGCGTGCCCGCCGTGCTGCATGTGGGCTGCGCCGGCTGGAGCCTGCCGCGCGCGCAGTGGCCGCACTTTCCCGCCGCGGGCTCGCACCTGGAGCGCTATGCGGCGCGCCTCGACATCGCCGAGATCAACTCTTCCTTCTACCGGCCTCACCGGCCCGAGATTTACGCGCGCTGGGCCGCGGGCACGCCAGCACATTTCCGCTTCTCAGCCAAGCTGCCGAAGAGCATCACGCACGAGAAGCGGCTGGTAGGCGCCGTGCCTGAGTTGGAAGCCTTTCTCATGCAGGTGGTGGGCCTCGGGGACAAGCTGGGCTGCCTGGTCGTGCAACTGCCGCCCAGCTTGGACTTTGACGAGCCCTTGATCTCGGATTTCCTCGGTGCGCTGCGTCGGCGACACCAGGGCCCTGTCGCGCTGGAGCCCCGGCATCCGAGCTGGTTCGTGCCGCAGGCCGAGGCACTTCTCGCGCGCTTCCGCACCGCGCGGGTGCTCGCTGATCCGGTGATACACGATGATGCGGCAGCGCCGGGCGGTTGGCCGGGGCTGGTCTATCTGCGGCTCCACGGTTCGCCGCGGCGCTATTGGTCTTGGTACTCCGATGCAGTGCTGCAGCAGCTTGCCAAGCGCCTGCGCCAGGCGCGTGGGGAGGGCGCGCAGTGCTGGTGCGTGTTCGACAACACGGCCAGCGGCGCGGCTGTTGCCAATGCCCTGACGCTCGCGGTGATGATCGATGCCGCGCCAGAATGGCGGGCTCGCAAGGAAGCACATCGATGAACTGGAAATCCCGCTTTGCTGCCCACGCGGTGGCGTTGACCCTGGCGTGCTGCGCTTTCGTCCCCGTTGCGCACGCGCAGGCCGTACCGAAGACCATCCGCCTCATCGTGGCCTACCCGACCGGCGGCGTCAGCGACGTGGTCGCGCGCGCGCTGGCGGACAAGCTGGCCGCCCAATTGGGCAGCACGGTGGTGGTCGAGAACAAGGGCGGTGCCAGCGGCACCATCGGCATGGACGCGGTCGCCAAGGCCGCGCCCGACGGCGCCACGCTGGGGTTTGCGGCCATCAGCCCGCTGGTGCTGAATCCGCACCTCGGCAGGTCGCCCTTCGACCCCTTGAAGGACATCGCGCCGGTGGCCAGCGTCATGTACTCGCCGGTGCTGCTGCTGGCCACCGAGGCCACGGGCACGCGCGATTTCCGCACGCTGATGGAGGATGCCCGCGCCCGGCCGGGCGCGGTGCGCTGGGCCACCTCGGGCCAGGGCTCGCTGGGCCACATCGTGCTGGAGCAACTGCGCCGCGCGGCGCGGGTGGACATCACCCATGTGCCCTACAGGGGCGGCGCGCAGCAGATGAACGATGCCCTGGGCGGCCAGTTCGAGATCCTGTCGATCAACGCCGGCCCGACGGTGGCGCCGCACATCCGCTCAGGCAAGCTGCGTGCGCTCGCGGTGGGCGCGCCGGATCGCCTGCAGAGCCTGCCGAAGGTGCCGACGCTCGCCGAACTGGGCTTTCCGTCGGCCAACATGAGCTCCGTGTTCGGTGTGTTCGCCCCCGGCAATACGCCCGCCATCCTGGTCGCGAAGTACAACGCCGAGATCAACAAGGCGCTGGCCAGCCCCGACCTGCGTGCGCGGCTGCTGGCGACCGACAACGTGCCGACCGGCGGCGGGGTGGAGGCCTTTGCCGACGAGATCGAGGCCGAGTACGAGAGCAATGCGCGCGTCGTGAGGGCAGCGGGCATCAAGGCCGATTGATCATCGACCGGGATCGCTACTCTGCTCGATCGGGCCGGTATCGGCTCACCACGAAGCTGGTGGTCTCTAGACGTCCAGCCGCGAGGTAAACGTGGTGGAGCCCTCTGACGCGAGCGCCTCCAGTTCTTCCGGGGTGAAGCCTGCATGCGCCCGGGCTTCGAGATTGAACGGCGCGCGCAGGCGCGGCGCCTCATGGAGGCGGTAGAGCACGCGGTAATGGGCGACTGGGTCCAGGCCCTCGCGTCCGCACAACCAGCGGTACCAGCGGTTGCCGATGGCGACGTGGCCGATCTCGTCGCGCAGGATGACATCCAGGATCTCGCAGGCCTTGATCGCGTCCGGCGTGTTGACGCGCCGCAGCTTGGCCTGGATCAACGGGGTGGCGTCGAGTCCGCGTGCCTCCAGCGTGCGCGGCACCAGCGCCATGCGCGCCAGCACGTCGTGCCGGGTCTTCTCGCACATGGCCCACAGGCCGTCGTGGCCGGTGAAGTCGCCGTAGCGCCAGCCCATGCCGCGCAGATGCTCGTGCAGCAGCGCGAAGTGCAGGGCCTCTTCGTCGGCCACGCGCAGCCAGTCGCGGTAGTAGTCCTCGGGCATGTCGTCGAAGCGCCATGCTGCGTCGAGGGCGAGGTTGATGGCATTGAATTCGATGTGGCAGATCGAATGGATCAGCGCTGCCCGGCCCTCGAGCGTGAAGGGGGACCGCTTCTCCACCGCCGTGGCCGCCACGCGCAACGGCCGTTCCGGGCGGCCGGGCACGCCGGCTTCATCGCCATCGGTGCGCACAGGCGCGGCGGGCGCCGGGTGCGCCCGCATCCGCGCCGCGGCGGCATGGGTCGCTGCCACCTTCTGTTCGGGGTCGGTGAGGCGCAGCGCGGCCAGGGCGTCGAGGCGAGGGTGCTGCATCCCTACAATTCTAGTTTTGCACTCTGGAGACTTGCGATGGCCCTCTACGAACTCGACGGCGTGGCGCCGCAACTGGGGCAGGGCGCCTATGTCGCCGACAGTGCGCAGGCCATTGGCCGTGTCGTCATGGGCGACAACGCCAGCCTCTGGTTCGGCGTGGTGGCGCGCGGCGACAGCGACACCCTGACCATCGGCCGCAACAGCAACATCCAGGACCTCTCGATGCTCCATGCCGACGCCGGCGTGCCGCTGACCATCGGCGACAACGTGACCGTGGGCCACCACGTCGTGCTGCACGGCTGCACCGTGGGCGACAACTCGCTGATCGGCATCGGCGCGGTGGTCTTGAATAACGCGAAGATCGGCCGCAATTGCATCGTCGGCGCCGGCAGCGTCGTCACCGAGGGCAAGGAGTTCCCCGACAACTCGCTCATCATCGGCGCGCCGGCCAAGGTGGTGCGCACGCTCGACGAGGCTGCCGCCGAGCGGCTTCGCAAGAATGCCGATCACTATGTGGAAAACGCCCGCCGCTTCGCGAAGGGCCTGAAAAAGATCGGCTGAAAGCTGATCGGAGAGACTGCCTTGAGCGAGTTGCACAAGTTCCTGTTCGACGGTCTGCCCGTGCGCGGCATGATCGTGCGCCTGACCGACGCCTGGCAGGAAATCCTGTCGCGGCGCGCCTCGAACACGTCCACAGGCGCCTATCCCGTCCCCGTGACCGAACTGCTCGGCGAAATGACCGCTGCGGCCACGCTGATGCAGGCCAACATCAAGTTCAACGGCGCGCTGATCCTGCAGATTTTCGGCGACGGGCCCCTCAAGGTCGTGGTGGCGGAGGTCAAGCCCGATCTCAGCCTGCGTGCGACCGCCAAGGTGCTGGGCGAGCTCGATGTCGATGCGCATCTTTCCGACATGGTGAATGCGACCGGCAAGGGCCGCTGCGCGATCACGCTCGATCCCAAGGACAAGCTCCCGGGCCAGCAGCCCTATCAGGGCGTGGTGCCGCTGGTCGATGCGGAAGGCCGCAAGCTCGAGCGCCTCAGCGATGTGCTGCAGCACTACATGCTGCAAAGTGAGCAACTCGACACCACGCTGGTGCTCGCCGCTGACGACAAGGTGGCGGCCGGGCTGTTGATCCAGCGCCTTCCCATCAAGGGCGAGGCCAATCTCGAGGGCACGCGGGGTGCTGGCGATCCGATCAGCGTGGACCAGATCGGCCACAACGAGGACTACAACCGCATCGCGATCCTGGCCGCGAGCCTGACGAAAGGGGAACTCCTCACGCTGGACGTCGAGACCATCCTGCGCCGCCTGTTCTGGGAAGAGAAGCTGCTGCGCTTCGAGCCGCAGACCGGCATGCTGGGCCCGCACTTCGCCTGCACCTGCGGGCGCGAGCGCGTGGCGCAGATGATCCGCGGCCTCGGTCAGGAGGAGGCCGAGTCCATCCTCGTGGAGCGCGGCGACATCGAGGTGGGGTGCGATTTCTGCGGCAAGCAGTACCGCTTCGACGCGGTCGATACGGCCCAGATCTTCACTGCGCCGGGCGACCAGTTGCCGGCGAGCCCGGTGATGCAGTAAGGCGCCTTCAGCGCGCGCCGGTCTCGAAGCGGCCGAAGCGGATGTCCGGTGCGCTGGTGTTGTGGCGTGAAGGGATGCTGCGGCCAAAGCGCACGTCGGCCGCCTGCAGCGTCCCGACCTCGGGCAGCGGGTTGCGCTGCTCGGTGCCGTCCGGCGTGGCGCGCCACGCCACCTCGCTCATGTCGGCGTTGTCCGGCGCCACGTACATCGAGCGCAGCACCGCGAAGCGCGGACCCTGCCTGCGGCCCGGCTTCATGCTCACGTCGAGCGTGGTGCGCGCCTCGCTGATCTCGCGCACATCGACCCTCGCCTCGCCACCATTCGCGAACCGGAGCTTGAAGGCGAGCGGCTTGCTGTCGATCGCGATGGATGCGATGCGGGCCATGGGCCGGCGCGCCTGCTCGACCGGGCCCATCACGAAGGAGGAGCCGTACACACCGTCACCGAAGCGGGCAGGTGGCAGCGGCTTGATGCGCCAGTACCCGTCGGACGGGTACATCACCAGCGCCTCCAGCGGCTTGGTGCCGGTCTTGGCGAACACCTGGATCATGTGGAAGCCGCGATCGGGGCGGCCGTCCACGCGAACCGGCACGCTTTCGGGCCGCCAGAAAGAGGGGAGTGTGATGCCTACGATTTGCCACCGAGGACCGTCGTGCAGCACCGCGCGCCGCTCCTTGAAGGTGTAGCGCGGATCGGTCGGGTGCGCAGTCCCGTCGAAGTTGCAGCCCGAGAAGTCGGGCGCCGTGCGGTCCTGCTCGATGGTGGCCAGATAGGTGGGCGGGAGCGCCTCCACGCGAAAGCGGCGAATGCCGGCGCCGTCGAGGTTGAGGGACACGTTGTCCTCCTCGGCGCAGGCGGTCGCGTGGGTGTCGTTGCTGATGGTGGCTTGCGCCGGCGCTGCCGAGACCGCTGCCGAAGACAACAGGGCCGATAGCAGGGCGGCCGCACAAAGTTTGAAATGCATTTCTTCCCTTCTTTCGGGGCGAGCTAGGCCGAGCGCCTGGCAATCAGGTCGCTGAACAGCCTGTGTTCGCACGCAGGATCGGAGCACTTCTCGCATGCCCAGGACCACGCGGCGGTGCCTTCGGGTGTGGTGGGGCCGCGGTCATCGGCGTCTGCTGCGGCATTGATCGCGTTCCAGGCGTTGGCCAGTTGCTCCTCGCCTTCGCCGTGCACCACCGCAAAGCTCAGCTTCGCGAGCACCAGCGCACTGCGAAGCATGTCTTCCATCGGTGTCGGCGAGGCGGCTGCGATGAACAGGATGAGGGCACCACGGTGTGCCTCGAGCGTGCCTGGCTCGATCGAGCGCCCGGGCAAAAGCTCGACCACGAGCGAGGCCTCCATGCCGCGCAGCGCAAGCCGTTGCGCGAGGGACTCGGCGAGCTTGGTCTTGCCGCTGTCATCGGTGCCGACCAGGGCGATCACGCAGCCGGGCGGCAGGGCAGGGGTCATGAAGAACCTTCAGCGCGTGATCTGCACGAACACTTCGTTGGGCTTGACCATGCCGAGCTCCTGGCGAGCGCGCTCCTCGACCATCTCCAGCCCTTCCTTCAGGTCGTTGACCTCGGAGTTGAGCCGTTCGTTGGCGAGCGCGGCCTTTGCATTCTGGTCCTTCTGCTCGGCCAGTTGATCCTTCAGCTGCGCCACGTCGCGCACGCTGCCGCGCCCGGTCCAGAGCTGCCACTGAAGAATCAGCAGCAGCAGGACCAGGATGACCGGAACGATGCGCGAACGCATGGGGCCCAGTCCCGCGGGTCAGCGCAGGTTGTAGAAAGCAGCGCGGCCGGGGTAGCTGGCGACGTCGCCGAGGTCTTCCTCGATGCGCAGCAGCTGGTTGTACTTGGCGATGCGGTCCGAGCGCGACAGCGAGCCGGTCTTGATCTGGCCGGCGTTGGTACCTACTGCGATGTCGGCGATGGTGGAGTCCTCGGTCTCGCCTGACCGATGGCTGATCACGGCGGTGTAGCCCGCGCGCTTGGCCATCTCGATCGCGGCGAAAGTCTCGGTCAGCGTGCCGATCTGGTTGATCTTGATGAGGATCGAGTTGGCGATGCCCTTCTCGATGCCTTCCTGCAGGATTTTCGTGTTGGTGACGAACAGGTCGTCGCCCACCAGTTGCACGCGCTTGCCCAGGCGGTCGGTCAACAGCTTCCAGCCGTCCCAGTCGCCTTCGTGCATGCCATCCTCGATGCTGATGATCGGGTACTTGTCGACCCAGGTCGCCAGCATGTCGGCCCAGCTGCCGGCCGACAGCGTGAGGTTTTCGCCGGCCAGCACGTACTGGCCGTCCTTGTAGAACTCGCTGGCGGCGCAGTCCAGGCCCAGCGCAATCTGGGTGCCGGCAGCATAGCCGGCCTTGTCGATGGCTTCGAGGATGAGCTGGATCGCGGCCTCGTGGCTCTCGACGCTGGGGGCGAAGCCGCCCTCGTCGCCGACGGCCGTGCTGATGCCGCGGTCGTTCAGGATCTTCTTGAGTGCGTGGAAGACCTCGGCGCCATAGCGCACCGCCTCGCGCAGGCTGGATGCGCCCACGGGGATGATCATGAACTCCTGCAGGTCGAGGCTGTTGTTGGCGTGCGCGCCGCCGTTGATGACGTTCATCATCGGCACCGGCAGCTGCATGCCGCCCATGCCGCCGAAGTAGCGGTACAGCGGCAGTCCCGACTCCTCGGCCGCGGCACGGGCCACGGCCATGGAGACCGCCAGGGTCGCGTTGGCGCCCAGTCGGCCCTTGTTCTCGGTGCCGTCGAGGTCGTTGAGCGTGCGGTCCAGGAAGGCCTGCTCGCTGGCGTCCAGGCCCAGCACGGCCTCGGAGATCTCGGTGTTGATGTTATCGACGGCCTTCAGCACGCCCTTGCCCAGGTACCGGCTCTTGTCGCCGTCGCGCAGCTCGATCGCCTCGCGCGAACCGGTGGAGGCGCCCGATGGAACCGCGGCGCGGCCCATGGTGCCGGATTCGAGCAGCACGTCGCATTCGACAGTGGGGTTGCCGCGGCTGTCGAGGATCTCGCGCCCGACGATGTCAACGATTGCACTCATTCAATTTCCTTCTGGAGTATCTGGATCTTTTGCGTCGTGTCGAGCGCGCGTGCTCTCAGGCCCCGCACTCGACCACGACCCTGCGGATGATGGCAGCTCCGGCGCGTTTTGCTCGCCTTGCCGCATTCCGGCGGGGCATAGAGCTTATTCGGGCACACGCTCATTGAAAGGAGTTCTCCAGGAACCCGCTCTTCTTGGTCACGCGGTCGAGCGCCAGCAGCGTCTCGAGCAAGGCCTTCATGTGCTTGAGCGGCACGGCGTTGGGGCCATCGCTCAGGGCCTTGGCCGGGTCGGGGTGCGTCTCCATGAAGAGGCCCGCCACGCCGACCGCCACCGCGGCGCGCGACAGCACCGGCACCATCTCGCGCTGGCCGCCCGAGCTGGTGCCCTGGCCGCCGGGCAATTGCACCGAATGCGTGGCGTCGAACACCACCGGCGAACCCGTCTCGCGCATGATCGCCAGCGAACGCATGTCCGACACCAGGTTGTTGTAGCCGAAGCTGGCACCGCGCTCGCAGGCCATGAAGCTGTCTTCGGGCAGCCCCTTTTCCTTGGCAGCCGCGCGCGCCTTGTCGATCACGTTCTTCATGTCGTGCGGTGCGAGGAACTGGCCCTTCTTGATGTTGACCGGCTTGCCCGACTGGGCCGCGGCGCGGATGAAGTCGGTCTGGCGGCACAGGAAGGCGGGGGTCTGCAGCACGTCGACCACCATCGCGGCGGCCGTGATGTCCTCTTCGGTGTGCACGTCGGTCAGCACCGGCAGCGCCAGCTCGCGCTTGACCTTGGCCAGGATCTCCAGGCCCTTGTCGCGGCCGGGGCCGCGGAAGCTGGTGCCCGAGGAGCGGTTCGCCTTGTCGAAGCTGCTCTTGAAGATGAAGGGGATGCCAAGCGAGCCGGTGATTTCCTTCAGCGTGCCGGCGGTGTCCATCTGCAGTTGCTCGGACTCGACGACACAGGGCCCGGCGATCAGGAAGAAGGGCTTGTCGAGCCCGATGTCGAATCCGCAAAGCTTCATGCGACGACCTTCAGTGCTTTCTTCTCTGCGACCTGATGCTCGAGCGCCGCCTTGATGAACGCGTTGAACAGGGGATGGCCGCTCCACGGCGTCGACTTGAACTCGGGGTGGAACTGCACGCCCATGTACCAGGGATGCACGTCCTTCGGCAGCTCGACGATCTCGGTCAGGTGCTCGCGTTGCGTGAACGCCGAGATCACCAGGCCGGCCCGGCGCAGCTCGTCGAGGTAGTTGACGTTGGCCTCGTAGCGATGGCGATGGCGCTCGGTCACCACGTCGCCGTAGATGCTGTGTGCGAGCGTGCCGGGCGCCACGTCCGAGCTCTGGGCGCCCAGGCGCATGGTGCCGCCGAGGTCGGACTTCTCGTCGCGCAGCTTGATGGTGCCGTCGCGGTCCTTCCACTCGGTGATCAGCGCGATCACGGGGCAGCTGGTGTCGGGATCGAACTCGGTGCTGTTGGCGTTCTTGAGGCCCACCACATTGCGCGCGTACTCGATGGTCGCGACCTGCATGCCGAGGCAAATGCCCAGGTAGGGCACCTTGGTCTCGCGGGCGAAGCGGGCCGCGGCGATCTTGCCTTCGACGCCGCGCTGGCCGAAGCCGCCAGGCACCAGGATGGCGTCGTACTTGCCCAGGCGGGCCACGTCGAGCGGCGAGATGGTCTCGGAGTCGATGTAGTCGATCTTCACTCGCGCATGGTTCTTGAGGCCGGCATGGCGCAGCGCCTCGTTGAGCGACTTGTAGCTGTCCGACAGGTCGACGTACTTGCCGACCATTGCAATGCTCACTTCCTTTTGCGGATGCTCGACCTCGTAGACCAGGTCGTCCCAGCGCTTGAGCTTGGCCGGCGGGGTGTTGATGCGCAGCTTGTCGCAGATCAGGCCGTCGAGGCCCTGCTCATGCAGCATGCGCGGGACTTTGTAGATGGTGTCCACGTCCCACATGGAGATCACGCCCCACTCGGGCACGTTCGAGAAGAGCGAGATCTTCGCGCGCTCGTCGTCGGGGATGGGCCGGTCGGCGCGGCACAGCAGTGCATCGGCCTGGATGCCGATGGCGCGCAGCTCCTTGGCGGTGTGCTGAGTGGGTTTGGTCTTGAGCTCGCCCGCCGCCGCGATCCAGGGCACATAGCTCAGGTGCACGAACGCCGAATTGTTGGGGCCCATGCGCAGGCTCATCTGGCGCACGGCCTCGAGGAAGGGGAGGGACTCGATGTCGCCCACGGTGCCGCCGATCTCGACGATGGCCACGTCGACCTCGTGCGGCGTGGCGATGCCGGCACCGCGCTTGACGTACTCCTGGATCTCGTTGGTGATATGCGGGATCACCTGCACCGTCTTGCCGAGGTAGTCGCCGCGGCGCTCTTTTTCGAGCACGGACTTGTAGATCTGGCCGGTGGTGAAGTTGTTGGCCTTGCGCATGCGCGTCGTGATGAAGCGCTCGTAGTGGCCGAGGTCGAGGTCGGTTTCGGCGCCGTCGTCGGTGACGAAGACCTCCCCGTGCTGAAAGGGCGACATCGTGCCGGGGTCGACGTTGATGTAGGGGTCCAGCTTGATGAGGGTGACTTTGAGGCCGCGGGACTCGAGGAGTGCGGCCAGCGAGGCGGAGGCGATTCCCTTGCCGAGGGAAGACACCACACCACCGGTGACGAAGACGAATTTGGTCATGCCAGTTCCGAACGTGCAGGTCCGGGCAGTGGGAAATGCAGATTATAGGTGCGGCCTCATGGGCCTCGAAGGCGAAGGGATGGTGCGTGAACGCGCGCGTAGTGGGGCTGCTACATTGCCGGCTTATGCAAGCTCTGCAAGACCTCGCCGGCAAACACATCGTCCTGGGCCTCACGGGAGGCATCGCCTGCTACAAGTCGGCGGAGCTGTGCAGGCTCCTGGTCAAGGGCGGCGCCGCCGTGCAGGTGGTGATGACCGAGGCGGCGACCCAGTTCATGACGCCGGTCACGATGCAGGCTTTGTCGGGGCGCCCGGTCTACACCTCGCAGTGGGATGCGCGCGAGCCCAACAACATGCCGCACATCAACCTGAGCCGCGAGGCGGATGCCATCGTACTGGCGCCCGCCAGTGCAGACTTCATTGCGCGGCTGGTCCAGGGGCGCTCCGACGAGCTGCTGAGCCTGCTGTGCCTCGCGCGCCCCGCCGACCGTGTGCCGCTGCTGATCGCGCCAGCCATGAACCGCGAGATGTGGGTCCATCCGGCGACCCAGCGCAACCTGCGGCAGGTCGATGCCGATGGCGCCTGCGTGCTGGGCGTGGGCAACGGCTGGCAGGCCTGCGGCGAGACCGGAGACGGCCGCATGCTCGAGCCCCAACAGCTGTTCGAGGAGATCGTGGCGCAGTTCCAGCCCAAGGTACTGGCGGGGCGGCAGGTGGTGGTCACGGCGGGGCCGACCTTCGAGGCACTCGATCCGATCCGCGGCATCACCAACCATTCCTCGGGCAAGATGGGCTTCGCGATCGCGCAGGCGGCGCGCGAAGCGGGCGCCGGGGTCACGCTGGTGGCAGGCCCGGTGCATCTGCCCACGCCGCGCGGCGTCGCGCGCATCGACGTGACATCCGCCCGGGAGATGCTGGAAGCCAGCCGACAGGCCACACAGGCAGCGTCGGTGTTCGTCGCCACCGCGGCGGTGGCCGACTGGCGACCGGCGTCCCACAGCGAGCACAAGATCAAGAAGGACGGCAGCGGCAGCGCGCCAACGCTGCAGTTCGTCGAGAACCCCGACATCCTGTTGACGATCGCGCAGGGCGAGCGCGGCAGGACCGGCAAGCTCTTCTGCGTGGGCTTCGCGGCCGAGAGCGAGAACCTGGTTGCGCATGCCAAGGCCAAGCGCGAGCGCAAGGGGATTCCGCTGCTGGTGGGAAACATCGGCCCGCTGACATTCGGGCAGGACCACAACAGCCTGCTGCTGGTCGACGAAAAGGGCGTGCGGGAACTGCCGCGTGCGCCCAAGCTTGCGCTGGCGCGCGAACTGGTGGCCGAGATCGCGGCACGCCTGCCGCCGGGGAGCCGATGATGAATCCGCAATGGAACACGCCGCCGGACGGTGATTTCGCGCGCTACGTCGAGCGCCTCGCTGCGCAGGCCACGCAGCCGCACCGGCCGCCCCAAGAGGGCGAGCATGGGCTCGATGTCGGCATGACGCCTTCATCGCCGCCACACGGTGCAGCGGGCGACGCCGCGTCCGCGACGCGGCGTCGCATGCTGTCGAATGGCGAGGCGAGCCCGGCACGGGACGGCGGCGCCGCGGCACACGCCATGGCCAAGGTGCTGGCCATCGCATGGATGGCGGTGCTGCTTGTCTTGCTGATTCTGAAGGTGCCGTTCGGTATTGTCGCGGCGGTATTTGCCTTCGGACTCTGGCTTGCCCATCGGCTGCGTCGCTGGGCGCTCCCACCGGGCGTGGCGAACTGGCGTGAGTGGCTCGAAGAAGAGGCCAGGAAGCAAAAGCAGCGGCAACAACAAGGGCGCAACAAGTGAACGTCGACATTCGAATTCTCGATCCCCGCATGCAGGACCAGTTGCCTGCCTACGCCACCCCCGGCAGCGCCGGGCTGGACCTGCGCGCCTGCCTGGATGCGCCAATTTCCCTGGCGCCCAACGCCTGGCAGTTGGTGGGGACCGGCATCGCGATCCACCTCGCAGACCCCGGCTATGCGGCGCTGATCCTGCCGCGCTCGGGCCTGGGCCACAAGCATGGCATCGTGCTGGGCAACCTGGTGGGCCTCATCGACAGCGACTACCAGGGCGAGCTCAAGATCAGCGCCTGGAACCGCAGCGACACGGCCTTCGTGCTGCAGCCGATGGAGCGGCTGGCGCAGCTGGTGATCGTGCCGGTGGTGCAAGCGCAGTTCCGCGTGGTGGCGGAGTTCCCACCCAGCGCGCGCGGCGAAGGCGGCTACGGCTCGACGGGCAAGCATTGAGCGCGCGTGTGTAGGCGGGCGCCTGCGGCCTCGGGGCCGTGTGGCTCACAGGTAAAGAACGGAACCGGCACTATGCCGTCAGCATCGAAGCTTTCAACATGTGTCGAAGCGGTCATCGCGCTCAAACGTGATGCGTTGGAACCATGGAGGGCGCATCGCCCCGATCTGTTTCGAGGAGTACACACCATGAAAATCCCGACTCGCCTTGTTCCCGTCACTGTCTCCGTGCTTGCGTTGTCCGCGCTGACTGCCTGCGTAGCGCCACAGCCTGTCTACGAAACTTCCCGCTACCCCTATCAGCCGACGTATCCAGCAGCCCCCTCGGCCTACGTCGAGTATGGCCGCGTGGCCAACATCGAGGTGATCCGCAGCCAGACGTCCGGCGCTGGGCCGAGCGGCGGTGGCGCCGTGGCCGGTGGTGTCCTCGGCGGCGTCGTCGGCAACCAGTTCGGCCATGGCAGCGGCCGTGCGGCGGCCACAGCGCTCGGCGTCATCGGTGGCGCCCTCCTGGGCAACAGCGTCGAGGCGAACGCGAATGCACCGCGGGCCTACGAGAGCTACCGAATTTCGATCCAGACCGAGCAGGGTGCCTATCGCTCCTTCGACGTGCCCAGCCCGGGCGACCTGCGGATCGGCGACCGCGTACGCATCGAGGGCGGGCAGATCTCGCGCGTCTGAGCGCATGCAACGAAAAGGCCGGGCAGTGCCCGGCTTTTCGTTGTTCGAACGTCAGTGCAGCGTGTCGTTGCCCGGCGCGGCCGGCGCAACCTTGAAGAAGCCGGTACCGGCCGTGCCGCGGCCGATCTCCTCCTCGGTGGCTTCGCGCACCGAGCGCACGGTCAGATCGAGCCGCAGCGCGATGCCCGCGAGCGGGTGGTTGCCGTCCAGCACAAGGTGCTCGGGGTAGATCTCGCTCACCGTGTAGATCGCGTCCCTGGGGATGTCCGGGTTCACGCCGGCCGGCAGCGCGGCGCCGTCGAAGGTCATGCCTTCCTCGATGCCTTCTGGAAAGAGGCTGCGCGGCTCGAGGAAGAGCAACTGGTCGTTGAAGTCGCCGAAGGCCTGCTCGGGCTCGAGCTGCAGCTGCACGCGCGCGCCGGGCTCATGGCCGAGCAGCGCGGACTCGATGACAGCAAAGAGATCATCGCCACCGACCAGGAACTCCACCGGTTCCTCGAGCACGTCCAGCACGTCGCCGAGGGTGTCCTTCAGCGTCCAGGTCAGGCCGACCACGCATTGTTCAGAGATTTCCATACGAGAATTCTCCCATGGAGATTGAACGACCCCTGGCTCTGCTCGGAGGCCTCAGCGCCTCGCAATTCATGCGGCGCCATTGGCAGAAGAAGCCCTTGCTCGTGCGCCAGGCCGTTCCAGGCATGGTGCCACTGATCGGGCGAGAGGCGCTGTTTTCAATGGCTGGCCGCGAGGAGGTCGAGTCGCGGCTGATCCGTCACGGCAAGAGCGGCTGGGTACTCAAGCACGGCCCTTTCGCGCGTCGAGCGCTGCCTTCGCCGAAGCAGGCTGCGTGGACCCTGCTGGTCCAGGGAGTGGACCAGCATGACCAAGGCGTGCATGAACTGTTGCAGCAGTTTCGTTTCGTGCCCGATGCGAGGCTCGACGACCTGATGATCAGCTATGCAAGCGACACCGGCGGCGTCGGCGCGCACTTCGACAGCTACGACGTGTTCCTGCTGCAGGCGCACGGACGCCGCCGCTGGTCCATCGGCAGGCAGCGCGACCTGCGCCTGGAGCCCGGCCTGCCGCTCAAGATCCTCGCGCATTTCGAGCCCGAGCAGAGCTTCGTGCTCGAGCCCGGCGACATGCTCTACCTGCCGCCGCGCTATGCGCACGACGGGGTCGCCGAGGGCGGTGATTGCATGACCTACTCCATCGGGCTGCGCGCACCGGCGGCTGCGCCGCTGGGCGCCGACCTCCTGGCTCGCATCGCGGAGGCGCAGGCCGAACTGCTGCAGGACGCGCCTGCCGGACCGGCCGTTCACTACAAGGACCCGGCGCAGCCCGCGGTGGCCGCGCCGGCCGAAATGCCGCGTGCGCTGCAGGCGTTCGCGCGCGAGGCCGTGCTCGCGGCGCTGCGCGATCCCGATGCCATCGACCGCGCCCTCGGCGAATCGATGACCGAGCCCGGACCCACTGTGTGGTTCGAACAAGGCGAGCCGCCGGCCGCATTGAACGGCGTGTCACTCGACCGCCGCACACGCATGCTCTACGACGCGCGCCATCTCTACATCAACGGCGAGAGCTTTCGTGCCTCGGGCCGCGACGCCCGGCTCATGCGTCGCCTCGCGGACCAGCGCGCGCTGAAGCCGCGCGATCTTGCGACAGCAAGCGACGATGCGCGCGCATTGCTGCAAGACTGGTGCGAAGCGGGTTGGCTGCATGCCGACGAATGAAATGTCGATCGACAACGCATTGCCCGAGGGCGCCTTCGACGGTCGCCGCGCCTTCGAGTCACACCTGCATGCCGCGCTGGCCGCGGCCGCGCGCGAGAACTGGCGCGAGATCGTGCTCGCCGATCCGGCCTTCATCGACTGGCCGCTCGGGGAACGTGCCATGGCCGAGGCCCTGCAAGCCTGGTCGGCAGCGGGGCGCACCTTCGTGATGCTGGCGCAGCGCTTCGACGTGTTCGAGCGCGAGCATGCGCGTTTCGTGACATGGCGGCGCATCTGGAGCCACATCATCGATTGCCGTGCCTGCAATGGGCCGGGACTGCCGCAGGTGCCGAGCGGCATCTGGACGCCGGGCTGGTTTCTGGCGCGTGTCGACGCGGAGCGGGTGCGCGGCGTCTGTGGCCGCGATCCGGAGCGCCGGCGTGCCCTGCGCGAGCGCATCGACGAATGCATGCGCCATGCAAAACCGGCATTTGCGGCCACGACGCTGGGCTTGTAAGCCAAAGCCGCGAATCGTGGCGCAACAGGCGGTTCACCGAGGGTACAGGTCTAGAATTTTTTCTTCGAGACCAATCCAAAGGAGCCCTGTAATGAGAAAGTCCGCCCTGCTCGCCTCGTTGACCGTCGCGGTGGCCCTTGCCGCCTGCGGCAAGAAGGAGGAGTCCGCGCCGGCCGTCGTGACCCCGCCGCCAGCTGCAACGACGCCGGCACCCGCTCCGACGCCTGCACCGGCGCCAGCACCCGACACTTCGTCGTCCTCCTCGTCCTCGTCCTCGATGCCTTCCGCCACGCCGGCCCCCTCGCCGGGAGCTTCTTCGGCGCTCGACTCGGCCAATTCAGCCACGGATGCTGCCAAGAAGAAGGAAGACGCACCCAAGCAGTGATGCAGTGATGCAGCTTCGCCAGGAGGCCGCCCGAGGGCGGCCTTTCTTTTTATGCGCGGAGCTCCAGCCAGCCAGAGCCTTCGGCCGCGTCGGCCGTGAGCATCTCGTGCTCGCTCGCGCCGAGCGCCTCGGCCATCGCGCGGCGCACGAGCTCGGGACGGTTGTTTTGTTCGCTGAGGTGCGCACCCAGCATGTACTGCAGGCCATCGTGGCACAGCGCCTGCGCGATGGCTGCCGCGGCGGCGTTGGACAGGTGGCCGTAGTTGCCGCCCACGCGCAGCTTGAGGAAGGGCGGATAGGCCGAGCGGGCCAGCATGTCGCTGTCGTGGTTGAACTCGAGCATCAGGGCGTCGATTCCCGCCAGGCACGCGAGCACGTGCGGCGTTGCGTGCCCCAGGTCGGTCAACACGCCGAGGCTGCGCGCGCCATCGCTGCAGCGCAGTTGCAGCGGCTCGCGCGCATCGTGCGGCACCGTGAAGGGCTGGACCAGGAGGTCGCCGACCTCGATGTCGTTCCCGTCCCGCGCGAGGTGCAGGCGCCCCTCGAAGTCGTGCCCGCCGGCTGCAAGCCAGGTGCCCTCGCTCATCCAGACGGGAATGCGCTCGCGCCTCGACAGCGCACGGGCGCAGCCGATGTGATCGCCGTGCTCGTGGGTGATGAAGATCGCATCGATGTCGCAGGCCGCGAGGCCCGTGCGCGCCAGGCGTGCATCGAGGTGCTTGAGCCCGAAGCCGCAATCGATCAGCAGCCTCGAGCGGCGCCCGCCGCTGGTCGCCTCGACCAGCGTGGCATTGCCCGTGCTGCCGCTGCCCAGGCTGCGGAAGCGCAGCACCTAGATGGACCTGGGGGAGAGCGTCATTTCAAGTCGTCGGCAATGACCTGGACGATGCGCTGCGCGTTGGCCGATGTTTCGGCTGCGCCGCTGTCGTTCTGTACCGACACCGTGCTCGTCTCGCCCTGGCCCTTGACCATGATGCGGAACTTGAGCGGCGCTTCGGTCTTGCTCGAGCTGAAGATCTTCGAGAAGAAGCCCGGCTCCTTCTTGTCGGGGTTCGGGGGAACGTAGCGCACGAAGTACACGCCGGCAGCCCGGTCGCGGTCCTCGACCGTGAAGCCGGTGCGGTCGAGTGCCAGGCCGACGCGGCGCCAGGCGCGATCGAAGTTCTCGTTGATCTGCACCACGGGCTGGCCGCCGACATTGGAAACGCTCGCCGTCCGTGCAGGCGCGCTGGTTTGCGCAACAAGCTTCGCCTGTTCCTGCGATACACCCAGCTTCACCATCAGTCGCCTCAGGAATTCCGTCTCGAGTTCGGGATCGCTGGGGCGCGCCTGCCAGACCGTCTGATCCTGCCGAACGTTGGTGTAGACCTCCTGCATGCCGCGATGGCTGACGAAGATCTCGGTGGTGCCGTTGGCACCGCGTTCGATGCGGGTGCGGAAGCGGTCGAGCTCGCCGGTGGAGTAGATCGCGTCGACCAGCTTGCCCAGCGTGCCGCGGATCACGTCCTGCGGCAGCTTGGCGCGGTTCTCGGCCCAATCGGTTTCCATGATGCCGAGGTTGCGCTGCTCGGTGGTCAGCAGGAAACCGTTCTCCTGCCAGAAGTCCTTGATGGGGTCCCAGAGCTGGTCGGCCGGGCGGCTGACCACGATCCAGCGCTGGGTGCCCGAGCGCTCCATGCGCACGTCACCAAGATTGGAGACTGCCGTAGGGATGCTGGGTGCGTTCGCGGCGCCTGCCTGAAAGGCATTGGCCGAGACCGCGTTGCCGGGCACGGCGTAGCGGTTCTCGCGCGACAGTTGCGTGAGGTCCGGTGGCACTTCGAGCGAAGGGGCCTTTCCGGCGCTCTTGTAGTCGATCTTGTCGCTCTCGAGGACCGAGCAGGCGGCGAGGCTGGCGACCAGGGCCAGCAATGCGAATCGCGAAAAGGTGTTCAACGTCATCTTCCTTGTGGAATGTTTAGCACAATCGTCAGGCTGCAGCGCCGCTGTGTCAGAGCGCCGGCCCTGCAAAAGGTTGCCGGCGTCGAGGTGCGGCAGGTAAAGATGGGATCAGTCCTTGAGGAGGCCGGTGGCACGCAGCGCGGATTCGACGACCGGCCGGGCGGACTCGGCGAGTTCCGTCATCGGCAGGCGCAGGGCCCCGCCGCACAAACCCAGCCTTGCCATGGCCCACTTCAGCGGAATCGGGTTCGGCTCGACGAACAGATGGCGATGCAGCGGCATCAGCTCGAACTGGATCTGCATCGCGCGCTTCGCGTCGCCGGCGAGGGCCGCCACGCAGAGCTCGTGCATCTTTCGAGGCGCGATGTTGGCCGTCACGCTGATGTTGCCCTGGCCGCCGCACAGCATCAGCGCGACAGCGCTGGGGTCGTCGCCCGAGTACACGGCGAAGTGCTTCGGCACATCGCGGATCAGCCACTGCGCACGCTCGATGTTGCCAGTGGCTTCCTTGATGCCCACGATGCCGGGCACCTGCGCCAGGCGCAGCACGGTGTCGTGCGCCATATCGGCGACCGTGCGACCGGGCACGTTGTAGAGCACGACGGGGAGGTCGCCGACCGCCTCGGCGATGGCCTTGAAGTGCTGGTACTGGCCTTCCTGCGTCGGCTTGTTGTAGTAGGGCACGACCTGCAACTGCGAATCGGCGCCAACACCTTTGGCGAATCGGGCAAGCTCGATGGCCTCCTTCGTCGAATTGGCGCCGCAGCCGGCCATCACGGGCACGCGACCGCGGGCCTGCTCGACGGACACACGGATGATCTCGCAGTGCTCCTCGACGTTCACCGTCGGCGACTCGCCGGTGGTGCCGACCACGCCCAGGCAATCGGTGCCTTCGTCGATGTGCCAGTCGATCAGCCGGCGCAAGGCGGGATAGTCGACGCTGCCGTCGTCATGCATCGGCGTGACGAGCGCGACGATGCTGCCTGTCAGTTGCTCCAAGGGGGGTCTCTTTGTCGGTTGCGGAAAGGCAGCCATTCTACTGACTGGTCCGGCAGGCCAGTCAGAGGGGGTAGCGCAAAGGGGTGCGGGCCGCGCCTTCCGGCGGCCGGACGGCTGCGATCCGCTGCACGAAGCGTTCGGGCCCTGAAAGAAAACCGTCTTCGTAGGCGATCACGCGCAGCCCGGCGCAGGCGGCGAGCAGCTCGCCCGGTTGCAGCAGGAAGTCCTGCCGCGAGGGCTTGCCCACGCTCTCGTTGCCGGCGGCGAAGGTCTCGTAGAGCAGCACGCCGCCGGGCGCCACCGCCGCCACGATGTCGGGCAGCCGCGCGCGCCATAGGTAGTGGGTCACGACCACAGCGCCGAAGAGCTGGCCGGCGAAGGGCCATGGGCCCTGCTCGATGTCGGCCAGCACTGCAAGGCCAAAGCGGGACGCGGACGCGATCGCCTCGGGAGCCCGATCCACGCCCGTGACCGCGTGTCCACGCTGCGCGAACCATTGCATGTGCCTCCCCCCGCCGCAGGCCACGTCGAGCACGGTCGCGCCCGGGGCGAGCAGGTGCGACCAGCGCGCGACCCAGGGGGAGGGCGGGAGATCGTGGCTCAGAAGCAGGCCCAGAGCTGGTCGACCAGCCCGACCAGGAAAGCGGGGCGCGTGTAGAGGCCGAACACTGCCAGCAGCGCCAGCGCTGCGGCGGCCAGCCAGCCGGCATGCACGAGATGGTGGCGCGTGCTCGGGCGCATGGGTTCAGGCGGGCTGAGGGGCCGGCCGGCGCACGATCGCGCCTTCCTTGACCGGCAGGTTGACCACCGCCGCGAACACGCCCAGCGCGATCGCCAGGTACCAGACGATGTTGTAGCTGCCGGTGCTGTCGTAGAGGTAGCCGCCGAGCCAGACGCCGAGGAAGGAGCCGACCTGGTGGCTCAGGAACACGAAGCCGCCCAGCATCGAGAGATGCGCCACGCCGAAGATCTGGGCCACGATGCCGCTGGTGAGCGGCACGGTCGACAGCCAGAGGAAGCCCATCACGCTCGCGAAGACGTACACCGAAAGGGGCGTGATCGGCGCCGCCAGGAAGACCGCGATCGTCGCCGCACGGCTGAAGTAGATGACCGACAGCAGCTTGCGCTTGGCGAGCCGCGCCCCGAGAGACCCGGCGACATAGGTGCCGAACACGTTGAACAGGCCGACGAGCGCCAGCGCATAGCTGGCCACTTCGGGCGAGAGCCCCTTGTCGCGCAGGTAGCTCGGCATGTGCACGCCGATGAAGGCCAACTGGAAGCCGCAGACGAAATAGCCCGCCATCAGCAACACGAAGCTGGGGTACTTGAAGGCCTCGCCCACGGCCTGGAGGATGGTCTGATCGCGGTGGGCGACGGCGGCGTGCCCGACGCGTGGCTCGCGCAGGCCGAACGCGAGCGGCACGATCAGCAGCACCATGACCGCCAGCACCAGCAGGGCCGTATGCCAGCCGAAGCCCGCGATCAGCTGCCCCTCTACCGGGACCATCAGGAACTGGCCGAAGGAGCCCGCCGCGGCCGCCACGCCCATCGCCCAGGATCGCCGCTCGACCGGGATCTGCCGGCCGATCACGCCGTAGATCACGGCGTAGGTGGTGCCGGCCTGCGCCGCGCCGATCAGCACGCCGGCCGTCAGCGCAAACAGGAGCGGCGTCGGCGACAGCGCCATGCCCGCGAGCCCGGCTGCGTAGAGCACGGCTCCCGCCACCAGCACCCGGAAGGCGCCCAGCTTGTCGGCCAGCATGCCGGCGAAGACACCGATCACGCCCCAGGCAAGGTTCTGAATGGCGAGCGCCATCGAGAAGCTCTGGCGCGACCAGCCCTGCTCCTGCGTGATCGGCTGGAGCCACAATCCGAAGCCGTGGCGGATCCCCATGGACAGGGTGACGATCATCGCGCCGCAGAAAAGAACCTGCTTGAGCGAGAGCGGCTGGGATTGAGCGTGCATCCGGCGACTGTATCCAAAAGGACCGGAGTCCATCCGCAACGCTGCGACGGGCATTGTTGATTTTTTCGTCGAGCGTTGATGCGGCGTGCGCATCAGCGTGGCTCTGTATGTCCATCCAGGTTTTCGGGAGCCCACGCATACAATCCGCCCCCATGGCGACTCTCACCCAGACTCCCCCGGCCTATTCCGAAGGCTCCATCCGCGTTCTCAAGGGCCTCGAGCCCGTCAAGCAGCGTCCGGGCATGTACACCCGGACCGACAACCCGCTGCACATCATCCAGGAAGTGCTGGACAACGCCGCCGACGAGGCGCTGGCCGGCTACGGCAAGAAGATCAAGGTCACGCTGCACAGCGACGCCTCGGTCAGCGTCGAGGACGACGGCCGCGGCATTCCCTTCGGCCTGCATCCCGAAGAGAAGGCGCCCGTCATCGAACTGGTTTACACCCGGCTGCACGCGGGCGGCAAGTTCGACAAGGGAGCGGGCGGCGCCTACAGCTTCTCGGGTGGCTTGCACGGCGTGGGCGTGTCGGTGACCAATGCGCTGTCGAAGCGGCTCGAGGTCCAGTCTTTCCGCGAAGGTTCGGCCGCGCGCATCGTGTTCGCGGGCGGCGATGTGGTCGAGCCGCTCCAGCTTCGTCCGGTCGAGAGCGGCGAGCGCCGCCAGGGCACCACGGTGCGCGCCTGGCCCGACCCCAAGTACTTCGAGTCCGGCACGCTGCCGGTCAACGAGTTGACCCATCTGCTGCGCAGCAAGGCGGTGCTGATGCCCGGCGTCACCGTCACGCTGGTGGTCGAGAAGACCAAGGAGACCCAGCAGTGGCTCTACAAGGGCGGCCTGCGCGACTACCTCATGCAGACGCTCAACGCCGACCCGGTGATTCCGCTGTTCGAAGGCGCCGGCCATGCCGACAAGAACGCCGACAACTTTGCGGAAGGGGAAGGCGCCGAGTGGTGCGTCGCCTTCACCGAGGACGGCCAGCCGGTGCGCGAGAGCTACGTCAACCTCATTCCCACCAGCGCCGGCGGCACCCACGAGAGCGGCCTGCGCGATGGCCTGTTCAATGCGGTCAAGAGTTTCGTCGACCTGCATTCCCTCTTGCCCAAGGGCGTGAAGCTGCTGCCCGAGGACGTGTTCGCGCGCGCGTCGTACGTGCTCTCGGCCAAGGTGCTCGACCCGCAGTTCCAGGGCCAGATCAAGGAGCGGCTCAACTCGCGCGATGCGGTGCGGCTGGTCTCCAGCTTCGTGCGCCCGGCGCTGGAGCTCTGGCTCAACCAGCACGTCGACTACGGCAAGAAGCTCGCCGAGCTGGCCATCAAGGCCGCGCAGACGCGCCAGCGCGCCGGCCAGAAGGTCGAGAAGCGCAAGGGCTCGGGCGTCGCAGTGCTGCCGGGCAAGCTGACCGATTGCGAGAGCAAGGACATCGCCCACAACGAGGTCTTCCTGGTCGAAGGCGATTCGGCCGGCGGCAGCGCCAAGATGGGGCGCGACAAGGAAAGCCAGGCCATCCTGCCGCTGCGCGGCAAGGTGCTCAACACCTGGGAGGTGGAGCGCGACCGCCTGTTCGCCAACAACGAGATCCACGACATCTCGGTCGCCATCGGTGTCGACCCGCACGGACCCGAAGACACGCCCGACCTCTCGGGCCTGCGCTACGGCAAGATCTGCATCCTGTCGGACGCCGACGTCGACGGCTCGCACATCCAGGTGCTGCTGCTCACGCTGTTCTTCCGGCACTTTCCCAAGCTCATCGACACCGGGCATGTGTACGTGGCCAAGCCGCCGCTGTTCCGGGTCGACGCGCCGGCGCGCGGCAAGAAGCCCGCGTCCAAGGTGTATGCGCTCGACGAGGGCGAGCTCACCGCCATCCTCGACAAGCTGCGCAAGGACGGCGTGCGCGAGAACGCCTGGAGCATCAGCCGCTTCAAGGGCCTGGGCGAGATGAGCGCCGAGCAGCTGTGGGAGACCACGCTCAACCCCGACACGCGCCGCCTGCTGCAGGTGCGCCTGGGCCGCTTCGACCTCCTCGGCACGCAGGGCGAGATCACCAAGCTCATGGGCAAGGGCGAGGCCGCCGCGCGGCGCGAGCTCATGGAGCTGCGCGCCGACGACGTCGAGGTCGACGTCTGAGCAAAACCGGGCGCGCCGGATCGCTCAGGACATGAAGGCCCCGGGCACCGGCGCCTCGCCGAGTGCGTTGCGCAGCACCGCCCAGTGCATCGCCTCGTCGCCGAGGATGCTCGCGGCGGCCTTCGCCAGCGCACGGTCGTCGAACATCGGTACCGCGCCCAGGTAGGCGCTGACGGCGCCTTGTTCCAGCTTGGCTGCGAAGCGCAGCACATCGGCCTGCGACTTCAGCTGCGAGGTCGGGAAGTCGTATTTCGCCTTCGCACTCACGGCCTTGCCGCCGAGCTTCTCGACCGTTGCCGCGAGCAGCGCGGCATGGGCCCGGTGGTGGCCCTGGAAAGTCAGGGCGAGGTCGAGCACGGGCTTGTCGAGCAGCTTGCTCTCGGCTCCGACCTGGTAGGCCGCGATGGCTTCGAGCTCGGACCCAAGCGCGGTGTTGAGGATCTGCGCATCGCTCGCCGCGTCCCCGCCGGCCTGGGCCGCGAGCGTGTCGTTGCCTGCCAGCAGTGCGACGGCAGCACCCGACAGCAGCAGGCCCGAGCGGCCGAGGAAGTAGCGTCGCGCGGCGACGGGCGTGGGCATCCGAAGGAAGGACATGGCGGTCTCCTTGAAAAGGGTGAGTCAGGGTGGGTGGAAAGAATCAGGCGGGCGGGCCCGGCGGTGGTCCGGCGATGACGGCCATCACGCGGGCGACGATCCGGTCGCAGCGCGCGCCGGCAAAAGAGAAGGCGTCGCCGATCGCGACATCGATCTCGCGCGACAGGGCTTCGCGCAGCAGGCCCCGTGCGCGGAAGAACCGTGAGCGCACCGTGGCTTCGGGAATGCCGAGCGCCGCGGCCACTTCCTCGATGCTCAGGTCCTCGACGGCGCGCAGCACGAACACCGTGCGAAACACCTCGGGCAGCGCATCGATGCCCGCCTCGATCAGCTGGCGCGTCTCGCCGCGCATTGCGCTGCGTTCCGGCTGTTCATTGGGGTCTGCCTGCATCCATGTGCCCTCCGGGGTGTCGCCTGCCTCGACCGCGGTGTCGAAGGGGATGACCTGGGCGCTGCCGCGCCGCCGTAGCCGTCCCAGGGCTTCGTTGGCCACGATGCGCACCAGCCAGGTCGAGAGCCGGGACTCGGCACGAAAGGAGCCCAGCGCGCGCCACGCGCGGAGATAGGCGTCCTGCAACGCGTCCTGCGCATCGTCGTCGTTCTTCAGGATGCTGCGGGCGGTGCGAAAGAGCAGCCGGTTGTGGCGCCGCATGATGAGCTGGAAGGCCAGGGCGTCGCCTTGCGCGGCTCGCTCCGCGAGCTCGGTGTCGGTCGGTGCCGCGGGGTCGTGGGCGTCCTGGATGCGTTCGAGCGTGTGCATGGTGATGTCGTCGTGTTGCCCATTGGATGGGCGGGGGCGCATTCCTGTTCCCAGACGTAAATCGGCGAGCATGGACGACAATCCGCCGTCCATGAACTTCCGACATGTTCCCGGCCGCTGGTGGCGGCTCCCGCTGCTGCTGCTGGCCCTGTGCTCGTGGCACGCGCTCGTGCACGCGTCCGACATCTTCGGCTATGTCGACGACAAGGGCGTGGCCCACTTCGCCTCCGAGAAGATCGATGAGCGCTACCAGCTCTTCTTTCGGGGCGGCCAGGCCTTCGATACCGCCCAAGGCGTCGGCCCGCTCGCGCGCGGCCGCATGGGCAACATCGACGGCAAGGTGCCTCGCGCGTCGCAATCGCTGCTCGCGCTGTTCGAGGCCTCGCCCAACTACAAGCCCGCGCAGAAGGCGCTGCGTGAAGCGGCGCAGCGCCATGACATCGACTACGAGCTCCTCCAGGCGCTCGTCGCCACCGAGTCCGGCTTCGATGCGCGGGCCGTTTCGCCCAAAGGCGCGCTCGGCCTCATGCAGCTGATGCCCGCGACCGCGCAGCGCTATGGCGTGGGGGCCGACAAGCGCGGCTCGATCGAGAAGAAGCTCTTCGATCCGCACATCAACATCGCCGCCGGCGCGCGCTACCTGCGCGACCTGATCGCGATGTTCCCCGGCGACATCGGGCTCGCGCTCGCCGCCTACAACGCCGGCGAGGGCGCCGTGCAGCGCGCGGGAAACAAGATCCCGAACTATCGGGAGACGCAGAACTACGTGAAGACGGTGCTGCAGCTCTATGCCTATCTGAAGCCCTCGACGGCGACGGGCCGAGGCAACGCGCCGGGCCGCGTGCGCATGGAACTGGCGGCACCGCGCGGCGGTGCAGTGGGGCGCGGAAACATGCCTTCGCCGACGAGCGCGGTCCCGGCATTGACGGAAATGGCCGAGGCACCGCAGGCGGGCGACATGGATGCGAGCGACGCGCAGCTGAAACTGTCGAATCGGATATTGAAAAGGCGATGAGGGCCGCCTTCACGCTGGGCTGAGTCCTCAGGCACCTGCATGGTCGCGCGAGAGCTGATCCACTGAGAGGAGGACGGCACGGCCACTACACTTGCCGCTCTTACAAAGTCTCTCTCGCAATGGATTCCCAACCGCCCCTCGATTTTCAGAACCCCGAAGAGGACGGGGCCCTCACGCTGGCCGACTACGCGCAGACGGCCTACCTCGAATACGCGCTTTCGGTCGTCAAGGGCCGCGCGCTGCCCGATGTCAGCGATGGCCAGAAGCCGGTGCAGCGGCGCATCCTCTACTCGATGTCGCGCATGGGCCTCGGCTTCGGCGGTGCCAACGGCACCGTGGGCGCCAAGCCGGTCAAGAGTGCGCGCGTGGTCGGCGACGTGCTGGGCCGCTTCCACCCACACGGCGACCAGGCCGCCTACGACGCGCTGGTGCGCATGGCGCAGGACTTCTCGCAGCGCTACCCGCTGGTCGACGGCCAGGGCAACTTCGGCAGCCGCGACGGCGACGGCGCCGCGGCCATGCGCTACACCGAGGCGCGGCTGTCACGCATCACCAGCCTGCTGCTCGACGAGATCGACGAGGGCACGGTCGACTTCATTCCCAACTACGACGGCTCCACCGAGGAGCCGCGCCTGCTGCCCGCGCGGCTGCCCTTCACGCTGCTCAACGGCGCCAGCGGCATCGCGGTCGGGCTGGCCACCGAGATCCCCAGCCACAACCTGCGCGAGATCGCTGACGCCTGCGTGGCGCTCATCAAGACCAACGGCAAGCTCTCCGACGAGGAATTGTTCGCGCTGGTCCCCGGCCCTGACTATCCCGGCGCCGCGCAGATCATCAGCGGCCCGGCCGACATTGCCGAGGCCTACCGCACTGGCCGCGGCTCGCTCAAGGTGCGGGCGCGCTGGAAGATCGAGGAGCTCGCGCGCGGCCAGTGGCAACTGGTGGTCAACGAGCTGCCACCCGGCGTCAGCACGCAGAAGGTGCTGGAGGAGATCGAGGAGCTCACCAATCCCAAGGTCCGCGCCGGCAAGAAGGCGCTGACCGCCGAACAGGTGCAGCTCAAGGCGGCCGTGCTCTCGGTGCTCGACGTCGTGCGCGACGAATCCAGCAAGGACGCGCCGGTGCGCCTGGTGTTCGAGCCCAAGACCTCGCGCATCAGCCAGGAGGAGTTCATCACCACGCTGCTGGCGCAGACCTCGCTGGAGAACTCCGCGCCCATCAACCTCACGATGGTGGGCATCGACGGCAAGCCGACGCAGAAGTCGCTGCGCCAGATGCTCAACGAGTGGATCGCCTTCCGCGAGATCACCGTCGAGCGCCGCTCGCGGCACCGGTTGGCCAAGGTGCAGGACCGCATCCACATCCTCGAGGGCCGGCAGCTCGTGCTGCTCAACATCGACGAGGTCATCGCGATCATCCGCGCCGCGGAAGACCCGAAGGCCGCGCTGATCGCGCGCTTCGACCTGAGCGAGCGGCAGGCCGAGGACATCCTCGAGATCCGGCTGCGCCAGCTGGCGCGGCTGGAGGCCATCAAGATCGAGCAGGAGCTCAAGGGCCTGCGCGAGGAGCAGAAGAAGCTCGAGGACATCCTGGCCAGCCCGGCCGCGCTGCGCCGCCTGCTGGTCAAGGAAATCGAGGCCGACGCGAAGAGCTTCGAGGACCCGCGCCGCACGCTGATCCAGGCCGAGAAGCGCGCCGTGGCCGAGGTGCGCGTGGTCGACGAGCCGGTGACGGTGATCGTCTCGCAGAAAGGCTGGGTGCGCACGCAGAAGGGCTGGGCCAGCGAGCGCGCTGCCGGCGCCGCCGCGCCCGAGTACACCTTCAAGTCCGGCGATGCGCTCTACGGTGCCTTCGAATGCCGCTCGGTCGACACGCTGCTGGTCTTCGGCACCGCCAAGGACAAGAGCGTGCGCGTCTACAGCGTGGCCGTGGCGTCCCTGCCGGGCGGGCGCGGCGACGGCCAGCCGATCACGACGCTGATCGATCTCGACAGCGGCACGCACGTCGCGCACTACTTTGCCGGGCCGCTCGGTGCGGCGCTGCTGCTGGCCAGCACAGGCGGCTACGGCTTCATCGCTTCGGTCGAGAACATGATCTCGCGGCAGCGCGGCGGCAAGGCCTTCATCGACGTGGGCGAGGGCGAGCAGCTGTGCAGGCCCTCGCTGGTCGGAGGCGCCAGCGGCGCCGAGCCGATGCCGCCGGCGACGCACGTCGCGTGTGCTTCGACGGGCGGGCGCATCCTGACTTTCGAGATCCTCGAGATGAAGGCGCTGCCCAAGGGCGGTCGCGGACTCACGTTGATCGACCTCGACGCCAAGGACACGTTGGCCGGCGCCGCCGCCTACACGCGCAGCATCAAGATCGAGGGCATCGGCCGTGGCGGCAAGGAACGCGAGGAGACGCTGGAGATCCGCAGCCTCAACAACGCGCGCGGCAGCCGTGCGCGCAAGGGCAAGGCAGCGGACCTGGGCTTCAAGCCGGCCAGTGTCGTGCGCGTGCTCTGAGGAAGGCGGCACATGGATTTCGGCCCGATCGGCCTCTTCGTTCTCGTCGTGACCAGCGCCGCGAGCTTTCTGCTTGCGCGCTGGCTCTCGAAGCGGCGGCGTGACTCGAAGCGCGAGCGGGAGCGGCGCAGCGAGGAGGCGTCTCAAAGCCGGCAGGTGCGGCGCGCGCGCGAGCGCGAGCGGCGTGGCGGGCGCAATTGACGCCAGCCGAAGGCTCTCGCACTGGAGGGCGCGGGCGTCGCGTGCCTCTCTGACTTCATGACCGCCGCCGACCGCTAGCACGGCGACCTGGTGCAATTGCTCGTGAACGACACCGCAGACGTCCGCCAGGGGATCGATGCGGTGTACTACCGGAATACGAAGCTGGCGGCGCGGATCGCGTGCTTTCTGGACTTTCTGGCTGCGCGGGGATGACAGCCGCCAGCGCGGTCGCGATCACCGGCGGCCGCTTCACCTGCGTGGGGAGGGACGAGGACATCCTGCCGCAAGCCGAGGGCTCTCGCGGCGGCGTACGCGACCGCCGTCGAGGCTTAAAAGGTCCGACGCCTCAATGCAGCGTGGCGCGCTGCACATACTGCGCCACGGCCGCGACGGCAGCGGCTTCGTCACGAGCACGCAACGCCGACAGGATTTCCCAGCGGATCGGGTCCAGCGCCGGTACGTACACATCCTGCGCAGCACGGGTGGCGGCCTGGGCCTTCACCGTGTGCAACAGCAGCGTATTGAGCGACCTGGCCACCAGCGACATCACTTCGTTGTGCGCAGCCGCGCTGATCAGTTCGAAGAAGCGGATGGCCGACTTCATCCGTCCCGGCATGTCGCGCGCCATGATCTGCGCGTCCATTTGGCGCAGGTTGGCCTCGATGGCATCAAAGTCCGCAGGCTGCGCGTTCTCGCAGGCCAGCCGCAGCAGCGCCACGTAGACCATGCGGCGCGAGTCGGCCAGCGCCTGGTGCGAGATGCGGCCCTTGCTGGCCAGCTCGCGCATCGACTGCTGAAGCATCATGTAGGCACCCTTGTAGAAGACCAGCGGGTCTTCCTCGCGCACCACCTCGAACTTCTCGACCTTGCCGATGAAGACGACGTGGTCGCCCGCATCATGCTGCGCGAACACGCTGCATTCGAAGCGCGCCACGCAATCGTCGATCAGCGGCATGTCCCTGTAGCCGGTGCTCCAGGCCACGCCCTCGAACTTCTGGATGATGCTGCTCGTCGCGAAGCGTGAGGAGAGCTCGTCCTGGTCTTCGGCCAGCACGTTGATGACGAAGGATTGCGCCGCGCGGAACGTATCGATGGACTTGCTCGCCTTGCGCAGGCTCCACAGCACCAGTGGCGGCTCCAGGGAAACCGAGCTGAACGAGTTGCAGGTCAGGCCCGAAGGCGCGCCCTCGCCGTCGCGAGTCGTGATGATGGCCACGCCGGTCGGAAAGCTGCCCAATGCACGGCGGAATTCCTTCGGGTCGAACGCAACAGCCTCGCGCTCTGGCGTGGTCATGGTGGTGCTGCTCATGAGGTTGTCTCCGATTCTTTTCAGGCGAGCACGTCGCCGATGCAGAGGTATTTCATCTCGACGTATTCGTCGATGCCGTGGTGTGATCCTTCGCGGCCCAGCCCCGACTGCTTGATGCCGCCGAAAGGCACGTGCTCGGTCGCGATCACGCCGGCATTGATGCCGACCATGCCGTATTCCAAGGCACCGGCGATGCGGAAGATACGGCCCACGTCGCGGCTGTAGAAGTAGCTGGCCAAGCCGAATTCGGTGTCGTTGGCCGCGTCGATCGCCTGCTGCTCGGTGCTGAAACGAAAGACCGGCGCGAACGGGCCGAATGTTTCCTCCCGCGCGCACAGCATGTCGGCCGTGGCGTTGGCGACCACCGTGGGTTCGAAGAACTGGCCCTTCAGCCGCCGCCCTCCGGCGATCACGGTGCCGCCCTTGGCCAGCGCGTCGGCGACATGGCGTTCGACCTTCTCCAGCGCCGCCTCCTCGATCAGCGGGCCTTGCTGCACGCCATCGACGAAGCCGTTGCCGACGTTCAGCGCCCGCACGAGCTCGGCAAATTTCGCCACGAAGGTGTCGTACACGCCGTCCTGCACATAGAAGCGATTGGCGCAAACGCAGGTCTGGCCCGCATTGCGGTACTTGCTCGCCAGCGCGCCTTCGACCGCGCTGTCGATATCCGCGTCGTCGAACACGATGAAGGGGGCGTTGCCGCCGAGTTCCAGTGCCAGTTTCTTGACCGTGGGAGCGGCTTGTTCCATCAGAATGCGGCCGACCTCGGTCGAGCCGGTGAAGCTGATGTGGCGCACGACGGGGCTGTTGCAGAACACTTTTCCGATGGCGATCGAGTTCGGGCTGTCGGCCGTCAACACGTTCAGCACACCGTCCGGTATGCCGGCCCGCAGCGCGAGTTCGGCCACGGCCAGCGCCGTCAGCGGCGTGAGCTCGCTCGGCTTGATGACCACGGTGCAGCCTGCGGCCAGCGCGGGCGCGACCTTGCGGGTGATCATCGCCAGCGGGAAGTTCCACGGTGTAATGGCCGCGCAGACGCCGATGGCTTCGCGAAGAACCATCAGGCGCCGGTTGTTGTCGAACTGCGGCAGCGTCTCGCCATTGATGCGCTTGGCCTCTTCTGCAAACCACTCGACGAAGCTCGCGCCGTAGGCAACTTCACCGCGTGCCTCGGCCAGCGGCTTGCCCTGCTCGGCAGTCATGAGGCGAGCCAGGTCTTCCTGGTGGACCATCAGCAGGTCGAACCATTTGCGCAGCAGGGCACTGCGCTCCTTGGCTGTCCTGCCCCGCCAGGCAGGCCATGCCTGGTTGGCCGTGTCGATGGCGTGCTCAGCATCGGTTGCGCCGAGGTTGGCGACGTCGACCAGCTTCAGGCCCGTCGCCGGGTCGTGCACGTCGAAGCGCGTTGCGCCCTGCACCCACCGGCCGCCGATCCGCGCGTCGGTCCTCAGCAGTGTGGAGTCTTTCAGCAGTGCCAATGGCGATGTCTTCATGTCCATGCCGGTCAGCCCATCTCGACGGCGATGTCCAGCAGCGGGGCATGCTGCTGCGCACCGAAGGTGTCGCGTTCGCCGACGCTGCCCTGCGCCCAGTTGCGCTTGAGCGTCATCTTGAAGGCACGGGCCGGGTCGAAGAACATGAAGGTCACGATGTCGGTCACCGGCACGTTGTAGGTCGCAGCCAAGGTCTCGGGCTGGAGCGCACCGCTGGCCTTGACCCTCTCGTAGAGGGCGATGTCGTCGAAGATCACGTCGAAGGTGATCTCGAAGGGGCCGGAGTTCTTGCTGCGCACCACCTTGGCCAACTCGCGCAATGTTCGGATCGCCATGTCAGATCTCCAGGTAGCGGATCGGGAAGAGCTCGGTTGGCGAGTCCACTTCCATCAGGTGGTAGACGGAAAACTTGCACACCGGCCCGATCGGGTTCTCGGGCGGGTTCAGCGGAATGGCGAAGTTGCCTGCGGTGGCGACTTGTCCGGGGTAGGGGTTGTGCAGCACCGAGATGCGCGTGCTGTTGCAAATGGCGTTGGCAGCCGCTTGCGTCGGCGCGGTCACTTCGCCGACCAGTCCGATCTCGTGCGGCACCACGTCCTTGAGTGGTTCGGAATCGCCCATGACGCCGTTCTTGCCGTACACGTGGAAATGGATGCTGGCCGCGCCCGAAGCAATGTCGGGGTAGGTCTCGCCCGCGTCCTGCCGCACTTTGTCGAGGAAGGTGTCGATCTGGCCGATGAGGATGGGGTCGCGGATGCCGCCGATGAAGATCGTGCGAAAGCCGACCACGGCCGCGCCTTCGAGCTTGACCTTGTAGACCTCGGAGGGGACGAAGACGCTGCCGCTGACGCGCACGCGGCGTTCATCGAGCTGCTCATAGCGCGACTGGCGCAGGTCGAGCACACCGCCGGGGCCGGACAACAGGTCGGGCCGCGTCTTCTCGTACAGCGAATGCGCCGCCACGGAGGCGATCGTGCAACGCTCCTTCGGGTTCATCGGCTCGAGGTCGAAGCTGCCCTGGCGCACGGTCGCCAGTATGACCTTGCCCTTGGGTTCGGCACAGTTGGCGCCGCACTCCACGATCTTGCCCATGTGCCAGTACACGCCGGGGTCGATGCCGTGCAACATGCACAGGCCTGCGAAGGGCGATGGATCGTACGAGCGGCCCGAGACGATGATGTCGACATCGGGCTGCTCCTGCAGCACCTTGAGGAAAGGTTCGGCGCCCATCTGCGCCACGATGTTGGTCGATGACGTGACGTCGGCGGCCGTGAGGTCCGGTGCCGATGCACAGGGTTCGATGCGGCCCGCACCCAGGCGGTCAAGGATGACCGCCTTGTCGATGTCCGAATAGATCGTCGCGCACTTGAACTTCCAGCCGTTCGTCTTCGCAATCTCGGCGATCACGTCCAGCAAGGCATCGACCTGGCTGTTGGTGCCGGCACCGCCAGCCGAGCTGATGTACGCCGGCACCTTGCGCGTGGCCGTGGCCTTGAGCATCACGGTCAGGTCGCGGATGTAGGCTTCGCGCGAGACGATGGTCGCATCGCGGCCCAGCAGGTAGGGCCCGGGGTCCGTGGAGCCGGCGTCGATGATCATCGCATCGGCACCCGCGTCGATGCCGCGCCAGAAGTCCTGTTCGGGAATGCCGTAGCCAAGGATGCCGTGTGGCGTGAGGATCTTCAGTTCTTTCTTCATGTCGTTCACCTGCCGGGCCCTCCGCTCAGGCCGCCTTGCGCCAGTCGCGCGCATTGGGGCGCGCAAGGCCCAGGTTGCCACGCAGCGTCTCGTGCTCGTATTCCTTGCGGAACAGGCCGCGGCGCTGCAGCTCGGGCACCACCAGACGCACGATGTCCTCATAGGTGCCGGGCACCGAGGTGGCCGACAGCACGAAGCCGTCGCAGGCGCAGCCGAACCACTCCTCCATCTGGTCGGCGACCTGCGTCGGGGTGCCGACGAAGCAGGGGCCCTCGCGCAGCGTGCCGCGGCCCGAGGCCTCGACGAAGTCGCGCACCGATGGGTTCTTCTTGCCGCTGACCTGCACCACGCGGTCGCGCAAACTCTGCCAGGACACGGCGGCAAGCTCGTCGTCGGTGAAGGGCAACTCGTAGGGGCGCTTGGAGAAGTCGACGTTGAGCACCTCGCACAACAGCGTCAGGCCATCGATGGGCTTGGCGGTCGCGGCGACCATGTCGCGGCGGTCCTTTGCCTCGGACTCGGTCGGCGCGACGATGATCTTCATCTCCGGCATCATCTTCACGAGGTCCGGGTCGCGGCCATCGTCGGCCACCGCCTGGCGCAGGGCCTGGTACTGCTTCTTGCCCGATTCGAGACTGGGATAGACGGCGAAGACCAGCTCGGCCCAGCGGCCAGCAAACTTCAGGCCGCGGCCGCTCGACCCCGCCTGCAGGATCACGGGGTGGCCCTGCTGCGAACGCGGCACAGTCAACGGGCCGCGCGACTTGAAGAACCTGCCTTCGTAGTCCAGGCGGTGCACCTTGTCGGGATCGGCGAAGCGGTCGTTGGTCTTGTCCACGATCAGGGCGTCGTCCTGCCAGCTGTCCCACAGGCCCAGCACCACTTCCATGAACTCGTCGGCGCGGTCATAGCGCAGGTCGTGTTCCATGTGGCCGGACTTGCCGAAGTTGGCCGCTTCCGAATCGTTGAGCGAAGTGACCACGTTCCAGGCCACGCGTCCGCGCGTCATCAGGTCCATGGTCGAGAAAAGGCGTGCCACGTGATAGGGCTCGTAGTAGCTCGTCGAATAGGTTGCGCCCAGGCCGAGCCGCGTGGTGGCCATCGCCATCGCCATCATCACGGTCGCGGCATCGAGCTTCACTGCGCGCACACCGTGCGCCACGGTCTCGCGGTGGCTGTCGCCGTAGATGTCCGGCATCGCCAGGCGGTCATCGAAGAAGGCCATGTCGAACTTGCCCTCTTCGAGGGTCCGGGCGATGCGCTGGTAGTACTCCGCCGAAGTGAAGTCCGTCATGCTCGACGGATGGCGCCAAGAACCGACATACATCGAGCAGTTCTGGGCTTGCATGAAAGCGACGAGCGCCATCTGGCGTTTTCTAGCGGAAGTGGTCATGGCTTGGATTGCCGCCCTGGCGGCTTGAGTGGGGTGAAGAGATGAAACGAAAGGCAGCCGGTGGGCTTGTCTGCGTTTGCATCAGTCGACTTGGGCACCGGAGTCCTTGACTGCCTTGCCCCAGCGCGTCAGCTCCTTGCGGATGAACTGGTCGAAGTCGCCAACCGAGCCGCCCGCTGGCGTCGCGCCGATGCCGGCCAGGTAGGTGGCGGTGGCGGGTGTCTTCAGCACGTGGTTCATCGCGGCGTTGACTTTCTCGACGATGGCCCGGGGCGTGCGTGCGGGCGCTACGAGGCCGGCCCAGGTCAGCGCCTCGAAGCCGGGCAGGCCTTGCTCTGCCAGCGTGGGCACATTGGGTGCAGCGGCCGAGCGCGTGAGGCTGGTCACGCCCAGCAGCTTCACGCGGCCGTTGGTGGCGTGCGGCAGGATGGAGGTCGATGTATCGAAGGCGAACTGCACCTGACCGCCGATCAGGTCGGTCACCATGGCCGGCGAGCCCTTGTACGGCACGTGCAGCAGGTCGATGTCGGCCGCCTTCTTCAGCATCTCCATCGCGATGTGCTGCGTCAGGCCGCTGCCGCCGGAGCCGTAGGCCAGCTTGCCCGGGCGCGCCTTGGCGTAGGCCACCATTTGCTGGAACGAGTTGATGGGCGTGCCGGCGTTGACGGCCAGGAACATCGGCGTCGTGTTGGTCAGGATGACTGGCGCGAAGTCCTTGATCGGGTCGTAGGGCAGCTTCTTGAAAAGCGCCGGGTTGATGGCCATCGTGGCGCCCGAGGTGATGAGCAGCGTGTAGCCATCGGGCTCGGCGTTCTTCACAAGTTCATGGGCAATGATGCCGGAGGCGCCTGCGCGGTTGTCGACGATGACGGGCTGCTTCAATTCCTCGCCCAGCTTCTGGGCGAAGTAGCGCGCCACACCGTCGATGGCCTGGCCGCTCGGAAAGCCCACCACGATGCGGATCGGCTTGTCGGGGTAGTTGGCGGCAGTGTCCTGCGCGGTGGCCAGCGAGGCCGTACCGGCCAGCAAGGCAGCCAGTGCAATGGACGCAACGGCGCGGCGGTTCGGGTTCATGTCTGTCTCCATTTGTTGAATCGGATGCACCTGCCATGCATGGCTGCCAGGCGGGCTCTGAGGCAAGTATCAAACCCCCGCGCGGAACGCACAATTCGCCGTATCTGATAGTCTTATTTGCCACGTCGATAAGTCGGCGCACTACCATCGCGCCCTCGATTGCCTCGCCAAACCACGCCGATTCCACCCCGTGACCACCTCACGCCCTCGCGCCGTCAAGGCCTCCAGCGCCCCGCAGGACCTGCCGCCATTGCGCATGGACCTGACGGAGCTGGAAACCTTCATAGCCATCGTGGAGCTGGGCAGCTTCAGCTTGGCAGCAACGCGCATGCATGTATCGCAACCTTCGGTCACCGCGCGCGTACAGCGGCTCGAGGAGCGGCTCTCCACCCAGCTGCTCAGGCGCACCACACGCCGGGTCGAGGCCACGAAGGAAGGCCAGCGCCTGTACGACGCCGCCACTCAGGCCTTGCACGGCCTCAAGCAGCTCGTCCGTGAGTTCGACGGCGCTGCGGCGCGCAGTGGCCAGCGCATCGTGGTGGCCGCCACGCCGATGATCGCGGCCACCGCCTTGCCGCCGCTGATACATGCCTACAAGAAGCGCTTTCCCGATGTGCGCATCAAGCTGCTTGATCTGCTCTACCGCGACGTCATCGATCAGATCGAGACTGGCGCTGCCGATCTCGGCGTCGTGGCTTTCGACGGCGATTCGGCCAAGCTGCGGTTCCAGCCACTGGCCGAAGAAGAGTTGCTGCTTGTCGTGCCGCAGGGGCATCCGCTGGCAGCAGCGGGCGCCGTCACACTGGAACAGGTCATGGGCTTCCCGCTATTGATCCTGGACCGCTACACCAGCCTCATCGGCTCCATCGGCGAAGAATGCCGGCAACGCAATCTGGCCTTCCCGTCGCTAAGCGAGGCGTCCAACCTGAACACGCTGCTGGGCATGCTCGACGCCGGCAACGGGATCACGTTCCTGCCCTCGTCCATGGCCCAGATCAACGCGCGCCGCGAGCGCGTCAGCTTGCACGTGACCGACGTACGGCTCACGCGCCAGTACGGCATCGTGCTTCAGAAGAAGGGCGGCTTGAGCGGTGCCGCACTGAACTTCGTGCGCTACCTGCAACAGGAATACGCCAACTCGCTGGCGGCAAAGACGCCCGCCGCCGGGGCCTGATTCATTCTGCGAGGCTATGGCTTATTCAGCATCGCTGAATTGCCTCGGACCCACCTACGTCCTAAGCTCGGCCTTCGTGCCCAGTGCTTATCCCCGACGAAGAAATACATGAAAACTCGCGCCGCCGTTCTCCAGGCCATCGGCCTGCCCGCTCCCTATGCCCAAAGCCTGCCGCTGCGTGTCGGCGATGTCGAACTCGATGCGCCCGGCCACGGCGAAGTGCTGCTGCGCATGCGGGCGGCCGGCCTGTGCCATTCCGACCTGTCTGTCATCAGCGGCGACCGCCCGCGTCCCGTGCCCATGGCCTTGGGTCACGAAGCCTGCGGTGAAGTGGTCGAGTGCGGTGCAGGGGTCACGGACCTGAAGCCGGGCGATCGCGTCGTGCTGGTGTTCATGGCGAGCTGCGGCTGCTGCCTGCCGTGCGCCGAGGGCCGTCCTGCCTTGTGCGAGCCTGGTGCTGCCGCCAACAACGCCGGCACGCTGGTCGGCGGTGGTCGCCGCTTGCATGGCACCGACGGCAGCGACATCTATCACCACCTTGGCGTCTCATGCTTTGCCGAACACGCCGTCGTGTCGCGCCGCTCGTGCGTGAAGATCGAGTCCGACATCTCGCACCGCGAGGCCGCGCTGTTCGGCTGCGCGGTATTGACTGGCGTCGGCGCGGTCGTCAATACCGCGCGCGTGCAGGCCGGCAGCACCGCAGCCGTCCTGGGCCTGGGCGGCGTCGGCTTCAGTGCGTTGCTCGGCGCGGTGGCCAGTGGCGCACGCGAGATCATCGCCATTGACCTGAACGAAGAAAAACTCCAGCTCGCCCGCGAACTCGGCGCCACCGCGGTTTTCAATGCGGCCCACCCGGACGCAGCCGATCAGATCCGCGAGCTCACCAAGGGTGGCGTGGATTACGCATTCGAGATGGCCGGCGCCATTCCCGCGATGGATCTGGCCTGGAAGATCACACGGCGCGGCGGCAGCACCATTTCAGCGGGCCTGCCGAATCCGGCGCTGCGCTTTCAGTTGCCGCCGGTGACGCTGGTGGCAGAAGAGCGCACGCTCCGCGGCAGCTACATCGGCTCGGCCGTGCCCGCGCGCGACATCCCGCGCTACATCGACCTGTACCGGCGCGGCAAGCTGCCGATCAACCGCCTGATGGGCAACACCCTGAAGCTGGACAGCATCAACGAGGGCTTCGATCGCCTTGCGACCGGCCAAGCCCTGCGCGACGTCGTGCTGTTCGACTGAAGACACTCGAGGCGCAGCTCGCAAGTGCTTCGCCGGATGCGCCGCCGCCCGCTCAGGGCTGCGCCTCGCCATCCCACCAGTAACCTCTTGCCGCCGGCCTGATCCTGCCGCCGAAGGGCGCCATGAAGTGCGCCGGGAGCAGCGTCGCCCCGCGGTCCACGCATTCGGCCAGCACCTTCTCGCGCGTCTGGCTGGCCTGCGCCTGGTCCTTGCAGCCGAAGCAGCTCCATGCCGGTTTCTTGAGCTGCACCGGGTGGTGGATGATGTCGCCGGTGAAGACCGCCGCATCGTCGCCCGACTTGAGCCAGATCGCCACGTGGCCCGGCGTGTGGCCGGGCGCAGGGGCCAGCACCAGGCAATCGGCGATCTCGGCGTAGTCGTCCACCACCAGTGCCTGGCCGGCCTCGATGATGGGCAGCACGCTGTCGCGGTACCCCGCCAGGTGGTGGCCATTGGAATCGCTGGCGAACTGGGCCTGCCAGTGGTCGTATTCCTTGCGCGAGAACACGTACTTCGCATTCGGGAAGGTCGGCACCCAGCGGCCGTCGAGAAGGCGCGTGTTCCAGCCCACATGGTCGGCGTGCAGATGGGTGCAGAGCACATAGTCGACCTGCTCGGGCCGCGCACCGGCTTCAGCCAGCCGATCGAGAAAGGGCGTCTGCAGGTTGCACCAGTCAGGGCGGCCGGGCCGCTCCTTGTCGTTGCCGATGCAGCCGTCGATGAGCACCTTGAAGCGCCCGGTATCGACCAGCCACGAATGCATGCTCAGCAGCAGCCGGCCGGTGTCGGCCTCGTAGTGTCCGGGTGCCATCCAGTGCAGGTTGGCGGCCACGTCCTCATCGGTCGACAGTGGGAAGAACTTGCGGAAGTCGAAACTGCGGTCGGTCATTTCTTCCACCCGGGTGGCGACCGCCTTGCCAATCCTGAATCGCACCATGTCCGTCTTCCTTTCGGGCCTCAATACAGTTCCATGAGTTTCGCGTTGTCGGCAAGCTCGGAAGGCAGCGTGTCGCGCACGATCACGCCGGACTTCATCACCACCACGCGGTCGGAAATCTTCAGCGCCTCCTTCACGTTCTGCTCGACGAGAAGGATCGACATGCCGGTCCTCTGCTGCAGTTCGCGAATCGGCCGCAGCAGGTCCTGGAACAGCTTGGGCGCCAGTCCGATCGAAGGCTCGTCCATCAGCAGGCAGCGCGGCCGGTTCAGGAGCGCGCGGGCGATGGAGACCATCTGCTGCTGCCCGCCCGAGAGCGAGCCGGCGCGGCTGCCGTAGAACTCCTTCATGACCGGTAGCACCGACAGCACCCATTCGACGCGGCTGGCGTGCTCGGCCGGCGGTACCTCGGCGGCCCAGAGGCCCAGGCGCATGATCTCGGCCACCGTGAGGCCGGGGAACACCCCGCGCCCCTCGGGCACCAGCGACACACCGCCCTTGACCAGGTCGCGCGGCCCACGCAGCGCAACGGCCTTGCCGTGCAGCGAGATCTGCCCGCCCTGCATCGGTACCAGGCCGACCAGCGACTTCACCAGCGTGGACTTGCCCGCACCGTTGTGGCCGATGAGGCACAGCACCTCGTTGCTGCGCAGCTCGAAGTCGAGGTTCTCCAGCACGGGCCGTCCGCCGTACCCGACGACCAAGCCCCTGACGCTCAGAACGGTATCGCTCATGCCGTTTGCTCCCCGAAGTAGATGGCGGCCAGGTGCGGGTCGGCCAGCACCTTGGCGGGCTCGCCGTCGGCCAGCAGCTTGCCCCGATCGAGGAAGGCGATGCGGTCCGAGATGCCGATCACGATGTCCAGATTGTGTTCGATGATGCAGACGGTGATGCCCATGCGGGTCTGCGAACGCAGGAGCTCCAGGAAGAGTTCATAGGAGCTGCGGTCCAATCCCGACGCGGGTTCGTCGAGAAGCCAGAGCTGCGAATCGGTGGCCATCACGCGAGCCATGCTCAAGAACTTGCGCTCGGCGTACGAGAGGTCGATCGCGCGTGTCTTCGCCTTGTTCAGGAGGCGCGTGGCCTCGAGGATGTCGCTCACGCGGTCCTGTCGCTGGCGCTTTCTTGCGCCGCCGCCGCTCTGCCAGAGCCAGGCGCTGGGCTCCATCACGGTCAGCACGTTTTCCTCGACCGTCATGTGGTCGAACAGGCGCAGGTCCTGGAAGGTGCGGCCCACGCCGCGACGCGCGATCTTCCAGTGGGCTTCTCGGCCCAGCACCTCGCCGTTGAGCAGGATCTCTCCCGAGTCGGGCACGAGATGGCCGGTGATCTGGTTGAACAGCGTGGTCTTGCCGGCGCCGTTGGGACCGACCAGCGTCGTCACGATGCCGGGGCGCAGGCTCAGCGAAACATCGTCGGTCACCTTCAGACCACCGAAGCTCTTGTTCAGGTGCCGTATCTCGACAACGGGCTGCACGGGGGCGCCCGCAAGGTTCGTCCCGTTCATTTCACGCCCTCCTTTCGCGCGCCGGCGATGCCGCCGGGCCGATAGATCATCAGCAGCACCATGACCAGGCCGTACACGATCTGCTGGATGGAGCCGATCTCGGTCTGCGGCAGGAAGGACATGTAGCTGAAGAGGCTGGGCAGCACCATCAGCAGAACGGCGCCCACGATAGGGCCGAGCACCGTGCCCGTGCCGCCGATGATGATCATCGCCATCAGCAGCACCGAGGTGTCGAGCGTGAAGCTCTCGACGTTCACGAAGGACAGGTAGAACGCATAGGTCACGCCGCCCACGGCGGCCAGTGCCGAAGACACTACGACGGACAGCGTCTTGATTGCCGCCACGTTCTTGCCGGACGCATGCGCGGCCGACTCGCTGTCGCGGAGCGCGCGCAGGTTGCGCCCGAAGCTGCTCCGCAGCAGTGCAGTGGTGAAGGCCACGACCAGCACGAGGCAGGCAAAGGCCAGGCCCAAGGTCTCGAATGGTCCGACGATCTCGTAGCCGAAGACCTGGGCCGGCGGAATCGCGCTCAGGCCGCTGACGCCGCCAGTGACCGATTTCCATTCGGCGAACACCGTGACGCCCAGCACCTGCAGGCCGAGCGATGCCGCGACGAAGTACTCGCCGCGAACGCGCAGCGCCGGAAGGGCCAGCACCAGCGACAGCAGGCCGGCGACAGCCATGGCCACCGGCAGCACGATGAACAGCGAGGCGCCGAACTGCAGGCCGAGATAGGCCGCGGTATACGCGCCGATGCCGAAGAAGATGGCGTGGGCCAGCGAGAAGATGCCGGCGTAGCCGAGGATGAAGTTGAGCGTGACCGCAAGAATCGCGTTGATGCAGATCAGCGTGGCCAAATTGAGGAGATAGGCAAGCATGTCGATGGCCTCAGGAGGTCACGGGGCGGCCGAAGAAGCCGGAAGGGCGCAGCAGCACGAAGAGGAACAGCACCACGAAAGTGACGGCCTCGCTCCACTGGGGCGGAAACCACAGCAGCGCCAGGTTCTCCGCCAGGCCGAGCAGGAGGCCGGCGCAAGCGGCGCCGCGCAGGCTGCCGACACCGCCGACGATGGTCGCTGCCAGGCTGATCAGCATCACGTGATGGCCGATGGCAGGGTTCAGGCCGGCCGATGCCGCCGTGAGGATGGCCGCGGGCACCACCAGCAGCGACCCGAGTGCGAATACCAGTGTCGAGAGCTTGCGTGGGTTCAGGCCATAGGCGCGCACCAGCTCCGGGTTTTCGGACAAAGCGCGCAACGCGATGCCGGCATTGGTGCGCATCAGGAAGGCCTGCAGGCCTGCGAAGAACACGGCGGCGCAGCCGATGGCGATCAGCGACAGCGGCGAGCCGAACAAGCCTGGTGCGAGTTCGATGCTGCTCGACAGCGGCGTCGAGACCGACACGAAGCTGCGCCCGAACAACATGCCGATGGCGTTCTGTACCACGATGCCCGCGCCAAAGGAGGCGACGAACACGGTGAAATACGAGCCTTCGTGCCGATGGATGGGCGCGTACACGCAGCGGTCCATGAAGACGCCGAAAGCCACGGCTGCCACGCCCGCTGCGAGGGCGGCGAACCCCCAGTGCAGGTGCGAAACGGAATAGAGCCAATAGAAGATGTATGCGGCGATCGTGAACGTCGAGCCGTGCGCAAAGTGAAACACCTTGGTCGAGCCGAAGATCAGCGAGAACCCGACGGCGGTCAGGGCATAGAGCGCCCCGACCTGCAGCCCGTTGAGCAGGAGTTGCAGGAAGAGCATGGGAACAGGCGTGTGTCAGGCAGTCTGGAGCGGAAGGAGCCGCACGGGCGCGGCGCGAGCGGGCCGACTGTGGTCACTGCGCCAGTGGCGCGGCGCAGTAGCGGTCCAGTGGCGTGTGCGCTTAGTGCGCCGGCAGGACCTGGATCATCTTCGACGTCTTGCCGTCGTATTCATTGACCTGGATCGGCATGGCCACGGTGCCGTTGGCCTGGAACTCCATGCGGCCGCCGACCATGTCGAAGGCCTTGGTCTCGTCGCGCTGGGCGAGGAGGTTCTCGCCGGTGACGGGCTTGCCCTTCTTCTGCAGGTCATGCGCCAGCAGCGCGAAGAGGCGCACCGCGTTGTAGAAATTGGCGCTGTACACCGTCGGCATCTTGCCGCCGTTCTTTGTCTTGAAGTCCTGCACATAGCGCTGCGTCACCGGGTCCTTGGCGGCCCAGTTCACGCTCTGCGTGGTGTACAGGGTGCCTTTGGCTTCGGGCAGTACCTCGAGTTCGGGCATGGCGAAGGCCGAAAAGCTGGCCAGCTGCTGCTGCACGCCGTTGTCACGCATCTGCTTGACGATCTGCACCTGCTGCGCGCCCCACGATGCGATGTAGATCACATCGGGCTTGGCCTCTCGCGCCTTCGCGGCGATGCTGCTGAACTGCTGCTGCGTCGCAGGGATGGAGATCGCCTCGACGAGTTCGGCGCCCAAGCCAGGCAGGCTGGTCTCCATCTGTTTGCGCACGGCCTGGCCCACGGTCTCGTCGACATAGACCAGCACGAAACGCTTGAGCTTGCGCTCCTTGACCAGGTAGGGAAGCATGGCCTGCACTTCGAAGTTGACCAGCGGAATCACGCTCCAGAAATAGCTGCCGAGGTCAGCCAGGTCGGGTGCGATGCCCGAGCCATTGAGGATAGGCGTCTTGGTGCGTGCGCCGATGGGCGCCGTCGCCTTGAGCACGCCGGTGAACGACGACAGCACGTAGGGCACCTTGTCCACGTTCACCAGCTTGTTCATGCTGATCACGCCCCGTTGCGGCGTGCCCTGGCTGTCTTCGTAGGTGATACTCAGTTTGCCGTTGATCATCTTGTCGGCATTGGCATGCTCGACTGCCAGGTTGGTGCCCGACATGAAGATGTCGCCGTACGAGCCGTTGGGCCCGCTCAGGGGGAAGTTGGCGCCGATCTGCAGGTTCTGGGCATCGGCTGCTCCTGCTAGACCAAAGGACAGGGCGCAGGCGGCCGCGAACGCAGCCTTCCGCAGGGAAGTGGCGAATACCGTCAAGTCTTATCTCCAGAAATTGTCTCGTGATTTTCCGGGGGGAGATGGCTGCGAACAATTCACTTACGTCTATAGGCTTATAGGCCGGGTGTATGACTCTCGCAGCCCAGCGCTCGGGCGGGAGCGCGTTCGATTTGGTGGGTTCAACGGGGAACGCACTCGTGCGATGCCTTTGGCCTGTCGCCCCCACGGCGGCCGCGCCTCACCTGAGGCCTTCCCACCAGAGGGCATTGGTGCGCGGCTTTCCGATGGTCAGCACTTCTCCGATCTCCGGCGTTGCCAGCTCGATCTTCTTCGCCTGCGCCAGCTTCGCGATGCGATCCATTGGGTCATGCCAGGTGTGGAAGGCGAGGTCGAAGGTGCTGTTGTGCACCACGTACAGCACCTTGCCGCGAAGATCTTCGAAGGCGCGCACGCTCTCTTCAGGCGTCATGTGCACCGAGGGCCAGTAAGCGTCGTAGGCGCCGTTCTCCATCAGCGCCAGGTCGAAGCCACCGAAGCGCTCGCCGATCTGGCGAAAGCCTCCGAAGTAGCCCGAGTCGCCGCTGTAGAAGATGCGCTCGCCACCGCTCTCGACAATCCACGAAGCCCAGAGCGTCTTGTTCCGGTCGGTGAGCGTCCGGCCCGAGAAATGCTGTGCCGGTGCGGCCGTGAGCCGCACGCCGTCGTGCTCGGCCGCCTGCCACCAGTCGAACTCGGCCACGCGCTCGGGCGGCACGCCCATCTCCACCAGCCGGGCGCGTACGCCCAGGGGGACGAAGTAGCGCTTCACACGCTGCGCCAGGTATTCGATCGTCGGTACGTCGAGGTGGTCGTAGTGGTCGTGCGAGAGGATCAGGCCCTCGATGGGCGGCAACTGCTCGAGCCGCAGCGGCGGCTTGTGAAATCGCTTCGGCCCGATGAAAGAGAAGGGCGAGGCGCGCTCGCCGAACACCGGGTCGATCAGCCAGTACTTGCCGCGCAGCTTGAGCAGGTGCGAGGAATGGCCGAGGCGGATCACGTGGTTGGCGCCGCGGTCCAGCGCTTCGAGCTGCGCGGGGTCCAGCGCCCGCACGGGGATGGGATCGACCGGCACGGTGTCGGTCTTGGTGCCGCCCAGGAAGCGCGACCAGATCTTCCACGAGCTGGCCGAAGGCAGGGCCTGCGGGTTGGGGAGGTTCTGGAAGCTGCAGTCCTTGAACTGCGGGGAGGCCGCGTAGGGCGTCTCGCACGCGCTGCTCGCAGTGCTGGCGCAGCCGGCAACCAGGCCGAAGGCCGAGGCCAGGATGAGGCTCTTGCAGAGGAGGGCGGTGGTCATCGGTGGCTCCGGTGGGGGGGAGGGCCGTTGCGGCGAGGGCCGAGCTTACCTGCGATCCGGCATAGGCCGTTCGCGCCATTGCCGCCCCCTGCCAACCATGAAATATTCCGTGCGGAACGACGAGGAGCCGCATGGACGAGGTGATCCGCAAGCTGGTCACGGCCCGCCGCGAGGCGCTCTCGGGCACCGACGACGGCCGCCGGCCGTGGGGCCTGGCGCTGTCGGGCGGCGGCATCCGCAGCGCGACCTTCTGCCTCGGCTTGCTTAAGTCGCTGGCCGCGCGCCGGCAGTTGCTCGAGTTCGACCTGGTCTCCACCGTCTCGGGCGGCGGCTACATCGGCGCCACGCTGGGGCGTTTGTGCACCAACGCGAAATCGGCCGAGGAGGTGCGCGAGATCGAGCGCGCCTTCGGCGATGTCGACCGCGCGCGCTTCGGCTGGTGGTTGCGCGGCAACGGCCGCTACCTGATTCCGGGTGGCCTGCGCGACACCCTGTTCGCAGGCGCGCTCTACCTGCGCAACCTGCTGGGCACGCACATCGAGATTGCGATCGCCGCCAGCCTGATCGGCATGGTGCTCGCCGCAGTCAACCTGCTGCTGTGGGACTCGGTGTTCCGCGCGGTCGATCTCAACAGCGTGCCGCCCGATTCCGTCGTCGGCGTCAGCGACCTGGACAGCGTGCATTCGCTGCGCCTGCTGGTCCAGTGGGCGACGCAGTGGCCCACCCTGTGGTTCACGCTGGTGGGGCCCTTCATCGCCTCGATCGTGCTGGCTTGCGCCTACTGGTCGGTGCGCGACCGGAAGTCCACGGCATCGATGCTGCTGCAGGTGGCGATGTGGTGCGCGCTTGCCGCGGGCGCCTGCTGGGTCGGGCCACAACTGGTGCGCCACTACAGCGGGCCGCTGTGGCTGGCGCCCGCCTTCGTCGGTTTCGCGTTGTGCTGGATGGTGGCGCTGCTGTGGGTGCTGTGGCGCAGCCAGAAGCGCTCACCCGCGGAGCTGCGCAACGACCTGACCGACGGGCTCGCTTCGGTGATCAACACCGCGCTGCTGATCGTGCTGCTGGGCCTGCTCGACCGGGTCGGCTGGTGGATCGCGGCTGAAAGCCAGGACCTCCGCGCCTCCTACGGCGCCGCCCTGCTGCTGGTCGCGGCGGCGCTGCGCGGCGTGCTGCCGATGCTGCTGTCTCAGAAGAGCCAGGCGCCGGGCATCGGCAAGTCGCTGATGCTCAACCTGGCCAGCCTGGCAGGGCTCCTGCTGGCTTTCTGCCTCGCGGCCTGGTGGGTGGGCCTGGTGTACGCGGCGACGCTGGTGCCGGTGTTCACGCCGTCCGGGCTGGACTTCTCGCGCGGCTGGGTCTGGCTGGGCACCATCTTCATCATCGTCTTCAGCTACGCGCTGGTGACGGGGCGCAACTTCGCCTTCCTCAACGTCTCCTCGCTGCACATGTTCTACAAGGCGCGGATCGTGCGCGGCTACCTGGGCGCGGCCAACGCGCGCCGCCTGGGCGCGAGCCCGACCGAGCAGGTCTCGGGGCTGGAGCCACCGCAGGTGCCTGTGGGGGAGGTCGATCCGCAGGACGACATTTCCCAGCTCCGCTACGCGCCGCACCTGCACGGCGGGCCGGTGCACCTGGCCAACGTCTGCATCAACCAGACGCACGACACCAAGCAGAAGCTCTTCAACCGCGACCGGCGCAGCCTGCCCCTCACCATCGGCCCGCAGGGCTGGATGCAGGCCGGTGGCGCCGGCTGGGCGCAGGCGCACGGCGACGGCGCGCTCACCCTCGGCGCATGGACCGCGATCTCGGGCGCGGCCTTCGCGCCCGGCCTCGGCCGCCTGACCAAGCGCGGCATCGCGGCGCTGTCGGTCTTCGCGGGCCTGCGCCTGGGCTACTGGTGGAACAGCGCCGAGGCCGGCATCGTGCAGCACGGCGCCGCGTTGCATGGCAGCCCGCTGCTGATGAAGACGCGCTTCATGCTGCTCGAATGCTTCGGCGTCTTTCCCGGCAGCAGCTCCGCCAACTGGTACCTGAGCGACGGCGGGCATTTCGAGAACACCGGCGCCTACACGCTGCTGCGCCAGGAGGCCGCGCTGATCGTGATCGCCGATTGCGGCGCCGACCCGGACTACCGCTTCTGCGATCTCGAGGTCCTGATCCGCCGCGCGCGCATCGACCTCAACGCCGAGATCACCTTCATGAAGCCGCGGCCCGGCGGCGATTGGACGCACCTGGGCGCCTTCGGTTCGCTCAACGATCTGGCCTCGACCCAGAGCCAGGCCTGCCTGGCGCTGGCGCAGGTGCGCTACGCCAGTGGCGCGACCGGGCAGATCGTGCTGGTGAAGCCCAATGTGTCCGCCGCGCTGCCAGTGGACCTGGTGAATTTCAAGGCAGCCAATCCGCTGTTTCCGCAGCAGCCCACCACCGACCAGTTCTTCGACGAGGCGCAGTGGGAGAGCTATTTCCGTCTCGGCGCCGAGATCGGTACGCGACTCGAAGGCGAAATGCTGGCGCAGGTGGCGGCGGGCGCCCCTGGCATGTTCGTGCCTGACGACGGGCAGCCGCAGCAAGTCGCGAAGGCCACCACCCAGGGCGATCCCGAGTCGCTGGACAAGGACAGCGCGACCGCCGCCGCGGCAGGCTCCATGAGCCGCCTGCAGGCACGCGTGATGCGGGCGGGCGCCGTCACTGCCTCGGTGGGTATCGGCACCGCCGCGACCTTCGCCGTCGCGGCATGGCAGGGCATCGACAGCTGGCGCGCGCAGCGGGCCGAGACGGAGAAGGCCGAGAACAGCTCCTTCAAGGAACTGACCGAGCACTGGGCCCGCCTGCAGGCGAGCGCCTCGACCGGAGAGGCCTCCGCGCAGCTGGCCGCGGAGCTGCTGCGCACCGGCGACCTGCTGTGCCGCGACGGCCGCGACAACTTCATGGCCAGGTTCCGGCTCTCGGTGCGCATCGTGGATGACGCCAAGCAGGCCTGCGCCAGGGAGCCCGCCGAGCAGCGCACGCCGGCCTGCGCGCGCCTGCTCGATGCCGGCAACGGCATCGACTGCCTGCAGCCCGCGCAGGCGCCGCCCTGCGCGCCGCGCTACTGGGCCCGCGACTACACCGGTCAGGTCGGCTCGAAGCAGAACTGCAGCGGCATCCTGCCCGCGCCCTGGCCGGCCCTGGTGTGGCTGCGCGACCGTATTCAGGACCTGGGTCCGGGCGAAGTGCAGGTTGGGTCGGTCCGGTTGCCTGCGCCCGGCCCGCAGGCGCAGCCCTATCCGATACCGGTGCCCGGGCCGGGCGTCGAGCCCTCGAACGGGACCGAGGCGCCCCCGCTCCCGCAGCCGCCGGCGGCCGATGTCTGCGCCGGCACGGTGGTCTACATCCAGCTCTACGGCCCCGCGCTGCGCGATCGCGCGCGCAGCTGGCGCGGCCCGTGGCGCACGCTGGGCGCCTCGGTGCCGCCCATCGAGGACGTGCTGAGCACCTCGCGCCGCGCGGGGCGCTCGCCGCCAGCGGGCCATCCGGAGCCCACGGTGATCATCCGCGACGAGAAGACCCGCCCCTGCGCCGAAGCCATGATTCAGACCGCCGCCTCGCCCACAGGCCAGCCCTGGGCCATCAAGTTGCGGCCGCAGGGTGGCGCCGAGACGAAGAGCAACATCGAGGTGTGGCTGCCGCGCACTGGCGGGCCATTGGCGAACTGAAGGCACGGGCCCCCTGAAGCCGAGCCTTTGGGCAAGAGTGCGAAGGCAGTTGTTGGATCAAGTGGGCCGTCGTTGATGCAAAGCATGCGCCAGCCAAAGCGGGTTCAGTGACGCACTAGGAGAAGAACCATGGCGACCCTCGGCAAGCCCATCGTGATGGTGCGCCCGGAGCAGCTCGGCTTCGGCGAGCGCAGCGTGAGCCCCTCGGACTTCGGCTGGCTCATGCTGGCCGAAGGAGACTCGTGGTTTTCCTTCGGCTCGCTGCTGGGCAACAACCTGCTCAACCGGCTGACCTTCACGCGCAGCACGCTTGTCACGAACACGGCGCGCCCGAGCGACACGCTGGCCCACGTGGTCGACTGGTGGCGCGACCCGGCCTTCGCGACCCTGATCGCGGGCGGGCGGCGCGGCCGCCGGGGCTGGGCCTTCGATGCGATCCTGCTGAGCGGCGGCGGCAACGACCTGATCGACGCCATCAGCGATCGCCGGGTCGACCAGCAGCTGCTGCGCCGACTGTCCCCCGGCAGTGACCCGGCTTCGCCCGCGGACTGCATTCATCCCGAGGCCTGGGCAGCGTTCGAGACCTACCTGCGCGCCAACTTCGCGATGGTTTCGCAGCTGGCGGCCGGGAGTGCACAGAATGGCAGCACGCCGATCTTCGTGCACACCTACGATTACCCAACGCCCAACGATGCACCCGCCGCGCCGGGCCGCGGCCCCTGGCTGCTGCCGGCCCTGCTGGCGCACCGCATTCCCGAGCCGATGCACCAGCCGCTGGCTGATCACCTGATCGAGCGCCTGGCGGGCGTGGTGCGCACGCTGGGCCTCGCGAACGTGCATGTGATCGACACCCTCGGCACGCTGACCCGCGCTGCGGCCGGCGCCAAGGGCGACAGCCACGACTGGCTCAACGAGATCCACCCCAATCCGCAGGGCTACGGCAAGCTGGCGTCGGTATGGCGCGCTGGGATCGAGGGCGTGATCGCTCCCTGAGCACCTGCACGGATCACGCGCAGCGCATGGCGGGCGATCATCGCCTCCTCGTCGGTCGCGATCACCCAGGCGCGGGCTTGCGAGCCGGGAACCGAGACCACGCGGTCCTCGCGACCCTCGGGCTGCGCGTCGCGATCGAATGCAATGCCGAGCCATTCCAGCCCCGCGAGCACCTCGGCGCGCACCCGCCCCGAGTTCTCGCCGATGCCGCCGGTGAAGACGAACGCATCGACGCCGCCCAGCGATGCTGCGAGCGCGCCGGCCTCGCGCCGGACGCGGGTGCAGAAATACGCAATGGCCTCGCCGGCGCGCGGATCGTCCGAGGCCTCGAGCTCGCGCATGTCGTGCGAGATGCCCGACAGGCCCTTGAGACCCGACTCCTTGTAGAGCAGGTCGGACAGGCGCGCCGCCTCGTAGCCGTGCGTTTCGATCAGGTGCAGCAGCACGCCCGGGTCGATCGCGCCGCAGCGCGTGCCCATCGGCAGGCCGTCGAGCGCGCTGAAGCCCATCGTCGTGTCGATCGATTGCCCGCCGCGCAGCGCGCACATCGACGCGCCGTTGCCGAGGTGCGCGACGATCACGCGCCCCGCCGCCTCGCGCGGCGACAGCTCGGCCAGTCGCCCGGCGATGTACTCGTAGGAAAGGCCATGGAAGCCGTAGCGACGGATGCCCGCGTCGAAGTAGTCGCGCGGCAGCGCATAGGCTTCGCGCAGGAAGCCGCCGCCGCGATGGAAGGCGGTGTCGAAGCAGGCCACTTGCGGCACGCCGGGGAAGGCGCGGCGCGTCGCCTCGATGGCGGCGATGTTGTTCGGCAAGTGCAGCGGTGCGAGCGGCACCAGCGTGCGCAGTGTCGCCAGCATCGTGGCGTCGATCAATGTCGCCGTGCTGAAGCGCGAGGCGCCGTGCACCACGCGATGCCCGACCGCGGCAAGGCGCAGCTGCGGGAAACGCGCCTGCATCAGCGCGAGGATCGCGGCGAGGGCGTCGCGCTCGTTGTTCAGCTTGCCCGCAGGCGCGGCTGCGTCATGCAGCACGCGCCCATCGGCGGCTTTCGCCTCGAGCCGGGCGTCGCCGCCCAAGCCGTCGACCTGGCCCGCGGCGGCCCGTTGCAGGAGATCGTCTGCGCCAACCGAGAACAGTGCGAACTTGATCGACGACGACCCGGCGTTGAAGGTGATGATGTGGTCGGTCATGAGGCTTGTTCGTGCGTCGGCTCTCGGTCCGGACTTCAGTCCGACCCCGGCCGCCACACCCGCGCCAGCACCGCGAGCCGGCTCCTGAAGCTGTGCCGCTCGTCCGAGAGCGCGTCGATGAAGTCCGAGAGCCGCTTGGACTTGATCATGGTGTAGAAGGTCAGCCAGGTGGTGAAGGCACCCACCACGCCGAACCACAGGAGCTTTCGCCAAAGCGGCGCGTCCGCTTCGGCCAGCAGGTTCATCCCGAGGAAGCCCGTGGTGACGGTGCCGATCAGCCCGAACAGCGTGACGACCGTGAGGCGCACCACCGTGTTCGCCTGCCGGCGCAGGCTGTCGGCGTCCAGGTAGGTGTTCATGTCGGCGATGCGCTCCTTGACCTCTTCGTAGAGCGGATCGAGCGCCAGGTGCGTGGTGCACAACCGCGACAGCGCGCGCACCTGCGCCTGCTCCGAGATCTCGTGGAACCAGTAGCGGTGGGTGAAGCGCAGGAAAGCCTCGAAGCTCGCGCGGATGGCCCGCTTGAACAGCTTGACGCTGGCCAGGTCATGCACGTCGAGCCGGCGCAGCGCTTCGACCAGTCGATCGGAGAACATCAGCAGCGCGGCCTTCTGGAAATGCGCGATGAGGAACACCAGGAAGTGCTGGTGCCGGAACTGCGCCAGCACGCCGCGGTCCCGGCAGCAGAAGAACTCCGAGTCCGCTGCGCCGACCACCACCATCGAGCGGCCGCTGCACAGGTAGCGCGTGTTCGGCGCGCTCCCCGCATCGACCCAGAAGCGGTCGTAGCAGTAGCGCTGCTCGAAGTCTGCCAAGTGTTCCTCGGCGAAGGGCAGGGGGCCGTTGCCGCTGACCACGGGCTCGGCCGCGCCAGTAACGAGTGCCAGCCGGATGAAGTCGCTGCGCGAGAGACGGCGCGGATCGTCGAGGGCCAGGTAGGCCATCAGCGGCATCCGGTAGTACTCGAGCTGGCGAAAGCGTAGCGGGCCGGCCTCACCGGAATGGTCGCTGACCAGCGGCTGCATCAACCAGGCCCAGTGCGCTGCAATGCGCGGCGCACGGTGCTCGGCCACATGCTCGAGGAAGAGGTCGCGCTGCTGCGCATCGGAGCTCGCGAGCACGCGGCCGCCGGCATCCAGCCACTCGACGCCGGCCATGCAGTGCAGCGCCGCGCCCTGCGCGTCCCAACCGCCGGGATAGGCGCGGCCGAAGCGGTAGAGGACCTCCTGCGCCTGCGGCAGGCTCAAGTCGTCCACGCCCACCTCCATGTTGAGCATCACCACGTCGACGTCGAAGAAGAAGTAGAGGTCTGCGTGCACCACCTGCAGCGTGATGGGCGCATCGCCCGTGCGCGCGACCACGCGGACGGCCGCGAGGTCGCGCCGTCGGAAGATGCGCATCGGCGACTCCCCGCCCGTGCCGCCCGCCTCGCGGCCGCGGCGGCCTTCGCCGTAAAGGAAGCGCTGCACATAGGGCAGGAAGCTCACGAACTCGTTGTAGTGGCGCTCGTGGAAGCCTTCGCTGCTGCCCGTGTATTCGTCCACCTCCTCGCGCCAGGGCGAGGCAGGGCCCATCTCCTTCAGCAGCTGCCACGGACTGCGCCGATGTTGCTGCTGTCCCTGCACCGGCATCAGGCGCAACGGCCACAGCAGGTTGGCCCGCAAGTGGCGCACCGCGGGCGCCGTGCCTGCGCTTGCCGCCTTCGCCGCAGCTTCTGATGTTGGAGTGATCTGCTGCATGCCGCGAGTGTAGGCATGCGCATGCCGCCGGGAAAACGGCGAGGTGATCTAGGGAAATCCCTTATTGGTGCTGAAACCGGTTTCAGTACACTGACGCAAGCCGACGAAAAGACCCATTGGGTGCCATCGCATTCGCGAATTCACCAGCCTCGGAACTCTCATCCCCGTGAACTACCAATTCCAGTTCGATGCCGTCTTCGCCGCCTGGCCGCTGCTGCTGAAGGGCACCTGGATCACCATCCAGCTCTCGCTCGTGGCCACGCTGCTGGGGCTGATGGTGGCGGTCTTCTGCGCCTGGGGCAAGACCTCGGGCCCGGGCTGGCTGCGCTTCATCGTCAATGCCTATATCGAGGTGATCCGCAACACGCCCTTCCTGGTGCAGTTGTTCTTCTTTTTCTTCGCGCTGCCGGCCATCGGGCTGCGCTGGTCGCCCTACACGGCCGCGCTCACCGCCATGGTCGTGAACCTCGGCGCTTACGCGACCGAGATCATCCGCGCCGGCATCGAATCCATTCCGAAGGGGCAGATCGAGGCCGGCCGCGCGCTCAACCTCAAGCCGTGGGAGATCTTCCGCTTCGTGATCATCAAGCCGGCGCTGAAGGCCATCTACCCGGCGCTCACCAGCCAGTTCATCCTGCTGATGCTGAGCTCGGCCGTGGTGTCGGTGATCTCGGCCGAAGACCTTACCTCGGTCGCGGCCAACCTGCAGTCGCAGACCTTCCGCAGCTTCGAGATCTACATCGTGGTGGCCGGCATCTACCTGGCGCTGGCGATGTCGTTCTCGGTGCTGTTCAAGCTGATCTACCAGCGCACGCTCAACTACCCCGACCGGCGCTGAACACCATGCGTACCTTCGGCTTTCCCGATTTCCTCTTCATCCTCGAGGCCGCCAGGTGGACCCTGGCGCTGTCGCTGATCGCCTTTGTCGGCGGCGCGATCCTGGGCCTCGTGATCGCGCTGGCGCGCACGTCCGAGAACAGCGCGGCGCGCGTGCTCTCCACCGGCTTCATCCAGGTCTTCCAGGGCACGCCGCTGCTGCTGCAGCTCTTCCTGATCTTCTTCGGCGCGCCGGTGATCGGCTTCGACATCAACCCGTGGATCGCTGCCGGCGTGGCGCTGGTGCTCAACAGCGCCGCCTTCCTCGGCGAGATCTGGCGTGGCTGCATCGAGGCCATTCCGCGTGGCCAGACGGAGGCCGCGCATGCGCTCAACCTCGGCTATGCGAGCCGCATGCGCGACGTGGTGCTGCCGCAGGCTTTCAAGATCGCGCTGCCGCCGACGGTGGGCTACGTGGTGCAGATCATCAAGGGCACCTCGCTTGCCGCGATCATCGGCTTCACCGAGGTCACGCGCGCCGGGCAGATCATCAACAACGCGACCTTCCAGCCGCTGTACGTGTTCAGCACCGTGGCGGCGATCTACTTCGTCATCTGCTGGCCGCTCTCGCTGATGGCGGCGCACATGGAGCGCAAGCGCGCCCGTGCACTGGTGCGCTGAGCTTGCTTCCTTCTTTTTCCGTTCAATCCAAGGAGACCACTTCCATGACTTTCTTCACCACCCGCCGTGCCACCATCGCTGCACTGGGTCTCGGCGCGGCGCTGACCGCGTTCGCGCCGCTTGCCTCGGCCCAGACCATGGCCGAGATCAAGAAGAAGGGCGAAGTCACCATCGGCATGCTGGTCGACTTCCCGCCCTACGGCACCACCAATGCGCAGAACCAGCCCGACGGCTACGACGCCGACGTCGCCAAGCTGCTGGCCAAGGACTGGGGCGTCAAGGCCAACATCGTGCCGGTCACGGGCCCCAACCGCATTCCGTTCCTGCTGACCAACAAGGTCGACCTGCTGGTGGCCTCGCTGGCGGTGACGCCCGAGCGCGCCAAGCAGGTGCAGTTCTCGCAACCCTATGCCGCGGCGACGATCGTTCTCTACGGCAAGAAGGGCAGCAACATCAAGGGCGCCGCCGACCTGAAGGGGATGCGTGTCGGCGTGGCCCGTGCCAGCACGCAGGACGTGGCCGTGACCAAGGCCGCGCCCGAGGGCACCGAGATCCGCCGGTTCGACGACGACGCCTCGGCCATGCAGGCGCTGATCTCGGGCCAGGTCGACGCCATCGGCTGCTCCGTCACCGTGGCCGCGCAGATTGCCAAGCGCGTGCCCGCCAACACCTTCGAGAACAAGTTCACCCTCGTGCAGCAAGCCATGGCCGTCGCCATGCGCCCGGGCCAGGACGACCTGCTGAAGAACGTCAACGAGTTCGTGTCGAAGAACACGGCCAACGGCGAGCTCAACAAGCTGTACAACAAGTGGCTGCAGACGGACCTGCCGAAGCTCAACTGAGCCGCGCATCGACAAGACCGAGACAGGAGCGCATCCTCATGACGGACGCAGTCGCGACCCACGCCGGTGCCGAATCGGTCATCCGCATGGAAGGGGTGAACAAGTGGTACGGCACTTTCCAGGTGCTGACCGGGATCGACCTGTCGGTGCGCACCGGCGAGCGCATCGTGATCTGCGGGCCCTCGGGCTCCGGCAAGTCCACGCTCATCCGCTGCATCAACCGGCTCGAGACGGTGCAGAAGGGCAAGATCGTGGTCGACGGCATCGAGCTCACGGCCGGCGGAAAGAACGTCGATGCGGTGCGCGCCGAGGTCGGCATGGTGTTCCAGCAGTTCAACCTGTTCCCGCACCTGACCATTCTTCAGAACTGCACGCTGGCGCCCATGCGATCGCGCGGCATGTCGAAGGAAGAGGCCGAGCAGGTGGCAATGAAGTACCTGACGCGCGTGCGCATCCCGGAGCAGGCCCACAAGTACCCGAGCCAGCTCTCCGGCGGGCAGCAGCAGCGCGTGGCGATCGCGCGGGCGCTGTGCATGTCGCCCAAGATCATGCTGTTCGACGAGCCCACTTCAGCGCTGGACCCGGAGATGGTCAAGGAAGTGCTGGACACGATGATCGGCCTGGCCGAGGACGGCATGACCATGCTGTGCGTGACGCACGAGATGGGCTTCGCGCGCAGCGTGGCCGACCGCGTGATCTTCATGGCCGACGGCAAGATCGTCGAGCAGGCGCCGCCGCAGGAGTTCTTCGGCAGCCCGAAGCACGAGAAGACGCGACAGTTCCTGGGGCAGATTCTCAGTTCGCATCAGGCATGACTGGCTCTCCCCCAGGTTGGCTCACTTCGTGTAGCCGCCCACCCCCTCACCGGAGGCAACACCAGCGGCCCGGCGAAGCCGGTTCCGCGGTGTTCCCTGAAGGAGAGGTGTCGATATGAACGTTCTTATTTCCCTCTCGTCATTTGGCGCGGCCGAGGTGGGCCGGCATGGGCAGCTGTGGTGTACGCGGCTGGCGCTGGAAGCTGGTGCGGACAGCGTCGAGGTGCGGGGGGAGCTGTTGCGCGAGGCGGCGGCCGAGTTGCCTGCACTGGCCGGGCTGGCATCCGTCTACTCGAGTCCGGAAGGACTGTGGTCGGACGACGGCGCCCTGAATGAAGGCGCACTTGCGCGCGGCTTGGCCGCGGCGGGCGTCCTGCGCGCGCATCGGCTCAAGATGTCGATCGGCGGCTACGGCGGTGGCTCCTCACTCGCGCGCCTGAAGGCGCTGCTCGATGGACAGGCGGTCGAGCTGTTGATCGAGAACGACCAGACGGTGAAGGCCGGCACAGTGCCCGCGCTCCAGGCCTTCTTCAGCGCGGCCGATGCGGCGGGGCTCGACTTGGGCATGACCTTCGACATGGGCAACTGGCACTGGCTGGGCGAATGCCCGCTCGCGGCGGCAGAGGCGCTGGCGCCGCGGGTGCGCTATGTGCACTGCAAGGGCGTGCAGCGTCTGCCGGCGAAATGGGTGGCGGTGCCGCTGGGCGAGTCGCTGGCACCCTGGCGCGCGGTGCTGCGGGCCTTGCCCGCCGATGTGCCGCACGCCATCGAATACCCGCTGGTCGGCGACGACCTGCTCGCCGTCACGCGCGAGCAGGTCACCCAGATCCGTTGCGTTCGCTGAGAGCCGCGCCATGATGAATCCTGCCTTCGATGTCGCCCTCTTCGGCGAGGCCATGCTGCTGCTGGTGGCCGATCAACCCGGTGCGATCGAGAACGCCACCGGCTTTCACAAGCGCACCGCGGGTGCGGAAACGAACGTCGCCATCGGTCTCTCGCGCCTGGGCCTGAAGGTCGGCTGGGCCAGCCGGCTCGGGACCGATTCGATGGGCCGCTCGCTGCTGGCCACCATGCAGGCCGAGGGCATCGATTGCTCGCACGTGACCAGCGATCCGGCGCAGCGCACCGGCTTCCAGTTCAAGGGGCGCGTGACCGACGGCAGCGACCCGCCGGTCGAGTACCACCGCAAGGGCTCTGCCGCGAGCCACATGGGCCCGTCGGATGTCGACGAGGCCTGGCTGCGCTCGGCGCGGCACCTGCATGCGACCGGCGTGTTCGCCGCCATCTCCGACACCAGCCTGCAAGCCTCCCTGAAGGCGATGGAGGTGATGCGCGCGGCCGGCCGCACCATCTCCTTCGATCCCAATCTGCGTCCCACGCTGTGGTCCTCGACCGAGACCATGCGCCACTGGATCAACGCGCTGGCCGCCCGCGCCGACTGGGTGCTGCCCGGGATGGAAGAGGGCCTGCTGCTCACCGGCGAGACCACGCCCGAGGGCGTGGCGCGCTTCTACCGCGAGCGCGGTGCGAAGCTGGTGGTGGTCAAGCTCGGCGCGCAAGGCGCCTACTACGACAGCGATGCGGCGGGCACCGGCCGCGTCGACGGCTTCCCCGTGGCGCAGGTGATCGACACCGTGGGCGCCGGAGATGGTTTCGCCGTGGGCGTGATCAGCGCGCTGCTCGAAGGCAAGCCGGTGCCCGAGGCCGTGCGCCGTGGCGCCTGGATCGGCGCCCGCGCAGTGCAGGTGCTGGGCGACACCGAAGGCCTGCCGACGCGGGCGCAACTGGACGAAGCGAGGCTGTGATGCGCAAGAAGGTTCTGGTTTTCCGCGAGTTGCCCGATGACCAGCTCGCGCGCCTGCAGGCCGCCCACGAGGTCACCGTCGCCAACCCGCGCATCGCGGCGCAGCTCGGCGCCTTCGAGGCCGCGCTGCCCGAGGCCCAGGGGCTGATCGGCTCCAGCTTCCCGGTCGACGAGGCGCTGCTCGCGCGTGCGCCGAAGCTCGAGGTGGTCTCCAGCGTCTCGGTTGGCGTGGACAACTATGCGCTGGCAGCCCTGCATGCGCGCGGCATCCTGCTGTGCCACACGCCCGGCGTGCTCGACGAGACAGTGGCCGACACCGTCTTCGCGCTGCTGATGGCGACCAGCCGCCGCGTGGTCGAGTTGTCGAACCTGGTGCGCGAAGGCCGCTGGACGAAGAACATCGACGAGGCGCTGTTCGGCTACGACGTGCACGGCAAGACGCTCGGCCTGCTGGGCTTCGGCCGCATCGGCCAGGCCATTGCCCGGCGCGCGGCCCTGGGCTTCGGCATGCCCGTGCTCTACCACGCGCGGCGCGCCGTCGACCTCGCGGCGCAGGCGCCCGAGCTGGTCGACAGGGCCGCGCACACGCCGCTCGACGACCTGCTGGCGCGCGCGGATATCGTGGTCGCGATGCTGCCGCTGTCGGACAGCACGCGGGGCATGGTCGATGCGCGCGTGTTCGGCCGCATGAAGCCCGGCGCGATATTCATCAACGGTGGGAGGGGGGCGACGGTGCAGGAGCCCGCGCTGTTGGCTGCGCTCGACCAAGGCACGCTGCGGGCGGCCGGGCTCGATGTGTTCGCGACCGAGCCGCTCCCGGCTGATTCGCCGTTGCGCACACATCCGCGGGTGACGCCGTTGCCGCACATCGGCTCGGCCACGTATGAGACGCGACATGCGATGGCCGAGCTGGCGACTACCAACCTGCTGAAGGCCCTTGGTGGCGAGCGACCGCTGGCGGCTTATGACACTGCGGGCTTGGCGTGAGCTGCGGGTTGGGCGATTTGGTTCGGTGCTGTTGTGTTGAGGCTGGAGCCCTCACAACAAGCGCACCGTACAAATGAGCCCCAGGAAGCCGATGAGACCGACCATCGCCGACGTGGCGAAGGAGGCCGGCGTCTCCAAGGCCACCGTCTCACGCTTCCTCAACCACCGAGATCGCCTGCTCAGCGCCGAGATCGCGACGCGCGTCGAGGCCGCAGTCGCCCGGCTGGCCTATACGCCGAGCCCGATGGCGCAGGCGCTGAGCCATGGCCGCTCGCGCCTCATCGGCCTGATCGTGGCCGACATCACCAACCCCTACTCGGTGGCCGTGCTGCGCGGCGCCGAGAAGGCCTGCCAGGAGGCCGGCTACCTGGTGATGCTGTTCAATCTCGGCAACGACATCGATCGCGAGCGCGAGGCGATCGATGCGCTCGCCGGCTACCAGGTGGACGGCTTCATCCTCAACACGCTGGGCCGCGGCGCCGGGCTGGTCGACGCCGACGCACTGCATGGCAAGCCGGCGGTGCTGGTGGATCGCAGGCATGCCGGCATGCACACCGACTTTGTCTCGCTCGACAACCCGGCGGCGATGAAGGCCGCCTGCGGCCACCTGGTCGAGGGCGGCTATCGCGAACTGCTCTACATCACCGAGCCGCTCAAGGGCGTGAGCTCACGGCGTGAACGGACCGCGGCGTTCGGCAACTGCGTCGCGGCGCACCAGCCGCGCGTCGCCGGGGAGGTGTTCGAAAGCAACGGCGAGGACAACGATGCGCTCGACGCCGCCTTGCGGGCCTTGCGCAAGCGTGCCAGGGGCGCGCGCCGCGCTGCCGTGCTGTCCGGCAACGCGGTCATGACCCTGCGCGTCGCCTCGGCGATGGCGCGCCTGGGCTGGCACTTCGGCGTCGAGCTCGGCTTCGTAGGCTTCGACGATCCCGAATGGGCGCCGCTGATCGGTCCGGGGCTCAGCACGATCGCGCAGCCCACCGATGCCATTGGCCGCACTGCGGCAACCTGCCTGATCGAACGCCTGCGCGGGCTCGAGGGGCCGCCGCGGCAGGTGCTGCTACCCGGGGAACTGGTGGTGCGCGGGTCCTCGGGCGGACCATGAGGTTCTGTCCAAGCTGACGGTTCGACGCACGCGGCCTACGTTTCGGCCGGCTCGCTGTAGTTCCTGACGCATTGGCGGCTTCCGCCTGCCAGCCCTCCCACCTACAGTCTTCGTACGACTGAAGGAGGTGTGCGATGACCCCGATCGAGAACGACAGGATCCGCAAGGTCCTGGTGCTGGGCGCCGGCAAGGTGGGCAGTACGGTGGCCGACATGGTGGCCGAGTACCACCACCTGCCGGTGACGCTGGCGGACCGCACGCTGCCGCCCGCGGAGCCCGGTGACCGCGGGGTCGCGCGCATCGTGCTCGACGTGGAGGAGGGCGCCGCGCTCACGGCTGCGATGGCCGGGCATGAGGTCGTGATCAATGCCTTGCCCTTCCATCTTGCCGCGCAGGTCGCCGCGGCCGCTTGCGCGCAGGGCCTGCACTACTTCGACCTGACGGAGGACGTGGCCGCTACCGCCGCCATCCGCGCGCTTGCACCGAACGCCGCCACGGTGTTGATGCCGCAATGCGGGCTAGCCCCAGGCGTGATCGGCATGCTGGGCATGCAGCTGGCCAGCCGCTTCGACGCACTGCGCGATCTGCACCTGCGCGTGGGCGCACTCCCGCGGCATGCGACCAACCGCCTGCGCTACGCCTTTACCTGGAGCATCGACGGCCTCATCAACGAGTACTGCAATCCCTGCGCCGCCATCGTGCAAGGCCGGCCGGTCTCGGTGCAGCCGCTGGAAGGGCACGAGACGCTGCTGCTGGAAGGCGAGGCCTACGAGGCCTTCCACACCTCCGGCGGCCTGGGCACGCTGGCCGAGACACTGGCGGGCCGCGTGCGCAACCTCGACTACAAGACGCTGCGCTACCCCGGCCACCGCGATGCGATGGACTTCCTGCTGCATGACCTGCAACTGGTCGAGCGGCGCGAGCTGCTGCGCCAGGTGCTGGAGCATGCCGTGCCCCACAGCCGTGACGATGTCGTGATCGTCTTCGCATCCGCGGCCGGCGAGCGCGACGGCCGCTTCGAACAGCTGACGCGCATGGCGCGCATCCACGGCGGCCGGCTGCGCGGCGTGGATCGCACCGCGATCGAGCTCGCGACCGCCGCCGGCGTGGTCGGCGTGTTCGAGCTGTTGCGCACCGGACGCCTGCCACCGCGCGGCTTCGTCGGGCAGGAACAGGTGGGGCTGGAAGCCTTCCTGAGCACGCGCGTAGGCAACTGCTATGCGGCGCTGGGCGAGACGGCCTCGACGCAGTCGCATGCAATCTCGCGCCAGGGCCATGCGTCCGTCCATGCTTGGCCATCGCCGATCCGGCACCGCAGATCGAAGGAGGCCCGCCCATGAACGACGAAGAACGCTCAGCCCTGTTCGAGCGCTGCGGCATTCCCGGCGCGCAGCGATCGGGCGGCAGCCTGCGCGTGCGCTCGCCCATCGACGGCGCCGAGATCGCCCGGCTGCACGAGACGCCGATGGCGTCGATGCCCTCGATCATCGAACAGGCCCAGGCGGCCTTCAGGCAATGGCGCGAGGTGCCCGCACCGGTGCGTGGCGAGCTGGTGCGGCTCTGGGGCGAGGAGCTGCGCGAGGCGAAGGCATCGATCGGCCGTGTGATCTCGATCGAGTCCGGCAAGATCGCACAGGAAGGCCTGGGCGAGTTGCAAGAGGGCGTCGACATCTGCGAGTTCGCGCTCGGCCTTGCGCGCCAGCTTTACGGCAGGACCATCGTCTCCGAGCGCCCGGGCCACCGGATCATGGAGCAGTACCACCCGCTGGGGCCGGTGGCGGTGATCACCGCCTTCAACTTCCCGAGCGCGGTGTTCGCATGGAATGCCGCCATCGCGCTGGTGTGCGGCGATCCGGTGATCTTCAAGCCCTCGGAGAAGGCGCCACTGTCGGGCCTCGCGACCTTCCGCGCCCTGGAGCGCGCCATTGCCCGCTTCGGCGAGCGTGCGCCCACCGGGCTGGCGCAGATCGTGATGGGCGGCCAGCCGCAGGCCGAGGCGCTGGTCGACAGCCCACTGGTGCCGTTGGTCTCGGCCACCGGCTCCACCCGCATGGGCCGCGAAGTCGGGCCGCGCGTGGCGGCTCGCTTCGGACGCCGCATCCTCGAGCTGGGCGGCAACAACGCGATGATCGTCACGCCCGCGGCCGACCTCGACATGGCGGTGCGCGCCATCCTGTTCAGCGCAGTGGGCACCGCGGGCCAGCGCTGCACCTCGCTGCGGCGGCTGATCGTCCATCGCAGCGTCAAGGAGGCGCTGCTCGGCAAGCTGCTGCCCGCCTACCGGAGCTTGCGCATCGGCCATCCGCTGGAGGAGGGAACGCTGGTCGGGCCGCTGATCGACGAGGCCGCCTATGGCGCGATGCAGGCTGCCATCGCGGAGGCGAAGGCGCAGGGCGGGCGCATCCTGACCGGCGGCGAGCGCGTGCATGCGGAGCTCTTCGCGCAGGCCTGGTACGTGCGTCCGGCGGTTGCCGAGATGCCGGCGCAGACCGAGGTGGTGCGCCGCGAGACCTTCGCGCCGCTGCTCTACGTGATGGACTATGAAGCGCTCGATGAGGCGATCGCGATGCACAACGACGTGCCCCAGGGCCTGTCCTCCTGCATCTTCTCGAACAACCTGCGGGAGATCGAACTCTTTCTCTCGGTCGCGGGTTCCGACTGCGGCATGGCCAACGTCAACATCGGGCCCAGCGGCGCCGAGATCGGCGGCGCCTTCGGCGGCGAGAAGGAGACCGGCGGCGACCGCGAGAGCGGCTCGGATGCGTGGAAGCAGTACATGCGCCGCAGCACCAACACCATCAACTACTCGACCGAGCTGCCGCTGGCGCAGGGCATCCGCTTCGGCTGAGCGCCCGTATGACTCCCTCTCCCTCCGGGAGAGGGAGGGGGCGAGGGCACCGGGCCTCGGAATCGCCGACACCCCTTGGTCGGTTCGCGCATGAGCTTCTTCGCAGCGCATTGTTAGCGATCGGGAAACGGACAACTTCCCCGTGCCGTCTTTGACGAACGGCGGAGCGCCTTCAGACTCGACGCCTATTCAACGCAAGCCCGGGCGCGCCGAAGGCCCCGGCTTTTCTTTTTCGAAGAACCGCCCATGAATGCTCCCTGCACCACCTGCGACGGCGCCGTGCTCGCGCCCGCGCGCACGGAAGAAGCCTCGCGCTCCACCTGGCTCGCGGTCGGCTCCATCGCCGTCGGCACCTTCGCGATGGTCACGACCGAGTTCCTGCCGATCGGCCTGCTGACCGACATCGCGGCCGGCCTCGGCGTCTCCGACGGCACCGCCGGGCTCATGGTGACCATGCCCGGCGTGCTGGCCGCCTTCGCGGGACCGGCGTTGATCGTGGCCTCGGGCCGGCTCGACCGGCGCACCGTGATGATCGCCCTCAGCGCGCTGCTGGTGGCCTCCAACTTCCTCGCCGCGCTGGCGCCCAACTTCGCCACCATGCTTGTTGCCCGGCTGTTGCTGGGCCTGTGCATCGGCGGCTTCTGGACCTTCGCGCCGGGTGCCGGCACCCAGCTCGTGCCGGAGGTCTCGAAGGCGCGCGCCATGTCGATCGTGCTGGCAGGCGTCTCGGGCGCAACCGTGTTCGGCGTGCCCGTCACCGCGTTCCTCGGCGACCTGGCCGGGTGGCGCGCAAGCTTCGGGGCGACCGGCGTGCTTGCGGCCGTGGTGCTGCTCATGCAGATCTGGCTGCTGCCTTCGATGCCGCCGGCACGCGCGATACGGCCCCGCGACCTGCTGACGCCGCTCACGCGCCGCATGGCGCAGGTGGGGCTGCTGGCGGTGCTGTTCCTCATCGCGGGCCACTTCGCGGCCTACACCTATCTCAAGCCTCTGCTGCAGCAGAGCTTCGGCCTCGGGCCCGATGCGGTGACGACCTTGCTGCTGGTCTACGGCGCGACCGGCTTCGTCGGCACCTTCTTCGGCGGCAGCCTGGTGGCACGCAGCGTGCGCCTGGCCGCACTGGCGGCGGCGCTGCTGCTGGCTTCGGCGCTGGTGCTCTCGACGATGGTCGGCAGCGGCATGTTGGCGGGCGCGGTCGTGGTGGTGGTCTGGGGCATGGCCTTCGGCCTGATCCCGGTGGCACTCACCGGCTGGATGATGCAGGCCGTGCCCGACGCGCCCGAGGCGGGGCAGGCCCTGCTGGTGAGCGGCTTCCAGGTCGCCATCGCCAGCGGCGCCCTGGCCGGCGGCGTGGTGGTGGACGGGTACGGCATCGCGAGCACCATGCTGATGAGCGCCGCGTTGGTGCTGGTGGCGGCGGCGGTCATCGCGACACTGGGACGGGCGCCGCGCGCGCTGGCCCTTGAACGCGTCGGCTGAACGGTCCTAGGAAAAGATTCGATCGTCGAAGCTGAACGGGTTCCGTTCGACACTGACCGTGATGGACGCGAACGACATGTGGTCTGGATTGAGGACGATGTTGTTCTCCCCCGGCTCGACCGCAGAAGGCACCCACAGTCCCAGTGCGCGGTTCGTCCTTCGCCATTCGATGCCGATCGACTGCGTCAGTGATTCGCGGTCGATCCAGTCCCGAAGCAGGTCTGCCAGGCTGCGCACGTCTTCGAGTCCGCCTCAGTTCGATTGCCGCATCCCTATCCCACCGCACTGCGCCGATCGATCTTGCGGCTCAGCACCACCGAGGTGTGGGTGTGCTGGATGCCCTCGATCAGGCCGATGCGGTCGAGGAGGGCGTCGAGCTGCTCGTTGGTCTCGCAGCGCAAAGCGAGCATGTAGTCGTACTCGCCGCTGACGGCCGAGAGCTCCTCCAGCTCGGGCAGCCGCTCCAGCGCACGGATCACGCCGGCCGCCATCTTCGGCGCGACGCTCAGGCCGCAGTAGGCGCGCACCGCGGCCTGCTCCAGGCGCTGGCCGAGGCGCACGCCGTAGCCGGCGATCACGCCCTCGCGCTCCAGGCGGGCGATGCGCGCGACCACGGTGGTGCGCGCCACCTTCAACTTGCGCGCCAGCTCGGCCGCGGGGGCACGGGCGTTGGCCTGCAGGAGGCTCAGCAGGTGACGGTCGGTGTCGTCCAAGCTAGAGGCAGGACGGCGTCATTCGACTTCAGCGATGAGCTCGATCTCGACGCAGGCGCCGAAGGGGATCTGCGCCACGCCGAAGGCGCTGCGCGCATGCGCGCCTTTCTCTGGGCCGAAGACCTCGGCAAAGAACTCGCTGGCGCCGTTGGTCACCAGGTGCTGCTCGGTGAAGGAGGGCGTGGAGTTGACCAGGCTCATCACCTTGACGATGCGCTTGACCTTGTTCAGGTCGCCGATGGCGGCCTGCAGCGTGCCCAGCAGGTCGATCGCAATGGCGCGCGCCGCCTGCTTGCCTTCCTCGGTGCCGAGGCCGGCGCCGAGCTGGCCGACCCAGGGCTTGCCGTCCTTCTTCGCGATATGCCCGGAGAGGAAGACCAGCTTGCCGGTCTGCACGAAAGGCACGTAGGCGGCCGCGGGGATGGCGACCGGCGGCAGGGTGATGCCGAGGCTTTTGAGTTTGTCGTTGATGCTCATGAGGGCTCCTTGTCTGGGTCTTGGAGGGGCGATTGTGTCTGTGTTCGCGTCGGCATCTGTTTCTGCGTCTGCACCTGCTGCGCGGCTTGCGCCGCCTCGGCGCACAGCTCTTCCAGCGGCTGCACGGTGACGCGCACGTCCAGCGTATGGCGCGCGCCCCCGTGCAGCACGCCGCGCATCGGCGAGATGTCGGCGTAGTCGCGACCGATGGCGAGCGCGACATAGTCCTCGCCGGGCTGGCGGCCGTTCGTGGGGTCGAACTCGGCCCAGTCGCCCGGACCGTCAGCGCCGGGAATGTAGACGGAGACCCAGGCGTGCGAGGCATCGGCGCCGATCAGCCGGGGCTGGCCTGGCGGCGGCTGGGTCAGCAGGTAGCCGCTGACGTAGCGCGCCGGAAGGCCCAGGGTGCGAAAGCAGGCGATCATGATGTGGGCGAAGTCCTGGCACACGCCGTGGCGCTGCGCCAGGGCCTCGATCGCCGGCGTGCTGATCTCGGTGCTGCCGCTGTCGTACCGGAAGTCCGCGTGCATGCGCAGCGCCAGGTCCATCGCGGCGTCGAAGACCGACCGGTCGGGCGTGAAGCTGGGCCGCGCGTACGCGGCGAAGTCGTCGTGCCGCGGCACGTAGTGCGAGGGGAAGACGAATTCGGCGGCGGCGTCGAAGCGCGTGTCCTTGGCGTAGCGGAAGCGCTCGCGCACCTCTTCCCAGGGCAACTCGCACGCCGCGGCCGTCGAGAGCAGGGGCGCGGAGGTCTCGACGACGCTCTCGGCCGTCACCACCAGCTCATCATGGGTCGAGTCCAGCGCGAAGAAGGCGCGCGCATTGCCGTAGACATCGGGCGATTCGCTGCGCTGCGCGGGCTCGGGGCTGATCGTGAGCGCGTGGCTCACCAGGCGCTGCGCCGGCGTGGTCCGCGGCTTGAGGTGTGCGAGGTGCTGTGCGGTTTCGACCGGGGGCGAATACGCGTAGCGTGTCTCGTGAGTCACGTTCAAGAGCATGGCTTGGCCCTATGCCCCGACCGAGCGGAGCGATTCCGAAGTCAGTGTGAAGTAGCGGATGCCGATGGCATCCGACACATGGTAGGCCGCGGCCTCGCAGGTCTCGAGCAGCTGCATCAGCGCGCCGTAGTCGGCGTTGGCCCCGGGCTCGCAGAGGTCCTCGAGGGTCCAGGAGGCGGGGTCGGGCAACTCATGCGAGAGCGCCGTGAGCTTGCCCGGTGCGCTGCCCGCGAGCCGCGCAATGCGCCCGCGCAGCGTCTGCGTGACCCAGGCCAGCGACCGCGGGTTGTCGCCGTCGAGTACCAGCAGATCCACCAGGGGTGCGACGTCGCGCCGCTGCTGGTAGCGCGCGTGGAAGGTGATGGTGCTGTCGAACAGGCCGACCATGGCCTCGAAGCCGCTCACGTCGTGTACCGAGCCGATCTCGAAGCCGGCGGCCAGCGAACTGGACAGGAATGCAAGGCGCTCGATGTGGCGGCCGATGGAGAGCAGGCGCCAGGCGTCGTCGCGCGTCATGCGATCGGTCTGGGCGCCGGTCATTGCGGCGAGCGCGGCGCTGGTGGATTCGAGCATGCGCAGCGCCGCGGCGCTGGCGTAGCCGCCGTCGACGCGCTCGCCGGCCTGCTCGGCGCTGCGGCGCATGAATTCGCCCTCGGCGCGCACGATCTGGTTCCAGTGGTCGGGCGAAAGTCGCTCCCGCACGGCGGCCGCGGCCTGGCGCACGCAGCGCAGGCTGTAGCCAACGCTGCCGCCCTCGTCGATGTCGGCCAGCTCGGCGATCAGCGAGCGCTCGAAGACGCGCCGCGAGCGCGGCAGGCTGGGCACGTCGCGCGGCACCAGCGCGTTGCGCCAGGCCATGTCGTGCAGCCAGGTCAGCAGTGCGGGCGAGGAGGGGTCTTCGCCGCCGAGCAGGTCGAGCGTGAGCCGCGCCAGGCGCACCGCGTTCTCGGCGCGCTCGGTGTAGCGGCCCAGCCAATACATGTTCTCGGCCGCGCGGCTGGTGACCGGCGCGCGGTGGCGGGCGAGAGACGCCGGGGTGGCGTGCACCTGCAGGCGGGTGGTGCGGTCGACCTCGCCATGGGTCTGCACCCACACGTCGGCGCTGCTGCCGCCGCGCTGCATCGAGGCGATCTGCGCGTCGGCTCCGGACAGCCGCGCCAGGCCGCCGGGCAGCACGCGCCAGGACTGCGGGCCGACGCAGACCGCGAAGACGCGCAGCAGCACCGAGCGCGGCGCAATGTGGCCGGCGCCGAGGTCCTGGGCCCAGGTGGGCATCTGCGATATCGGCAGGTGATTCTGGACCGTGTATTCCTCTCCCGCGCGCACGATGCGGCCCGCCCATTCGTCGAGCTCGCGCCGGCTCAGGCGGCTGCCGAGCTGGGTGTCGAAGCCGGCATGCCCCTCCTCGCCGGCGTAGGTGGGCTTGATGGTGCAGCCGGCCAGCTGCGGCAGCACGGCTTCCATCGCGGCACGCTCGCCGCACCACCAGGTGGGCAGGGCCGGCAGCAGCAGCTTTTCGCCGAGCAGGCGGCGCGACAGCGCGGGGAGAAAGCCGAGCAGCGCGGGAGATTCGAGGAAGGCCGACCCCGGCGTGTTGGCCAGCAGCACGTTTCCGGCGCGTATCGCCTGCAGGAGGCCGGGCACGCCCAGCGTGGAGTCGGCCCGGAGTTCCAGGGGATCGAGGAACTGGTCGTCCAGCCGCTTGATGAGTCCATGCACCGGACGCAGGCCCTGCAAGGTCTTGAGATAGAGCCGCTGGTCGCGCACCGTGAGGTCGTTGCCCTCGACCAGCGTGATGCCCAGGTAGCGGGCAATGTAGGCGTGCTCGAAGTAGGTCTCGTTGTAGGGGCCGGGCGTCAGCAGCGCGATGTGCGGCGGGTGGCCGGCCGGGCACATGCTCTGGAGCCCCTCCATCATCGCGTTGTAGGTGGCGGCCAGGCGCTGCACGTTCAGCGCCTCGAAGGCCTGCGGGAACTGCCGCGCGATGGCCAGGCGGTTCTCCAGCAGGTAGCCCAGGCCCGACGGAGCCTGGGTGCGCTGCGACACCACCCACCAGTCGCCGTCGGGCCCGCGCGCGAGGTCGAGGGCGGCAATGCGCAGCCAGGTGTCGCCGGGCGGGCGCACGCCGTGCATCGGTCGCAGGTAGCCGGGATTGCCTTGCACCAGGGCAGCGGGCAGCAGGCCTTCGGCCAGCAGGTGCTGCGGGCCGTACACGTCGGCCAGGATGCGGTCGAGCAGGCGCACGCGCTGCAGCGCGCCGGCCTCGATCGCAGCCCAGCTCTCGGGCGGGACGATCAGCGGGAAGAGGTCGAGCGACCAGGGTCGCTGCGGGCCGCCGGCGTCGGCATACACGTTGTAGGTGACACCGTTGTCGCGGATCTGGCGCTCCAGGCCGACGGCGCGCCGGGGCAGGTCGCGGAAGCCGTCGGTGCCGAGCTGCTCGAAGAAGTCTGCCCAGTGCGGCGCCAGCGGGCTGCGCGCGCCGGGTTCGGCGTCGGGCCGCGCAGCCGCGGCCGCGGCCGGGGGCGGCGAGGCCGCGTCATGCAGCGGCGCCGGCTGCGAGGGCACGCCGAGCCGCGGCACGGCGGCGGGGGCAGGGGTGGCGGCGCCGCGCAGCTCGTCGAAATGACCTGGCGCTGCCGGCGGTGCAAGCGAGGAAGCCAGGTCGGCCGGCGACTCGAGCGCCTGGGCGTCGAAGAGGGATTCGTTCAAGGGGTCCACGGTGTGTTGATTGTCACCCCGTGAGCGCGAGACCCGTGCGCTCGCGTCAGGTCCTTCGCAAATCCAGGGTGAACGGGAACTCGCGGCTGCCCGCAATCTCGATGTTGGCAGGCGGCGTGCGCAGCAGCCCCGGCGAATGGCCCATGCGCGAGAAGCGCGACAGGCGCCGGCTTTCGGCCTCGTACGCATTGACCGGGAAGGTCTCGTAATTGCGCCCGCCCGGATGGGAGACGAAGTACTGGCAGCCGCCGAGCGAGCGCTTCATCCAGGTGTCGACGATGTCGAAGGTCAGCGGCGCATGCACGCCGATGCTCGGGTGCAGTGCCGAGGGCGGGTTCCAGGCCTTGTAGCGCACGCCCGCGACGAACTCGCCGGCCGTGCCGGTGGGCTGCAGCGGCAGCGCCTGGCCATTGACGGTGATGGCGTAGCGGCTTTCGTTGAGCCCGGTCACGCGCACCTCGATGCGCTCCAGCGAGGAGTCGACATAGCGCACCGTGCCGCCGGCCGAGCCTTCCTCGCCCATCACGTGCCAGGGCTCGAGCGCGTTGCGCAGCGACAGCTCCACGCCCATGGCCTGCACCTGGCCGACCAGCGGGAAGCGGAACTCGAAGTGCGGCGCGAACCAGGTTGGGTCGAAGGCGAAGCCGGCCTGGCGCATCTCGCTGATCACGTCGTCGAAGTCCATCCGGACAAAGGTGGACAGCAGGAAACGGTCGTGCAGCTCGGTGCCCCAGCGCGTCACGGGCGCGCGGTAAGGCGCGTCCCAGAAGCGCGCCACCAGCGCACGCAGCAGCAGCTGCTGCGCGATGCTCATGCGCGCATGCGGCGGCATCTCGAAGGCGCGCAGTTCCAGCAGGCCCAGGCGGCCGGTGGCGGCGTCGGGCGAGTACAGCTTGTCGATGCAGAACTCACTGCGATGGGTGTTGCCGGTGACATCGACCAGGATGTTGCGCAGCGTGCGGTCGACCAGCCAGGGCGGCATGCCGTCGCCATGGATATCGCGGTTGCGGGCGATCTGCGCCAGCGCGATCTCGAGTTCGTAGACCTGGTCGTTTCGGGCCTCGTCCACGCGCGGGGCCTGGCTGGTCGGGCCGATGAACATGCCCGAGAACAGGTAGCTGAGCGAGGGGTGGTTGTGCCAGTAGAGCAAGAGGCTCGCGAGCAGCTCGGGCCGGCGAAGGAAGGGGCTGTCGGCAGGCGTGGCACCGCCGAGCACGAAGTGGTTGCCGCCGCCGGTGCCGGTGTGGCGGCCGTCGGTCATGAACTTCTCGGCCGACAGCCGGGTCTCGAAGGCCGCGTCGTAGAGGAACTCGGTGTGTGCCACCAGTTCGCGCCAGTTGTGCGCCGGATGGATGTTGACCTCGATCACTCCCGGATCGGGCGTGACCTGCAGCAACTTGAGGCGGGGGTCGCGCGGCGGGGGGTAGCCTTCGATCACCACCCGCAGGTCGAGCTCGTCCGCCGTGGCCTCGACGGCCGCGAGCAGGTCGAGGTAGTCCTCCAGCCGTGCCAGCGGCGGCATGAAGATGTAAAGCACGCCCGAGGCGCTGCCGACCTTCTCGGCCCCCGGGCCGTTGGCGCGGCGCGGGTCGCGCACCTCCACGCACAGCGCGGTGCGCGTGACCCAGTGGGCCGACTCGCCGCTCTGCGGACGGCGCAATGAGCCCGGCTCCTTCTCCATCGGAGCGCGCGCCGCCGCGGCGTTGCCGTGTGCCGCCTGGAAGCGCACCGCGGCCGGCGCCTGCTGCGGTGCGCCGAACTCATAGGGCACCTCCGCGAGGTCGGGCGCACTGCCCAGCGTGCCCTCGTAGCGCTCGCGGAACAGCGCCGAGGCGGGCAGGGGCGCTCGCGGGGCGTTGGGATCGCGCTCGATGAGGTAGGGGTAGTCGCCCTTGCTGGCCCAGGGCTGCGAATCCAGCGGCAGGCGGTAGCCCATCGGCGAATCGCCTGGGATCAGGTAGAGGCGGTCGTCGCGCAGGAACCAGGGGCCGGTCTTCCACGCCGGGCCGGCGAGCGCGGGCGCATCGGACTCGGCGTTCGCGGCCTCGATGGGCAGGACGTAGCCGACGATGGCATCGAGCTTTTGCGTGAACACGCGACGCAGGCGCACGCGCTCCATCTCGTCATCGAGCTTGGAGTCGAAGGGATCGACATTCACCGGCAGGCGGCGCTCGCGCCAGAGGTAATAGAAGACGTCCTCGTGGCCGGGTTGCACGAAGCGGTCGGTCAGCCCCAGCTTGCGCGCAAGCGCGCGGGTGAAGCGCTGCGCGTCCTCGCTGGTGTAGTGGGTGGGGTGTCGCTCGTCGGCGAAGAGCTCGGGCCGGTGCCACACGACCTGGCCGTCGGCGCGCCAGAAGATCGACAGCGCCCAACGCGGCAGCTGCTCGCCCGGGTACCACTTGCCCTGCCCGAAATGCAGGAAGCCGCCCTGGCCGTATTCCTCGCGCAGCCGGTGCACCAGCTCGGTCGCGTAGCCGCGCTTGGTGGGACCGAGCGCATCGGTGTTCCATTCGGCCGCGTCGCGGTCACTGGTGGCGACGAAGGTGGGCTCGCCGCCCATGGTGAGCCGCACGTCGCTGGCCGAAAGGCGCGCATCCACTGCGTCGCCCAGCGCCAGTACCTCGGCCCACTGGTCCTCGGTGTACGGCTTGGTGACGCGCGGCGATTCGTGGATGCGCGTGACCTTCATCTCGTGGCCGAATTCGACCTCGGCATCGTCGACCACGCCTTCGATCGGCGCCGCGCTGGACGGGGTAGGCGTGCAGGCCAGCGGAATGTGGCCTTCGCCTGCCATCAGGCCGGAGGTGGCATCGAGGCCGATCCATCCTGCGCCGGGCAGGTACACCTCGCACCACGCGTGCAGGTCGGTGAAGTCGACGGTGGTGCCGCTCGGGCCATCGAGCGCCTTCACGTCGGGCGTGAGCTGGATGAGGTAGCCCGAGACGAAGCGCGCCGCCAGCCCGCAGTGGCGCAGCAGCTGCACCAGCAGCCAGCCCGAGTCGCGGCAGGAGCCCGAGCCATTCGCCAGCGTCTCCTCGGGCGTCTGCACGCCGGGCTCCATGCGGATCAGGTAGTTGACGTCCTTCTGCACCTGCTGGTTGATACCGACCAGGAAATCGATGGTGCGCTGCGTCTTGCGGTCGACCTTCTCGAGGTAGGCGGCTACCAGCGGCGTGGCGGGATCGGCCACCAGGTAGGGGGCCAGCTCCTGCGCCTGCGATTCGGTGTACTTGAAGGGGAAGTTCTCGGCCTGCGGCTCGAGGAAGAAGTCGAAGGGGTTGTAGACCGCCATCTCGACCACCAGGTCGACCGTGACCTTGAACTCTCGCGCCTTCTCGGGGAACACAAGCCGCGCCAGGTAGTTCGCGAAGGGGTCCTGCTGCCAGTTGACGAAGTGCTGCTCGGGCTCGACCCGCAGCGAATAGGAGATGACGTTGCTGCGGCAATGCGGCGCCGGACGGAGGCGCACCACCTGAGGCCCCAGTTGCACCGGACGGTCGTACTTGTAGTGGGTGACGTGGTGAAGAGCGGCGTGGATGGACATTTTTTTCGATGGCGTCGAAGGGCCCCTGAACGAGGACGCATACTAGCTGACACGCATAGCAATTAGCGCGCCACAGAGCGCAGCCAAGGGAGGAATTGCAGCATGTCATCCATGAGTGTTTCTTGATGGCCGAGGCGCAGGACCGCGGCCTGGGTTTCTTCGCGCTGATGGGCGGCTCGGTGCTCGGCGCGGCCTTGCAGCTTCAGCAGTCGGCGTTGTGGGAGCACGCGGCCTATGCCGGGCTGCTGCTGGTCGCGGCGGCGGGCTGGCTGTTGCTGCACCGCGCGCGGTGGTGGTTCTTCCCGCGCGTGCTGCTGCCGGCACTGCTGCTCGCCGGCGCGATGGCCGGGGCCGGTCTTGCGGGCTGGCGTGCCTGCGCCCATGCCGACGACGCACTCGATCCCGCACTCGAAGGACGCGATCTGGCGTTGCTCGGCGTGGTCTCGCAGATGCCGCAGCCAGGCGATGGAGCGATGCGTTTTCTCTTCGATGTCGAGAGCGCTGCCTGGGCTGACGGTGCCGGGCGAGGGCTGCCGCGCCCGCCCGCGCGCGTCGCGCTTGGCTGGTATGCGGACAACACAGGCCTCTGGGGACGCGCGCCCGAGGAGGCCTCGCGCGCCGAACCCGTCGCGGCGCCAGGCACTGTGCACGCGGGCGAGCGCTGGCGCATGACGGTGCGGCTGAAGGCGCCGCATGGCACTCTGAACCCGCATGGCTTCGACCAGGAACTGCGGCTCTGGGAACAGGGCGTGCAGGCCAGCGGCTATGTGCGCACCGGCGCACGCGATGCGCCGCCGCAGCCGCAGGGCCAGACCTGGCTTCACCCGGTCGAGCGTGCGCGCGAGGCCGTGCGCGACGCGGTCTTCGAGCGCGTGGCCGAGCGCCGGACGGCCGGCGTGATCGCGGCCTTGGTCACGGGCGACCAGAACGCGATCGAACGTGCCGACTGGGACGTGTTCCGCGCCACCGGCGTTGCGCACCTGATGTCGATCTCCGGCCTGCACATCACGATGTTCGCCTGGCTCGCCGCGTGGCTGGTGGGCGCGGCTTGGCGGCGCAGCGTCCGGCTGATGCTGTGGGTGCCCGCGCCGCATGCGGCTCTGGTGGGCGGCGTGCTGCTGGCGGCGCTGTATGCGCTCTTCAGCGGCTGGGGCTTGCCCTCGCAACGCACGGTGTGGATGCTCGCCACGGTCGCGCTGTTGCGCCTTTCGGGGCGGCAGTGGCCCTGGCCCTTCGTCTGGCTGACGACGTGCGCGGTGGTCGTGGCGGTCGATCCCTGGGCGCTGATGCAGGCCGGTTTCTGGCTCAGCTTCGTGGCCGTGGGCGTGCTGTTCGCCACGGGCGCCTCCGATGAAGGCGGCACGGGCATCGCGGCGCGCCTGACCCGCATGGCGCGCGAGCAATGGGCGGTGACCCTGGCATTGACGCCGCTCAGCCTGCTGCTTTTTCAGCAGGTCTCGAGTGTCGGTCTGCTGGCCAATGCGATCGCCATACCGTGGGTCACGCTGGTGCTCACGCCGCTCGCCATGCTGGGTGTGTTGCTGCCGCCGTTGTGGGACCTGGCCGCCCGGGCAGTCCAGTGGCTGGCGCTGGTGCTGCAGTGGCTGGCCGAACTGCCGCTGGCCACGCTGGCGGCACCGGCGCCCGCGCTCTGGGCCAGCGTCGCCGGCGTGGCCGGCGGGGTGCTCCTGGCCATGCGCCTGCCGTGGGCGCTGCGAGTGCAGGGCCTGCCGCTGCTGTTGCCGGCGCTGCTCTGGCAAGCGCCGCGACCGCCTGCCGGCGAGTTCGAGCTGCTCGCCGCGGACATCGGGCAGGGCAATGCGGTGCTGGTGCGCACCGCCACCCACAGCCTCCTGTATGACGCCGGGCCGCGCTACAGCCTCGAAAGCGATGCCGGAAACCGCGTGCTGGTGCCGCTGCTGCGTGCGCTGGGCGAGCGGCTGGACACCGTCGTCCTGAGCCATCGCGACAGCGACCACACCGGCGGCGCGCCCGCGGTGCTGGCAATGCAGCCCGGGGCCGAGCTGCGCAGCTCGATCGAGGCCGGGCACCCCCTGCGGCAGCTGCGGCCGGTGCAGCGCTGCTTGGCCGGGCAGGCGTGGACCTGGGACGGCGTTCGCTTCGAGATCCTCCATCCGCAAGAGGCCGACTACGCCGGCGTCACCAAGCCCAATGCGGTCTCTTGCGTGCTGCACATCGGCAACGGGCGCGCGACTGCGCTGCTGACCGGCGACATCGAGCGCCTGCAGGAAGCGGCGCTGACGGCGCGCGCGCCCACCCTGCACGCCGATGTGCTGCTGGTCCCGCACCACGGCAGCAAGACTTCGTCGAGCGCCACGCTGCTCGAGGCGGTGCGGCCGCGCATCGCGTTGGTCCAGGCCGGGTACCGCAACCGCTTCGGGCACCCAGCCGCGGAGGTGACGGCGCGCTATGCGGAGCGTGGCATTGCCGTAGTCGACTCCGCGCATTGCGGCGCGGCCCGCTGGTCCAGCGCGCATCCCTCGGCCGTGCGCTGCGAACGGCAGGAAGAACAGCGCTACTGGCATCACCGGCTGCCGTGAATGCCTTCCTGGCGCTGCGTGCTGGCGCCGTGTTGGGGTTAGCGTGAGCACGGTTTCTGGCCTTGAACTTGCTAAGCTACGGCCTAGGAGATCGGTCGCCCATGCACAAATTCGACGAGATGTACGAGCAGCTGCCCTATCAAGGCGCCGCGATCCGCAACCACTACAAGCGCTACGACCAGTGGCTCGCGAAGCAGCCCCCCGACGTGATGCGTTCGCGCCGGGAGGAAGCGGAGATGATCTTCCGCCGTGTCGGCATCACCTTTGCCGTCTACGGCGCGAAAGACGAGGACGGCTCGGGCACCGAGCGCCTGATCCCCTTCGACCTGCTGCCGCGCATCATTCCCGCCCATGAATGGGAGCGCATGGAAAAGGGCCTGGTGCAGCGCGTCACGGCGCTCAACCGCTTCCTCCACGACGTCTACCACGGGCAGGAAATCATCAAGGCCGGTGTGATTCCGTCGGACCAGATCTTCAACAACGCGCAGTATCGGCCCGAGATGGTGGGTGTGAAAGTGCCCAACGACGTCTACTCGCACATCTCGGGCATCGACATCGTGCGCGCACCCGACGCCAGCGGCAACGGCGAGTACTACGTGCTCGAAGACAACCTGCGCGTGCCGAGCGGCGTGAGCTACATGCTCGAGAACCGCAAGATGATGATGCGGCTCTTCCCCGACCTCTTCAGCCAGAACCGCGTCGCGCCGGTGGCGCACTACCCCGACCTGCTGCTGGAGACCCTGCGCGCTTCCGCGCCGCCTGCCACCGCCGAACCCACGGTGGTGGTGCTCACGCCCGGCATGTACAACAGCGCCTACTTCGAGCACGCCTTTCTCGCGCAGCAGATGGGCGTGGAACTCGTCGAGGGGCAAGACCTCTTCGTCAAGGACGACTTCGTCTACATGCGCACGACCCGCGGGCCGCGGCGCGTGGATGTCATCTATCGCCGCGTCGACGACGACTTCCTCGACCCCGAGGTCTTCAGGCCGAGCTCCACCTTGGGCTGCGCCGGCCTGATGCGTGCGTACCGCGAGGGCAACGTGGTGATCTGCAATGCCGTGGGCACCGGAGTGGCCGACGACAAGTCGATCTATCCCTACGTGCCGAAGATGATCGAGTTCTACCTGGGCGAGCAGCCGATCCTCAAGAACGTACCGACCTGGGTGTGCCGCAACAAGGACGACCTCGACTACACGATGGCCCACATGAAGGACCTGGTGGTCAAGGAAGTCCACGGCGCCGGCGGCTACGGCATGCTGATCGGCCCGGCGGCGACGCAGGCCGAGATCGAGGACTTCAAGAAGGCCGTGCTGGCCAAGCCCGACGGCTACATCGCGCAGCCCACCCTGAGCCTGTCGACCTCGCCGACCTATGTCGAGTCGGGCATCGCGCCGCGGCACATCGACCTGCGGCCCTTCGTGCTCTCGGGCAAGGAGGTGCAGATGGTCCCTGGCGGGCTCACGCGCGTGGCGCTCAAGGAAGGCTCGCTGGTGGTCAACTCCTCGCAGGGCGGCGGCACCAAGGACACCTGGATCCTCGAGGGCGACCGGCGGGGCAAGCCGCGCAACGGAGACTCGGGCCAGGCCGAGACCCCCCGGAAGCAGACCCAGACGCAAACACAGTCGAGCTGATCAGGAGAGCATCTGCCATGTTGTCACGCACCGCCGATCACCTCTACTGGATGTCGCGCTACACCGAGCGGGCCGGCGATATGCCGAAGGCATTCGCGGGGGCGACTGACAACTGCGCGAAGCGCTTGTCATGTCGCCACCAAAACACGCCAAAGCGCGATAGCGCTTTCGGGGTTTGAGGCCATTACAGGGAACCGCCACATGCTTTCACGCACCGCCGATCACCTCTACTGGATGTCGCGCTACACCGAGCGGGCCGGCGATATGCCGAAGGCATTCGCGGGGGCGACTGACAACTGCGCGAAGCGCTTGTCATGTCGCCACCAAAACACGCCAAAGCGCGATAGCGCTTTCGGGGTTTGAGGCCATTACAGGGAACCGCCACATGCTCTCACGCACCGCCGATCACCTCTACTGGATGTCGCGCTACACCGAGCGGGCCGAAAACACCGCCCGCATGCTCGACGTCAATTACCAGACCTCGCTTTTGCCGCAATCGGCCGAGGTCGCCAAGTACGGCTGGCAGGGCCTGTTGTCGATCAGCGAACTGCTGCCCGCCTTCAACGAGAAGTACGACCAGATCACGCCCGACCGGGTCATGGAGTTCATGGTCAAGGACGAGTCGAATTCGTCGTCGATCCTCTCTTGCCTGCGTGCCGCGCGCGAGAACGCGCGGGCCGTTCGGGGCGCGCTCACCACCGAATCGTGGGAAACGCAGAACACCACCTGGCTCGAGGTCAATCGCATGCTGCGCGCCGGCGACTTCGAGCGCGACCCGGGGCAGTTCTTCGAGTGGGTCAAGTTCCGCTCGCATCTCTCGCGCGGCGTGACCGTGGGCACCATGCTGCAGGACGAGGCCTTTCACTTCTCGCGTCTGGGCACCTTCATCGAGCGCGCCGACAACACCGCGCGCCTGGTCGACGTGAAGTTCCACGCGCTCAACAGCGAGTTCTTCGGCACCGCCACCGAGGAGGACCAGGAGTACGACTTCTATCACTGGAGCGCGATCCTGCGCAGCGTCTCGGCCTTCGAGGTCTACCGCAAGGTATACCGCGACGTGATCAAGCCCGAGCGCGTGGCCGAGCTGCTGATCCTGCGCCCCGACATGCCGCGCTCGCTGCACGCCAGCCTGATCGAGGTGGTGAACGATCTCGAGAAAGTGAAGAACGACCAGAGCGCCGAGACCCAGCGGCGTGCCGGCAAGCTGCTCGCCGACCTGCAGTACGCCGTCGTCGACGAGATCCTCGCGACAGGACTGCACGCCTATCTCACACAGTTTCTCGACCGGGTGAACGACCTGGGGTGGCGCATCAGCCAGGACTTCCTGGTGCCGGGGCACTGAAGGGATTAATCCCAAGTCGGCGGCAGGTCCGACTGCGGTAAGGCGCAAGTCTTATCGGTTTCAACTATCGACTTCTGGAGGGGTGCCGCTCCCCCAGGCTTCGGCTATCTTCCCCGCCACACATCGCAAGGCTCGGGGAGTTGGCATTTGACGCAGCGCGCGCTGCGATGCCCTTATCGCACGGCAGCCGATCGACAAGGCCAGCGGTCCGAGCTCAAGTTGAGACCTTCCCGTTCACGCGCTACGGCACCGTGGCTGCCATCGTGCGCACGGTACCCGCCGATGCAGTGAACGAGAGCAGCGCGGCGCGATCTTTCCGGTGAAGCTGGTACTGGAGCGCAGCCATGTCGATATCGAGGCCAACCAGTCAAGCTGGGCCGGGGGGATGAATCTGATGGCGGAGATCAAGACGGGCAAGAGGCGGATCATCGAGTGAGTGCCTGCTGAGTCCCGTGCAGCACGCGGCGAGCGACAGTCTGCGGGAACGTTGAATCAATGCGAAAAGAGAAGAGGAGGTGGATATGGACGTGGGTATGGGAATGGGAGACGTTCCCCTCGGCCTCTGGCTGAGCGTCGCCGTGACGATCCTCGTCGTGGCGTGGTTTCTCGGTGAGGACGCGGCTGGGGAGCGGCGGCATCGGCAACTTGTGTGGCTGGAGATAGTTCTGTTGTGGGCTGTCGGCGTTGCGGCGGTGGCAGCGCTGTTGGGAGCGATTGGATTCGCCTTGTGGGAGTGGGTGAAGTGATCTCCCGCGGTCGAACTGATGGACCTCAACCCGGACGGCGTTCGCATCGTGCTCGGTTTGTCGCGGCACCGAGCCTCGTTCAAACCAGCGTCGCCCTCCGCACCGCTAGCTCCCAGCGCCCCATCTTCTCCTCAGCCTTCTCCCGGCTCAACGTCGGAATGAAGCGCCGCTCCACCCGCCACTGCTTCGACAGCTCTCCCGTGTCGCGGTACACGCCCGTCGAAAGCCCCGCAAGGTAGGCGGCGCCGAGCGCCGTGGTCTCGATGACCTCCGGCCGCACCACCGGAATCCCCAGCAGATCCGCCTGGAACTGCATCAGCAGGTCGTTGACGGCCGCACCACCATCCACCCGCAGTTCCGCCACCGGCTTGCCGCCCGCTGCCATGGCGTCGCGGCTCATCGCCTGCAGCAGCGCGGCGCTCTGGTAGGCGATGCTCTCCAGCGCCGCGCGCGCAATGTGCGCCACGGTCGTGCCGCGCGTCAGGCCGGTGATGGTGCCGCGCGCATCGGCGTTCCAGTAGGGCGCGCCGAGCCCGGTGAAGGCGGGCACCATCATCACGCCGCCCGCATCGGGCACGCTCTCGGCCAGCGCCTGCACCTGGGCGCTGCCCTGGATGGCTTTCAAGCCATCGCGCAGCCACTGCACCACCGCGCCGCCGACGAAGACGCTGCCCTCCATCGCGTACTGCGGTGGCATGCCGACCGTCTGTGCGGCGCTGGTCACGAGCAGGCCGTTGTGCGAAGGCTGGAAGTCGCCGCCGGTGTGCATCAGCAGAAAGCAGCCGGTGCCGTAGGTGTTCTTGGCCATGCCCGCCTCGAAGCAGGCCTGGCCGAAGAGCGCGCTCTGCTGGTCGCCGGCCACGCCGCCGATGGGCAGCGGGCAGTCGAAAAGGCCGGCATCGGTGTCGGCGAAATGCGTGCTCGACGGCTTGACCTCGGGCATCAGCGAGGCGGGGATGTCCAGCGCCTTGAGCAGGTCCGCATCCCACTGGTGCGTATGCACGTTGAAGAGCATGGTGCGCGAGGCGTTGGTGACATCGCTCACGTGCTGCTTGCCGCCGGTCAGTTGCCATATCAACCAGCTGTCGACGGTGCCGAAGGCCAGCTCGCCGCGCTCGGCTGCTGCGCGCACGCCCGGCACGTTGTCGAGCAACCATCGCAGCTTGGTGGCGGAGAAGTAGGCGTCGATCACCAGGCCGGTCTTCTCCTGGATGGTGCCGGTCATGCCGTCCTCGCGCAGCTTCGCGCACAGCGGCTCCGCGCGGCGATCCTGCCAGACGATGGCGTGATGCACCGGCTGCCCCGTCCTGCGGTTCCACAGCACGGTGGTCTCGCGCTGGTTGGTGATGCCGATCGCATGGATGTCGCCCGCCTTCAGCTTCGCCTTGGCCAGCACCTCGTGCGCGGTGGCGAGCTGGCTTCGCCAGATCTCCATCGGGTCGTGCTCGACCCAGCCGGGCTGCGGGTAGATCTGCGTGAGCTCTTTCTGGGCCAGGGCGACGATGCGCCCTTCGCGGTCGAACACGATGCTGCGGGAGCTGGAGGTGCCCTGGTCGAGGGCGAGCAGGTAGGTCATGGGAAAACCTCTTGGATCAGTGTTCGCGCGCGATCTCGCAACGGACCTGTGCGCGCTCGAGCAGCTCGGGGAAGGGCGGCGGCGGCGCCGCGTCGGTGAACAGGCAGTCGATCTGCGACAGCGTCGCCAGCTCGATCATGGCAGGGCGGTTGAACTTGCTCGCGTCGGCCGCGAGCCAGACCTCGCGCGCCTGCGCAATGATGGTCTGCGCCACCTTCACCTCGCGCAGGTCGAAGTCGCGCAGCGTGCCGTCGGCCTCGATGCTGGAGACGCCGATCAGCGCGATGTCGACCTTGAACTGGCGGATGAAATCGACCGTGGCCTCGCCCACGATCGCGCGGTCCCGCAACCGCACCGAGCCGCCGGCCACGATCACCTCGCAGTTCGGGTTGTCGCTCAGGATGGTGGCCACATTGAGGTTGTTGGTGATCACGCGCAGGCCGGTGTGCTGCAGCAAGGCCTTGGCGATCGCCTCCGTGGTGGTGCCGATGTTGAGGATCAGCGAGCAGTCGTTCGGCACGCGCGCCGCCACGGCGCGCGCGATGCGCGCCTTGCCTTCGGCATGCAGGTTTTCTCGCTGCTGGTAGCCGATGTTCTCGGTGGTCGAGCTCGGCACCCGCACGCCCCCATGGAAGCGCCTGAGCAGCCCCTCGTCCGCCAGGCGCTGCACGTCGCGTCGCACCGTCTGCAGCGTCACGCCGAGCATGTCGGCGAGCTGTTCGACGGTGACCGAGCCGCGCGTGCGCACGGTGTTGAGGAGCTTGAGTTGTCGGGGATTCGAATTCACGCAAATGGAACAGAGCGCAGGGCGCGCTACTTTAGAACGAAAGAAAACGAATGGACGCAAGGGTTAACGAGTAGGAAAATCGCGCCATAAGGAACCAAAATGAAAAAAACCGAAGACGCCTCGAGCGGAGATCGAACCATCCAACCTCAGACCGTGAGCGCAACTTTTTCATCCTCGTCGGCCGCTGCGGCCGCCTGCGACGTGCTGATCGTGGGTGGCGGCATCAATGGCTGCGGCATCGCGCGCGACCTGGCAGGCCGCGGCTGGCGGGTGCTGCTGTGCGAGCAGGACGACCTCGCGGCGCACACCTCTTCGTCTTCTACCAAGCTGATCCATGGCGGCCTGCGCTACCTCGAGTACTACGAGTTCTCGCTGGTGCGCAAAGCGCTGCAGGAGCGTGAGGTGCTGCTGCGCAGCGCCCCGCACATCATGTGGCCGCTGCGCTTCGTGATGCCGCACGACCCGTCGATGCGGCCAGCCTGGATGGTGCGCATCGGCCTGTTCCTGTATGACCACCTGGCCCGGCGCGAAGTGCTGCCGGGCTCGCGCTCGGTCGACCTGCGCGCGCACGCGGCCGGTGTGCCGCTCAAGCCGCAGTTCAAGCGCGGCTTCGTGTATTCGGATGGCTGGGTCGACGATGCGCGCCTGGTCGTGCTCAATGCGCTGGATGCGCGCGCCAGGGGTGCCGAGGTGCTGACGCGCACGCGCTGCCTCGGCGCGCAGCGCGATGCCGATGGCTGGACGGCGATGCTCGACGGTCCGGCCGGTCGGCGCACCGTGCGGGCGCGCGCGGTGGTGAATGCCGCCGGGCCCTGGGCCGAGTCCTTCTTGCGCGGCGTGGCGCGGCCAGCCGACGGCGAGGCGCTGGCCACCAGGCACCTGCGCCTGGTCAAGGGCAGCCACATCGTGGTGCCGCGCCTCTTCACCCACGACCACGCCTACATCTTCCAGAACCCCGACAAGCGCATCATCTTCGCGATTCCCTACCAGGACGCCTTCACGCTGATCGGCACGACCGACATCGAACTCAGTGGCGACGACCCGGGCGCGGCGCGCATCGGCGCGGACGAGATCGAGTATCTCTGTACCCAGGCCAGCCGCTATCTGGAGAAGCCGGTCGCGCCGGCGGACGTGGCCTGGACCTACTCCGGCGTGCGCCCGCTGCTCGACGATGCCTCGGGCGATCCGTCCGCGGTCACGCGCGACTACATGCTCGAATCGAACACCACCGCGGCGCCGCTGCTGTCGGTGTGGGGCGGCAAGATCACGACCTTTCGCAAGCTCTCCGAGGACGCGGCAGACGAGGTGGGCCGCATGCTGGGCGAATCGCGCGCGGCCTGGACCGAGGGCGCCTTCCTGGCCGGCGGAGACCTGTCTGGCTGGATCGGCCCCGCCACCCGGCCGGACGAAGACTTCGAGCGCTTCGTGGCGGCGGTTCGCGCGAAGCACCCCTGGCTCGACGCTGAGCTGGCGCGCCGCCTCTCGCGCGCTTACGGCGCACGCATCGCGACGGTGATTGGCGATGCGCAATCGATGAATGACTTGGGCGAGGCCGTCGCACCCGGCCTGCACGAGCGCGAGCTGCGCTACCTGCAGGACGAGGAATGGGCGTGCAGCGCGGAGGACGTGCTGTGGCGGCGCTCCAAGCTCGGCCTGCACTACACGCCGGAGGAACGCGAGCGCGTTGCTGACTGGATGAAGCAGCAGGCGCGTACCCCCAGGCAGCAGGAAGGAGTTGCATGCAACTGACACTGGAGCGCGTCACCAAGAAGGTGGGTGCGCAGACCTGGCTCCACGAGCAGAGCATCGCGCCGCGGCACGGCGCGGTGACGGTGCTGCTCGGCGCCACGCAGGCCGGCAAGACGAGCCTGATGCGGCTGATGGCCGGGCTCGACACGCCCAGCTCGGGCCTGGTCCTGGTCGACGGCAGGAACGTGACCGGCGTGCCGGTGCGCGAGCGCAACGTGGCGATGGTGTACCAGCAGTTCATCAACTACCCCTCGCTCAAGGTGGCCGAGAACATCGGCTCGCCGCTCAAGCTGCGCGGCGAGAAGAACATCGACGCCCGCGTGCGCGAGCTGGCCGAAAAGCTGAGCATCGGCATGTTCCTCGACCGCTACCCGGCCGAGCTCTCCGGCGGCCAGCAGCAGCGGGTGGCGCTGGCCCGGGCGCTGGCCAAGAACGCACCGCTGGTGCTGCTCGACGAGCCGCTGGTCAACCTCGACTACAAGCTGCGCGAAGGCCTGCGCGAAGAGCTCACGCAGCTCTTCGCTACCGGCGACTCCACCGTGATCTACGCCACGACCGAGCCGGGCGAGGCATTGCTGCTCGGTGGCTACACGGCGGTGATGGATGCGGGTGAGCTGCTGCAGTACGGCCCGACTGCCGAAGTCTTCCACGCGCCGCAGTCGCTGCGCGTGGCGCGCGCCTTCAGCGACCCGCCGATGAACCTGCTGGCCGGGCGCGTGGCGGCCGATGGCGTGCAGCTGTCCAGCGGCCCGCTGGTGCCGGTCACTCTGTCGGCCGGCGTCGATGGGGCCGTCACCATGGGCCTGCGCGCCAGCGCCCTCGACGTGCGGCCGGGCGAGGGCGATATCGCCATTCCCGGCAAGGTCGAACTGGCCGAGATCTCGGGCTCCGACACCTTCGTGCACGTCGAGACCCCGGTAGGCGACCTGGTGGCACAGCTGACGGGCGTGCACCGTTTCGAGCTCGGGGCCGCCATCACGCTCTACTTTCCGGCGACGCAAGCCTATGTGTTCGACTCCGCCGAACGCCTGGCCGTCGCGCCGGCCTGGCGCAGACAGGGAGCCTGAACGTGGCACGCATCGACCTCGACCTGGCCCATGCCTACCGGCCCAATCCGACGCAGGACAGCGACTATGCGCTGCTGCCGCTCACGATGAGCTTCCGCGACGGCGGCGCCTACGCCTTGCTCGGCCCCTCGGGCTGCGGCAAGACCACCATGCTCAACATCATCTCGGGCCTGCTGGCGCCGTCGCGCGGCACGGTCAGCTTCGATGGGCGCGATGTCACGCATGCGTCGCCGCAGGAGCGCAACATCGCGCAGGTGTTTCAGTTCCCGGTGATCTACGACACGATGACCGTGGCCGAAAACCTCGCCTTTCCCTTGCGCAACCGGAAGATGCCCGCCGAGCAGATCAGGAAGCGCGTGGGCGAGATCGCCGAGATGCTCGACATGAGCGGCCAGCTCAACCAGCGCGCCGCAGGGCTCGCGGCCGATGCCAAGCAGAAGATCTCGCTGGGCCGCGGGCTGGTGCGCAGCGATGTGTCGGCCGTGCTCTTCGACGAGCCGCTGACCGTGATCGATCCCAACCTCAAGTGGCAGCTGCGGCGCAAGCTCAAGCAGATCCATCGCGAGCTCAAGCTCACGCTGATCTATGTCACGCACGACCAGGTCGAGGCGCTGACCTTCGCGGAGGAGGTGATGGTCATGACGCGCGGCAAGGCGGTGCAGGTGGGCAGCGCCGATGCGCTGTTCGAGCGGCCGGCCCATACCTTCGTCGGCCATTTCATCGGCTCGCCGGGCATGAACTTCCTGCCGGTGCAGAGCAGCGGCTGGTCGCTCGACGTCGCGGGCATGCGGCTCACGACCCCGCGCGCGCTGCCGGAGGGTGCGCTCAAGCTGGGCATCCGCCCTGAGTACGTCACGCTGGCCGAGCCGAACGCGGCCGGTGCGCTTGGGGCGACCGTCGTGCAACTGCAGGACGTGGGTACCCACCAGATGCTGACGGCGCGGGCGGGGGAGAGCGTGATCAAGGCACGGCTGTCTTCCGACGCCCAGGCGCCTGCGGCGGGCGAGCCGGTCTGGCTGAAGGTGGTGGACGCGCACACGTGCTTCTATCGGGATGAGGAGCTGGTCGCATGAGCGCAGCGCAGAACCGCTTCAAGCAAGCTCGCGTCCCCTTGGGGGGCAGCGAGGACACGAAGTGCCGAGCGTGGGGGCAGATATGAACGGAACCACGAAGCCCATCAACCAGAAGGCCTGGTGGCTGGTGCTGCCGGTGCTGCTGTGCGTGGCCTTCTCGGCCATCGTGCCGCTGATGACGGTGGTCAACTACTCGGTGCAGGACATCATCTCGCCCGAGCGCCGTGTCTTCGTCGGCACCGAGTGGTTCGCCTCGGTGATGCGCGACGACGAGCTGCATGCGGCGCTCTGGCGCCAGCTCGGCTTTTCGTTGGCGGTGCTGCTGGTGGAGATCCCGCTCGGCATCTGCCTGGCCCTGTCGATGCCCTCGACCGGGTGGAAGTCTTCCGCCGTGCTGGTGATCATCGCGCTGTCGCTGCTGATCCCCTGGAACGTGGTCGGCACCATCTGGCAGATCTACGGCCGCGCCGACATCGGCCTGCTCGGCTGGACCCTGCAGAGGCTAGGCATCGACTACAACTACACCGGTAGCGCCACGGATGCCTGGATCACGGTGCTGGTGATGGACGTCTGGCACTGGACGCCGCTGGTGGCGCTGCTGTGCTTTGCCGGGCTGCGCTCCATCCCGGACGCCTTCTACCAAGCCGCGCGCATCGACGGCGCCAGCCGCTTCGCCGTGTTCCGCTACATCCAGCTGCCCAAGATGCGCGGCGTGCTGATGATCGCGGTGCTGCTGCGCTTCATGGACAGCTTCATGATCTACACCGAGCCCTTCGTGCTGACCGGCGGCGGGCCGGGCAACGCCACCACCTTCCTGAGCCAGTACCTCACGCAGAAGGCCGTGGGTCAGTTCGACCTGGGGCCTGCGGCCGCGTTCTCGCTGATCTACTTCTTGATCATCCTGCTGTTCTGCTTCGTGCTCTACAACTGGATGCAGCGGGTGGGGACCCAGAGGGTGGAGGAGCCGCAATGAACGAGAAGAGATTCCGCAAGCGCAGCATCTTCCTGCTGCTCTACATCCTGTTCGCCCTGTTGCCCATCTACTGGATGATCAACATGAGCTTCAAGACCAACGAGGAGATCCTTTCGAGCTTCTCCTTCTTCCCGCAGCATTTCACCTGGGCCAACTACGCGCGCATCTTCACCGACGAGTCCTGGTACTCGGGCTACATCAACAGCCTGATCTATGTGGGCATCAACACCGTCATCTCGCTCACGGTGGCGCTGCCGGCCGCCTATGCCTTCTCGCGCTACTCCTTCCTCGGCGACAAGCATGTCTTCTTCTGGTTGCTGACCAACCGCATGACGCCGCCCGCGGTGTTCCTGCTGCCCTTCTTCCAGCTCTACACCACCGTCGGGCTGATGGACACGCACCTGGGGGTGGCACTGGCGCACCTGCTCTTCAACGTGCCGCTGGCGGTGTGGATCCTGGAAGGCTTCATGAGCGGCATCCCGCGCGAGATCGACGAGACGGCCTACATCGACGGCTACTCCTTCCCGCGCTTCTTCCTCACCATCTTCTTGCCGCTGATCAAGGCGGGCGTCGGCGTCGCGGCCTTCTTCTGCTTCATGTTCAGCTGGGTCGAACTGCTGCTTGCGCGCACGCTGACCAGCGTGAACGCCAAGCCCATCGTGGCGACGATGACGCGGACGGTGAGCGCGTCCGGCATGGACTGGGCGACGCTGGCGGCCGCGGGCGTGCTGACGATCGTGCCGGGCGCGATCGTGATCTGGTTCGTGCGGCACTACATCGCGAAGGGCTTCGCGATGGGCCGGGTCTAGGTGGAAAGGAGTTCGGAATGCTCGAATGGATGGTCTGGACCACGCCGGTGGCCGTTTTCTTCAGTTGCATCGCGCTGATGCTCGTGGGCATGACGATGTGGGAAGTCAAGTCGCCCACCACCTTGCGCCGCGGCTGGCTGCCGATGGAAACCACGCGCGGCGACCGGCTCTTCATCGGCCTGCTGATTGCGGCCTACGTCAACCTGGTCTTCATCGGCATCGCGGGCAAGCTCCAGGAGTGGCTGGCGCTGGAGGCCGAGCCGTCGATCTGGATCAGTTTCGTTCTGTCGATGCTCGTGCTGGCGCTCGTCATGCGCAAAGGCTGAGCACGCATTGCTTTTAAGCTCTCCGGCTCTTCGCTTTCCCGGGGCCGGGATCTGCACAACACCGGGAAGCACCTAGAGGAGACATCCATGAAGATTCGCTACACAGCGCTGGCACTCGCAGCGGCAGCGCTCGCGATGCAGAGCGCCTCGGCCGGTGAGGCCGAGGCCAAGAAATGGATCGACAGCGAATTCCAGCCGTCGACCCTGAGCAAGGACCAGCAGACCGCGGAGATGAAATGGTTCATCGACGCCGCGAAGAAGCTTCAGGCCAAGGGGGTGCGCGAGATCTCGGTGGTGTCGGAAACGATCACGACGCACGAGTACGAGTCGAAGACCTTGGCCAAGGCCTTCGAGGAGATCACCGGGATCAAGGTCAAGCACGACATCATCCAGGAAGGTGATGTGGTCGAAAAGCTCCAGACTTCGATGCAGTCGGGAAAGTCCATCTACGACGGCTGGATCAGCGATTCGGACCTGATCGGCACGCACTACCGCTACGGCAAGATCCTGTCGCTGACCGACTACATGGCCGGTGCTGGCAAGGAATGGACCAACCCGGGCCTGGACGTCAAGGATTTCATCGGCACCAGCTTCACCACGGCGCCGGACGGCCAGCTCTACCAGCTTCCCGACCAGCAGTTCGCCAACCTCTACTGGTTCCGCGCCGACCTGTTCGCGCGCCAGGACCTGAAGGACAAGTTCAAGGCCAAGTACGGCTATGACCTTGGCGTGCCGCTGAACTGGAGCGCCTACGAAGACATTGCCGAGTTCTTCAGCGTCGATGTGAAGACCATCGACGGCAAGCCGATCTACGGCCACATGGACTACGGCAAGAAGGATCCGTCGCTGGGCTGGCGCTTCACGGATGCGTGGCTTTCGATGGCGGGCACCGCGGACAAGGGCATTCCCAACGGCATGCCGATCGACGAATGGGGCATCAAGGTCGCCGCCGACAAGTGCACACCGGTCGGCGCCAGCGTGGCGCGCGGCGGCGCAACCAACTCGCCGGCCGCCGTCTATGCGCTCACCAAGTACATCGACTGGATGAAGAAATATGCGCCCAAGGAAGCCACCGGCATGACCTTCGGCGAGGCGGGGCCGGTGCCGGCGCAGGGCCAGATCGCGCAGCAGATCTTCTGGTACACGGCTTTCACCGCCGACATGACCAAGCCGGGCCTGCCGGTGGTCAATGCCGACGGTTCGCCCAAGTGGCGGATGGCGCCCGGCCCGAACGGCCCGTACTGGAAGCAGGGCATGCAGAACGGCTACCAGGACGTGGGATCGTGGACCTTCTTCAAGGCCCATGACGCCAACAAGACGGCGGCCGCTTGGCTCTACGCGCAGTTCGTGACTTCGAAGACCGTCTCGGCCAAGAAGAGCGTGGTGGGCCTCACTTTCATCCGCGAGAGCGATATCCGTCACGACTACTTCACCCAGAACGCCAACAAGTACGGCGGCCTGATCGAGTTCTACCGCAGCCCGGCGCGCATTGCATGGACGCCGACCGGCACCAACGTGCCCGACTACCCGAAGCTCGCGCAACTGTGGTGGAAGAACGTGGCCGAGGCAGTCACCGGCGAGAAGACGCCGCAGAAGGCGATGGACAACCTGGCCGAGGAAATGGACAACGTGATGGGCCGGTTGGAGCGCGCCGGCATGGCCAAGTGCGCGCCCAAGCTCGCGGCGAAGGGCGATCCCGCCAAGATGCTGAGCGACGAGCACGCGCCCTGGAAGAAGCTGGCCAACGAGAAGCCCAAGGGCGAGACCATCGACTACGAGAAGCTGCTGACGGCGTGGAAGGAAGGCAAGGCACGCTGAGCGTCCTGGCGTTTCTGAAGGGGCTGTCGTGCCGCGGGCATGGCAGCCCTTTTTGCATTGGGGCCGGCGGCTTTGCTGGCCTCGCGCCAGGCGTCGGACGACGCGAACTCATCCTGCTGCCTGCGGCTTCGGCGTTTGATCAGCCGATCGCGCGCTGCAGGTTGACGCGGGCCGGGGCCTCGAGTCGCGCGCGGACCGACGGCGTGAGATAGAGCGGGTCGCGCGCGAGGAAGCTGCCGAGGATCTGGCGCCGACGGGGTTCGAAGACCTCGGGCGGCACGTGCGCGTACTCGAATCGGATCTGCTGCTCGTACTCGGCGAAGCGTGGCGCCGGCGCACCGAGGATCGAGAGGTCGATGTCGACCAGCAGTTGCGCATCGGCTTCCTCGGGCTGCGCCTGGTGACGCGTGGCCATCACCAGTGCATGCACGCGCTGCGCCGCATCGGCATCCACGCCTGCATCGCGCAATGCCTGCTGCGCCCAGTCGGCGCTGCGTTCCTCGTTGTCGTGGCGATGTACGTCGTAGATGGCGTCGTGGAACCAGAGGGCCAGCGCGATCTCCGCAGGGCGCTTGGCATGGCTGCGCTCGCGCGCCAGCCCTTCGAGGCATTCGTCCAGATGCTGCAGCGTGTGGTAGGCGCGGTGCGGCTCGCTGTAGCGCGCGAGCAGCGTGTCGAGAAGCGCGGCGCCGGGCGCCTCCACGCCGAATGCATCCCAGGCTTCGACCCAGGCGGCGTGGCGCGCAACGGCCTGCATCACTCCTCCATCGCGGTGTGGATTTCGCGCCCGAGCTCGATCACCGACATCGCGTAGTTGCTGCTCCAGTTGTAGCGCGTGATGACGTAGAAGTTCTGCGTGCCCGCCACATAGGTGGGCGCATCTTCGCCGTTCGGCAGCTCGATCAGCGCCAGCAGTCCCTTGTGCCGCAGCGCCTCGCCCTCGAGCACCGCGCCGCCGGCCACGAAGGCGTCGGCGCTGAAGGTGGGAACGATGTCTGGCGCCAGCAGCACGTCTTTCTTGAGGCGCGCCGGATCGAAGCTCACCGGGTAGATCGGCGGCATGCCGGCCTGCCAGCCGAAAGCCTTGAAGTAGCTGGCCACCGAGCCGATGACGTCGGCCGGGTTGTTGACCAGGTCGATGCGGTCGTCGCCATCGAAGTCGATTGCGTACTTGGCGATGCTGCTGGGCATGAACTGGGGCATGCCCATGGCACCGGCATAGCTGCCCACCGGAACCATCGGGTCTTCGGCGGTGCGGCTCTCGGTGCTGAGGAAGCTTTCGAGCTCGCTGCGGAAGAAGGCCTGGCGCTCGGCCGCGCGCGGGTGGGCCTGCGGGAAGTCGAAGGCCAGCGTGGCGAGCGCGTCGATCACTCGGAAGTTGCCCATGTTGCGGCCGTAGATGGTCTCGACCCCGACGATGCCGACGATGATTTCCGCCGGCACGCCGTACTCGGCCTCGGCGCGAGCCAGCATGTCGGCGTTGGCGCGCCAGAAGCGCACGCCGGCGGCGATGCGTACCGGGTCGATGAAGCGGCTGCGGTAGACGCGCCAGTTCTTCGCGGTGCCGCGAGGCGCCGGCACCATCAGGCGCGGCACGTTCGGCAGGAAGCGCGCATTGCCGATGGTGCTGCGCACCCAGGCGCGATCGAGGTTGCGCCGCGCGGCCACGTCGTCGGCGAACTGCATTGCGTCGGGGCGTGTGGCGTAGGGCGTTTCACCGCGCACGACTTTTTGGGCCAGGGCGGGGAAGGAGGGGAGGGCGGCGCCCAACAGCACGAGGGCCAGCGAGAAAGCGGTCGGGAGAAGGCGTCGCATGGGTTCCGATTGTGCAGCCCGTGGGCAAGGCCAGGGCGCGCGACACAAGTGGTTTCAGCGCGGCCAGGCGAGATGTCGGAACTCGGCACGCAGGGCCGGCAACGTGAGCTTGGGCGAGGCGGCGTAGCGCTGCGCCTCGAGCCGCAGGAGCCAGTCCTGCGCGGCTTGCGAGCCGTCGCCGAAGCGCTCGGCAAGCTGCTGCGCCATCTGGCGCGGCGGCGTGCCCTCGGGCAGTTCGATGCCGGCCTGCGCGAGGCGCATGCGCGCCTGGCCAAGCAGCCGCAGCCACGGGTCGTGCCGGCTGCGCTCCCACAAGGTCCAGGCGGCGCCCCCGAGGCTGGCCATGACCAGCAGGGCCAGCAGCACGGTCGCGAGGTCCTGCAGGCTGGGCGCGTCGAAGCCGAGGTTCTTCAGCAGGTCGAGCTGGCGGCTCTGCGTGTAGCTGAGCACCCATTGGTTCCAGCCGTTGTTCACCGCTTCCCAGGCAGCGCGCAGGTTCTGTGCGAGGGTGGGGCTCATGGCGTCCACTGCGCCGGCGAACAGCCCGGGCTGCGGCACCAGGCGCTGGAACTGGCCGACGCGGTCGGGCGAGATCGCGCCGGTCGGGTCGACGCGCACCCAGCCTGTGTTCTCTTCCCATACCTCTGCCCAGGCATGCGCGTCGCTGTGGCGCAGCGTCCAGTAGTTGTCGACGCCGTTGAGCTCGCCCCCCTGGTAGCCCGTCACGATGCGCGCCGGAATGTCGAGCGCGCGCATCAACACCACGAAGGCCGAGGCGATGTGCTCGCAGAAGCCGGCCTTCCTGTCGAACCAGAATTCGTCCGCGGTCTCGTTGCCGTAGACGCCGGGCTCCAGCGTGTAGCTGTAGCCGCCGGTCCGCAGCCGCCGCAGCGCGGCCTGCACGAAGGCGCTGGTGCCTGCGCTCGCGAGGGCAGGGTCGCTCTTCATCTGCGCGGCCAGCGCAAGGGTGCGCGGGTTGGAGCCCGCAGGCAGGGCCACGTAGGGACGCAGGGCGACGCCGCGGCGCTGCGGACCGCTCTGGAACTGCGTGTAGCTCTCGGCCCGGTAGCGCACCAGGTCGCTGATCGGTCGGTTTGCGACCCATTGCAGGTCGGCCGTGCCGAAGAGCTCGTAGCCCGGCAGCTCGGGTTTCTGCGGCGTGGCGTCGAGCGTCAAGAGCCAGGGCCGGTTGCTCGCCTCCAGCGTGACCTGGTAGCCGATGGGCTGGCCCTGCACGCGCACGTTCTGGGCGCCGCGCGTGAGCAGCGGCGAAGCCGTCCATTCGCGGCCGTCGAAGCGCGACAGCACCGGGCCGCGGAAGTACAGGTCGCGTTGCGCCGGCACCCGGTCACCGTCGAACTTGATGCGTGCGGCGATACCGTCGTCCAGCGCAAGCTGCGCGATGCTCCCGACGCGCATCGTGTTCGACAGGCCGCTGCGCCCGGCCATGGCATCGCTCGGCGTGCCCCACAGCGGCGCCATGCGCGGGAAGAGCAGGAACAGCACCAGCATGATCGGCGCCCCGAGCAAGGCCATCCACCCGGCGGTGCGGGCAGCCTGCATCAGCGGCGGCCGGCCGACCGGCATGTGGGCGTTGACCAGCGCGGTCAGCAGGCCCAGCAGTGCCAGCAGCATGGCGAATGCCGTCGGCAGTGCCTGCGAGTAGAAGAAGTTGGTGAGCATCGTGAAGAAGCCCAGGAAGAAGACCACGAAGGCATCTCGGCGTGCGCGCAGCTCGAGCGTCTTGAGCGCCAGGAGGATCACGATCAGCGTGACGCCCGCGTCGCGGCCCAGCAGGGTGCGGTAGGTGGCGTAGGTGGCGAGCAGCGTGGCGGCGAGCAGGCCGGCGCGCCACCACTTGCTGGGCAGCGGTCGGGCTTGCACCGCCAGGCTGCCGCGCCAGAGCAGCACGACTGCGGCGAGGGTGCTGCACCACCAGGGGATGTTGCGCAGCTGGGGCAGCAGGATGAGGGCGATCACGCCCAGCAGGAAGAGCGTGTCCCTGGCTTCGCGGGGAAGGGACTGGAGCCTGGCTGCGAGCGTCATGTTCTCAACAGAGCGCCAGCGTTTCCAGGCAACGTCGCCTGTGAGCCTCGCCTTGGGAAGGCGCGACGGTCCGCCCCGCGATGCGCAATCCGTAGTCCACCCCAAGCCGCTCCGCCATCAACACCCAGGCACAAAGCCGCGACAGGCGGCCTTCGGGATCCGCGACTCCGGTGGCCTGGCCATCCAGCCAGAGCTCGTGCCTTTGCGCCTGCTGCGTGTCGCGGCTCACCAGGTCTTCCGACCCCGTGGCCTGGGCCCGCGCGGCCCGCTTCCAGACCACGAGCTTCAGCGGATCGCCGCGCCGGTAGGCGCGTACGCCGTCGTATTCGCCGGCCACGCTGGCGCGCAGTGCCGAAGAAGCGGCCTGGCCGGCCAGCGGCTCGCCCGGCGGCAGCGGCGGCGGGTGCGGCTCGGGCGAGGGATAGACCAGCACCTTCGAGGCCGGCCGCCACACGGTCCAGACGCGGAAGGTGCCGAGCGGGAAGCGGGTCTCGGCGGTGAGCGTGGGGACCGGATGCAGGCCACGGCGATCGGGCTGGAAGGCCACCTCGACCGTGGAGCTGCCCTGCGCGGGCACGTCGCTCCACGCCCACTGCCCACTGTGGCGAACCGCCAGGCCGATGCCGTAGCGGGTACTGCGCCGCGCGTTGTGCAGCACCACGCGCAGCACGGCCGCGGCGCCCGCGAACTGCGGGTCGGGCGCCATCAGGCGCAGCTCCAGCCCGCGCAGCGTGCCGTGGCTCACGTGCATGCCGACCGCTACGCTGCCGGCCAGCAGGAAGGTCAGCAGGTAGCCCAGGTTGAGCTGGTAGTTGATCGACGCGATCAGCAGCAGCAGCAGCGTGGCGGCCAGCATCCAGCCGGCCTTCGTGGGAACGATGTAGACATTGCGCTGGGTCAGCTCGAGTGTGTCCGAGGGCGGCCGGCGCGACAGGAACCAGCCGTCGATGCGCGAGCGGACCGGAACGAAGAGGCGCGCAGCCCGATTCACGGCAAGGGCACGGCGGCGACCATCGCGCGCACCTGCTCGGTCGCGCCGCGGCCGGCATCGCCGACAGGGGTGAGGCGATGTGCGATGGTTTGCGGCAGCACGGCCTGCACGTCGTCGGGCGCCGCGTAGTCGCGGTTGGCCAGCAGCGCCTGCGCCTTGGCGGCGCGCAGTACCGCGATGCCCGCGCGCGGTGACAGGCCCTGCAGGAACCATCGGCCCGACCGGGTCGCGGCGATCAGGTCCTGCACGTAGTTCAACAGCGGCTCGGCCGCATGCACCTGCAGCACACGCTGCTGCAGCGCGGTAAGTTCGCCGGCGGTCAACAGGGCGGGCAGGCCGGCCAGCATCTCGCGACGGTCGGCGCCCGCCAGCAGTTCGCGCTCTGCGGCGCGGTCGGGATAGCCCAGCGAGATGCGCATCAGGAAGCGGTCGAGCTGCGATTCGGGCAGCGCGAAGGTGCCCAGCTGATCGTGCGGATTTTGCGTCGCGATCACGAAGAAGGGGCTCGGAAGAGGGCGGGTCTCGCCTTCGACCGTGACCTGCTTCTCCTCCATCGCCTCGAGCAGCGCACTCTGCGTCTTGGGGCTGGCCCGATTGATCTCGTCGGCCAACAGCACCTGGGCGAATATCGGCCCGGGATGGAAGACGAAGGCCTGCTGCCCCCGATCGTAGATGGCGACGCCCGACAGGTCGCCGGGCATCAGGTCGGCGGTGAACTGGACGCGCGAGAACTGCAGCCCGAAGGTGTGCGAGAGCGCGTGGGCGAGGGTGGTCTTGCCGACTCCCGGCACGTCCTCGATCAGCAGGTGGCCGCCGGCCAGAAGGCAGGCCACGCAATCGCGCACCTGCGCATCTTTGCCCACGATCACCGTGTTAAGCTGACCGAGCAAACTGGCGAGCTTCGCGGCCACGTCCATTTTTGTATCCATATGCAAACAATACCGTAAGCCTGGCGGCCCCATGCCGCGTGAGGCCTCCGATGCGAGTCGATCATGGGCAAAACCGGCTACTTCACACACCGCGACTGCTGGAAGCATGACATGGGTGCGGGCCATCCCGAATGCCCGCAGCGGCTCGATGCCATCGAGGACCGCCTGCTCCTCACCGGCGTCGCCGATGCCCTTGAACGTGGCGACGTGCCGCTGGCGACCTTGCCGCAGATCACGCGGGCGCATGACGTCGAACACATCGAGCACCTCGAGGCCCTGAACCAGCGGCTGGTGGCCGACGAGCCTGCCGGCGGACCCGGCCATGCGCAGCTCGACCCCGACACCATGCTCATGCGGTTCACCATGCTGGCGGCGCGCCGCGCGGCCGGTGCGGCCATCGCGGCAACCGACGCCGTGATGTCGGGCGCGCTGGACAACGCCTTCTGCGCCGTGCGTCCGCCGGGTCACCATGCCTGCCACGACAAGGCCATGGGCTTCTGCTTCATCAACAACGTCGCGGTGGCCGTGCGCCACGCCATCGAGGTGCACGGGCTGGAGCGCGTCGCGATCGTCGACTTCGACGTCCATCACGGCAACGGGACGGAAGACATCTTCAGCGGCGATCCGCGTGTGCTGATGGTTGGCATCTTCCAGCACCCCTTCTATCCGTACAGCGGCGCCGACCATCCGGCGCCCAACATGCTCAACCTGCCGGTGCCGGCCTACACGAAGGGCATGGATGTGCGCGAGCTGATCGAGGCCTGCTGGATGCCGCGGCTCGACGAATTCCGGCCGCAGATGATCTTCGTGAGTGCCGGCTTCGACGCGCACCGCGACGACGACCTGGGCCAGTTGCGGCTCAACGAGAACGACTTTGCCTGGATCACCGAGCGCATCCGCGACGTGGCGCGACGCCATGCCGCAGGGCGCATCGTCTCCCTGCTCGAGGGCGGCTACAACCTCGATGCGCTGGCCACCAGCGTCGAGGCGCATGTCCGGGTGCTGGCAGACCTGTAGGCCGATGACTCTGGACGACTTCCTCCAGCGGCTCCGCCAGATTCATGCCGAGACCCTCTGGGTCGAGATTGCCGCGCTGATCGCCTGTGTCGCGCTGGCCTGGGGCATCTGCCGCTGGTTCGGCCGCGACCAGCCCAAGGACTCGATCTGGTTCGGCGAACGCACCTTCGATGGGCTGCTGTTCCCGCTGCTGGCACTCGTGCTGACCGATCTTGCGCGCCGCGCCGCGCTCGATTTCCTGCCGGTGCTGGTGTTGCGCATCGCGGTGTCTGTGTTCCTCTCGCTCGTCGCAATCCGCCTGGTCGCGCGCGTGCTGCGAGCCGTTTTCCCGACCTCGGCGCTGGTTCGGCTGGTCGAGCGCACAGTCTCCTGGCTGGCCTGGATCGCAGCAGTGCTCTGGATCGTCGGCCTGCTGCCGGCCGTGCTGACCGAGCTCGACAACATCACGCTCTCGTTCGGAAAGAACGAGGTCAGCCTGCGCACCATGCTCGAAGGCGCGCTGTCCGCCGCGCTGGTGCTGGTGATCGCCTTGTGGATCGCGTCGACCGTTGAAAAGCGCGTTCTTCAAACCGCGCTGACCGACCTTTCCATGCGCAAGGTGGCCTCGAACGCCCTCCGCGCCATCCTGCTGCTGGTCGGGCTGCTCTTTGCCTTGTCGGCGGTGGGCGTGGACCTGACGGCGCTGTCGGTGCTGGGCGGTGCCCTGGGTGTCGGCCTGGGCTTCGGCCTGCAGAAGCTCGCCGCCAACTATGTGAGCGGCTTCGTGATCCTGCTCGAGCGGTCGATCCGCATCGGCGACAACGTGAAGGTCGACGGCTTCGAGGGCCGCATCACGGACATCAAGACCCGCTACACGCTGGTCAGGGCGGGCAACGGGCGCGAGTCGATCGTGCCGAACGAATCTCTGATCACGAGCCGCGTCGAGAACCTCTCGATGGCCGATCTCAAGTTCAACATCACGACCAGCATCGTGGTGGGCTACGACAGCGACGTGGCGCAGGTGATCGGGATCCTCTGCGGTGCGGCGACCGCGCAGCCGCGCGTGATGAAGGACCCGGCGCCCGTGGCCTACCTGGGCAACTTCGCGCCCGACGGACTGGAGTTCAGCCTCAACGTCTGGGTCGCCGACCCTCACAACGGCAAGGACAACCTGCGCTCGGCGATCAACATCGCCATCCTCGAGGGCATGCGCAAGGCGAAGATCGACATTCCCTACCCCCAGCGCGTGCTGCGCGTCGAATCGTTACCAACTGGCGTGCCGTCTGCCGGCGATGCTCGCCTATAATCGCAAAAAAGCACGACCGTTCTTTTTTGTTTTCTGCGCCGCGGCGCCCCATGATTGAAATGAACAGTTCGCGCAGAGGCCGGCGCCTAAAATCTTCGGTTCCTCTGCACCCCCAGTTTTGCAATTCAATGGAGTCAAGCCAATGAAGGTCCTGGTCCCCGTCAAGCGGGTCGTCGACTACAACGTCAAAGTGCGCGTCAAGAGCGACGGCACCGGTGTCGATATCGCCAACGTCAAGATGAGCATGAACCCCTTCGACGAGATCGCCGTCGAAGAAGCGGTGAGGCTCAAGGAAAAGGGCGTGGCCACCGAGATCATTGCCGTGTCCTGCGGAGACGCCAAGTGCCAGGAGACCCTGCGCACCGCCATGGCGATCGGTGCCGACCGCGGCATCCTCGTCGAGACCACCGAAGAGCTCCAGCCCCTGGCAGTGGCCAAGCTGCTGAAGGCGCTGGTGGACAAGGAACAGCCTTCGCTCATCATCCTCGGCAAACAGGCGATCGACGATGACGCCAACCAGACAGGTCAGATGCTGGCTGCTCTCGCGGATCTTCCTCAAGCCACCTTCGCCAGCAAGGTCGAAGTGTCCGGCGACAAGGTCAACGTCACCCGCGAGGTCGATGGCGGCCTCGAAACCATCTCCCTCACGCTGCCCGCGGTCATCACGACCGACCTGCGCCTGAACGAGCCGCGCTACGTCACCTTGCCCAACATCATGAAGGCCAAGAAGAAGCAGCTCGACACCTTCAAGCCCGAGGACCTGGGCGTGGACGCCAAGCCGCGCCTGAAGACGCTCAAGGTGACCGAACCGCCGAAGCGCGGCGCCGGCATCAAGGTGCCCGATGTCGCCACGCTGGTGGACAAGCTCAAGAACGAAGCCAAGGTGATCTGAGGAGGAATCGACATGACCGTACTCGTTATCGCAGAACACGACCACGCCACCGTCAAGCCGGCGACCCTGAACACCGTGACCGCGGGCATCGCCTGCCAGAGCGGCGATGTGCACGTGCTGGTGGCCGGCGCCAATGCGGCCGAAGCGGCAGCCGCGGCCGCCAAGATCGTCGGCGTGGCCAAGGTGATCGCCGCCGACAGCCCGAGCCTGGCCGAGAACCTGGCGGAGAACGTCGCCGCCCAGGTGCTGGCCATCGCCAGGAACTACAGCCACATCCTGTTCCCGGCCACGGCCAACGGCAAGAACGTCGCGCCTCGCGTGGCGGCCAAGCTCGACGTGGCGCAGATCAGCGACGTCACCAAGGTCGACAGCCCCGACACCTTCGAGCGTCCGATCTACGCGGGCAATGCCATTGCAACCGTGCAGAGCAGCGACGCCATCAAGGTCGTCACGGTGCGCACCACCGGCTTCGACGCCGCTGCTGCCACGGGTGGCAGCGCCTCGGTAGAAAACGCCGAAGGCGTGGCCGACAGCGGCAAGTCGACCTTCGTCGGCCGCGAAGTTACCAAGAGCGATCGCCCCGAGTTGACCGCCGCCAAGATCATCGTGAGCGGTGGACGTGCGCTCGGCAGTTCCGAGAAGTTCACGGAGGTGATGACGCCCCTCGCCGACAAGCTCAACGCGGGCCTCGGTGCAAGCCGTGCCGCGGTGGACGCGGGCTACGCCCCGAACGACTGGCAGGTGGGCCAGACCGGCAAGATCGTGGCGCCGCAGCTCTACATCGCCTGCGGCATCTCGGGCGCGATCCAGCATCTGGCGGGCATGAAGGACTCGAAGGTGATCGTGGCGATCAACAAGGACCCGGAAGCACCCATCTTCAGCGTGGCCGACTACGGGCTCGAGGCGGACCTGTTCACGGCGGTGCCGGAACTGGTCAAGGCACTCTAAGCACCTTCGGCGAACCGACCGTCGAAACAACAGGGCATCGTTCGCGATGCCCTTTTCATATCTGCCGCATTGGAGACCTTCATGAGCTACATCGCCCCCGTCAAGGACATGCTCTTCGACATCGAGCATCTCGCCGACATCGCGCAGGTCGCGCAGATGCCCGGCCTCGAAGACGCCGGCCTCGAGACGGCGCAAGCCGTGCTCGAGGAGTGCGCGCGCTTCAACCAGGACGTGGTCGCGCCTCTCAACGTCGCGGGCGACAGGCATCCCTCGTCGTTCAAGGACGGCGAGGTGGCAACCACACCCGGCTTCAAGGAAGCCTTCGCACAGTACGCGGCAGGCGGTTGGCAGGGGCTGCAGCATCCGGCCGAGTTCGGCGGCCAGGGCCTGCCGAAGACCATCGGCGCGGGCTGCGGCGAGATGCTCAACTCGGCCAACATGAGCTTCGCCCTCTGCCCGCTCCTGAGCGACGGGGCCATCGAGGCACTGCTCACCGCGGGGTCGGACGAGCTGAAGGCCACCTACCTCGAGAAACTGGTGAGCGGGCAATGGACCGGCACCATGAACCTGACCGAGCCGCAGGCCGGCAGCGACCTCGCGATGGTGCGCAGCCGCGCCGAGCCGCAGCCCGATGGCACCTTCAAGATCTTCGGGACCAAGATCTTCATCACCTACGGCGAGCACGACATGGCGGAGAACATCGTGCACCTCGTGTTGGCGCGCGTCACCGGCGCGCCTGAGGGCGTGAAGGGCATCAGCCTCTTCGTGGTGCCGAAATTCCTGGTCAACCAGGATGGTTCCCTCGGCGCGCGCAATGACGTGCAGTGCGTCAGCATCGAGCACAAGCTGGGCATCAAGGCCTCTCCGACGGCGGTCCTCCAGTACGGGGACGGCACGGCGGCGAGCATTGCAGACAGCGCCGGACCCGGCGCCGTGGGCTACATCGTCGGCCAGGAAAACCGTGGCCTCGAGTACATGTTCATCATGATGAACGCGGCGCGCTATGCGGTCGGAATGCAGGGCATCGCGATTGCCGAGCGGGCCTACCAGCAGGCCGTGGCCTATGCTAAGGACCGGGTGCAGAGCCGCCCCGTGGATGGCTCGCTCAACGCGAGCGCGACCATCATTCACCACCCCGACGTCAAGCGCATGCTGATGACGATGCGCGCCTACACCGAGGGCTGCCGCGCCATGGCCACCACGGCGGCGGCGGCCTACGATGCGATGCATCACCATCCCGATGCCGAGACGCGCAAGCAGAACCAGGCCTTCTACGAATACATGGTGCCGCTGGTCAAGGGCTACAGCACCGAGATGAGCCTGGAGGTCGCTTCGCTGGGCGTCCAGGTGCATGGCGGCATGGGCTTCATCGAGGAGACCGGTGCGGCGCAGTATCTGCGCGACGCCAAGATCCTCACCATCTACGAAGGCACGACCGCGATCCAGGCGAACGACCTCGTCGGCCGCAAGACCGCCCGCGACGGCGGTCAGGTCGCCAAGGCCATCGCGGCCCAGATCGAGAAGACCGAGGCCGAGCTCGCCAGGCGCGACACTGCCGGCTCGCAGTCGGTTGCCAAGCGGCTGAAGGCCGCGCGGGAGGCTTTCGTCGAAGTGGTCGAGTTCGTCGCGGGCCAGACCAAGGCATCGCCCAACGCGGTGTTTGCAGGCAGCGTGCCGTACCTGATGCTGGCGGGCAACCTCGTCGCCGGCTGGCAGCTCGCGCGTTCCTTGCTGGTGGCCGAGGACCAGGTCGAGGCCGGCAACGACGTCGCCTTCATGCAGGCCAAGATCGTCACTGCCCGCTTCTATGCCGAGCACATTCTCAACAAGGCACCCGGGCTGCGCGACAGCATCGTCGAAGGCGCCGAGAGCGTGACTGCCTTGGCGATCGACGCCTTCTGAAAGCGGAACCCCGGCGGATCGCCCCCGTTTTTCACAACCTGCAAAGAGACGACCGAACCATGTCCAAGCTTCCTCCCGTGCTCGCCAACCTCCCGCTCCCGATCATCGGCTCGCCGCTGTTCATCATCAGCAACCCCAAGCTCGTGATCGCGCAATGCAAGGCGGGCGTGGTGGGGGCGATGCCCGCGCTCAATGCCCGTCCGGCCTCGCAGCTGGAGGACTGGCTGGCCGAGATCACCGAGGAGCTCGCGGCACACGACAAGGCGAATCCGGACCGGCCTGCAGCGCCCTTCGCCATCAACCAGATCGTGCACAAGAGCAACGACCGGCTCGAGCACGACATGGAAATGGTCGTGAAGTACAAGGTGCCGATCGTCATCACTTCGCTCGGTGCGCGCACCGACGTCAACGACGCGGTGCACAGCTATGGCGGCGTGACACTGCACGATGTCATCAACAACGCATTCGCCCGCAAGGCGATCGAAAAGGGCGCGGACGGCATCATCGCGGTGGCGGCCGGTGCCGGCGGGCACGCCGGCATCAAGAGCCCCTTCGCGCTGGTGCAGGAAATCCGCCAGTGGTTCGATGGACCTATCGCGCTGTCGGGCGCGATCGCGACCGGCGGCGCGGTGCTGGCGGCACAGGCCATGGGTGCCGATTTCGCCTACATCGGCACTGCGTTCATCGCGACCCAGGAGGCGCGCGCGAGCGAGGAGTACAAGCGGGCCATCGTCGCCGGCAACTCCGACGACATCGTCTATTCGAACCTCTTTACCGGCGTGCACGGCAACTACCTCGCGCCGAGCATCGTGGCCGCTGGCATGGACCCGGCCAATCTGCCGCAGGGCGACCTGAAGACCATGAATTTCGGCGCGGCGGAGGGCGGGAGCAAGACCAAGGCCTGGAAGGACATCTGGGGCTCGGGGCAGGGCATCGGCGCCGTCACCGAGGTCGGCACTGCCGCCGCCTTCATCGAGAAGCTCAAGCGCGAGTACCAGGAAGCGCGGCAGCGCCTTGGCCTCTGATCCGGGCGCGGCGCGCACGAAGGCCGCGCCTGCGGTCGCGGTGCGCATGCCGCTGCTCGACGTGGCAAAGGGGCTCGCCTGCGCGCTGATCGTCGGGCATCACCTCGCGCGCTACGGCCCACTGCCGGCCAGTGCCTCCACGCTGGCGCCATCGGTTTTCGAATGGCTGGCCGACAACGGCCGCCTTGCGGTGCAGGTGTTCCTCGTGCTCGCGGGTTTCCTGGCCGCCGGCAGCCTCGCGCCCGATGGCGTGCTGCGCATGGACCGGCCCATGCTGCGTGTGTTCCAGCGCTATAGCCGGCTCGCCACGCCCTACCTCGTGGCGCTCATCGTCAGCGTGCTGGCTGCCGCACTGGTGCGGCCTTGGCTCCTCGACGAGGCCGTGCCGGCGGCGCCCGGCCTCGCACAGCTGGCGGCGCACGGGCTGCTGCTGCAGGACCTGCTCGGCTACGAAGCGCTCTCCGCCGGCGTGTGGTACGTGGCGATCGACTTCCAGCTCTTCGTGCTGGCGCTTGCGGCGATGGGTCTGTCGGACGTGCTGCAGCGCAGCTGGGCGCTGGACCCGGAGCGCTCGCGCTGGCTGGCTGTGGGCCTGGTGCTGGTGCTCGCCGTTGCCTCACTCGCGGTGTTCAACCGCAACGCCGCGCTCGACGACACGGCGCTCTATTTCTTTGGTGCCTACGGGCTGGGCATGCTGGTGTTCTGGATCGGCCGCGCCACGCGGCGCAGCACCTGGCGCTTCGCGGTGGCCCTGTTGGTGATGGTGGGCGTCGCCGCCCTGGCGCTCGACTGGCGCAGCCGCATCGCTACCGCACTGGTCACCGCTCTGCTGCTGGTGGCGGCGCAGCGCCGCCGCAATCTGGCACTGGGCGCATGGCTGCCGCTGTTGTGGCTGGGGCGCATCTCGTATTCGCTGTTCCTGATCCACTTCCCGGTGTTGCTGCTGGTGAGTGCGGTGGTGGCGCGGCTGGCACCCGCCGGGCCCTGGACCAGTCTGCTCGGCCTCATCGCCGCCTTCGGTCTGTCGATCGCGGCGGCGGCGCTGCTGTACCGCTGGGTCGAGTCGCGGCCGGTCACGTGGCCCAGGGTGCTGGCGCTGTTCGCCGGCCTGCTGGCCTGCTGGGCGATCACTGGGGGCTGAAGAGGCTCAGCGACCGGTCGCCAGGGCGTCCTGGTAGTGGCGCGAGAAGGTCTGGGCGATCACGTCCCAGTCGTAGCGCTTGGCTCGCTGCTGGGCAGCCACTGACATGGCGGCGCAGCGCTTGCCGTCGAGACCCGCGATCTCGCGCACCACGGCGGCGTCCGCCGCGCTCTTGTCGAAGCCGAGAAAGAAGCCATTGACGCCGCGCTCGACGAAGCCGTTGATCGGCGCGATGTCGCGGCACAGCACGATCTTGCCGGCCGCCATGGCCTCGAGGATGCCGACGCCGAAGCCTTCGTACTCGCTGCCGGTGACGAACACGCTGCGCTGCTGCAGCTCGTGCATCAGCGCGGCGTCCTCGATGTAAGGATGCAGCCGCACGGCGGTGTCCAGCTTCAACGCCCGGATCTGGTTCTGCAGCGATTCGCGGAGGTTGTCGAAGTCGGGCCCGGCGATCAGCAGGTCGATCGCGATGCCCTGGTCGCGGGACATGGCGACCGTGTCGATCACCGCGTCGATGCGCTTGTTGCGCGACCAGCGGCCCCAGTAGATCCACTTCGCCGGATCGGGCGCGCCGGTCAGCCGCCCCTGCTGGAACTTGGCATAGGCGATGCCGTTCTCGCACTTCTCGACGCGGTCCGAGAACTGGCTGAAGTACGCGGTGTCCGATTCGCTGGTCGCGAGGATCTTGCGGTAGTGCCGCAGCAGGGAACGCATCAGCAGGCGCTCGTGCAGCCATTTGATTGCCTGGTGCCGCGTCGTGTGGCGGAAGCCGCCGTGCGTGCTCAGCACGGCGGGGATGTGCCTGCATTGCAGCAGCACGTTGCCGGTGAGCATCATCAGCTGCGGGTCATGCACGTGCAGCAGGTCATAACCGGCAGCGAGGCGGCCGAAATCGCGCGCATAGCCGGCGAGCCGGTTGCCGGCCACGGGCACGCGGTGCACCTTCAGCCCGTCGACCACGTCCACCGAGGGCTCGGCAAGTTGGGCCGAGACATGGGCCACGTCGACCTGCACGTCAGCCCGCGAGGTGCGTACTGCCAGTTCGCGAACCACGGACTCGATGCCTCCCACCTGGGGAAAGTAGGTCGGCGTGATGGAAAGAACTCTCAATGTCGCTCCCGGATGCTGCTTCGGCCGATCGTAGCAGCGGCCTGCGGCGCGCCTCAGGGACCGGAAGCGGCTGAGCCGTGCGCCGCAGTGGCGCCATAGCTCAGCGCCTGCGCGCGGCCCCAGAACACGCGGTACATGAAGATCGTGTAGACGATGATGGCGGGCAGGGTGATCGCCACGCCGATGCCGATCACGACCAGCGCTTCGGTGGAGCTCGCAGCCTGCCACACGGTCAGGCGGTCGAGGACGACGTACGGATAGATGCTGTAGGCCAGCCCGAGGAAAGCCATCAGGAAGATCAGCACCGTGCCGGCGAACACCACCCATCCGTAGCCGGCCGCGACCACCCTCGGCTTGGAGATGACCTGGAAGATCGCAAAGAAGGCCGCCCCGCAGGCCAGCGGAATCGGCAGCAGCCCCAGCAATTCCGGCAGGCTGAACCACTTGTCGAACACGGTCGGGCTGATGATCGGCGTCGCGACAGAGATGCCGACCAGGGCGACGCCCATCGGCCACAGCACGGCACGGGCCCAGCCAACCGCCTTCTGCTTCAGTGCATCGCCTGTCTTCATGATCAGCCAGCCGGCACCGAGCATGGCGTAGGCGGTCGGCAGCGTCAGCGCGATGCCCAGGCTGAAAGCCAGCGACATGGCGCTGTGGCTGAATCCCGTCAGATAGCTGCCAAGCATCCAGCCCTGCGCCATCGCAGCCAGCAGCGAGCCGATGGAAAACGCGTTGTTCCAGGCCCGCTTGTGTTCGTCACGCGCCTTCACGCGGAAGTCGAAGGACACGCCCCGCAGCGTGAGGCCCACCAGCATCAGCGTCACGGGCAGGTAGAGCGCGCTCAGGACCACGCCGTGCGCGAGCGGAAAGCAGATCAGCAGCACGCCGATGCCGAGCACCAGCCAGGTCTCGTTCGCGTCCCAGAAGGGACCGATGCTCGACACCATCACGTCCTTTTCGTCATCGCTCGCGAAGGGCAGCAGGATGCCCACGCCGAGGTCGTAGCCGTCGAGCACGACGTAGATCATGAGCGCCAGGCCCATCACCGCCATGAAGAGGAGGGGCAGTACGGTGGCCCAGTTCAGCGCGTTCATGTCAGCCTTCCAGCGCGGCGGAGCCGGCTCGGGTGGTTACAGGCAATGGCGCTTCGGGCGCTGGTGACGCCGGGTGTTCGGCCATGTACTTGAGCACCGCCACGTACGAGAGCAGGAGGACGACGTAGAGCAGCAGCCAGGCAACGAGGGTGCTTCCCACCAGGGCCGGCGGATGCACTGCCACCACATCGGCAGTGCGCAGCAGGCCGTACACGATGAAGGGTTGCCGGCCGATCTCGGTCACGTACCAGCCGGCCAGCGTCGCGACCCAGCCCGAGAAGGTCATGGCGGCCAGCGTCCACAGCAGCGGGCGCGGCTCCGGCGCCTCGGCACCGTCTCGCCTGCGGCGCAGCAGCGTCCAGGCGGCAGACCAGGAAACAACGAGCATCAGCACGCCCATGCCCACCATCACGCGGAAGCTCCAGAACACCGGCGCCACGGGCGGATGGGCGTTCGGGAATTCATCGAGGCCCTTGATCTCGGCATTGATGTCGTGCGCGAGGATGAGGCTGGCGAGCTTGGGCACCTGGATGGCATAGTCGGTGCGGCCTTCCTTCTCGTTGGGCCAGCCGAACAGGGTGAGCGGTGCGCTCTTCTCGGTGTGCCACACGCCTTCGATCGCGGCGATCTTCGCGGGCTGATGGTGCAGCGTGTTCAGGCCGTGCAGGTCGCCCATGAAGATCTGCAGCGGAATCGCGATCGCAGCCAGGCCGACGGCTGCGCGGAGTGCCTTGCGCGTGCCCCCGTTCGGGGTGCCGCGCAGCAGTTGCCAGGCACTCAGGCCGGCGACGAGGAAGGACGCCGTGAGCGTGGAAGCCAGCAGCTTGTGCGCAAGGCGGTAGGGGAAGGAGGGACTGAAGATCACGTCCCACCAGCTCAGCACGTGAAAGCGCCCCTCGATGATCTCGTAGCCGCTGGGCGTCTGCATCCACGAGTTGAGCGCCAGGATCCAGAAGGCGGAGAGCGTGGTGCCACCGGCCACCATCAGGCTGGCCAGGAGGTGCACGCGCTCCGACACCCGGTCACGGCCGAACAGCATGATGCCCAGGAAGGTGGCCTCCAGGAAGAAGGCGGTGAGCACCTCATAGCCCAGCAGCGGGCCGGCAATGTTGCCCGCCCTTTCCATGTAGCCCGGCCAGTTGGTGCCGAACTGGAAGCTCATCGTGATGCCGGAAACCACCCCGAGCGCGAAGCTCAGCGCGAACACCTTGGTCCAGAAGTAGTAGGCGGCCTCCCATTGCGCGGCGCCGGGCGTGCCCTTTGCGGCGATGGTCCGCACCCTGAAGAACACCAGCACCCAGCCGAGCGCGATGTTGATGGTGGGGAACAGGATGTGGAAGCTGATGTTGGCCGCGAACTGGATGCGCGACAGGAGAAGAGTGTCGAAGTCCATGGTTCAGTCCTTCTCAATCTTTATGGTTCCGTAGCTTCGCGGGTTTCGGCGCGGCCGGCGAGGGGCGTGCCGTCCTGCCCGCGAGGCGATCCTTGAACTCGAGCACCTTGGTCACCTTGGCACCCATGCCCATCAGCTGCATCGCGGTCTCGGGCGCCAGCTTCTGGACATCGTCGAACCAGGTCATGAGCCGATCGATCAGCTCGTGCATCTGCCGCATGCGTGCCTGTGCGTGGCGCTCCGCGTCGCTGGAAGGCGTCTCGAGCAGCGCGCTGCGCAGCATCGAGAGCGTCGGCTCGATTTCGCGGCGGCGGCGTTCCTCGGCCAGCACGCGGAAGATCTCCCACACGTCCTGCGGCGCCTCGAAGTACTCGCGGCGGTCGCCAGGCAGGTGCCGCAGGCGCACCAGCCGCCAGGCCTGCAGTTCCTTCAGCCCCATGCTCACGTTGGAGCGCGAGAACTCCAGCAGCTCGGCGATCTCGTCGGCATTGAGCGCGCGCTCGGAGATGAAGATCAGCGCATAGATCTGTCCGACAGTGCGATTGATGCCCCAGCGGCTTCCCATCTCGCCGAAGTGGGCGACGAAGCGTTGATTGAGAGCGGGGAGGTGGGTGGTGTCGGCCATCGCGCGATTGTCGCTCACGATTGCTGTAATTTCAAGAATTACTGAAACTTCGAACAATTCGCGAACGATGTTCAAGGCAATGCCGAGTCCCAGCCGCCGGAGTGCCTCGACAAGATCCCATCGAATTCCGGCGCATCGACTTGCAGTGCGCGTAGGAAACGACTCACGCGAAAGCCAGTCGGGTGCGGGGCAAAATCGGCCGCCTTCAAAGATGCCGAAAGCCACCGCCGCCATTGCCGCTGCCTCGACCCCGAACCCGCCAGACGCCGATCTCGCCGCGTGCGATCGCGAACCGATCCGGGTGCCGGGCGCCATCCAGCCTCATGGCCGCATGCTCGTGCTGGATGCGTACACGCTGCGCATCGCAGCCTTCAGTGCGAACTGGGACGGCGACAGCATCGACGAGGCTGCCGAGTTCCTGCGCAAGCGACCCGTGCAGGACCTTCCTGAAGGCGCACCCGCCCAGTCGCTGGGTGTGGTTGCTGCCGGACAGGGTACGTTCGATGCCTCTGTCCATCGGACCGCAGACCACCTGATCGCCGAGTTCGAGCCGGCGTTGCCCTCCGAGGGCAACGAGGCGCCCGTCTATTCGCTGATGCGGGTGTTCCTGCCGCAGCTTCAGCGGGCGAGCTCCATCGGGGAGGTCAGCCGGCTCGCCGTCGCCGAAATGAAGCGGCTGACGGGATTCGGGCGCTGCCTGCTGTATCGCTTCGACGAAGCGGGGCATGGCGAGGTGCTGGCGCAGGTCCTCGAGGCGGGCTACGACAGCTATGCCGGCCACCACTTTCCTGCCTCCGACATTCCCCAGCAGGCGCGCGAGCTCTATCTGCTGAACCGCTTCCGGCTGATCGCCGACGCCAACTACCGGCCCGTGCCACTGCAGACCACCGATGCATCCCTTGCTGCGCACGAGGTCGACCTGTCGCAGTCGCAGCTGCGCAGCGTCTCGCCGATCCACCTGGAATACATGCGCAACATGGGCACGCTGGCCTCTGCGTCGGTCTCGATCGTGGTCGATGGGCACCTGTGGGGCCTGATCTCGTGCCATGACCATGCGCCGCGGCCGCTGAGCATCCCGACACGGCGAGCCTGCGAGCATCTCGGACAGCTGCTCGCGCTGCAGATCCAGTCCAACAACGCAACCGCCTCGGTGGCCGAGCGGCTCGAACTGCGCAAGCTCACGCTGGAGATCGTCGCCCAGCTCGCAGAGAGCGACGCCACCCTGCAACACCTGGTGCGCGAGGCTTCGCCCATGCTGCGCGTGGCGCGTGCGGCGGGCGCGGCCGTGGTGCTGAACGATGAGGTCTGGCAGGTCGGCGAGACCCCCGAGAAGGCGCAGATCCTTGAGCTTTCGCAGTGGATCGTCGGCACGGGCGCGGAGGTCTATCACAGCGATGCGCTCTCTGCGCACTGCGCGGCGGCCGGTGCCTTTGCGGCCAAGGCGGCCGGCGTGCTGGCGATCTCGATCTCGCAGGTGCACCGCCACCTGGTCCTGTGGTTCCGACCCGAGATCGTCCAGACGGTGACCTGGGCTGGCGAGCCGCGCAAGGCAGTCAACCCGGCCCCCGACGGGCGGATCCATCCGCGCCTGAGCTTCGCGAGTTGGGTGGAGCACATCCGCGGCCGCTCCATCGCCTGGTCCGACGCGGAAGTGGGTGCCGCTGCCGAGCTGCGGCAGGCGCTGATCGGGATCGTGCTGCGGCGCGCCGAGGAGATGGCCGCAGTCGCCACCGAGCTGGCCCGGGTGAACAAGGAGCTCGAGTCCTTTTCCTATACGGTGTCGCACGACCTGCGTGCCCCGATGCGCCACATTTCGGGCTACGTCGACCTGGTCGTGAGCCAGGAGGGCGAGAAGCTGTCGGATCGCTCCTTGCGCTATCTCGCGCATGCCCGCGAGGCGTCGGCGTTTGCGGGGCAACTGGTCGACTCGCTCCTCGATTTCTCGCGCATGGGCCGGGCGTCGCTCAAGCGCCGGTCGATCGACACCTCGATGCTGGTCTCCGACCTGGTGCGGGAGCTGTCGCGCGGCGAGCAGGGGCCGGTGGAATGGATCGTCGAGCCCGATCTGCCGCTGCTGCATGCCGATGCGCTTCTGCTGCAGGTGGCCGTGCGCAATCTCCTGTCGAACGCGATCAAGTACTCCCGCGGACGGGATCCGGCGCGCGTGGTGGTGCGGGGCGTGCGCGTCGCGCGGGGAGAAGGGCTGGAGGTCGAGGACAACGGGGTCGGCTTCCAGATGAAATACGCGGACAAGCTCTTCGGCGTCTTCCAGCGGCTGCACGCTGCAGAGGATTTCGAGGGCACCGGCATCGGGCTCGCCAACGTGAAGCGCATTGTCGAGCGCCACGGCGGCGAGGTCTGGGCCCGCGGCGAGGTCGGCGTGGGCGCGACCTTCGGCTTCCTGCTGCCGCACGTCGACGACGCAGCCCCTGGTGAACATGGAGAAGGAAATGCTTAAGCCGATCCTGCTGGTCGAAGACGACAAGCGCGACCTCGAACTCACGCTGATTGCCCTGGAGCGCAGCCAGCTCGCGAACGACGTGGTGATCCTGCGGGATGGTGCGCAGGCGCTGGACTATCTCCGCCGCGAGGGCGACTACGCGGGCCGCGACCTGGGGAACCCTGCCGTCATCCTGCTGGACCTCAAGCTGCCCAAGGTCACTGGCCTCGAAGTCCTCAAGGAAGTGCGGGACGATCCGGCACTGCGCAGCATCCCGATCGTGATGCTGACCTCCTCGCAAGAAGAGTCCGACGTCGTGAAGAGCTACGAACTGGGCGTCAATGCCTATGTGGTCAAGCCCGTGCTGTTCGAGCAGTTCGTGTCTGCGATCGCAGACCTCGGCGTGTTCTGGGCGGTTCTCAACGAGCCGCCGCCCGGGTCGCTCAAGGCCAGGCGCCATGATTCATGACAGCGGTGCTCCGCCGGCCCCAAGCCTGCGGATCCTGATCCTCGAGGACTCGCGCTTCGACGCCGAGCTGCTGCTCGAGGCCGTGCGCCTGGCACAGCCCACTGCGCAAGCCACGGTGGTCAACGCCGAGGGGCATTTTTCGGACGCCCTGCGCCGGGAGACGCCCACGCTCATCCTGTCCGACTACGAGTTGCCCGGCTTCAGCGGCGCGCACGCCCTCGAGATCGCAAAGCAGATCGCACCGGGCGTTCCGTTCATCTTCGTCTCCGGCGTGATCGGGGAAGACAACGCGGTCGAACTGCTGAAGCGCGGCGCCACCGACTACGTGAGCAAGGGGCGCCTTGCGCGTCTGCCGCTGGTACTGGAACGCGCTTTGAGCGAGTCCTCCGACAGGCAGGCCAGGGAAGCGGCCCAGCACAGGCTACGCGAGGCGAATGCCGCCTTCGCGCAGGCCGAGGCGCGGCGCCTGGCGCTGATCGAACTGGGCGATCGCATCCGCGACCTCGATGAACCGAGCGCGATCGCCTACGTCGCGTCCGAAATGCTCGGCCGCATGCTGAACGTGGACCGTGCGGGATACGGCGTGGTCAACAAGGCCGCGGAAACCATCACCATCGAGCGCGACTGGTGCGCGCCCGGTGTCGCCAGCCTGGCCGGGAGGCTGAACTTCAGGGACTACGGCTCCTATATCGACGATCTGCGGCGCGGCGTGACCGTGGCCTTTGCGGATGCCCGGGAGGACCCGCGCACGCGTGGCACGGCAGAGGCGCTGGAAGGGATCAGCGCGCGCGCCGTCGTGAACATGCCCCTCACGGAGCGCGAGGGCCTCGTCGGGCTGCTCTACCTGAACCACGGCGGCGTGCGCGAATGGACTGGCGACGAGCTCGCCTACGTCCGTGAAGTCGGCGAGCGGGTGCGCACCGCGGTGGCGCGGCGCGAGGCGCAGATGGAGCTGCAGGCTTTCGCGGCCTCGCTCGAACGGCAGGTGGAGGAGCGCACGCGCGAGCGCGACCGGATCTGGGCGCTGAGCGAAGACCTCCTGGGCGTCGCCAATCCCGATGGCTACTTCGAAAGCGTCAACCCGGCCTGGACGACGGTGCTTGGATGGACCAGCGATGAACTGCGTGCCACGCCCTTGCGCCAGCTCTTGCATCCCGACGACCTCCCCGCCGCCGAGCTCCAGTTCGAAGGCCTTGCACGCGGCCAGCGCACGCGCGGCCTCGAGAGCCGTTGCCGCACGCGTGCCGGCGACTATCGCTGGCTCTCCTGGACCATCGTGCCGGAGGAGGGCTTGTACTACACCGTGGCGCGCGACATCAACGAGCAGAAGGAGCGTGCTTCCGAGCTCGAATCCGCACGCGAGCAGCTGCGCCAGAGCCAGAAGCTCGAAGCCGTCGGGCAGCTCACCGGAGGCTTGGCACACGATTTCAACAACCTCCTGGCCGCCATTTCCGGCAGCCTCGAGCTGATGCGACGCAAGGGCGTGGAAGGCCGCACTGTCGAAGTGGACCGCTACCTCGAAGTGGCGCAAGGTGCCGTCAAGCGCGCAGCATCGTTGACGCATCGGCTGCTGGCGTTTTCGCGCCGGCAGACACTGGAGCCCAAGCCGCTCAACCTCGACCGGCTGGTGGCCGGCATGGAAGAACTCATCCGCCGCACGATGGGACCGCAGATCTCGCTCGACGTCGTGGCTGCCGTCGGCGTCTGGAATGTGCATGCCGACCCGGGTCAGCTGGAGAGCGCATTGCTCAACCTGTGCATCAATGCGCGCGATGCGATGCCGGAGGGCGGCAAGCTCACCATCGAGACGGCGAACCGGTGGATCGATGCACGCACGGCGGCCGGTCGCGATCTTGCACCGGGCCAGTACGTGTCGCTGAGCGTCAGCGACAGCGGCGTCGGCATGACATCCGACGTGGTGGCCCGCGCCTTCGATCCCTTCTTCACGACCAAGCCCATCGGCATGGGCACTGGCCTGGGCTTGTCGATGGTGTACGGCTTTGCGAAGCAATCGGGTGGACAGGTGCGCATCGATTCGGCGCCGGGCGAGGGGACGACGGTCAGCGTCTATCTGCCGCGGGACCTGCGTACGGCTGAGCCCGAGGAGCGTGGCCTGCTCCCGGCGGCGAGCCCGCGCGCCGATCAGGGCGACACAGTGCTCGTGGTCGACGACGAAGCCGCTTTGCGCATGTTGATCGTCGAGGTCATGCAGGGGCTGGGCTACGCGACGCTGGAAGCCGGCGATGGCCCCGAAGCGCTGCGCGTGCTCCAGTCCGATGAGCGCATCGACCTCCTGGTGAGCGATGTCGGGCTGCCGGGCGGCATCAACGGGCGCCAGCTCGCTGATGCCGCGCGTACTGCCCGCCCGGGGCTCAAGGTGCTGTTCATCACCGGCTATGCGGAGAACGCCGTTGTGAGCCACGGACACCTCGACCCGGGCATGCAGGTGATGAGCAAGCCTTTCGAGCTGGAAGTGCTGGCCAGGCGCGTCAAGGAGTTGATCGCGAGTGTCTGAAGAGCGCCCTTCGTCCCTGCTCGTGCCGCTGCGCACCGACGTGCTGCAGGCGCTGCGGGCTGCCACCGCGCCGCTGCATGAGCGGCTCGACAATGGTTTGCCGATCGCCCGCGAGGATGCCTCGCTCGATGACTACGTGGCGCACCTGCGGGTGCTTCGGCCGTGGCTCCTCGGGCTGCGGCGGGACCTGCTTGCCAGCGGGGTAGCGGGGCTGCAGGCGGTGGCCCGGAGAATCGATGCCAAGCTCGCCGACCTGGCGCTCGATCTCGTGGATGCCCGTGATTCCGCACCTGAGCGCGAGGTCGCCTGTCGGCCGACCGACGCTCGCACCTTGCCGGCCTTTGGATGGGGGCTGGCCTATGTCGTCGAAGGTTCGCAGCTCGGCGGCGTCGTGCTCCACCGCCGGCTGCGCGACCGCCTCGCGCCGCACCCGTTGCGCTACCTGGCGAAGCCCGGCGACGAAGCGGGAGTCGGGGCGCGCTGGCGCGACTTCGTCCTGCAGTTGCGGGAAAGCGTCGCGGACCCGACGTCCGTCCGGCAGGCAGAGCGCGGCGCGACCGCGGCCTTCCTTGACTTGCTGGAGCGCTTCGGCGCCCGCCAGGATTGAGCTTGCGCGGATAATCCCCGCCCATGAGCGGCAACACCTTCGGCACCCTTTTCGCGGTCACCAATTTCGGCGAATCCCACGGCCCCGCGATCGGCTGCGTCATCGACGGCTGCCCGCCTGGGCTGGCGCTCACCGAAGCCGACATCCAGGGCGACCTCGACCGGCGCCGCCCGGGCACCAGCCGCCACGTGACGCAGCGCAACGAGCCGGACATCGTGCAGATCCTCTCCGGCGTGTACGAGGGCAAGACCACCGGCACGCCCATCGCGCTGCTGATCCGCAACACCGACCAGCGCAGCAAGGATTACGGCCAGATCGCGCAGCAGTTCCGCCCTGGCCACGCCGACTTCACGTATTGGAAGAAGTACGGCATTCGCGACCCGCGCGGCGGCGGCCGTTCCTCGGCGCGCCTGACCGCGCCCATGGTGGCGGCGGGCGCGGTCGCCAGGAAGTGGCTGTTCGAGAAATACGGCACCGTGTTTCGCGGCTGCATGGCCCAGATCGGAGAAATCGAGATCCCTTTCGAGAGCTGGGACCATGTGCCGAACAACCCCTTCTTTGCACCAGCCGCTGACGTCTCCCGACTCGAGGCCTACATGGACGCGCTGCGCAAGGCCGGCGATTCATGCGGCGCACGCATCCGCGTGACGGCTTCGAAAGTGCCGGTGGGCCTCGGCGAGCCGCTGTTCGACAAGATGGACGCCGACATCGCCTGGGCCATGATGGGCATCAACGCCGTCAAGGGCGTGGAGATCGGCGCCGGCTTCGCCAGCGTCACGCAGCGCGGCACCACGCATGGCGACTCGATCAGGCCCGACGGCTTCGAGAGCAACAACGCCGGCGGCGTGCTCGGCGGCATCACCACCGGGCAGGACCTGGACGTGAGCATCGCCATCAAGCCGACCAGCTCGATCATCAGCCCGCGCCAGTCGGTGGACATCAACAACCAGCCGGTCGAGGTGGTCACCAAGGGGCGGCACGATCCCTGTGTCGGCATCCGTGCGACGCCCATCGCAGAGGCCATGCTGGCGCTGGTCGTGATGGAACACGCGCTGCGCAACCGCGCCCAGTGCGGCGACGTGATCGGGGCGCCCGATCCGGGCCAGTCTGCCGCCGAAGGAACGTCGCCACAGGCGTCCTTCCTCTAGTGGCCGGGCCGGAGTCTCCTGCGGGCGGCCGCGGCCATCTGCTGGCGTTCGCCGGCCTGTCGGCAAGCTACTTCGCCCACATCGGCTTCTTCAACCCGTACCTGCCGCTCTGGCTCCAGAGCCTGGGGCTGCCGATCTTCACCATCAGCCTGCTGACTTCGGTGCAGTCGATCACGCGGGTGTTCGCGCCCTACGCCTGGGGCGCGCTGAGCGATCACACGGGCCATCGCGTGCTGCTGCTGCGCATCAGCGCGGCGGTGGCGCTCTTCGCCTCGTTGGGCTTGTGGTGGAACGGCGGCGCCTGGTGGCTGGGCCTGGTGCTGCTGGTGACGTTCACCCACACCAGCTCGATGATGTCGCTCACCGAGGCGGCCATGGCTCACCTCGTGGCGGGGGACTGGGGCCGGTACGGCCGCATCCGGTTGTGGGGCTCGGCTGGCTTCCTCGTCACTGTCTTCGTTGCGGGCGAGTGGTTCGAGCGTTTCGGAATGGCCCATTTCCCGGCCTGGGCGGGCGGCACCCTGGCCATCGTCCTGATCGCGACCTTGCGCCTGCCCGACACGCGCGAGGCGCCCCTGGCCCACGCGGCGCAGAAGGAGCCGGTCGGGCCGGTACTGCGCATCCCGGCGGTGCGCTGGTTCTTCGCCTCGCTGTTCTTTCATGTGATGGCGCATTTCGCGGTCTACGGCTTCCTGTCGCTCTACCTGGATTCGCTCGGCTACGGCAAAGGCGTGATCGGCCTGCTGTGGGCGCTCTCGGTGGCCGCCGAGGTCGCCTGGTTCTCCCTGCAGGGCCGGCTGCTCGGCCGCTTCGCGATGCCGCGCTCGCTGCTGATCTGCGGCGTGGCGGCGGTGCTTCGGTTGGGGATCACGGCGGGCTGCGGGCCGTGGCTCTGGGCACTGGCGGCGGCGCAACTGCTGCATGCCCTGTCCTTCGCCGCCCACCACACGACCTGCATCGCGATGGTGTCGCGCCATTTTCCCGGGCGGCTGCGCGGGCGCGGGCAGGCGCTCTTCACCGTGATCGGCTACGGCTTCGGGGGCGTGCTGGGCGTGCTGGCCGGCGGCGCGATCGCGCAGCGCTTCGGCTATGTGGCGATGTTCGGCGTTGCGACCCTGTTGGCGGCGGTCGGCAGCGCATGCGCTTGGCGCACGCAGCGTCTGGAACCCAGGGACAAACCCCGGTTCCGCGCGAAGTTCGAACGTGACTGATCGATGATCGATCAGTCAGGGCGTTCGCCCGTTGTTGGCGGCTCGGCTGCAGACCTACAGTCGCTTGCCACATTCAACGGAGACACCCATGAGCACTTCCCAGGCGCACGAGCCCCCCGGGCGGCACCAGTCGAAAAAGGCCGCAGCCAGCGGTTGGATCGGCTCGGCCCTCGAGTACTACGACTTCTTCATCTACGCCACGGCGGCCTCGCTGATCTTTCCGCAGATCTTCTTTCCCAAGGGCGATCCGAAGATCGCCATCGTTGCCTCGCTCGCGACCTATGGGGTGGGATACGTGGCGCGGCCGATCGGCGCCTTCTTCCTGGGTCACTGGGGCGACACCCACGGCCGCAAGCAGGTGCTGATCCTGTGCATGTTCCTGATGGGCTTCTCGACCATTGCGGTCGGCCTGCTGCCGACGTATGACCAGGTTGGCCTGCTGGCGCCGGCGCTGCTGGTGATCTGCCGCCTGGTGCAGGGCTTCGCGGTGGCGGGCGAGATCTCGGGCGCCAGCTCCATGATCCTGGAGCACGCGCCCTTTGGCCGGCGCGGCTTCTTCGCCAGCTTCACGCTGCAGGGCGTGCAAGCCGGGCAGATCCTGGCCGCGGCGGTGTTCCTGCCGCTCGCGCACTACATGCCGGAGCAAGCCTTCAACAGCTGGGGCTGGCGCATTCCGTTCCTGTTGAGCTTTGTCGTGATCGTCGCGGGCTACATCATCCGACGCGAGGTGGAGGAGACGCCTGCTTTCGCAGAGGAGGGGCAGAAGCAGCAGCGCCCGCGCTCACCGATCGTCGACGCTTTCAAGTACAGCTGGAAGGACATGCTGCGCGTGGTCGCGATGTCGCTGATGAACGTGATCCCGGTGATCGCCACCATCTTCGGTGCGGCCTATGCCGTGCAGTCCGCCTACGGCATCGGCTTTGCGAAAGACATCTACCTGTGGATTCCAGTGCTCGGCAACATCCTCGCGGTGGTGGTGATTCCCTACGTCGGCAACCTTTCGGACCGGATCGGCCGCAAGCCGCCCATCGTCTTCGGCGCGCTGGCTTCGGGCCTGCTGGCCTTCGGCTATCTCTATGCGATCAGCATCAGGAGCGTGCCGCTGGCGATCTGCATGTCGCTCCTGATGTGGGGCGTGGTCTACCAGGGCTACAACGCGGTGTTCCCGAGCTTCTACCCTGAACTGTTCCCGACCCGAACGCGCGTCTCGGCCATGGCGATCTCGCAGAACATCGGCACGGCCATCACCGCGATGCTGCCGGCACTGTTCGCCACTGTCGCGCCTCCCGGTGCGGCCAACATCCCGCTCATCGTCGGCTCGCTGGCCTTCGGCATTACTGTCATCGCGGCGATTGCCGCACTGAGTGCGAGGGAAACCTATCGCATCCCCATGAATGATCTTGGCAATGCAGAAGCGGTCGCAGTGCCGAAGCCCGACTATGAGCGGATGCGGGAGAAGACACTGGCGGATGCGCGGCTGGCAAAGGCGCTTGGCTGAACCCCCACCGATAGGACGCGACGTGATCTCGAGGTGATGATGTCGCGTATCGCGTTCTAGCTCTCGCTGCGCAGGATGAAGATCCTGGCTCTTTCGTCAGGCGAGAAATGATCAAGAACGTTGTCTATCAGCAGTTCTTGATTCTCTGCCGTGAGATTCCTGAAATCGAGCACAAGTCCATCGCCCTCGAGTTCATGGCGCCGCTGAATGTTGTTGGCCATCGCCTGTGTCTTCTTTGTGGTTTTCATACGCCTCGAACCGGTGGGGAGGCCGAGCCAACGCTTCAGCGCTGCAGCCCGGCTCCCGTCGAAGGGCCGGATTCTGGGGCCGATCGGGTCGAAGCGAATCTGGTCTTTTGTCGCTGAACCGTTTGCGGATTCCTCGTTGCCGGCGTACGCGCATGTCGATTCCCGAGCGCTACCGAGGCTACAGAATGTCAGGCGCGCGCTTTCTTGCAGAGCCATCACTCCGAGCTACGGTCGGCAACGTGAACGTCGCCGAATCTGCGCCGCGCCTTCAGGATGCGGATACTTCGCTCAGATCAGATTGCGCATCGCCTGCGCCGTTTCGCGCAAGACCGGGAGCACGCGGGCGACCGCGTCCTCGCTGCTTTCGTGGCCCATCGGCATGGTGATGTTGAGCGCGCCCACCAGTTCCCCGCGCCGATCGCGCAGCGGCACCGCGATGCCGCGCGAGTTGAGGTCGAGTTGCTGCTCCGACAGCGCCCAGCCTTGCGCGCGGATGCGTGCAAGCTCCAGCTTCATGCGCTCCTTGCTGGCAATGGTGTGCGAGGTGAAGACGGTGAGCTCGTGCGTGGTCAGCCACAGGCTGCGCTCCTCGTCGCTGCGCATCGCCAGCATCAACATGCCCGATGCAGTGACCTGCGCTGGCACCCGGGCGCCGAGGACGTAGCCTGTGCTCATGCTGCGGTTGGGGCCGTTGCGTGCGATGTAGACCACCTCGTCGCCGTCCATCACGCTGAGGTAGGCGATTTCATGCGTACCGGCCGCCACGCGCTGCAGGAAGGGCTGCACGATGCGCGGGAGCCGAGCCGATTCCAGGTACGACTGGCCCAGGCGAAGCACCCGCGGCGTCAGCCAGAACAGCTTCCCGTCGCCCGCCACGTAGCCCATGTGCTGCAGCGTGAGAAGGTAGCGCCGGGCGGCCGTGCGCGTCATGCCGGTTCGCTGGCCCGCCTCGCTTGCCGTCATCCGCGGATGGGCATCGTCGAACGCCTCGATGATCGATACGCCGCGTTCGAGGCCTGCAATCCAGTCGCGCTTGTCGAGTCCGGCGAGGGCAGGGGAGGCATCTGGGTCGTCAGTGGTCATTGGGGACAAACCCTGGATTCGTTCGATGATCGATCGTGCTCGGGTGATGATCGCGCCATTCTGCGGTCTTCCCCTTGGGTTGTGCAAGCCGGCGCCGTACATTAGCGGCGCTCCACGGTAATTTGCGCGATAGCCGAACCACAGCGAGCCAGACCCAGCCATGTTTCCTTCCATCGCAGGCAGCACCGACCTTTACCTGATCCCGGGCGATCCGGTGACCAACGTGCGCCTGCCGCGCATGTTCAACGCCGTCTTCGAGCGCTTCGGCATCGACGCCGTGATGGCGCCGGTGCAGGTCGCGACGCGCGACTTCGCCGTCTTCGTCAAGGCGGCCTTCCTCGCGAAGAACGTGCGCGGCATGGTGATCGCGCCGCCGCACAAGCCGCTGGCAGTGGACCTGCTCGATGGCGCGGGCCTGTTCGGCCGGGTGGCTGGCTCGGTCAACGTGGTCAAGCGCATCGCCAACGGCGAGCTCGAGGGCGACCTGTTCGACGGCGAAGGCCTGGTGGGTGCGCTGGACCACTACAACATCCCGTTCCGCGGCAAGCGTGTGCTGATCCTGGGCGCCGGCGTCAGCGCGGCGGCCATCGGCGTCGCGCTGGCCGAGGGCGGCACGGTCGACGGTGCCGAGCACATCGCCTTCCACGACATCTCGGCCGGCAAGGCCGCGGGTGTCGCCGCCAAGCTCGACGCCTTCTTCGACGCCACCACGGTCGCGGTCGACAGCAGCGACCCTGCGGGCTACGACCTCGTCATCAACGCCACGCCGCTGGGCCTGAAAGAGGACGACGCTCTTCCGGTCGACGTGGCGCGCCTGGACGCGCACGCGGCGCTGTTCGACATCCTGCTGCGCAACCAGCCGACGCCGCTGGTGCGCGCGGCCCGCGCCCGCGGCCTCAACGCCCAGGCCGGCTTCGAGATGCTGATCCAGCAGATGCCGTACTACCTCGATTTCTTCGGTCGCGCAGCCGCGGCGCATGGGGTGCGCGAGGACGCGCGCTTCCTGCGCGAGCTGATCTATCCCCAGGCGATGGCGGCGGAGATCGACTCGCCCCAGCGGTATCACTCCGACAGCGTGGCTTGAGCACCGCGCCCCTTGCACCATGGCCATCTCCATCGACCGCTTCGGCTTCAACACCGTCACGATGGGCGGCGACCTGGGCCACAAGCTGGAATGCATGAAGGCTGCGGGCTTCGCAGGCGTCGAACTGTGGGCGCGCGACCTGATCGCCCATCCGGCCGGGGTCGAGAAGGCGGCCGAGCTGGTGAAGGCCAGCGGCCTCAAGGTCACGGACTTCCAGCCGCTTCGCGATTTCGAATGCGCACCGGAGGCCATGCGCCCGCACCGCCTCGAAATGGCGCGCGAGCAACTGCGCCAGATGGCGTTGGTCGGCACCGATCTGCTGCTGGTGTGTTCCACCACGTCGCCGCTGGCCATCGACGACCCCGAGCGCGCGGCCGAGGACCTGCGCACGCTCGCCACGCTGGCAACGCCGCTGGGCATCCGCATCTGCTACGAGGCGCTGTCGTGGGGCCGCCATGTGAACCGCTGGCACCAGGCCTGGGATATCGTGCGGCGCTGCAATCGCCAGAACGTGGGCCTGAACCTCGACAGCTTCCACATGTCGGTGCACGGCGACGACACGCCCGAGACGCTGGCGCAACTGGCCCAGGTGCCGGTCGACAAGATCTTCCTGGTGCAATTGGCCGACTATTTTTTCGAGTACAGCGACCGGCAGGCCGACATGATCGAGCTGGCGCGCCACCAGCGCCTGTTCCCGGGCGAAGGCCTGCACGACGTGCGCGACCTGGTGCAGCTGCTCGAGCAGAAGGGCTACCGCGGCCACTACACCTTCGAGGTGTTCAACGACGACTACGTGAATTCCGACCCCATGGTGGTTGCGCAACGCGGCATGAAGAGCGCACGCTGGATTGGCGAGTCCGTCATCGGCGCGTAGCTGACAAGAAAACATGAGCTTCGCACACATGATGACCATCTCCGGCAAGACAACCCTCATCGCGCACGTCGGCTATCCGACCGAGAGCTTCAAGGCGCCGATGATCTACAACCCCTGGTTCGAGGCGCGCGGCATCGATGCGCTCGTCGTGCCCATGGGCGTGAAGCCCGACGACTACGAGGCCTTCTTTCCCTTGCTGTTCCGCATGAGCAACATCCGCGGCGCGCTGGTGACCATGCCGCACAAGGTCACGACCATGGCGCTGGTCGACACGCTCACGCCGGCGGCGAAGATCGCGGGCGCCTGCAACGCGGTGCGCAAGGACGCGGACGGCCGGCTGGTCGGCGACCAGTTCGACGGCGCCGGCTTCGTGCGCGGCGTGCAGCGCAAGGGCTGCAGGCTGGAAGGCGCGCGTGTGCTGGTCTCGGGGAGCGGGGGCGTGGGCTCAGCCATCGCGGCTTCGCTGGCCGAGGCCGGGGTGGCCGAGCTCTCGGTCTTCGACACGCGCGCCGAGTCGGCCGAGGCGCTTGGCGAACGGCTGAAGGCGCACTACCCCGCGCTGCGCGTGGCTACCGGCTCCAAGGACCCGGCGGGGCACGACCTGGTGGTCAATGCCACTCCGCTGGGCATGAAGGTGGACGATCCGCTACCCTTCGATGTCGAGCGGATCGCACCCTCGACCTTCGTCGGCGAGGTCGTGATGAAATCCGAGTACACGCCGCTCCTGCGTGCGGCCCGCGACAAGGGCTGTGCGGTCCAGGTCGGCACCGACATGCTGTTCGAAATGATCCCCGCCTACCTCGAGTTCTTCGGCTACGGCAGCGCCACGCCGGACGAGCTGCGGGCGACTGCGCGGGTGGCTTATTGAAATGAAACGCACACCCCGGCTTGCCGACCATGAGTATCTTTGAGGGCTTCCTCTCCACTTCCGAAACCCTGGCCGTCTTCAGCGACCACGCGTTCGTCGCCGCCATGCTGCGCTTCGAGTCCGCGCTGGCGAATGCGCAGGCGGCCGAGGGCCTGATTCCCGATTCGGCCGCGCGCTCCATCGTCGGGAGCTGCAAGGTCGAGCTCTTCGACGTTGCCAAGATCGTGCGCGAGAGCGGGCGCGCCGGCAGCGTCGCGATTCCGCTGGTCAAGAGCCTCAAGGAGGCGGTCGGGCTCTTCAATGCCGATGCCGTGCCATTCGTGCATTTCGGCAGCACCAGCCAGGACGTGATCGACAGCGCGATGGCCCTGGTCACGCGCGAGGCCGTGGCGCTGGTCGAAGCGGACCTGCGCAAGGCCGCGCAGGCGCTGCTGGTGCACGCGAAGCAGCACGCGGCCACCCCGATCCTCGCGCGCACCTTGATGCAGCCGGCTTCGGTGACCAGCTTCGGCCTCAAGTGCGCGGGCTGGGCCGCACCGCTGGTGCGCAGGCAGGCGCGGCTGTCCGAGGCGGCGCGCCGCGCGCTCAACGTCCAGCTCGGTGGCGCCGTCGGGACGCTCGCGCAAATGAAAGGGCAGGGGCCGGCGGTGCGCCGCCGCATGGCGCGGGACCTGGGCCTGGGCGATCCCGGCCAGACTTGGCACACGCAGCGCGACGAATGGGTCGCGCTCGGCTGCGAGCTGGGCCTGATGGTCGGCAGCCTCGGGAAGATCGCGAAAGACATCGCCCTCATGGGCCAATACGAGGTCGGCGAAGTGGCCGAGCCCAGCGAACCCGGCAGGGGCGGCTCCTCCGCCATGCCGCACAAGCGCAATCCGGTGGCCTCGATGGTCGCCTTGGCTGCCGCGCAGCGCGCACCGCAACGCGTTGCCGCGCTGCTGGGCGCGATGCCGCAGGAGCACGAGCGCGCATTGGGCGCCTGGCAGGCCGAGCTGGGCGAGTGGCCGCAACTGCTGATGTGCGCCCACGGCAGCGTGCGCGCCTTGGCCGGGGCCTTGCCCGGCCTGCAGATCGATGCCGCGCGCATGCGTGGCAACATCGAGCGGCTGCGCGCCGAGCTGCCGGGCGAGGCCGCAGACGAATGGTTCGATCCGGCCATGGCCGGCGCGGCCTCCACCATCGCGCTGGAGCAGGTGCATGTCCTGCAGGACCAGCTCAACGAACGGAACACGCAACGATGACCGCATCCTCCCCGCCTGCCGGCGACTACGAAGCCGGCCTCCTCAACCGCCGCCGCATCCTCGGCGATGCCTGGGTCGACAAGTCCCTGGCCAACCGCAACGCCTTCAACAGCGAGTTCCAGGAACTGATCACGCGCCACGCGTGGAACGACATCTGGGGCCGCCCGGCGCTGGGCGACAAGACGCGGCGCTTCATGGTGCTGTCGATGATGCTGGGCACGCATGCCTACGAGGAGTTCGCGATGCACATGCGCGCGGCGCTCGACGGCCCGCCCGAGTCGCGGCTGACGCCCGAGGAAATCAAGGAAGTGATCATGATGGCCGCCATCTACTGCGGCGTGCCGGTGGCCAACCATGCCTTCGGGATCGCCACGGGCATCCTTCGCGAGAAGGGCCTGCTCCAGGAAGAAGGCAAGAAGGAAGACATGGCATGAGTCGACTGAACGTGCTGCGCGAGGGCGAGGGGCCCATCGTCGTATTGAGCCATGCTCTCGGCTGCGACCTGCACATGTGGGATGGCGTGGCCGAGGTGCTGGCGCGGGCCCACACGGTGCTGCGCTACGACCATCGCAACCATGGCGGCTCGGAGGTGGTGCCGGGCCCCGTCACGATGCAGGCGTTGGCCGACGACGCGGCCGCGCTGATCGGGCGCGAGGCCGGGGGCGAGCCCGTGCATTTCGTCGGCCTGTCGATGGGCGGCATGACGGCACAGGCGCTCGCGCCGAAGCACCCGCAGTTGCTGCGCAGCGTGGTGATCGCGAACTCTTCGGCGTACTACCCCGACCGCGCACCGTGGCGCACGCGCGTCGAGACGGTGCAGGCGCAGGGTGTGGCGGCTATTGCGACGGGGGCAGTCGCGCGCTGGCTCACACCCGCCTATGCGACCACGCCGGAGGGCACGGAAGCCGCGCGCCGGCTGCACGCAACGCTGGCTGCCACCGACGCGGCCGGCTATATCGCCAGCTGCGAGGCCGTGGCGGCCATCGACTTTCGCGAAAGCAACCGAAGCATCCGGACGCCGTCGCTGGTGATTGCCGGCGACCGGGACGAGGCGACGCCGCCCTCGATGTCCGAGGCCATCGCGGAGGCGATTCCCGGCGCGAAGCTGGCCCGCATCGATGCCGCGCACCTCAGCGCGGTCGAGCGGCCGGTGGAGTTCGCGCAGTTGCTGATCGACTTCTGGCGCAGCCTTTGACGGATTGATGGGCTGACGGCTCCTGGAACCCTGGAGTCTTTCGCGTTACTCAGGCAGCAGTACCCCTTTTTGAAGGGGGGTGCACCGTTTCACTGCCGGAGTCACGCTTGTGAGCTTTCATTTCGATCCCCAGTACATCAGCCAGCGCCTCGGCGAGGTCGGTCCCGATGCCGAGAACCTTTCGGTCATCGTCCGGGATGACGATTCCACCTGGACCCTTGCCTTTGAGAGCGAGGTCACCGTTCTCATCCTCGCCGAATGGGCCGAGGAGCCCGCGCGCCTCGTCCTGAGCGCCGACATCGGCACGCCGCCGGAGGGCCGCGCGGCCCAGGTGCACAAGACTGCGCTGTCCTACAACACGCTGTGGCGCGACACCGGGGGCGCCCGTATCGGCATGGGGGGTGAGGAAGGGGGCCTGCTCCTCGTGCGCGAGCTGGACCCGGACAGCGTCCAGGGCGGCGAGTTCGCGGGCGTCCTCGAACAGTTTGCGGCGGTCGCGCAGTGGTGGGAAGGCTACGTCACCGCCGAAGAGATCGCCATACCCGCATCAGCCCCTGCCATGGCGCAGATGGCGGCTCGAATCTAAGGAGAAGAGTCAATGGGTAAAAAAATCGGCAACAACAATCCGCCGCAGAGTTTTGAGAGCCTGGCGCATGCTTTCCAGGGTGTCATGGACTCCCCAGAGGGAAAGTATCTCGTCGCGGAAAAAACCAAGGATAAATGCGAAATCGACGGGGTCGAGCGGGGCGACATCACGTATCTGTCCCAGAAAAAGGCAAAGCATGGTGCGGCGGCTGCGGCGTATCGCCTGAGCGGGCGCAGACAGAACGACTACAAAGAGGCCAGGATCTACCTTGAGCAGCTGGCTTATCAGGCCAGGCAGGGCTCTCCCGAAGAACGTCAAGTTTTGGCGGCACAAAGAATTCAACGCGTGCTTGCGACAAGCAAATCGAAGGGTGTCATCAAAATGAAGGACATCCGGAACGATGTCGAAATCATTATCAATGGCGTCAAAGCGACAACTGAAAAATCTGCGGAGGCATTGAAGACGGATCTTCGTAAGGATGACGACTCCATATCGCATTTCCTGGACGACGTTGAAGCAATAAAATCAGGGAGCATCAGCAAGGCGGCGGCTCACGATAATGTTAAAGATCCAAAAAACAAGGTCCTCTTGGGGAAAATCAGAGATGTCAACAGGCAGGCAAACAGTCTTGGCCGAAATCAGAATATCACCAGCCGACTGAAACTGAAACGACCGTCCTTCACGGCTTCTGCGAGTTCTACTGCGGGAGAGATGACCGGCAAGAATTTTCTAGACAAGATCGCCAACTGGCCGGGTCCTGATCTGCAGCAGGATTTGGCACATTTCTTTGCATGCGCCAAATCCGAAAGCAGCGACCAAATCCAGCTGGCGAGCAAGAAGCTGCTTTTGTCCCTGGCTGAACAGGAATCCATTCTTAATTTATTCAGCAATGAAATCATCAATACGATCGAAGATGATGGTGATCGAAGAAAATTGCAGAATCTCCGCGACTCGGCTAAACAACTTCTCTCGGAGTTTCGCAACCCTCATTCGCCGTTCGGGAGGCTCAAAAGGCTAGCCTTGGCGGGATATCACTGGCCGAAGGAGACGGCTAAGCAGGTTGTTTCCAAGCGGGATGAGTTCTTCCAGTCTTTAATTGGACCGATTGCAGGCGATCCCGCCGCGCAGCAGCCCGCCAACGTGCAGCCGGCGGCACAGCCCGTCGTCGTGCAGCCGGCGGCACAGCCCGTCGTCGTGCAGCCGGCCGTTGGCAATGGACAGCCACTGCCCGATCTCCCACCGATCCCCCACGGCCCGCCGCCGCCGCTTCCGGGTGTGGCTGGCCTCGCGCCGGCTTTCGACTATCTGCCGCCGCCGCTTCCGGTTCCTGGTGGCGTGTCGCTGCCGCCAGACTACCTGCTGCCACTGGCTGCTAGCACGCTTCCGGTTGCTGCTGGCGGGTCGCTACCTCTAGACGACGAGCCGCCGCCAGCGCCACATTTAGCGCAAGCTGCGAATACGCTTCCGGTTCCTGGTGGCGTGTCGCTGCCGCCAGACTACCTGCTGCCACTGGCTGTTAGCACGCTTACGGTTGCTGCTGGCGGGTCGCTACCTCTAGACGACGAGCCGCCGCCAGCGCCACAATTAGCGCAAGCTGCGAACACGCTTCCGGTTGCTGCTGGCGTGTCGCTGCTTCCAGACGACGAGCCGCCGCTGGCGCCACACCTGGCGCAACCTGCCAGCGTCCCGCCGCTTCCGAACGTGGCGCAATCCGCTCCGGGCAAGTTCGTGGCGAAGCGTGTGGCGCAATACACCAATCCGTCACCGGATGATCACACCGATGCGCTGCCTCCGAGCGACATTCCGCCGCCTCCTGGCACCTTGTCGGAGACCCTTAAAAACAAATTGGGCATGATCGATCTTGAGATCACGCAGGCCATAGCCGAGATGAACCGAAAGCCCGAGGTTCTTTACGCATCGAAGAAGGTTCAAGATGCTGCAGAACTCGACCGGGCGTATCAGATTTCCCTGGCAAAAACAGACCTTCAATCATTTTTAAGCATTAATAAAGCAGACGATGGCAAGGGATACCGCGTCGTCAACGCGACCGGCGAAGTAAATTTCCTGAAAGTCAAGGAATTAAAGGAGCGTCGAATCGATCCGCTGAAGCGACATAGGCGGTCTCAGATAAAGAAAGCCAAACTTGGATTTCAAGCGCTGTTGGAAAATGCCAAGCGCACAGAAACCTCAAGTCAAAATTTAGAACGCATCAAGAAAATTCAAGATTGGATTGATCGGCCAATCCTCCTGGAAGAGGGGGTTCCGGTGGAGGTGACTTTTGCCGCGAAGGGCCTTTTGCAGAAAGATGCTTTCCGGGTTGCCGATGAATTAAGAGCGGAGCAAATGAAAATCATAGCTGCGCCATGGAAAGAATCTGTTGAGCCTGACATAAATATCCGTGCTTTGATGGGTGGAGGCAATCGGCAAAATTTCTATGACAGATTGCGTGCGCGCTTTTTGGAGAAAAAAGACGGAAAACTTCAGGTTGTTGATACTGGCCCTCTCTATAACCACGAAGATGAGTTGGCCAAAACAACAGGAATCGTCATGAATCTCGGCGTCGAACTCGACGCCATGCTGAGCCCGCTGCGCAGAGACCCTGAATTTGCGAAGCAAGTCGAATTGTGGGTGCCTGAACAGCGTTCCGATGTTGGCTTGATCTTGGAGCCGATGAAGGCCCTGGATCAATTCATAAGAAACGCAATTAGTGCTTATGATCCCCTGTTTTCATCGAATATGAAGGAGCTTATCGAGGCGGCAAATCCACAATCAAAGGCGAACTTTGGGCACGAAGCAGAGGGTGTGCAGCGTGGTATTACATATCGAATCGCTCGTTTGCAGGCAGCAGAACGATTGTTCCTTAATGGTGAGATTTCGATGAGTTCGCGTCCGGCCGTGGCCTTGAAAATGCGAGAGCTTGGTGAGGCCCTGCGAGAACTTAACGGGATGATGCTTGACCCGGAAGGGCCTTTTGCTGCTCTGTATCGGCTGTGTGATATCGGGGTGGCGGATCCCTCAAAAGGCAAGTCGCTTCTCTACGCGGCCGTGACGCCGATGCCTCCGACCGACTTGCCGCCGGCTCCGCCGAATGGGGACGATGGCACGTCGGCCCTTGATGAGCCGGTGCAGCTGCCAAACGTCGCGTAGACGGAAGTGAACTAGCGTTTCCTTCAATACAAAAAATGCACGGCAAGCCGGTAGCACGGCCCGTAAGGCTATCCCGGCCGTGCCCCCTCCCGGGGTCACGGCCGGTTGCATCATGGCGCCTTTCCCCAAGCCCTCATCGTTTATGCCCTCCCACCTCCGCATCGACTTCGTCTCCGACATCGCCTGCCCCTGGTGCGCCGTCGGCCTCGGCGCCCTCGAAGCCGCGCTGCAACGCGTGGCCCCCGAGATCACCGCCGAGCTCCACTTCCAGCCCTTCGAACTCAACCCCCACATGCCGCGCGAAGGCCAGGATGCTTTCGAGCACCTGCACGAGAAATACGGCAGCACGCGCGAGCAGCAGGCCCAGATCCGCGAAACGATCCGCGCCCGCGGCGCCGCGGTGGGCTTCGAGTTCCGCAGGGAAGGGCGCTCGCGGGTCTACAACACCTTCGATGCGCACCGCCTGCTGTACTGGGCCGCGCTCGAGGATGCGGCCAAGCAGGTCGCGCTCAAGAAGGCGCTGCTCAAGGCGTATCACGCCGATGGCGAGGACCCGTCCGATCCGGAGGTGCTGGTGCGGCTGGCCGGGGAGGCAGGCCTCGATCCGCAGCGCGCACGTGCCATCCTCGCCAGCGACGAATATGCCGCGGAGACGCGCGAGCGCGAGCGCCTCTACACCGATGCCGGCATCCACTCGGTGCCGGCCATCATCATCGACAACAAGCACCTGATCTCCGGCGGCCAGCCGGTGGAGGTGTTCGAACGCGCGCTGCGCCAGATCGCAGGGGCCGCGCCGGCCACCACGGCGCTGGCCTGAGGTCCGAGGTCTCGGGCTTCCAGGACAGGCCCGCGCTCCGGTGCCCCGGAGCGCACAATGAGCGCGCCATGCGCCGCATTCTTGTCCTCTGCATCCTCGGCGGCCTCGGCTCGCTGTGCACTGCCGAGGTGATTCGCTGCGCAGACGCTGCCGGCAATGTGAGCTACACCGACGGCGCGTGTCCTGCGGGCGCGAGCCGCGTCGGGCGTGTCGCAACACCGGAGCCGGCACCCCAGCAAAGCCAGGCAGAGCGCAATAGCGATACCAGGCCGGCCAGCCCGCCGGCGCGAGCGTCGGCGGAGGCCGCTGCAAGCCCGCCGCAAGCGCCAGCGGGCCCGGTCATCATCGACCCTCGCGCCGGCGCCGATCGGCCCACGGACTCTCGCCGCAGCGATCGCGGCGACGACGACTCGGCGATCGATGGCGGCTACGCCTATCCAGGCGCCTATCGGCAACCACGGTCGCGCGACTTGCGGCCGCGCGTGCGCAACTGCGACGCGAGCGGCTGCAACGACACCCAGGGCAACCACTACGACCGAGCCGGCCAGCTCGACCGCTATCGGGGCCTCGACGGCAAGACCTGCCGGCCGGTGGGAACGACGACGATCTGCCGTTGAGCCTGCCGGCTCAGCTCTTGCTCAACATCTCGATCAGCCGCGCCAGCGCCACCGAGGGCGTGCCGCGCCACACCAGGTGCGTGCGGTTGGCGCGCATGCGCTCGGGTAGCGCATGTTGCCGCACGTCCGCGGTGGCCCGCAGCGCCTTCAGCACCGACAACGGCACGATCGCGAAGCCGGTGCCTGCCGCCACGCAGGCGATCATGGCCTGGTAAGACGAGAACTCCAGCGAGCGCGAGGGCTGCACGCCGCCCTTGCCCAGCCATTGCTCCAGCAGCCGCCGGTACGAGCAGCCCTGGGCAAAGGCGATCAGCGTGGCGCCCGCGAGGTCACCCGGGCGCGCCACGGAGGCGACACTCCGCGCGGTGATCAGCACCAGCTCTTCGTCAAATACCGCCAGGGTCTCGAAGCCGGACGCGGAAAAGGGTTGTGACACGAAGGCCGCCTCCACGTCGAAGGCCTCCAGGCGCTTCAGCAGCGCACCGGTCGTGCCGCTGACCAGTTCGACCACCACACCCGGATAGAGCTTGTGGAAGCGCGAGAGCACCGGCGGCAGCCGGCTGCCGGCGGTGCTCTCCAGAGAGCCCAGCCTGAAGGTGCCGACCGGGACTTCGCTGCGCAGCTCGCCTTCGGCTTCTTCGGCCAGTCGCAGCAGCCGGTCTGCATAGGGCAAGAGCTTGCGCCCGGCGGGCGCAAGCGCCAGCGAGCGGCCCTGGCGCAGGAAGAGCTTCTGGCCCAGCCGCTCCTCCAGCTGCCGGATGCGCGTGGTGACGTTCGACTGTACGCGGTTGAGCTTGCCTGCCGCGCGGATCACGCCGCCTTCGTTCACCACGGTGCGGAAGATTTCGAGGGAGTCGAGGTCGATCGTTCGCATGGCTTCATCATTCTCGAAAAGAGAATGGTCGTTCTCGATAATTCATTTGTGCAACAGCGGGATTCTGCGTCCAATGGACTCCCATGTCGAATCCTTCCCTCACCCTGCCGCGGCCCTCCTTTGCAGCGATCTGCCTGGCCGGCCTGATCGCGCTGGCGATCGCGATGGGTATCGGCCGCTTTGCCTTCACGCCCATGCTGCCGCTGATGATCCGCGCCGGCAGCGCCGATGTCGCGGCTGGCGGATGGCTGGCCGCCGCCAACTACGCCGGCTACCTGCTGGGCGCGCTCACGACGGCGCGCCTTCCGCTCACGCCGCAGCGGGTAGCGCTCCTGGCCCTCGCGCTGATCGTGGCCTCGACCGCCGCGATGGGCTGGACAGGCTCGCTGCCGGCCTGGCTGTTGCTGCGTTTCGTAGCCGGCATGGCCAGCGCGTGGGCGCTGGTGAGTACCAGTGTCTGGTGCCTGGGCTGGCTGTCGCGTTTCGAGCGGCCCGCGGGGCCGGGCCTGCTCTATGCCGGCGTGGGTGCGGGCATCGCGCTCGCCGGTCTTTACTGCTGGCGCGCGGGCGCTGCGGATGTGAGGCCCGACGCGCTGTGGCTGCAGCTCGGCGCGCTTGCGCTCGCGGGCCTGGCAGCGGTCGCGCTGCTGATGCCACGGAGCATGCCCCCCGCAGCGGCGGTGGCGTCCACCACGTCGGGGCCGGCAACGGCTGGCGCCGTGTCTTGGAGCTTGGTGATCTGCTACGGCCTGCTCGGCTTCGGCTACATCCTGCCCGCCACCTTCCTGCCGGTCCTGGCGCGCGCAGTGGTCGACGATCCGGCCGTCTTTGGCGCCGCCTGGCCGGTGTTCGGCGCGGCCGCTGCAGTCTCCACGATCTTCGCGAGCCTGGCATTGCCGAAGGTGGCGCGGCGCCATGTGCTGGCAGGCAGCCATGCGCTGATGGCCGTGGGTTGCCTGCTGCCGGTGCTGCACCTGTCAGCGCTCACCGTACTGCTGGCGGCGCTGCTGGTGGGCGGCACCTTCATGGTCGCGACCATGGCCGGCATGCAGGAGGCGAGGGCGCGTACCCTCGGCAACCCCACGCGCGCGCTGGGCCGCATGACCGCCGCCTTCGCGATCGGACAGATGGTCGGGCCGGTGCTGTCCTCCCTCCTCAGCGGCAGCGCCCAGGGCTTTGGAGGTCTCTTCATTGCACTGGCGATTGGGGCGCTGGCGCTGGCCGGCAGCGCCTGGTGGCTGGCGCGTGCCGCATGATCCGCGCACCATCTATTCGCTGAAAGGAAACGATCCATGTTCGAACAAGGCCACACCCTACCCTGGTCCGAGCGCCTGCCCATGCCCGCCGCGGACACCCTGTCCGACGCGCAGCGCAAGGCGGCCCAGACGCTGATCGACGGGCCGCGCAAGGGCGTCTTCGGCCCCTTCATCCCGCTGCTGCAGAGCCCGGTGCTGATGGAGCGCATCGGCAGCCTGGGCGAATACCTGCGCTTCGGCAGCCAGCTCGATGCGCGCGTGCGCGAGCTGGTGACCTGCGCGGTCGCTCGCGAGGTCGGCAACCAGTTCGAATGGCTTCTGCACGCGCAGGCGGCGGTCAAGGCCGGCGTGAGCACCGAAGCCATCGAGGCGCTGCGCCAGGGCCGCCGCGCCGCGCCCCTGGCCGACGACGAGCAGCTCGCGCTCGACTTCACGCTCGAGCTGGTGCGCCACCATGGCGTGAGCGAGCCCACCTATGCCGCCGCCGAGTCCCACTTCGGCAAGCAGGCCGTCGTGGAACTCAGCGCGCTCGTGGGCTACTTCGCGATGGTGTGCTGGGTGATGAACGTGGCGCACACGCCGGGCAAGGCCGCAGAGGGGCAGGCGGGGCTCGAAGCCTTTCCGCTGTAGAGCCACAAAGCAGCACACGAGCCGCCGCACGGCCGCTCCGAAGGCGAACAGCACCGTAGCCGAAGGGGAAAGTACTCCCGTGAACCGCGCGGAACCACTGCACGCGAAGGCGATCCGACGGGGCTGAGCCCCCACCGTCACAGGCCGTTACCAGCGCCGCGGCTGCTGTCGCGCCGGATTGGCGTCCAATGGTGGAGCTCATGAAAAGGAGAGATGCCCCATGCCCGAACGTGAGTTCGACGATTTGAGGCCGGCGCGCGAGTCCTCGCTGTGGATCCTCGTGGTGCTGGTGGTGCTGGCGCTGGGCGCCGGCGCAGTCTGGTGGCGCTGGTCGCACCAGCAGGCCGCCCCGATCGAAGCAAGCCCGGCCGCCACTGCGCCGGAGCCCGAGGTCCCGGCGCCGCCGCCTGCCGCGGCTGCGCCGGTGGAGCCGCAGAACCCGGTCGACACCACGGCAGACGCCACCGTGCCCAAGCTCAACGACGCCGACGCCTACGTGAACTCCGCACTGGCCGAGCTGCTCGGTGCCAAGGCCGTGGCCAGCTTCCTGCAGACCGACGGCTTCGTGCACCGCTTCGTCGCCACCGTCGACAACCTGCCGCGCGACCAGGCCGCGGCGCGCATCTGGCCGGTGCAGCGCACGCCCAAGCGCTTCATGGCCAGCGGCAGCGGGGAGGCGCAAGCCATCAGCCTCGACAACGGTGCGCGCTACACGCCTCTCGTGCTGTTCGCCGAATCGGTCAACCCTCAGCGCGCGGCAGTGCTCTACCAGAAGCTCTACCCCTTGTTCCAACAGGCGTACGAGGAGCTTGGCTACCCCAACCGCCATTTCAACGACCGCCTGGTCACGGTGATCGATCACCTGCTGCAGGCGCCCGAGCCGGCCGGCCCGCCGCAGGTGAAGCTGGTCGAGATCAAGGGCGACACGCCTTCCGAGCGGCCGTGGGTGCACTACGAGTTCGTCGACCCCGCGCTCGAATCGCTGTCGGCCGGGCAGAAGATGATGATCCGCAGTGGCCTCGTCAACGAGCGCCGGCTGAAGGCAAGGCTGCGCGAATTTCGCGGGCAGATTGCTGGCGGCGCGCTCGCGAAGAAGAAGGCCGAATAGTCATCTCGGTTATCGGGGCCCGTGCTGCCCTTCACTCGGCAGCGGGCTTCCCGAGCAGGCCAGCGCACGCATCAACAGCAACTTGCGATCGCGTGCGTTGCGCGTGAGCGAGGCGGCGTGCTGGAACTCCTTGCTCGCCTCGGCCTTGCGGCCGAGCTTGGCCAGCAGGTCGTCGCCCACGTCGTCATCGAGCGAGGCATCGACTGCGGCCTCGCCGCTCTGTGCCGGACATGATGGGCATGCGGGCGTCCAGGCAGTGCCATGCCGCTTTTTACCCGGCGACGGGATGGATCTCGACCTCGGGCCGTGCGTGCGCGAAGGGATAGCGCCGGACCCAGTCGATGGCTTCGTCCATGTCCGCAAAGGGCGCGCGCTTGAGCCATTCGATGGCTTCGTCCCTGGAGCGCACCTGCCAGGGCCAATAGCCGGCGATCAGCTCCTTGCTCTCGCTGAAGAGGGCGATGATCGACAAGCGTGTTGTGAATTATTGCAAGGGCCTTCCCCACGAGGCAGAGAAATGCCGCTCAGCGGGCGAACTGCCGGATCAAGCCTGGCACTTCCGCGGCCAACTCGCGCGCCAGATAACCCAGCGGGCCTACGCGCCGGCCCAGGTTCTTGCCCGCCTTGGCATGCACCACGACGGCCCAGGCTGCGGCGTGCTCCGGCCGCAGCCCGCGCGCCGCGAATCCGCCCATCAGACCGGCCAGCACGTCACCTGAACCCGAGGTAGCCAGTCCGAGCGAGCCGCCCTTGAAGCACCAGGCGCGGTGTTGCGGAGTCGCGATCACGGTGCTTGCGCCCTTGAGCACGACGCAGGCGTTCCAGCGCATGGCGGCCTCGCAAGCGACCGCCAGCGCGTCGTGAGCGACCGCCTCCTTGGGCAGGCCGGACAAGTGCGCCATTTCGCCCGCGTGCGGGGTCAGCAGCACCGGCTGGTCGAAGGCTCGTTGCGTTGCCACCGACATCGCGATCGAATCCAGCAGAACGGTGCACCCCCGGAAAAGTGGCAGCAGCCTGCGCACGAAAGCCATGCTGCCGCGCTCGTCGCGCAAGCCCGGCCCGATGACCACGGCCGCGACCTTCTCGGCAAGCGGCGCCAGCGCCTCGCAGCCGCGCGCGGCGATACCGCCGCCACGCGTTTCGGGCAATGCGATGACCCGTGACTCCGGGATCGCGAGCGCCAGACCCGGCGCGATGGACGCGGGGCTGGCGATGGCGAGCTTGCCCGCGCCGGCCCGCAGCGCCGCGGTACCGGCGAGCAGCGCGGCGCCGGGCAGCTCCGCACTGCCCGCAATCACCAGCACCTGTCCACGCGCCTCCTTGTCGCCGTCCGGCCCGGGATCGGGCAGCGGCCAATGCGCCAGCGACGCTTCGGTCAGGGCTGCGGCGCGCGGACGGGCCATCAGGGTTTGGGCGCCGTCGGCTGGTCGGGGGCGCGGGTCACCGGCGTGGCGGCTTCGCGCAGCGGTGCGAGGAAGTTCACCAGGTCGAGCTGCAGCACCTCGTCTGCGTCGCCGCGGCGCTTGGCGCAGTAGGAGGTCACGGCGCAATTCGGCACGTCTCCCTGCCGGTCGATATCGAGGATCTGCTTCTCATCCATATGCTCGATCAGGTAGCGCAGGCAGTTGACGATGACCTGGTGCGCCACGACCAGCACGCGCTGGCCGGCGTACTCGCGGGTCACCATCTCCAGGAGGCTGCGCAGGCGCAGGATCACGTCGCACCAGCTTTCACCCCCGGGCGGGCGGAAGTAGAACTTGCCCACGTGCAGGCGCTGCGCGTCGAGTTCGGGATGCTTCTGCCGGATCCCGACCTTGGTCAGCCGGTCAAGGACGCCGAATTCCTTTTCCCGCAGGCGCTCGTCCATGCGCAGCTTCATCCTGTCGCCCGACAGGCCGCCATGCTCCGCGACGAGTTCCGCTGTGTTGCGGGCACGCACATAAGGCGAGCAGAGGATCACCTCCGGCTTCTCCTGCTCGCGCAGCCTGGCAAACCACTCGCCGAGCGCAATCGACTGCTCGACGCCGAGCTCAGAGAGCGGCACATCGATGTCGCGCCACGCAAGCTCGATCAGCGGAAGCCCGCCGGCTTCAGCCGCGTCGCGCGCGACATTGCCGGCGCTTTGACCGTGGCGCACGATCCAGAAGGTTTGGGGCCAGTTCGATTGCATGGGCGAGGGCCATGGTAGGAAGCCCTGCCCGCGTGCCTCGTAGGCAAAGACCTATTTCGGCCGATGCGCGCCCGGCGCCATCACGCGTAGTCGGCGACCGGCACGCAGCTGCAGAACAGGTTGCGGTCGCCGTAGACGTTGTCGATGCGGCCGACCGGCGGCCAGTACTTGGCGTCCTTTACCGAGGCGATCGGGAAGGCGCCGAGCTCGCGCGAGTAAGGGCGGGTCCATTCGCTGGCCAGCAGGCTGTCGGCGGTGTGCGGCGCGTTTTTCAGCGGGTTGTCCTCGCGCGGCCAGATGCCTTCCTCGATGCGGCGGATCTCGCCGCGGATCACGATCATCGCGTCGATGAAGCGATCGAGCTCGGCCAGCGGCTCGCTTTCGGTGGGCTCGACCATCAGCGTCCCGGGCACCGGGAAGCTCAAGGTGGGCGCGTGGAAGCCGTAGTCGATCAGGCGCTTGGCCACATCTTCGGCGGTCACGCCGCTGCTGTCCTTGAGCGGACGCAGGTCCAGGATGCACTCGTGCGCCACATGGCCGTTCGGGCTGGCGTAGAGGGTGGGGTAGTGGTCCTTGAGCCGGGCACTGATGTAGTTGGCACTGAGGATCGCGGTCTCGGTCGCGGCCTGCAGGCCTTCCGCGCCCATCATGCGGCAGTACATCCAGCTGATCGGCAGCACCGCCGCGTTGCCCAGCGGCGCGGCCGACACGGCGCCGACGCCGTTCGAGGGAAGGCCGCTGCTCACATGGCCGGGCAGGTAGGGCACCAGGTCCTCTACCACGCACACCGGCCCCACGCCGGGCCCGCCGCCGCCGTGCGGGATGCAGAAGGTCTTGTGCAGGTTGAGGTGGCTCACGTCGCCGCCGAACTCGCCCGGTGCGGCCACGCCGACCAGCGCGTTCATGTTGGCGCCGTCCACGTACACGCGGCCGCCATGGGCATGCACGATTTCGCACAGCTCCTTGACGCGGGTCTCGAACACGCCGTGGGTGCTGGGGTAGGTGATCATCACGGCGGCCAGGTCGTCGCGGTGCTGCTCGCAGGCGCGCGCCAGATCGTCCATGTCCACGTTGCCCTGCGCGTCGCAGGCGGTCACCACGACCTTCATGCCCGCCATCTGCGCGCTGGCGGGATTGGTGCCATGGGCCGAGGAGGGGATGAGGCAGATGTTGCGGTGGCCGTGGCCCTGGGCTTCGTGGTAGGCCTTGATCGCCAGCAGGCCCGCGTACTCGCCCTGCGAACCGGCGTTGGGCTGCAGGCTGATGCCCGCGTACCCGGTGGCTTCGCAGAGCCAGGCACGCAGCTGCGCATCGAGCTCGGCGTAGCCGCGCAACTGCTCGGCCGGCGCGAAGGGGTGGATATTCGCGAACTCGGGCCAGGTGATGGGGATCATCTCGCTCGTCGCGTTGAGCTTCATGGTGCAGCTGCCCAGCGGGATCATGCTGCGGTCCAGCGCCAGGTCCTTGTCGGAAAGGCTGCGGATGTAGCGCAGCATCGCGGTCTCGCTCTTGTGGGTGTTGAACACAGGATGCGTGAGGAAGGCGCTGGTGCGGCGCAGGTCCTGCGGGATGCGCGCATCGACCGCGGCCGAGAGCTCCTCGAAGCGCGGCATCGGCGTGCCGGCGGGCACGAACAGGGCCCACAGCGTCTCGATGTCGGCACGCGTGCTGGTCTCGTCCAGCGAGATGCCCAGGTGCTGCTGCAGGCCCTGGCGCAGGTTGACCGCCGCGGCTTGGGCCTTCTCCACGATCTTCGGCGTGTCGTCGCCGGTCAGGACCGTGAGCGTGTCGAAGGCGGTGGCATTGGCGAGCTCGCGGCCCATCTGCTCGAGGCCTTGCGCCAGGATCGCGGTAAGGGCAGCCACGCGCAGGGCAATGCGGGTCAGTCCCTCGGGCCCGTGGTAGACGGCATACATGCTCGCCACTACCGCGGGCAGCACCTGGGCGGTGCAGATGTTGGAGGTGGCCTTTTCGCGGCGGATGTGCTGCTCGCGCGTCTGCAGCGCCAGGCGGTAGGCCGGCCGGCCCTGCGTGTCGACGCTGACGCCCACCAGCCGGCCCGGCAGCGAGCGCTTGAACTCGTCGCGGCAGGCCAGGTAGGCCGCATGCGGCCCGCCGTTGCACAAGGGCATGCCGAAACGCTGCGTGGTGCCGCAGACGATGTCGGCATCCCATTCGCCGGGTGGCGCCAGCAGCGTGAGTGCCAGCAGGTCGGCCGCCACGCAGAAGGCGGCGTCGCACGCGTGGGCGTGGCCGGCGAGCGGGCGCAGGTCGTGCACGTGGCCCGTGGTGGAGGGGTATTGCGCCAGCGCGCCGAAGAAGTCGCCGCTTGCCATCAGGTGAGGCAGGGTCTCCGAGACGGTGCTGACCTTGACCTCGATGCCCAGCGGCGCGGCGCGCGTCTTGATGACCTCGATGGTCTGCGGATGACAGTCGCCGGAAACGACGAACACGTTGCTCTTGCTTTTGACGCTGCGGCGCGCCAGCGTCATTGCCTCGGCCGCGGCGGTAGCCTCGTCGAGCATGGAGGCGTTGGCGATGGCCATGCCGGTCAGGTCGCACACCATGGTCTGGAAGTTGAGCAGCGCCTCCATGCGCCCCTGCGAGATCTCCGCCTGGTAGGGCGTGTACGCGGTGTACCAGGCCGGGTTCTCCAGCACGTTGCGCAGGATCACGCCGGGCGTGTGGGTGCCGTAGTAGCCCTGGCCGATGAAGTTCCTCGCCACCTTGTTCTTCGCCGCGATGCCGCGCAGTTCGGCCAGCGCGCCGGCTTCAGTGACCGGCGCGGGCAGGCGCATCGGGTGGCTGCGGCGAATGGCCGGCGGCACGATGCCGTCGATCAGCTCGGCGCGCGTGTTCGAGCCGACGACAGCGAGCATGCGCACCTCGTCCTCGGCCTCGATGCCGATGTGGCGGGCGATGAATTCGCCCGCGTTCTCGAGATCGGCGAGGGTGGGCGGAGAAGGCAGGGTGGACTTCGGCATGGTTGGTGAACAGGGTGGCAGGATCAGGAAACCTTGGCAGTCCGCTTCAGGCCTCGTCGGCGAACTTGTCGTAGGCGGTCTTGTCGAGCAGGGCGTCGACCTGTGCGGGCTCGGTGATCTTCATCTTGAAGAACCAGCCTTCGCCTTCGGGCGCGCTGTTGGCCAGCGAAGGATCGGCGCGCAGCGCCTCGTTGACCTCGGTGATCTCGCCCGAGACAGGCATGAACACGTCGGCCGCGGCCTTGACCGACTCGACGACGCCGGCGACCTCGCCCTGGGCATAGCCTTGGCCGACCTGCGGCAGGTCGACGAAGACCACGTCGCCCAGCGCATCCTGTGCATGCAGCGTGATGCCGACCGTGGCGGCCCCGCCCTCGGCGTTCACCCACTCGTGGTCCTTGGTGTACTTGATGGTCATGGAATGGCTCCTGGGAAAGAAATGGAAATACGAGGTCGAGCGGCAGGTCTTCAGCCGCGGTAGTAGCGGGCGGGTACGAAAGGCAGGGTAGTGACCTCCATCGGCACCGGCTTGCCGCGCACAATGGCCTGCAGGCGGGTGCCGGGCTCTGCGTAGGCAAGGGCAACATAGCCCATCGCGACCGGCCGGTCCACCGTGGGGCCGAGCAGTCCGCTCGTGACCCGCCCGATGTCGACGCCTTCGAAGGACTGCAGCGCCGTGCCGTCGCGCACCGGTACGCGCTCCAGCGCCACGAGGCCGACGCGCTTGCGCTTGAGTGTCTCGTGGTCGACATGCCCGGCGCTGCCGGCGTCGGCCGTGAGCTGCGACAGCACCCTGGCGGCGCCCGGAAAGCCGCCTTCGCGCGCGCCGCCGCTGCGCCGCACCTTCTGGATCGCCCAGTTGAGCGAGGCCTCGACGGGGGTGGTTGTGTCGTCGATGTCGTTGCCGTAGAGGCACAGGCCGGCTTCCAGCCGCAGCGAGTTGCGTGCGCCCAGGCCGATGGGCTGCACCTCCGGCTGCGCCAGCAGGAGCCGAGCCAGGGCTTCCGCATCGCGGCCGGCAACAGAGATCTCGAAGCCGTCCTCGCCGGTGTAGCCGCTGCGGGTGGCAAAGGCCGCGATGCCGCCGATCTGCACCGCGCCACCCGTCATGAAGACGAAGCGCTCGATGCCGGGCGACAGGCGTGCCAACACCGCGGCGGCCTGCGGCCCCTGCAGCGCGAGCAACGCGTGATCGGGTAGCGGCCGCACCTGGCAGCGCTGGCCGATCCTTGCCTGGATGTGCGCGATGTCGCCGGCCTTGCAGGCGCCATTGACGATCACGAAGATCGAGTCGTGACCTTCGTTGAAGAACATCAGGTCGTCGAGGATGCCCCCCTCGTCGTTCAGGAGCAGGCCGTAGCGTTGCTTGCCGGGTGCCAGGCCGATCACGTCGACGGGCATGAGGGTCTCGAAGGCTGCAGCGGCCTCGGGCCCGACCAGCCGCAGCTGGCCCATGTGCGAGATGTCGAACAGGCCGGCCGCGGTGCGCGTGTGCTTGTGCTCGGCCATGAGGCCGGCGGGGTACTGCACCGGCATCGAATAACCGGCGAAGGGCACCATGCGGGCGCCGAGCTCGACGTGAAGGTCGTACAGGGGGGTCTTTTGCAGATTGTCGGAAGCGGAGGCCAAGGCACTCTCCATCAGGGGGGCAGTCCGGATCCATGGCGGTCAGGCCATGGGCCACCCCTGCTGTCCGCTTTACCTGAGAGATTCGCCCCACGATCGGGGTTTGCTCCTTCGGTGGGCAACCTTCGCTTCAAGGCAAAGCGTCGCCTCTCTCCAGCAAGGAAACGCCCGATACCCGGGCGCCTCGTCAGTCCTTTTGCCTGAGCGTTCGGGCCCCTTGTTCGATGGGCCCTGCGCCTTCGGCGGCCCCGCGCTGCGAGGCTCTCTCCTGACCGGCCGAGTGTAAGGGAAACAGGGCTTAGGACCGCTCCAGCCGCAGCCGGCGCAGCAGGAATTTCTCCCATAGCTTGTCCGAAAGGAACTGCAGGGAGCGCCGGATGTGCTCGCGTGCATTGCGGGCGTCATACGGTGACCGGATGTCGGCGCCGAGCTGCCGCGCGCGCAGGCTCAGCATGTGCTCCGACAGGCAGCAGCGCGCCTTCATGCGCAGGTCCTCGAAATTGTCCGGGCCGAGCGGACTGGCCTTGTGCCATTCGTGGTCCCATTTGAAACCGCGCTTCTTCTGCACGCCCTGGCCCTCGTCGCTGATGAGCCAGGCGGACACGAAATCGACATAGGGCTCGCCCACATGGTCGCGGAATACGCCCCGCTCGGGCTCGAAGCGCTCGTTGACCAGCGAATCGAGCAGTGCGTTGCCGGGCGAAAGCGTGCCCAGCCGGTGGCGCAGCGTGTCGTTCATTGCAAAGCAGTAGGTCGACACCCATTCGAGCAGCGGTCCCATGGGGGTCATCGTCGAGCGAGGGAAATCGTTGATCTCGCCGAACAGCCACGGGGCCGGGTGCAGTGCGAGCTTTCGGATCTCGCCGCCGAAGCGCTCGAGCCGGCGCTCGCTCCAGGCGTGGTTGAGCGCGACGGTGTCGTTCGAGAAGAGCCACACGTCAGGCTGCTCGCCGCGCGAGAGCAGGGTCTCGATGCCGCTGTCCCAGCCGGAGAACTCGCGGTTGCTGTTGTCGCCGGGCACCACCAGGCCCTGCTCGGAAGCCATGCCGGTTGCGCTTTCGGCGGGCCTCGCGCGGGCGTTGTCGACGATCACACTCGAGAAACGGTCGCCGTCCTGGGCCAGGCGGGTTCGCAGCTTTTCCAGGACCTGGAGCGAACGGTCGCGGTGCTGGTCGCCGAATTCCAAATGAACGAAACCGTAGCTTGTCATGCGTGCAGGGGAGAGAAGAAATCAGGTGCGGGCGGGCTTCGCCCATGCGTCGCTCGCCGTCGCGAGCTTCGCAAATATTACCCCTCGATGCAGAGAGCGGCGATGCTGTCTGCGGGAGCGGCTCGAATTCCCAAGCCTATTCATGAACGAGGGGTCTCCCTTGTCAGCGAAGACGCCGTGTCGCCGACCGCCCTGTAACCCCTTGTTCTCGTTGCACGGCCTCCTCCTCGCAGTGCCACCGGATGCACCCTGATCGAGCCTCGGCTCAGGCCGCCGCCGGGTCTGAACTACTTCGCATAGACAAGATCGCGCAGCCCGAGAGAAATGCCCGGCACGTAGGTGATGACCATCAGGCAGGCCAGGATCACCAGCACAAAGGGGATCAGGTGCGCGACCATGCGGTCCAGCGAAATGCGCGCCACGGTGCAGGCCGCGAACAGGTTGACGCCGAACGGCGGCGTGATCATGCCCAGGGCCAGGTTGACCACCATCACGAGCCCGAAGTGCACCGGGTCGATGCCGAAGTGCTGCGCAACCGGCGCGAGGATCGGCGCCAGCACGATGATGGCCGCGCTGGTCTCGATGAACATGCCGATGATGAAGAGTGCCGCGTTGACCCCGAGCAGGAACATGGCCGGCGACTTCAGCACGGCCTCGAGCCAGTGGCCGATGGCCTCGGGCACGCCGGCGCGCGTGATCAGGAAGGCGAACAGGCCCGCGTTGGCGATGATGAACATGATCACCGACGACGAGATCACCGACTTGCGCAGCACCGCATAGAGCTGCTGCGGCTTGATCTCGCGGTAGATCAGCAGGCCGACGACGAGCGCGTAGAGCACGGCCACGGCCGAAGCCTCGGTGGGGGTGAAGATGCCGCCGTAGATGCCGCCGAGGATGATCACCGGCATCAGCAGCGCCCAGCCCGCGCGCCAGGTGGCAATGCCCACGCCCAGGCGGCCATCGCCGTCGTTCTTGCCGAGGCCCTTGACCTTGCAGTAGATGTAGACGAAGCCCATCAGCGCCAGGCTGATCAGGATGCCCGGGCCGAAGCCGGCGATGAACAGTTCGCCGATCGACACCTCGGCGCTCACGCCGTAGAGGATCAGCGGGATCGAGGGCGGGATGATCACGCCCAGCTCCGCGCTCGTGGCCTGCAGCGCCGCCGCGTAGCTGGTGGGGTAGCCGTGCTTGATCAGCGCCGGGATCAGGATGGCACCGATGGCGAAGGTGGTGGCCACCGAAGAGCCCGACACCGCGGCGAAGATCATGCAGGTGAGCACGCAGGTCATCGGCAGGCCGCCCTGTACGCCGCCGACCAGGCTCTTGGCGAACTCCACCAGGCGCCGCGAGATGCCGCCAGTCTCCATCAGGTTGCCGGCGAGGATGAAGAAGGGAATGGCCGCCAGCGGAAACTTGTTGATGGCGTTGAACATCTCCTTGACGGAGATCAGCATGTTCGCGTTCGAGGCATGGATGCCGACGATGGAGGCCAGTCCGATCGAGACGGCGACGGAGACGGTGAGTGCAAAGCACACCACCATCGTGGCGACCATCACGGGGGTCATGGGGCACCCACGCGTGTCACTGCGTGTATTGCGATCATTGCGCGGTCTCCAGTTCCTGCCGCTGCGGATCGAGCAGGTTGCCGATGATGCCGATGATGCTGAACAAGCCTCCGACGGGCATTGCCACGTAGGCCCAGAACATCGAGATCGACTCGAGCCCCGCCATCGACTGCACGCTCCCGCGCTGGGCGTAGTCCCAGCCCCACCAGACGATGACCGCGATCAGCGTCAGCGCCGCGAGGCACACCAGCCAATCGAGCACGCGCCGCATCTTGGGCGGGCTCCAGCGGTACAGCACGTCGACGCTGACCATCGCGCCATGGCGAAAGGCGGTGGGAATGCCCAGGAAGACCATCCAGATCAGGCTCACCCGGATCAGGATCTCCGACCATTCGGCCGGCTGCTCGAGCACGAAGCGGGTGACGATCTGGAACACGCCGAGCGCCGAGGCGATCACCAGCATGAGGCACGCGACGGCCATGGACAGCGAATTGGTCCAGTGGTCGAGTCGTAGGAAGGCGGATTTCATGAGCAAGGCATGCAAAGGTCGACAAGAAACGCCCGCCAGCGCTGCTGTGCGGGCGTCCGCCGCGGTCATCGCCGCGGGGCGTTCACTTGTAGTTGCGGATCTTGTCGAGGTTGGCCTTGCCGAACTGCTTCTCGAACTCGGCATTGACCGGCGCGAGCATGCTGACGAACTTCGCCTTGTCCACGTCCTCGATCACCGTCATGCCCTGGGCACGCAGTTCCTTCACGCCGTTGGCATCGTCCTGGTCGACGCGGTCGCGGTTCGCCTTGACGGCCACCTTGGCAGCCTCGAGGAAGGCGGTCTTGTCGGCTGCGCTGAGCTTGTCGAAGGCCGCCTTGTTCATCAGGAAGATGCAGGGCGAGTAGACATGGCCGGTCAGCGTGAGGTGCTTCTGCACCTGCGAGAACTTGGCCGACATGATCACGGGCAGCGGGTTCTCCTGGCCGTCCACGGTGCCCTGCTGCAGCGCCGTGAACACTTCCGGGAAGGCCATCGGCGTGGTGATGATGCCCAGGCCCTTGTACGCGGCGATGTGCACCGGGTTTTCCATCGTGCGCATCTTCAGGCCCTTGAGGTCTTCCGGTGCCTTGACGTCGCGCTTGCTGTTCGTCATGTGGCGAAAGCCGTTCTCGGCCCATGCCAGGGCCTTGAAGCCCTTGGCGTCGAACTTGGTCAGCAGTTCCTGGCCGATCGGGCCGTCGAGCACCGCGCGTGCGTGGGCCTTGTCGCGGAACAGGAAAGGCACGTCGAGGATCTTGGTCTCGGGCACGAAGTTGGGCACGGGACCGGTGGAGGAGAAGGCCAGCTCTTGCGTGCCAAGCTGCACCGCCTCGATCGACTCGCGTTCGCCGCCCAGCGAGCCGTTGTAGAAGGTCTCGATCTTGTAGCGGCCATTCGTGCGCGAAGCCACTTCCTTGGCGAAGGTGTCGATGGCCACGCCCTGGTGCGAGTTCTGCGCCGTCGAGATGCTGATCTTCATGGCGGTCTGCGCAAAGGCCGCGCAGGCCATACCGAGGCCGAGGACGAGGCCGGCGGCCAGGCGGTTCAACTTCATGGAAAGTCTCCTGTCGATGTGACGATTGATGTGACGTTTAGCAAACGTATGACTATGCATTGGTTGGCAGCTTCACGGCGTCGGGATTTTCACGGACGTAGTCGCGGATCACCTCCTCGAAGCTGGTATCGGGCACAAGGCCCAGTCCGCGCGCGCGCCGCGCTTCGAAGCGGCCCGGCCAGGTCTTCACGATGCGCTGGATCGCCGGATCGGGCGTGCGGTCGAGCAGGGCAGTGGCGTCCGGCCCGGCGACGCGCTCGAGTGCCGCGGCCATGTCGCCCACCGTGAGGCCCAGCGAGGGCAGGTTGAGTGCGGTGCGCGGGCCCCACTGCGCATCGCTCGCTTCGGCGGCGCGGATGATGCCTTCGATGGTGCGTGCCGGAGATGCCAGCGCTACCGGCGTGTCGTCGGGCACCGGGCACGCGGCGCGCATACCGGCCAGCGGCTCCCGGATCATGCCGCTGAAGAAGCCCGAGGCCGCGCCATTGGGGCGGCCGGGGCGCACGCTCACCGTCATCAGCCGCACGCTGCGGCCGCGGATGAAGCCCTTGCGCGTGTAGTCGGCCACCAGCTGCTCGCCGATGAACTTCTGGATACCGTAGCTGGTCTGCGGCGTGGGCAGCGTGTTGTCGTCGATGACTTCGGGCAGCGGCTGCTCGGGCGAGTTGCCGAACACCGCGAGCGAACTGGAGAACACCAGGACCGGCGCAGTGCCGGCGGCGCGCAGGCGTTCGAGCAGGGCCTTGGTGGCGCCGAAGTTGCTCCGCATGCCGAGGTCGAAGTCGGTCTCGCACTCGCCGCTGACAGCGGCAGCGAGGTGGAATACGGCGTTTGCCTCCTCCCAATACGCGGCGTCGGCGTCGGCCAATTGGGCGTTGAGGTCGCCTGCAACCGCGGTAACGCGGGAGTCGGCCGCGAGATCGGCCGGTGGCGCGGCGCGGTCGACGAGGGTGATGCGTTCGATGGGCTGGGGTGCGGCACCGGCGAGTGCGAGGCTGCCTTGCGCGAGCAGCGTGCGCGCGAGGCGTGCGCCGAGAAAACCGGCGCCGCCGGTGATGACGATATGCATGGTGTCTCCTTGGAGATGTTCAGTCTATCTCCGCCTTGCTCCGGTGACCTGCTCGCCCGCATGCGCGCTGCACTTGCGGGCCGGAACATTGCGCGATAGAGTTGCCATTAGTTTCCCAGGAAACCAAAACCAAGCCCGTCCACACCGACTCCGAACTCCTGAAGGTATTCATGAAGCTCAGCTCGCGCCCGGTCCAAGCCGTCTCCACGCCGATCCATGACCCTGCCCGACGCCGCCTGATTGCCGGCTCGCTCGCCAGCGTGTCGATGGCCGGCTTCCCGTTCATCGCGCGCGCGGCGGACCCGATCAAGCTAGGCATCCTGCTGCCTTATTCCGGCGGGCTCGAACTGTTCGGCCAGCAGGGCGAGCAAGGCGTGCGGATGGCGGTCGAAGAGTGCAATGCCACCGGCGGCGTACTCGGCCGCCAGGTCGAGATCGTCAAGGCGGACGACAAGACCGATCCGAAGACGGCCGTGGAGCGCGCCGGGCAGTTGATCCGGCGCGACAAGGTCGCGGCGATCGTCGGGCCGGTGACCTCGGCCAACCGCGATGCGATCAAGTCCACGATCGAGCGTGGCAAGACGCCGCTGCTCTACGCGACCGACTACGAAGGCGGCGTGTGCAGTCCCTACATGGCTTGCTACTCGGCCCTTCCGGCCCACTACGTCAACCCGCTGATCCCGTACCTGGGCAAGAAGGTGGGCAAGGGGGCCGGCTTCTATCTCTTCGGAGCAGACTACGTGTGGCCGCAAAAGATGAACGCGGCCATCAAGGCGGCTGTGCAGCAGGACGGCGGCAAGATCGTCGGGGAGGAATACACGCCGTTCGGCACCAAGGATTTTGCGCCCACGCTGCGCAAGATCGCCGATTCCGGCGCCAAGGTGCTGGTCCTCACGCTGCCGGGCGCCGACGGTGTCACCTTCGTCAAGCAATTCGTTGCTGCAGGCCTGAAGGACAAGGTGCAGGTCGCGTTCATGGGCTTCAACGAGAACTACCTGCCCGGTTTCTCGAACACCGAGTCCGACGGGATCATCACGTGCTCGCACTTCATTTCGACGCTCGACCGCCCCGAGGCCAAGGAATTCGTGGCGCGCCAGCGCAAGCGCTTCGGCGACAACGCCACGGTCAGCTTCTATGTGGACTCCCACTACGGCATCACGCGCTTCTTCCTCGATGCGATGAAGAAGGCGGGCTCGACAAAGCCCGACGATGCGATGAAAGCCATGGCGGGATCGAAGCTGACCGTAGGCAATGGCGAAGTCGTCCTGCGCGAGCAGGACCGTCACGTCGACCTGAACATGCTGATCTCGGAGGCGCGTGGCGGACAGCTGCGCATGCTGGAGTACGTGGGAAAGATCGTCGCGCCGAACCAGTGCAGCAAGCAGGGATGAGTTCGCCGCTCTTGAGCGTGCGAGACATACGCAAGCGTTTCGACGCGCTTGCGGTGCTCAACGGAATGTCGATCGAGCTCGATGCGGGAGCGGTCAAGTGCATCATCGGCCCGAACGGCTGCGGCAAGAGCACCTTCTTCAACATCCTCACGGGTGTGCTGAAAGCCGATGCAGGACGGATCGAGTTTGCCGGCGAGCGCGTCGAGCGCTTCGCCCCGGCCCGGATCGCCGGGCGCGGCATGCTTCGCAAGTTCCAGGTGCCCGGCGTGTTCCCGGGACTGTCGGTCCTCGAGAACCTCGAGGTCGCGCAGCTCGGCCGCGCAGGCGGCGGCGTGGGCTCCTGTCTGTCAGGGGCTCCGCGCTTCGACTACCGCGGCGCGTTGCGCGACGCGGGTCTCGAGGCCCATGGCGGCACCGCCGCAGACCAGTTGCCGCATGGTCTCAAGCAAAGACTCGAACTGCTGATGCTGGTGAGCCGCGGACCGAGGCTCCTGCTGCTGGACGAGCCGACCGCCGGCATGACGACCCAGGAAACGGCCGAGGTTGCGAAACTGATCCGCAGGCTCAGCAGCGAACACGGCGTAGCGGTCCTGGTGATCGAGCACGACATGCATTTCGTGCGGGCGCTGGCGTGTCCGGTCGTGGTCATGCTCAAGGGGGTGGTTCAGCGCGAAGGCCAGTACGAGGAAGTGCGCCAGGACGCGCAGGTGCGAGCGGCTTACCTGGGAGAAGCGGCATGAGCGCGGCGGCAGCGAAGGCCATGCTCTCGGTGCGCAACCTGGGCGCTGGCTATTCGCGCGGCAACCAGGTGCTCAAGGGCCTGTCGATGGAACTGCAGGCGGGGCGCACGCTCGCGCTCATGGGCCGCAACGGCATGGGGAAGACCACGCTTGTGCGCGCCATCATGGGACTGGTGGACGTGTCGGCCGGAGACATCGAGTTCAGCGGTCGCGCGATCGTCGGGCAGCCGACACACCGCATCAGCCAGGCCGGGATTGCCTACGTTCCCCAAGGGAGGGAGATCTTCCCCGGCTTCTCGGTTCAGGAGAACATGCGGCTCGGGGCCTTGTCGCATGCGCAGCGCGAACCCGACTGGGAGCGGCTCTACGGCTACTTCCCAGTGTTGCGGGAACGTTGCAACCAGCCGGCGCAGACGCTCTCCGGCGGCCAGCAGCAGATGCTCGCGATCGCGCGCGCGCTCGCCGCGCGCCCCTCGCTGCTGCTTCTGGATGAACCATCCGAAGGTATCCAGCCGTCGATCGTCCACGAGATCGCTCTCACGCTCTCGCGCATCAATCGCGAAGAACAGCTGACCATTCTCCTGATCGAGCAGAACCTCGAGATGGTCCAGTGGCTCGCCGACGACGTGCTGTTCATCGAGAACGGACGCGAGGGCGAACGCTTCACCATCGAGCAGCTGCGGGGCGACCCTGCGATCTTCGAACGCAACATGGGCCTGTGACATGACTGCTCAACTCCTGCCGATCCTGCTGGATTCGGTCAACTACATGGCGGTCCTGCTGCTCGTGAGCATCGGGCTGGTCCTGATCTTCGGTCTGATGCAGGTCATCAACCTGGCGCACGGGGAGTTTTTCCTGATTGGCGCCTACGGGCTGTGGTGGTCGCAGAACGCCGGTCTGCCTTTTGCAGCAGGCGTGCTGGTCGGGGCCATGCTGGCCGGTCTGGTCGGCCTGTTGGCCGAAGTCACCGTGATCTCGCGCATGTACCAGCGCCCGCTCGACACCATCCTGGCCACGTGGGGGCTGTCGATCGCGATCAAGCAGGCCATCGTGATCGCGTTCGGGCCGCAGTCGCAGCAAATTGCCGCGCCCCTGACCTCGGCGGTATCGGTCTTCGGCGTCAGCTACTCGTCGTACCGTCTGCTCGTGATCGCAGTCGCCGTCGTGGTCGCGCTGCTGGTGTTCACGCTGCTCTACCGCACCCGCCTCGGGCTCGCCGCCCGGGCCGCAATGGTGAATCGCGCCATGGCGCGTTCGATCGGCATCGACGCACGCAGGATCGACCGCGCCGCGTTCTCCCTCGGGACTGCGCTGGCGGGACTGGCAGGTGCCGTGATGGCGCCGCTGATGAGCGTCGATCCGCAGATGGGTTTCGGCTTCGTCCTGCCGGCCTTCCTTTCGATCCTGGTTGGCGGCGTGGGCTCGCCGCTCGGCGCGCTTTGGGGGACCGGACTGCTCGGCGGCTCGCAGACGGTCATGGCTTCGTTCTGGAGCCCGGTCATTGCACAGATCGCCGTCTTCACCATCGCGATCGCGATCATCCGTCTCTACCCGAGCGGCATCACGGGGCTGCGCCGATGAATGCCGGGCACACGACAATGACCCGTGCCGGAGTCCTTCTGGCGCTGATCTGGCTGCTGATGATTTCAGCGCCGCTGTGGCCGGGCGTCGATCTGAACCGCCTCACGCAGCTGCTCTGCTATGGGCTCTTCGCCGTCAGTCTCGCCTTCGCCTGGAACCAGGCCGGGCTGCTGTGCTTCGGGCACGCGCTCTTCTTCGGTGTCGGAGCCTATCTTGCCGCGTCGGTGAGCAAGGGAATGCTGCCGGGGCTGCCGTCCTCGCCATGGCTCGGCTTGCTGCTGGCGACGGCCGGTGGTGCGGCGGCCGCCGGGCTGCTGGGCCTGTCTCTTTTCATCGGGCGGGTGGTCAAGGGCGCGTTCTTCGGAATCGTGACCCTGTGCGCAGGGGTGATCGCAGAGCGGGTGGCCACCAATTGGAATGCGATCGGCGGCTTCAACGGCCTGCTCGATATTCCGCCGCCATCGCTGTGGGATGGGCTGGACATGCTCGACCCCCAGCGCGGCTACTGGATCGTGCTGACCATCGTCGCCCTGATGACGGCGCTTCTGGGCTGGCTGGCCGCTTCGCCGTGGGGCACGGTGCTGCGCAGCATCGGTGCCGACGAGACGCGCGCTGCCACCTTCGGCTATCCGGTCGCGCGTCACAAGGTCAGCGCGTTTGCGCTCGCTGGCGCCGTGGCGGGACTTGCCGGCGGCCTGTTTGCGGGGCAGTTCGGATTCGTGGCGCCTTCGACGCTCGGCTTCGGCCTGTCCACGGAGGTGCTGATCTGGGTGGCCATCGGAGGGCGCCAGTCGCTGACGGCCGCCTTGCTGGGAGCCATCTGGCTCAAGTACCTCGAGAGCTTCCTTTCGGACACGCTTGGCGAGTACTGGCTCCTGGTCCTCGGACTGGTGCTGGTGGCAGTGGTCATGTACCTGCCTCGCGGGCTGCTGGGCGGCCTGCTGTCGGACGCGCTGCCAAGGCGGCTTCGCATGATCAAGTGAATTTTCTGGAGACTCGAATGCCCGATGACGTGTTTTCAAGCGTGCGCCACGAACAGAGCATCACGCTTGCCCCTCGCCGCACCGCCTTGCTCGTGGTGGACATGCTCAACGAATTCTGCAAGCCCGGCGGCCTGATGGTTCTGCCGGGCTATGAGAGGCTGGTGCCACCACAGCGCTCGCTCATCGCCGCGGCACGCGCGCAAGGGGTGCCGATCTTCTGGGTGATCCAATGCCATGACCCGAGACTGCGACGAGACCGCGAACTGCTCAAGCGCGGCACGCACTGCCTGGTCGGCAGCTGGGGCGCAGAGGTGATCGACGACCTCGATGCAAGGCCGGAGGACTTCCGGGTCTTCAAGCACCGCTACTCGGCCTTCTTTCGCACCGACCTGGACCTGATGCTCAAGGACATGCAGTGCGATCAGCTCGTGGTCACCGGCGTGGTCACCAACATCTGCGTGCGCTCGACTGTGCACGATGCCTTCTTCGAGGGCTATGAAGTGGTGGTGCCGCAGGACTGCTGTGCGGCCACCAGCGAGCGCGAACAGAACAGCTCGCTCTACGACATTGCGACCCACTTCGGCGTGGTCTCGCGCAGCGACCTGGTCATCGATTCGCTGGCGCAAGGCAAGGCGCTGACCAACCTCGAAGGTATCGCATGAGCGGTGCTGCACGGCTTGCCGGCAAGGCCGCCGTCATCACCGGCGGCGCAGCGGGCATCGGAGCGGCGATTGCGCGCCGCTTCGTCGAGGAAGGCGCGCAGGTGCTCATCGCCGACATCGACGATGCAAACGGCGAAACACTGGCCCGCGGGCTTGGCGCCAATGCGTGCTATCGCCATTGCGATGTCAGCCAGGTGGGACAGCTGAATTCGGCATTTGCCGAATGCGAGAGCCGCTTCGGCCGGCTGAACGTATTGATCAACAACGCCGCGATGCAGTCGACCCATGACTTCGAGCAGACCACCGAGCTCGAGTGGGAACGGATCGTGGCGATCAACCTCAAGGCGGTCTTCTTCGGCACGCGCGAGGCGATCGCCTTCATGCGGCGAGCGGGGGGCGGCGCAATCGTGAACACGTCCTCCACCTTTGCCTTGGTCGGATCGCCCGGCTACGCGGCCTACCACGCCACGAAGGGTGGCGTCGACTCGGTGACGCGCGCTGCAGCCGTGGCGCTCATCAAGGATCGCATCCGCGTCAACTCGGTGTGCCCCGGCACGACGATGACCCCCGGGCTGGTGTCGAGCGTGCGAGCAACCGCCGCCGACTACGACGCAGCCATGGCGTCCTATGCGGCTCTTCAGCCGATGCGGCGCTTCGCCGAGCCGGCCGAGATCGCGAACGCCTACGTGTACCTTGCGTCCGACGAGGCGAGCTTCGTCACCGGCGAGCGCCTGGTCGTCGACGGCGGCTATACCGTGGTCTGAGCGCGCGCTTAAGATCGCCAGCCGCACCCCGTTGACAACCCGCTCGTACCACTGGAACCCACCTGCACGATGCCCGCCATGAAGAAGGTGCCGCTCGACGCCAAACTTCAACCCTCGCTTCATGGTCTGTTGCAGCGGGCGCATCGCGAGGCCACGAGCGAGCTGCGCCGCCTGGCTGGAACGGAGGGCGTCCCGGTGGAGTTCTGGCGCGTCCTCGAAGTGCTGGCCGACGAGCAAGGACGTTCGATGTCGGCCCTGGCCGCAGCCACGGGCATGCAGATGCCCGCGACCAGCAAGCTGATCGACCGGATGGTCGACGCTGCGCTGGTGCAGCGCTCGCTCGATCCGGCGGACTTGCGGCGCGTCGTCCTCTACATCTCCGACTTCGGCCTTCAGAAGGTCGATGCGCTGCGCGGCGACATGGAGCGCCATCGGCAGCGGCTTGCCCAAACGCTCGGGGCGGCCCGCGAGCGCGAGCTGCGCGGACTGCTGGAAGACTTCATCCGCGCGCACCGGCGAGAGACTGGATGACGCGCATCGTCATGCCCTGCGCCTCGGCGAGATAGATCGGGTTGTCCCGCGAAGGCTCTGCCTGCGAGCGGCGCGGGCGAGCTGCGCGCACGCTGTCGAGCACCGAACCGTCACGAAGCGCACGACCCGTCCTCGGCGTTTGCGTTTGGCGCTGCAGGTGCACGAAGCCCTCGTACACCGACTGCGCCTGCGAGTTCAGCGCCGGTGCACGGGCACCAAAGCGGGCGTGGTAGCGCTCCTTGAAAGCCCCGTTGGCGTCCGAATCCACGCTGGCGAAGTAGCCCGCCGAAGCGAACATGCCGGCGGTGTTGGCATACCCCATGCCGAGCAACGCATTTTCTTCCACGCAGATCGAAAGCCGAAGCACGCGATCGGACAGCCCCGCTGCCCCGAAGGCCCTGCACATGTGCACTGCATCGCTGCCGATCAAGGTCAGCAACACGGCGTCCGCGCGGCTGCGGCCGATATGTTCGAGCACCGGCTCGAAGTCGCGTTCGCCCAGCGGAACATAGCTTTCGCCGACGACCTGTGCTCCCGCGGACTTGAGATGACCCACCGCCGCCGCATGAGCGCGGCGTGGCCAGCAATAGTCGCTGCCCAGCAGGTACCAGCGCCGCGTGCGATAGCGCTGAGTCATCCAGTCCAGTGCGGGCAGCAACTGCCGATCGGGGGTCTCTCCGAAGGCGTGCACCCACGACGGCAGGCCGCCGCCCTCGAACTGCGGCGTAAACATCAGCGGCACGCGAGAGTCGACGATCCGGCTCACGCGCTGGCAGACGTCTGTGTTGCACAAGGCCACCAGGGCATCCAGTTCCCCCATGGCGAGCAGGCGGTCGAGTTCGGGATGCAGATCCGGCGAACTCTCGCCCGAGTCGAGCACCGTCAGCCGCACCGGCTCTCCCTGCACGCCGCCTGCGTCGTTCCACATTTCGCAGCCCAACTGGGCGCACGCATAGGCCGACGGGCCAAGCAGGCCCATGGCACCCGAGGCGGGCAGCAGCAGCCCGACATTGAACCCTTCACCCCGTCGCGCCGCGCGCTTGGCGAAGACGCGGCGACCGAAGATTTCGCTGGTTGTGATTCGAGTTCCCATAAGACAGCGCAGGCTCGCATCGAAGAAGCAAGAATGGCGCCAGGCGCGCCACGCTAAGCGCGCAGCTTAGCGTCTGCGGGTGCATCGCCACGCAGGGAATGCACTGAGGCGCCCCCCTCGCCATGGAGCGGCATGGGTGAGCGCATCGGTTACTTGACTGGAATGGCCGACGGGCAGGAAGGGAAGCCTACATCCCGACGTAGTTCGGCCCGCCGCCGCCTTCCGGCGTGACCCACACGATGTTCTGGGTCGGGTCCTTGATATCGCAGGTCTTGCAGTGCACGCAGTTCTGCGCGTTGATCTGCAGGCGCGGCTTGCCGTTCTCGCCGTCGACGAACTCGTAGACGCCGGCCGGGCAATAGCGGGCCTCGGGGCCGGCGTACTCGGGCAGGTTGATCTCGGTGGGCACCGCGGCGTTCTTCAGCGTCAGGTGCGGCGGCTGGTTCTCTTCGTGGTTGGTGTTGCTGACGAACACCGAGGAGAGCCGGTCGAAGGTGAGTTGGCCGTCCGGCTTCGGATAGACGATCTTCTTGCACTGCGCGGCCTTCTTCAGGCGCTCGTGGTCGGCCTGGTGGCGGTGTACGGTCCAGGGGACATGGCCGCGCAGCACGTATTGCTCGATGCCGGTCATCAGCGTGCCCACCGTCAGGCCCTTCTTGAACCACTGCTTGAAGTTGCGCGCCTTGTTGAGCTCCCGGTGCAGCCAGCTCCTCTCGAATGAAGCGGGATACGCCGTGAGCTCGTCGTGCTGGCGACCGGCCATGACCGCGTCGTAGGCAGCCTCGGCCGCGAGCATGCCGGTCTTGATGGCGGCATGGCTGCCCTTGATGCGACTTGCATTCAGGTAGCCGGCATCGTCGCCCACCAGAGCGCCGCCCGGGAACACTGTCTTGGGCAGCGAAAGCAGGCCGCCCGCGGTAATGGCGCGGGCACCGTAGCTCAGGCGCTTCGGCGCCTTCAGGCCCTTGTCCTGGCCCTCGAAATACCAGCGGATGTTCGGATGTGTCTTGAAACGCTGGAACTCCTCGAACGGGCTCATGTGCGGGTTCTGGTAGTCGAGCCCCACCACGAAGCCGACGATCAGCTGGTTGTTCTCGGCGTGATACACGAAGGAGCCGCCATAGGTGTCGGACGGCAGCGGCCAGCCCGCGGTGTGCACGGCGAGGCCGGGCTCGTGACGGGCCGGGTCGATTTCCCACAGCTCCTTGATGCCGATGCCGTAGCTCTGCGGGTCCTTGCCGGCGTCGAGCTTGTACCTGGTGATCAGCTGGCGGCCCAGGTGGCCGCGCGCCCCTTCGGCAAAGATCGTGTACTTGGCATGCAGCTCCATGCCGAGCTGGAAGTTCTCGGTCGGCTCGCCGTCCTTGCCCAGCCCCAGGTTGCCGGTGGCAACGCCGCGCACCTTGCCGTCATCCGTGTAGAGCACTTCGGCCGCGGGGAAGCCCGGGAAGATCTCGACGCCCAGTGCCTCGGCCTGCTGCGCGAGCCAGCGCACGACGTTGCCCAGGCTGACGATGTAGTTGCCCTCGTTGTGGAAGTTCGTGGGGAGCAGGAAGTTGGGCGTGCGGTAGGCCCCGGTCTCGCTGAGCATCAGGAAGGTGTCCTGCGTCACCGGCTGGTTGAGCGGGGCGCCTTGCTCTTCCCAGTCAGGCAGCAGCTCGTAGAGTGCGCGCGGGTCCATGATCGCGCCGGACAGGATGTGGGCACCGGGCTCCGAACCCTTCTCGAGCACCACCACCGAGATGTCCTTGCCGTGCGAGGCCGCCAGTTGCTTGAGGTGGATGGCGGTCGCCAGCCCACCCGGGCCGGCGCCCACCACGACCACGTCGTATTCCATGGCTTCACGGGGGCCGAACTGGGCGAGGATTTCGTCGTGCGTCATGTGGGGTCTGGTCGATAATGTTTTTGAAGGGGCGAGGCGCCGCGAAGGCCGGGCCATTTTATGCGGCGCCCGGCGTGCCTCCGCACGTCGCCCCGGCGACTCCCAACAGGACCTCCCTCATGGCTTACAGCATCGATCTTTCGGGCCGCGTGGCCTTCGTCACCGGCGCATCGAGCGGGCTCGGCGCGCAGTTCGCCAAGGCGCTGGCCCGCGCCGGCGCCGCCGTGGTGCTGGCCAGCCGCCATACCGACCGCCTGAAGGAGCTGCGAGCGCGCATCGAAGGCGAGGGCGGCGACGCCCACGTGGTGGAACTCGATGCAACCGACATGGGCAGCATCAAGGCCGCGGTGGCACGCGCCGAGACCGAAGTCGGGCCCATCGACATCCTGGTCAACAACTCGGGCGTGAGCACCACGCAGCGGCTGGATGAGGTGAAGCCCGAGGACTACGACTTCATCTTCGATGCCAACGTCAAGGGTGCCTTCTTCATCGCGCAGGAGGTCGGCAAGCGCATGCTGGCGCGAGCCCGCGGCGCGGCGCCGGGCACCTACATCGGCGGGCGCATCGTCAACATCGCCTCGGTGGGCGCGCTGAAGGTCATCCCCAAGATCGGCGTCTACTGCATGAGCAAGGCCGCCGTGGTGCAGATGACCAAGGCGATGGCGCTCGAATGGGGACGCTTCGGCATCAATGTCAACGCGCTGTGTCCCGGCTACATCACGACCGACAACAACGAGGACCACTGGGCCTCCGACGACGGCCAGAAGCTGGTCGGCGGCCTGCCGCGCAAGCGCCTGGGCAAGCCCGAAGACCTCGATGGGCTGATCGTGCTGCTGGCCAGCGGCCAGAGCCACTTCGTCAATGGGGCGGTGATCGCGGCCGACGACGGATACGCGCTCTGAGCCGTCGCGCTGCCATCGGCATCGCGGCCGGCCTGGCCGCGGGGGCGCTCTGGGGACTCGTGTTCGTGGCGCCGCGCATGGTGGGTCACTTCGGCATGGTCGACATCACCGCAGCGCGCTTCGTCGTGTTCGGCGCGGTGGCGGGCGCGGCCGTCTGGTGGCGGCCGGCCGGACACCGCTGGCCGGATGCGCGCCAGGCTTCCGCCGTGCTGGCGTTGAGCGGGCTGGGCTTCACCGGCTACTACCTGCTGCTGGCTTTCTCGATCATGCACGCGGGAACGGAGGTGCCCAGCCTGATCATCGGCACCATCCCGGTCTGGATGATGCTGCTGGGCCGGCCCGCGGGACTGCGCATGCGGGCCCTGTTGCCCGGGCTGGCACTTACCGCCGCCGGCATCGGGCTGATGGTGGGCGCCGCCTGGCCGGAGGGCGGCATCGCCAACACCGGGCGTGCGCATTTCGGCTGGGGCCTGGCGCTTGCCGTGCTGGCGATGGCGAGCTGGACTGCCTTCGGCTTGCTCAATGCCGCCTGGCTACGGCGCCATCCGGAGGTGCATGCGGCGGACTGGACCAACTGGCTCGGACTCGCCACCGGCCTGGGCGCTTTCCTGCTGTGGCTGGCCGCGGGCTCCGACACGGCGACCTTGCGCGCGCAGCCGGACGGCGGCCTGTTTGTGCTGCTGGCGCTGGCCGGCGGGTTGGGTTCTTCATGGCTGGCGACTGTGCTCTGGAGCATCGCCAGCCAGCGGCTCTCGGCCAGTCTCTGCGGCCAGTTGATCGTGAGCGAGACGCTGTTCGCCTTGCTTTATTCTTTTCTGTGGGACGGCCGCTGGCCACATGCGAGCGAGCTCGCCGCGGCGCTGCTGTTCGTCCTCGGCATCCTGGCATCCATCAAGGCACACCGATGAGAATCGAAATCCCCGAAGTCAAGAAGCTGGTCTACGAAATGACGATCCCCATCCGTTGGGGCGACATGGACGCGATGGGCCACCTCAACAACGCGACCTACTTTCGCTACCTGGAGACGGCGCGTATCGACTGGATTCACTCGCTGGGCGCCGAGCCCTCGCCGGAGGGGCAGGGCGTGGTCATCGTCAATGCCTTCTGCAACTTCTACAAGCAGCTCGAGTACCCGGGCGACGTGCTCGTCAAGATGTATGTGAGCGACCCCGGCCGCACCACCTTCGAGAGCTGGGCCACCATGGCCCGCGCCGATGCGCCCGACGTCGTTTGCGCGGCAGGCGGGGCGACCACGATCTGGGTGGATTTTCCGAAGCAGAAGGCACTGCCGCTGCCCGACTGGCTGCGGGCGATCGTGAGCTGAGCGCGCTCGCAAATCAGGCTGCCTCCAGCACGATCCGCGCCTCGAACCCCGTCGCTGCCCCCGGCGGCGGCGAGTACAGCTCGAGCCGCGCCCCGTGCTTCTCGACGATGGTGTTGACGATCGAAAGCCCAAGTCCATAGCCCGCGCAATCGGAGCTGTGGCGCACATGGCGGTGCTGCAATGTGCGCAGCTGCGCGCTGCCGACGCCCGGCCCGAAGTCGCGCACGGCCAGGGTGCCGGGCGCCATCACCTCCATCACGACGCGGCCGCGGCCGTAGCGCAAGGCGTTCTCGACCAGGTTGCGCAGTGCGATCGCCAGTGCATCCACGTCGCCCATCACCAGTGGCGCGTCGCTGTCGGGCACCCTGAGCGACAGGCGCTCGTTGACGCGCGCATCCTTCCAGAATTCCTGCGCCACGGTCCCCGCGAGCTGGACCAGGTTGACCTGCGCTCGTGCGAACGAGGCCCCCGATTCGGCGCGCGAGAGCTGCAGCAGCTTTTCGGCGCGATGGCCCAGTACCTCCAGCGCATCGAGAGCGGCTTCGACATCGTGGCGCCGCAGATCGTGTTCCAGCGCAGTCTGCAGCCGCAGCCGGGCGGCCGTGAGCGGCGAGCGCAGCTCGTGTGCCGCGTTCGCCGCGAGCGCGCGCTCGACGTCGAGCGCGTGGGACAGCCGCTCCAGCAGCCGGTTGACATCGTCGCCGACCGAGCGCAGCTCACGCGACAAGCCCGTGACCCGGATCGGCCGGAGGTCCGCGCCATTGCGCAGCGCAATCTCGCCGGCCAGCACCTGCAGGCCGCGCAGCTCGCTGCGGGCCACGTTCCGAAGTACCAGCGCCAGCAGGGGCAGCACCGCGATCAGTGGAATGATCAGCCCGATGAGGGTGCGGTTGAGCGCCGTGCGGCGCTCGTCCAAGGGATCCGCCACCTGCAGGTAGAGCCCGAGCGTGGGATGGCGCGCGGTGTAGATGCGCCAGGCCGCGCTGTCGGCGAAGCCCTGCGCGAGTGGCACGTCGAAGGCGTTGGCAGGCGCCTCGGTGGAGCGCAGCAGCACGCGCTCGTGCACGTCGACCATCTGGTAGAGCACCGCATCGATGGGATACAGCTGCGGCGGCGGGATCAACGGCGTGGCGGCATCGGGCTGGTCCGCTCGCAGCTTGTCGAACTCGTGCACGGCCGTGTCGAAGGTGCGATGCGCGACCTCGGCGAGCTCGTTGTCGAAGTTGTGGTTGATCTCGCGGTCCACGTACCAGGCCGCGCCCAGCACGCACAGCATCCAGACTCCGCCGACCCAGACGATGAGCGTGCGCGTCAGCCGCCCGGCGAGCGAATCGCGTGAACCGAGCTCGGCTTCTGCCTGCTGCAGAAAACCGAATTTCATTCTTCCTCTTCCTCGGGCGAGAACGACAGCCGGTAACCCAGGCCGCGCAGCGTCTGGATGTGGCTGCGCCCCAGCTTGCGTCGCAGGCGGCTGATGAAGACCTCCAGCGTGTTGCTGTCGGCCTCGTCGCCGAAGCCATACAGCGCGTCGGCCAGGTTCTCGCGCGTGTGGATGCGCTCGGGCCGGGTCGCCATCACGCGCAGCAGTGCCCATTCCTTTTGCGTCAGCGCGACAGGGATCCCGTTCTTGCGGACGAGGTCGCGCGCGAGATCGATTTCCAGCGTGCCGAAGTGAAGCACGGGCGTGCTGGCATTGCTGCGGCGGCGCTCGACGGCCCGCAGGCGCGCGAGCAGCTCGGCCGGGTCGTAGGGCTTGATGAGGTAGTCGTCGGCGCCGGCGTCGAGGCCGCGAATGCGGTCGGTGACCTGGTCGCGCGCGGTGAGCACGATCACGATGGGGCGGTCACGCAGCGCGCGCACGTCCGGCAGCAGCGACAGACCTTCGCCATCGGACAGGTGCAGGTCGAGCAGCACGGCTGCGTACTGCACCGTCGCCAGCGCCGCCCGCGCCTGCGCCAGGCCGGGCGTCACATCGACCACGAAAGCCTTGGCCTCGAGGTAGCTGCAGACCGCGCTGGCCAGCGCGGCATCGTCCTCGACCAGCAATATGCGCACGTCGCCATCCTTTCCAAAGAACCGGAGTCTAGGGCAGGCCCTGGGGCAGGCCTCTTCAGCCAATGTTCAGCAGGCGGACTTAGGCTCGCGCCTCGATGCTTCGTTCCACACTCGCCAGGCAGCCTCTCGCCTGGACACTTCTGAGCTTGCTCCTGCTCCTGGCCTGGGATGCCAGCGGGCTCGACCTCGCGCTGGCCGGCCTCTCGGGCACGCCGACGGGCTTCCCGTGGCGCGACAACGGGTTCCTCGTGCACGTGATGCACGAGGGCGCCAGGTCATTGAGCTGGCTGCTGCTGGCGGCGCTGTTCGCCGCGATCCGCTGGCCGGTGGGCGTGTTGCGCCGCTTGCGCATGCGCGACCGGGCGCAGATCCCCCTCGCCGTGTTGGCCGGCGTGCTGGTGGTCTCGCTGGTCAAGCAGGCGAGCGCGACCAGCTGTCCCTGGGACCTCCAGGCCTTCGGCGGCATGGCCCACTACGTGTCGCATTGGGCATGGGGCGTGCGCGACGGCGGACCGGGTGGCTGCTTCCCGGCCGGGCACGCCTCCGCGGGCTTCGCCTTCGTGGCCGGGTGGTTCGTGCTGCGGCGCGTGTCGCCGTCCGCGGCGCGGGTGTGGCTCGCGGGTGCTATGGTGGTTGGGCTGTTGCTGGGCCTGGCGCAGCAGCAGCGGGGGGCGCATTACATGAGCCACACGCTGTGGACCGCCTGGCTCTGCTGGACCACCGGGTTCGCCGTGGATGCGCTGCTTCGCCTCAAATACTTCAGGCGCGATGCGCCAGCGGGTGTCCTTCCCAAGCTGAACGGAAGCTGACCAGGTCATTCAGCGACTTTTCAGCCCGGCTTTCCAGACTCGCCGGATGCCCTTGTCGACTGTCCAGACTTCCGTCCTCTCTTCCGACCGCTCCGCTGCCGCGCCACTGCCGCAGGCCGCCTCCACCATGGAGACCACCTCGTCTCCGTGGCGGCGCTTCGACGCCTGGCTGGCGCAGCCCCGCTCGGCGCGCAGCGTGGTCGTCTGGCTGAGCCTCTATCTCGCAGTGGCCGCCAACTGGCCACTGTGGACAGAGCTGGCGCGCATCGGCGGCGCACCCAGCATCTACCTGCCCCAAGTCGCGTTGATGACGCTGCTCACCGTCTGCGGCACCGTGGCCCTGCTGGCGCTGACCGCCTGGTCGCGCTGGATGAAACCGCTGTGGTTTGCCGTGGTGGTGGTCGCCGCCGTGGCACAGCACTTCATGCTCAGCTACCACGCGGTGATGGACCCGAGCATGCTGGCCAACGCGATGCAGACCGACCTCCACGAAGCACGCGACCTCATGGGGTGGAGACTGCTGTTCCACGTCGTGCTGGCGTCGGCCCTGCCGGCCTGGGCCTTGTGGCGCATGCGCGTGGTGCCCATGGGTCTCCTGTCGCAGGCATGGCGCAATGCGCTGCTGCTCGTCGCGGCCGTCTCGTTGGCCATAGGCGGCGCGCTGGCGATGAACCGGCAGCTTGCGCCACTGATGCGCAACAACGTCCACCTGCGCTACATGATCAATCCGTTGGCCAGCATCTACTCGGTGTCGTCCGTGGCGCTGAAGCCGTTGTTCAAGCACAGCCGCAAGCTCATCCCGATCTCCGGCGGCACGGTGCTGGGGGCCAGCTACGCGGCGCAGGCCCGGCCGCCGCTCTTTGTTCTGGTGGTCGGGGAGACCGCGCGGGCCGATCATTTCGGGCTCAACGGGTATGCCCGCGACACCACGCCGGCGCTGGCCGCTCACAAGGTGCTGTCCTGGCGCGATGTTCACTCCTGCGGCACCAACACGCTGGCTTCCGTGCCCTGCATGTTCTCGCCCGTCGGCAAGGCAGGCTTCGAGGCGCGCAAGGACGACTACGAGAACCTGATGGACGTGCTGCAGGCCGCCGGCCTCGCAGTGTTCTGGCTCGACAACCAGCCTGGCGGCTGCAAGGGCGTGTGCGACCGCATTCCGCATGCATTCGCGTTCGACCGGCTCGCACCAGAGGCGAAGACAGCGCTGTGTGACGGCGACGAATGCCTCGACGACGTCATGCTCCAGGGATTGGACGAGCGCTTGGCTGCGCTGCCGCCCGAGCGCCGCGACAAGGGTGTCGTGCTGGTCATGCACCAGATGGGCAGCCATGGCCCCGCCTACTACAAGCGCTCCTCGCCGGATGCCAAGCGCTTCATGCCCGAGTGCAAGACCAACGCACTGGCCGAGTGCAGCCACGCCGAACTGGTGAACGGCTTCGACAATTCGATCGCGTACACCGATCGCTTTCTGGGCAAGACCATCGATTGGCTGCAGGCGCAATCGGGTCGCTACGACACGGCCTTGCTCTACCTGAGCGACCATGGGGAGTCGCTGGGCGAGTATGGGTTGTTCCTGCACGGCGTGCCCTACAGCTTTGCGCCGGAGGTGCAGAAGCACATTCCGATGGTGATGTGGTTCGGGCCGCAAATGCGCGAGCGCGCGCGGCTGTCGAGCGGCTGCATGGAGGCGGGGCTCGATGCGGCGCTTACGCATGACAACCTTTATCACACGGTGCTGGGGGTGATGGATGTGCGGACGCCGACGTACAAGGCGGGGTTGGATGCGCTGGCGTCTTGCCGGGGGGTGGGGTGAGGTTCTGCTTCCTCTCCCTCGCCCCCTCCGGGAGAGGAGAGGGAGAGAGAGAAAGCAACAGAAACGCTACTTCTTCGCCCTCGGCACCCGCCCCATCAAATAGAACTCACCATTCGGCTGCATCCCGCTGAAACTAGCCATCCGATTGGAAAGCCCGAAGAAGGCCGTGATCGCAGCGATGTCCCAGATGTCCTCGTCGCTGAACCCATGCGCATGCAGCGGCGCAAAGTCGCTGTCGTCGATGTCGTGCGAACGCTCGCACACCTTCATCGCGAACTCGAGCATCGCGAACTGGCGCGGCGTGATGTCGGCCTTGCGCCAGTTGACAGCCACCTGATCGGCCAACAGCGGCTTCTTCTCGTAGATGCGCAGAAGCGCGCCGTGCGCCACCACGCAATACAGGCAACGGTTGGCGGCGCTGGTGGCGGTGACGATCATCTCGCGCTCGCCCTGGGTGAGCGAGCCATCCTCTTTCAGCATCAGCGCATCGTGGTAGGCGAAGAAGGCGCGCCATTCGGCCGGGCGGCGCGCGAGAGCGAGGAACACGTTGGGGACGAAGCCGGCCTTCTCCTGCACCTCGAGCACCCGGGTGCGGATGTCTTCGGGCAGGTCCTTGAGCTCGGCGAGAGGGTAGCGCGGGGCATCCATGGCATCTCCTTGGCTTGCGTCAGAACGGCCATCATAGGCAAGGCCGTGCAGTCGATGCGGCCGACGTGACTTAAGTCACCCGACCTGCCGCGACGTCATCGCGCTCGAAGCCTGAAAGCACATCTATTGGCTACAGTCCTTCGAGGACATCGGAAAGCAGCGTGTGAAAGCGCAGCCCGGAAGCAGACTGGCAACCGTCGCGCTCGGGCGTCACAACACAAGGGAGGCCGTGATGGAGTACCACGGAGACAAGACGCCGGCCGCCATCGGCCGCAACGAAGCCGCGTGGCGCGCACACGCGTCCGCCGTCGCCAGGCGATGGCTGGCGCCGATGATCCTGCTGGCGGCCGGCGGATCGGCCCATGCGCTGGTGATCGGCGTGACCGAGGGTGTGACCTACCGGGCGAGCGACAGCGAGATCGAAGCCCGGTTCGCGCTGATCGCGGAAGTGCTGAGCAAGACGCTCAAGCAGCCCGTGACCATCAAGGTGCTGAGCTCGTACGGCAGCGCGCGCGAGGCCCTGAAGCAGCAGCAGGTCGAACTGGCCTTCGTGCATCCGGCCCATGTGGCCTTCGAGGCGACCAAGGGCGGCGGCTACAAGGGGCTCGCCTGGACCGCGGGCTTCACCGAGTACAAGGTGTCGTTCCTGTGCAAGGACATGCAGCCCATCTCCAACTGGAAGGAGATGACCGGCAAGAGCCTGGTCATGCCCGATCCGGATTCGATCACGTCGGTGATCACGCGCGCGATGCTGCGCGAGCAAGGCTTGCAGGAGGGTGCGGTCAAGCTCTCCAACACCCGATACCAGGATGCGGTGCCCTTCTATGTGCAGAACGGCTTTACCGCTTACGGCGCCACGGCGTCCGCCGGAGTGATCAAGGCGTGGAAGACCGCCGGCGGCAAGACCTGCGCCGAGTCGCGCGCGGTGCCCATCAAGCAATGGCTGATGTCGAGCAAGCTCGATGCCACCACGGCCGCGACAGTGCGTGAGGCCTTGCTGCAGCTCGGGCAGTCGGAAGGCGGCAAGCGCGCGCTCGCGACGTCGAGCTACTCGGGCTTCGTTGCACCTTCGGTGGAGATCGAGAAGGCCTTGACGGCGTGGTTGGGGGTCTAAGCGTCCGACGGTCTGGGCGCTGGCAGCGAAGAGCCTTCCTGCGCGAGCACGGCCGATGCGCTTTCGTCCTTGAGCGCCACGCCCGTCAGGCCGCGGCGCAGCGCTTCGCGGACGAACCAGGCGAGCTTGAAGGCCGCAGCTTCGTATAGGAGCCCTTCCGGGCGCACGTTCGAAATGCAGTTGCGCTCGGCGTCGTGCCTGCCTCGGCGCGGTGCGTGGGTGATGTAGATGCCGAGGCTGTCGGGCGAGCTGAGCCCGGGGCGCTCGCCAATCAGCATCGCGACCAGCCGGGCGCCGAAGGCTTCGCCGATCTCGTCCGCCAGCGCCACGCGCGCCTGCGTGGCGATCACGAGCGGCGCGAGCCGAAGCGAGGCGGGCAGTTGTGGGCGCAAGGCGGACAGCAGCGGCGGTGCATGACGGGTTGCGGCCAGGGAAGACAGGCCGTCGCCGATCACGATGCAGAGATCGAACGGCGCGCTCGCTTGCGTACGCAGGGCAGCTGCATTCTCCGGCTCGAGTTGCCTGCCCAGGTCCGGACGCCGCAGGTATGTCGCGCGGTCCGGCGCACGGCTGCGCGCCCGCAACACCTCCCAGCCCTCGGCGCGCAGAGCGGCCTCGAGGGCATCGGCATCCAGCGCCGCATGGATCGCATCGCGCGCCATTGCATGCGCCCAGCCGAATCGCAGCACCTCGTCCGTCGGCATGCCGGCGCCGGCGCGCCCGAGCGCGAGGCGCGCGGGCGTGGAGCTGCGCCAGTCGCTCCAGGGGCTGTGCGTGACAGGATCGCTCATTTCAATGCCTTCAGCGAACGCATGTCCGCGAGCAGCCGGTTGGAGGAGGGCGGCTGCAGCCGCCCTGCCGCGTCGGTGATCTGCATCCGCTGCAGCCAGGCCTCGAACTCGGGCGCGCGCTTCAGTCCCATCGACTCGCGCAGGAAGAGCGCGTCGTGGAAGGAGGTGCTCTGGTAGTTGAGCATCACGTCGTCCGCGCCCGGCACGCCCATGATGAAGTTGATGCCCGCGGTGCCCAGCAGCACCAGCAAGGTGTCCATGTCGTCCTGGTCGGCCTCGGCGTGGTTGGTGTAGCAGACGTCGCAGCCCAGCGGCAGGCCAAGGAGCTTGCCGCAGAAATGGTCTTCCAGGCCGGCCCGGATGATCTGCTTGCCGTCATAGAGGTATTCCGGACCGATGAAGCCGACGACGGTGTTGATCAGCAGCGGCTGGTAGCGGCGTGCCAGCGCATAGGCGCGCGCCTCGCAGGTCTGCTGGTCGACGCCGAAGTTGGCATCGGCCGAGAGCGCGCTGCCCTGGCCGGTCTCGAAGTACATGAGGTTGCGGCCCACCGTGCCGCGCGCGAGCGATTGCGCGGCCGCATGCGCTTCATCGAGCAGCTCGGGCGTGACGCCGAAGGAGCGATTGGTCTTCTCGGTACCGCCGATGGACTGGAACACCAGGTCCACCGGCGCGCCGGACTCGACGAGCTTGATCGCGTGGGTCACGTGGGTCAGCACGCAGCTCTGCGTCGGTACCTCGAAGCGCTGGATCACCTCGTCGAGCATGCGCAGCAAATCGCCCAGGTGCTGGACGCTGTCTGTCACGGGGTTGATGCCGATGACCGCATCGCCGGCGCCCATCAGCAGGCCATCGAGCATGGAGGCGGCGACGCCGCGGAGATCATCGGTCGGGTGGTTGGGCTGCACCCGGACCGCGAGGTGGCCGGGCAGGCCGATGGTGTCGCGAAAGCGCGTGACCACGCAGCACTTGCGCGCCACGGCGATCAGGTCCTGGTTGCGCATGAGCTTGGACACAGCGGCCACCATCTCCGGGGTGAGGCCAGGCGCGAGCGACGCCAGCGTCTGCGTGCTCGCCTGTTCGGAAAGAAGCCAGTTGCGGAAGTCGCCGACCGTCAGGTGCGCCACCGGCGCGAAGGCGGCCGCATCGTGGCCGTCGATGATGAGGCGGGTGATGTTGTCCTCTTCGTAGGGAATCAGCGCCTCGTTCAGGAATTGCGCGAGCGGCGTCTCGGCCAGCACGTGGCGCGCCGCCATGCGCTGCTGCGCGGTGGCCGCGCCGATGCCCGCCAGGTAGTCGCCCGAGCGCGCCGGGCTGGCGAAGGCCATGACCTGCCGGAGGTCGTCGAAAGCGAAGGCTTGCGAATGAAGGGTGGTCCGGTAGCGCATCTGGCATCTGCCGCGGGAAGAGTTCAGGCCAGGGTAAATAATGGACTGTTTTCAACCAATCCGGGAGACTGTCACGTGCATTCCTTTTTTCGCCTGACCACCGCAGCCCTCGCGTCCTTGTGTGCGTTGCCCCTCGCGCTCGCGCAGACAGCGCCCGTCACCACGCCCAGCGGGCTGGTCTACCAATCGCTCAAGGAGGGCAGCGGCGCCTCGCCGTCGGCCACCGACGTCGTCAAGGTGCACTACCGCGGCACCTTTCCGGACAGCGGCAAGGAGTTCGACAGCTCCTACAAGCGCAACGAGCCGACTGAGTTCCCGCTCAATGGCGTGATCCCGTGCTGGACCGAAGGGGTGCAGAAGATGAAGCCCGGTGGCAAGGCCAAGCTGACCTGCCCGCCTGCCATTGCTTATGGGACGCGCGGCGCGGGCGGGGTGATTCCGCCGAATGCGACCTTGAACTTCGAGATCGAGTTGATTTCGGTAACGAAGCGCTGATTTAGCGGAGACGCGTCAGCCGGGCTGGTACTGGTACAGCCAGGTCTCCGTCAGCGTCTGCTCGCCGTTCCTGAGGTAGAGCCGCATGTCCACCGGCTCCGTGCCCTCGGCCGTGAAGTCGAACTGCGCGCGCCAGTGGCCCGGCACGCCATTGGGCACTGCCTCCGCGAAGATGTACGAGAACTTGCCGCGCGAGGCCGTGAGCACCAGCTCGGGCTTGACGCCGAAGGGGATGGCTTCGAGCGGCTTGCCGATGAATTCGACCATGAACTTGCGCACGCCCGCCGGACGCTGCGTGCCCGGCTCGCCGCCGCGGCCCAAGCGCGTGGCAATGCAGCGCGCCAGCGGCGAGGGGAAGGGCTCCTGGTCGGTCCAGTGCAGCCGGTACTTGAGCTGGTAGCTCATGCCGGCCTTGGCTGGCGCCTTGGGCACCCAGCAGGCCAGGATGTTGTCGTGGATCTCGTCGTCCGTCGGAATCTCGATCAGCTGCACCGAGCCCTCGCCCCAGTCGCCCAGCGGCTCGACCCACAGGCTGGGCCGCTTCTCGTAGAGCACGCCGTCCTGGTAGTGGTCGAAGTTGCGGTCGCGCTGCAGCAGGCCGAAGCCGCGCGGGCGCGTGTCGCCGAAGGCCGAGGCGCGGGTCTGCGCCGGGTTGTTGAGCGGTCGCCAGATGCGTTCGCCCGCACCGTTCCAGATCGCAAGGCCGTCCGAGTCGTGCACCTCGGGACGCCAGTCGATGGCGGTCGGCTTGATCGCCTCGCCATACCAGAACATCGAGGTCAGCGGCACCAGTCCGAGGCGGCCGACGTCGCGGCGCAGGAACAGGCGCGCCTCGATGTCCATCACCACCGCCTGGGTCCGCTGCATCACGAACTTGTAGGCACCGGTGATGCTCGGGCCTTCCAGCAGGGCATACACCGTCATGGTGTTGGCCTCGGGGTTGGCCGGCGGCTCGAAGTAGAAGCGGGTGAAGTTGGGAAACTCCTCGGGCCGGTCAGGCATGGCCGCGTCGAGCGCAATGCCTCGCGCCGACAGTCCGTACTGGTAGAGCTCGCCGATGGCGCGGAAGTAGGAGGCGCCGAGGAAGGCGACCCAGTCGTTGGTCTGCCACGCCAGCTTCTTCTGGTCGCCCAGGCGGCTTTCCTGCAGGCGGAAGCCGGCGAAGCCGGCGCCCTCGCGCAGCTGGCGCGCGGGGCTGTCCGCGGGCATCGTGAAATAGGCGCTGTCGTAGAGGATCTCGCGCGCGAAGCCGTCGCCGCTGGCGGCCTCCGTCACGTACATGTGGACCGGCGCCTGGAAGTAGCGGCCCAGGTGGAAGAAGGTGACGGGGAACTGGCCGGGGCCGTCGCGGAACACCGCGAGCTCGGGGTTGTACTTGATCTTGCCGTGCGCGTCGTAGTCGATGCGCTGCAGCACCTCGGCGGGCAGCGAGGTATCGGGCACGTAGGGCCTTCCCGCGAGGGCCTTGGCGTCGGTAACAAGACGTTCGAAAGAGAAGGGGCGGGGTTGGCTGAGCTTGACTGCCTCTGCCGCGAGGGCATCTGCAGGGAATCCGAGGGCGGCGAGCGCCATGGAGGCGCCACCGGCGGTGAGGAGTGAACGGCGGTCGATCATCGGCCAAGATGGTAACGAGGCCAGCCCCTGCGCTCCGTAGGCCGAGGGCGCAAGCCCCGAGCGCCAGGAGGCGGCCTTGTCCTACGATCGAATTCGAGAGCAAGACCCGGAGTGCGCATGCGAGGCCCGATCTACAGAATCGGCACATCGATCCATGACATGCCGAAAGGACTTGCAATGAACATGATGAGCAACGCAAACGAAATCCGTGCCCTCCAGACCGTGAGCGACCCGCGCTGGGCGACGGTGGTCGCGCGCGACGCCGCGGCCGACGGGCAGTTCTTCTATTCGGTGCGCAGCACCGGCGTGTACTGCCGGCCGTCGTGCGGGGCGCGTCAGCCGCGTCCCGAGAACGTGGCCTTCCACGCGACGGCGGCCGATGCGGAGCGCGCGGGCTTCAGGCCCTGCAGGCGCTGCAAGCCCGACCAGCCGGCACGTGCCGCGCAGCAGGCAGCCCTGGTGGCCGAACTGTGCCGCTTCATCGAGAACGCCGACGAGGCGCCGACGCTGAGTGAACTGGCCGAGCGCGCGGGGCTCAGCAGCTTTCACCTGCATCGGATCTTCAAGGAAGCGACCGGGCTCACACCCAAGGCCTATGCCGCGGCGCATCGTGCAAGGCGCGTGCGTGATGCGCTCGCGCGCAGTGAAAGCGTGACGGACGCGATCTACGACGCCGGCTACAACTCCAACGGCCGCTTCTACGAGCGCTCCAACGAGGTGCTGGGCATGACACCGACACGCTTCCGCGCGGGCGGCGCCGACACCGACATCCGCTTCGCCATCGGTCAATGCGCGCTCGGCGCCATCCTGGTGGCGCAGAGCGAACGCGGCGTCTGCGCCATCGCGCTGGGCGATGACCCTGATGTGCTGGCGCGCGAGCTGCAGGACCGCTTCCCGCAGGCCCGCCTGATCGGCGGCGACCCGGCCTTCGAGGAACTGGTCGCGCGCGTGGTGGGGTTCGTCGAGGCGCCGGGCGTGGGGCTGGACCTGCCGCTTGACGTGCGCGGCACGGCGTTCCAGCAGCGGGTGTGGCAGGCGCTGCGCGACATTCCGCCGGGCAGCACGGCGAGCTATGCCGAGATCGCCGAGCGCATCGGCAGCCCGAAGTCGGTGCGCGCCGTGGCGCAGGCCTGCGGTGCCAACGCACTCGCCGTGGCAATTCCCTGTCATCGCGTGGTGCGCAGCGACGGCGCGCTCTCAGGCTATCGCTGGGGCGTGGAGCGCAAGAGCGCACTGCTGAAGCGGGAGGCCGAGCCGGCATGATCGACTGGGACCGCGTGGTGCTGGACCTCGATGCAGAGGGCAGCGCGCTGATCGAAGGCCTGCTGTCGCGCGACGAATGCGAGGCGCTCGCGGCCTTGTATCCGCTCGATCCGCTGTTCCGCAGCCGCGTGCTGATGGAGCGCCACGGCTTCGGGCGCGGCGAGTACAAGTACTTCGACTACCCGCTGCCCGAGCGGTTGGCGCGCCTGCGCGAGGCGATGTACCCGGAGCTCGCGCCCATCGCCAACCGATGGAACCAGGCCATGGGCATCGAGGTGCGCTACCCGCCGGAACACGCGGAGTTCATCGCACGCTGCCATGCGGCCGGGCAGACGCGGCCTACGCCATTGCTGCTGCAATACGGCGAGGGCGACTACAACTGCCTGCACCAGGATCTCTACGGCGAGCACGTGTTCCCGCTGCAGCTGGTGATCCTCCTGTCCGAGCCGGGGCGCGATTTCACGGGCGGCGAGTTCGTGATGACCGAGCAGCGCCCGCGCATGCAGTCGCGTCCGATGGTGCTGCCGCTGCGCCAGGGCGATGCAGCGGTGATCGCCGTGCACCACCGCCCGGTGCAGGGCACGCGAGGCGTTTATCGCGTCAACCTGCGCCATGGCGTGAGCCGGGTGCGCTCGGGGCATCGGCATACGGCGGGCATCATCTTTCACGATGCAGCCTGACACATGACCCCCGATCTCTTCGACGATCTGGACGCGCCCGCACTGCCGGCGACGCAGCCCCTCGCGCCCGGCGCGGTGCTGCTGCGCGGCTTCGCGCGACCGCACGAAGGGCAGCTGTTGGCCGGGGTTGAAGCAGTGCTGGCGCGGGCACCGCTGCGTCACCTGGTGACGCCTGGCGGCTTTCGCATGTCGGTGGCGATGAGCAACTGCGGGCGGCTGGGCTGGGTTTCGGAGCTCGGCGGGTATCGCTACGACGCGAACGATCCCGACAGCGGGCGGCCCTGGCCCGTGATGCCGGATGCGTTCCTCGAACTGGCCGCGGCCGCCGCGCGCGCGAGCGGCTTCGAGGGCTTCGCACCGGACGCCTGCCTGATCAACCGCTACGAGCCCGGCACCCGGCTCTCGCTGCATCAGGATCGTGATGAAGGCAACTACGACTGGCCCATCGTCTCCGTCTCGCTGGGCCTGCCGGCCGTGTTCCTGTTCGGCGGCCCGAAACGCTCGGACAAGGCGCAGCGGGTGCCGCTTGCGCACGGCGACGTGGTGGTGTGGGGCGGGCCTTCGCGGCTGCACTACCACGGCGTGCTGCCGGTGAAGGAGGGCACGCATTCCCTGACGGGTGCCTGCCGCATCAACCTGACCTTTCGCAAGGCGGGCTGAAGCGCTCAGGCCGGCGGCTGGATGTCGTACGAAATCCGCCCGGCTGGCAAGTAGAACAGTGCAATGACGGCGCCTCCCTTGGCCTCGGGATAGTGATGGCTCCCCGGCGCCGGCGCTGTCCACCCTCCGTAGCACCAGCCGTTGGGGCCCGCGAGCGCCGCGCCATCGTTCAGTGGCACGACCATGTTGAACTCTCCATACGGATGCGCGTGGTAGTCGCCGCGAAAGCTGTCCTCGATGTTGCCCTGGTCGTTGCCTGTGCTGTCCATGTAGACGGCGGTGATGCTGAAGCCGAGCGTTTGCGGCGTGGCCTCGCTGATGCGGCTGCGCCGGTAGCGTTGGCCGCGAATCTCGACGTTGGCGGCCCAGCCATCGCGCACGCCGGCCTTCACCAGCGCCGCGAGCCGTTCGTAGAGCGCGCTGCCGGGGCCGTGGGTTGCGTTCAGCCATCGCTCGACCTCGGAGCCCGCGGTCATGTTCTTGATCTGCTCGAGGAAGGGCAGGCTGGCGGCGATGAGTTGTTCCTGGTCGGTCATGGGGGTTGCTCCTTGTGTGCTCATTCGTCGGCCTTGAAGCCGGACGCTGCGACGATCGGTTTCCACCGCTCGCGTTCGACGGCCATGAACTGCGCGTACTCGGCAGAGCCGACGTAGGCCGCCTCGAGGCCGATCTGTTCCAGGCCGCCGACCAGCGCCTTGTCGCCGCCTGCCGTACGCGTTGCGGCTGCGAGCGCGGAGACCACCGGGTCCGGCGTGCCGGCCGGCGCGAACAGGCCGTAGCTTTCCACGCCCACGACCGACCCGAAGCCCTGCTCGGCGAAGCTGGGAACGTCCTTGAGAAAGCGGGAGCGCCGCTCACTGCTCACGGCCAGCAGCCGCAGCTTGCCGCTGCCCAGGTATTGCAGGAAGTCGCCGACGAAGCCGAAATAGGCAGGCACCTGCCCGCCCAGCAGGTCCTGCAGTGCAGGTGCGGAGCCGCGGTAGGGCACGTGGGCCAGCGGAACGCCCGCCGCCTCGGAGAAGCGGAAACCGAGGAATTGCGCCAACGACCCGGCGGCGGGCGAGGCATAGCTGCGGCCGGCCTCGTTCGCCTTCAGCCACCGAACATAGTCGGCCAGCGTGCGCACCTGGGTGGGGACGGCCGTGCTGATCGCGAGCACGCAGGTGGAAGAAGCCAGTGCGGCGATCGGGCGCAGGTCGCGCACCGGGTCGTACGACAGGCGCGTGTAGACATGCGGATAAATCGTCATCGCCGAGGTCTGGGTGCACAGCACGATGCTGCCGTCCGCGCGCTCGCGCTTCATCTGCGCCGTCGCAATGCGGCCCGCCGCGCCGGGCCGGTTGTCGACCAGGTAAGCACGACCTTGTGTGCGCCATGCCTCGGCCAGGCGCCGGGCGGTCTGATCCATGGTGCCGCCGGCCGGATAGCCGACGACGATGCGACCCGGCGTGCCGTCGGTCTGCGCGCGGGCCGGGCCGGCGAGCAGGCTGGGGACCGGCACGAGGCAGGCCACATACTTGGCGAATCGTCGGCGGGAGAGTTCGGTCATGGCGGGCTCCATCGGTTGTGGTGCAGGCCTGGACAGTGCCAGCGCCGCGCCGCCGCCGGAAGCGATGAATCTGCAACCGCCACATGCACGAGGTGCAACATGACCACGAGAGCGCAGGCCGCGCTGACCGCAAGGCGCATCGACCTGAACCTGCTGCGCGTCTTCGACGCCGTCTTCGAGGACCGCAACCTGCTGCGTGCGGGCAAGCGGCTGCACCTGAGCCAATCGGCGATCAGCCATGCACTGGGCCGCTTGCGCGAGGCACTGCAGGACGAGCTCTTCGTGCGGACCCCCAAGGGCATGGAGCCGACCGCCCGGGCGCTCGCCATGGCGCCGGCCTTGCGAGAGGCCTTGCGCAGCATTCACGACACGCTCGGTGTGCAGCCCTTCGAGCCCGCGAGCACCACGCGCAGCTTCGTGGTCGCAGCCAACGACTACCTGACGTCGGTGCTGCTGACACGGCTGGCTGCCTGCATGGGCGAGGCGGCGCCGGCCATCGATCTCGTGGTGCGTCCTTCGACGCGACTGGACCTCGCGGAGCAGATCGATGTCGGCCGCATCGACATCGCGCTCGGAGTTTTTGCCGAGGTCCCGACCCGCTTCCAGAGCGCGCGCCTGTGGTTGCAGGAAGATGTATTGGTGTTCCGGCGCGGGCATGCGCTCGCGCGGCGCAAGCCGCGCATCGCCGACCTTGCGGAGTTCCCGCTGCTGACCGTGTCGCTGGGCGGACAGGAGGAAGGCGCCGTCAGCGGCTTCATCGCCGAGCGCGGCCTGGCGCGCCAGTCGGAGATGTTCGACCGCGCCGCGCTGGAGGATGCACTGGCTTTGGCCGGGCTGCATCCGCGCTACCGCATCACCGTGCCGCACTCGCTGGCCGTGCCCGACCTGCTCGCCGGCAGTGACATGGTGTCGATCGTTCCGGCGCCGCTGGCGCAAGCCTTCGTCGCGCGGCGCGAGCTGATGGCGAAGGCGCTGCCCTATGTGTCCCAGCACGCCCCCATGCGCGCCGTCTGGCATCGGCGGCACGAGCACGATCCGGCGCATGTCTGGCTGAGGGAGCAGCTCGCCCGGCTCGCGATGTCGTTTCATGCATGAGCAACTTGCGCAGAGTTCAGTGGATGCCGGCGCGCTGCTGGTGCACCATGGCCACATGACGAAATCAGATCCCGTTCCTGTCCTGGCCGAGCGCGATGCCCTCGCCGGCATCGTGGACGCCGTGATCCGATCGCGAAGCGCCGTGCGCGCCTTCAGCCCGGCGCCCGTGCCGCGCGCCGTGGTCGCAGAGATCCTGGGCGTGGCGCGCTGCGCGCCGAGCAATTCCAACACGCAGCCGTGGAGGGTGCATGTGCTGGAAGGCGAGCCCAAGCGGCGCCTGGGCGAAGCGCTGATGCAGGCGCACGAGCGCAACGAGCTGCCGCCTTCAGCGCATTTCCCTGCCGACCTGCCGGCGGAGTGCGCGTCGCGGCAGTCCGACTTTGGCGCCCGCTACTACGCCGCGCTGCGGATCGAACGGACGGACCTGGCGGCGCGCTACCGGCAGTCCGGACGCAACCTCTGCTTCTTCGATGCGCCGGTCGGGCTGCTCTTCACCATCGACAGCCGGCTTACGCGGCACAGCTGGGCCGACTACGGCATGTTCCTTCAGACGATCATGATTGCCGCAAGGGCCCGGGGGCTCGATACCTGCCCGCAGGTCTCGTTCGTGCGGTACGAGCCGGTCATCTCGCAATTCCTCGGGCTTCCCGCCACGCAGGCGCTGGTCTGCGGCATGTCACTGGGCTATGCAGAGGCGGAAGCGCAGGTGAACGATCTCCGGATGCCCAGGGAAGCGGTCGAGGATTTCACTGTGTTCTGGGGTTTCGGCGGGCCGGGCGCCTAGTGCTGTGAGGAGGGCTCCCAGCGATCGGGCATGGTCGCGCTCTGAGTCGCTGCTCGGATTGCTGGACTCGCCGGGCGGGCTTTCGACAACTTTCAACAAGCTGTCCAACACGCCGTTGGCCCTGGCCACGCCATCGAAGCCGGCGATGTAGTTGTGATTTTCAGCAGCGCCAGCGTTTGTTGAGTTTGCTCGAACGAGGCGACATCCTGCAAGATTGCCTTGGCTTCTCCGTTCTCGGTGATGATCAGCGGCTCACGCTCCTGAGTGAGGTGTATTGATACGTCGGCAGCATTGGCCTTGAGGTCGCTGATCGGCTTAATTCGAGATGAATGGCGCATGTCGGTCTATTTCCATTGGGAGAGTCCGAATGGAATCTTTGTATGGTCCTGGCGCGTGCTTGTCGGACTGGCTTTCCGAGGCCGCGAAGACGCTTCCCAGCGCTCGTCCGTGGTCGCGGCGAGGCTCTTGAGGTCGCTCCACGACCTGGCGCCGTGCACTTTGGAGGCACCCGTCACCGCCGCCTTCGCGAACGCCACCATGCGTTCCTGCAGGTAGCGCAGGTCGTCCGGGTCCCAGGTCTCGATCGAATGCGGGCCGCGCGCCACCACGATTTCCTTCAGGCCGCGGATGCGGTCGTAGGCGGCGACGGTGCCCTCCAGGCTCTCGGCGCGGTCCCACAGTCCTTTGCCGAAGAACGCGGCCGGCCAGCGCGCCATGCCCGCGAGCGTGGCCGAATTTGGATAGAAGGCGATGTGATGCTCGGCCGCCATGCCGCCGAGGAACAGGTTGCGATCGGCCAGGTCGGGCGCCGCCGGCACGTAGCCCGCGCCACTTGCGAAGGAGGCGAGCAGGATCGCGCCCTTGATGTTCGTGTAGCCCTTCGGCGGCGCGCAGGTGACGACCGGCATGTCGTAGCTGCAGGACTCGACGAAATTCTTGGTTATCGCCCAGGCCGTCGACATCGAGCCGCGCGAGTAGCCGCCGAGCAGGATGGGGATCTGCCTGGCGTTCATGCCGGCCAGCAGCCTGCCGCCCGCCGCACTGCCTTCAAGCAACTGGCGCGAGGGCGTGAGCATGCGCAGGCCTCGGCCGCTTTCCAATTGCTCCAGCACGCGGAACACGTCCTCTCCTTGTTCGAGCGTGTTCGTGTCGCTGAAGCCGCCGGAGATGCCCTCGCCGCGGCGGTCATAGGCCAGCACGTCGAAACCGGCGGCATTCAGCGCCTGCAGGTTCTCGCGCCACCAGCGCTGGCCCATGGTCTCGGTGGTGGCGTTGGGGAAGGCGATGGCGATGGTCAGGCCCGTGACGGCGTCGATGCGGTAGGCCTTCTCGTCCGGGTGCTGGATGGCGGTCATCTGCCCGCCGCCGCCGTTGGCCATGATCACCAGCGCACGCAGGCGGCCACCCTTGCCGTCGTCCACGCCCGCGCCTTCGATGTACCAGCCGCGCAGCTTGATCGTGTCCTGCATCTTCAGCTCGATGTGCTCGAAGGTGTCGCGCGGCGCGCTGAACTCGACGGTGTAGGTGCGCGGCTCGGCCTGCGCGATCGACTCGCGGTAAGGTGCCTTCGCGAAGAAGGCGGGGCGCCGGATGTCGCTCAGATCCACCTCGCCTTCGGGGTCGATCCGGCCGGACGAATCGACCACGCCGGTGGAACGCGTGGCGCGCTCCTTGTTGGGTGGGAGCCAGCGCTGCATCTGGGCATCGATGCGTCGGAAGCAGGTGGCGTCGGCTTTGCAGGAATTCCAGCGCCCCTTGAGCTTGGCATCGGTGAATTCATCGACGTAGAAGTCGTGGCCTCGGTAGTCTGGCGGCGGACGATACGCGCTCAGCAACAACGGGACGCAGGCAGTCGTGCCGTTCGCATTCGGAAGCAGATAGCCCGGCAGTTCGGCGTTGCGATCGGCGCCCACGCGGGCATGGCAGTCGCTGGGCTGCGGTGCGGCGCCGGCCTCGCGCGGCGCTGGCTCCCCGACGGTGCCGCAGGCCGCCAGGGCGCAGGCGGCGAGTGCAGGGACGAAGATGTTTCGCAGCATGCGCTCAGCCCGCCATGAGCTTCTGCACCAGCTCCCCGGTGGTCGCGGCGGCGTACTTGCGCATTAGCCGCGCGCGATGGATTTCGACAGTGCGGTGGCTGATGCCCAGCGCCCGCCCGATCTCCTTCGAGGTCAGACCCTTCATCAGCTGTGCCGCCACCTCGCGCTCGCGCGGCGTGAGCTCGGCCTTCGCCGCGCGGCGCGAGCCGAGGTCCTCGAAGGTCCAGATGCCGGCCTCGTGTGGCGCCGCGCGGTTGAGCGCCTGGCCGCTCACGTGGCACCAGAAGGTCTCGCCAGCAAAGGCGCCGTGCAGGCCGCCGACGCGCCGCATCATGCGGTTGTCGGCGTAGCGGCCGCTGGCGTTGAGGATCGGCTCCATGCGCTTGCCGATGCGCTCGAATTCGGCGACGCTCGGGTACAGCACGCGGAAGGACTGCCCGATCAGCACGTCGCGGGTGGCGCCGAACATTTCGCACAGGCGCGCGTTGCAATCGACGATGATCCGATGGCGCGACAGCACCATGCCCACCGGCGCCTCCTCGAAGGCGAGCCGGTAGTCGATGGGAGCGAAGGCGGTGTCCGGTGTCTCCATTACGAAATACTACGTATGCGCATACGTAGTATCGTCCGGCTTGTCCCTCAACCACCCATTTCCGAACGAGGAATCATGGCGAACAAGATCTATCCCTCCGCCGATGCGGCGCTCAAGGGCGTCGTTGCCGATGGCCAGACGCTCGCAGTCGGCGGCTTCGGCCTGTGCGGCATCCCCGAGGCCCTGATCGACGCCCTGCGCGATTCGGGCGTCAAGGACCTGACCTGCATCTCCAACAACGCCGGCGTCGATGGCTTCGGCCTCGGCAAGCTGCTCGAGACGCGCCAGATCAAGAAGATGATCGCGAGCTACGTCGGCGAGAACAAGGAATTCGAGCGCCAGTTCCTGGCCAAGGAGCTGGAGCTCGAGTTCACGCCCCAGGGCACGCTGGCCGAGAAGCTGCGCGCTGGCGGTGCGGGCATCCCGGCCTTCTTCACCAAGACCGGCGTCGGCACGCTGGTGGCCGAGGGCAAGGAGCTGCGCGAGTTCGACGGCGAGACCTACGTCATGGAGCGTTCGCTGGTGCCCGACGTGGCGCTGGTCAAGGCCGACGTGGCCGACAAGTCCGGCAACCTGCGCTTCCGCCTGACGGCGCGCAACTTCAATCCGGCCGCAGCGATGGCCGGGAAGCTCTGCATCGTCGAGGTCGAGAAGATCGTCGAGGTCGGCGAACTGGCCCCGGACGACATTCATCTGCCGGGCATCTACGTGCATCGCATCGTGCTCAATGCCCATCCCGAAAAGCGGATCGAGAAGCGCACCGTGAGCGCGGCGGTCGACGTGGCCGCTGCCAAGGTCGAAGCGCAGGCCGCCATTGCCCAGGCAGCCGCCGGCAGTGAGGTGCCGGCCCCCGTCAAGAACAGCAAAGGAATCTGAAATGCCCTGGACCCAAGACCAGATGGCGGCACGCGCCGCCCAGGAGCTGGAAGACGGCTTCTACGTGAACCTCGGCATCGGCATTCCCACGCTGGTGGCCAACTTCGTCGGCGACAAGGAAGTCTGGCTGCAGAGCGAGAACGGCATGCTGGGCATCGGCCCCTTCCCGACGGAAGACCAGGTCGACGCCGACCTGATCAACGCCGGCAAGCAGACCGTGACCACGCTGCCCGGCTCGGCCATTTTCGGCAGCCACGACAGCTTCGCGATGATTCGCGGGGGCAAGATCAATCTTTCGATCCTCGGTGCCATGCAGGTCAGCGCCAGCGGCGACCTGGCCAACTGGATGATCCCGGGCAAGATGGTCAAGGGCATGGGCGGCGCCATGGACCTGGTGGCCGGCGTGAAGCGGGTGATCGTGCTGATGGAGCACGTCGCGCGCAAGAAGGACGGCACCGAGGATCTCAAGATCCTTGAGGAGTGCACCCTCCCGCTGACGGGCGTCGGCGTGGTGGACCGCATCATCACCGACCTGGCCGTGATGGACGTCACGCCCGAGGGCCTGAAGGTGGTCGAGCTGGCAGACGGCGTGACCTTCGAGGCGCTGCAGGCGAAGACCGGCGTCAAGCTCCTGCACTGAGCCGTACCCGCCAAGCGGCAACAGGCAGCGCTTCGCGGACTTGCTCTCTCTTCATCGAAAGAGAGGGCATGACTTCCCTGATGCGCTCTTTCCAAGCTCATCCATGTGCCCATCGAAGGATGGCGGCAGGCGTCGCCGATGGCCTACAACATCGGCTGCGACCTCTCTGCACATTGCTCCCACCACATCACTTTGGAGCAAGACATGATGCATTCAACGACGCGAACATTGGCCATTGCTGCCGTCGCCGCAGCCGGCTTGATGATTCAGTTCAACACGGCCGCTCAGCAGCAGCAGCAACGTGCCGGCACCGGAAGTGCCGCTACCGCCAAGGGAGCGACGTCGAAGTTCAGCAGTGGGGACGCAGGCATGTTGCGCGACATTGCACAGGCCAACATGGCAGAGATCGAGACCGGGCGCGTGGCGCTGGAAAAATCTCAGAACGCGGACGTGAAGAAGTTCGCCCAGATGATGGTGGATGATCACACGAAGGCCATGGCGGACGTGAAGGAGCTGGCCAGCGCCAAGGGCGCTGAGCTGCCGGATGGGGTCGACATGAAGCACAAGGCCACCATGGTCGAGTTCAAGGCCTTGAAGGGCGACACCTTCGACAGCCAGTACATGAAGCATGCCGGCGTGGGCGACCACGAGAACACGCTCAAGCTGCTCAAGAAGACGCAGGCGGAAGCGGCCGATGCGGACCTGAAGGCGCTCGCGACCAAGATGACGCCGGTGGTGCAAGAGCACCTGAAGCACGCGCAGGGCATGGCGAAGAAGTAGCGCGGAGCTTCCAAGCTCGCAGTGCTGAAGCGGCCGGTGCCTTCCCGCGCAGACCAGCCCGGCTGCATGGACCTTGGCGGCGTGCTGCCGACCGGCCCTGGCGGGTTCATACTGCGCGCCGCACGGCGGCGAAAGGCGCACTTTGCCGCGCTGTGGACCGTCATCCTGATCGCGGCCTCGTGCGGCATTGCAGCGCAGTACGCGATGAAGCTCATCGTGGACACGATGGCGCAGGGTCGCCACGATGCAGCGATCTGTACCAGGACGGGACGAACGAAGGCAGCCGCGTGGCAGAGAGCTGGACGAGGTACGTCAGCGTTGCGGATTTCATCGCCGCACCATGTCGCCCAGCGTTTCAAGGGCGCTCACCAGAATCTGCGCGTGCTGCGCTTCGTCGTTACGGAAGAGGCCCAGCGAAATCGCGGTCCGCCGCGGCGAGGGCCACCGTTTCGGCGGCAGCGCTGCACTTGGCGAGCAGGGTGATCCCAAGCCATCGGTGGCGTCCGCGCACTCCATGCGCACGCGCAGATCCTCGCGATCTGCATCGGCCTGGGGGCCGAACCTGCGCGAAATCGGCTTGCGGCAGGAAGTCGATGTGCTCGTGCGCGATCATGCGTTCGAACATGCGCGTGTAGCCGTGCAGCGGCATGCACTGGTAGCGGTCCTGGAAGTACCGGTCGTCGTCGTCGGTTCGCGTGGGCACCCGTGAAGTCACCGATCGGTCGAGCAGGGACGCGTCGCGCCCCATTGCTTGCGGGTGTAGCCTTCGAAGAACTTGCGGTAGAGCTCTTCGCCCACCTGGCTGATCACGACGTCGCGCGAACTCTTGATCTCGATCCCGGGCGACGCGCGCTCGGCAAGGAAGCGCTGCGTCACCCGCTGCGTCGAGCTGAAGGCCGAAGAGCCCGTTGATCGTCGTGAGATTGATGGGGATGGGCAGTAGCTGCCCGTCGACCTGCGCGAGCACCCGGTGCTCATAAGGTCGCCACTGCGTGAACTGCGAAAGATAGTCCAGGATCTCGAGCGAATTGGTGTGAAAGATATGCGGCCCGTAGCGGTGCACCATGACGCCGTGCTCGTCCAGATGATCGTAGGCGTTGCCGCCGATGGGTGGCCTTCGATCGATGATCAGAACACGCAGGCCGAGCTGGCTGGTGAGCCGCTCGGCGAGGACGCAACCCGCGGATCCGCCGCCGACGATCAGGAAGTCGTAGGCGCGCGCGGTCGCGCAGGCAAGAGATATTGGTTCGGCGGTCATGGCTGGGTCTGTTGGTGAGTGACTCAGCCATAGGCGGCAAGCGGCGTGCCCGGCGCCAAGGGCAAGAGCGCACCGGTTCCGCCGGCGCGCACGCGCTGAGCATCAACGCGAGAGGGCGGCCACGATCATCGAAAGACCGAAGCTGGAAAAGGTCATGGACAGGGCGACAAGCAGGATCTGGGTCTTGCGCGAGAGCTTGTGCCAGATCTCGACGGACCGGACGGCGGTTTGGTGTAGCACGGATTGCAGAAAGGCAGAGATGCGGGACCTCGTGGGCCGCAGTTGATGCAAGGGCTGAAGGCTGGAATGCAGGTTATCCAGCGAGGTCGCAGCGGCTGAGCTCATGACAATCTCCGATCAGTGGGGCGCCGGATTCATCTCTTTCCTGCGCATGATCGAAGTATTTGGTTTTCAGGTTTTCACTACATCGCCCGGAGGAGCCACTTCGGCGTGATCGGAGGGCCAAGGCACAAGGGCCATGGTCCGGCCCGAGACTCAAGCCTGAGTTGATACCGCCGCGGCCGGTGTGAAACCTGTCACGAGTTGCATGGCTTCAGCCCCGATATTGACCACCTGGCTGTCGATCCCGGCGGGCAGCACCAGGCTGCAGGGGGCGTGGAAGCGTTGGGCCGCGCCGTCGACCACGAGCTTGCCGTGGCCGGAGAGCACGAGCACGACCCGGGCACATTCGATGGGCTGGAGATCGACGCGTGCGTCGATCTCGAGGACTTCCATCCAGAGCTCGAAAGGCGCAAAACCCAGGCCTCGATGGACCGCGGCAAAGCGCTGCCGCCCTTCGGCGTGGAGGCGAGGCAGGGTGGAGTGGTCGATGACATGCATGATTTTTGGGAGTTTTGACCGGCGCGTACCCGTCATCTCGCGCGGGTCTGGATACTCTTGAGGGTCTGACGCCAGTGTTCCCCGTCCAGCGCGTGGTGCCTAGGCCAATCAAGAGCCAATGGCGAGCCAATGGACGGCTCCTGAGGCGTGTACTTGGCTCTATTGCCGCCCCCCGGAAGGGGTTCAGGCCTCGGGTGGCAGCAGGACAGTCCGCTGCGCCTCCACCGTCTCGCGCAGAAAGCCCCAGACCGCCTGCATCCGCGCCAGGTGCTTGCTCTCGGCCGGCATCGACATCCAGAACGTGCGCGTGAAGTTCGCCTCCCCTGGCAGCACGGTCCGCAGCCGCGAATCGCGCCCGGCAAGAAAAGCGGGCAGCACCGCGATGCCCGTGCCGGCTGCCGCCGCGTGGTGCTGGGCCAGGATGCTGGTGCTGCGCAGTGCGAACGCGTCCGGACGGTACAGCTCGTCCAGGTACTGCAGTTCCTTGCTGAACAGCAGGTCGTCGACATAACTGATGAAGGTGTGGCCCCGCAAATCCTCGCGCGAGGCGATGCGCGGGTGCGCGGCCAGATAGTCCACGGACGCGTAGAGCCGGAGCACGTAGTCGGTCAGCTTGGTGACCACCACCGAGCCCCGGGCCGGGCGCTCCAGCGAGATCACGATGTCCGCCTCGCGGCGTGACAGGTGCACCAGCCGCGGCATCGCCAGCAGATCGATCACCAGCCTGGGATGCTGTTGCGCGAACCGCGCGAGCTCTGGCGCGAGCACCACCGTGCCGAAGCCCTCGGTGGCACCGATGCGCACCAGGCCCGACAAGCCCTCCTGTGCCCCCGGCGTCGCGCTCTCGATCGCGAGGAAGGCCCCTTCCATGGCCTCGACCTGCGGCTGCAGCCGCCGCCCGGCTTCCGTCAGTCGATGCCCGGCGGCTTCGCGGGCGAAGAGGGCGGTACCGATCTCCTTCTCCAGCGCCTGGATGCGCCGCGCCACTGTCGTGTGATCGACTGTCAGCCGGCGCGCCGCGCTCACCAGCGTGCCGCTGCGTGCCAGCTCCAGGAAGAAACGCAGGTTGTCCCAATCCATGCGTTGCGATTATGCAGATGCTCGGTGCACATTTGTCTATTGCCATGGCAAAAGTGCAAAGCTAGCATGGCATCGAAGCCCCAACCCCGGAGACAAACCATGGATGCCACCACAACCCCCGCGACCGAGGTCGCCACCGTCAAGCTGCTCATCGGCGGCAAGTTCATCGAGTCAAAGACCAGCGAATGGCGCGACATCGTCAACCCCGCCACGCAGGAAGTGCTGGCGCGCGTGCCTTTTGCGACGCAGGAAGAGGTCGATGCCGCCGTCGCCTCGGCCCAGCACGCCTTCAAGACCTGGCGCAAGACCGCGATCGGCGCCCGCGCGCGCATCTTCCTCAAGTATCAGCAGCTGATCCGCGAGCACATGGGCGAGCTGGCCGCCATCCTCACCGCCGAGCAGGGCAAGACCCTGCCCGATGCCGAGGGAGACGTGTTCCGTGGCCTCGAGGTGGTCGAGCATGCCGCGGGCATCGGCAACCTGCAGCTCGGCGAGATGGCCAACAACGTCGCAGGCGGGGTCGACACCTACACGCTGCTGCAGCCGCTGGGCGTGTGCGCGGGCATCACGCCCTTCAACTTCCCGGCCATGATCCCGCTGTGGATGTTCCCGATGGCCATCGTCACAGGCAACACCTTCGTGCTCAAGCCCTCGGAGCAGGACCCGATGGTGACGATGCGCCTCGCCGAGCTGGCGCTGGAGGCCGGCATCCCGCCGGGCGTGCTCAACGTCGTGCATGGCGGCGAGGCCGTGGTCAACGCGATCTGCGACCACAAGGACATCAAGGCGATCTCCTTCGTCGGTTCGACCAGGGTCGGCACCCACGTCTACAACCGCGCCACGCTGGCCGGCAAGCGCGTGCAATGCATGATGGGCGCGAAGAACCACGCCATCGTCATGCCCGATGCGCACAAGGACCAGTCGCTCAACGCCCTTGTCGGCGCGAGCTTTGGCGCGGCGGGGCAGCGCTGCATGGCGGTCTCGGTCGCGGTGCTGGTGGGCGATGCGCGCAAGTGGATTCCCGAACTGGTCGAGAAGGCGAAGTCACTGAAGATGGGCGCCGGCACGGAGAAGGGCGTGGACGTGGGCCCACTGGTCTCGTGCGCGGCCTACGAGCGCGTCACCGGCCTGATCGAGCGCGGCGTGGCCGAGGGTGCGACGCTGGAGCTCGACGGCCGCAAGCCCACGGTGCCGGGCTACGAGAAGGGCAACTTCGTCGGCCCGACCATCTTCTCCGGCGTCAAGCCGGGCATGACGATCTATGACCAGGAGGTCTTCGGGCCGGTTCTGTGCGTGGCGGGTGCCGAGAGCATCGACGAGGCGATCGAGATGATCAACGCCAACCCGAACGGCAACGGCACCGCGATCTTCACGCAGTCTGGCGCGGCGGCGCGGCGCTTCCAGGAAGACATCGACGTAGGCCAGGTGGGCATCAATGTGCCGATCCCGGTGCCGGTGCCGATGTTCTCCTTCACCGGCTCGCGCGCGTCGAAGCTCGGCGACCTCGGGCCCTACGGCAAGCAGGTCGTGCTGTTCTATACGCAGACCAAGACCGTCACGGCACGCTGGTTCGACGACGCCACGGCGCACGGCCTCAACACCACGATCAGCCTGAAGTAGTCTAGGCTGCATGGACTTCGAACTTTCCGAGGAGCAGCGCGCCTTCGCCCGCACCGCGCGCGAGTTCGCGCTCGCCGAGTTCGCTCCGCATGCCGCGCGGTGGGATGCGGAAGCCATCTTCCCGAAGGAGGCGATCGCCAAGGCCGGCGAGCTCGGCTTCTGCGGCCTGTATGCGCCGGAGCGCATCGAGGGACTGGCGCTGCCGCGCCTCGATGCCACGCTGGTTTTCGAGGAAATGGCGGCGGTCGACCCCTCTACCACGGCCTTCATCACCATCCACAACATGGCCACGTGGATGCTCGGCACCTGGGGCACGCCGGCCGTGTGCGAGCGTTGGGGCGCCGACCTGACCAGCGGCCGCAAGCTGGCTTCCTACTGCCTGACCGAGCCCGGCGCCGGCTCGGATGCCGGCGCGCTCAAGACGCGCGCCGAACTGGAGGGTGCCGAGTACGTGATCAACGGCGGCAAGGCTTTCATCTCGGGCGCCGGCGCGACCGACGTGCTGGTGCTGATGGCCCGCACCGGCGGCGGCGGCGCGGGCGGCATCTCGGCGATGGCGGTGCCGGCCGATGCGCCCGGCATCAGCTATGGCAAGAAGGAACACAAGATGGGCTGGAACAGCCAGCCCACTCGCACCATCAGCTTCGACAATGTGCGGGTACCGGCCGAGAACCTGCTGGGCGTGGAGGGCGAGGGCTTCCGCATCGCAATGAAGGGCCTGGACGGCGGCCGCATCAACATCGCGACCTGCTCGGTCGGCGCGGCTCAGGGTGCACTCGACGCAGCGCGGCGCTACCTGCACGAGCGCCAGCAGTTCGGAAAGCCGCTGGCGAGCTTTCAGGCGCTGCAGTTCAAGCTGGCCGACATGGCGACCGAACTCGTGGCCGCGCGCCAGATGGTGCGGCTGGCGGCAAGCAAGCTCGACGCGGGCCATGCCGATGCCAGCACCTATTGCGCCATGGCCAAGCGCTTTGCCACGGACGCCGGCTTCAACGTCTGCAACGAGGCGCTCCAGCTGCATGGCGGCTACGGCTACCTGAGCGAATTTCCGCTGGAGCGGCTGGTGCGCGATGCGCGCGTGCACCAGATCCTCGAAGGCACCAACGAAATCATGCGCGTGATCGTCTCGCGCAAGCTGCTGGAGGGCGATGGCGATATTCGCTGAGCCTGACATCGAAAATCGGACAGCCGAACGCAGGGAGTCTGCGTTCCGGACGCAAACCCCGCACCTGAAACATGACCGACCCAGTAGTTCTCTTCGATGAAATCAAGACCGCCGGGGGCCTGCGCTTCGGCGTCGCCACCCTCAATGCGCCGACCTCCCTCAATTCGCTTTCGGTGGCAATGGTGCGGCTGCTGACGCCGAAGTTGCGTGAATGGGCGCAGGACCCTTCCGTGGCCGGCGTGCTGCTGCAGTCGGCGGGCGAAAAGGCCTTCTGCGCCGGTGGCGACCTGCGGCAGCTCTATCAGACACTCCTGGTGTGCGGACCGGCACGCAACACCTATGCGGAGGATTTCTTTCGTGAGGAGTATGTGCTCGACCACCTGATCCATACCTTCCCGAAGCCCCTGCTGTGCTGGGGCCACGGCATCGTGATGGGCGGCGGCGTGGGCTTGATGGTGGGTGCCTCGCACCGGGTGGTCACACCGCAGAGCCGCGTCGCGATGCCCGAGATCAACATCGGCCTGTACCCCGACGTGGGCGGCAGCTGGTTCCTGCGGCGCATGCCAGGGCGGGTGGGCCTGTTCCTGGCGTTGACCGCGGCGCCCCTCAATGCGGCCGATGCGATCTTCTGCGGATTGGCGGACATCGTGGTGCCGCACGAGCGCAAGGCGCATTTGGTGGATGCCATTGCGGCGGCGGCCTGGCGCGTCGAGGCCGACGCGGATCGGGCCACGCTCTCGCGCCTGCTCGCACGGTCAGGCCAGGGCACGGACGCCCAGCCGTCGAAAGTGCGCGAGCATTTCGACACCATCAACGAACTGATGGCGGGCGACGACCTGCTGGACATCGCGAAGCGCCTGCGCGCGCTGAAGTCGGAGGATCCGTGGCTGCAAGGCGCGGCCCAGACCTTCACGAAAGGCTCGCCCAGCTCCGCCGCCGTGTCCTTCGCGCTGTGGCAGCGCGTGACCCGCATGTCGCTGGCAGAGGTGTTCCGCCTCGAGTACCGGGCCTCGCTGGGCTTCTGCGCGCACAAGGATTTCGCGGAGGGCATCCGCGCACTCCTCATAGAAAAGGACCGCAACCCGAAGTGGAGCCCAGCCACGCTCGAAGAGATCACGCAGGAGTTCGTCGAGGACCACTTGAGGCCACGTGGCGAAATGCCACAGGAGCTCGCAGAGCTCGTGTAAAAAAAGGGGCCGCCCTGTGCGTCCGCTATCCGCATCCACTGGAGACAACAAATGAAGATCGCATTCATCGGCCTGGGCAACATGGGCGCCCCCATGGCCCACAACCTGCACAAGGCCGGCCACGGGCTGAGCGCCTTCGACCTCTCGGCAGAGGCTTGCAGGAAGCTCGGCGCAGAGGGCGTGTCCATTGCGCCGTCCGCCGCCGACTCGCTGGCCGGCGCCGAGGTGGTGATCAGCATGCTTCCCGCGAGCCAGCACGTGGAATCGCTTTATTTCGGCAGCGAGGGCCAGTCCGGGCTGCTGGAGCGGATTGCGCCGGGCACGCTCGTGATCGACAGCAGCACCATCGCCGCGGCCACGTCACGCAAGCTGGCGCAAGCCGGCGCGAAACGGGGCATCGCGGTTCTCGATGCGCCAGTTTCAGGCGGCACCGGTGGCGCGATCGCGGGGACGCTGACCTTCATGGTGGGCGGCGCCGCAGCCGACCTCGAGCGCGCGCGTCCGGTGCTGGAGAAGATGGGCGCCAACATCTTCCACGCCGGCGAGGCCGGCGCGGGCCAGACGGCCAAGATCTGCAACAACATGCTGCTCGGCATCCTGATGATCGGCACGTCGGAAGCCATCGCACTCGGTGTTGCCAATGGGCTGGATCCCAAGGTGCTCTCCGAGATCATGCGCCGCAGTTCGGGCGGCAATTGGGCGCTCGAGAAGTACAACCCGCTGCCGGGCGTGATGGAGAGCGCGCCGGCGTCCAAGGGCTACGCGGGCGGCTTCGGAACCGACCTCATGCTCAAGGACCTTGGCCTGGCGCAGGAAAACGCGGCAGCCGTTCGCGCAGCCACGCCGCTGGGCGGGCTGGCGCGCAACCTGTACGCCGCCCATAGCCTGGCGGGGCACGGGTCCCTGGATTTCTCCAGCGTGATCAAGCTGGTGCAGAAGGCCGGCTGAGTTTCCTTGGTCGCGGCGGCGGTGCCTGCCGCGGTCAGCCCGGGTCGCCGCGCGCGGCGAGAGCGAGCCGCAGGCCGAGATGCGCCAGCGCAACGCGCAGGGGCGCCAACAATTGCACGCACGCCGGCTGTTACCTGCACGCCGCGTCGTCCCTGCCGCTTTGCGCCCGTGCGATTGCCTACGATCCGGCCTCACGACCGCGTCTTTTCTCCATGAAGCATTTCCACCGACTCCTCCGCTCCAAGCCCCGGCTGAGCCTTGCACTCGTCCTTGCCTTTGCCGCACTCGCCGGCGCAGCCATGTTCTTTCTGCTTCGGCCTGCGCCAGCCGTCCAAGCCTTGGACGGGCCGGCCCGCGCGATGCGCAGCACGCCGGATGCGTGGACAGCGCTCGAGAAGGATGGCTCCGACCTGTTGCGTGACCTGCGTGCCGGCCATGTCGACGCCGTGGGCCTGGCGCCGAATGCGCTTCTTGTCTCCACCACCGGCGGCGAACGCTACTTTGTCGTCGATGGCCGCGGCTCCTTTGCCGCGCTGGTCATCTCGCAGGCCCAGGAAGCCGGCGTCCATCCCTTCCAGCTCGTCGTGCTGCCGGACAGCACAGTCGGTGCGCCTGCCGCGGACAGCCGTGCGCTCACGACGGCACGTGACCTGGCCGCCATCTTCCTGCCCCTCTTCCTGCTCGCCCTCGTGGTCTACACCATGCGCGACTCGATCGGCGGCGCAGCGAAGCTGGTCGAGAAGCCTGCCGGCGTCGGCTTCGACGATGTGATTGGTGCTGGCGAGGCCAAGCATGCGCTGCAGGACATCGTCGATTACCTGAAGGACCCGAGCCGCTACCGCGCCATCGGTGCGCGGGCACCATGCGGCGTGCTCCTGTTAGGGGGCCCGGGTGTCGGCAAGACCCTCCTGGCGAAGGCGCTGGCGGGCGAGTGCGGCGCAAACTTCATCGCTACCAACGGCAGCGAATTCACGTCGAAGTTCTACGGCGTGGGCGTGCAAAAGGTCAAGAAGCTCTTCGAAACCGCACGCAAGAATGCGCCCTGCATCCTGTTCATCGACGAGCTCGACGGCATCTCCAAGCGCACCTCGTCGGGCGCGGGGCCGGCCGAATCGGAAAGCAACCGCATCATCAACCAGCTGCTGGTCGAGATGGACGGGTTCGACGCGAACGAGGGCGTGATCGTGGTCGGCGCCACGAACCTGGAGGAGCATCTCGACGAGGCGCTGCTGCGCGAAGGCCGCTTCGACCGACGTGTCCACGTCAGGCTGCCCGACGTGCGCGATCGCTGCGCGATCTTCAGGCTGTACACCGGCAAGCTGCGCACCGAAGGCGCAATCGACCACGAGCAGCTCGCCCGACTGACCACCGGCCTGTCCCCGGCCACCATCGCGCACATCGTCAATCATTCCGCACTCGTGGCCGCGCGCGCAGGCAGTCGCGCTGTCGCGATGGGCCAGTTGATGGAAGCCATCGAGACGACGCGCATCGGCGAGCTCAACGGGGCCCAGCGCGCGCTGGGCGAGCGCGAGCGCCGCTACATCGCGGTGCATGAAGCCGGGCATGCCCTGGTCTCGGCGGCGCTGGGCTACGGCAAGGTCGAGAAGGTCACCATCCTGCCGCGCGGCGGCGCGCTCGGAGTCACGCTCGTCACGCAGGAAGAGGACCAGACGCTCGTGCTCAGGAGCGACATGGAGAAGCACATCCAGATGCTGCTTGGCGGACGCAACGCCGAGCTGGCCGTTTTCGACGAAGCATCGAGCGGGGCCAGCCAGGATCTCCAGCAGGCCTCCAGGCTGGCGCTCGACATGGTGGGGCGCTACGGTTTCGGCCAGGACGGCGCGCTCTTCAGCATAGGCGCGCTGCCGGCGCAGCACGCCTCACGACAGATCTCGGCCGCGGTGCGCCAGGCCAACCAGCTGCTCGAGGCGCTGAACCTTCAGTGCCAACATGTTCTGCGCGCACATCGCCGGGCGCTGGACGCGTTGACCGAGGAGCTCCTGGCGCAAGAGACGGTGTCTGGCGACCGCGTGCTGGAACTGGTCGGTGCGCGTGGGCCGGTGCCAGTGGCGCTCGTGGCCTGAGTGCCTGGCCGACTGTCAAAAAACCTCGGGGAGATCATCGCAAGTCAGCTTGGCGCACAGGACCGCGTGCTATTCTTTTTCGGATCTGGGCACCTGTTCCAACAATCGTCGGCCATGGCTTCACAACGACAAAAGCAGGCGGATCGTGTGCCGCGCACGCGCGTGGACAAGTTCGCCGAACGGCGCGCCGAACTCGGCGAGGCCGCGCTGCAGACGCTGGCCGCGTTGGGCTATGCCCGCACCAGCCTGCGCGAGATCGCTCAGAACTCGGAGTTCTCGCATGGCGTGCTTCACTACTACTTCAGCGACAAGGTCGACCTGATTGTCTGCAGCGTGCGCCAGTACAAGGCGCGGTGCGTCACCCGATACGACCGCGTGACCGCGGATGCCGCCAGTTACGACGAGATGATGGAAGGCTTCCTGCGCGCCCTGGGCAACACCCTGCGCGACGAGGCGCACATGCACCGGCTGTGGTACGACCTGCGCGCCCAGGCGCTGTTCGCGGACGCCTTTCGCGCCGACGTGGCCGCCATCGACAAGAGCCTGGAGAACATGGTCCTGCGCGTCATGCGGCGCTTTTCGGCGCTGGCAGAGGTGCCGCTGGCGTTGTCGCCGTCGGTGCTCTACGCCTTGTTCGATGGGCTGTTCCAGCATTACCTGCTGCGTCACCTGTCGGGCAGCGAGGATGCCGTCGAGGAATTGCGGGCGGATGCGCGCAGCGCGATCGACACGCTGTTCGGCGTAACCGCACACGCCGAGTAGGGCAGGGCAGGCACTCCTCAATTGGCTGTTACGGCCCGCTAGTACCCGAGCTGCAGCGGATTGCGCCGCGCCACGTCGCGGCGCGTCTGTTCGCGTACTGCATCGCAATGCGGGTGCCTGTAGTACTGTGCCTTGGCGCACTGGGCCGCCTCGCAGCGCGAGGCCGCGATGAAATTCAGATGCGCACAACCGGGTCGCGGGTCGGCCACGCTTGGGCGCGCCACGACCTTGCGCGACTCTTCCGTGCGCACGGTCTGCGAATCGTTGCCGCGGCGCGGCGGCGGCGTCACTTGCACCAGTTCGCCTTGCGCGGGCCCCGGGGCGACCAGGCTCTCGGCGGGGCCCAGCGCCTCCGCAGGGCGCACCGGTTCGGAAGGAGGAGGCCTCTCGTAGTCGGCGGGCGCGCTGGGCGTTGCCGCGACGTTTGCCCGCGCCTGCGGGATAGCCGCGGTGGCGATCGCCGGGGGCCGGCCGGGCGCGTGATTCGGCGGCACCTTGCGGGTCACGTAGGCATACCAGCTGACGAAGGCCGTGGTGATCACCACGGACAGTACGGCGAAGCGGATCCAGAAAGCGCGCGTCTCGATCGGCAGCATGCCTGGCGTCGGCACGGCCGGGGGTGGCGGCGCGTGCGGGGTCCGCAGCGCCTTCATGCTCTGGAGTGCGGACGGGCCGGTGGCCGCGAAGGACGGCAGTTTCGCCGCGCAGCCCTTGCAGAACTTGGCGCTCTCGCGGTTCCCGGTTCCGCACTGGTCGCAGACCACCGGCATGTCAGATCTCCCGGCCGAGGCCCCGCGCAGCCAGCAGGGCCTTGAGCCGTCGAACTTCATGCTCGAGATCGAGGATCAGCGCCGCGGCATCGAGTCCGACTCCGAAGTCGCGCTCCAGCCGGCGCGCATCGAGTGCGCATTGCAGGTCGGCGCTGTGGAAGCACCAGTCGTCCGGGCGTTCGGCGGGGCCGCGCACCTCGATGATGCCGACCTCGACGAGTTGAACGACCCACGCAATCTCGGCGCCGCAGGCATGCGCGAGCTCGCCGGCACGCAGCGGATGGGCATTGCCCAGAGGGATGGTGTCGAAAGATGGGCTGGCCATGACGTCAGACTCCCAGATGACGGCGCGGATCGAAAGGGGCGGCCTGTGCCAACTGCTCGTAGGCTTTGCGCGCGACTTCGGTCTGGGCTGGCGGCAGCGCGATCTCCAGCAGCAGGTACAGGTTGCCAGGCGGCTGGCCGGGCAGGCCGCGCTCCTTCAGCCGCAGCTTGAGGCCGTTGCGGGCGCCGGGCGGCACCGTGACCTCGACGATGCCTCCGCCGGGCGTGGGCACCTTCACCTGTGCGCCGAGCGCGCCTTCGGTCGGCGTGACCGGCAGCGTCATGTACAGGTCGCGTCCCTCGATGCGATAAAGCGTGTGCGGCGCGATGCGCACCTCGAGGTACAGGTCGCCCGCCGGTTCGCCGCCATGCCCCGGCATGCCCTGGCCGGCGAGCCGGATGTACTGGCCGGGATGCACGCCGGGCGGGATCTTCACGGCGAGCGTCCGGGTGTTCCATTGGGGGCGGCCCTGGTCGTCGAGCTCCTGCGATCGCAGGGTAATCTCGCGCTCAGCGCCTTTCAGGGCATCTTCCAGCGTGATCTCGATCGCCGCGTGGTGGTCCTCGCCCCGTGCCCGGTATTGACGGCGCTGGGCGCCGCGGCGCTCGGCGGCGCCGAAGACCGACGAGAAGAACTCGCTGAACTCGGCATGGTCTGCCGGCCCCTGCCCCGGCCCGCGGTGGAACTCGAAGCCCTCGTCCCAGCCCGGCGGCGGCTGGAAGCCATCGCCGGCGCCAGCGCCCGCCTGGTGGCCTCGAGCGACCTGATCTGCCAGTGCGTCGTAGGCGGCGCGCTTCTCCTTGTCGCGCAGCACGTCGTTCGCCTCGTTGATCTCGCGCATGCGCCGCTCAGCGTCAGGCTCCTTGCTGACGTCCGGGTGGTACTTCCGCGCGAGCCTGCGGTAGGCCTTGCGGATGTCCTCTTCCGTCGCGCCGCGCTCGACCCCGAGCGCTTGGTAATAGTTCTTGAAGTCCATGGGCAAATTCGGGCGGCTTCGGGAGCCGTTCAGGCCAACGCGGCCCCACCATCCGAATGGTGCAGGAGCGGCCTCACCGTCCATGTAGGACCGCTTCGCTCGAAGCGCAAGGGCTGCGCGTTGCCGAGCACGCTGCGCTCCGGCGCAATGCCGAGCGCCGCCACCAGCACGTGGAGCGAGCCGCCATGGGCCACGATCAGCACCGGCGCTGGGTGGGCGAGCGCCGCCTCCAGCGCGGCCCGCTTGCGCAGGACGAACTCGGCCAGCGTTTCGCCGCCTTCGGGTTCGCAGGCCCAGTCCAGTTCGGCCGAGGAAGTCCCGATGAGGGCGCCGAAGTTGCGCTCTCGCAGGCTCTCGAAGTGCAGTGGAGCGATGCCCAGGCCGGCCGCGACCGTGTGAGCCGTGTCGAAGGCGCGCCGGGCGTCACTGCAGACCACGCTGCGGATCGGCTCGCCCGCCAGCCGCTCGGCAGCGCGCGCCGCCTGCTGCAGGCCGAGCGTGCTCAGCGGAGCGTCGACGGCCTGGAAGATCCGCTGTGCATTGCCTGCGGTCTGGCCGTGGCGCAGGAAGTAGAAGTGGTTGCAAGCCGGCAGCAACGGCAGGGCTGCGGCCAGTTCGATCAGTCGGGCAAGGCCGTCTTGCATGCATATCCTCGATAACCGAGTAGAAGGGGAGCGCCGATCCGCTGGGCCTCCATGGCGGCACTGGGGAAGGGCAGGGGGTGCCACTGCTGCGCCGGCACCTCGTTGAGGTGGAGAGATCTTCGCTCTTGCAAGGCTTGCGGATGGCATCGGAAGCAGGACTATAGCCCTGCAGGCACTCGCTTGTGATACGGGTTACAGCCCTGCGACAGCGCCAGGAAATTGGCTGAAGCGCGCGCGATACCAGTTGGCAGCCTGCATGCGCGAGGCCATGTCGAGCCGATCGAGAATGCTGGCGACGTGCCGCTTGATGGTGTGCGGGCTCAGGTCCAGGGTGCGTGCGATCAGCTTGTTGCTTTGGCCGTCGGTCAGCAGGGCAAGAACCTCGAGTTCCCGGCCGGTAAGGCCCGCATCGTGCCGCGTGCTCGCAGCAGGCAGTTCCTCCTGCGCGCCGGCCTTGAACCGCCTCGCGGTCTCCTTCCATTGACGCAAGATGGCCACTCGTTGCTTGGGCGCTGCACTTCTCCAAGGGGCGAGCGACAGCTTGGTGAGCACCTGCGCGCCCATGAACAGGGCCTGCCCGACATTGCCGCTGCGCTCGATGCGCTCGATGAAGGGCTCCAGCGCCTGCCAGGCTGCTGCCGGCGAACCATCGGCGAGCTCGGCGAGGGCAAGACGGGTCCGGACCGTGCCATCGACAAAGAGCGTATCGAGTACCGCCGAGCGCTCCACCAGGGCGCGAAGCCCGGTCAGGGCCTCGCCGAGGCGTCCGTCCTGAAAAGCCAGTTGCGCGTCGAAGCTGTGGATGAGCATCTGCACGTCCGGCTTTTCATTGCCGACCGCAAGTCGCAGCGTGGGCAAGTGCATGCGCACGGTCGGCCAGTCCTCGACGGCCGCAGAGGCCACGATGATCACGATGAGGTACACCAGCGGGAGATGGCTGGAGCGATCGAGCAAGGAGATATGGCTGGCCATGGCCTGGCACGTCTGGCGCACAGGCTCCCTCTCATCGCACGTCACCTGGTAGACGGCCTTCAATGACAGCAGCCGCATGCGCAAGCCTGCTGGCTGGCCCAGCCAGCGAGAGTCTTCTTCGATTCTCTGGAGTGCTGCCTCGGTTTCGGAGACCTTGCCTTGCCAGAGGACCAGCCAGGCCTCCATCAGGTTCGCTGTGGCTTGCAGAGACCAGCGCCCTTCGCCAGTGGCTGCTCTGGCGCCGTTGATCATGCGCTGGAGCTGCGCACTCACGCCCAGGCGGCTGATGAACGTATTGACGCGGGTCATGCAGCGAAACCACAGTTCGGCACTCCCTCCTTGCTCCAGCAGGTCGATCACCTTCGCAAGGCGGTGGCCGGGTCCCTCGACCGGCCCGTGGTAGCCCTCGTACCAGAATCCGAGAAGCTCGCTGAGCGTTTGGGTTTCGAGGTCCATGGGCCCGGAGCGGACCGCCCGGCTCAGGCTCAGGGCCTCTTGCGTGAAGCCGCCGAAGAACATGGCCAGCGCCTGCATCGCCCGCGCCCGTTGCGCGTCGTGGTGCCTCCCCAACGCATCGAAGCCGGCTGCGGCCTGCTCCATATACGACCGTGCCGTGGCGTACTCGAATCGCGGCCATGCGCACCAGCCTCGGACATAGGCCAGCACGGGCGACTGGGCCTGGATGTCGGCCGGAAATTGCTCGACGAGGCGAATCACCTGGGCGCCTTCATCGCGGGCCAGCATGTCTGCTGTTGCATTGGCCAGGCACTGCTCAGCCTCTTCCCAGGCGCCGGCACGCAGGTACAGGTGCGTGCCGCGCAGCGGGTCTGCTTCGCCCTGCGCCGCGCGGCGCAGCAGCATTGCTACTTCTCCGGGGTGGACCGTGCGCAGGCGTTGTTCCAGAAAGTCGCGAAACAGATCGTGCAGGCGCAGCGTCAGCTCCTCGCTGTCGAGCACGGAGCTGAACAGGCGGCGGCGCCCGATTTCATCCAGCCATTGGGCCGCCCGCGGGTTGCCGCTGATCTTTTCGCAGCGCGTCACCGTGAGTTCGGACAGCAACGAGCAGCGAAGCAGAAATTCCTGCAGCTCGCCCGGCAGATCGTCGAGGACTTCGCTGGCCAGGTATTCGAACAGGTGGCGGCGGCTGTGCCGCGCGCTCGCCGGCGCCGTGGCGGCCGAGCGTTCCGATGCTGCGAGGCTCAGGCTGAGCCCGGCGGCCCAGCCCTGGGTACGTTCGTGCAGGCGCCAGGCTTGCTCCTGGTCTTCTGCGCCGGTGGCATGGCGCCATAGGTCCTCCACTTCCTTCCTCGAAAAGCTCAAGGCGGATTCATCGAACTCGGCCAGTTCGCGCCGCGCCCGCCATCGGCCCAGCGCCAGCGGCGGCTCCACGCGCGTCGCAATCACGAGCGTCCAGTTCTGCGGCAGGCCTTCCAGAAGCTGATTCAGGAAGTCGAAGACGCGTGCGTCCGCGACGGCATGCAGGTCATCCAGCACGAGCACGCCGCCGTCCGGCGCGTCGGTGGCTTCGAGGGTGCCGAGCAAGGCAGGCACTGCGTCCCGCAGGCGGCCTTGATCCGCCAGCGCAAGCAAGGCCTCCGGCGCCACGCGCCACGGTGGATCCAGCGGCTCCAGCGCCTCGATCAGGTGGGCCAGGAGCCGCTGGAGATCGTCGTCCTCGTCGGCGGTGAGCCAGGCAATCGCACGGCCCGCCGGAAGCGCCTGCAACTGTCGCGACAGCGCGGCCGTCTTGCCATAACCCGCCGGCGCCACCAGAAGCACCAGCCGCCGGCTCGCCAGCGCGTCGCCAAGCCGCTGTTCGAGCTCGCCGCGTTCGATCAGGCCGCCGCGGAAACGGGGTGTCTGGATCTTGGCTCTGGCGAGACTGGCGGACTGCATATCGAAAACTGACTATCCCATGATGCCTGCAAGACGATAGCCCGGCCTTCTGCAGAGACTCGAGCAGCAACGCCGTGGGTTCACCCGCCGCCGAAGTGCGCGCGGTACCAGTTGGCGGCCTGCATGCGCGAGGCCAGGTCGAGCCGGTCGAGAATGCGCGCGACATGGCGCTTGACGGTGTGCGGGCTCAGGTCCAGTGTCCTGGCGATCAGCTTGTTGCTCTGGCCATGAGTCAGCAACGCGAGCACTTCGAGTTCTCGCGGACTCAGGCCGGCGTCCTGCTGGGCTGCCGGGCTACGCGGTTTTTCCTGCGCGCCGACCTTGAAGTGCCGGGCCGTCTCGACCCATTGGCGCAGGACCGCCAGCCCTTCCTTGGACGCGGCGCCGTCCCACGAGGCGAGCGACAGCCGCGACAGGACCGGCATGCCGACGATCAGGACCTGGCCCACATTGCCGCTGGCCGTCACCTGCCGGACCAGCGGCTCCAGCGCTCGCCAGGCAGCAGCCGGCGAACCATCGGCCAACTCGGCGAGCGCCAGCTGCGTTCGCACCGTGACATCCAGGTAGACCGTGTCGAGCAGGGAAGACCTCGTCACCAGCTCGCGAAGCATCGTCAAGGCTTCGCCGATGCGTCCTTCGTGCAAGGCAAACTGCGCCTTGAAGCTGTCTATGAGCATCTGGGTGCCAGGATTTTCACGGCCGGCTTCGACGTGGAACGTGCGCAGGTACGTGCGCACGCTCGTCCAGTCCTCGAGGGCGACGCAAGCCTTGACGAGAATCCCGAGGACTGCGAGATACATGTCGCTGGAGCGGTCCAGCAAGGAAGTGTGCGCGGCGATGACGTCGCGCGTCGCCCGCAGGTCGTCCATGTCGCCGCGGGCGACCTGGTACATGACCTTCAGCGTCGCGAGCCGGATGCGCAAGCCCGAGGGCTCGCCGAGCCAGCGGGAGTCTTCTTCGATGTCCTGCAGCACCGTTCCCAGCTCGGCGATCCTGCCTTGCCAGAGCAGCAGCCAGGCTTCCATCACGTGCAGGGACCAATGCCCTTCGCCGGCGGCGGTCCTGGCACCGCGGAGCAGCCGTTGAAGCTGGGCGCTCACGCCGGGGCGGCCGATGAAGATGTTGAAGAGCGCCATGCAGCGAAACCACAGTTCGGCGCTGGCCCCTCGGGTCAGCAGATCGACGACCTTGGCAAGGCGATGGCCGGGTCCGTCGACAGGGCCGTGATGGCCCTCGTACCAGAAGTCGATCACCTCGCTGAGCGTCTCCGTTTCCAGGTCCATGGGCCGAGAACGAATTGCCTGCCCGAGGCGCCGTGCAGCCTGCATCTGGCCGCAGAAGATCATGGCCAGCGCCTGCATCGCCCGGGCGTGTTGCGCATCGTCATGGCGCCCCAGTGCGTCGAAGCCGGCCGCGGCGTGCTCCATGCTCGACCGCGCCGTGGCGTACTGGTAGCGGGGCCAGGCGCACAAGCCTCGGGCATAGGCCAGCACGGGCGAGCGCGCCTGGATGTCGGCCGGAAACTGCTCGATGATGCGAAGGATCTGGGCGCTTCTGTCGTCGGCCAGCATATCGGCCGTCCCGCTGGCCAGGCTCTGTTCGGCATCGTCCCAGGCGCCCGCGCGCAGGTACGTGAGCGTGCGCCGCAGGGGATCCGCTTCGCCCTGTGCCGCTCGGCGCAGCAGCATCGGCACTTCCTCGGGATGAAGCCGGCGCAGGCGCTCCTCCAGGAAGTCTCTGAAGAGATCGTGCAGGCGCAGCGTCAGCTCCTCGCCGTCGAGCACCGAGCTGAACAGGCGGCGGCGCTCGATCTCTTCCAGCAGTTCGGCCGCACGGGGGTTGCCGCTGACCTGCTCGCAGCGCGGCACCGTGAGTTCGGACAGAAACGAACAACGCAGCAGAAACGCCTGCAGTTCGCCAGGCAGGTCTTCGAGGACTTCGCTGGCCAGGTAATCGAAGAGGTGGCGGCGGCTGTGCCGCGGGTCCATTGGCGTTCTGGCAGCAGACCCCTGCGAGGCTTCGATGCTCAAGCTGAGTCCCGCGGCCCAGCCCTGGGTCCGCTCGAGAAGGCGATCTGCCTGCTTGGCATCGTCCTCGCCTGTGGCATGGCGCCACAGGTCCTGCACTTCCTTCTTGGAGAAGCTCAGGGCAGTCTCGTCGAACTCGGCCAGTTCCCGCCGTGACCGCCAGCGCGCGAGCGCCAGCGGCGGTTCCACGCGCGAGGCAATCACCAGTGTCCAGTTGGGCGGCAAGCCTTCGAGCAGATGACCCAGAAACTCGAACACGCGGGCGTCGGCGATGGCATGCAGATCGTCCAGCACGATCACACCGTGTCCGGGGGTTTCCGTGGCTTCGAGCGTGCTGAGGAACGCGATCGCCGTCTCACGCAGGCGGCCCTGGGCCACCCGCTCGAACAAAGCCTCGGGCGCCAGGCGCCACGGCGGATCCAGAGGTTCCAGTGCTTCGATCAGGTGGGCCAGCAGGCGCTGGAGATCGTCGTCTTCGTCGGCGGTGAACCAGGCGACGGCACAGCCGGGCGGAAGCCGCTGCAGCTGTCGCGACAGCGCGGCCGTCTTGCCGTAACCCGCCGGTGCGACCAGAAGCACCAGCCGGCGGTTTGCCACAGCATGGCCGAGCTGCTGTTCGAGCTCGTTGCGCTCGATCAGGCCGCTGCGGAAGCGGGGCGTCTGGATCTTGGCCCTGGCGAGGCTGGCGGACTGCATGGATGAGCAAGACTATAGCCCTGCGAACGGTTGTCCGTGACAAGGTCGGAGCCCTGCAAGCGGGCGCCCTCAACCGCTGAAGCGTGTGCGGTACCACTCGGCCGCCTGCATGCGCGAGGCCAGGTCTAGCCGGTCCAGGATTCGCGCAACGTGGCGCTTGACGGTGTGGGGGCTCAGGTCCAGGGCGCGTGCGATCAGCTTGTTGCTCTGCCCGTCGGCCAGCAGCGCGAGCACTTCAAGTTCCCGGGCACTCAGGCCGGCATTGTTGGCTGTCGAGGCGCGGGGAACCTGCTGCGAGCCGGTCTTGAACCGCCGCGCAGTCTCGACCCATTGGCGCAAGGCCGCCAGCCCGTCCTCGGGGGCGGCCGTGCCCCAGGGGGCAAGCGACAGCTCTGTCAGGGTCTGCACGCCTGTGATCAGGACCTGGCCGACGTCGCCGCTGGCGACCACTCGCTCGACCAAGGGCTCCAGCGCTTGCCAGGCTGCTGCTGGTGAACCATCTGCGAGCTCGGCGAGCGCCAGCCGCGTTCGGACCAGGGCATCGAGACAGCTTGTGTCCAGCAGCGCTGAACTCATCGCCAGCTCGCGCAGCATCGCCAGAGACTCGCCGAGCTTCCCTTCCTGGAAGGCCAGCTGCGCCCTGAAGGTGCGTATGAACATCTGGATGCTGGGGTTCTTGGGGCCGAACTCGACCAAGGCAGGCAAGCGCATGCGCACGGCTGGCCAGTCTCCGATGGCGGCAGAGGACCTCGTGGCGGTGCCAAGAACGATCTGGGCCAGATCGCTGGAGTGACCCAGTAGAGACGCATGCGTGGCGATGGCATCGCCGGTCGACCGCACGGCATCCCTGTCGTTGCAGATCACCTCATAGTTGACCTTGAGTGCGAGCAGGCGAATGCGCAAGCCTGCGGGCTGGCCAAGCCACTGGGAATCTTCCTGGATCCTGTGGAACGCGACCTCCATCTCGGAGACCCTGCCTTGCCAGAGAAACAGCCAGGCTTCCAGCAGGTTCACGGTGGCTTGGAGCGACCAGTGCCCCGCGCCGCTAGCCGCCCTGGCGCCGTGAACCATGCGCTGGAGCTGCGCGCTCACGCCGGGGCGGCTGATGAGCAGATTGATGCGGGGCATGCAGCGAAACCACAGCTCTGCACCGGCCCCTTGCAGCAGCAAGTCGACCATCCTGGCAAGCCGATGGCCGGGCCCATCGACCGGCCCGTGGTAGGCCTCGTACCAGAAGTCGAGGAGTTCGCTGAGGATCTTGGTTTCATGGTCGCTGGGCCGGGCCCGCACCGCCTGACCCAGGCGCCGGGCATCTTCCATATCGCCACAGAAGAAGGTTGCGAGCGCCTGCATCGCCCGCGTCCGCTGGGCGTCGTCGTGCCGCCCCAGCGCATCGAATCCGGTCGCGGCATGCGCCATGGCCGAGCGCACCTGGTCGTACTGGTAGTGCGGCCAGGCGCACCATCCCCGGACATAGGTCAACACAGGCGACCGAGCCTGAACGTCGGCAGGAAACTGCTCGAGGAGGCGAATCACCTGGCCGCCTTTGTCGCCGGCCAGCATGTCTGCCGTTGCCTCCATAAGACACTGCTGGGCCTCGTTCCAGGCGCCCGCGCGCAAATACATGAGCGTGCGGCGCACGGGATCGGCTTCGCCCTCGGCGGCAAGGTGCATCAGCGCCGGCACCTCCTCCGGATGGAGCTGGCGCAGGCGCTCCTCGAGGAAATCGCGAAAAAGGTCATGCAGGCGCAGCGTCAGTTCCTCGCTGTCGAGCACGGAGACAAACAGCCGGCGGCGCTCGAGCTCCTCCAGCAACCGGGCTGCGCGCTGAGTGCCGCTGATCTGCTCGCAGCGCTGCACCGTCAGCTCCGGAAGCAAGGAGCAGCGCAGGAGGAACCCCTGCAGCTCGCGCGGCAGGTGATCGAAGACTTCGCTGGCCAAGTAGTCGAACAGGTGGCGGCGGTTGTGCCAGACGCTTTTCGGGGCGGCGGCGGCCGATCGCTCCGAGGTTTCAAGGCTCAGGCAAAGGCCTGCGGCCCAGCCCTGGGTCCGGTCGAGCAGGCGCTGCGCCTGCTCGGGGTCGTCGCGGCCGGTGGCGTGGCGCCACAGGTCCTCCACTTCCTTTCTGGAAAAGCCCAGGAGCGTCTCGTCGAACTCGGCCACCTCGCGCAGCGTACGCCAGCGCCCCAGGGCCATTGGGGGCTCCACGCGCGACGCGATGACGAGCGTCCAGTTCTGCGGGAGCTTTTCGAGCAGGTGGCCCAGGAACTCGAACACGCGGGCGTCCGGGACGGCATGCATGTCATCCAGCACGATCACGCCGCGATTCGGCACGTCGGTGGCTTCGAGCGTGCCGGCGAATGCGGACACCGCCTCACGCAGCCTCCCATGGGCCACCAGCTCGAACAGGGCATCCGGCGCCAGTCGCCATGGTGGGTCCAGGGGCTCCAGCGCTTCGATCAGGTGAGAGAGGAAGCGGTGAAGATCGTCCTGTTCGTCCGCGGTAAGCCAGGCGATGGCACAGGCTGCTGTGGGGCGCTGCAGCAGCCGCGACAGCGCAGCCGTCTTGCCGTAGCCCGCCGGCGCCACCAACAGGACCAGGCGGCGGCTCGTCAGTGCGTCGCCGAGTCGCTGTTCGAGTTCGCGGCGCTCGATCAGTCCTCTGCGGAAGCGAGGCGCCTGGATCTTGGCTCTGGCGAGGCTGGCGGATTGCATACCCATTGCAGCGCTGCCCGGCGCATCAGCCGCGCAATCGTGTGGAATACCACTCGGCCGCCTGCATGCGCGAGGCAAGATCGAGCCGATCGAGAATGCGCGCGACGTGCCGCTTGACGGTGTGCGGGCTCAGGTCCAGGGCGCGTGCGATGAGTTTGTTGCTTTGGCCCTCGGCCAGCAATGCAAGGACCTGCAGTTCACGGGCACTGAGGCCTTCGTCCTTGGCAGCCGAGGCACGCGGCTGCGCCTGCTGCGAGCCGTCCTTGAACCGCCGCGCAATCTCGACCCATTGGCGCAGGACCGCCAGCCCTTCCTTGGACGCAGCATCGCCCCACGGTGCCAGGGACAGCTCGGCCAAGCCCCGCGGTCCAGTAACCAGGACTTGGCCGACATTGCCGCTGGCCGAGACGCGCTCGACCAGCGGCTCGAGCGCTCGCCAGGCTGCTGCCGGCGAACCATCGGCGAGCTCGGCGAGCGCGAGTCGTGTCCGCACCGTGGCATCGAGGCTGTTGGTGTCGAGCAGGGCTGATCTTGTCGCCAGCTCGCGAAGCGTCCTCAGCGCCTCGTCGACCCGTCCTTCCTGCATTGCCAGTTGCGCCTCGGAGGCGCGCATGAACATCTGCAAGCTGGAATTTTCACGGCCGACTTCGACGTTGAAAGCAGGCAAGTACATGCGCACAGCCGGCCAATCCCCAATGGCGGCGGAGGCCCTCACGGCAACAGCGAGGTATGACAGTGCCATTTCGCTCGAGCGTTCCAGCAAGGCGGCCTGCGCGGCGATGGCGTCGCGGGTCGTGCGCACGGCCTCCCGGTCATCACAGATCAGCTGGTACATGACTTTCAGTGTCAGCAGCCGAATACGTAAACCTGGTGGCTGGCCCAGCCATTGGGAATCTTCTTCGATCTTTTGCAATGCGGCTTCCAGCTCGGCGATCCTGCCTCGCCAGAGAAGCAGCCACGCTTCCGTCAGGTTCGCATTGGCCAGCAGGGACCAATATCCTTCGCCTGCGGCCGCTCTGGCGCCGTGGACGAGGCGCTGGATCTGTGCGCTCACGCCGGGGCGGCTTATGAGCATGTTGACCCGAGTCTGGCAGCGAAACCACAGCTCGGCACTGCCCCCCTGAAGCAGCAGTTCGACGACCTTGGCAAGGCGAGCGCCGGGCCCCTCGACCGGGCCGTGGTAGGCCTCGTACCAGCAGTCGAGCAGTTCGCTGAGCGTCTCTGTTTCGAGGTCCATGGGCCGTGCGCGGACAGCCTGGCTCAATCGACGCGCCTGCGCCATGTGGCCGCAGAAGAACATGGCCAGCGCCTGCATGGCCCGGGCGCGCTGCGCGTCGTTGTGCCGCCCCATGGCGTCGAAGCCGGCTGCGGCATGTTCCATGGCGGACCGTACCGCGTCATATTGGTAATGCGGCCAGACGCAAAGGCCCCGGGCATAGGCCAGCAAGGGCGAGTTGGCCTGGATGTCGGCAGGAAACTGCTCGATGATGCGAATCACCTGGGCGCCTTCGTCGGAGGCCAGCATGTCTGCCGTGGCGTCGGCCAGGCTCTGCTGCGCTTCCTCCCAGGCGCCCGCGCGCAAGTACATGAGCGTTCGGCGCACGGGATCGGTTTCGCCCTGCGCCGCAAGGCGCAGCAGTGCCGGCACCTCCTCGGGATGGAGGCGGCGCAATCGCTCCTCCAGGAAGTCGCGGAAGAGATCGTGCAGACGCATCGTCAATTCTTCGCTGTCGAGCACCGAGACAAACAGCCGCCGCCGCTCGATGTCCTCCAGCAACCGGGCCGCGTGCGGATAGCCGCTGATCTGCTCGCAGCGCGGCACCGTGAGTTCCGCCAGCAAGGAGCAGCGCAGGAGAAACATCTGCAGTTCGCCGGGCAGTTGTTCGAGGACTTCGCTGGCCAGGTACTCGAACAGGTGGCGGCGGTTGTGCCAGATGCCCTTCGGGGCCGTCGCGACCGATCCTTCCGAAGTTTCCAGGCCCAGGCAGAGTCCGGCGGCCCAGCCCTGCGTGCGATCAAGCAGGCGCTCGGCGCGCTCCGGATCATCATGCCCGGTGGCATGGCGCCACAGATCCCGCACTTCCTGCCTGGAAAAGCTCAGGGCCGTCTCGTCGAACTCGGCAAGTTCGCGGCGCGCTCGCCAACGCCCCAGCGCCAGCGGCGGCTCCACCCGGGTCGAAATGACGAGCGTCCAGTTCTGCGGCAAGCCTTCGAGCAGGTGGCCCAGAAACTCGAACACGCGGGCGTCCGCGACGGCATGCAGGTTGTCCAGCACCATCACGCCGTTGGTCGTGTCGGTGGCTTCGAGTGCGCCGAGCAACGCGGAAGCAGCCTCGCGCAGCCGACCCTGGGCCACCAGCTCGAGCAGGGCCTCCGGTGCCAGGCGCCACGGTGGATCCAGGGGTTCCAGCGCTTCGATCAGGTGGGAGAGGAGCCGCTGGAGATCGTCTTCCTCGTCCACGGTGAGCCAGGCGACGGCGCAGCCTGGAGGCAGCCGCTGCAGCTGGCGCGACAGCGCGGCCGTCTTGCCGTAGCCCGCCGGCGCCACGAGCAGGACAAGGCGTCGGCTCATCAGTGCATCGCCGAGGTGCTGTTCCAGATCCTTGCGCTCGATCAGTCCGCCTCGGAACCGGGGCGCCTGGATCTTGGCTCTGGAAAGGCTGGCGGACTGCATGGCTTGTCCGGACTATAAGACCTGCTCAGCCGTGCGACGGCCGAATCCGTGTGCATCTCCGTTGAATGATTTCGTCGGGTAGGAGAAGATGAGGACTGTCTGGCTGCTTGGACCTTGGCTGAACGACATGCGACGACGCCTCTTTCTTGCGAGTGCCACGGCGACGTCCGTCACGATGAGTGCCTGGCCTGCCCGTGCGGAGGACTACCCGGTCAGGCCCATCCGCCTGGTTGTGCCCTTCGGTGCCGGCGGTGTGGCCGATCTCACTGCGCGCGCCGTCGGTCGAATCCTGGGCCAGCGTCTCGGCCAGGGACTGGTGGTGGACAACCGCCCGGGCGCTGGCGGTGCGGTTGCCGGCGAGGCCGTGGCCAGGGCCGCGCCGGATGGCTACACGCTGCTGCTGATGAGCAACGCCACGGCGGTGAGCCGGAGCCTCTTCAAGCACCTGCCTTTCGATGCACGCAAGGACTTCACCCCGATCTCCTTGCTGAGCCAGTACGACCTGGCGTTTGTCGTGCCCGGTACGTCGAGGTTCGAGAGCCTGCAGGCATTGCTCTCGGCCGCCCGGCAGCGGCCCGGCGAACTGAATGTCGGCACGGTTTACGTCGGCAGTACCCAGCATCTCGCGGCCGAGTTGTTCAGGCTGTCGGCGCAGGTCGAATTGCAGGTGGTGCCTTTCAACGGCACGCCGGGCGTGCTCACCGCCCTGCGCAGCGAGCAGATCGATGCGGCAGTGGAGTCCCTGCCGCCGCTCGTGCCGCAGATCCGGGCGCAGAGCATTCGCCTCCTGGCCGTGCTCGGCGAAAAGCGTTCGCCGCAGCTGCCGCTGGTGCCCACCGTGGCGCAGAGCGCCGGGATCGAGGGTTTCAACGTCAGCTCGTGGACCGCGCTGGCCGCGCCTGCGAAATTGCCGCGCGACATCGTCGCCCGCCTCGCGCGCGAGGTGCGCCAGCTGCTGGAATCGGCAGAGGCGAAGCAGCAGCTTGCGGACCTGAACGTGCAGGCGCGCGCCAGCAGCCCCGAACAACTGGCGACGCTGCTCGACAACGAGATCACGCGCTGGGCCAGGGTGATCGCGCGGGTCGGCATCCCGCTCCAATGAGCCGTGGCAGGTCCTACAGCAGCCACTCGATCGGCAGCAGCGACAGGAAGTCGACCCACAAGCGCCGCAGTCCGCCGGTATCGGGCTCGCTGCGGTAGCGTGTCTCGCCGTCGGGGCCGCGGTCGATCCACTCCACGCCGGTGCCTTGTCGGGGCAGGCGCACCTCGTAGGCCTGGGTCGGCACCGCCTGATCGATCTCCACCCCCAGGCGGCGCGCGAGCGTGGGGCTGTCGATCACCACGCCCATCTCGGTGTTGAGATGCACTGAGCGCGGATCGAGGTTGAGCGAGCCGACGAAGATGCGGCTGCGGTCCACCGCAAAGGTCTTGGCATGCAGGCTCGCCGCCGAGCTGCCGCCCGGGTTGCGGCGCCTTTCCTCCTCCGGCCTCGGCGGCGGCGCGGCACTGGGCTTGAGCTCGAAGAGGATGACGCCGGCGGCCAGCAGGTCCTTGCGGTAGCGGGCATAGCCGGCATGCACCGCGGCGACATCGGTCGCGGCCAGCGAGTTGGTCAGCACGCGCACCGCCACCCCGCGCCGGGCCAGCGCGGCAAGCTCCTGCGCCCCCTCCGGGCCGGGCACGAAGTAGGGCGACACCAGATCGAGTTCGCGCTGGGGGTCACCCATCGCTTCCTTGAGCAGGGGAAACATGAGCTGCTGCTCGTGCCCGTCGCGCGCCTGCACCTTCGACGGGAGGTCGCTCACCACGTGCGCATCGGCCCACTCGAAGGGCAGGCGGCGCGCGGCCACCTCGCGCATCAGCGGCGTCTGGCGCACGGCCTCCAGATAGTCCTGCGTCTGCGGCTGCTGGCCCAGGCCGGCCCATTGTGCGAGCAGCCGCGCCGCCGCGTCGGGCGGCGGCTTGCCGAGCAGGGCAGTGGCGGGGTAGGCGGCCTCGCTGTTCCAGTACAGGTCGAACTGGCGCGAGACCTCGCGCACCACCGGCCCGACCGTGACGACGTCGAGGTCCTGGAAGCCGAGCAGCTGGTTGGCCCCGTAGTATTCGTCGCCCACATTGCGTCCCCCCACGATGGCGACCTGGTTGTCCGCCGTGAAGGACTTGTTGTGCATCCGGCGGTTGACGCGCGAGAAGTCGAGTGCAAAGTCGCCTGCCCGGAGGCTGCGGTTGGCGAAGGGGTTGAAAAGCCGGACCTCGAGGTTCGGATGCGCATCGAGCACGGCCAGCATGCCGTCGAGCCCGCTGGTGTTGTTGTCGTCGATCAGCAGGCGCACGCGCACGCCGCGCTCGGCCGCCCTCCAGGCGGCCTCGAACAGCAGTTGCCCCGTGGTGTCCCCGCGCCAGATGTAGTACTGCATGTCCAGGCTGCGCTCGGCGGCCTGGGCCAGCGCCATCCGCGCCGCGAAGGCCTCGCGGGCATCGATCAGCGGCAGGATGCCGGTGAGTCCCGCATGCGCGGCCAGCTCGGGCGCCAGGGCGCGGCCGAGGAAGGTGTCGTCGGTACTCGTGAAGGCGGACGAGGGCGGGCGCTCGACCGTGGCCGGCAGCGTCGCGCAGGCCGCGAGGAGGAGTGCCAGTGAAAGTGCAAGGAGCGCGCGCAGGGATCGCATGCCGGGAGCGTAACCGGCGTGCCGGGCGCGCAGACGGCTACAGCTTCGGAATTCGCAGCGTCTTGCTGATCATCAGCGTCCCCGACAGCGCGAACAGCAGCGTCAGCGGATGCAGCACCCACGGCCCGAGCGTCCACGCGCCTCCCCATACGGCGTCGCCGAGGCGGCCCTGCCAGGCCGCCCAGGCCAGCACGCCGACGAGCACCACGCTGGTCGGGATCGGCGTGCCCTCGAAGTACTTGACCTTGTCGCTGCCGGCCGAAAGCGACTCTGCAGTGACGTTGTAGCGGGCCAGCCGGCTCACGCCGCAGCAGACGAAGTAGGTGAGGACCAGGCAATCCCAGCCGCCGTCCAGCCCGGCGGCAAAGCCGAGGGCGGCAGGCGCGACGCCGAAGGAGATCACGTCGGCCAGCGAATCGAGCTCGCGCCCGAGCGCCGATTGCGTCTGCCGCCATCGCGCGATGCGGCCGTCGAAGACGTCGAAGATGAAGGCGGCGGGCGCCAGGGCCGCGGCCCACAGGAAGTGCGTGAGCTGCTGGCTCGCGACGTAAGCCATCGCCAGGAACACGACGCCGACCCCGCAGGCCGCGTTGCCGAGCGTGAAGAAGTCGGCCAGGTGGAAGCCTCGGATCATCGAGAAGTGCTTGCGGGGCCGCGCCGCGACCGGGGAAGGGGTGGACATGTCTGCGCTTCGGTGGGTCGGGATGCGATGCACCTTAGCGCAACTGGCGCCGGCCGCGTGTAGTCGCCGTCCGATGTCAGCCGCCCGCTCGAATGTTCTTCTCGAAGGCGTCGATGGCGGGCGGCACCTGCCGGGCCACCCGGAGCACCAGGTCGCGGCGCTGGGGCGCCTCGCGCCAGCGCAGGCGGGCATCGCTGTCCCAGTCCGGATGGCTGCGCGCGGGCTGGGCGGCGCGCACCAGCCCGGCCAGCGGACGCCGGGCGGCTTCGAGGTCATCCATCGGCGCGTCCGCCGGCACGTGGGCAGCGACGCGATCGACGGCGGCGTGCCCGCGCTGCTCCAGCGCGCACAGCAGCCTCAGTTGCCAACCCGCAAGCACGACCAGCACACGGTCTTCGACCGTGAGCTCGTGGACGTCGCGCAGCTTGTTGGCGAGCTTGCGGCCCAGCGGCCCGAAGCCCTGCGAGAGCGCGCCGCCGATCGCCCCACCCAACGCTGCGCCAGCGCCCAGCGAAAGGCCGGCCAGCGCCAGATCGGCCACCACGCCGACCGCGGCGCCCACCGCCACGCCCTTGCCGAGCAGGATTCCGGCATTCTTCAGCGCCTCGGGATGGAAGAAGTCCATGGTCCAGCGGCCTGCCAGCAGCGGCAGTGGCGCCTCGTCGGCATCGTTCTCGCGAAAGCCATAGAGCGCGAGCAGGTCGGAGGCACAGCGCTGCGCCTTGTCGAACACGGCCTTCTGCAGGCCGGCGACCAGGCGCTCGCGGCTGCTTTCGATCTCGAACTCGACCGCCGAGGCGGTGCGTCGCATCGCCGCCGCATCGACCAGCAGCTCGGCGATGCGCTCACCGGCCGCTTCGCGGCGCCGGGCGGCTTCCTCCTCGAGAAAGGCGGCGATCCGGTCGAGCTGCGCACGCCGGTCGCGCAGCAGCGTGGCGAGGTCGCGGTAGAGCTCGCGCTCGGCGCCGACGAAGGGCGCGGCGGCGTCGAAGCGCACCACCACGTGCAGACCGTAGGCGGGGAGCAGCGCCTTCCAGGCGTCCTCCCGGCTTCCCGCGTCGCGCAGGAAGTTCATCACCGGCAGCAGCGGCCGGGCGCAGGCGCCGAGCAGCTCGATCTCGGCGCGGAACTTGGGCAGCACCGGCTCGCGCGCATCGATCACCAGGAAGGCGGCATCGACCTCCAGCAGGGCGCGCAGCACCTTGGCCTCCTGTTCGAACACGCCGTGCGCCTCGGGCCCGCCCAGGAAGCGCCGGATGCGCTCGGGCGGGGTGAGCTCGCCGCGCTCGTCGAGGGCGTCGATGTGCTCTCGCAGCGCGACGGCGTCTTCCAGCCCCGGCGTGTCCAGGAAACGCACCGCGGCGCGGCCGTCCACCAGCAGCTCGATGGCCTCGACATGGCGCGTGGTGCCGGGCTGCCCCGACACCTCGCCGAAGTTCACGCGCCGCGCCAGCGTGCGCAGCAGCGAGGTCTTGCCGGCATTGGTGTGGCCGACCACGGCGATGCGGATGGGATCCTGGAAGCTCACGTCCAGCCGCGCAGCGCGCCCCGTGCTTCGTCGCTGGCTTCGATGCGCTCGAGGCCGGCATCCGCCAGCCAGGCGAGCCATCGGCTGCGCGCCTCGGGCGTGGCGCCGCTGCCTTGCAGCCAGAGACGGCATTCGGTGCTGAGTGCGGCGACTTCGCGCAGGAAGCGCTCGGTGCCGCGGTCGGGGCTGGCGGCGCCGTTGCAGCCGACCAGCACCCGGCGCGGCCGCAGCCGTGAAAGCAGGTCCAGCGCCTCGCGGCGTGCGCCGGCGCTGCCGTCGACGCGCAGCGGCTGCGCGCCGGCGATGTCGAGCGCGGCCGGCGGCCAGGGCAGCTCTTCGGGCAGCTCGAAACCGATCGCCATCAGCGTGTCGCGGGTCTGGTCCGCCGCCAGGCCGCCCAGGGCGTCATGCCGCGCACTGCCCGGATCGGCATCGACGATCTGCCGCGGCGCCAGAGCCTCGAAGCGAGCCAGAAGGCGGCGGTGATAGGGCTGCGACCGGTCGGGCTGCAGCGCCCCGCGGCGCGAGCGCCAGACGGCCGCGCACAGCAGCGTGAAGAACAGGCGCGGCAGCAGCCCATAGACCAGGATGCAGCCGGTGAGCCAAAGCGCCCAGTCGCGCTGGCCGGCGGTGGCCGCCTGCGGCGACAAGACGGTCTGCGCATCCGGCACCGGAAAACCCAGCCAGGCCGGCGCTCGCCCCAGCCATTGGACGGCGCGCACGAAGAAGGCCGGGTCGAGGATGGTGGTCTCCCAGCTCAGCGTGTAGCTGCGGAAGGCCAGCGCGAACAGCAGCACCGCGAGCACCACGGCGAAGGAGAGCGACCAGATCGCATGGCTGACGAAGCCCAGCGCCCAGGGCGCGAGCCGCGCGCGCACCAGCAGCCGCGTGGCCGCCCGCAGCAGCAGAGGCGCCTGGCCCTGGCGCCCGCCAGCCACGCGTGCCGTGAGCGCCAGCCAGAGCCAGCCGAGGGAGAGATTGAGGGAGCCCAGGGGCAGCACCAGGCCGAGCAGCCACAGCAGCAGGGTCAGCAGATGCAGGCCGAGAAGGCTGGCCAGCGCCACCACGACGTTGATGCTGCGTTCGTTGCCGCCGACCACACTGCCGGCGAGCGTCAGGCCGCCAAGCACGATGAGCGCGACCAGCGCCAGCAGGATCCATGGCGCGCACGCACGGGCGCGTGCCAGCTCGTCTTGCAGTCCGAGGCGCTGCCCCAGAACGCGGGCGCGCTCGACAATTCGTCCGTCGCCATCGGCGCGCGCTGCCATCGCCTGGCGGATGGCCTGCGCATCGTCGAGCGGGCCGGCTTCTTCGACCAGTTGCACCGCTTCGGCGATCGCCGCATCCTGAAAAGAAAAGGGGAGCGCTCCGGGATTCAACGGCTTCCTTCGAGAAGAGCGCGGAATTATGCCCGGGGGCGCTTTTCGTCTTGGGGCGGCCCGGCGACGAAAAACGGGGCCGCGACCGGCCCCGTGGTACTGCCTCCGGCGAGGCAGGAAGGTTCAGCGCTGGCGGGGGTCAGCGCAGTCCGAAGAAGGACAGAACGGCCACGACGACTACGACCAGACCGACGATATAAATGATGGAATTCACGGCGCAGGCTCCTCTTGCGTTAAGACCGCTCCAGCTTGCCCGCAACGGGCTGGCGAGTTGTAGTCACCGAACCTCGCGCGCTGTAGGACTCGCCAGGGATTCCGGGTCCCTCGCCATCACCTTCTTCGTCGTCCTCGCCCAGGAAGCCGCCGCTCTGATGCGCCCACAGCCGCGCGTAGAGCCCGCCGCGCGCAAGCAGCGTGTGGTGGTCGCCCTGTTCGACCACGCGGCCCTGGTCGAGCACGATCAGCCGGTCCATGGCCGCGATGGTCGAAAGCCGGTGCGCGATCGCGATCACGGTCTTGCCCTCCATCAACCGGTACAGGCTGGCCTGGATCGCAGCCTCGACCTCGGAGTCGAGCGCGCTGGTGGCCTCGTCGAGCAGCAGGATCGGCGCGTCCTTCAGCATCACGCGCGCGATGGCAATGCGCTGGCGCTGGCCGCCCGAGAGCTTGACCCCGCGTTCGCCCACGTGCGCCTCGTAGCCGCGGCGGCCGTTCGGGTCGCCCAGCGTCTGGATGAAGTCGTGCGCCTCGGCGCGCTCGGCCGCCGCGCGGATTGCCGCCGGGCTCGCATCGGTCTGCCCGTAAGCAATGTTGTCGGCCACCGAGCGGTGCAGCAGCGAGGTGTCCTGCGTCACCATGCCGATGTGCGCGCGCAGCGAGTCCTGCGTGACGTGCGCGATGTCCTGGCCGTCGACCAGGATGCGGCCGCTTTCGAGGTCGTGAAAGCGCAGCAGCAGATTGACCAGCGTGGACTTGCCGGCGCCGGAGCGGCCGACCAGGCCGATCTTCTCGCCGGGCGCAACGGTCAGCGTGAGGTCGTCGATCACGCGGCGGCCGCCTTCGTCCGGGTCGAGCCCGTATCCGAAGGTGACATGCTCGAAGCGGACCTCGCCGCGCGGCACCTCGAGGGTTGCGGCATCGGGCGCGTCGAGTACGGTGCGCGGGCGCGACAGCGTCTTCATGCCGTCCTGCACCGTGCCGATGTTCTCGAACAGGCTGGTCATCTCCCACATGATCCAGTGCGACATGCCCTGCAGGCGCAGCGCCATCGCAGTGGCCGCCGCCACCGCGCCGACGCCCACCGCACCCTGCGACCACAGCCACAGGCCCATGCCCGCCATGCCGGCGGTCAGGCCCATGCTGAGCGTGTGGTTGGCGATCTCGAAAGCGCTCACCAGCCGCATCTGGCCGTAGCCCGTGGCCATGAAGTCCTGCATGGCCGCGCGCGCGAAGCCGGCCTCGCGATGCGCATGCGAGAACAGCTTGACGGTGGCGATGTTGGTGTAGGCGTCGGTAATGCGGCCGGTCATCATGGCGCGCGCATCGGCCTGGGCCTTGCCGATCTTGCCCAGCCGCGGGACGAAGAAGAACAGCATCGCGATGTAGAGCACGAGCCAGATCGCGAAGGGCAGCATCAGCTGGCGGTCGAGCACGGCCGCCAGCACGATCATGGTGGCGACATAGACGCCCATGGCCACCAGCACGTCCGCCAGCACGAAGACGGTTTCGCGCACGGCCAGCGCCGTCTGCATCACCTTGGCCGTGATACGGCCGGCGAACTCGTCCTGGTAGAAGGCCATGCTCTGGCCCAGCATCAGCCGATGAAAGTTCCAGCGCAGCCGCATCGGCAGGTTCACTGCCAGCGTCTGGTGCTTGACGATGGTCTGCAGCGCCACCACGGCGATGCTGGCGGCAAGGGCGATGCCCAGCCACATCAGCGTGGTGCCGCGCTCTTCCCACAGCCGCGCCGGCACCTGGTTGCCGAGCCAGTCGACGATGCGGCCCAGCATGGCGAACAGCAGCGCCTCGAAAGCCGACATCGCGGCGGTGAGCAGCGCCATCGCGAGGATCTTTCCGCGCAGGCCCTCGATGCAGGCCCAGAGAAATGCGAAGAACCCGTTTGGCGGAAGGCGGGGTTCGGCAGCAGGGTAGGGCTTGAGTAGTTTTTCGAAGTAGGTGAACAAGGGAGGCGCTCTTTTTAGAGGCGTCACTGTAGCCTTGCATATGCGCATGCGCTGGGCGAGGGTTTCGCCGGGATTCCATGGCGAAGCCGTGCATCCTGGTCGCCCAAACCCTAGACTGCACCCGAGGAGCATTCCATGAGCACGACCCCACAGACCCTTCCCACCTATTTCATCTCCCACGGCGGCGGCCCCTGGCCGTGGATGAAGAAGGAGATGGGCGATGCCTACGCACAGCTCGAAGCCGCGCTGGCCGACATGCCGCGCCAGATCGGCCGCACGCCCGAAGCCATCCTGATGGTCTCCGCCCACTGGGAAGCGCCGGCCTTCACCGTCATGGGCAACCCGAAGCCGCCGATGATCTACGACTACGGCGGCTTCCCCGAGCACACCTACCAGGTGCACTACGACGCCCCTGGCTCGCCCGCGCTGGCACGCCGCGTGCAGGGCCTGGTCGATGCGGCCGGCCTGCCGGCGGCCTTCGATGCCGAGCGCGGCTTCGACCACGGCATGTTCTCGCCGATGGCCGCGATCTACCCGAAGGCCGAGGTGCCGGTGGTGCAGCTGTCGCTAAGGAGCGGGCTCGACCCGGCCGAGCACGTGGCGCTGGGCCGCGCGCTGGCGCCGCTGCGCGACGAGAACGTACTGATCGTCGGCAGTGGCTTGAGCTACCACAACCTGCGCAACTTCGGGCCGCAGGCGCGCGAGCCTTCGAGAGCCTTTGATGACTGGCTGGCGCAGACCGTGGATGCGGCGCCGGCGCAGCGCATCGAGCGCCTTCTGGCCTGGTCGCAGGCGCCGGCGGCGCGGATGGCGCATCCGCGCGAGGAGCACCTGATCCCGCTGATGGTCGCCGTGGGCGCGGCCGGACAGGATGCGGGCCTGCGCATCTACCACGAGGACGCCTTCATGGGCAGCATCGCGGTGTCGAGCTATCGCTTCGGTGCGGCAGCGGGCGATGCGGGCTGAGCGTGCACTGCACAATCGCCCGGTGCCTGAACACGCCATCTTCGACCCAGCCGCCGATGCGAGCGCGCATCGGCTGATCGCCCGCCTCGACGCGCTCTCCACCCATCATGACGTGCTGCATGCAGGCCGGCGCGTGCGCTGGCGCCGCTTCGGCGAAGACAACGGCCAGCGGCCGCCGCTGGTGCTCCTGCATGGCGGCCATGGCAGCTGGATGCACTGGTTGCGCAACATCGAGGCGCTTTGCGCCGCGCGCGCCGTGTGGCTGCCCGACATGCCCGGGTTCAACGACTCCGACACGCCGCCGCAGCCGGAGGCAGGCCAGGCGCCACTGGACCCGGCACTCGATGCGCTCGTCGGCTCGCTGGCGACGGCGATCGGTGCCGACGCTTCCATCGACCTGGCCGGCTTCTCCTTCGGCGGACTGGTCGCTTCGAAGTTCGCGCAGCGGCGCGGCCATGTGCGCCGACTCGCGCTGCTGGGCAGCGCAGGCCACGCCACCATGCGCCGCATGAGCGTGCAGATGATCAACTGGCGCGAGGCAAGGGACCGGCTCGAGGAGCGCTCGGCGCTGCTGCACAACCTGCGGGCACTGATGCTGCACGATCCGGCTGCCATCGACCCGCTGGCCTTTGTCATCCACGATCTTTCCTGCCATGGCACGCGCTTTCGCAGCAAGGAAGTCTCGATGGCGGGCGGGCTGCAGGAGGCGCTCGACGCCTTCGCCGGACCGACGCTCCTGCTGTGGGGCGAGCATGACGTGACGGCCGATTCGCGCGCGCTGGTCGCGCAGCTCCTTGCGGGACGTTCGCAGCGCAAGGGCATCGTGATCGACGGCGCAGGACACTGGGTGCAGTACGAGCAGGCGATGGAAGTCAACGCGTTGCTGCTGCGCTTCTTCGCCTGAAGCGAAGTCCCTAGAGTGGCAGCGAAGCCGCGTGGCGCTGCCAGAAGGCCGCGTCTGGAAAGCTGCCCTTTGCAGCCGCCGCGTTGTCGGCCATGTGCTCCGCCCGACTGGTGCCTGGAATGGCGCAGGTCACGGCCGGATGGCTCAGCACGAACTTCAGCAGAAGCTGCGGCCAGCTCGCGCAACCGATCTCGGCCGCCCAGCCGGGCAGCGGCCGGGTGCTCAATCGGCGCAGGAGCCCGCCGCCGCCGAACGGCATGTTGACGATCACCGCCACGCCGCGCTCGGCCGCCAGCGGCAGCAGGCGATCCTCGGCCTGGCGCGCATCGATCGAATAGTTGATCTGCAGGAAGTCGAGCGGCTCGGCGCGCAGCACCGCTTCGACCTCGGCATAGGCCGAGGCGGTGTAGTGGGTGATACCGATATAGCGCACGCGGCCCTGCGCCTTCCAGTCGCGCAGGGTGATCAGATGGGTGCGCCAGTCGACCAGGTTGTGCACCTGCAGCAGGTCGATGCGCTCGGTGCGCAGGCGCTGGAAGGACTGCTCCATCTGCGCGATGCCGGCCTCGCGGCCGGAGGTCCAGACTTTCGTGGCAAGGAAGGCTTCTTCGCGCCGCCCGCTCGCAGCCAGCAGCCCGCCCACCACGGCCTCGGCGCGGCCGTACATCGGCGAGCTGTCGATCAGCGTGCCGCCAGCGGTGAACAGGGCGTCCAGCACGCCCGGCAGGCGCTGGTGCTCGGTGCTCCCGGGGCTGACATCGAAGCCGATCCAGGTGCCGCAGCCGATCACCGGCAGGGCTTCGCGGGTGGAAGGGATGGGGCGGGTAGTCATGAGGTCCATGGCTTTTCCGCATGATCGTCGCGGACTTGCGAAAAGAAAACATGCTTGGGTCAAATACTGTATAAAAATACAGCCATCGATCATCATGGGCCTGCCTTCCTTCGACTCCTTCTCCACCGCCGCTCGCCACGAGGTCTGGCGCGGGGACACGCTGGGCCTGGCGGATGGGCAGGTCATCGGCACCGGGCATGCTGCGCTCGATGCGCAACTGCCTGGCGGCGGCTGGCCGGTGGGCGCAATGACCGAGCTGCTGCAGGCCGCGCCCGAGGCGCACGCCTGGCAAGTGCTGCTGCCCGCGCTGGCGCAAGCGGTGCGGGGCGGCGCCGGGCCTGTCGTGCTGATCGGTGCGCCGCAGGAGCCCTTCGGCCCCGCACTCGCGGCGCAAGGCCTGCCGGTCGAGGCGCTGCTGTGGGTGCGCAGCGAGGCGCCGGCCGCGCGACTCTGGGCCTGCGAACAGGCGCTGCGCTGCGCCGAGGTGGCCGCCGTGCTGGCGTGGCTTCCTCAGGCGCGCGTGGGCGAGCTCCGGCGGCTGCAGCTTGCGGCGGCGCAGCACGACCGCCTGCTGTTCGTGTTCCGTCCCGAAGCGCTGGACCACTCGTCGTCGCCGGCGCGGCTGCGCCTGCGGCTCGCCACCTGCACCACGGATGCCGCGCAGATCGACGTCCACATCCTCAAGCGCCGCGGCCCACCGTTGGCCGCCCCCCTGCAACTGCCCGCGCGCAACGAGCGCATGGCGGCGCTGCTCGCGGCCGGCCAGCTGCGGCGAAAGCTGCGCCAACAGCAGGAAGGCGGGCTGCTACAAACCGAGCGCGCGACCGTGGTGCGCCTCGACCTTCACCCGGAACAAGGCCATGCACTGGATCGCATTGCGCTGGCCGCCTGAGATCGCCGCCGCCAAGGAGGTGCCGCTGCCATCCCCCGAGGCGCTCGGGTGGTGGGCCCTGCAATTCACGCCGCGTGTCGCCTGGGCCGATGGCGAGGCCCTGCTGCTCGAAGTCTCGGCCTGCGAGCGACTGTGGGGCGGCCGCCTGGCCCTGATGCGCGAGATCGCGCGGCTCAACCCGGTGCCGGACGTGCCCGTTCAGCGCGCGCAGGGCGCGACCAGCCTGGTTGCACTGGCGCAGTTGCGCATGTTCGCTCGCGGCGAGCAGCCGCCGCACGAGCTGCCATGCGGCCTGCCTCTCGACACCCTGAGCGCGGCCCGCGATCACCTCGCTGTTCTGTCGCATCTCGGATGCCGCAGCTGGGGCGATGTCGAGAAGCTGCCACGCGGCGGCCTCGCGCGCCGCTTCGGCAAGGCCTTGCGCGCGGCCCTGGACGTGGCCTACGGCCTCGCGCCCGACAGCCGTGACTGGCTGCAACTGCCCGACGCGTTCGAACAGAAGCTGGAGCTGCCCGCACTGGCCGAGGGCGCACCCGAGCTCATGTGGTCGGCCAACCGCCTGCTCGCGGCCCTGCAGATCTGGCTGCGCGCGCGGCAGCGGGGCGTGCTGGCGCTGGAGCTGCAGTGGACGCTCGACCTCAAGCGGCTCGACGGCGTCGCGCTGCCGCCGCACCAGCAGGTCACGGTGCGCACGGCCGAACCCACGCAGGACATGGCGCACCTGCGGCGTCTCCTGTCCGAGCGGCTCGCGCTCACGGCCCTGGCCGCGCCCGCGAGCTGGTTGCGCCTGCGCTCGGTCGAGACCGCTCCCTGGGCCGGCGCCAGCACCAGCTTCCTGCCGGAAGACAACCGAAAGGGCGACAAGCTGCACGAACTGGTCGAGCGCCTCAGCGCGCGGCTCGGGCCGCAGCAGGTGCTGCGCGCGGTGGCGCGGGCCGATCATCGGCCCGAGTGCCGGCAGGCGTGGCAGCCTGCATTGCAGAAGCCTCCGGCCGAGGCTCGCCGCCCCCAGGCAGCCGACGCCATCTACCCACCCTGGCTCTTGCGCGAGCCCCTGCGCCTGGACATGGAAGGCGAGCGCCCGTGCTACCAGGGGCCGCTGCGCAAGCTGGTCGGGCCGCAGCGGGTGGAAACCGGCTGGTGGGGCGAGGGCCAGCCCGCGGTACGCGACTACTACATCGCGGAAAGCCCGAAGGCCGGTCTGGTGTGGATCTACTGCGAGCGGCCCTCCTCCTGCCTTACGTCCGGCACGCCGCGCTGGTACCTGCAAGGCCTGTATGCCTGAACTCGGCGACAAGCAGATCCGCAAGCAGGAGCGCGCCTCGGCCACGGTGCATGCCTTGCAGCCGCGGCTGCCGCAGCGGGAAGCCGGGCCGCCAAAGCCGCCAACGCCGCCAATGCCGCCGGGCCTGCCCTCCTATGCCGAGCTGCACTGCCTCACGAACTTCAGCTTCCAGCGCGGGGCCTCGCATCCCGAGGAGCTCGTGCAGCGCGCCTACGAACTCGGCTACGAGGCGCTCGCGATCACCGACGAATGCTCGGTGGCCGGCGTGGTACGGGCGTTCGAAGGGCTGCGTGAGCTCCTCGAAAACCTCGATCCGTCGGAACATCATCCCTTCCGGCTGCTGTTCGGCAGCGAGTTCCGCTTCGAGCGGTTCAAGCTCGTGGCGATCGCGCACGATCTCGATGGCTGGGGCAACCTCTGCGAGTTCATCACCGCCGCGCGCATCGCGGCGCCCAAGGGCACCTACGAGGTGAGCCTGGAAGGCAGCGACCTCGCCTCGCTGCGCAATTGCGAGATCCTTTTCGTGCCCCTGCGCACGCCCGGCGCCACGCCCGACGCCGAAGCGCTCGGTGCCGACCTGGCCGAGGTCGCGCGCCTCTTCGCGGGCCATCTCTGGATCGCGGCCGAGTTGCCCAACGAGCTCGACGACGACCTCTGGCTCGCGACTCTGTTGCAGGCGGGCGCGCAGGCCGGCGTACCGCTGCTGGCAGCCGGCGACGTGCACATGCACGTGCGCTCGCGCAAGCCGCTGCAGGACGTGATCACGGCCGTGCGCGAGGGCAGGGCGGTCGCCGAATGCGGCTTTGCGCTGCAATCCAATGCCGAGCGGCACCTGCGTTCGCGGCTGCGCCTGTCGAACCTCTATCCGGCCGAGTTGCTGGCCAACACCCTCGAAGTCGCGCGGCGCTGCACCTTCGACCTGAACGTGATCCGCGAGCACTACAAGTACCCGCTCGAGAACGTGGCCAACGGCGAGACGCCGGCCCAGACGCTGGTGCGCAAGACCTGGGAGGGTGCGCGCGAGAAGTATCCGCAGGGCGTTCCGGAGAAGGTGCAAGGCCAGATCCGGCACGAGCTCGATCTGATCATCGAAATGCACTACGAGATGTTCTTCCTCACCGTCGAAGACATCGTGCACTTCGCGCGCTCCAGGAAGATCCTGTGCCAGGGCCGTGGCTCCTCGGCCAACTCGGCAGTCTGCTTCTGCCTCGGCATCACCGCCATCGATCCAGAAACCGGCAACCTGCTGTTCGAGCGCTTCCTCAGCCGCGAGCGCCGCGAGCCGCCCGACATCGACGTCGACTTCGAGCACCAGCGGCGCGAGGAGGTGATCCAGTACATCTACCAGAAGTACGGCCGCGAGCGCGCCGCCATCGCCGCGGTCGTGATCTGCTACCGCTCCCGCAGCGCCCTGCGGGACGTAGGCAAGGCACTGGGCATCGATGCCCGACTGGTCGACGAGTTCGCCAAGGACCACTACTGGTTCGACGGCGTGGTTCTCGACCAGCGGCTGGAAGAGGCGATGCAGCGCTCGGGCGTGCAGGAAGCCATGCCCCGGCTGCTGCAGTGGATCGAGCTCACGCAGCAGCTGCGCGGATTTCCGCGCCACCTGAGCCAGCACGTGGGCGGCTTCGTGCTCACGCAGAGCAAGCTCACGCGCCTGGTGCCGGTCGAGAACGCATCCATGAAAGACCGCTCCGTCATCCAGTGGGAGAAGGACGACCTCGAGACCATGGGCATGCTCAAGGTCGACGTGCTGGCCCTCGGCATGCTGAGCGCCATCCGGCGCACGCTGGCCCTGGTGAACGGCTGGCGCGGCACGTCGCTGCAGATGCACCAGATACCGAACGACGATGAGGCCGTGTTCGACATGATCTGCGATGCCGACACCATCGGCGTGTTCCAGATCGAGAGCCGGGCGCAGATGACGATGCTGCCGCGCCTGAAGCCTCGCTGCTACTACGACCTGGTGATCGAGGTCGCCATCGTGCGGCCGGGGCCGATCCAGGGCGGCATGGTGCACCCGTACCTCAAGAATCGCGAGAGGCTCCGAAAGGGCGGCGAGATCGCCTACCGCTACCCCGACCTCATCCCGGCGCTCGGCCGCACCCTCGGCGTGCCGATCTTCCAGGAGCAGGTGATGCAGATCGCGATGATCGCGGCCAGGTTCACGCCCGACCAGGCCGATCGGCTGCGCCGCTCGATGGCCGCCTGGAAGCGCAAGGGCGGCGTGGAGAAGTTCCACGAGCCGCTGGTCGACGGCATGGTCGACAACGGCTACGACCGCGAATTTGCCGAGGCCATCTTCAAGCAGGTCCAGGGCTTTGGCGAATACGGCTTTCCTGAAAGCCATGCCGCGAGCTTCGCGCTGCTGGTGATCGTGAGCAGCTGGCTCAAGCTGCACGAGCCCGCCTGTTTCCTCGCCGCCATGCTCGATTCGCAGCCCATGGGCTTCTATTCACCCTCGCAGCTGGTGCAGGACGCTCGCCGGCATGGCGTCGAGGTGCGGCCGGTGGATGTGACCGCGAGCGAACTCGACTGCACTCTGGAATCTTCGGCTGTTGCGCCTTCCATCTCCCCCCATTTCGCCACCCGCCCGGGCCGCCCCCGCCAACCCGCCGTGCGCCTCGGCCTGCGCCGCATCGCAAGCCTCGGCGAAGCCGGCGCCCAACGCATCGTCGAAGCCCGCAACCAAGCTCCCTTCACCAGCACCGAAGACCTGGCCCTGCGCGCCGAGCTCGACGCCAAGGACATGGCCGCGCTCGCAGCGGCCGATGCGCTGCTCGCACTCTCGGGCCAGCGGCGCCAGCAGGTCTGGGACGCCACTGCGCAGCGGCGCGCGCCGGCGCTGCTCAAGGGCGTGCCCATCCATGAGCGGGCGCTGCAGCTGCCCCTGGCGCCGGAGGGCGAAGAAATCGTCGGCGACTACGCTTCGCTCGGCTTCACGCTGCGCCGCCATCCGCTGGCGCTGCTGCGCCCGCGTTTGGCGCGCATGAAGCTCAGCAGCGCCGAGCAGCTGCGCGACCTGCCCAGCGGCCAGACGGTGCGCGCCTGCGGCATGGTCATGGGACGGCAGCGCCCGCAGACCGCGAACGACACCATCTTCGTCACGCTCGAGGACGAGACCGGCAACGTCAACGTGATCGTCTGGAAGCACGTCGTCGAAGCCTGGCGCGAGCAGGTGCTGAAGTCGCAGCTGCTCGCGGTGCAGGGCACCTGGCAGCGCGACGTGGACAGCGGCGGCGAGGTGCGGCACGTGGTCGCCACCGGCTTCAGGGACCTGACGCCGCTCCTGGGGAGACTCGCAAGCAGCAGCAGGAGCCGCGACTTCCACTGAGGGGACAACGGCCTGCCCGGGAGCGTGCACGCCCGCGGCACGCCGATGCCGCTTCCCGGTGCAAACCCGGTGTACGAGAGCACCGAAATTAAGTATTCTCTCCATTAAATTGGAGAAGTTGCTTACTTAACTGCTGGCATGCATTCTGCAATGCTCCGCATCACTGCAAGTTGCCTACCCCACGAGGAACGACGCCCATGACCGCCTTCGCCTACAACGCCTGGTACCCGCTCGCCTGGTCGCGGGACATCGGACGCGAGATCGTCGCGCGCCGCGTGCTCGAGCAGGACCTCGCGATCTACCGCACGGAGGAGGGCGCCGTCGCCGCGCTGGAGGACGCCTGCCCGCACCGGCTGGCGCCCCTGACCATCGGCTGGCTCCAGGGCGATGCCATCCAGTGCGCCTACCACGGCCTCACTTTCGACTGCAGCGGCCGCTGCGTGCACGCACCGGGCATGCCGCGCGTGCCGGAAAGCTTCCGCGTGCGCAGCTATCCCACCGCCGAGAGCATGGGCATGGTCTGGGTCTGGATGGGCGATGCCGAGAAGGCCGACCGCAGCCAGGTGTTCCACCTGCCGCAGTACGACGACCCGGGCTACAGCGTGGTCGAGGGTGACGCGCTGCTCGTGCAGGCCAACTACCTGAGCCTCGCCGACAACCTCTGCGACCCCACGCATGTGGTCTACGTGCACCAGACCACGCTGGCGAGCGCCGGCCGCGAGGAAACGCGCGTGCAGCACGAGCGCCAGGGCAACAAGGTCGTGACCTGGCGCTGGGTGATCGACGGCCCGCTGATCCCGATCTTCGAAGGCCTCAAGGACTTCGGGGGCAATGTCGACCGCTGGCACTACTACCACTACCACGCCCCCAGTATCGCGGTGATCGACTTCGGCTCCGCCCGCACCGGCACCGGCGCACCGGAGGGCAACCGCGACGACTGCATCCAGATGTACGCCTGCCACTTCATCACGCCCATCGACCAGCGCAGCTGCGTGCAGCACTGGCTGTGCCTGAAGAACTCGCCCGCCGACCCGGTGGTCGACGAACGCCTGAAAAGCAGCCTGCGCATGGCCTTCAACGAGGACAAGCGCGTGCTCGAGGCCATCCAGCGCAACGAGGACAAGCCGCGCCAATGGCACCGCATCAATCTCGCGCTCGATGGCTCCTCCATCAAGATGCGCCGTATCGTCGAGGAGATGGCCGCTGAATGAAGCTCTCCCCCAGGTTGGCTCACTTCGTGTAGCCGCCCACCCCCTCACCGGGGGCAACACCAGCGGCCCGGCAAAGCCGGTTCCGCGGTGTTCCCCGGCTTGCCTGCACAGCTTCGAAGCGACTGATTGAGCCACGAGTCGCTACCTTTTTCTCCGTCCCCAGACATCGCCAGAAAGGACTTCGCCATGCGTCTCATGCTCTCCGTGTCCGCCCGCCTGCTGGCGGCCAGTCTCTGCCTCGCAGGCGCGCACGCCGCCGCGCAGGACACCATCAAGATCGGCGAGATCAACAGCTACAAGGCCTTGCCGCAGAACCTGGTGCCCTACAAGCAAGGCTGGCTGCTGGCGCAGGAAGAGATCAACGCGGCGGGCGGCGTGCTCGGCAAGAAGCTGGAGACGGTGTTCCGCGACGACAACGGCAACCCCGGCGATGCGGTGCGCATGGCGGAGGAGCTGCTCGCGCGCGAGAAGGTCGACATCCTCTCCGGCGTGACGCTCTCGCATGTAGGGTTGGCGTTGACCGATTTCGCCAAGCAGAAGAAGTTCTTCTTCCTCGCCTCCGGCCCCCTCAGCGACAAGGTCGTGTGGGACAACGGCAACCGCTACACCTACCGCCTGCGCTCCGGCACGTACGCGCTCGCCACCTCGGTGATCAGCGAAGCGGTCAAGCTGAAGAAGAAACGCTGGGCGCTGGTCTACCCCAACTACGAGTACGGCCAGGCGGCCGTGGCGGCCTTCAAGGAGAACATGAAGAAGGCGCAGCCCGATGTCGAGTTCGTGGCGGAGCAGTCGCCGCCGCTCGGCAAGATCGACGCCGGCGCCGTGGTGCAGGCGCTGGCCGATGCCAAGCCGGATGCCATCTTCAACGTCATGTTCGGCAGCGACCTGACCAAGCTTGCACGCGAGGGCAAGACCCGCGGCCTGTTCGAAGGCCGCGAGGTGGTGAGCCTGCTCACCGGCGAGCCCGAGTACCTCGATCCGCTGAAGGACGACGCGCCCGCCAACTGGATCGTGACCGGCTACCCCTACGCCAGCATCGACACGCCCGAGCACAAGGCCTTTCTCGCCGCCTACCAGAAGAAATACAACGACTATCCGCGCCTGAACTCGGTCGTGGGTTATGCCACCGTCAAGGCGATCGCCGCGGGCGTGCAGAAGGCCGGCTCGACCGACACCGAGAAGCTGGTCGCGGCTTTCAAGGGCCTGAAGTTCGACTCGCCCTTCGGGCCGGTCGTGTTCCGGCCGCAGGACAACCAGTCGACGCTCGGCATCTTCGTCGGCCGTACCGCGGTGAAGGACGGCAAGGGCGTGATGCCCTCGGGCACCTACCTCGACGGCGCGAAGCTGCAGCCGGCCGACGAGCAGATCCGCAAGCTGCGCAACCCCTCGTGATGAGCGCGACCCTTCCGCCGATCGGCTGCAACGGCCGCGGCGCGCAGGCCTCGTCGCTCGAGCGGCCGGTGTCGCTGGCCGAGCCCTCGGTCGAGGAGCAGTTCCGCCTGGTGCGCGAGAGCGGCGCGTTCGACTGCTTCGACCGCCTGCCGATGCCCGGCCAGGTCGACACCTACCTGCGCTGCATCGAGCGCTTCGGCCTGCCGGTGCACACCGCGAGCTGGTTCTATGCGCTCGGGCGCGACGAGGCGCTGCTTGCCGACAAGCTGCGGCTCGCGGCCGAGGTCGGCGCCCGCACCCACAACATCATGCTGCATTGGCACGATGCGACGGGGCGGCCCATCGGCAACGACGAGGTGGTCGACTTCTACCTGCGCGCCTACGACGAAGGCATGGCGCGCGGCGTGGAGCCGGCCTTCGAGTTTCACGTCAACATGTGGAGCGAGGACCCGCGGCGTGTTGCGCCGGTGGCCGAGGCGGTGCGCCGACGCGGCGTGCCCTTTCACTTCACGCTGGACTACAGCCATGCGATCTTCAAGATCGGCAATGCGCAGGAGCTGGCGATCTGCGGATTGACGGAAGACATCGCTTCGGAGCGCGCGGTGCTCGACCCCTTCAAGCCCGGCAGCTTCGTGGACCAATGGCTGGAGATGGGCATCGTGCGCTGGCTGCAGGTGCGCAGCGTGGCGCCGAACGGGCCGCGCAACCGATGGTCGCTGGGCGACTCGGGCGAAGCCGTCGCGGCCGTGCCTGACCATTCCATCTTTCCGTACGCGAAGGGCGAACCGGGCCGCGGCATTCTCTATCCCTTCACCGAGCCGGCGCGCGGCGAATGGCACTCGCCGTGGGACTCGGGCGCGCTCGCCTGTACGCGCGAGGTGGTTCGAAAGGTGCTGGCTTACCACCGCACGCACGAAGATTCGCCACTGCGCTGGATCACCACCGAGATGATCAACCTGCCCGACTACGCGCACAACGCGCGCTTCTCGCTGATCGGGCAGAACGCGGCCATCGCGCGCTTCGTGCGCGATCAGTGGGCCACACTCGGCCCGGCCTGATCACTTCTTTGCAGCGGGCGGCTTGCGCCGGGGCTTGGGCGCGGCTTGCGCCACGGCGGATTCGTCGCCGGTCGCAAGCATGCGCAGCACCACGTCGCAGATGTGCGCGCGCCAGGCTGTGCGGCGCGGCCGGCTCATCAGGTCAGCACCGATCCAGGTGGCGCAGGTGTACTGGTTCGAGAGATAGAAGAAGCCGAGCGACATGATCGTCATGAGCACATGCTCGGACGACACGTCGCGGCGGAACACCCCGCGCGCCTGCCCGTTCTCGAGCAGGGTCGCGACCGTGTGCACCAGCGGCAGCGCGGTGCGCTCCACCACCTGCGGCGCTTGCCGGATGTGCTTGCCGCGCAGCAGGTTCTCGTTCATGAGCAGCCGCAGCAGGTTCGGGTGCGAGAGGTAGTGGTCCCACGAATGCTGCACGAGCTGGCGCATGCCTTCGACCGGGTCCTCGGGGGTCACGAACTCGCGCTGCGCGCCGATCATGTCCTCGTAGATCTTCGCCAGCACGGCCTGGTAGAGGCGCTCCTTGTTGCCGTAGTAGTAGTACAGCATGCGGTCCACCGTGCCGGCCGCGGCGCTGACGCGCTCGATGCGCGCGCCGGCGAATCCGTGCTCGGCGAACTCCTCGACGGCAGCGTCGAGGATGCGGGTTTCGAGCAGTTCCGTGCGCTCGCGCCGCAGGCGCCGGCGTGTCGGGCCGCCTCCCTCGGCCGGCGCAGGCTCGCCCGCGTTTGCCGCAGGGCGGCCGGTGCGGCCGGCGGAAGAGGATCGTTCTGGCACGGTGGAGTCGCTCCTTGTCATTGCGGGTCCGGGCAACGGACGATGAAGAGGCATTCTCTCGCATGCCGATCGAGGCGTGGGCAGGATCGACCCGGCGCATGAGGGAGCAGCGTCGTGTGCGGCGTCCCCGGTTCAGTGCGATCTTGCCGAGGAATGCTCTCGACACCGACCGACCCGAGTGGGTGGCGCGGGCGAGCCCCCTCACTTGCGGCTAACGCTCACGCAGACTCTCACCGGTATGCTGGACCAGTGGCGACAGGAAATATTCGATCACTCGCCGCTTGCCTGTCTTGATCTCGACCGACGCCGCCATGCCGGGGCTGAGGTTGACCTCCGTGCCTTCGACCAGGAGGGCCGACCTGGCCAACTTCACCCGCGTCGAGTAGATCAACCCCCGCTTTTCGTCATTGATCGCGTCATGCGAGACCGACGTCACCTTGGCATGGATGGTGCCGTACCTGGTGTACTGGAAGGTTTCGACCTTGACCTCCGCCTCCTGATCGGGTTTGACGAATCCGATGTCCTTGTTCTCGATGAAGGCCTCCACCTCCAGCGGGTTGTCGCGCGGCACGATCATCATCAGCGGCTGCGCGGGAGTGACCACGCCGCCCATCGTGTGCACTGCCAATTGCTGTACGGTGCCATCGACCGGTGAGGCCAATTGCATCAGCTTGCTGCGCGAATCGGCCTTCAAGTACTCCTGTTCCAGTGCGGCGCGCTTTTGCTCCCCATCGGTGAGGCTGTCGAGCGCGGTGCGTCGGGTACCGGCCGTCTGCTCCTGGCGCTGGCCCTTGGCTTCACGAAGCGCAGCTTCGATTTCCATCAGCCGGCTTCTCTGGTTCGCCAGATCGGCCTCCTGTTCGATGCGTGCCTGTTCCCGCTCGAGATAGCCGTGCTTCGAGACGAAGTTCTGATCGACCAGATTCTTGAAGTCCCTGGCGCGCTGCTGGGCGATCGGCACGGTCTGCTCCAGTTTGCGCACCAGCTCCAGCGTGGAGCGCAATTCCGCTTCTCGCCGTGCCACCTCGGCATCGATACGTCCCAGCTTGGCGGCGTATTCGGCCACTTGTCCTGCCAGCAAGCGTTGTGCTTCCATGAACTGGAGATCCGTCACCTGTTCCGGTCGATCCAGCTTGGGCGCTGTGCCCTTGTCGATCGCTTGCAGCAGGGACTGCCCGCGTGCGACTTGCAGACGGGCCATGGCCAGGTCGCCCTGCACCCGGTCCTTGTCGGCTTGCAGGGTGGTGCCGTCGAGTTCGATCAGCACATCGCCCGCCTTGACCTGCTGCCCGTCGCTGACCAGGATGCGTTTCACGGTGGCGGTCTCGAACGGCTGGATGGTCTTGGTGCGGCCGTTGGGCACCACTTTGCCTTGCGCCGTAGCCACCACGTCGATACGACCGAGTACCGCCCAGAGCAAGGTCAGCAGCGCAAAGGACAGCAGCATCCACATGGCGAGCCGTGGCGCGGGTGACACCGGGGTTTCCTGCAGCGACAGCGCTGCAGGCAGGAATTGCAACTCATGCGGCTGCCGCTCCATGGTTTCCATCTGTGCCCGATGACGCCACGCACGGGCGAACGCTGCCGTGTAGCGGCGCAACAAGTCCCTGGAGGCTTGAAGTCGCGGCTTTGCGTTCACCGGCGCACCGGCGCCTTCGACCGCGGTTTCATTCGCCTTGGGAGCGGACGTGCGGCTCATCACATCATCCTTGCTGCAAGCGATGAAGCCGTGCGTAGTGGCCTGCCTCGTGCTTCAGCAGCTCTGCATGGCTGCCGCTTTCGGCGATCTGCCCGCGATCCATCACCACGATGCGGTGGGCATCGCGCACCGCCGAAAGCCGATGCGCGATGATGATCACCGTGCGGCCCTGGCAGATGGCCTTCATGTTGTTCTGGATGATGCGCTCGCTCTCGTAATCCAGCGCGCTGGTCGCCTCATCGAAGATGAGGATGCGCGGGTTGGTCATGAGCGCGCGCGCGATGGCCATGCGTTGCCGTTGCCCGCCCGACAGTGTCGAACCGTGCTCGCCCACCGGCGTGTCGTAGCCTTCGGGCAGTTCGAGAATGAAGTCGTGCGCGCCTGCCAGCTTGGCCGCGTGGATCACTGCTTCCAGCGGCACGCCAGGATCGGCCAGCGCGATGTTGTCCCGGATCGAGCGGCTGAACAGCACGTTCTCCTGAAGCACCACCCCCATCTGCCTGCGCAGCGAGCTGGCCTCGGCCAGCGCCAGGTCCGTGCCATCCACCAGCACCCGGCCGCGTTCCGGCACATGCAAGCGCTGCATCAGCTTGGTCAGCGTGCTTTTCCCCGAGCCGGAACGGCCCACGATGCCGATCACCTCGCCGGGGCGGATGTCCAGGTCGATGCCCTTGAGCACCTCCGGGCCGTCGGGGCGATAGCGGAACACAACGCCATCCAGGGTGATGCGGCCGGCGAGGGGAGGCAGGGCGCTCCTGGTGCCCGCCACTTCGGTGCGGGTGTTCAGGATGTCCCCCAAGCGCTGAAGGGAGATGCCCGTTTGCTGGAAGTCAGTCCATAGCTGCGCCAGGCGCATCATCGGTTGGGCGACCTGGCCTGCCAGCATGTTGAAGGCGATCAGCTGCCCCACCGACAGTCGACCATCGATCACCAGGCGGGCACCCATGTACATCGTCGCAACGGTGACCAGCTTCGAAATCAGGCTCACGCCACTGTTGGCCAATGTGCCGATGGCGACGGTCCTGAAGCTGGACGACACATAGGCCGCCAACTGGTTGTTCCACTTGCGCGTCCAGTGTGGCTCCACCGCCATTGCCTTGACGGTGTCGATGCCGCTGATGGTCTCCACCAGGAAGGCCTGGTTCTCCGCACTTCGGTTGAATTTTTCATGCAGGCGGGCGCGCAGAAGAGGGGTGAATGCCAGCGACAGGATGACATAGCACGGCAGCGACAAGACCACGATCAGCGTCAGCCAGCCGCTGTAATACAGCATCACGGCGATGAAGACCACCGAGAACAACAGGTCCAGGACCAGCGTGATGGCATTGCCGGTCAGGAAGGAGCGGATGTTCTCGAGTTCGCGCACCCGGGCCACGGAGTCACCCACGCGCCGCGCCTGAAAGTAGCCCAGCGGCAAGCTCAGCAAATGCCGAAACAGCCGTGCGCCCAGTTCTACATCGATGCGGCTGGTGGTATGGGCGAACACGTAGCTGCGCAAGGCGGTCAGCGAGACCTCGAACAGAACCACCACGGTCAAGCCCACGGCGATCACATCCAGGGTGGTGAAGCCGCGATGGACCAGCACCTTGTCCATCACCACCTGAAAGAACAGCGGCGTGATGAGCGCAAAGATCTGCAGCGCGAAGCTCACCAGCAGCGCTTCGCCCAGGAGCTTGCGGTACTTCACGATTGCCGGGACGAACCAGGTGAAGTCGAACCTGGCGAGCTCGCCCGCCATTGAGGCGCGGGACGTGAACAGGATGAGTTCGCCGGTCCAGCGCGCTGGCAGTTCGGCCAGCTTGAGTGCTTGCGGCCGGCCGGCTGCCGGGTCTTGCACCAGGACCTGATCGCCATCGAGCCGAGCCAGGATGAAGAAGCTTGTGTTGCCTGCAGCGTTCCTGCCGACTGCGACGGCGGGCAAGGGTGTTTTTGCCAGGCGTGCAAGATCGATCTTCACCGCCTTGGCCTGCAGATCGAGCTGCCTGGCCGCGAGCAGGATGTCCGTGACGCCGAACTCGCTTCCCGTTGGGAACTCATGGACCAGCTGGTCAGGGTCGGCGGCCACGCCGTGCAGACGGGCCATCATCACCAGGCAGGCCAGACCGGAATCGAGCCTGGCGGCAGGAGATGGCTCTGTCGCAGTAGCGGACGGGTGCTCGACAATCGTCAAGTGCCGATCGGCGCTGCCTTTGTCGTCGGGGTGGTCATTGGGGCGGTCGTCAGCCATCGAACTGTGTTTTCTTCATCGATACAAAAAACCCCCAAGCTCCGGCCAGTAGCCTTCTGGGCAGAGCGAGGGGGACGGGCGATTCCCTCGGGCGGGGCGCCTACTTCCAGTTCGCGGCGATTACCGGGTTCAACGCCGTCTGGTAGTCAGGCGGCAGTGAGGTCTGGCCAGGTGCAGGGGGCGCAAAGGCGGCCATGGCGGCGACCAGCACATCGACCTGGCTGTCCAGCAGCACCTTGCTGTCGGAGGTCTTGAACTGCTCGACGTGGTACGCGCCGGCGGAGTACCAGTTGCTCAAGGTGAGCTTGTCGTCGGTGGCCAGAATGCTGACCTCTAGGCTGTTGCCGATGTGGCGGAACCAGAGCTGGTCCATTGACACATTCGAGCCGAATGCCACCACATCGGTATTGCCGCTGGTCGTGTCGTAGTCGTTCACCGTATCCCGGCCCGAGTCTCGGCCGAATACATAGGTGTCGTTGCCGGCGCCGCCATTGAGGTAGTCGTTGCCCGCTCCACCGTCGAGGATGTCATTGCCGGCGTCGCCATACAGGCTGTCGTTGCCTTCGCCGCCGAGCAGGGTGTCGTTGCCGTTCTCGCCGTAGAGCGTGTCGTCGCCCGTGCCGCCACCGAGGGCGTCGTCGCCTTCGTCGCCGACCACAGTGTCGTTGCCGGCTCCGCCGTCCAGTGTGTCGTTGCCTGCCCAGCCGCGGATGTTGTCGTTGCCCGCACCCCCGGACAGCGTGTCGGCGACGGCATAGCCCTGCAGGGAGTCGTTGCCCTCGGTGCCCTGCTGCACCATCTGCTTGAGCTGGGCCATGTCCCAGCGTGTGCCATCGGCAAAGCGGATCTCCTCGATCTTGTAGCCGCTGACGCCATCGGTGTAGAAGCAGGCGCTGACGGTGATGCGGTCGGTGCTGCCCCTGAGGCTGAGGACCAGGTCATCGCCCGAGCGGGTGGCCACGATGTCGCTGGCCGCAATGCCTTCGGCGAACTCGATCGCATCGGTCTTGCCGATGCTGGTGTCGTAGTTGTTGATGACGTCCTGGCCCCAGCCACGGGCGAACCGGTAGAGATCCGAGCCGGCACCGCCATTGAGGTAGTCGTTGCCGGCTCCACCGTCGAGCGCGTCGTCGCCCGCCTCGCCATAGAGGCTGTCATTGCCATCGCCACCCAGCAGGCTGTCGCTGCCGTTCCCGCCCGACAACGAGTCCTCGCCCGCACCTCCGGTAAGGCGATCGTCGCCTTCGTCGCCGACCAGGGTGTCGTTGCCGGCTCCGCCATCCAGGGTGTCGTTGCCTGCCCAGCCACGGATGTTGTCGTTGCCCGCACCCCCGGACAACGTATCGGCGATGGCATAGCCCTGCAGGGAGTCGTTGCCATCGGTGCCCTGCTGCACCATCTGCTTGAGCTGGACCATGTCCCAGCGAGTGCCGTCGGCAAAGCGGATCTCCTCGATCTTGTAGCCACTGACGCCATCGGTGTAGAAGCAGGCGCTGACGGTGATGCGGTCGGTGCTGCCCCTGAGGCTGAGGACCAGGTCATCGCCCGAGCGGGTGGCCACGATGTCGCTGGCCGCAATGCCTTCGGCGAACTCGATCGCATCGGTCTTGCCGATGCTGGTGTCGTAGTTGTTGATGACGTCCTGGCCCCAGCCACGGGCGAACCGGTAGAGATCCGAGCCGGCACCGCCATTGAGGTAGTCGTTGCCGGCTCCACCGTCGAGCGCGTCGTCGCCCGCCTCGCCATAGAGGCTGTCATTGCCATCGCCACCCAGCAGGCTGTCGCTGCCGTTCCCGCCCGACAACGAGTCCTCGCCCGCACCTCCGGTAAGGCGATCGTCGCCTTCGTCGCCGACCAGGGTGTCGTTGCCGGCTCCGCCATCCAGGGTGTCGTTGCCTGCCCAGCCACGGATGTTGTCGTTGCCCGCACCCCCGGACAACGTATCGGCGATGGCATAGCCCTGCAGGGAGTCGTTGCCATCGGTGCCCTGCTGCACCATCTGCTTGAGCTGGGTCATGTCCCAGCGTGTGCCGTCGGCAAAGCGGATCTCCTCGATCTTGTAGCCACTGACGCCATCGGTGTAGAAGCAGGCGCTGACGCTGACGCGGTCGGTGCTGCTCCGGAGGCTGAGGATCAGATCGTCGCCCGAGCGGGTGGCGACGATGTCGCTGGCCGCAATGCCTTCGGCGAACTCGATCGCATCGGTCTTGCCGATGCTGGTGTCGTAGTTGTTGATGACGTCCTGGCCCCAGCCACGGGCGAACCGGTAGAGATCCGAGCCGGCACCGCCATTGACGTAGTCGTTGCCCGCTCCACCGTCGAGCGCGTCGTCGCCCGCCTCGCCATAGAGGCTGTCATTGCCATCGCCACCCAGCAGGCTGTCGCTGCCGTTCCCGCCGTAGAGCGTGTCGTCGCCCGTGCCGCCACCGAGGGCGTCGTCGCCTTCGTCGCCGACCAGGGTGTCGTTGCCGGCTCCGCCGTCAAGGGTGTCGTTGCCTGCCCAGCCGCGGATGTTGTCGTTGCCCGCACCCCCGGACAGCGTGTCGGCGACGGCATAGCCCTGCAGGGAGTCGTTGCCATCGGTGCCCTGCTGCACCATCTGCTTGAGCTGGACCATGTCCCAGCGTGTGCCATCGGCAAAGCGGATCTCCTCGATCTTGTAGCCGCTGACGCCATCGGTGTAGAAGCAGGAACTGACAGTGACGCGGTCGGTGCTGCCCCTTAGGCTGAGGATCAGATCGTCGCCCGACCGGGTGGCCACGATGTCGCTGGCCGCAATGCCTTCGGCGAACTCGATCGCATCGGTCTTGCCGATGCTGGTGTCGTAGTTGTTGATGACGTCCTGGCCCCAGCCACGGGCGAACCGGTAGAGATCCGAGCCGGCACCGCCGTAGAGGTAGTCGTTGCCGGCTCCACCGTCGAGCGTGTCGTCGCCCGCCTCGCCATAGAGGCTGTCGTTTCCATCGCCACCCAGCAGGCTGTCGCTGCCGTTCCCGCCGTAGAGCGTGTCGTCGCCCGTGCCGCCACCGAGGGCGTCGTCGCCTTCGTCGCCGACCAGGGTGTCGTTGCCGGCTCCACCATCCAGGGTGTCGTTGCCTGCCCAGCCGCGGATGGAGTCGTTGCCCGCACCCCCGGACAGCGTGTCGGCGACGGCATAGCCCTGCAGGGAGTCGTTGCCATCGGTGCCCTGCTGCACCATCTGCTTGAGCTGGACCATGTCCCAGCGTGTGCCATCGGCAAAGCGGATCTCCTCGATCTTGTAGCCGCTGACGCCATCGGTGTAGAAGCAGGAACTGACAGTGACGCGGTCGGTGCTGCCCCTGAGGCTGAGGACCAGGTCATCGCCCGAGCGGGTGGCCACGATGTCGCTGGCCGCAATGCCTTCGGCGAACTCGATCGCATCGGTCTTGCCGATGCTGGTGTCGTAGTTGGATACGGCATCCTGGCCCCAGCCGCGGGCGAACCGGTAGAGATCCGAGCCGGCACCGCCATTGAGGCAGTCGTTGCCGGCTCCACCGTCGAGCGTGTCGTCGCCCGCCTCGCCATAGAGGTTGTCGTTGCCATCGCCACCCAGCAGGCTGTCGCTGCCGTTTCCGCCCGACAACGAGTCCTCGCCCGCACCTCCGGTGAGGCGATCGTCGCCATCGTCGCCGAACAGGGTGTCGTTGCCGGCCCCACCATCCAGGGTGTCGTTGCCTGCCCAGCCGCGAATGTAGTCGTTGCCCGCGCCCCCGGACAGCGTGTCGGCGACGGCATAGCCCTGCAGGGAGTCGTTGCCCTCGGTGCCCTGCTGCACCATCTGCTTGAGCTGGGTCATGTCCCAGCGTGTGCCATCGGCAAAGCGGATCTCCTCGATCTTGTAGCCGCTGACGCCATCGGTGTAGAAGCAGGAACTGACAGTGACGCGGTCGGTGCTGCCCCTTAGGCTGAGGATCAGATCGTCGCCCGAGCGGGTTGCGACGATGTCGCTGGCCGCAATGCCTTCGGCGAACTCGATCGCATCGGTCTTGCCGATGCTGGTGTCGTAGTTGGATACGGCATCCTGGCCCCAGCCGCGGGCGAACCGGTAGAGATCCGAGCCGGCACCGCCATAGAGGTAGTCGTTGCCGACCCCACCGTCAATCGTGTCGTCGCCAGCATCGCCATAGAGACTGTCGTTGCCGGCTTTGCCGAACAGGCTGTCATTGCCTTCGCCGCCATTGAGGGCGTCATTGCCCGCATCCCCATCGGCCATGTCGTCTCCGGCTCCACCGCTGAAGCTGTTGCCATTGGCATCGCCCAGGTAGATGTCCGACTTGGCAGTGCCGCTTGTGGTGGCGCCGGCATAGACGTTCAAGGCTGCGAGTTCGGTCCTGAGCGCCGATCCGGCCGGCAGGGCCTCGACCCAGCCGCGCAGCGTCTCCAGGCCAGCAAAGCCTACGGCCTGCAGGGTGGGCTGCGCAAAACGGTTCAGCTCCACCAGATCGCTGAATGCATCGCGCTCGCTGACCGTCCTGCGTTGATCGAGTAGCCCGGCAAGTGCAGTGGTGTCGAAGCGAAGGCCGTTCTCGTCGATGGTGAGCTCGATGGCATCGAGGTACGGCTCGAGCCGCGTCTGCAGCACGAGGGCGCTGTAGATGCTCTCCTTCAATGCGTCGTAGCTCTGCTGCAGCAGCGCCAGTTGCGCGGCCGGCGGGGCGATGCCGTAGCCGGCGCGCGTCACGTTGCTGGCCGCGTCGGTGGTGGTGGTCTTGGTGGTGCCGGCGGTCATGGCGATGCCGTTGGCGCCGGTGCTGTAGAAGCGCTCGCCGTTGAAGACCTCCAGCACGCCCACGAGGTTGCGGTACTGCGCTTCGGTCATGCCCGCGGGCAGGCCGCTGATCTTGACGTTGCCGTCGAGGCTGGTCTCCAGGCTCTGCCAGAAGTCCGAGCCCTGGGCCCATTGGGTGAGAAGGTCGTCCAACAGGGCCCGCTGGGCGTCGCGGGTGGTGGCGCTGCTGAAGGCAGAGAGGCTGGTCCCGAGGGTTGGGCTCAGGCTGACCGCTTCGGCCAGATCGCGGGCGCGGCCCGAGCCCTGCATCTGGGGCAGGGACCTGGCCTGCTCGGTCAACGGCACGGCCACGGTGAACTCGCGATAGAAGGCGTTGGATTCGAGGTCGATGGCGCCGACGGTGCGGTTCACCTGCACCCCATCGACCTCGCGGGTGAAGCTGGCGCTCTGGGCGATGAGGTTGCCGTTGACGGTGGTGCCGGCCTGGGCGCCGCCGGTGGCGTTGCTCGCGCTGCCATTCACGCCGATGCGGCTGATGCCGAGGGTGTCGAGGCCGGAGAGTTCGCCTGCGTCGGTGATGCCGTCCTGGTCGAGGTCGCGCCAGATTTGCAGCGAGCCCCAAGCCAGATCGGCGGCATTGAGCTGGCCGTCGGCGTTGGCGTCCAGATCGGCCAGGGCGTCGAAGCCGTTCACGGCATTCCTGCCATCGGACTTGACGGTGTCGATGCCGAAGAGCTCGCGCCCGGAGTCGATCGACCCGTTCCCGTTGAGGTCGCGAACGAGGATACCGTCGTCGGCGTCGATCCAGCCGGTCCCGGTGCGAATGGTGTCGGCGTTGTGGTCGAAGAGGATGGAGCCGGAGGCGCGCTTGAGTTCGAGGCCATCGCCGTCGAGGTCGAGCATCAACGGGTCGACGGGTTGGCGCCAGGCGCGGGCATCTCTGAAGCAGCCATTCGTCCTTTCTCCAATGCCTCCCGGAATCGACCAATCGAATTCTGGAATATCAATGGGGTGAACTTCAGTCGGAATAGTTCCATCCGCGACTTTTTCATTCAAGTAATCACGAATGTGATCAGCGATATCAAAAACATGTTCTTGAAATGCTGGGTTGACTGCTGCTGCAACAACCCCTATTCCCACAGCTAGCACACCAACCCCGGCCGCAACGGGAACTCCGGCAGCAAGCGCTGCAATCGTACCCATGCCTGCGAGAAAGCCGACCGTTGCAGCGGTATAACCAACGACGCCAGAGTCAATTCCTGCCGGGCCATAAATAGGAATGTATATATTGGTTTCGTCACCCAGTGATTGTCCGGCAGTGACTTCACCGGCGACCGTCGCGCCCAACACTCCGATCCCAGCTGTTCCCGGAGCTTGCGCTGCAAGCCTCTTGAGCTGCCCGAGCGCCAATTTGATCCCTGTTCCAACCAAACTCATTTCTTTACTCCATCAATGAAAGACAGAAAAACACCGCACCTACAGCAAATCCAATTAATGGATATGCAATGGGAATAATCAACCCAATCAGAGAAATAAAAAATAGAAGTAGAACTGGGATTTTTTTCCAATGCGCAACGGGTGTTTGATAATAGAAATCCTTGAGCTCCTCTTTGATTTTTGATCTATTCAGTCCAACAAAGGGCCCCAAAACAACGGATCCAACTGATGCAAGTGTCCAAATGAATCCAAAAGAAAAGAAAAACGCTCTCATGCCCTTCCCTTTATGAACCTGTTGCCGCCGGTGGCGTTGGTGGTGCTGCCGACCACGCCAATGCGGCTGATGCCCAAGGCGTCGAGGCTGAAGAGTTCGCTTGCGTCGGCGATGCCGTGCTGGTCGAGGTCGCGCCAGACCTGCAAGGAACCTAAGGCGAGATCGGCGGCATTGAGCTGGCCGTCTGCGTTGCTGTCCAGGTCGGCCAAGGCATCAAAGCCGTTGAGCGCGTTCTTGCCATCGGACTTGAACGTGTCGATGCCGAAGAGTTCGCGGACGGAGTCGATGGTGCCGTAGACGTTGAGGTCGCGAACCAGGATGCCGTCGTCGGCGTCGATCCAGCCGGTCCCGGTGCGAATGGTGTCGGCGTTGTGGTCGAAGAGGATGGAGCCGTCGGCGCGCTTGAGTTCGAGGCCGTCGCCGTCGAGGTCGAGCATCAGGGGATCGACGGGTTGGCGCCAGGCGCGGGCGTTGTCGAAGTATTGGTCCACCTGCCGATCGACACCGGGCCATGGCATGCCGGTGAAGGGGTCACCACCGAGGTCTTGGGCGTCATTGAGACGCGTCCGTAGCCAGCGCGAAAAGCCATCGCCTTGGGAACCCAACGACTTGCCCCAGTTCTCCGCGTAGTCGCGCACGGACTTGCCGTCGATGGAGACGTAGTCCTCGCCGAGCCCAATCGGTGACCATATCCAGTCGCCCCATGTGCCGGCCCAGCCCCAGTTAGGCAAGCCGAATCCTCCCGCGCCGGTATCTTGCACTGCACTGTCGACATCCTTCGCGAGGATTTCTTTTGCGGAGGGAATGCCTCGATCACGGATGACATCCTCAAGAACTTTGCGAGCCAATCCGTCCGAAACTCGTTGAAATTCATCATCGCTTATTGGCTCGCCGGTCAGACGCTCTCGAATTCCGGAGGTCGCGCCGCGGACAAACTCACTCGCAAACGAGCCATCATTGGCATTGATGCTGGCTGCACGATCTAGCCATGTCGATAGATTTCCAAGTTCAGTTGAACGCGTAGCGTCGATTTCCGATGATCGAGCACCATCGACGATTCCTCGCATGTATTCATAAGCCTCCGCATAGCGGCCTTGATCTCTCATCAAGGTCAAATCAACAAGTTCATGATGCGTCAGATTGAGTGCAGTGGTCATTTTTCCTCTCCTATTGCTTGATTTCGTTGGTCAGTTTTTTCAAAAGATTCTTTATCCAAATATGCATTTCTCTTGGTGTGGTTCCGTATCCTTCGGCTGAACCATAGCGAACGGGGATGCCGGAAAGAAATCTGGCCTCTGCATAGTAGCTATCCGCCACCAGATTTCCATTCTCATCATTAAAAATTCGAGTTCGAATGGTTGTCCCCGTTTTTTGACTGAGCAATCCCTCATAAATTTGATAGCCATCTTCTTCTCCAACATAGCGGTCAAATCCCGGTCCAAGGTCACTGCGATCCTTATTGATCCTCCATCGCTCGACAATGAATTCGCCGTGCGTACCTCTATGTTCAGGAGCGATGAGAATGTGCATGCAATGATTGCCAGGCACGTTGTTGCGAGCACAAGGCAACATGCTGGGATAAGCGGCATACAAGACAACGTAGTCTTCCGGCGGCGCGTCTGGATCTTTCAAATAGCCTCGATCTAAATAAAGTACATGCCTCGTTTGCCCATGATCAACATTGACTTTGATCACATTGCGTGAAGGCTCGCGCAAGTAGTGCTGATAAGCGATAAATCCTGCGAAGCACAACATGATCGTCAAGATGACTGCGAATGCGATCCACGCCATTGCCAACGACCTACGGTTCGGCGGCTCAGAGGATTCGTCATTGGGGGTAACAACATCGTCAGACCACATAGCATTCCTTGAAGTGGAGCCGGGCCTTGAAGGTTTGGCTCAGGCGGACCGCTTCGGCCAAGTCGCGAGCACGCCCCGAGCCCTGCATCTGGGGCAGGGACCTGGCCTGCTCGGTCAGCGGCACGGCCACGGTAAACCCGCGATAGAAGGGATTCGATTCGAGGTCGATCGCGCCGACGGTGCGGTTGACCTGCACCCCATCGACCTCGCGGGTGAAGCAGGCGCTCTGGGCGATGAGGTTGCCGTTGACGGTGGTGCCGCTCTTAAAGACCATTTCTCCTTTGCTACAACCCGTTGTGAAGCTATTTGCTGGCTCCTGTGCCTTGTCCGCGACCCATAGAGCCGCATCCTTCACGAGTTCTTTCCCATTAAATGACATATTTCCTCCATGTGATGTATAAAGCCAAAAATGTCAAAAAGACAATATTCAGCGCTCCTGGCCCTCCGCTATTGGAGAATTTCGCAACGATTCCATGAACTGCAACTGCTGCCACAAACAACAGTGCAACACTCAAATTGCTTGTCAATAGACAAAACATCGTCGAAATCTCTATTCGACGGCGCAATCACTTTTCGAAACCACCAAAATTAGTTCAGCTTTTTGATCTCGCTGAGAATTCTCTTTCGAACTGGATAATTTTGCGGGGCGGAGTGGATGAGCATGCATAGACAATGACTTTGGAGGGACTCGACTTGATGGCTTCGTCCACCACGGGCGTTGCAAGTTTGGATTTAATTGACTTTATCTTGTAAATTCGGGAGAAATTTCTACGATTGCCTCTTTGTGTTTGCCTGAGCAAGCCTCGCCGAGAGCAGCGGCCAAAAAAGGCAATAACACGAAATGGGGAAATTTGATAATTCGCGCCCAGTTAAATTAAGGAATTCCGAAAGCGGCAGTATTGCAGGACCAAAAAAAATAAGTCATAGTGAACAAATCGAAAAAATGGTCTAATTAATTTATAGTTCATCCATCATCTACGCGTCGATCCAACGATGCAGAACAAGAAAGCTGTCGAAGCCCACTGCATCCAAAAGCGGCATCGCCAAGCAGTTGAGATCCAGCAGATCGGTGAGGGCCTCTTGCTCATTGGCGGCTCTCTTCTGATCGAGGAGACCCTCGAGCGCGGTTGCGTCGAAGTGCAGCCCGGTTTTGTCGATGGTGAACTCGATGGCATCCAGGTACGGCTTTAGCCGGCTCTGCGGCCCTAGAGTGCTGCAGATGCATTCTTTTAGGCGTCGTAGCTCTGCCGCACGTGCGAGAGTTGTGTGGAGGCCATGACGATGCGGTGGGCGGCGTGCCGAAAAGCCTTCGCCGAAAAGCTCGAGCACGCTCACGAGATTGTGCGCCGCGATCATGCCGTCAACTGCCCCAAAGATGGCGGCGCCTTCGCCTTGCTTAGTACTCATATCGTTCCAATATCGAAGTGTTACTTTTCATCATTGATTGGCCTGATGGTGCCGCTCTGATGTCTCTGTCCTTCCCGGATGCAGGTGTGCAAGAGTTAGGGCCGCCGTCGCGCCAGCCCGGCACTTTAATGAAGCGTGGTTCGGAATTCAATGTAAATAATACCAAACGCTTTTCGTCAGAATTAGCCAGAATTAAACAGATTTAACCGTGCTTGCATCGGTAGGCGCCGCAATCACAAATGTGTCCGGGAATCGAAGTTTTCATAATTCACGAACCGATGCCGCCCTTGTCCACCTCTGAAATACCTTCGAAAAGGCACCTTCGAGAACTTGGGGAATTGTTTCCGCGACGTCGTTGTCATCGCCGTCGTGCTGCCCGTAACACCGGGCCCGAGGCATCGTCGAGTCCCTCGCTTTTCGCTACCCTAGCGACATGAACGCACTCGCCCCGCAGCGCTCCGCCGTCGAAGCCCCCATCGGCCCGCCGCCCCCCGCACCCGACCTGCCGATACCGCCTTCACCGCCTCCCGCACCTTCACCTCCGCCCGAGGGAGACCCGCCGGCGGCCGATCCGCCGATGACCGAGCCCGGCGCGCCGGCGCCGGTGGCCGACCCGCCGCCCGGCGCTTCAGCGCTCGGCCGCCTCCACGCGCGGCGCCTGCGCGAGATGTACCGCTCGGCCGGCTGGCCCTGTTGCGACGAGATCGAGGTCGAACTGCTGGCCGCCGGCCTGCTGGAGCGCGTGCGCTGGCCGCAGGGCCACGAGACGCTGCGCGTGAGCGATGCCGGCATCGCCCACATCGCAGGGAGCCTGGTCGTCAACCGCGCGGCGCTCTCGCGGCACGAAGCGCTGGTGGAGCAGGTTGCGCGCGAGATGACGCGCGCCGGGCGGGTCGCGTGGCGCGGGCTGAGCCTGCGCGCACGGCTACCGGCCGCAAAGGAGGGTGACAAGCCACGCTGGTGCCTCGCACGGCCCGACGTGTTCTCGATCCGCAACACGAGCGTGGAGGCCTATGCGCAACCCGTCGTCCACGAGGTGAAGGTCAGCCGCGCCGATCTGCTCGGCGACCTGCGCAAGCCCGACAAGCGCGCGGCCTACCTCGATGTGGGCGGCGAGTGCTGGTACGTCTTGGGCTGCGATGCCAAGGGCCGGCCCATTGGCGAGCCCGAGGAGGTTCCGCCGGAATGCGGCGTGCTGGTCGCGCAAGGCGCGCGGCTGGTGGTGGCACGCGCGGCCGTGCACCGCGCCCAGCCGCGCCTGCCATTCAGCGTCTGGATGGCGCTGGCCAAGGCGCAGCCGGTGTCCGGCTTCGACGACGAATCGCAGGATCTGCTGGCAGGCGTCGAAGGCTGAACTCTCTTCAGGAGCCGCGCCTGACCGGCACCGCGCGGCCGAGCGGGGCAGATCCGCCGTCCTCGCCATCTTCCTCGTCGTCGCCCACGTCGTCGTCGAGGTCGTCCGAGTCCCCGGCCAACTCACCGGCCGTCGCGGCAGCCGGGTCGTCGACCGCATCCGTCACGTCGCCCACGTCGTAGGGCACGGTGCCGATGCGGTCGGGCAGGATGTCGGCATCGTCCGATGACGCCGTGGTGTCGGCCGACGCACGCTCGCCGGTGCCCGTGGAATCGGAGTCGCTGTCGTGCGAGATGGGCAGCGCGCCTTCGGCGCTCCCGTCGGGCACGGCCCTGCGGCTGCCGTCGGTCTGCACGTCGCTGCCGCTGTCGCTGGTGTCGCTCGGACCGAGCGAATCCACGTCGGTGCCGCGAGGCTCCGCCGGCGCGTGCTCGCCGCCCAAGATGCTGCTGGTGGCCATGATGGTCCTCCTTGTCGATGGCATGGCTCGACTCTGCGCGGCGGCACCGCGTGCCGTGTGGGCTGCGGCCGACGCCGCATGTCGGCCAGCGTGAGGTCGGGTGCCTTCAGCCCAGCAGCAGCGGCAAGCCCTGCACGAGAAGCAGGCCGACGAGGCCCTGCAAAGTTGCGCAATGCCAGAGGGGTAGCGCGTTGTCGAGCGTCGACCGCGCCTGCGGCTGCAGGCGTCCGGTCAAGGAGCGCGCCAGCAGGTAGCCGCCCATGAGCATCAGCACCGCCACATGCAGCCCCTGGTAGGCGAGCAGCATCGCAACGGTGGCGCTCCAGGCCTGCGCCTGCGGGTTCAGGCCGGCTTGCGCCTGCGCGAACAGGTCGATGCCGAAGGCACCCGCCACGCATGGCATGGCGAGCGCCACCTGCAGGCGCAGCATTCGCTGGCCCTGCGGGTCGGCGCCGCGCAGCCGCCGCGGCGCCGTCGCCATCAGCAGTGAACCGATGCCGAGCAGCGCGGCCGACGCCCAGGGCCAGCGCAAGGCCGGCAGTGCAGCGCCGGGCGGCGGGCACGTGTCGGCCGCCATGGCGACATGCACATGCGCATACGCGAAGGAGGCGAAGACCGTCATGTCCACCACCACGAGGACGAGCGTGGCCCACCGCGAATGCGAGTCGGCGAGGCGGCGGCTGCCCGCGGGCAGCTCCACGCCTTGCGCTACCTCGGCATGCGGGCGCGGCGGCGGCAGGTCCGTGGCCCAAAGCCAGCGCAGCACCGCCACGATCGCGACCGCCCCAAAAGCAAAGGCGGCAACCGCCAGCTCGACGGTCAGCAGCAGGAAGAAGCCCGCCGTGCCGATGGCAGCCAGCAACGGCCACCAGCCGTCGGTGGGCAGGCGCAGCAGGTGCAGCGGGCGCGCATCGACGATGCTGGTGACCAGCGTCTCGCGGCCGCCGAAAACGGTGCCGGGCAGCCAATGCCGTCCATCCTCGACCTCCCGAGGGAGCGACGGCTGGTCCCACAAGGGCTCGCGCGACACCAGCTGCGGGATGCTCCGCACACCGTACTCGCGCAACGGCAGCCATTCGAGGGTGCCGGCCCGCCACGGGTTGCCGTGGTCCTTCTCCGGCCGTCGCAGCGTGCGCGCCGCGTCGACGATGAACAGCAGCACGCCGGCAGCCAGCACGAAGGCGCCGGCCGTGGACAACAGGTTGAGCGCGTTCCAGCCCAGGTCGCCCGGGTAGCTGTGGACGCGCCGCGGCATGCCCAGCAGGCCCGCGATGTGCATGGGAAAGAAGGCCAGGTTGAAGCCGCCGAACATCAGGCCGAAGACCCAGCGGCCCCAGTGCTCCGAGAGGCGATGGCCGTTGAAGACGGGCGCCCAATAGTAGAAGCCCGCGAACAGCGGAAACACCATGCCGCCGATCAGCACATAGTGCAGATGGGCGACGATGAAGTAGCTGTCATGCGCCTGCCAGTCGAAGGGCAGAACCGCCACCATCACGCCCGTCAGGCCGCCCAGCACGAAGATGAAATGAAAGCCCAGCAGGAACAGCGTGGGCGTGTTCGGCCGCACCTCGCCGCGCCACAAGGTCGCGATCCACGCGAACACCTGCACGCCACTGGGAATCGCGACCAGGAAGCTCGCGGCCGACGTGACCGTCATCGCCAGGTCACCTACGCCCGCGGCGAACATGTGGTGCATCCAGAGCGCGAAGCTCACGAGCCCGACGCCGGCAAGCGCGGCCACGATCGCGCGGTGGGCCACCAGCCGCGTGCCCGCGAGCGCGGGGATCATCATCGAGACCATGCCCGCGGCGGGCAGGAAGATGATGTAGACCTCCGGATGCCCGAAGAACCAGAACAGGTGCTGCCACAGCAGCGGATCGCCGCCGCGCCCGGCGATGAAGAAGGGCCAGTCGAAGGCGCGTTCCAGTTCGAGCAGCGTGGTCGCGGCGATCACCGCGGGAAAGGCGAAGACGATCATCAGCGCCGTGACCAGCATCGCCCAGGCGAAGACCGGCATGCGCATCAGCGTCATGCCCGGCGCGCGGGTGAAGAGAATGCCGATGATGAGCTCGATGGCGCCCGCGATGGCCGAGATCTCGATGAAGCCGATGCCCAGCAGCCACCAGTCGGCGCCGCGTCCGGGCGAGAACTCCTTGCCGGTGAGTGGCGGGTACATGAACCAGCCGCCATCGGGCGCCTCGCCGAAGAACAGCGTGCAGAAGAAGACCAGCCCGCCGATGGCATAGGCCCAGAAGGCATAGGCCGACAGCCACGGAAAGGGCAGGTCGCGCGCACCCAGCATGCCAGGCAGCAGGTAGACCGCCACCGCTTCCACGATCGGCACGGCGAAGAGGAACATCATCACCGTGCCGTGCATGGTGAAGAGCTGGTTGTAGGTCCGCGGCTCCACCAGCGCGTTGTCGGGCACGGCCAATTGCGCGCGCATCACGAGCGCGAGCACACCCGCCAGCACGAAGAAGAGCATCGCGGTCGCGATGTAGTACACCCCGATGCGCGTGTTGTTGACGGCCGAGAGCGCCCTCCAGCCCTGCGGCGCCTGCCACGCGCGCTCGAGCGCCTCGCGTTCGCCTGCGGGCCGGGGAAGGGCGGAGGGCAGCTCGCTCATCTCCTCGCTCATTTCAGCTGCGCCAGCCAGGCGGCGATGGCCTGCAGGCTGTTCTCGTCGATGCGCTCGTGTGACGAAGGCATGCGCGCGCCGGGCTTCAATTGCTGCGTGTGCGCCACCCAGCGCGCCAGGCCATCGGCATCGTTCGGCAAGAGCCCGGCACCCAGGTACAGGCGGCTGCCCACGTGGGTGAGGTCAGGCCCCAGGCGGCTTTCCTCGCTCACGCCGCGCACGGCGTGGCAGGCATTGCAGCGGTGCGCGAGGAAGGCGTCCCGTCCGCGCTCGAGCGCGGGCGTCGCCGGTGGCGCGGCCGGTCGTGCCTGCATCGTGAGCCAGGCATCGAAGGCCGGGGGCGGTTCGGCCACGACTTGCAATGCCATGCGCGCATGCTGGTCGCCGCAGTACTCGGCGCAGGCGCCGCGCCAGAGTCCCGGGCGATCGGCCTGCAACTGCAGGTGCTGCATGCGACCCGGCACCATGTCCATCTTGCCGCCGAGCGCCGGCACCCAGAAGCTGTGGATCACGTCGGCGCTGGCGAGCGCGAGGTACACCGGCCGGCCGACCGGAATGCGCAGCTCGTTCGCACCCGCGACCTCGTGGCCGGTGGCCGGGTCGCGGTAGCGCAGCTCCCACCACCACATGTGTCCGGTGACGGCGACGATCAGCGCATCCCTGGGCGGCGCCACCCGCCAGGGCGGCTTGTGCCACTCGCTGTAGACGAAGAGGGCGGCGAGCACGGCGCCCGGAAAGGCCAGGCCGCCTCCGAGCACCCACCCGCGCGCATTCACCCGCCCGCGGCGGCGGCGGACCGCGAGTGCGAGCAGCGCCATGACGCCCGCGAAGATCAGCGTTGCGCCCGCAACAAGCACGCCGGTCACGCCTAACAGCGTCTCGGCCACCGGCCCAGCCGCGTGCAAGGCTGACTGTGCGTGAACGCCGCTCATTCGAGTGCCAGCAGGTAGGCGGCCATGTCGCGTGCCTGATCGGGGGAGACGCCCATCGCCGGCATCAGGGTGTCGGGCACCAGTGCTTTCGGCTGGACGATCCACTGCGCCAGCAGGTCGGGCCGGTTCGGCACCTCGCCCGCGATGTAGCTGCGTCGGCCGAAGCTCGCGAGCGCCGGTCCCATTCTTCCGCGGGCCGCAGGCACCTCGGGGATGGCATGACAGCTGCCGCATTGGTACTGGCCCAGCAGCGCCTGGCCGCGCAGCCGCTGCGCGGGTGGGGCATCGGCGTAGGGCAGACCGCTTTCCCTGACGCAGCCGGTTGCCAGCGCCAACGGGACCAGCGCCAGCAGCAGCGCGGTCCGTGGGCCGTGGCGGTCCAGCGAGAGGGCCATGGCGGGCATTCTGGGGGTGGGAATTGGCGCTGCGCCGACAGTGCGGCGCTGTTGTGCGTCGGACAATGCCGCCAGTCCATGCGAACCTTCAAGACCGTCCTGCTCACGTCCGCGGTGCTTGGCCTCGTCGCCGCGGCCGGTGCGGCAGCGGTGGTGTACGGCGGGCTCTACAACGTGGCGGCGACATCCCAACACATCCAGCCGGTGCATACGGTGCTCGAAACCGCGATGCGCCAATCAGTCCGGCTGCGTGCCCGTGCCATCGAGGTGCCGCGGCTGGACGACCCGCAACTGGTGATGCGCGGCGCGGCCTGCTTCCGCGCCAAGTGCCAGCAATGCCACGGTGGCCCCGGGGTGGCGCAGGGCGACATCGGCAAGAGCATGCAGCCGCTGCCCGGCCCGCTGGTGGATGCGCGCCATCACTGGAAGTCGCGAGAGCTCTATTGGGTGACGAAGCACGGCATCAAGATGAGCGGCATGCCGGCTTGGGAATACCGCCTCGCGGAGGAGGACCTGTGGGCGGTGGTCGCGTTTCTCGAGCGCCTGCCCGACCTGACGGCGCGGGACTATGCCGAGCAGACGGAGGGGCCGGCAACCTGCGGCCCGGGCGAAGCAGTGACGAGCGGCACACTGGGCGACGCGCGGCGCGGCGCGCAAGCGCTGCACCAGTACGCGTGCAATGCGTGCCACAGCATTCCCGGCATCACGGGGTCTTCGGTCCATGTCGGCCCGCCACTCGATGGCATCGCGCGCCGCACGATGATCGGTGGCCGCTTCGCCAACACGCCCGACAGCATGGTGCGCTGGCTGCGCCGCACGCACGAGGTCGATCCGCGCACGGCGATGCCGGAGATGGGCGTGACCGAGCAGGACGCGCGCGACATCGCGGAGTTCCTGTCGACGCTCGATTGAATTTGCAGCTTGCGGCCGCGTGTGGCCGTCAAGAGGCGATCAGGTCGTGTAGTCGCCGCTGGCTTCGGGCTGGAACGAAATCTCGGTCACCCGGGCGCTGCCCTCGGCGCCGCCGGGCAATGTCCAGTGCGCCGTGGCGCCGAGGCGCAGGCCGATGAGGCTGATGCCCACGGGCGACAGCACCGAGACGAACCCCGATGCAGGATCGGCGTCGTGGGGATAGCAAACCACAAGCTTGCGGCGCTCGCCCGAGCGCGCGTCGACGACCGTCACTTGCGAATACATGGTCACGATGTCAGACGGGACCTCGCGCGAGCGGATCACGTCGGCGGACTCGAGCAGGGCCTCGAGTATCGAATGATGCGGGGACGTGTCGAGCAGCTTGGCGAGGCGGGCGTGATCGAGTTCGGTGAGCGTGCGCTCGCCGAGAAGAAGCGTGGTGGACATGAAGCACTCCAATCGAATGGCGGACGCGCTGCACAAGGCAAAGGCGCTCGCGAATGCGCGGGGCTGGGGCCCGGCGATCGATGGTTGCGCTAAAGAAGGGAGAAGGGGGATCGCCGGGCGGAGGAGGGTGCAGCCGACACGTGCTGCCCGCACGGCTTGGTGCCCTCTGCGCGGGCCACCCGAAGCACGCTCGCGCGCATGACGCGCATGGCAGCGTCGAGGCGGAAGTGGGTGAAGACCGAGATGGGCATCGGACCATTCTAGGCCGGGTTGGCGTCATGACGCAGATGCGGGGACTCCCTCGATTGACAAAGCCCCAAGTCCTATTAATAATTCTTTCGCCATCTGACGTTTTCGCGTCGAGGAGGCGGCTCACATCACTTGGTACGGCGAGCCCGAGAAGTCCCATAAAAAGTCCTATTGACCCATTGTTAAGTCAGGAGACATCCGCATGCGCATCGTATCGTCCCTTCTTGGCCTCGTCCTGGCCGCAGGCACGGCTGCCACTCCGATCATGGCGGCGGCACAGGCTGCCGCGCAGCCTATCGTCCTGAAGTACTCGTCCTACCATCCACAGACCATCTGGTTCACCAGCAAAGGGATCAACCCCTGGATCGCCGAGGTCGAGAAGGCAACCCAGGGCCGCGTGAAGATCGAGACCCTGCCCAAGACGGTCGGCACGCCGGCGAGTGCCTTCGAGGTGGCTCGCGACGGGCTGGCAGACATGTCGATTGTGATTGCCGGTTACACACCCGGGCGCTTTCCCCTGGCGGAGATGGGCGAGCTGCCCTTTGCCGGCGATGACGCATCGACGATGTCCCCTGCGTTCGACCGCATCTACCGCAAGCACTTCGCCAAGGCCGAAGAGTTCAAGGGCGTCGAGGTGCTGAGCATCTTCACGATCTCGCCCGGTCATATCTTCACCACCAAGCGGCAAGTCAAGACCTTCGACGACCTCAAGGGACTGAAGCTGCGCAGCCCGGGCGCGACATCGACCCGCTCGCTCACGCTGATGGGCGCCGTGCCGATCCTGAAGTCGTTCACCGAGGCGCACGAGATGCTGTCCACCGGCGCGATCGACGGCAGCCTCATGCTCAAGGAGACCGTGAAGTCCGGCAACGCGGTCGACTTGCTGAAGTACGGCACGCTGGTGCCTGGCGGGGTCTTCAATGCCGTGCTGGCCGTGGTGGTCAACGCCGACAAGTGGAAGGCCATCCCGGAAGCCGATCGCAAGGCCATCATGTCAGTCTCGGGCGAAGCCATGGCCCGTCACATGGGCCTCGCCTACGTCGAGGCCGACAAGGAAGCCGTCGGACTCATGACGCAGGCCAAGTACGTCGTCGAGACGGCCAGCCCTGCGCTGATGGCGGACATGAAGAAGGCGCTCGCGCCGCAAGAGTCCGAGTGGGTCGAGCGCGCCAAGAAGAAGGGCATTGCCGACCCGATGGCCGTGCTCAACGAGTTCCGCCAGGAGTCCGTGAAGCCCAGTGTCGCGACGGCGCGCTGAACGGCATCCCTCATCGCAACGGAGACTTTCTTCCATGGACCTCGGCTTTTTCACGATGCCCCTTCATCCGCTGTCGCGGAATTACCCCGACACCCTGGATGAGGATCGCCAGGCGATCATCCTGGCGGATCAGCTGGGGTTCACGGAAGCATTCGTTGGCGAGCATGTGACCGACCTCTCGGAGCCGATCAGCTCGTCGCTGATGTTCCTTGCCTCGCTGGCCTCCGATACAAGGCAGATCCGCCTGGGCAGCGGCACGGTCAACTTGCCGAACAACCATCCGGTGGCGGTGGCGGCGCAGGTGGCCATGCTGGACAACCTCCTTCGAGGGCGCTTTCTCCTGGGCATCGGGCCGGGCGGACTCAAGTCGGATTCCGAAGCCTTCGGCAACCTGGACGAGGACCGCACGGCGATGTTCGTCGAGTCCATCGACCACATCCTGGCCATGTGGCAGGACGAGCCGCCGATCGTGCGCGAAGGCAAGTACTGGAACATCCGGACGGATCGCACCTTTGTGCGCGAACTGGGACAGGGCGTCATGTTGAGGCCCTACCAGAACCGCATACCGGACATTTTCGCGACCGTGGTGGCGCCGTATTCCAAGGGGATCGTCGCCGCGGCCGAACGCGGCTGGCTGCCGATCACCGGCGACATGCTGCAAGGCGTGTGGAAGGCAACGCACTGGCCGCTCTACGAGAAGGGTTGCCAGAACGTCGGCCGCGTGGCCGACCGCCAGGACTGGCGGGTCGCGGTGAACATCTTCGTCGGCGACGATGCCGCCACGGCGAAGCGCTACGGCGGCAGCGCGGACGGGCCTTACGGGCAGCGCTGGGAGAGCTTGCGCACGCGCTTCGTCTTCAACGGCCGGATGGATCTGTTCAAGCCGGACCTGAAGCTGCCCGACTCGGCGATCGACGCGCAGTACCTGGTCGATACGCTGACGATCAGCGGAACGCCCGAGGTGGTGGCCGAGAAGCTGCTCGCCCATCACGATGCCCTGGGTGGCTTCGGCACCGTTCTCTATGTCGGTGCCGACTGGATGGACACAAAGCTGGCGCGCCGTTCGATGGAGCTGATGGCCACGCGTGTCATGCCCATGGTCAACGCCGCGTTGGCAGACCGGGAACCACGTACCGGCACCCTCGGTTGAGCGTTGTTCAGCACTTTCCGCTCGGCGCCTCGCCGCGGCCCAACGCGAAAAAAAGCATACCCCCGAGAGGGGAAGGAGACATCCATGAAGCCCATGGTCCTGGCTGCCGCTCTCTGGCTGGCGGCAGCGTTTCCAGCCACTGCTGAGACCCTGATCCGGTATTCGAACTGGTTGCCCGTCAAGCACCAGATGCACGCGGAAGTCTTCGTTCCCTGGATGGCCGAGGTCGAAAAGATCACGCAAGGCCGCGTCAAGTTCGAGATCCTTCCGAAGCTGGTGGGCACCGTGCCGACGCAGTTCGACGTGGTCCGCGACGGGCTGGCCGACATGGCGGTGTTCGTCCCCGGGTTCTCTCCCGGCCGCTTCGAGTTGATCGAGGTCACGGAGCTGCCGCTTCTGGCAGACGAACCCACCGTCATCTCGCCGGCGGCAAATGCGCTCTACACGAAGCACCTGGCGAAGTACGACGAGTTCAAGGGTGTGCACATGGTGAGCCTCTTCTCGACGGCTGCCGGACACATCTACACGGCCAAGAAGCCGATGCGCTCGATCGGGGACCTCAAGGGGCTGAAGCTGCGCACCTCGCTGGCAAGCAACGGCCCGGCCATGATCGCGCTCGGAGCGGTGCCGATCCAGAAGGGAACCAACGAGATCTACGAACTGGTGACCAGCGGCGTCGTCGACGGCACCTTGTGGACCAAGGAAGGCCCGGCCGGCTTCAGCATGGTCAACGGCACCTTGAACCACATGCTCTTGGTCCCCGGCGGTCTGTACAACTCCATCCTGGCGCTCGCGATCAACCAAGACAAGTGGAACACCATCGCCCCGAACGATCGCGATGCCATCACGAAGATCTCGGGCGATGTGATGGCCAAGGCGATAGGCGAGTCCTACAGCCGCGCCGACGAGCGAGGCCTCCAGATGATGAAGGCCGCGGGGGCGAACGTCGTCACGGCAGACGGCGAGTTCCTGGCCGCCATCCGCCGGGCGCTGTCGCCTGCGGAGGCGACCTGGATCGCGAAGGCCAAAAAGAAGGGGATGGCCAATCCGGAAGCCGTCCTCGCCGACTTCAAGGCCGACATTGCCGCACGCCAGCGGGCGTTCGAACGCGCTCGTTAGCCCCGCGCCCACGCCGCATCGACCCACCACGAAAGGAGACATCACATGAAAAAATTCGCGCTCTGCCTCGCCATCTCGTTGGCGAGCGCCGCCCCGGCCTGGTCGCAGACGATCCTGCGCTACTCGAACTGGCTGCCTGCCAAGCACCAGATGCATTCCGAGGTCTTCGTACCCTGGATGGCCGAGGTGGAAAAGATCACCGAGGGACGCGTCAAGTTCGAGATCCTGCCGAAGATGGTCGGCACCGTGCCGACGCAGTTCGACGTGGTTCGTGATGGCCTGGCGGACATGGCCGTGTTCGTCCCCGGGTTCTCTCCAGGACGCTTCGACCTGATCGAGATGGCCGAGCTTCCCCTGGTCGCCGACGAGCCCAACGTGATGGCGCCTGCCGTCGCGCAGCTCTATGCGAAGCAGCTCGCGAAGTACAACGAGTTCAAGGGCGTGCACATCGTCAGCATCTTCACCACGGCCGCCGGACACGTCTACACCGCGAAGAAGCCGGTGCGGTCCATGGAGGACTTCAAGGGCGTCAAGCTCCGTACCTCGTTGGCTGCCAACAGCCCCGCCGTGCAGGCGCTGGGCGCGGTGCCGGTGCAAAAGGGGACCAATGAAATCTACGAGCTCGTGTCTTCCGGCGTGCTGGACGGAACCCTCTTGAGCAAGGAAGGCGTGGTCAGCTTCAGCCTGGTCAACACCCTCAACAACCTGACGATCATTCCGGGCGGCATCTACAACTCCGTGCTGTCGCTGGCGATCAACGAGGACAAGTGGAAGGCGATCTCCGCGAAGGACCAGGAAGCCATCACGAAGATCTCGGGCGAGGCCATGGCCAAGGAAGTCGGACGGGCCTATAGCAAGGCCGATGCGAATGCCGTCGCGGCGATGAAGCAGGCGGGCAAGACCGTGATCGTCGCCGAGGGCGATTTCTACAAGCAGATCAAGCAGTCGCTGTCCTACGCCGAGGCAACGTGGATCGCCAAGGCGAAAAAGAAGGGCATGGCCAATCCGGAGGCGGTGCTGGCGGAGTTCCGTGCGGACATCGTCGCGCGGCACCAGGCACTCGGCGTTCCGATGATCGGCCAGTGAACGGCACGCGTGATGCGCGAAGAGTTTGCAGGCCTCACGGTGCGCGTAGCCGACCTCCAACTTCGATCTCTCCAGCCATGACAAGTACTATTGACAGGTAAACAGGCAAAGGCGTAGATTGGCTGGGCGGATTTTCCGCGGCGACGACAACCCCCAGACGCCCGCCCCCAACGGGACATGACAGTCGATGGAGACAACAGATGCACAAGCTCAAGACAATTGTTCGGACTGCCGCGATCGGTCTGCTTCTTGCGGCCACTACCGCGTTGGCGCAGGCCCAGGCGCCAGTCGTCGTGAAGTACTCCTCGTGGCTGCCCCCCACGCATTGGCTGAATACGACCGCCGTGATTCCCTGGATGGCCGAGGTCGAGAAGGCGACACAGGGCCGGGTCAAGATCGAGATGCTGCCCAAGACCGTCGGCACGCCGCCCACGCAGTTCGACGTGGTTCGCGACGGCCTGGCGGATCTCAGCCTGATCGTGACGGGCTACACCCCGGGCCGATTCGAGTTGGCGGAGATGGGCGAGCTTCCCTTCCTCGGCGAGGATCCGACCATCATGTCCCCGGCGTTCGACCGGGTGTACCGAAAGCACTTCGCGAGCGCCAACGAATTCAAGGGCGTGGAGGTGATGAGCATCTTCACGATAGCCCCGGGACACATCTTCACGTCGAAGAAGCAGATCAAGAGCGTCGATGACCTCAAGGGCATGAAGCTTCGCAGCGCCTCGGCCACCGGCACGCGGGCCCTGACGCTGTTGGGTGCGGTGCCGATCCTGAAGTCGTCCACCGAAGCCTTCGAAATGCTGTCGACAGGCGCCATCGACGGAAGCCTGATGCTGCAGGAGACGGTGAAGTCGACCAACTCGGTGGGCCTCCTGCACTACGGCTTGCTCGTTCCGGGCGGGTTGTTCAACTCCTCGCTCGCCGTCATCGTCAACGGCGACAAGTGGAAGACGATCTCGCCGGCCGACCAGCGCGCGATCATGGGCGTGTCCGGTGAAGCACTGGCGGCGAAGATCGGCCGCGCCTATGCGGCGGCCGACCAGTCCAGCATCGATGCGATGAAGGAAGCCAAGTACGTCCTGGAGCGCGCCAACCCGGCATTGGCGGAGGGCCTTCGCAAGGCGCTGAGCCCCATCGAGGACGAGTGGATCGCCAAGGCAAAGAAGAAGGGCGTTGCCGATCCGGCCGCCGCACTTGCCGAGTTCCGCGCCGCAGTCCAGTCCCGCTAAAGGGCACAACGCCATGTATCACCGAATCGAACGCGCGGCAGTGAACCTGGCAGCAGTGCTGCTGTTCGGCCTGATGCTCCTGACCTTTGTCGACGTGGCCGGACGCAATCTGTTCAACAAGCCGCTCACGGGGGCCTCCGAACTGACCGAAATTCTTCTGGCGCTCGTCATTTTCCTGATGCTGCCGCAAGTCGCTCGGCGCAACGAACACATCGTGATCGACCTGATCGACCAGGTCTGCAGCCCCATGGTGCGCAAGGCGCTTGACGCGTTCGCCTGCGTGCTGGCATCCATCATGTTCGGCCTGATCGCCTGGCAGTGCTGGATTCTCGCGAACAGGGCGATCGGCTATGGCGACAGGACCGCTGCGCTTCAAATCCCGGTCGGTCCGGTCCTCTATGGGTTGGCCATCATGGCCGGGATCGTTTCGGTGGCCTCGCTGCTTGCGATCGTTCCGCGGAACCGGAGATCGGATCTGGCGGCCGATGCTGAACCCGCGCATGAGCCCGTCGTCGTCTGACGCTTGCAACCTTCAGTCCATAACTTCTCGGAGCCACCATGTACGCAGCAAGCGCGGGTTTCCTGTTTTCATTCGTGCTGATCTTCATGCGCGTCCCGATTGCGGTGGCACTGGGGCTCACGGGCGTCGTCGGTTTCGGCCTGACCGCCGGTTGGACCCAGTCGTTCGTGATGCTGGCGCTGACCACTCGCGAAGCGGCGATGACGTATTCGATGGTCGTCATTCCCTTGTTCATCCTGATGGGCAACCTGGTCGCGGGCACCGGCGTGTCCAAGGAGCTCTACCGCGCCGCACAGGCCTTCCTGGGACGGCAGCGCGGGGGCCTGGCAAGCGCCACCGTGCTGTCCTGCGGCGGCTTTGCCATGGTGTGCGGCTCGAGTGTCGCCACCGTGGTGACGATGGGGAAGGTGGCGCTGCCCTCGATGCGGTCGTTCAACTACGACGACCGGCTGAGCGCCGCGACCATCGCCGCGGGCGCCACGCTGGGCATCATCATTCCGCCCAGCGTGCTGCTGGTGATCTACGGTGTGATGACCGAGACCCATATCGGCAAGCTGTATGCGGCGGCACTGGTTCCGGGCTTCCTGGGCATCATCGGGTACATCCTGGCCGTCCGCTGGACCGTCTGGCGCAATCCGTCGAGTGCACCTCCCTCGACCGGATCGACCCGCGCAGAGAAGCTGAGCGCGGTGCTGGCGATCTGGCCCATCCTGGTCCTTTTCGGGCTGGTGCTGGGCGGCATCTACAGCGGCCTGTTCACGGCGGCTGAAGCTGCGGGCATCGGCGCCATGGGCGCATTCGCGCTCGGCGTGGCCCGCAAGAAGATGTCGGTCAAGTTGCTGCAGGAAGTCCTGCTCGACACCGCGCGATCCACCGCCGTGATTTTTGGCCTGCTGATCGGCGCGCTGGTGTTCACCGAATTCCTGAACCGCACGGGCGCGCACAACGCGGTGCTCTCGCTCGTGAAGGACCACGGGTTCTCTCCTTTCCAGGTGGTGGCCGTGATCTGCGTGATCTACATCGTCCTGGGTGCGCTCATGGAAGAGCTCTCCATGATCCTCTTGACGGTGCCGCTGTTCTTCCCCGTGGTGACGGGCTTGGGCTATGACGGCGTGTGGTTCGGCGTGCTGGTGATCGTGTTGTGCGAGCTGGGGATGATCGCGCCGCCGGTCGGGATGAACCTGTTCGTCGTCCGCTCGTTCGCGCCGGATATACCGATCAAGACCATCGTGAAGGGGATCGCACCCTTTGCGGTGGCCGATATCGTGAGGATCTTCATCATCGCGGCCTTCCCGATCCTGTCGATGTATCTCCCGAACCTTTTCTACAAGTGAGCCCATGCCCGACCCATCACCCAACCCCGACGAAGCCATGACCCTTCGATTCGATGGCCGGGTGGCCATCGTCACCGGCGCCGGCACGGGCATCGGCCGCATCTATGCCCTGCAGCTTGCCGAACGCGGCGCCAAGGTGGTGGTCAATGATCTCGGCGGAAGCGTGATCGGGCAGGGCGGCTCCAGCCAGGCCGCCGACAGCGTGGTCGCCGAAATCCGCGCCGCGGGCGGCGAGGCGCTGGCCAACTACGACAGCGTGGCCACGGCCGAAGGGGCCGAGCGCATCGTCGCGGCGGCCGTCCAGCACTTCGGCCGGCTCGATGTCCTGATCAACAACGCCGGCAACCTGAAGATGGCCAGGCTGGGCGAGGCGGCGGTGCACGATGTCGATGCGCAGGTGGGCGTGCACCTGATGGGGTCCCTGTACTGCTGCCGCGCGGCCCTGCCCGCGATGCAGCGCCACGGCTACGGCCGCATCGTGCTGACCAGCTCGGGTTCGGGACTGGTGGGCTTTGCCGAACAGGCCGCCTACGGCGCGGCAAAGACCGGCATGGTGGGGCTGATGAACTGCATCTCGCGCGAGTATGGCGAGCAGGGGATCTTCACCAACACCATCGTTCCGACGGCGACCACCCGCATGAGCCAAGGTTTGCTCTGGCCGAAGATGGAGAAGTTCCTGCGCCCCGAGCTGGTCGCGCCGGCCGTGCTGTTCCTGGCCAGCGAAGGCTGCACCTCCAACAGCGGCATGTTCGCTGTCGCCGGTGGGCATGTCGCGAAGCTGGAAGTGCACAAGGCGCCGGGCGTCCAGTTCGACCCGAACCAGGCGGTCACGCCGGAGATGGTCGCCATGCGCTTCGATACGGTGTGCGACATGTCAGGCGCGACCGAGTTTCGCGGCACGCAGGCGGCCATGGAGAAGATGCTGACCGAGATGGGCGTCATGTAAGCCGCACTCGCGCGCAAAGAAAGGCGTCATCCCGGTTCCGGCGGGGATGACGCTTTCGGCTTTTTCAAGCAGGCAGGCGCCTGGGCGCCCAGCGCGCGGTGAACGACGGGCTCGCGAACAACACGGTGTGGCCCATCAGGAAGAGGGCGCCGATGCCATGGAGCCCGGCGCTGAGCACCAGCGTGTCGAGATCGCGCGCCACGCGAGGTGCCAGGGCGCTGCCGGCGGCGAACATCATCACCGACAGCAGCACCAGCAGGTCGCCGACGCAGGCGCAGCGGGCCGTCGGCCGCGTCGGGTGCGGCCGCAGCAGTCGCGCCCATGGGTCAGGACGCGATCGTTCCCTGGAACCCGGGGTCGATCTCCGGCAGCCAGGCCTTGGGGATGTCGACCGGGTGGGTCAACGCAATCTGGCTGAAGGTCTTGCCCAGCGGGTCGTTGCGCAGCGATGCCGCACCGCCGCCGCCGAGGGCCTCGTCGAGGACGTAGTTGTAGGCGTGGATGCCCGGGACCTCGTAGCGGTGCACACGGCCCTTCGCCAGGTGATCGAACCAGTCACGCATGGCGGCCTCGGTCAGCTGCGTGCCGATGACGGAGGCGAAGCGCGGTTGCCGGGCGATGATCGCCAGGTGTGCCCGGTCGCCCTTGTCGCCGCTGCGCGCCACCGCGATGGCCGACAGCGGCACGGTCACGGTTTCGCCTGCCGGCAAGGGCGCGAGCGAGAAGCGGGCGCCGTCACCCGGCACGAACTCGGGTGCGGACGAGGCGATCTCGACCGCGTTTCGCTCCTTGTCGATCACCACGCTCACAGGCACGCGGCTCTTCGGCCACAGGAAGGAGAACAGCCGGAACACCGCCTGCGGCTTCTGGCGGCCGCTGAAGCCGGTGGTCCCGGGCGCGCCGGCGATGCCCATGGGGGCGATCTCGCCGGCCACGAGTTCCAGCGCCTTGGCGTTGTCGTGATGGAGGGCCAGACGAACCACCACCTCGCGGGCGTCCGACCGGGCATGGGCGCCGAAGGACGGCTGCTCGCTGCCGAGCACCTCGATGCACACGCGCTTGAAGTCTCCGTGCCCGGCCTCTGCCATCAGCCGGCGTGCGCGGGCGACGATCGCGTCCATGGCGCGTTGCCCCATCGCGACGGCGTCCTTGCCGACGAAGGTGAGCGTGGTCGAGAGGCGATGGCCATCCACCCACGTGCCGCTGACCTTGTAGGTCGGCGTGGGCGCCCGTCCGCGCGCGCCGCTTACGCGCACGCGATTGGCGTCGGCCTGTTCGAGGGTCACCGAAGTGAAGTCGCAGGTCACGTCCGGCAGCAGGTAGTTGGCCGGCTCGGTCACCTCGTACAGCATCTGCTCGGAGACGACCAGCGGGGTGATGAGCCCGCCGGTGCCCGCGGGCTTGCTCAGCACGAACGTGCCATCGGCTTCGCATTCGGCGATGGGGTAGCCCATGTCCTCCCATCCGGGCACCTTCCACCAGTCGGTGAACAAGCCGCCCGTGGTCTGCGTCGTGCATTCGAGGATGTGGCCGACGAGACTGCCGGCCGCGAGACGGTCGTAGTCCCCGGGCTTCCAGTCGAAGCGATGGACGAGTGCAGCGAGTGCCAGGGCACTGTCGGCGCAGCGCCCGGTGATGACCACCTCGGCGCCCTGGCGCAGCGCCGCCGCGATCGGGAAGGCACCGAGATAGGCGTTCATGCTGGTCAGGCCTTCGGGCAGCGGCGCGCCGGAGAACGCCTCGCGCACACCCGCGGCGCTCACTTCCTCGCGATGAGGCAGCAGGTCGTCGCCTTCGATCACCGCGATGCGGAGGCTCACGCCGGCCGCGTCCGCCGCCGCGCGCAGGGCCTGAGCGCAGGCCTGCGGATTCATGCCGCCGGCGTTGCTCAGGAGCGTGGTCCCGCGCTGCTTGAGCGTCTTGAGGTGCGGGCCTAGGGCCTTCACGAAGTCAGTTGCATAGCCGAGCTCCGCATTGCGGCTCTTGGCGCTGGCCATGATGGAGAGTGTGAGTTCGGCAAGGTAGTCGAACACCAGCACGTCGACGTCGCCGCGTTGGATCAGTTGTTCGACGCCCTTGTTGCTGTCTCCCCAGAAGGCGCTGGCGCCACCGATGCGCAGCGTGTCCTTGTTTGCCATCACTATTCCTTTCATGCAGGGGTGTTTCGAGCCTGGAGTTTCCTGTTAGCATATCGTCCTGTCAATAGTACTTCTCGAAGATTCACTCATGGAGCGCTGTGCGGCATGGCGATCTTGCTGACCTCTGGAACCCGCGTCCTGGCCGTCAATGCGACCGGTGCGTATGGCGGCGGCCAGGTGCGCGCGATGCGTGGATTCGGCACGCAGGTGGTGGCTCATGTGGCGCCCGGTCGCACTGGCGAGATTGAGGGACTGCCGGTATTTGCCACCATCGCGGATGCGGTGAAGGCCACACAGGCAAGCGCCGCGGCCATCTTCACGCCGGCGGCTGGCGTGCGTGATTCCCTGGACGAGGCCGCGCGTGCGGGCCTGACACTCGCTTTCGCGGCTGCGGAGTTCGTGCCCGTGCATGACGTGCTGCGCGCCGCACAGCAGGCGCGAGAAGCCGGGTTGTGGATCGTGGGCCCGAACTCCAGCGGCATGGCATCGCCCGGGCAGGCCGTGCTCGGGGCCATTCCCCCTGGCATGACACGCCCAGGCCGCATCGGCGTGATGGGCCGAAGCGGCACGCTCACCATGAACGTCTGCCGGGCGCTGAGCCGGGCCGGGCTTGGCCAGAGCTCGGTCGTGCACATCGGCGGCGACGTGGTGTGCGGACGCAATCCGCACGAATGGCTCGGCCTGTTCATCGCCGATCGGCAGACCGACCTGGTGGTCTATCTCGGAGAGCCCGGCGGCACCAAGGAGTACGCCATGCTGGACGCCGTGCGCAGTGCCGGGAAGCCGGTGGTGGCGCTGGTAGTCGGCCGCCATGTTCCCAAGGAGCGCCGCATGGGCCATGCAGGCGCCTTGGTCGGCAGCGAACGCGAAACCGCTGCCGCCAAGATCGATGCGCTCGCCGCGGCGGGTGCGCATATCGCCAGGTCCCCGGACGAGGTGGTCGAGATCGCCGGGCGCCTGCTCGGTCAGCCTGCGCCGACTGCGTTGGAGTCGCCCGCATGAATCTCGTCGAGTTCGAGGCGAAGGCGCTGCTGCGCCGGGCCGGCTTGCCGCTGCCGGCCGGCACCGTCGCCGATGAATCCGCCGCCATCGCCATGCCGGCGCCCTGTGTCTTGAAGGCGCAGATCGCCGAAGGCGGACGGGGCAAGCGCGGGCTCATCCTGCCCGTGACCGTCGGCGACGATGGCGCGTCGCAACTGAGCCTGCTGCGCGATCGGATGCGGTCACAAGGGCACGATGCGCCCTGTGTCCTGGTGGAGGAGTCCATCGCAGCGGCGCAGGAGTGCTACTTCAGCTGGAGCATCGATGACGTGGCGCAGGACTACGTCCTGCAATTTTCGATGCAGGGTGGCGTCGAGGTCGAATCGCGGGCCCACACCCTGCGCAGGCTGCTTTTCAGGCCATGCCATGTGCCGGCCGCCCATGAGTTCATCCACTTCTTCGCACAGGCAGGCGCACAAGGGCGAACGGTGGGTGCGCTTTGTCGCTTTGCCAGCGCGTCCTGGCGCGTATTCGTCCAGGAAGACGCGCAACTGCTGGAGATCAATCCGCTGGCCGTGCTGCCTTCCGGCGAGGTGATGGCGCTGGACGCCAAGCTGGTGCTCGATGACAACGCCGCTGCCCGCCACCTGGACTGGCCGGCGCTGTATTCCTCCCGTCTGGCGGATCGCCAGGCCACGGCGCTCGAGCGCCGCGCCGCGGCCAACGGCTTCGCGTTCGTCGAGCTCGATGGTGAGATTGCCATGTTGGCCGGCGGCGCGGGCATCGGCATGGCCATCCTGGATATCCTGGCCGACGCAGGCATGCCGGCGGCCAATTTCGCGGATGCTTCCGGCGGAAGTGGTGCGGACGTCTTCGAGACGCTGGGGCGCATTGCCTTCGAGCGTGCAGCCCGGCCGGACGTGACCGCCATCCTGATGTACTTCACCCTGGCCGCGACCTCGGTCGCCAGCGTCGTGAAGGGAATCATGGCGCTGCTGAATGCTGCCGCGCCGCCGAAGCCGCTGGTGATCGGCTTGCTCTGCTCGGGCGCCGGCGAACGCGAGATGACTTTTGCCCAGGCCCGCGACGCCTTCGCCGCGCGCGGGCTGCGTTGCGAGCCCGGCCTGCCCGAAGCGCTGGATGCGCTGGCGCAAGTGCGCCTGCCGCGCCGGGTCGCCCCACACCCTATCCACGAACAAGACGGAGGTATTCGATGAATGAAGATGGTTGCGCGAGCGACAAGGATTGCAGCCGCGCCAACGGCGATCTGCTGGTGGCCCGCGAGGGCAGCATCCTGCGTCTGACCCTCAATCGGCCGCAGCGCCGCAACGCGCTGACGGATGCGGTGCTCCTCGGCCTGCGCGACGAACTGGCCGCGGCCTCCAGGGACACGACGCTGCGCGCCATCATCCTCACCGGCGCTGGCGACAAGGCCTTCTGCGCCGGTGCCGACCTGACGCCTGGCGATACGCCTTTCCAGCCGGACTTTGCGCGGCTGACGCTGCCGATGGCCGACCTGATGCGGGCGGCGCACGACTGCCACATCCCGATCATCGGCCGCATCAACGGCGTCTGCATGGCGGGGGGGATGGGTCTGTTCGGCCTGTGCGACATGGCCATCGCCGTCGATGACGCACGCTTCGGAATGCCCGAGGTGAAGGTCGGCATCTTCCCGATGCAGATACTCATCGTGCTGCGCGACCTCATTCCGGCGCGCTTTCTCAACGAGATGTGCATGACAGGCAAGCCGATCGACGCCGCGACCGCGTTCTCCATCGGATTGCTGAACAAGGTGGTCCCTGCGGCCCAGCTCGACGCCGCCGTGGACAGCCTCGTGCAAGACCTCCTTGCCGCATCGCCCATGGCCAACCGGCGCGGAAAATATGCACTGCGCGCGGTCGAGGCGATGGCGTTCCCGGAACGCGTGGCGTTCACCGAAACGGCCATCAGCGCAATGATCCAGACCCAGGATGCCCGCGAAGGCCTGGCGGCGTTCAACGAAAAACGGCCACCGCAGTGGAAGAACCGCTGAGGCGCGCGCGCGGCCTCAGAGCTCAACCGGCCTTGATCATCTCCGTCGTGTCCCGCTCGATGCCGAAGCGGTCGCTGCGGAAGGTGAGCAGGGCGTAGTAGAGGATGTCGCCCTTGGCGTCCAGGAACACCCGCCGGATGCGCGCGACGGGCGCGGAAAGCGGGCACTTCAGCAGTTGCGACTCCTCGAGGTCGGCTGCGTCCACCGTGACACGCTCGTGGCAAAGGTGAAGCGCGCCGCGCGACTTGTCGCGCACCAGCCGTGCGATCTTCACCTGTTCTTCGCCCACCTTGCCGAAGCGTTTGTAGATCGGCAGGGAGATGAAATGGGTCGAGACCGAATAGGGCTCGCCGCTTTCGAAGTCGACCTTGCGAATGCGCATGTACGGACCGCGAGCCTTGCCCATGTACGGGTCGCCGAGATAGCCCTCGGGCACGTTGTCACGGCTGATGATGTTGATCTCGTACCGCGGCGTGATCGACGACACCATGTTGATCGACAGGAACAGGGGGTTCTTGTCTTCGGCCGGTGTGTAGGTGACGAAGGTGCGCCGCCCGCGCTGGCTGGACACCAGGCCTTCCTTCATGAGGATCTGCATGGCCTGGCGCACCGTGACGCGCGCGACGTTGAATTCGGCAGCAAGCTCCTCGAGCGTCGGGATCTCCGCGCCGTTGGGCCAGACGCCGCTCTTCACGCGTTCGCGGAGGATTCCGGCAAGTTGGGCATACAGCGTGACCGGCCCGGATTCGAGTCGGTAGGCAGAGGACGAGGGCGAGGGCGAGGGTGCCAGCATGCGTCGGATTGTAGATGGGACATGTAGGCTTTCCCCTCTCCGAACCGGTCTGGGTTGTGCGTCCATACAACATGCGCACGGGGCGTGCAAACCTGATAAAGACTATTGACGATACCTTGGGAGGAGTTTAGTTTTCAGCGCATGAATGAACCCCGTGCTTCATCCGCTTCCCGCCGGTTTGGTGTCGCTGCTGCTGCGCTCTTGCTTGCTCTTTCGGCTGCTACGGCCGCTGCGCGCGATAGTGCTGGCGGTGCAGCCCGCATCGTCGTGGGGAGTGCGGCCGGCGCCAGCTCCGACGCCGTGGCCCGTTTGCTGGCCGACAGCTTCACTCGCACCCTCAACCGCACCTTCATCGTCGACAACAAGCCGGGCGCCTCGAGCAACATCGCTGCCGAGCTGGTCGCCAAGTCGCCCCCGGACGGCAACAACCTGCTCTTGATCTACAACGCCCATCCCGCCGTCGGCGCGCTGTTTCCCCATCTTCCGTTCGATCCGATCAAGGACTTTCGCTCGGTCGGCATGATCGGGACTACTGCCTATGTCCTCGTGGCCACGCCGACTTTGCCAGGACGCAACCTCCGCGAGGTGCTGGTGCAGGCCCGGGCCGCCGCTACGCCACTGTCCTTCGGCTCGACGGGCGCGGGATCGCCGCAGCACCTGACGATGGAGCGCCTGAAGAAGGAGGCGGGCATCGACATCACCATGGTGCACTACAAGGGCGGCGCGCTGGCCAGCAACGATGTGATCGCGGGGCACGTGAACATGGCCCTGGCCACGCCCAGTCTCGCAATGCCGCAGATCAAGGCCGGCCGGCTCAAGGCGCTGGCGGTCACCGGCGACAAGCGCCTGCCCGAGCTGCCGGATGTGCCGACCGTGACTCAGGCCGGATTCCCTCACTTCGTGTCGCTCGGATGGTTCGCGCTCCTGCTGCCGGCGGCCACGCCGGAGGCTGTCGTGCAGCGCTACAACGACGCACTCAACAAGGCCTTGAGCACCTCACCCGTGAAGGAGCGGCTGGAGGCGCAGGGCATCATGCCGACGCCCGGCACCCCCGCAGTGCTCGATCGGCAGGTGCAGGGCGATGCGCAGATGTGGGCCGGGCTGATCAGGGAGCTGAACATCAAGTCCGACTGATCCGGCCTGGGCGGCGCAGGGGGGCTCGATTAGAGCGACCGGCCCATCGATGGATCAGGTCGATTCGATAAAGTCGGTTGACCGCTCATTAGGACTACTCTATTCTTGCCGTTGCCGCGCCGGCATCGGACCTACCCGTGCCGGCGCCAGTCAACCTTGCAGGAGAACCCCATGCCCGGATTGGTCATGACGCCTTTGCGTCAACAGATTCACGACTCCGCCAAGAAGATCTGCGATCGCTTCGACGACGCGTACTGGCTCGACAAGGATCTCAAGCATGAATGGCCGGCGGCCTACCACGCCGCCGCCAAGGAAGCTGGCTGGCTCGGGATCACGATCCCCGAGGAATACGGCGGGGCCGGGCTGGGCGTGACGGAGGCGGCCTTGCTGATGCAGGTCGTCGGCGGATCGGCCGGCGCTATCGCTGCCTGCTCCACCATCCAGGCAGGCGTATTTGGCCCGCATGCAGTCACGGTGCACGGCACCGAGGAGCAGAAGAGGCGCATCCTGCCGCGGCTGGCGACCGGGCAGGACCAGGCCTGCTTTGGTGTGACGGAGCCGGACGCCGGCCTGAACACGACGGCCATCACGACGCGGGCCGTCAGGAGGGGCGATCGCTATATCGTCAATGGCCAGAAGGTCTGGACGTCGACCGCCCAGGTGGTGAACAAGATCATGCTGCTGGCACGGACGACGCCGCTGGAAGAATGCGCACGGCCCACCGACGGCATGACGCTGTTCTGCACCGACTTCGACCGCAAGGCGATCCAGGTGCAGGAGATCGAGAAGCTCGGGCGCGCGGCGGTCGATTCCAACTCCATCTACATCGAAGGGCTCGAAGTGCCGGTGGAAGACCGCATCGGCGAGGAGGGACAGGGCTTCAAGGTCCTGCTGGACAGCCTGAATCCCGAGCGCATCATCATCGCCGCCGAAGTGGTGGGCCTGGGCCGCCGAGCCTTGGGCAAGGCGACCGAGTACGCCAAGGATCGCGTGGTGTTCGGACGCCCCATCGGCAAGAACCAGTCGATCCAGCACCCGCTCGCCGAAAGCTGGATGGAGCTGGAGGCCGCCGACCTCATGACCTGGCACGCGGCCGAACTCTACGACTCCGGCAAGCCCTGCGGCGCCGAGGCGAACGCAGCGAAATACCTGGCGGCCGAGGCCTCGTTCCGCGCGTGCGATCGCGCGGTCCGCACGCACGGGGGCTTCGGATACGCCAAGGAGTTCCATGTCGAGCGCTACCTGCGCGAGACGATCCTGCCGCGCATCGCGCCGGTCAGCCGCGAACTGATCCTGTGCTTCATCGCCGAGAAGGTCCTCGGCCTGCCCAAGTCCTACTGATGCCCTCGAATCGACAGATCGTCCTCACGGCGCGGCCGCGGGGACTGCCCCGGCCCGACGACTTCGCGCTTGTCGAATCGCCGGTCCCATCGCCTGCCGATGGCCAGGTGCTGATGCGCCACGACTGGCTGGGGCTCGCGCCGGCTGCCCGCCTGCGCATGGACGAGGCGGGCTCGTACAGCGCGCCCATGTCGCTGGGCGATGTGGTCTATGGGCAGGCGATCGGCACCGTCCTGCACAGTCGCCACCCTGACTTCGAACCCGGAGACATGGCCATGGCCATGCGCGGTGGCTGGCAAGGCTTTTCCGCATTGCCTGGTGGCGACCTCAACAAGATCGATCCGCAGCTGGCGCCGCCGCCTGCCTGGCTGGGCCCCTTGGGCACTTCCGGACTCGCCGCCTACATCGGCCTCCTCGAACACGGCCGGCCCAGGCAGGGCGAGACGGTGGTGGTGAGCGCCGCTGCCGGCGCGGTGGGCTCGGTAGTGGGGCAGATCGCGCGCATCCACGGGTGTCGCGTCGTGGGCATCGCCGGAGGCGCGGACAAGCAATGCGCCGCGGTCGAGGAGTTCGGCTTCGATGCCTGTGTGGACCACCACGATCCCGATCTGGCGCAGGCCCTCGCGCGCGCCTGCCCCGATGGCATCGACGTGAGTTTCGAGAATGCCGGCGGTGTGTCGCGCGACGCGGTATGGCCCCTCATGGCGCGTGGTGGACGCATCGTCGTGTGCGGCCTCATCTCCGAATACAACGCGCCACCGGCCACGGGCCCTGGCTGGTACCGGCTCTTGACGCAGCGCCTGACGATTCGCGGCTACATCACCTCGGATCACCTGCACTTGCGCGGTGCGTTCGAGCGAGACATGGCGCGCTGGTGGTCCGAGGGGCGGATCCGCATGCGCGAGGACGTGAGCCAGGGGCTGGCCAGCGCGCCCGCTGCCTTCATCGGGATGCTGCAGGGGCACAACCGCGGCAAGGTGCTGGTCTCGCTCGCAGCGGACCACGGGGAAGCGGCATGAGGCCTTCTCTGGCGGACAGGTGAGCGCCTGTCACGGGCGCGTCCGGGCCGGGACTTCGACGGTCGGACAATCTCTGGCCTATGACCATCCAAGACATCTACCTGATCAAGGCGCCGACCGCGCGCTCGCGCGAAATCGCCGACCGCGTCGAAGGTTTCGTGAGGGACATCGTCATTCCTTTTGAGCGCGATCCTCGGTGCACCTCGCACGGGCCGAGCGCCGAACTGGTGAACGAACTGCGTGCGGCGGCCGCAGCCGCGGGTGTCATGACGCCGCACATCCTGGACGACGGCAGCCATCTCACCCAGCGTGAAACAGCGGCCGTGCTTCAGCGTTCCGGCCTGTCGCCGCTCGGCCCGGTCGCTGTGAACACCGCCGCGCCCGACGAGGGCAACATGTTCCTGCTCGGCAAGGTGGCCACGGCATCCCAGCGCGAGCGCTTCCTGGAGCCGCTGGTGCAGGGCAGGGTGCGATCGGCCTTCTTCATGACGGAGCCTGCCGCCGAGGACGGGGCTGGATCGGACCCGTCCATGCTGAAGACCCGCGCCATCCGCACGCCGGGCGGCTGGTCGATCTCCGGCCGGAAGGCTTTCATCACGGGTGCGGACGGCGCCGGCGTGGGCATCGTCATGGCCCGAACCGGCACAGGCGATGCGGTCGAGGCGACGATGTTCCTGGTGCATCTGCCGCATCCCCGGGTGCGCATCGAGCGCGTGCTGGACACCATCGACAGCTCCATGCCGGGCGGCCACTCGATCGTGATGATCGACGCGCTGGAGGTGCCCGACGAAGACGTGCTGGGTGGGCCGGGCGAGGGCCTGCGCTACGCACAGGTGCGACTGGCCCCGGCGCGCCTGTCGCATTGCATGCGCTGGCATGGCGGCGCGGTGCGCGCGCAGGGCATCGCGACCGCCTATGCGCTGCAACGCAAGGCCTTCGGCAAACCCCTGGTCGATCATGAAGGCGTCGGCTTCATGCTGTCCGAAAACCTGATCGACCTGCGGCAGGCCGCGCTGATGATCGAGTGGTGCGCCGACGCGCTCGACGGCGGCTCGCAGGCGAGCGTGGAAAGCTCGATGGCCAAGGTCGCGGTGTCGGAAGCGCTGTACCGCGTCGCCGATCGCTGTGTCCAGGTGATGGGAGGAACCGGCGTGAGCGCGGACACCATCGTGGCGCAGATCTTTCGGGAAGTCAGGGCCTTTCGCATCTACGACGGCCCGACCGAGGTTCACAAGTGGTCGCTCGCCCGATACATCAAGCGGCAGGCGAGGCCCGCAGAATGAACACGGGCACCGGCCTCACTCCGGCTTGATGCCCTGCTCGGTGATGACCTTCTTCCACATGGCGGCGTCTTCGCGGATCTGCCGGTCGAGCACCTCGGGCTTGCCCGGCGTGGCCACCAGGTTGGTTGCCTTGAACTTCTGAAGCACCGCCGGGTCGGCCAGGACCTTGTTGAGCGCATCGTTGTAGGTCTTCACGATCTCAGGCGGCGTGCGTGCGGGCAGCAGCATCGCGTACCAGCCATCCGTGACGAAGCCCTGGTAGCCCATCTCCTTGACTGTCGGTGCGTCGGGAAGCTCCGGCAGGCGCTGCGGGCTGGTCACCGCCAGCATCTTCATCCGTCCGGCGCGCACCAGCGGTTCGCAGAACGCGATGGTCGACAGCGTGAAGTCGACATGGCCGGCCGTCACGTCCGATTGGCCGAGCGAAGGGTTCTTGTAGTGAACCATCTGGATGTCCACGCCGCTCTGCTGCTTCAGCCGCTCGAGCATCAGGTGCTGCGGCGTTCCGATGCCGATGGACGCGAAGGTGAGCGAGCGGCGCTGGGTGCGCGCCAGGTCGAGAACTTCCTTGAGGTTGGAGCCGGGGAGGGATGGCGTGGCCACCAGCGCATAGGGCGTGGTCGCGATGATGCCCACCGCCTGGAAGCTGGTCACGGGATCGAAGGGCAGATGGGGGTGCAGCGCGCCAGCGATCGGATGGACGTTGAAGGTCACGAGCGCCGTATTGCCGTCCGGCGGCGCCTTGGCCACATGGTCCGCGGCAATGTTGTACGAGGCGCCGGGCTTGTTCTCCACGATGATGGTTCGCCCCAGCACGCGGCCCATCTGGTCGGCCAGCAGGCGCGTGAGGACGTCGGTCCCGCCACCGGGCGCGCTGCCGGTGATGAACTTCGTGACCTGCTGGGCGCGTGCGCCGGTCGATCCCAGGATGGCCAACAGGGCGGCAGTGGCGGTGCGGCGATTGCATGTCATGGCGACCTCGGACGTCGTGAATAAATCGTTGCGGGTTCAGCGGCTTCAGCCGCGGTCTCCAGTACCCCCTGGGCTTGCGGGCGGCTGGTGGGTGATGCCGTCTTGCAGCATCTGCTCGATCTGTGACTCGCTGTACCCGACCTCGCGCAGTATGTCGGCGCTCTGTTCTCCCTGCAGGGGCGGGGGACGGTAGTTCGCCGGCGGAGTGCCGTGCCATTCGCTCGGCACCGCCATCTCCCGGATCTTGCCCACGTGCGGATGGTCGACTTCGGAGAAGAAGCCGATGTCGCGCAGATGGGGGTCGTCCAGCAGGCTTTCGAAGGTGTTCATCGGAAACACCGGAATATCCGCCGTGGCCAGCGCTTCCTGCCATTGCGCCGTGGTGCGCAGAACGAGCTGGTCGCGCACGAACGCGTTGAGCTCTTCGCTGTGCGCGGTGCGCGTGGTCATCGTCGTCAGGCGCGGGTCCGTGCCCCACAGGTGACCCATGCCGACCACTTCGAGAAATGCCTTCCAGTGATGGTCGTGGTAGATGGCGCAGCAAACCCAGGCGTCCTTGGTGCGGTACGGCTGCCGGGCCTTCGCCAGCAGGCGGGGATACCCGAAGTCACCCTGAGGCGGCAGAAACTTGTGGCCATAGAGATGGTCGCCGAGCACGTAAGGCACCATGGTTTCGAACATGGGCACGTCCACCTGCTGCCCCTTGCCCGTCTGGTTGCGGCTGTACACCGCGGCCAGCACGATGCCGAAGGCGTACAGGCCGACCGAGCGATCGGCGATGTTCACGGGTACGTAATGCGGCTCGTCGTCGGTGTTGGCGGCCACGGCCCACGGCACCGCGGTGGCGGCCTGGATCAGGTCGTCGAAAGCCGGCGAGCGCGCATAGCGTCCGCGCTGCGAGAAGCCGACCATGCTCACGTAGATGATGCGCTCGTTGACCTCGGCCACGTCCTGGTAGGTCAGGCGCAAGCGCTTCATTCCATCCGGCCGGACATTGGTCGTCAGCACATCCGCGTCCTTCACCAGCCGCAGAAAGGCTTCCCGGCCCGGAGGCTTTGCCAGGTCCAGCACGATGCTGCGCTTGTTCCGGTTGGCGGCAAGGTAGACAGGGCCCATTCCGGCGTCGCCCTGCGGCCCGATCTTTCGGGTCGCGTCGCCCACGCTGGTCTCGACCTTGATCACGTCTGCACCCAGGTCGGCGAGCATCTGCGTGGCGGACGGTCCCATCAGCACGGCGGTGAGGTCGACGATCTTCAGGCCCGAGAGCGGGCCCGTGAGTGGCTTGTCATGCGGCATTTTTGGAAGCAGATGTTTTCAAGGCGGTGTGCTTAATGTACCATTATCGGAACTTCCGAGCGAGAGCTTTCATTGCCGGACTTTCCTCGGCGGCCCGATGCCGCAATCCATGCCCTTTGAAGGAGACAACGTGACCCAGAATGCCATGTGCAGCATGTTCAACATCGAGATCCCGGTGTTCGGTTTTTCCCACTGCCGCAACGTGGTGGCAGAGATCACCAAGGCAGGTGGTTTGGGGTGTCTTGGAACCGCCTACTACACCCCCGAGGAACTCGAGTGGGAGCTCAAGTGGATCGACGAGGAGGTCGGCGACAAGCCCTACGGCGTCAACCTGCTGCTGCCGCAGAAGTACGAGACGGTGGGCGAGGCTTCCCTCGATCCGTCCCGCCTTTCGCCGGACCATGTGAAGTGGCAGCGCGAGCTGCTCGATGCGGCGGGTATTCCTCCACTTCCAGCCGCGGAGCGGGAGGAGCTGATGCAGGCCGAACTCGGCCGCCTGCACATGACCCCCGAATTTGCCGGCGAGCTGCTCGATGTCGCCTTGCGCCACCCGAACGTGAAGCTGGTCGTCAGTGCACTCGGCTCGCCGCCGCGTCCCATCCTCGAGCGCCTGCACGCGCAGGGCATCAAGGTGGGTGCCATGACGGGAAAGGTCGAACACGCCCTCAAGCACAAGGAGGCCGGGCTCGACCTGGTGATCGCCCAGGGAACGGAGGCAGCCGGCCATACCGGCGTGGTGAGCTCGATGGTCCTCTGGCCGGAAGTGGTGGACGCGGTCGCACCCATGCCGGTTCTGGCGGCCGGCGGCATCGGGCGGGGACGCCAGATGGTCGCGGCATTCGCGCTCGGTGCGCAGGGCATCTGGTGCGGGTCGATCTGGCATGGCACCCGTGAAAGCGATCTGACCGAGGAGATGAAGCAGTTGCTGTTCAAGGCCAGATCGGGTGACGCCGTGCAGACGCGCTCCAAGACCGGCAAGCCGGGGCGCATGCTGCGCAGCAAGTACACCGAGGCCTGGGTGCAGCCCGATGCACCCAAGCCCCTGCCCATGCCCTGGCAAAGCGTGCTGAATGTCGAGGCTCGCCTGCGCATCGACCGTGCGCGCGCGCTCGACTACATGACCTGCCCGGTCGGCCAGATCGTGGGAACCATCAACCACGAGAGCTCGGTTCGCCAGGTGATCTACGACATCCTCGACGAGTTCGCCGACACGATGGAAGGCCTGGGCGAAAGGTCCGGCCTGGTCTGAGAAGGCGTGAGCGGCCTCAGCCGACACGGCGACCGGGGTGGGTCGCCGAGCCGGCGGACATCAGCGGCCTCGGGTCGCTCGTGCGGTCCGCCTGGCCGGGCGCGGCCGCCAGTGCGTAGCTAACGTCGCGTTCGACTGCGAAGCGGTCGGCTCGATAGACTAGCACGCCGAGGTAGACCAACAGGCGGTTGGGCGCGAAGAAGGCCCGCATCACGTGCGCCACCGGGCTGCCGACCGCCACCTGCAGATGCGTGGCGTCTTCATAGGTGGCCACGGAGATCGACGTGCGTTCGATGGCCGACGTGAGCGGCGGGCTCGCGTTGTCGCGCACCAGGCGGCTCAGCTTGATGGTGTGCTCACTGCCCGAGGGAAAGCGCTGGTACAGCGACAAGGCCACATAGTTGTCCGAGACCGTGTAGGGCGATCCGTTGAGTCCATCGACCTTGCGGATGCGAACGTACTTTCCGGCAGGCGTGCCCAGCCCGGCGAACTGCGCCGGCAGCTGGTCGAACTCCTGAAGCGAGAGCACCTTGATCGAATAGCTGTTGCCGTCGTCGTCGTCGATCGATCCGGTCGAAGAGAACAGCGGGGCATCGACGCTGGCGGGATCGAAGGTCACGCATGTGCGGCGGCCGCGCTGGCTCGACAAGAGGCCTTCCTCCACAAGGATCTGGACTGCCTGGCGCACCGTGACCCGCGCCACCGCGAACTCTTCGACCAGTTGTTCGAGCGTCGGAATCTCGTCACCAGGCTTCCACAGCCCGGTGACGATGCGATCGCGCAAGATGCCCGCGAGCTGTGCGTACAGCGTGATGGGCCCGGCTCGCAGCGGTGCGTGGTTCATGCTCCCAGGGGCATAGGCGGCTGCAAGTGACATCCAGCTCTCCTCAGGTGTATAGAAAGACTAATGACAAGCTTATAGCACTAGCCTAGACTCGACGCATTCTTTCCAATACCAATATGACGGGTTTCCAGCACCACTTCAACGCGTTGCGGCTTCATTGTGGCGAACAGGCGCTGGAGGCACTGCCGCGCGAGCTCGACCGCGCGGGATGCCGACGAGCGATCGTCTTTTGCGGCGCCACGCTGAGCCGGCCGGGCGGGGCGCTGGACCGGGTCGCGCACGCGCTGGGCGATCGACTGGCAGCGGTCTTTCCGGGCGTGCGCGGGCACAGCCCCGTGGCCAGCGTCGAGGAGGGCGCAGCCGGCATCGCCGACGCAAGGGCCGACGCTGTCGTCGCGCTGGGGGGCGGCTCGGCCATCGTGACGGCACGCGCGGCTGGCATCCTGGCGGCGGAAGGAGGCCGTGTGAGCGACCTGGCCACCCGCATCGACAGCGATGGCCAGATGCGCAGCCCGAGGCTGGGCAAACCCAAGCTGCCGCAGTTCGTCTTGCCGACCACGCCCACCACGGCTTGCGTGAAGGCCGGCAGCGCGGTGCAGGACGCCGGTGGCGACCGGCTGGCGTTGTTCGATCCGAAGACCCGTGCAAAGGCAGTGTTCATCGATCACGCCTTGCTTGCCACGGCGCCGGAAGGCTTGATCCGCTCTGCCGCGTTGAATGCACTCGTTATGTCGGTGGAAGGGCTGGAGTCGGAAAGCAGCGATCCGTTGTCCGATGCCCTGCTGATGCATGCACTGCGCCTGCTGGCGAAAGACTTGCCTGCGATGCGAGATGAACCGCCGGATGCGCCACTGCGGGCGCGACTCGTGCTGGCGGCCGTCCTGTGCGGGCAGGGCACCGATCAGGCCGGAGGGGGTCTCGCTTCGGTGCTGGGCCACGCCATCGGCCATCGCAGCGACGTCGCCAATGGCATCGTCAACGCCATCGTGCTGCCGCACACCATGCGCTTCAACCTGCCGGCGACGCAGGAGCGTTTGTGGAAGGTGCGGGCCAGCCTCCCGGCAGCCGCCGGCGCGGAGCCGCCGACGATGGATGTCATCGAAGCGCTCGAAGCCCTGTTCGTCGACCTGGGCCTGCCTGGGCGGCTGCGCGACACGGGTCTGCAACACGCCGACTTCGATGCGGTAGTCGCCGATGCTGGCGCCGACCACTTCCTGCAGCGCAATCCCCGTCGGGTTGATGGCCCATTGCAGCTGCGCGCGTTGTTGGAAGCGTGCTGGTGACCTGCGAGGCGATGGCTCATCGCATCTTTCAAATCCTAACAAGTACTATTGACAGATCTTTAAGACCATTGTCCACTCGAACTTGCCAGGTCAATTTGCTTTGCCTTGCGACCCTCTTCATTCCGAAGTCCAGACAGGAGACCCAATGTCCCAGATCCCCCTCCAGCACGGCGTGTTCCTCGCCCCCTATCACCCGAACGAGGAAAGCCCCACCACATGGCTGCGCCGCGACATCGAGCTGGCGCAGCATCTGGACAAGCTGGGTTTCGCCGAGCTGTGGGTGGGTGAGCATCACTCGGGCGGCTTCGAGATCATCGCGTCGCCTGACCTGTTCATCGCGGCAGCTGCCGAAGTCACGCGCCGCATCCGCTTCGGCACCGGCGTGATGACGCTGCCGTATCACAACCCCCTGGTGGTCGCCAACCGGATCGCCCAGCTCGATCATCAGACGATGGGCCGCGTGTCCTTCGGCTTCGGTCCCGGGCTGTTGATGTCCGATGCGCTGATGATGGGGATCGACCCGGAGAAGACGCGCGACATGCTGCTCGAAGCGATGGATGTGATCGTCCGGCTGCTGCGCGGCGAGTCCGTGACTGCCAAGACCGAGTGGTTCAACCTGGTCGAGGCGCGTGCCCACCTGCTGCCGTATTCCCAGCCGCTGGAGATGGCCGTGGCCAGTGCGGGAACGCCGTCCGGCGGCCGCGCCGCGGGGAAGTTCGGCATGTCGATGTTGTGCGTTGCCGCGTCCCAGGTGGGTGCATTCGACGTGCTCGCAAGCAACTGGAGGATCGCCAACGAGGTGGCTGCCCAGTACGGCAACACCATGGACCCGGCCAAGCTGCGCCTGGTTGCGCCGGTGCACCTTGCCGAGACCCGCGAAAAAGCGCGCGAGAACGTCCGCCACGGCCTGGACCGTTGGGTTCGCTACTACGACATGGCCTCGCCCAACCCGTTCCCGAAAGACGGCCGGGACCCGGTCGACATCCTGATCGATTCCGGCCGTGCCGTCATCGGAACGCCCGAGGACGCCATTGCCATGATCGAGCGGCTGCGCGGCAAGCAGGGCCAGTTCGGCGTGTTCCTGGCGCAGCACGTGGACTGGGCCGACTGGGACCAGACCATGAAGTCCTTCGAGCTCTATGCGCGCTACGTCATGCCCCACTTCAGCGGCGCCAATGCCAATCGCATCGCCACCTACAACGTGATGGCCGAACGGGTCGAGGAGTTCAAGGCCCTGCGGCGCGGCGCGGCGGACAAGGCCTTCGCACAGCACGAGGCAGCCCCGCGCAAGGTAGGTTGAGCGTCCATGAGCGCCGTCGCAAGCACTGGGGATGTCGGCACGATCACCGAGTTCAGCTCGGTCGACTTCCGTCGTTGCCTGGGTGAGTTCATCACCGGCGTCACGGTCATCACGACCGTGGGGCCGGACGGGCGCCGCTACGGGTTGACCGCCAACTCCTTCAGCTCGGTGTCGCTGGACCCGCCGCTGATCCTGTGGAGCCTGCGGCTCAATGCGTCGAACTTCCCGATCTACAGCACCGCCGACCATTTCGTGGTCAACATCCTCGCGGAAGACCAGATCGCGTTGTCGCAGCGCTTTGCCAAGTCGGCAGTCGATCAGTTCGACGGCGTGGCTTTCACGCCGAGCGCCGACGGCGTGCCGCTGCTCGACGGCTGCGTCGCGCAGATCGAGTGCCGTCGCGAGGCGACGTATCCGGGCGGCGATCACGTCGTGTTCCTCGGGCGCGTCCTGCGCATCCGCAACCATGGGCGCCCGGCCCTGGCGCTTCGCAGCGGGAAGTACATGGTGGTCCACGCGCACGAGCCGGTGGCGCCGGCGGAGGTCGACGAGGCCAACGTCGCGACGCTGTCGGCGATCCATGCGGCGCGGCCCTTGACCGACGAGCTCGGTCGAGAGACCGACCGCACGGTCGGCATCTCGGTGTGGGGAAACCTGGGCCCCACCATGATCTGGTGGCGCGAGTCGAGCCGGCCTCTGCGCACCAGTGTGCGCTGCGGGCTGGTGGTTTCCCTGCTCGGGTCGTCCACGGGCGCGCTGTTCGCGGCCTACGCGCCGCGCGAGGTGACCGGGCCGTACCTCGACCAGGAACTGGCGCAGCAGGAGCCGGGCGACGAACGGCGATTTCGCACCCGCGACGACGTCGAGAACTACCTGCGCGAGGTCCGCGCGCGTGGCGTCGGCACCATCACCGATGCCATGACGCCGGGCGTGAACGAGCACCCGGTGACCGCCGTGGCCGCACCGGTGTTCGATGCCAAGGGCGCCATCGTCCTGGCCATCGCCATGCTCGGCGACGCGAAGGAGTTTCGCGTGGACGATGGCGCGGTCGAGCGACTGCGTGCCGTGGCGGCGGGCCTCTCCATGCGCCTTGGCTACAAGGCCGAATACCAGCGGCATCGGTGACATCGCCGTTGCCTATGTCCACCGGGCACGCCCCGGACTTTGAATCGAAGGAACAACACGTGAACTATGGACTCGCAGGCCGCGTCATCGCGGTCACCGGCGGCGCTTCCGGCATTGGTTTGGCGGTGGCGCGAGAGGCGCTTCGGCAGGGCGCGCGCGTTGCGCTCCTGGACAGCTCCACGCAGCAGATCGATGCCGCATTGACGGAGCTCAAGGCCATGCCCGAGGCCACGGTCGTCGCCCACGCCGTGGATGTGCGGGACAAGGCCGGCTGCGAGGCCGCCGTCGAGGCCATCGAGCGGGAGCTCGGGCCCATCGATGGCCTGGCTGCATGCGCCGGCGTCTCGCGCCCCGAGCCCGCGGAGCAGATGGCGCAGGAGACCTGGGACCTGGTGATCGACATCAACCTGAGCGGCGTCTTCCACAGCGTTCGCCCGGTGGGTCAGCGCATGCTGGCGCGCGGCCGCGGCGCAATCGTGACGATCGCGTCTACCGACGCGCTGGGCGGCCATGCAGGGCGATCCCACTATGCCGCGTCCAAGCACGGCGTCGTGGGGCTGACGCGCTCGCTTGCAATCGAATGGGGCCGCTACGGTGTTCGCGTCAACGCGGTGGCGCCCGGCGTGGTGGATACGCCCTTGCTGCGCAAGGTGGCGCCGCCGGAACACGTGCAGAACGCGATGGTGGATCGCGTCCCGATGGGCCGCTTCTCGCGAGCCGACGAGCAGGCCCATGCCACCTTGTTCCTCTTGTCGGACGGTGCGTCCTACATCAATGGCACGACGCTCGCGGTGGACGGCGGGCTGACCGCGGGCTATTTCACGCGCTGGCATGGCGCGGACCTGGGCTCCAAGGCCATGCTGGAAAAGGGCGTGTACGGCCCGCCCGCCAGCCCGCCCGCGGCGTGAAGGAATCGACGATGTCGAGTCAACAACCATCCAGGCGCGTGGCGCTGCTGACGGGCGGCACCGGCGGCCTTGCGCAGGCCACGGCCGAACGTTTCGCCGCCGACGGCATGACCGTGGTCATCGCCGATCTCGACGCGGTAGGCGCCCGCACGGCGGCCGAATCGCTGCCGGGCACGGGACATCGAGGCATCGGGATGAACGTCAGCGACGAGACCTCCGTGCGTTCGGCCTTCGATCAGGTCGAAGGCGAGATCGGCCCGGTCGCCGTGCTGGGCTGCTTCGCCGGGCTCCTGAGCACCGCGAGCGTGCCCGGGCGCGTTCTTCTGACGGATCTGTCGCTGGACGAGTGGGAGGGCGTCAACGCCGTCAATGCGCGCGGCACCTTCCTGTGCATTCGCGAGATGGCGCGTCGCCGAGCCGCCGTGCCTGTGGAGCATGGGCGGATCATCACCATCGCCTCGCTGGCCGGCCAGCAAGGCGGCCTGGCCGCAGGCGCCGCCTACAGCGCATCCAAGGGCGCGGTGCTCGCGTTGACCAAGGTGTGCGCGCGCGAACTCGCCAGCCAGGCCATCACCGTGAATGCCATCGCGCCCGGCCCGATCGACACCCAGATGCTGCGTTCGACCGTGCCGGCCGCGCGTGCCGGCGAGAAGTACGAGCATGTCCAGGGCATTCCCCTGGGGCGCGTCGGGCTGCCGGGCGAGATTGCGGCGGCCGTTGCCTGGCTCGCCTCGATCGACGCCGGCTACATCACCGGGGCCACCATCGATGTGAACGGCGGCCTGTACATGCGCTGAGCCACAGCAGCACCGACAGCGACACGACACACACACACAAGGACCTTCATGGAATTCTCCGGACCTCTGGCAGGCGTGCGCGTGGTGGACATCACGGCAGTGCTCATGGGCCCGTCCGCCACCCAGATGCTCGCGGACCTGGGCGCTGACGTGGTGAAGATCGAACCCCCGGCCGGTGATGCCACGCGCAAGATCGGACCCGCGGGCGACGAGCGCATGGGACCGATCTACCTGGGCCTCAATCGAAACAAGCGCAGCCTGGTGCTCAACCTGAAGACGCCCGAAGGCCTGGAGGTTCTGCGCAAGCTCGTCGCGAAGGCCGACGTGCTGACCTACAACGTCCGGCCGGCGGCGATGGAACGATTGGGCCTGACCTACGAGGCGCTGAGCGCGCTCAACGCACGCCTGATCTACGTCGGCATGTTCGGCTTTTCGCAGCGGGGCCGGTATGCACCGTCGCCCGCCTTCGACGACCTCATCCAGGCCGCGACCGCGATGCCCAGCGCGATGGCGCCGAGCGTGGACGGGACGCCGCGCTTCATTCCCATCAACCTGGCCGATCGGTCCGTCGGACTCTATGCCTTCGGCGTGATCGCGTCGGCGTTGTATGCGCGCGAAAAGACCGGCCGCGGCCAACGGGTGGACGTGCCCATGTTCGAGACCATGGTGCCCTACGTGCTCGGCGATCACCTCTACGGAGAAAAGTTCGTTCCGGCCCGGGGGGACTTCGGATATCCGCGCTTGCTGTCGCCGGCACGCCGGCCCTTTCGCACCCTGGACGCTCATGTGTGCTGCGTGATCTATCAGGACCATCACTGGAAGGCGTTCCTGGAAATCCTGGGCATGGGTGACATGTACGAGACGGATCCCCGGCTGGCCAACATCACGACGCGCACGCAGCACGCCGATGAACTCAATGCGTTCGTCGAGCAGCACCTGGCACGCAAGAGCACGGCGCAGTGGCGCGAGTTGCTCAAGTCTGCGGACATCCCGGTGTTCCCGGTTCATACCTTCGAGACTTTGCTCGACGATCCCCACCTCAAGGACATCGGCTTCTTCCGCGAGCAGGACGTGCCGTCCCTCGGCATGATCCGCGAGACGGCCGTTCCGAGCGAATGGCATGGCACACCGCCCTCGAACTACCGGCCGCCGCCGGCGCTCGGCGAGCACAGCGCCGAGATCCTGCGCGAGCTCGGGTACGGGGAAGACGACATCGAGGCATTGGCCGGGCAGGGTGTGACGGGTGCCGGCATGCCGTATTCCAGGAGCGAAGCCGAGCCGATCTGATCGGCCCCTGATCGATCCAGGCGACCCGACCTCGGCCGCGAACCTGATCACCCTGTCACAACAGATCCACCCGATTCCCATGGAAATACATTGGACCGACGGTACGCTGTCCTTGCAATCGCCAGACGATTTCAAGTCGTTCAAGATCGTCATTCACGCGGCCTCGAACCTGAAAGACCGCGTCTTGCAGGACTTCACGGGCACGGCGAGTTTCGAAGACGATCACGCCTGCTGGGTGTCCCAGCATGGCCTGCGTGCGCTGGCCGGACCGCTGGCAACGCCGCAGTGGCTGGCGAACCTCGACACCATGGTCTCGAAGGCGCGGCCACATGGCTGGATCGACGGGCCGACCGGCGACATCCGCGCCCATGTCGAGCGCCGTTGAGATCAGCGACATCACCAAGGTCGATGCGCCCGATACCTTCGAGCGCCCGATCTATGCGGGCAACGCGATTGCCATCGTGCAAAGCGTCGATGCGGTCAAGGTGATCACGGTGCGCACGACCGGCTTCGATCCGGCCCAGGCCAGCGGCGGCGCGGCCGCGATCGAAAGAATCGATGCGGTTGCCGACAGCGGCAAGAGCGCCTTCGTGGCATCGGAGATCGCCAGGAGCGATCGGCCCGAGCTGACGGCGGCCAAGGTCGTCGTCTCCGGCGGTCGGGCGCTGGGCTCGGCCGAGAAGTTCAGTGAAGTCATGACCCCGCTGGCCGACAAGCTGGGCGCCGCGCTGGGCGCCAGCCGCGCCGCGGTCGACGCCGGCTACGCACCCAACGACTGGCAGGTCGGCCAGACCGGAAAGATCGTGGCGCCGCAGCTGTACATCGCCGCAGGAATTTCAGGGGCCATCCAGCATCTGGCCGGCATGAAGGACGCCAAGGTGATCGTGGCGATCAACAAGGATGAAGAGGCGCCGATCTTCAGTGTGGCGGACTATGGACTGGTCGCCGATTTGTTTGCGGCTGTGCCTGAACTGGCTGGGATGGTTGGCGCCGATTGAATGGACCTGCCAGAGGCTGTCACCTTGAGGGGCAGCTCGGTGTTCACCAATCGGTGGAGCGGGTGAAGGGAATCGAACCCTCGTATGAAGCTTGGGAAGCTGCCGTTCTACCATTGAACTACACCCGCAGCGGGTGCGGATTGTACCCTTCTGGATACCGCCCGACCTCATCGTCCCACCATCGGCGCGGGCGGCGGCGATCAATGCGTGGCATCGACCTACGCCAGGCCACCGCCTCGACGCCTAACATGCGCAGGTTCACCAAGAAAAGGACTGACGATGAATGCAAATCGAATAGTGCTGGGCGCTTTGGCTTTCGCATGTGCGGCCACCGTCTTTGCCCAACCAGGGCCGCGCGAGCGGGATCGTGGTCCAGGTCCTGGCGCCAATGCCCACCGGATGGGCCCGCCGCCGGGGCATCAGATGAATCGCCCTGACCACCGGATAGACAACCGCATGGACCGCCGCATGGACCGCCGCATGGATCACCGGGGACCTCGCCGCGGCCCGCCGCCCGCAGCCTATCCCGCGTACCCCCAGTACCAACGCTTCAATCGCGGCGACCGCCTGCCGCCGCAATATCGCCAGCCGCAGTACGTGGTGAATGACTGGCGTGGCCATGGCCTGCGCCAGCCGCCGCGCGGTTACTACTGGGTCCAGAATGGCTCGGACTACGTGCTCGCCGCCATCGCCACCGGCGTGATCAGCGCGGTGGTCATCAACGCACTCACGCGCTGATCCACAACACGGCCCACGCATGGCGGCCCGGCCTCGCGCCGGGCCGAGCCAAGGCCCGTACGTTCAGACCACGCCCTGCGCCAGCATCGCGTCGGCCACCTTGACGAAGCCCGCGATGTTCGCACCATCCACGTAGTTGACGCTACCGTCCGCTTGTGACCCATGCTGCACGCAGGTCTCGTGGATGCCCACCATGATGTCGTGCAGGCGGCGGTCGACTTCCTCGCGCGGCCATGAAATGCGCATCGCGTTCTGGCTCATTTCCAGCCCTGACGTCGCCACGCCGCCGGCGTTGCTGGCCTTGCCTGGTGCGTAGAGCACGCCGGCATCCTGCAGGCGCTTGATCGCGTCCATGGTCGTCGGCATGTTGGCCCCTTCGGCGACGCACTTGACACCATTCGCCACCAGCATGGCCGCATCGTCGGCACCCAGTTCGTTCTGCGTCGCGCAGGGCAGGGCGACATCGACCGGCACGGCCCACGGCTTCATGCCGGCCTTGAAATTGGCCTTGGTGCGATCTGCGTAGTCGCTCACCCGGCCGTAGAGGTGGTTCTTGACCTCCATCAGCTCGGCGAGCTTTTCGGGGGTGAAGCCGTCCTCGTCGATCACGGTGCCGCTGGAGTCGGACACGGTCACCACCTTCGCGCCCATCGCCATGGCCTTCTGCACTGCGTATTGCGCGACGTTGCCCGAGCCCGAGACGCTGACGCGCAGCCCGTCGAAACTGCGGCCCGCGCGCTTGAGCATCTGCTCGGCAAAGTACACGGTGCCATAGCCGGTGGCCTCGGGGCGGATGAGCGAGCCGCCAAAACTCAGGCCCTTGCCGGTGAACACGCAGTCGGCGCGGTTGCTGAGCTTCTTCATCATGCCGGCCATGAAGCCGACCTCGCGGCCGCCCACGCCGATGTCGCCGGCCGGCACGTCGGTGTCGCTGCCCACATGACGGAACAGCTCGGTCACCAGCGCCTGGCAGAAGCGCATGACCTCGCCTGGGCTCTTGCCCTTGGGGTCGAAGTCCGAGCCACCCTTGCCGCCGCCCATGGGCAGCGTGGTCAGCGCGTTCTTCAGCGTCTGCTCGAACGCGAGGAACTTGAGGATCGACAGGTTCACCGACGGATGAAAACGCATGCCGCCCTTGTAGGGCCCCACTGCCGAGCTGTGCTGGATGCGGTAGCCCCGGTTGACTTGCACGTCGCCGCGATCGTTGGTCCACGCGATGCGGAACATCACGATGCGCTCGGGTTCGATCAGCCGCTCCAGCAAGCCATGCTCCGCGTACTTGGGGTGCGCCGCGATGAAGGGCCAGAGGCTCTCCATGACTTCTGCCACCGCCTGCAGGAACTCCGGTTGTCCTGGGTTGCGGTTGGCGACGTGTTCGAGAAAGTCATGTACCGAGGCGTGTCTCATCTGCAAACTGCTCCTTGTGAATTCGAATCGAACTCTATTGTGCGTTGGTCGCCAGCCCGGGGCCTCGAGGTCCGACACGGTTGATTCGGCTCGCGGTGCTCTCTGGGCCGCAGCGGCGCGGCTCGAGCGTCTACGGAAACTGCACCACCGGCCCCTGTGCCTTCTGCCCGGGCGGCACATAGGCGGGCGCCGGCGCACCGCCGGGCCCTGCAGTGAGGGCGGCAATCGCAGGGCCAAACCTATAATCATCGGCTCAGCAGATCAACAGTCAGGTGGGTTCGACGCAGGGGCTGCCCGCAGCCGGCCGCCTCTCTCAGCACTCCAATCCCAAGATGAGCCAGCCCACCTTCAGCGTCGCGGACATCCGCAAGTCCTTCCTCGACTTCTTCGCCTCCAAGGGTCATACCGTGGTGCCGTCGAGCTCGCTGGTGCCGGGCAACGATCCGACCCTGATGTTCACCAACTCCGGCATGGTGCAGTTCAAGGACGTGTTCCTCGGCGCCGACAAGCGCCCCTACGTGCGCGCGGCCTCCGTGCAGGCCTGCCTGCGTGCCGGCGGCAAGCACAACGACCTGGAGAACGTGGGCTACACCGCGCGCCACCACACCTTCTTCGAGATGCTCGGCAACTGGAGCTTCGGCGACTACTTCAAGCGCGAGTCGCTGAGCTGGGCCTTCGAGCTGCTGACGCAGGTCTACAAGCTGCCGGCCGATCGGCTCTGGGCCACGGTCTACCAGGAGGACGACGAGGCCTACGACATCTGGACCCAGGTCATCGGCCTGCCGCCCGAGCGCGTGGTGCGCATCGGCGACAACAAGGGCGGGCGCTACATGTCCGACAACTTCTGGATGATGGCCGACACCGGCCCCTGCGGCCCGTGCTCCGAGATCTTCTACGACCACGGCCCCGAGGTCGCGGGCGGTCCGCCCGGCTCGCCCGATGAAGACGGCGACCGCTACATCGAGATCTGGAACAACGTGTTCATGCAGTTCGACATGCAGCCGGACGGCAGCGTCAAGCCGCTGCCCGCGCCCTGCGTCGACACCGGCATGGGCCTGGAGCGCCTGGCCGCGATCCTGCAGCACGTGCACAGCAATTACGAGATCGACCTGTTCGACCGGCTGGTCAAGGCGGCCTCGCGCGAGACCGGCGAGAAGGACCTCGGCAACAAGAGCCTGCGGGTGATCGCCGACCACGTCCGCGCCACCGCCTTCCTGGTGGCCGACGGCGTGATCCCCAGCAACGAAGGTCGCGGCTACGTGCAGCGCCGCATCGTGCGCCGCGCCATCCGCCACGGCTACAAGCTGGGCCAGAAGAAGCCTTTCTTCCACAAGCTGGTGCCCGACCTGGTCGCGCTGATGGGCGAGGCCTACCCCAAGCTCGTCGCCGACGAGCGGCGCATCACCGAGACACTGAAGGCCGAGGAAGAGCGCTTCTTCGAGACGCTCGCCAACGGCATGGAGATCCTGGACGCGGCATTGGCCGGCGGTGCCAAGGTGCTGCCGGGCGACGTGGCCTTCAAGCTGCACGACACCTACGGCTTTCCGCTGGACCTGTCGGCCGACGTCTGCCGCGAGCGCGGCGTGGAGGTCGATGCCGCCGGCTTCGATGCGGCGATGGAAAAGCAGAAGGCGGCAGGCCGCGCCGCCGGCAAGTTCAAGATGGACCGGGCCGTCGAGTACGCAGGCACCGCCAATGCCTTCACCGGCTACGAGCACCTGGAAGAACAGGCACGCGTGGTGGCGCTGTACTTCGAAGGCGCCCCGGTGCAGGAGCTCAACGAGGGCCAGCCCGGCATCGTGGTGCTCGACACCACGCCCTTCTACGCAGAGAGCGGCGGCCAGGTCGGCGACCAGGGCGTTCTGGTCGCCGAAGGCCTGCAATTCGGCGTCGACGACACGCAGAAGATCAAGGCCGATGTCTTCGGCCACCACGGCACGCAGACGCAGGGCACGCTCAAGGTGGGCGACACGGTCACGGCACGTGTCGACACGGCGCTGCGCGCCGCCACCATGCGCAACCACAGCGTCACCCACCTGATGCACAAGGCCCTGCGCGAGGTGCTGGGCGGGCACGTCCAGCAGAAGGGCTCCTTGGTCGATGCAGACAAGACGCGCTTCGACTTCGCGCACAACGCCCCGGTCGCGCCGGCGCAAGTGCTCGAGATCGAGCGCCGCGTCAATGCCGAGATCCTGGCCAACGAGGCCACCCAGGCGCGGGTGATGGACATGGAGTCGGCCCAGAAGACCGGCGCCGTCATGCTCTTCGGCGAGAAGTACGGCGAGAGCGTGCGTGTGCTCGACATCGGCACGAGCCGCGAACTGTGCGGGGGCACGCACGTGGCGCGCACCGGCGACATCGGCCTCTTCAAGATCGTGAGCGAGGGCGGCGTGGCCGCCGGCGTGCGCCGCATCGAGGCGGTGACCGGCGCGAATGCGCTGGCCTACCTGCAGGCGCTCGAGGCCACGGTCAACAGCGTGGCGGCTACGCTCAAGACGCCGGTGCCGGAGGTGCAGCCGCGCCTGGTGCAGGTGCTCGAGCAGGTGCGCGCGCTGGAGCGCGAAGTCGGCGCGCTCAAGGGCAAGCTGGCTTCCTCCAAGGGCGACGAGCTGCTGGCGCAGGCGGTGGAGGTCAAGGGCATCAAGGTACTGGCCGCCAAGCTGGACGGTGCCGATGCCAGGACGCTGCGCGAGACCATGGACAAGCTCAAGGACAAGCTCAAGACGGCGGCCATCGTGCTGGCGGCGGTCGACGGCAGCAAGGTCCAGCTCGCGGCCGGCGTCACGGCCGACAGCATGGGCAAGCTCAAGGCCGGCGAGCTGGTCAATTTCGTGGCGCAGCAGGTGGGCGGCAAGGGCGGCGGCAAGGCCGACATGGCGATGGCCGGGGGCACCGATGCGGCCGGGCTTCCGAAGGCGCTCGCCTCGGTGCAGGACTGGGTTGCGCAACGGGTCTGACACCCTGCCCAGCCGGGCTGGTCCGTGCCATAGTCACGCGGATGCAAGGGGCTTTCCGGATCGATTTCCACTTTCTCGCGCCGCCGTGGGCGGCCGCTCCCGTCCATGGCTGAGGTCCCACCGGTCGACGTATTGGTGATGGGAGCGGGCGCGATCGGTTGCTACATCGGCGGCAGCCTCGCGTCCGAAGGCGTGCGGGTGTTCTTCGTCGGCCGTCCCCGCATGCTCGAGGCGCTGGAGCGGCACGGGTTGAGGGTCAGCGACCTGGACGGCGGCCAGCGCTTCGTGCCGCCAGGCAACTTGCGCATGGCCGAGCGAATTCCGCGCGGTGTGCGGCCTGGCCTGGTGCTGCTGACCGTGAAGAGCAGCGGCACGACGGAGGCCGCGGCCGAGCTCGGCGAAGCACTGCCGCCGGGCACGCCGGTGGTCTCGCTGCAGAACGGTATCTCGAACGCCGCCAAGGCGTCGCAGGTGGCACCCGGCCTGCGGGTGCTGCCAGGCATGGTGCCGTACAACGTGGCGGAGATCGATCGCGGCGCCTTTCACAGGGGCACGACCGGCCGCCTGGCCGTGCAGGACCACCCGCTGCTGCGGCCCTGGCTGGCCGTGTTCGATAGCGCCGGCGTGCCGATCGACCGGCACGCGAACATGCTGCCGGTGCAGTGGGGCAAGCTGCTGCTCAATCTCAACAATCCGGTCAATGCACTGTCAGGCCTGCCGCTGCGCCAGCAGCTGATGGACCGGGGCTATCGCCGCTGCCTGGCGGCGCTGATGGACGAGGCGCTGGAGGCACTTGCTTGGGCCCACATCAAGCCGGCGCAGCTTGCGGCCGTGTCGCCGCGCCGCATGCCCACGATCCTGCGGCTGCCCGATGCGCTGTTCAAGGTGGTCGCGGCGCGCATGCTGCGCATCGACGACAAGGCGCGCTCCAGCATGGCGGACGACCTGGCGCTCGGCCGCCGCACCGAGGTCAACGAACTGTGCGGCGAGGTGGTGCGGCTCGCGCGCTCGAACGGCGCTCGCGCGCCACTGAGCGCGAAGATGGTGGAGCTGATCGAAGCCTGGCCCAGCCGGCCGCAGCCGCTCTCGGCGCAGGAACTGCTGTCGGCCCTGGGCGTGGGGTAGGGCGCATGCATGTCCTGATCCTGGGCAGCGGCGTTATCGGGACCACGATCGCCTACGACCTTGCGAAGGCCGGCCACGAGGTCACGGTGCTCGAACGCCAGGACGGCCCGGCGCTGGAGACCAGCTATGCCAACGCGGGCGAGGTCTCGCCCGGCTACTCGGCGCCGTGGGCCGGGCCCGGCGTGCCGGCAAAGGCCGTCAAGTGGCTGCTCATGCGCCACAGCCCGCTGGTGATCCGGCCCATGCTCGATCCGGCCATGTGGCGCTGGGGCGTCGCCATGCTGCGCAACTGCACGCAGGCGCGCTACGAGATCAACAAGAGCCGGATGGTGCGGCTGGCCGAATACAGCCGCGACTGCCTGCGGCAGCTGCGCGCCGAGACCGGCATCCGCTACGACGAGCGCTCGCTGGGCACGCTGCAGCTGTTCCGCACGCAGAAGCAGCTCGACGCCACGGGCAAGGACATCGAGATCCTCGAGGCCTACGGCGTGCCATACCAACTGCTCGACCGCGAGGGCTGCCTGCAATACGAGCCGGCGCTGGCCGCCGTGCGGCACAAGTTCGTGGGCGGGCTGCGCCTGCCGGGCGATGAGACCGGCGACTGCTTCATGTTCACACGCGGCCTGGCGCGGCTGGCCGAGGCCGCGGGGGTGCGCTTCCGTTTCGGCGTGACCATCACCGACATCGTGCGCAATGCCGAAGGCATCGTCGCTGTCCATACCGACGCGGGGCCCTTCCATGCCGACCGCTACGTGGTCGCGCTGGGAAGCTATTCGCCGCTTCTCCTGAGGCCACTGGGCCTCCGCTTGCCGGTTTATCCGGTCAAGGGCTTCTCGATCACCGTGCCGATCACCGATGCCGCGATGGCGCCCGAGTCGACGGTGATGGACGAGACCTTCAAGGTCGCGGTGACCCGCCTGGGCGCACGCATCCGCGTCGGCGGCACGGCGCAGCTTTCCGGCTATGACCTGCGCCTGAACGACCGCAGGCGCGACACGCTCGAGCATGTGGTCACCGACCTGTTTCCGGAAGGCGGCAGCGTCGAAGGGGCAGAGTTCTGGACCGGCCTGCGCCCGATGACGCCCGATGGCACGCCACTGCTGGGCGCCACGCCGATTCCAGGCCTGCTGCTGGCCACCGGGCACGGCACCCTGGGCTGGACGATGGCCGCCGGCACCGGCAGGGTGATGGCCGACCTCATCGCAGGCCGTCAGCCCGAGATCGACATGGAAGGCCTGGGCCTCGAACGCTACGCCTGAGAAGGCGCGGACGTACCCGCCGGTGCCACGCTCGCGCCCTGGATGCGGTGGCGCGCCAGCGCCTCGGCCACGAAGCCGCCGGCCTTCATCTCTTCGACGAAGACGGCCAGCGCCGCAGCCGCTTCGGCGCCGCGCGACGCCGGCGTGCCCATGGCCTGCCGGATCACCATGAAGCGCCCGGGCAGCAGCCGCAGGCCCGGCTTGCGCGCGGCTTCGGCCTCGAGCACCTGGCGAATGCCCGCGGCCACCTCGACATCGCCCGCCTGCAGGCTGTCGAACACGCCCTGCGCACCCTGCACGCGCACCAGCTGCGCCTTGACGATCTCGCGCGTGAGGAAGAGGTCGTAGGCGCTGCCGGCGCCGACCGCGATGCGGGTGCCCTCGCGGTCCACGTCCTCGTTGCGCTGCAGGGCCGAGCCGGCGGGCACCAGGTAGCTGCCTTCGATCAGCACGTAGGGCGCCGTGAAGTGCAGGCCATCGCTGCGTGCCGGATCGATGGCGAAGAAGCCGATGTCGGCCTCGTCGTTGCGCACCGCATCGACCGAGGCCGCAGCTTTTTCGAACACAACCAGCTCGACCGGCATGCCCAGGCGCTGCGCGAAGCTGCGGGCCAGATCGACCGAGACGCCAACCGGTTCGCCGGTTGCAGCGTCCTTGCTCGCGAGGATCGGGTTGCCGAGGTTGATGGAGGCACGCAGCACGCCGGTTGGCGTGAAGGCGCGGACGACCGTGGAGGGGAGTAGGGTGCTCATCGTCGCTTTCTTCGGTTGCGCCGCCCGCCGGGGCTTGCGTGGAAGCGGACCGCTGGCTCAGTGTAAGTTGGCGATCTGCGGGCGAGAGGACTCCCTTGACCTCACGTTTGATCCGATTGATGCAGATCTGTAGAATCAGGTCAAACGGATCAAACGAGACCTCCATGAGCACCAGCGATCTCACCGCCAAGTTGCAAGGCGACCTGCTGTCGCTGGAACCCTATACCTCCGCGCGCGCGGCCCGCAAGACCAGCGCGCGCAAGTTCCTGCTGGAAATCAAGGACGAGGCGATCTCGAAGGTGCTGCTGGCCTCGTTTCCGATGCTGGAACGCGCGCTGCTCGAGAAGACCGCCCAGGCCCGCGAGCGCCGCATCGAGGCCGTGGTCGATTTCATGGCGGGCCAGATGGTGCAGCCCAGCGAGATCGACAGGGAAATGGCCCAGCGGCTCGCCAAGCGGCATGCCCGCGTGCTGAACGATTTCGGGTACTTCACGGCCGAGCAGCTGGCCGACGCCAACCGCTCGCAGGCCAGCAGCCGCAGTGCACTGGTGGACAACTGGCGCAAGCGCCGCCAGGTATTCGCGGTGCCGCACCCCGACAAGAGCGCGCGCGACCGCGACATCTACCCGGCCTTCCAGTTCGACGACCACAAGCCGATCAAGGCGGTGCAGGCCGTGCTGGAAGCCTTCGGCGATCGCCGGGCGCCCTGGAAGCTCGCGCTGTGGTTCACCTCGAACAACGGCTGGCTGCCCGACAGTGCGCGGCCCGTCGACCTCCTGGCATCGAATCCGCAGGCCGTGATCGAGGCGGCGCAGCGCGATGCGGAAGGGAGCGCGGCTTGACTTGCCGCGCACCGGCGCCGCTTCTCGACCCTCTTTTCGATCGCTGGCCGGCCGGCGCGCCGATTCACGTCATCCACGACACGGCCTTCGCACCCGAAAGCTTCAACCCCGGCACCAGTGGGGCCGGCACGCCGTGCAAGTTCACGCGCTTCGCGCCCATCCGCGACGCCAGGGGCCGCGTCGTGCCTTACCTCTACGGCGGTGCGACCCTGGACTGCGCGATCTTCGAGACGGTCTTTCACGACGTACCGATCGACGCGCCCGACAAGTTCGTCGCGCTCGACGACTTCGCACACCGCGGCCAAGGCCAGCTCACGCCCAACCGAGAACTCCTGCTGGTGGACCTCACGAGCGAAGGGCTGCACCGGCTCAAGGTTCCCAAGGAGGAGCTCATCGCCAGCCCCGCGCGCGACTACGTCGACACCGCGAAATGGGCCGAGGCACTGCACCGCCAGTGCAAGGATGCCGACGGCCTGGTATGGATGTCGCGCCAGCGCGATCGCGACCGGGCGATGCTGCTCTTCGGCGACCGTGTGAAAGGCGCTCTTTCCGGAACGCGCATGGGCGGGCCTTTGGCGCGCAACGATGCATTGCGCCAAGCCATCCTGGCAGCGGCGCTGCGCGCCGGCATCGACGCATCCTGATATTCAGGGCCTGAGCGCCGCCCTTCGATTGCGCCATTCCTGCGCTCGCGCAGCACTGTTTGCTGTCGGTTCGCCGTTACGCGGACTCATGGAAAACGCGCGCCCCACCGACCAGTTTGTGCTTGACGGCCCGAAGACTTCGGCATTATTCTTCGCACATCCGTTCCATTAATAAATCAGCGTTTTACTAATGGAACAAATGAGCCACTTACCCACAGCACGGATCGAACCCACGATGATGAAGCCCAACCGTCGCCAGGCGCTCGCGCTGGCCCTTTCCCTTGCCGCCATCAGCGCTGGTGCCCCCGCGTGGGCGCAAGGCTATCCGGCCAAGCCGATCACCATCGTGGTTGCCTATCCGGCAGGCGGCGACACGGACGCCCTCGCGCGCCTTTTTGCCGAGAAGCTGGCCACGCGCATCGGCCAGCCGGTGGTGGTGGACAACCGCCCCGGCGCCAGCGGCGTGATCGGCAGCAGCTTCGTCGCCAAGGCCCCGGCCGACGGCTACACGCTGCTGCTGGCGCCCAGCACCTTCTCGATCGCGCAGCTGGTTCTGAAGACCGGCGGCAGCTCCAGCTACGACGTGCTCAACGGCTTCACGCCCATCGTGGAGACGGGCACGCTGCCGCTGTTCCTGGTGGCGGGATCGGGCGCCGGCCTCAAGAGCCTCAAGGACGTGCAGGCGAAGGGGCAGTCGCTCTCGTACGCGAGCCCGGGCAGCGGCTCGCCCATGCACATCCTGGGCGAAATGGTCAACAAGGCCGCGAGCATGAGCCTCGGCCACGTGCCGTACAAGGGCGTCGCGCCGGCAGTCAACGATGTGCTCGGCGGCCATGTGCCGCTGACCTACATCACCTACGGCCCCATTGCGCCGCACCTGGCAGGCGGCAAGATGCTGCCGCTCGCCGTCGCCGACCGCGCCCGCTCGCCGCTCGCGCCGAATGTGCCCACGTTCGCGGAGCTGGGCTACAAGAACGTCGAAGTGACGGCCTGGCATGGCCTGTTCGGGCCCAAGGGGCTGCCGCCCGAGATCGTGAAGACGCTCAACGGACACATGAACGAGATCCTCAAGATGCCCGACGTGGTGTCGAAGATGGCGGTCTACGGCGCCTTGCCGCTGGGCGGCGCGCCGGAGGTGCTGGCCAAGACCAATGCCGCCGACTTCGAGCGCTTCGGCAAGATCATCAAGGAACTTGGCATCCAGGCTGATTGATATGGCTCTCCCCCAGGTTGGCCCACTTCGTGTGGCCGCCCACCCCCTCACCGGGGGCAACACCAGCGGCCCGGCAAGGCCGGTTCCGCGGTGTTCCACCAACGGGCCGCGCTTCGCGGGCCGCGCATTTTAGGAAGCTGTTCATGAGTACTGAAGGCATCAAGGCCATCCCCGATCCCGACAGCTTGCAGGGCCTGCTGGCCGAGCTGCCGACCAATCTGCTTGCCGGCCGGCGCGTGCTGGTGACGGGTGCGGCGCGCGGCCTCGGGCTGGCTTTTGCCAAATGCATCGCCGCCGCAGGCGCGTCCGTGGTGCTGGCCGACATTCTTTCGGAGCTCGCAGAGACCGAGGCGCAGGCCTTGCGCAAGGCCGGCTTCAAGGCTCATGCGCTGGCGCTGGACCTGTGCGACCCGGCCTCGATCGAGGCCTGCGCCACCGCCGCAGTGCAAGCGCTCGGCGGCCTCGACGGCCTGGTCAACAACGCCGCGATCACGAACTCGGGCGGCCGCGACGCCCATGCGCTGGACATCGAGACCTGGGACCGCGTGATGGACGTCAACGTGCGCGGCACCTGGCTCATGAGCCGTGCCTGCCAGCCGGCGCTCGAACAGGGCGGGCGAGGCGCCATCGTCAATCTCGCTTCGGACACGGCCCTCTGGGGCGCGCCCAAGCTGCTGGCCTATGCCTCGAGCAAGGGCGCCGTGATCTCGATGACCCGCTCGCTCGCCCGCGAATGGGGCGAGGCCGGCATCACCGTGAACGCCGTCGCGCCCGGGCTCACGCTGGTCGAGGCCACGGAGTACGTGCCACTCGCGCGCCACCAGAAATACCTCGAGGGCCGCGCCCTCCCGCGCGAGCAGCAGGCGGTCGACGTCTGCGGCGCGGTGCTCTTTTCTCTCTCCGGCCTGGCGCGCTTCGTGACCGGCCAACTGCTCGCCGTCAACGGCGGCTTCGTCATGCACTGATGCATGGATGCACTGATTTCCCCAAGGAGTTTTCCATGAGCGATTTGTCCGAGCAAAAGAAATTCGACGACAGCAACGTGGGCGAGACCCTGCGCCGCCCTGAAGGCGCGAGCCTCGAGGCGTGGATGAACACCCGCATCGCGCGCTACTCGACGCGCAAGTACGACTGGGACGCGCTGAAGTTCCAGGCCGACTTCGACCCCAAGTTCCGCCGCGCGCAGATGCGCTACGTGGGCACCGGCGGCACCGGCGTGGCGAGCGACGTCAACACCGTGCCGTCGGAGCACTTCACCTTCTCGACGATGGTGATCCCGGCCGGCCACGAAGGCCCGCCGCACCTGCACGTCGACGTCGAAGAAGTCTTCTTCCTGCTGCGCGGCAAGCTCAAGGTGGTGCTGACCACGCCCGAGGGCGAGCGCTACGAGACGGTGCTGACCGACCGCGACCTGATCTCGGTGCCCCCCGGCGTGTACCGCGAAGAGATCAACATCGGCGACGAGGATGCGCTGATGTGCGTGATGCTCGGCGCGAGGAAGCCGGTCACGCCGACGTACCCGGCGGATCACCCCTTGACCAAGATCAAGCGCTGACCGCGCGGGACGACACAGCCATGAGCGATGCAGCCCTGATCGACGCCCAGCCCCTGCCGGCTTCCGAGCTGGCGCGCCTCCAAGCGCGCTTCCCGGCGCGCAGCGTGTCGGTGTGCGGCGCCGAGCTTTCGGTGCGCGAATGCGGCACGGGGCCGGCGATCGTGTGCCTGCATGGCATCGGCTCCGGCTCGGCCTCATGGCTGGACACGGCCCTCCTGCTCGAAGGCGAGGCGCGGCTGGTCGCGTGGGATGCGCCGGGCTACGGCGAGTCGACGCCGCTGCCAGCCCAAGTCCCCACCGCGCAGCACTATGCCCAGCGCCTGCATGGCCTGCTCGATGCACTGGAGATCTCTTCGTGCGTGCTGGTCGGCCATTCGCTCGGCGCGCTGACGGCCGCCTCCGCTGCGCGCCCCGGCTCGCCTCTGGCATCGCGCATTTCGAGGCTGCTGCTGATCAGCCCGGCCGCCGGCTACGGTGCGGCGAGCCGCGCGCAGGCGCGGTCCCGCGTGCGCGCCGAACGCCTGGGCACGCTCGATGCGCTCGGCATCGCCGGCATGGCCACGAAGCGCTCGGGCCGGCTGGTCTCCGACCACGCGAGCGAGACCGCGCGCCAATGGGTGCGCTGGAACATGGCGCGCCTGCACGAGACAGGCTACCGCCAGGCCATCGAGCTGCTGTGCGGTGCCGACCTGATGGCCGACCTGCCGCCAGCGATGCCCGTGCGCGTGGCCTGCGGCGCCCTGGACGTGGTCACCACGCCCGAAGCCTGCGCCGAAGTGGCGAAGCAATGTGGCGTGCCCCTCGAGCTGCTGCCCGTAGCAGGCCACGCCTGCTACGTGGAGCGGCCCGCCGCCGTGGCCGCGATGCTGCGTGAAGCGGTGACGGCCTGATCAATCGAAACAAGAACGAGAGACCCATGAGCAACGACCTGATGGAAGAGGGCGCCGATCGCTACAACGTGCCGGCCCTGGAACGCGGCCTGCGCATGCTGTGCGAGTTCAGCCGCGAGAGCCGTACCCTTTCCGCGCCCGAGCTGGCGCGCCGCTTCGACCTGCCGCGCTCGACCGTGTTCCGCCTGCTCAGCACGCTGGAGAACATGGGCTTCCTGGAGCGCGCCGAGGGCGGCCGCGACTACCGCCTGGGCCTGGCCGTGCTGCGCCTGGGCTTCGAGTACCTGGCTTCGCTGGAGCTCACGCAACTGGGCACGCCGCTGCTCAATCGCCTGTGCGAGGCGCTGCGCACGCCCTGCAACCTGGTCGTGCGCGACGGCCGCTCCATCGTGTACGTGGCCAAGGTCGCGCCGCCCACGCCCTTTGCGAGCTCGGTCAGCGTCGGCACGCGCCTGCCGGCCCATGCGACCGTGCTGGGGCGCATCCTGCTGGAAGACCTCACGCTGCCGCAGCTGCGCGCGCTCTACCCGGAGGACAAGCTCGAGACCTTCTCGCCGAGCACCCCCAAGACCGTCAACGAGCTCTTCGACATGGTCCAGGGCGACCGCGAGCGCGGCTACGTGCTGGGCGAGGGATTCTTCGAATCGAACATCTCGTCCATTGCCGCGCCGGTGCGCGACCACAGCGGCCACATCGCCGCCGCGCTGGGCGCGACCATCACCTCGGGCCACATCGACGAGAACCGCATGGACGAGATGGTGCGCCGCGTGCGCGAGACGGCCGACGAAATCTCGGGCCTCCTGAACTACGCCCCCGCCAGCAAGGCCAAGGTGGTTCCGCTGCGCAGCGCCTGAGGTCGACGACATGCCTGCATCCACTTCTTCCTTGTCCTTCTTCGCCGCCGACGCGCTGGCCGGCCGCGTGGCCGTGGTGACCGGCGGCTCGTCGGGCATCGGCCTCGCGACGGTCGAAGCCCTGCTCGGCTGCGGCGCCGCGGTCGCGCTGTGCGGCCGCAACGCAGAGCGGCTCGAGCACGCGGTTGCCGGCCTGCGCAAAACCCGGCCCGACGCCAAGCTGTTCGCGCAGACCTGCGACGTGCTGGAACCGGCATCGGTGAGGGCCTTCGCTGCGGCCAGCGAGGCTGCGCTCGGCCCAGCCTCGATGCTCGTCAACAACGCAGGGCAGGGGCGCGTCTCCACCTTCGCCGACACGACGGACGCGGCCTGGACCGAGGAGCTGCATCTCAAGTTCTTCTCCGTCATTCATCCCACCCGCGCCTTCCTGCCGCAGCTCGCGGCGCAGCGCACGGTGTGGGGCGATGCCGCCATCGTCTGCGCCAACTCGCTCCTCGCGCGCCAGCCCGAGGCGCACATGGTCGCGACCTCTGCCGCCCGCGCGGGCCTGCTCAACCTGGTGCGCTCGATGGCCACCGAATTCGCGCCGCAGGGCGTGCGCGTCAACGGCATCCTGATCGGCCTGGTCGAGTCCGGCCAGTGGCGCCGCCGCTTCGAGTCGCGCGAGGACAAGTCGCTCGACTGGTCCGCCTGGAGCGGGCAACTCGCGCACGACAAGCACATCCCGCTGGGTCGCCTGGGGCTTCCGACCGAAGCCGCACGCGCGATTCTTTTCCTGGCCTCGCCCCTCGCGTCGTACACGACGGGCAGCCACATCGACATCTCTGGAGGCCTGTCCCGCCATGCATAACCCATCCCCCCCCGCGCAGGTCACCGTCGGTGCCGTCGTCGCCGCCTTCCTCGAGCAGTGCGGCGTCAAGGCGGCCTTCGGCGTGATCTCGATCCACAACATGCCGATCCTCGACGCCTTCGCGCAGCGCGGTGCAATCCGCTTTGTTTCCGCGCGCGGGGAGGCCGGCGCGGGCAACATGGCCGACGCCTGCGCCCGCTCCACCGCCAGCCTCGGCGTGTGCGTCACCAGCACCGGCCCGGCCGCGGGCAACATCGCCGGCAGCATGGTGGAAGCCCTCACCGCCGGCGCGCCCGTGCTGCACATCACCGGCCAGATCGAGACGCCCTACCTCGACAAGGGCATGTCGTACATCCACGAGGCGCCGGACCAGCTGGCCATGCTCAAGGCCATCTCCAAGGCGGCCTTCCGCGTGCGCAGCGTCGACAACGTGCTCGGCACGCTCAAGCGTGCGGTACAGGTCGCGTTGACCGCGCCCACCGGCCCGGTCAGTGTCGAGATTCCAATCGACATCCAGTCGGCGCTGACCACCATGCCTGCTGACCTTTCGCCCTTGCCGATCGAGGCTGCCGTGCCTTCGAAGACCGGGCTCGATGCTCTGGCGGCGCGCCTCTCGGCCGCCAGGCGCCCGATGCTCTGGATCGGCGGCGGGGCACGCCGCGCCGGCGGGGCCATCAGGCGGTTGCAGAAGCTCGGCTTCGGCGTTGTCACGACCACGCAGGGCCGCGGCATCGTGCCCGAGGACGATCCGGGCTCGCTCGGTGCCTACAACATCCAGAAGCCCGTCGAGGCCTTCTACCAGAGCTGCGACGCGATGCTGGTGATCGGTTCGCGCCTGCGCGGCAACGAGACGCTCAAGTACGAGCTGAAGCTGCCGCGCCCGCTGTACCGCATCGATGCCGATGCCGCGGCTGAAGGACGCTGCTACGCGACCGACGCCTTCGTCTGCGGCGATGCCGCGCTCGCGCTCGAGGGGCTGGCCGACCGGCTGGAAGCGCTGCAGTACCAGGCCGACCCGGCGCTGCTCACCGATCTGCGCGCCGCGCACGAGCAGGCGGTTGCGACACTGCGCGACGGCCTCGGCCCCTACGCCGAACTCGTGCGCCAGATCCAATCGGTGGCCGGGCGCAACTTCAACTGGGTGCGCGACGTGACCGTCTCCAACAGCACCTGGGGCAACCGCGAACTGCGCATCTTCGATCCGAGCTCGGGCGTCCACGCCACCGGCGGCGGCATCGGCCAGGGCATGCCCATGGCCATCGGCGCAGCCATCGGAGCGGCAGTCACCGGCTCGGGCCGCAAGACCTTCTGCCTCGCTGGCGACGGCGGCTTCATCCTCAACCTGGGCGAGCTCGCCTGCATGGTGCAGGAAGAGGCCCCGATGGTGATCGTGCTCATGAACGACAAGAGCTACGGCGTCATCAAGAACATCCAGGACGCGCAGTACGGCGGCCGCCGCTGCTACGCGGAGCTGCACACGCCCGACTACGCGCTCCTGTGCAAGTCGATCGCGCTGCCGCACGCCCGCGTGTCGCGCCTTGAGGAGCTGAAGGGCCAGCTCGAAGAGGCCCTGGCCGCGCGCGGTCCCTTCCTGATGGAGATCGACATGCTGTCCATCGGGGACTTCAAGAGCACCTTCGCCGGCCCGCCGACCAATACCGTGACGCAGATCCCTGCGTTGGCGAAGTGAGCCGCTGACATGCTGCGTGTGGCACTCATCGGTTGCGGCGCCATCGGCAGCTCGGTCATCGAGCTGCTGAAGGGCGACGCGTCGCTCGCGGTGGTCGCCGTGGTGGTCCCGCACGAGGGCCTGGTCGCGGCGCAGGCCGCGCTGCAGACGCTGGCGCCCGGCGTGCAGGTCGGCACTGCCGTGCCTGCATCCGGCGTCGACCTGGTGGTCGAGACCGCCGGTCACGCGGCGATCGAGGAACACGTGCTGCCGGCACTGCGGCGCGGCACGCCCTGCGTGGTCGCTTCCGTCGGCGCGCTGTCCGCGCAAGGCCTCGCGGAAAAACTCGAGATCGCGGCCATTACCGGCGGCACGCAGGTGCAGCTGATCGCCGGCGCCATCGGCGCCATCGATGCGCTGGCCGCGGCCCGCATCGGCGGGCTCGACAGCGTGCGCTACACCGGCCGCAAGCCGCCGCGTGCCTGGAAGGGCACGCCGGCGGCGCAGGGCCGCGACCTCGATGCGCTGACTGCCGAATGCGTGATCTTCGAAGGCAGCGCCCGCGAGGCCGCCGCGCTGTACCCCAAGAACGCCAACGTGGCGGCGACGGTGTCTCTCGCAGGGCTCGGCCTCGACCGCACGCAGGTGCGCCTGATTGCCGATCCGGCCGTCGACGAGAACGTGCACACGGTCGAAGCCGAGGGCGCCTTCGGCAGCTTCGAGCTCAGCATGCGGAACAAGCCTCTCGCAGCCAATCCCAAGACCTCCGCGCTGACGGTCTACAGCGCCGTTCGCGCCCTGCGCAACCGCGCCGCGGCCCTTGCCATCTGAAGAAGCCATGATCTCCACAGAACTCCTCCCCATCAACATCGCCGGCGAATGGCGCCTGGGCGGCGGCGACGCCTACGAGAGCCTCTATCCGGCCACCGGCGAGCCCATCGCACGTCTCAAGGCGGCGAGCCTCGCCGATGTCGACGAGGCCATCGTGCGTGCCGACCAGGCTTTCCGCACCAGCGGCTGGGCACAGAAGCTCCCGCACGAGCGCGCAGCGGTGCTGCATCGCGTGGCGCAGCTGATCCGCGAGGAGGCCGAGCCGCTGGCGCAGAAGCAGCGTTTGGACAACGGCAAGCCGATCAGCGAGACGCGCGCGCTGGTCGCCAGCGCGGCCGGCACCTTCCAGTTCTTCGCGGCGGCGCTGGAAACGCTGGAAGAAACCATCACGCCCTCGCGCGGCGCCTTCGTCACCATGAGCGTGCACGAGCCGATGGGCGTGGTCGCTGCCATCACGCCGTGGAATTCGCCGATCGCGAGCGAGGCGCAGAAGCTCGCACCCGCGCTGGCCGCGGGCAACGCCGTGATCGTCAAGCCGGCCGAGGTCACGCCGCTCATGGCGCTGGAGCTGGCGCGCATCTGCGAGGCCGCCGGCGTGCCGAAGGGCATCGTGAGCGTGCTGCCGGGCAAGGGCTCGGTGATCGGCGATGCGATCACCAAGCATCCGCTGGTCAGGCGCGTGTCCTTCACCGGCGGCACCACCACTGGCAAGCACATTGCCCACATCGCGGCCGACAAGATGATGCCGGTGTCGCTGGAGCTCGGCGGCAAGTCGCCAACGATGGTGCTGGAGGATGCCGACCTCGACCACGCCGTCAACGGCGTGCTCTACGGCATCTTCAGCTCCTCGGGCGAGTCGTGCATCGCGGGCTCGCGCCTCTTCGTGGCGCGCAGCATCTATGACGAATTCGTCACGCGCGTGGCCGAGGCGGCCAAGGCGCTGCGGGTGGGCGATCCGGCCTCGGAGCGCACGCAGATGGGCCCGCTGATCACCGCGAAGCACCGCGAGAGCATCGAGCGCTACGTGGAGCTGGGCGTCTCCGAGGGCGGGCAGATCCGCACCGGCGGCGTGCGCCCGCACGGCGCCGAATTCGAGCGCGGCTACTACTTCGCGCCCACCATCCTGGAGGGCCTGACGAACAGCGCGCGCATCAGCCAGGAAGAGGTGTTCGGCCCGGTGCTCGTGGCCATGCCCTTCGACAACGAGCAGGAACTGATCGCACAGGCCAACGACAGCGTCTACGCGCTGGCTGCGGGCGTGTGGAGCCGCGACTTCAAGCGCGCCTGGCGCCTCGGGCGCGCGGTGCAGGCGGGCACGGTCTGGGTCAACACCTACAAGCAGTTCTCGGTCTCCACGCCGTTCGGCGGCTGGCGCGACAGCGGCCTGGGCCGCGAGAAGGGACGTGAGGGCATCTTCCAGTACATGGAGCAGAAGAGCATGTACTGGGGCACCAACGAGCAACCACTACCTTGGGCACAGCAATGAAACCTGTCTTGTTCCAGAAACAGCACGGAACCGGCTTTGCCGGGCCGTCGGTGTTGCCCCCGGTGAGGGGGTGGGCGGCTACACCAAGTGAGCCAACCTGGGGGAGAGCCATATGACAGTTATTGGAATCGACCAGATCACCTATGCGGCAGACGACCTGCCGACCTGCCGGCGCTTCTTCTCCGATTGGGGACTGGCGCTGAAGTCCGAGACGGCGGACGAGCTCGTCTTCGAGTGCCTGAATGGCTGCCGCGTGGTGGTCGCCGCGTTGGACAAGCCCGGCCTGGCGCCGGCCATGGAAGAGGGCCCGACCCTGCGAGAAGTGGTGTGGGGCGTCGAGAACGATGACGACCTCAGCCGCTACGCGAAGGCCATCGCAGAGGACGCTGGCTTCGTCGACGCAGAAGCCGAGGGCGCGCGCCGCATCGGCTGCACCGACCCGAACGGACTGGCGGTGCGCCTGCAGGTCAGCCGCAAGCGCAGCATCGAGGTCGATTGCGGCGCCATGAACACCTGGAACGCCAAGCCTCGTGTGAACCAGGCCGCGCCGGTGTACGAGCGCGCCACGCCGATCGAGGTGGGCCACGTCGTCTTCTTCGTCGCCGACGTGAAGACCACCGCCGAGTTCTATGCGCAGCGCTTCGGCTTCGTGGGCTCCGACAGCTACCCCAACCGCGGCGCCTTCCTGCGCTGCGCGCCCGACGGCGGGCACCACGACCTGTTCCTGCTGCAGCTGCCCTCGGGCAAGCGCGGCCTCAACCACGTCGCCTTTACCGTGCGCGACATCCACGAGGTTTTCGGCGGCGGGCTGCACTTCTCGCGCTGCGGTTGGGAGACCCAGCTGGGCCCGGGCCGGCACCCGATCTCGTCGGCCTACTTCTGGTACTTCAAGAACCCGGCCGGCGGCCTGATCGAGTACTACGCCGACGAAGACCAGCTCACGGCCGAGTGGCAGCCGCGCGAGTTCGAGCCGGGCCCGACCGTGTTCGCCGAATGGGCGGTCGATGGCGGGCTCGACGGCGAAACCCGCCGCCAGAAGAACGCCGAAGGCCCGCAGGGCAAGTTCATCACCGAGAAAAAATGACTTCGAAGACCATGCAACGACGCACCTCCCTTTTGTCCCTCGCTGGCGCCGCCCTGATGGCGCTGGCCACCGTCACCGCGCACGCACAGACCGCGGTCGAGAAGCAGCTCTCGAGCGACCGCTTCACCATCGTCTCGCCGTTCCCGCCCGGCGGCCCGGTCGACACGCTCGCACGCGTGCTCTCCGAAGGCCTGGCCAAGCGCTACGGCCAGGCCGCGCTGGTCGAGAACATGCCCGGCGCGGCCGGCAACATCGGCATCGACAAGGTCAAGCGCGCGAAGGGCGACGGCCATACGCTGCTGGTGGTGCCGGCGGGCAACCTGACCATCAATCCGACGCTGATGCCGAACTTCCCCTTCGACATCGAGAAGGACTTCGTGCCCATCACCATGCTGGCCAAGGCGCCCAACGTGCTCGTGGCTTCGCCCTCCGCCGGGATCAGGAGCGCGAAGGACCTGGTGGCCCAGGCCAAGGCGAAGCCGGGCACGCTGTCCTATGCCTCGCCCGGCGTGGGCAGCGGCCTGCACCTGGCGGGCGAGCTCTTCAAGCAGCAGGCCGGCATCGACCTGCTGCACGTGCCCTACAAGGGCACCGCGCCCGCGCTCAACGACGTGCTGGGCGGCGTGGTGCCACTGATGTTCAGCAACCTGCCGGCCACGCTGCCCTTCATCAAGAACGGCAAGCTGATCCCGCTCGGGGTGACCGAGGCCAGGCGCAGCCCGGCCGCGCCGGAGATTCCGACGCTGGCGGAGCAGGGCATCCAGGGCGTGGCCGTGACCTCCTGGTATGGCCTGCTGGCGCCGGCTGGAACGCCGCCCGAGGTGGCCGAGCAGTTGGCCAGGGATGCGGCGCAGATGCTGGGGCAGCCCGAGGTGCGCGAGCGCCTGAAGGCGCAGGGCATGAGCGAGGCGACCATGAAGCCGGGCGAATTCACCGTCTACATGCGCGACGAGACCGCCATGTGGGCCAAGATCATCAAGGCCCGCAACATCGTGGCCGAGTGAGCGAAAAGGACGCAGACAAGCCATGAAGACCAGCGAATCCAGCATCGGCATCGTCGGCGCGGGCATCGGCGGACTGGCCGCCGCCATCGCCCTGGCGCGCACGGGCCACGAGGTCGTGGTGTTCGAGCAGGCGAAGCAGTTCGCCCGCGTGGGCGCCGACATCAACCTCACGCCCAATGCCGTGCGCGCGCTCGATGGCCTGGGCGCTGGCGAAGCGGCGCGGGTGACCGCGGCGCGGCCCACGCACCGCATCAGCCGCAACTACGACACCGGTGAGGAGACCTCGCGCCTGGAGATGGCCGAGACCGCCGAGCAGAAGTACGGCGCGCCGCAGCTCACCATTCACCGGGCCGACCTGCTGGCGTCATTGGCCGAGATGTTTCCTGCCGAGCGCGTGGCACTCGGCAAGCGGGCCTCGAAGATCGCGGCCGACGAGGAGGGCGTGAGCCTCTCCTTCGAGGACGGCAGCAGCGCCCGCGTCGGGGCGCTGATCGGCGCCGACGGCATCCATTCCGCGGTGCGCGGCGCCATGTTCGGGGCCGAGAGCCCGCGCTTCACCGGCATCGTGGCGTACCGCGCGGTGGTGCCGGCCGAGCGCGTCGCGGGCGTGCCGAACCTCGGCGCCTTCACCAAGTGGTGGGGGCCCAATCCGCAGAGCCAGATCGTCACCTTCCCACTGAATCGGGGCAAGGACATCTTCATCTTCGCCACGACCCCGCAGGACAGCTGGCACCTCGAATCCTGGACCGCCCCCGGCAGTGTGGACGAACTGCGCGAGCAGTACGTCGCCTACCACCCGGAGGCACGTGCGCTGCTCGATGCCTGCGACACGGTGCTCAAGACCGCGCTGTACGAGCGCGACCCGATGCCGGCCTGGGCGAAGGGCCGCATGGCGCTGCTTGGCGACGCCGCGCATCCGATGCTCCCCTTCATGGCGCAGGGCGCGGGGATGGCGATCGAGGATGCGGTGCTTCTGGCCCGCCATCTCGAAGGCGTTGCGATGCGCGACATCCGCAGCGCGCTGCAGCGCTACGAGGGCGCGCGCCTCGAACGCACGAGCCAGATCCAGCTGGGCTCGCGCGGCAACAACTGGCTGCGCGAGGGCGGCAATGCGGACTGGGTCTATGGCTACGACGCCTGGACCGTGCCGCTCGCCGCGACCGCAGCCACTGCCGCAACAGCCTGAATCCATCTCTTCCCACGGAGGCCACGATGCAACAAGACCGCTACCTGCAACCCCACCAGGCGCGCCAGCGCCCGGCGACCACCTACGAAGACCTGCTGGGCGATGCGATCGAGCGCGCCTTCGGCGACGGCGTCCACGACCTCGCCGGGCTGGTCGAACGGCTCAACGACAGCGGCCTGGCCACGCCCGGCGGCCAGCGCTGGACCGAAGACCTGTACCGCCAGGAAATGGCGAAGCTCGGCGCCTGAGGAGAACAGCACCATGACCACGATTGCCATCCAACCCGTCGCGCAAGACCCGGTGGACCAACTGCTCGAGATCGGCCTGAAGGATCTCTGGTACCCGATCTGCCCCTCCCATTTCATCCGCGAGAACCCCGTGTCGCTGCGCCGCCTGGGGCGCAAGCTGGCCCTCTGGCGCGACGGCGAGGGCAAGCTGCATGCGCTGGAGGACCGCTGCCCGCATCGCGGCGCGCCGCTGTCGCAGGGCGTGATCCTGGGCGACCGGCTGTCCTGCCCCTATCACGGCGTCGAGGTGCGCCATGACGGCGTGGTCATGCGCGTGCCCGGCAGCCCCGGCTGCAAGCTCGAGGGCTCGCAGGCCACGCGCCACTTCCACGTGGAAGAGCGCGCAGGCGCGGTATTCCTCTACAACGGGAAGGAGCCGGTGGACGTGCCGCCGCCGCTGGCGCTGCCCGAGCAGCTCTCGGACGATGCGCAGTATTCGTCCTTCCTCTGCTACACCGAGTGGAAAGGCGACTACCGCTACGTGCTGGACAACGTCATGGACCCGATGCACGGCACCTTCCTGCACAAGCAGTCGCACTCGATGGCCGAAGGCGATTCGCAGGCCAAGTTCGGCATCCGCCCGACCGACCACGGCTTCGTGTTCGAGAAGGAAGGCCAGCGCAACGTGAACTTCGACTGGACCGAATGGGCTGACACCGGCATCCACTGGATGCGGCTGGAGATCCCGTATCCGCGCACCGGCGGGCCCGGTGGCAACTTCATCATCATCGGCGCCTTCTCGCCCATGCCCAACGGCATGACGGCGACCTTCTTCTGGCGCGTGCGCAAGCTGCCGTCCGGCTGGGAACGCGACACCTGGCGCTTCCTCTACAAGAACCGGCTGGAGGCGCGCCACTGGCACGTGCTGGAGCAGGACCGCGTGATGCTGGAGGACATGGAGCCCGATGCCAACCAGCACGAGAGCCTGTACCAGCACGACCTCGGCATCGTGCGTCTGCGTCGCCACATGCGCAACCTGGCACAGGCGCAGCTGGAGCAGGCCGCGGCCTGAGGTTGCCTACGCTTTTCCAGAGGTCCATGCCCATGTCTTCCCCTACGCTCAATGCGCTCGTGCACACCATGCGCTACGAGGCCGAGGGCATCGTCAGCGTCGAGTTCCGCCCGGCTTCGCCCGAGGTGGAGTTCCCCGCCTTCGAAGCCGGCTCGCACATCGACCTGCACCTGCCCAACGGCCTGGTGCGCAGCTACTCGCTGTGCAACCCGGCCAGCGACCGCCAGCGCTACGTCGTCGGCGTGGCCAACGACCGCAAGAGCCGCGGCGGCTCGCGCTACGTGCACCAGCAGCTGCGCGTGGGCATGACGCTGCCGATCTCCGCACCGCGCAACAACTTTCACCTGGAGGAGGGTGCGGAGCGCTCGGTGCTGGTGGCCGGCGGCATCGGCGTGACGCCCATCTGGTGCATGCTGCAGCGCCTGGCCGACATCGACAAGCCGGTGGAGCTGATCTACTGCGCGCGCACGCGCAAGGAAGCCGCCTTCTGCGATGCGATCGACGCACTGGCGCGCGAGAGCAAGGTCGCGCTGACCTGGCATTTCGACGCAGACAAGGGCGCGCCGCCCGACCTCGGGACGCTGCTGGCCGGCAAGAGCGCAGACGATCATTTCTATTGCTGCGGCCCGGCGCCCATGCTCGATGCCTTCGAGAAGACCTGCGCGCAACTGGGCTACGCGCATGCGCACATCGAGCGCTTTTCTGCCGCGCATGTCGAGGCACCCAGCGCAACCGAGACCTACGTCGTGGAGTGCGCAAAGAGCGGCAAGAGCGTCGAGGTGCCGCCGGGCAAATCGATCCTCGACAGCCTGATCGACGCCGGCCTCAACCCCGACCACAGCTGCAAGGAAGGCGTGTGCGGCGCTTGTGAAACGAAGGTCATCTCGGCCGGCGAAATCGAGCACCGCGACGGCATCCTCACCAAGGCCGAACAGGCCGCGAACAAGACCATGTTCATCTGCGTCTCGCAGTGCAAGCGTGGCCCGCTGGTGCTCGACATCTAGTTTCCCAACTCCACTCCCAAAACTCCAATGAAGAAATCCCTTGTGGCCGCGGCCGCATGCGCGGCTGCGGCCGGCGCCTGCGCGCAATCCTCCTCCGTGCAGCTCTTCGGCGTCGTCGATGCCGCGGTCACCTACACCACCGGGTCGGGCTACGGCTCGTCCAGCAAATGGCAGTTGACCAACAGCGGCAACAGCTTCAGCCGGCTCGGCTTTCGCGGCAGCGAAGACCTCGGCGGCGGCCTGGCCGCGAGCTTCTGGCTGGAGGCCGGCCTGCAGAACGACAACGGCACGGGCTTCAACTCGAACACCAACAACCAGGCCAGCGGCGCAGCCGGCCCCGGCCTGCTGACCTTCAACCGGCGCTCGACCGTGAGCTTCTCCGGCGGCTTCGGCGAGCTGCGCCTGGGCCGCGACTACACGCCGACCTTCTGGAACACGGCGCTCTACGATCCCTTCGGCACCGGCGGCGGCATCGGTGCCAACCAGCTCTACTTCTCGGGCCTGGGGGGTCTCACGTCACCGACGGGCACGCGCGCCTCCAACAGCATCGGCTACTTCCTGCCGCCCAACCTGGGCGGCTTCTACGGGCAGGCGATGGTCGCGATGGGCGAGAACGACAACCGCTCCGTGCTGCCGGGCACGCTGATCTCGAACCGCGACGACGGTGACTACGCCGGGGTCCGGGTCGGCTATCTCAACGGCCCGTTCAACGTGACGCTCGCCACCGGCAAGACGCGCTACGCGACCGGCGACCTGCGCGTGTCGAACATCGGTGCCTCGTACGTCTTCGAGTCGCTGATGAGCCTCAAGCTGATGGGCGAGATCTACAGCGAATCGCTCGGTGCGGTGGACGGCAAGGGCGCGCTGCTGGGCTTCAGCCTGCCGGTCGGCGTGGGCGAGATCAAGGGTTCATACGCGCGCTACAAGCGCGAGCCGGTGGGCAACGTGCCGGAGCCCACGACCTCGAAGCTCGCGCTCGGCTATGTCTACAACCTGTCGAAGCGCACGGCGCTGTACGGCACCCTGGCCTATCTGCGCAACCGCAATGGCGCGACGCAGTCGCTCGCCGGTTCCATCACGGCGCCGAACCGCGCTTCGAGGGGGACGGAGTTCGGCATTCGGCACGCGTTCTGAGCTGGCACGCTCGGGCCAGCCCTTCATCGCAGGCCAACGGCTCGACGACCTGTTCGTCAGCACCGTCACCTTGGCCGAGATCCGCTTCGGTATCGAGGCCGTCGGCGATCCAACGCGGCGCGCCGAACTGAGTGAGTGGCTGGAGCACCGAGTGCGGCCCATGTTCGACCAGCGCGTCATGGAGGTGTCCGAGGACGTCATGTTCAGGTGGCGCCTCCTTGTAGAAGAGGGCCGCAAGGGTGGCCACACGTTCTCGCAGCCCGATCTGATCATCGCTGCAACCGCTCTGCAGCACGGGCTGACCGTCGTGACCCGCGATACCGGGGACTACAAGCTCACGCGAGTCCCGCTTTTGAATCCGTGGGTCGCCGACACTTGATGGCTTGAGTCTGCGACCGCCCTCCGGAAGCCCTCGGTCGAGGTCTTACCTATGGCGAAGAAACACTGACGCAGGTTTCCACGACGGAGCCGACGCGCACATTCATCCTTGGAAACCGCCTAGTCCAGATACTCGAGGAACAATGGAATGACGTCCTGGAGGAAGGTCGCTTCTCCTTCGGCAATGCTGCGCGGCTCCACGTCGAAATGGATGAAGGTGCCGTAGGGAGAGCCGTCTTCGCGCCGCAGCAGCCGGCCGTGATAGGACTCGACCAGGCCGTCGTAGGGGCTCACCTGGTGCTGGTCCTTGGAAGCATGCTGGGTCGTGAACTCGCCCTCGCGGATCGCGAATTGGCAGAAGCGCTTGTCCAGCGGGACGGCCTTGAGCCAACTTCGATATTCGGCATTGCGGTCGAACACATGGACCGCCTCCATGATCTCGCCGTTCAGCTTGTAGATGGCCGTGTAGCGATACGGCGTCCTGTCGTTGAGCAACGCCAGCGCAGGATGGATCCCATGATTGGCAAGAACGTTGCGAACCGCCGCCGTCTGGGCGGGCAAGTCGATCTCGTGCATGAGCATCTTGGGAAGGCGAGCGGCAGGCCCGGTGTGAATCGTTGCCGCAAATTCTAGGAACGCTTCCCACCGGTACCTGACTTCGGTCGCGAATCTCCCCGGCTGCGCAGGGCGATTGGCCCGCTGCCATCTTCAGGTCATCAGCCGGTGCTGATCCAGCAAGCCTTGCGAGGCAGGTCGTTCATTCACCGCTTCCGGTACAGCGCCAGCGTCGCTGCCAGACCGCACAGCGCCGCGATGCTGATCCAGTAGGCCGGCGCCGCCTTGTCCGCCGTGGCCTCGATCAGCCAGGTGGACACCGCCGGCGTGAAGCCGCCGAACAGCGCGGTGGCCAGGCTGTAGGCGAGCGAGAAGCCGACCACGCGCACCTGCACGGGCATGACCTCGGTGAGCGCGACCACCATCGCCCCGTTGTACATGCCGAAGAGGAAAGACAACCACAGCAGCACGTCCAGCAAGCGGCCGAAGCTGGGCGCCGCGGCCAGCCACGACATGGCGGGGTAGGCCGTGAGGACGGCCAGCACGCTCATGGCGATCAGCATGGGTTTGCGGCCGATGCGATCGGAAACAGCCCCGCCCACCGGCAGCCAGAAGAAATTGGAGACGGCGACCAGCAGGGTGACGAGCAGGCTGTCCTTCGCGCTCAGGTGCAGCACGGTGCGCCCGAAGGTGGGCGTGTATACGGTGATCAGGTAGAAGGTGGCGGTGGTCATTGCCACCAGCAGCATTCCGGCCAGCACGATGCGCCAGTTCTGCCGCATCGACAGGGCGACCTCGCGCGTGGTCGGATGGTGGGTGCGGGCCTGGAACGCCTCGGTCTCTTGCAGCGAGCGGCGCAACACGAAGATGCAGGGGATGATCATGCAGCCGACGAAGAAGGGGATGCGCCAACCCCAGGCGATCAGGTCCTCGGCCGGCATCCATGCGTTGAGCGCGAAGCCCAGTGCCGCCGCCAGCACGATCGCCACTTGCTGGCTCGCCGACTGCCACGCCGTGTAGAAGCCCTTCTGGCCGGGCGGGGCCATCTCCGACAGGTAGACCGATACGCCGCCCAGCTCGGCTCCCGCGGAAAAGCCCTGCAGCAGGCGCCCGAGCAGCACCAGCGCGGGTGCGACCAGGCCGATCGAGGCGTAGCCGGGCACGAAGGCGATCAGCACCGTTCCGCTGGCCATGATCGCGAGGGTGACGATCAGGCCCTTGCGGCGACCGACTTCGTCGATGTAGGCGCCCAGCACGATGGCGCCCAACGGCCGCATCAGGAAGCCGGCGCCAAAGACCGCAAAGGTCAGCATCAACGAGGCGAAGTCGCTGCCGGAGGGAAAGAAGGCCTTGGCGATCGAGGTCGCGTAGAAGCCGAACAGGAAGAAATCGAACTGCTCGAGGAAGTTGCCGCTCGTCACGCGCAGCACGGCGCCTAGCTTGGAGCTCGAGGCAGGCGCGGGCGCGCCGTCGGCCAGGATGGCGGAATTCATGGGGACTCTCCAGTGCTGTATGAGGTTTTTGGCGGAGAAGGAATGGCCAGGGACCGCAGACCCTATTTCAGGCGTGCTTGCGGCACCCTGACCGGCAGTTGAATGCGCGCCCTGTTCAGGCCACGAACTTGCAAAGCGACGCGACGGTGCGGGTGTCCATGTTGCGGCCGCGGTTGAGGTGGTCGTCGATCTCGGCGGCGCAGCCCAGCATGCGCGGGTACAGGAAGATCGTGAACGCGGCCGTTTCGAGTTCGCGCTCGCCGATGTCTCCGGACTGCAGCGGCTTCCACAGCATCTTCAGCAGCAGCGCGGCAATCACCGCGTCCACGTTCACGCAGTAGACGTTGCGCGAGACGCCGGCATCGAAGAGCTGCTGCACCAGCGCGCGGTAGAAATCGTGAAACACGTTGTGGTCGCCGCGCGCCTCGCGCAGCTTCGCGATGAACACCTCGCGCGGGTCGAGGTTGACCGGCTTGTCCTTGAAGACCGGGTGGTTCACGCCCGGCAGCTTGGCGATGTCCAGGCTGCCCGCGCTCTTCTTGCGCGACTTGTACTGCGCGTACTGGTCGACGGCCTTCGCTGCCAGGGCCTGGAGATCGACGCCGTGGTCCATGGCGCCAGGGTCCTCGAGGCCGCTGCCCTTGAACTGCTCGATCAGGTAGGCGATGCCCTCGTAGCCGTTGCCGCCGTGCGCATAGCCGGTGTGCGTGAGGAAGCCGACGAGCGCCTTGTTGAGCTGCACACGCTCGGGCTGCTCGGGCCCGTCTGCCGACACAGCGCCCTTTGCGCCTTGGGCCGAGATGGCCCCAGGACCATTGGTGAGCAGCAGCCCGACCAGCGTCTGGAAGGCGAACAGGTCGGCCTCGCCCGGCGTGCGGCCGAGGAGGGCGGCGAAGGCGATCTCGCCCAGGCTTGCACTCTCCAGCAACTGCTGCTGCGAGATGCCGCAGAAGCGGCCTTCCTCATGGCGCGCCGCATCCGCCGAGGCACCGATGAGCGTGCCGAAGAGCTGCAGCCACCATGGGAAGTTCTGCGCCGTCAACAGCGAGATGCGCTTGCGGGACAGCGGTCCCCACGCCAGGGTGGCCGAGATCGCGGCCAGCACGGCCGCCTCGGTCGGATGGCCGGGGAGACTCTGCAGCCATCGCAGGAACACCGAGCGCCCGCCACGCGCCTGCACGCCGGCCAACAAGGCCTCGGCGCGGGTGTCGAGCGCGTCGCTTGTGAGCGTTGGCGCGCCCGCCATGTCGATTTGCCCCAGGTCGAAGCTGTCGCTGAGCGAAGCGCCGAATTCGTTGCCCAGCCCCGCGGCATGGAAGCGCTCGAGCATGAAGCCCAGCGCCTCGCGCGCCGCCTGCTGGCGCTTCGGCCCGACGATGGCTGCCGCGCCGGCCAGCACCGCATTGGGTGCATTGCCCGCCTCGCGGCTGGCTTGCGCCGCGGCGAGTTCGGGACGGCCATGCAGGTTGACCTGGGCGGCAATCGCGGGCGCGATCAGCCGGCGGTCGTTCTCGCCACCGGCGTCGTGCAGCAGCGCGAGCGCCACGTTGGATTCCAGCGAGCGTGTTGCCGCGTCCAGCATGGTGGTGCCGTGCAGGCTGCTGACCTGCGTCTTCGCATCCATCTGCGAGGCGCCCGAGGCGTCCTTCATGGCCTGGCGCGGCACCACGCCGCCGATCTGCGTGTTGAGCAGCGCCACCTGTTCGTTGTAGGGCGCGAGCGCCTGTACCACTTGCGGACGCAGCTCCTGGGGCAGGTCCAGGCCTTCGTCCGAGCCGAACCAGGGCTTGAGGGCCAGCGTGCCCTCGGGCGCGAAGTCGGGCAGGCTCGCATTGGCGCGCATCACCGCCGTGAGCGCGGCGGGGATGTGGGCGATGTTGGTGACCAGTGCGCCCTTGGCCGAGAACACCGGGTTGTCGGGCGTGAAGATCGCGTCGACGCCGAACTTCTCCAGGAACCAGCGCTCCTTGGCCAGCGCGTCGTCCGAGCCGCCGGCCATCGCGCCGGCATGGCCGACCGCGCGCGTGAGCTTGCTCTTCCAGCGCCCGACCACGCAGGCGACGACCGGCTTGGTGAACGTCGCGTCCAGCTCGTAGTAGCCGCCCGGCTCGCAGTACAGCACCGCGGCCTTGCTGCGCGCGTCGTTGGCCAGCGCGAAGGCAAACTCGGGCGCGGCGTAGTGGATGTAGACGTCCTTGCCCGACGAGATGACGGTGGTGGTGCCCCAGCCCGCCATGCGCAGGTACTGCGCGATGGTGGTCGAGAAACCGCCGGAGTTCGAGAAGATCGCGATCGAGCCTGGCCGCAGCGAGTCGCCGGGCTTGTCGCCGCCCAGGGCGCCGCCGATGCGAACCTGGTTCCACGAGTCGGCCACGCCGAGGCCATTGGCGCCGAAGATGTCGATGCCGTTCTGCTGGCCCATGGCGCGGATCTCGCGTGCGTCGTGCACGGCGATCTTCTCCGTGATGATGAAGATCTTGCGCAGTTCCGGGTTCACGCGGATCAGTTCGGCCACGCCGTCGCGCGCCGCCGAGGGCGGCAGGTACACCACGCCGCAATCGAAGCGATGGCCCGCCGCCAGCCCGTCGCGCACGTTGTTGAAGACGGGGATGTTGCCGATCGGCGTCTCCAGCACCGCGCCGCCCTTGCCGGGCGCGGTGCCGAAAACCACGTTGCCGCCGGAGTAGGCATGGCTCACCGGCGTCACCTCGCTCGATTCGCCGCCGAGGATGTTGAGCACGCAGACGCGGTCCTCGCGCGAGGCGACCTGCGTGAGCGAGCTGATGCCCACGTGGTACTTGAAGCCGCCCACGCCTGTCTTCTGCCAGCTGGAGTGCATGATCTTTCTCCCTTTCAAGCGGCCGTCGGGGCCTGGATGCCGAGGCATGCGGCGACCTGCCCGCGCCCGCCGGCCTTCATCCACGTGTTGACCTTGCGGGCGAACTGGATCACCTCGCTCATGTCGGAGTCGAAGCCGAAGAGCCGATACGGCAGGCCCAGCGCATCGCAGGTGTCGCGCAGGGCGCCCATGCCGCGCACCAGGTTCGGCCCGCCGCGGCCCAGCACCACGTACAGCGGCGTGGGGCCGTGCTGGCTGAAGTGCTCTCGCAACGCATCGGCCATCGCGCGCAGGGTCTCGAAGATGTCGGTGTTGTTGCTCTTGCCGCCGATGATGAAGAGCACGTTGGCCTGCTTCAGCCAGTGCTTGAAGCAGATGCGCGCCACCTCCTTCATCTTCTCGTAGGGCGGGTTGCCGCCGAAGTCGGAGCTGATGATCGCGTCGTCGCCGAGCATCTCGGTCACCAGCGAGTTGGCGCCGCCGCCGAAGGTGGGGGCGAGCACCGTGCCGTTCTCGTTGATCACGTACACGTCGCTCTGGCCCTGGTGGGTGCGCAGGGTGTTGATCTCTTGCTCGAAGTCGGAATAGTCGGCCGCGAACAGGTGCGGCGGCAGGCCCAGGCGCAGCCAGCGCGGGTCGTCGCGGTCGAAGCCGCACTTGAAGTCGCAGGCCACCGGCGTGAGCCGGCCCTTCTTGTCCTCGCGCATGCGGATCGGGTTGAGTTCCAGCGTGGTCATGCCGAAGTCGTGGAACAGCTCCCACAGCTTGGGCAGCTGCTGCACCAGCGGCGAGATGATCTCCTTCGGCGCGCCGATCTCCGTCAGGGCATTGGCCACCACGAAGGCCTTCAGGCCGGTGAGCGGGTCGAAGGGCACCGTGGCGACCTGTGTCTTGTCCAGTTCCTCGATGTCCATCCCGCCCATGTGCGTGAGCGTCATGGTCGGGGCGCGGAAGCGGGTGGAGTCGCTGATGGAGAAGTAGACCTCGTGCTTGGCCGGCACGCCCGCCTCGAACGTCACGCCATTGGCCTTGGCCTTGACATGGCCCACTGTGTGCTCTGCAAAGTAGAGGCGCTCCTTCTCGGCCAGTGCGGTCTTCAGGTCGCTGGCGCGGCCCAGCAGGCCGGCCTTGCCCTTCTTGCCGATGCCGCCCTTGAAGACGGGCTTGACGAAGATGAGCCCGTACTTGTCGATCAGCGCCTTGATTTCCTCTTCGCTGGCCGCGGGGCCCAGCACCTCGGTGGCGGGAAAGCCCACGAAGTGCAGCAGGCGTGCGCCGTGCAACATGCCGGTGATCTGCATGGTCGATGTCTCCTGTAGTGCGCGAACTGCGCCGTGGGCTGCCCGCGTCTCGGGAGGCCTCGGAGAAATCGTAGGAATCGAAGCTGTCGATCCGCCGTCAGTGCGGTGAGGGTAAGTACGGGTGGCGCGAGCGCCCGCGCCCAAGGCCTTTCAACGCGTCGACCTTTCGCGAAGCAGGGCCAGTGCCTGGTAGCGTTTGCCGACGCCCAGTTTGGCGAAGACATTGCGCAGGTGCCACTTCACCGTCTCGGGCGACAGGCCGAGTTCGCGCGCGATCTCCTTGTTGGGCAGGGCCTGGGCCAACAGCTGGGCGATCTCTTCCTCTCGTTGGCTCAACGCGACGCCTGGCGCTTGTGCTCTGGCCGGTGCGTACTCGACCATCGCACTCAGCGCGCTGGCGCGCAGCGGGCCGAAGCCAGCGGCGGCCCGGAGTCGATCGGCATGGAAAGCAAGCATGGTCTCATGACCGTTGAGCGCAAGAGCTTCGCAGAGAAAGTCCGGCACATCCGGATGCGCGTCGAGCAGACTGCGCACGAGCCCGAGTTGCGCACCCAGGCGCAGTCCCATCAAGGCATGCCGTGCTGCGCTCTCACGCGCGCCGAGTTCACGGTCCATCACGGCATGCTGGAAGTGCAGGGCGGCCACACGACGATGCCGGCCGCGTCGGCGACAGAGTTCGATCAGCGTGGCGATGCGCTTGCGCGCGAGCTCGAAGCGCCCCTGGTACATGAGCACGAGGATCTCGGCGCGGTCCGCCACGACGGTGACTTCGCTCAAGGTCGTGCCCTCCGCGCGATCGTAGACCGCGCGCAGGCGGGTGGTCTTCTCCCATGCGGCCTGTGCGGAGGCGGGGTCCTGTCGAAGCAGGTGCAGTCGCAGTTGCTCGAGCAAGGCATAAGACGTCAGCCGGTCGAGCTTGCGTGCGTCGGCATAGGCCTGGAGTTCGGACGCGATCCGCAACGCATCGTCGATGCGGTCCTGGAGGGCGTGGCTGCGGCAGATGGCGAGCATCACGCGCAGCAAGGTATCGGGCAGCGAACGATGCTTGATGTCGGCGAGCCGCGGCTCCAGCGCCAGCACCCCGCGCAAGTCGCCGAGTTCGTACAGCGTTTCGCCGAGCAGGCCAGTTGCGAGGGCCGCTGCATCGATGCAGGCCGGGTCGGTCTCGCTTCCCGATCGACAGTCCTCGAGCACGTCGCGATAGGTGCGCTCGGCCGCGTCCATCCGGCCTTCGAGCGCGAGACTCAGCCCGGCCATGCAGCGGCCGGTCAGCGAACCGAACAAGGTGCCGCGCGGCGCGGCAATGAGTTTGGCGGCGGCTCGCGCCTGCACGTCCCTCGCGCGCTGGTAGTCGTTGCGGTAGATGTGGATCCACGAGAGCACGTTGCGCTCGGCAGCCAATGTGATCTCGTCCACCTCGGGGTCGGCTTTCGCGCGCGGGTCGGCAAGAAGCCCGGCCGCCGCCTCCATGTCGTCGAGGAAGACGGCGAGCCAGCATTTGAGAACCCGCATCCGGCGACGCGTCGAACGATCACGTCGGCTCACATCGCGTTCCAGCGCGGCGATCATGACGGCGCAATCGTTGAAGCGATGCTCCATCAAGGCGAGCAGCGTGATCCAGAGGCGCAGGCGCGGGCGATGCAACGAGGAGGACGGCAGCACCAGCCGGACCAGCGCGGCGAGCGGCTCGTGCTGGCCCGATTTGAACAGGTCGCCGGCCCAGCCCTCGACCAGATCGGCTGCGCGCCGGGTGTCGCCGGAAGCCATCGCTTGCCGCACCGCGTCGGACTGCCGGCCGCATTCCGCAAGATGGATGCTGGCGAGGCGGTGTGCATTGCGCCGGGTCGTGGCCGGCTCGCGCGCGAACAGCCGTCGAAGGCGCGAGGCCAGCGTCGGATGCAGTTGCCACCAGTTGCCGTCGCCTTGCGTTCGGGTCAGGAAGCCGGTGGTTGCGAAGCGCTCCAGGAATGAAGCGCATTCGGCCGGCGGACTCCTGCCGAGATGCGCTGCCAAGGTGGTGTCGAAGGCTTCCGCGCAGGACAGCCGCATCAGCATCCGGCGTTGATCGAGGCTCAACGTGTCGAGCACCTCGGCGTCGAGGAGGTCGAAGGCTTCGCCCAGCCATGCGTCCTGCCCTAGCCCGGCATTCACCGCGCGCCCGATCGACGCAACCGCCATGCCCCATCCACCAGCCGCCTCTTGCCAGCCTTGCACGCTTGCTTCAGCCGACGCGAAGGCGCGCGGGCCCAGCTGCCAGCGCCACAGCGCTTGTGCTTCGCTTGCGGTGAATGCCAGGTCGTCGGCATGAAGCTCGAGCAACTGGTCGTGCTCCCGCAATCGGCCCAGCGAGAGCGGCAGATGATCGCGGCTCGCGAACACGCACTGCAGATGCGGCGGCGCATGGTCGAGCAACGGCTGCAGGCCTTGCAGGACGGATGCATCCGGCAGGAGATGCAAGCCATCGAACACCAGGGCGATTCGCCGCTTGATGGTGCCTGCCGCTCGCACCAGCGCAATGGCGACGCGGACCAGCGCTTCGTCGTCCTGCTCGGGCAAATCATCCGGAAGTACGCCTGCAAGCGCAGGGTCCGCCTCGGCGCAACGCAACAGCAGCTGGCCTGCCAGAGGCGCGCTCCCATCCAGCCAGACCAGCGTCGTGCGCCTCGCGCTCGCCTTGCGCGCCCATGTTCGCAGGAGCGCCGTCTTGCCGCTGCCGGCCGGCGAGGTGATGACGATGCAACGCAGCTCTCGCGCCTGCTGCAGGACATCCAGCAGGCGCGCTCGCGGCATCGGCGTGTTGCACGATGGACTGCCGGAGGATGGGGTTCGGTGCACCGCGCGATTCTAGACAGGGGTCCGCCCGCCCACCCGTTTCGGGTGGGTCGTGCAATGGCGGAATAACCAAGAATGACCGGACGGCGCCAGAGACAGTGCCGAGGAGACCCACATGACACCATCCACCCTTGGCCGCCGCGCCTTGCTCGGTTTCGCGATTGCCCTGAGCTTCGCGGCCATCACAGCGCCCGTCGCGCCCGCGGCGCATGCCGCCGACTACCCGGACCGTCCGGTCAAGATCGTGCTCGGCTTCGCACCCGGTGGCGCCACCGACGGCTTGGCGCGTGTTCTTGCGCGCATGCTGAGCGAGCGCATGGGCCAGCAGTTCATCGTCGACAACAAGCCCGGTGCCGCCACCCGAATCGGCATCGAAGCTGCGCAAAAGGCGCCGGCCGATGGCTACACGATCGGACTTGCGACGGCCGTCACCACCGCCTTCCCATTGATGTTCGACGGCGTGACTTTCGCGCCCGGCAAGGACTTCGCGCCGATCTCGATGCTCGGCCGTGCGCCGACCTTCCTGATGGTGCGCAAGGATCTTCCTGCCAAGGATTACAAGGAGTTCGTCGCCCTCGGCAAGAAGGACGGCAAGCTCACGCTCGGCCACCCCGGCAACGGCAGCAATCCCCACATTGCCGGGCTCGCGCTTGCACGCGCGGCCGGCATGCCGGTCACGCCGATTCCGTACAAGGGCACGCAGCCCACCGCGACCGCCGTTGGCGCGGGCGAGGTCGATTTCGCGATGATGGAATACGCAGTCGCGCGGCCGATGGTCGAGGCCGGCAAGGCGCGGCTGCTGGCGGTGACCGAGCCCAGGCGCTCTGCCATCCAGCCTGACGTGCCGACCGGCCGCGAGCTGGGCATCACCAAGGATGTCGAAGGCCTGACGCCCTGGTTCATCATGTTCGCGCCGATCGGCACACCGAAGCCGGTCGTCGATGCGCTGAACAGGCAATTGCGCGAAGTTCTGGCGATGCCTGAAGTGCGGCAGCAACTGGCGCAGCTCGGCGTGGAGCCCGAATCCAGCTCAACCGCGGAAGCCGCGGCCTATTTCAACGACCAGCGTGCGCGCATCAACAAGCTCGTCGGCGAACTGCAGCTTTCGCTCAAGAACTGATCTGGCAGAGCGAAGATGAAAATTGGAACGATTGCATGACCGCCGGCCAAGCCGATCAGTTCGAGGTCGCCACGCTCCATGTGGCGGCAGGCGTCGCGGAGTTCGTTCACGAGCAGCCGAAGGCACGCAACCCGCTCGGGCAGCCGTTGCGTCGCGACTACGTGCGGATGCTCGACCGCATCGAGGCCGATGCATCGATCCGCGTGTTGATCCTTCGTGGCGCGGGCGGCAGCTTCAGCGCGGGTGGCGATGTGCGCGAGATGACGGCGAGGCTCGAGCATCCCGAACAGCACACGCCCGAGACCACGCGCCGGCGGATCGAGAACGACAACGCATGGCTTCAACGGCTGCTCCAGTTGCGCGCGGTCGTGATCGCGGCGGTCGATGGCGCGGCATTCGGTGGCGGCTTCAGCCTCGCGCTGCATGCCGACCTCGTGCTGGCCACACCTGGCGCGTGCTTCTGCATGTCCTTTCCCCGCATCGGTGCCGTGCCCGACTTCGGCGCTCACTACCTGCTGCAAAGAATCGCCGGCCTCGGGGCCGCGCGCGAGTTGTTGATCACCGGACGAACCATCGACGCGCAGGAAGCGCGCAGCCTGCACATGGTCCACGCGATCCACCCTGCCGATCAACTGGTCGAGCGTGCGCGCGAGACGGCACGTCGCCTGTGCACAGGCCCGGCCGAGGTGTTCGCCACGACCAAGCGCCTGCTCAACCAGAGTGCGCAAGCAGACTACCGCGCGATGGGCGCGCTCGAAGCCGAGGCCCAGGGCAGCGCGATGAGCGCCGACTACCACCATGATGCAGCCCGTCGGTTCACCGCCAGGCAGCCGCTCGCCTACGACTGGGATCGCGACGCACGCGACCTCGGGTTCCAACCGGACGACCGAACGTGACCACCAAGACCTCCACCCGCACCGGCCCCCTCGCCGGGCTGCGCGTGATCGACATCTCCACGATCGTCGCAGCCCCGACGGCCGCCGCATTGCTCTGCGACTATGGCGCCGACGTGCTGAAGATCGAACTGCCTGGCCTGGGCGATGGTCTGCGCACCTTCGCACCTTTCAAGGACGAGAAGTCTCTCTGGTGGAAGGTGCTCAACCGCGACAAGCGGCTGGCTTCGCTCGACCTGCGCAAGCCCGAGGGCCGCAAACTCTTTCTGAAGCTGATCGCGCAGGCCGACGTGCTGATGGAGAACTTCCGCCCCGGCACGCTGGCTGGCTGGGGCCTCGACGCGCAGGTCTTGTGGGAGGCGCAGCCGCGCCTCGTCATCCTGCGCGCCACCGCCTTCGGGCAAGACGGCCCCTACAAGGACCGCCCGGGCTTCGCCCGCATCTTCGAAGCCATGGGCGGCATGACCTACATCACCGGCGAACCCGAGGGCCAACCGATGCACGTCGGCTACCCGATCGGCGATTCGATCGGCGGGCTCTTCGGTGCGTTGGGCGTGATGTCGTCGCTGTGGAAGCAGGCCCGCGATCCCGATGCACGCGGCGAAGAAATCGACCTTTCGATGACGGAAGGCGTGATCAAGTTGCTGGACTTCCTGACGCTCAAGCAGGATCTGCTCGGCGAATCGCATGGCCGTTCGGGAAACGTGAGCCAGTATGCGGCTCCTACGGGCGTGTATGCGACGCGCGATGGCCATTGGGTCTCGCTCTCCGGCAGCACCAACGCGCTGTATGCACGCAACTGCCGCGCCATCGAGAGGCCCGACCTCGTCGATGACCCGCGGTTCAGCCGCAACATCGATCGCTGCCGTCACGCGGATGCCATCAACCGCATCTTCAGCAACTGGTTCGGCACGCACGACCTCGCCGACGTGCTCGCGCGCTTCGAGGCGTGCGAAGGCGCCATCGCACCGGTCTATTCGGCGAAGCAGATTGTCGAAGACCCGCAGGTGCGCGCGCGTGGTTTCCTGAAGTCGGTGCAGGACGAGGACTTCGGCGAGGTCCGCATCCCCGGCGTCGTGCCGCGCTTCGGCAACCACGTGTGCGCGCCGCAGCGCACCGCGCGCGGTATCGGCGCGGACAACGACGAAGTGTTCGGTGGGCAACTGGGCCTGCCGGAAGAAGAGCTTGCGCGACTGCAACGGGACAAGGTGATCTGACGATGAGCGACATCAACATCCGCCGCGACGAAGGCGTGCTGAGCCTGGAGATCAACCGTACCGGCAAGCGCAACGCCGTCGACCTGCCGATGTTCGATGTCCTTGCGCGCGAACTCGCGAATGCCAACGCCGACGATGCGGTGCGCGCCGTTCTGCTCTGCGGCGCGGGCAACGGGTTCTGCGCGGGGCATGACCTGAAAGCCTTCGAGCAATGGCCGCAATCGCCCGATGATCCGGTGCCGCGCTTTCTGCACGCCCTGGCTGCATTGCGCAAGCCGCTGGTCATCGCGGTTCAAGGGTGGGCGGTGGGCATCGGTGCGACGTCGCTGCTGCATGCGGACTGGGTGGTGGCTGCGCCGGACGCATCGCTGCGCTTTCCGTTCCTCGACCTCGGCATCGCGCCCGAGGCGGGCAGCAGTCTCCTGCTGGCGCGTGCGGTGGGCTTGCTGCGTGCACGCCGGCTGTTGCTCGGGGCGGAGCCGATCGACGGTCAAACTGCACATGCCTGGGGCCTGGTGACCGAGTTGCGGCCCGCCGATCAACTGCGTGCGGCTGCGATCGACCGCGCCGGAAAACTGGCGAACAAGTCGCCGTCCATGTTCAAGCGGGTGAAAGACTGGCTCGCGCTCGACACCGATCTGCATGCGCGCATTGATGAAGAGATCGAGGCCATCAACGTGGCGGTATTGGAAAGGCGCAAAGCCGGGGAGGGCAACGCATGAAGCGCGCACACATCGTCTACTGCCATCCCGAGCCCAAGTCTTTCGTCGGCGCCATGGCGGCCAGAGCGCGTGCGAGTCTCGAGCGTGCAGGCTGGCAAGTCACGATTTCAGACCTCTACGCCAAGCGCTTCAACCCCGTCGCAAGCGTCGAAGACTTCGGCAGCCGGGGCAACCCGGAGCACCTCGTCTACTCGCTGGAGCAACGCCATGCGCGCGAGCATGGCACGCTGGCGAAGGACATCGTCGACGAACTCGAACCCGTGCTGGCTTCGGAGTTGCTCGTGCTCGCCTTTCCGGTCTTCTGGTTTTCCGTGCCCGCGATGCTCAAGGGCTGGTTCGACCGGGTGCTGTTGTCCGGAACTTTCTACGGAGGTCGCCGCGTCTACGACCGCGGCGGCATGAACGGTCGCAAGGCCATCGTGCTGACCTCGCTGGGCGGACGCGAGCACATGTTCGGCTCCGATTCGATCCACGGCGACCTGACAACGGGAATGCTGCGCCACATCATGCAGGGCACGCTCGGCTACGTCGGCTACGAGGTATACGAACCCTATGTGGCCTTCCACGTGCCTTACGTGACGGAGGAAGCGAGGCGCGAGATGCTGGCCTCGCTCGACCAGCAGATCACCGCGCTCGATCAGCGGAAGACCTTCGACCTGCCGCGCCTTGGCGACTTCGACGAACAGTTCAAACCAAAAGGCAGCCAGACATCTGAACAGCCTTGCCAATGATCGTCCCCAGCCGAGCCATAGACTGACCTAATCCTTGTAGCCGGGATCGATGCGGTCGAGCTTGCGGATCAGCGCCGGCCAGACGAAGGCGCCGCCGAGGCCGCCGGTCTGCACCTTCAGCGCCTGGCCCACGCCTTCGATGATGCGCGGATCCACTTGAGTGAGCTCGCCGCCACCTGCCTGCGCGGCGATCTGGATCTGGCAGGTGTTCTCGAAGGTGTACATCGAGAGGAAGGCGTCGGCGATGGTCCTGCCCACGGTCAGCAGGCCGTGGTTGCGCAGCACCAGGAAATTGGCTTCGCCCATGTCGGCCTGCAGCCGCGGCTTCTCGTCGTCGCGGAATGCCACGCCCTCATAGTCGTGATAGGCCAGCGAGGCCAGCACGAAGGTCGACTGCTGGCTGATGGGCAGCACGCCGTTCTTCTGCGCGCTGACGGCGATGCCGGCTCGCGTGTGGGTGTGCAGCACGCACTGGATGTCGGGCCGCGCCGCATGGATGGCGCTGTGAATGACGAAACCTGCCGGATTCACAGGGTAGGGCGAGGTGATCACCTTGGTGCAATCCTGGTCCACCTTGACCAGGCTCGACGCCGTGATCTCGTCGAACATCAGCCCGTACGGGTTGATGAGGAAATGGTGCTCGGGTCCCGGCACGCGCGCGCTGATGTGGGTGAACACGAGGTCGCTCCAGCCGTAGAGGGCGACGAGCCGGTAGCAGGCCGCGAGGTCCACGCGCAGCTGCCATTCCTCGGCGGAAACGAGCTTCTGGATTTCGGAATGCGTGGAGGTGTTCATGGCGATGCGCGGCCCTGTGGGTTCGGATGGCCGATTTTCAGGAAAGCGCAGCAGGATTCCAACGGGGGAAAACGCCGGGTCGCCGCTCAACGGGCAGCGTTGAGCACCCTGGCCATCGCCTGCTCGAGGTCGGTCCGCGTGTAGGGCTTGCGCAGGAGGGCCCAGCCTTGCGGCTCCTCGAGCAGTTCGCCCGAGTACCCGGACATGAGCAGCACCGGCAGTCGCGGCAGGCGCTGCCGCACCACGTCGGCCAGTTCGGTGCCGCGCATGCCGGCGCCGAGCATGATGTCGGTCAGCAGCAGGTCCACGCCGTGGCCGGCCTCGAGCACTCGCAGCGCCTGCTGCGCGTCCGCACAGCCACTGACCTCGCAGCGCATCGACACGAGGAACTTCTGGACAACGTCCCGGACTTCGGCATCGTCCTCGACGAGCAGCACGCGCAGCCCGGCGGGTACCTCGCCCGGCGGGCCGGCATCCGCGCCTTCTCCGGTCGCGTCGTCGAGGTGGACGCGCGGGAGGAAGAGGGTGGCCGCCGTCCCGTTGCCCGGAGCGCTTCGAAGGGTGATCGATCCGCGCGATTGCTTGGCGAACCCATAGACGGTCGAGAGGCCCAGGCCCGTGCCGCGGCCGCTCTCCTTGGTCGTGAAGAAGGGCTCGAAGGCGCGTTCCTTCACCGCCTCGGACATGCCTTCGCCGGTGTCGGAGATCGTGATCGCGACGTAGCCTTCCCCGTCGGCAGGCCGGGCATCGAGCTCCGCGGGCAGTGTGCTCGCGGGATGGCAGCTGAACGCGAGCGTGCCTCCCTGCGGCATGGCGTCGCGCGCGTTGATCGCCACGTTCAGGAGTGCGGATTCGAGCTGCACCGGGTCCGCCATGCACAGGACCTCCTCGGCGTCGAGCGTGATGACGATGCGCTGGTCGAGCGTGCGGCGCAGCATGTCGGTGAGAGAGCGCAGCAGCGCAGCCGCGTCGACGACCGTGGGCTGGAGCACCTGGCGCCGTGAGAACGCGAGCAGCTTGCTGGTCAGTTCGGCGCCGCGCCGCGTCGCGCGCGCCGCGGCACCGACCAGCTGCTGGACGAGCGGATCTCCGGCACAGGCAGGCGCTTCTTCCAGCACCTGCAGGTTGCCCGAGATGACCGTCAGCAGGTTGTTGAAGTCGTGCGCGACGCCGCCGGTCAGCTGGCCCACGGACTCGAGCCGCTGGGCATGGTTCAACGCGTCCTCGCTGCTGATGCGCTGCAGAACCGTGGCGAGCATGTTCGACAACGATCCGAGGAAACGCGTCTCGTCATCGCCGAAGTTCCGCGGCGCGCGGGAGCGGACCGCCAGCACGCCGATCGTCCGGCCGCGGTCTGCCAGCGGCACCGAGAGCTCGCACACCCATCCGGCTTCCAGCTGGTGCGCGGGCATCTTGAATCGTTGCTCGTGGGCGTAGTCGCCGATCAGGACCGGCTTGCCTTCGGTCACCACGTAGCCGTAGGAGGACCCGTGCTCGTTCGCGATGCGTTGTCCGATCACTTCATGGGGCGGCAGTCCCACGCCTGCCGCGACGCGGAACTCGAGCCCGCTGGGTTCGAGCAGCAGGATCTTGGCCATGTCCATGTGGAGCGCCTCGGCGGCGATGACGGGAACCTGGTCCAGCAGGTCCTGCGACTCGCGGGCGTCCACCGCGAGCCGCCCGAACTGCGCCAGGTGCTCCGCGTAACGGGCCCGCTGCAGCGCCTGCTTCACGCGGGGGTATTCCGCCACACTGCGGATCGCCGCCACCACGTAGGGCAGGCCCTGGTCCTGCAGCGGACTCAGGGCGATCTCGACCATCACCTCGCTGCCGTCGCGCCGCTTGGCCACGAGGTCCATCTGCATGCCCATGGGGCGCGTCCGCGGATGATGGGCGTAGGCATCCCGGTAGGCGGCGTGTCGGGGGCGGATCGCGTCCGGAACGAGTTCATCCACGGACATGCCGAGCAGCTCCTCGGCCGGGTAACCCAGCAGCGCGAAGGCGGCCGGATTGGCGAGCTTGATGGCACCCTGCGAGTCGACGAGGAGAAGCGCGTCGGGATAGGCGGCGAAGAGGGACCGGAAGACCGTCTTGTCATCGAACTGCGGGACGAGCGGCGACTCGGCCATCAGGGCGCCTCCACCTTGGAGACGAGGATGTAGCCCGCGCCCCGCACCGACTTGATGATCTGCGGGTTGTTCGGGTCGGCCTCGAGCTTGCGCCGCAAGCGACCGATCTGGACGTCGATGGTGCGGTCGAAGGGGCCCGCTTCGCGGCCGCGCGTGTGCTCCAGGAGAAAGTCGCGCGACAGGACGCGCCCCGCGTGGGCGGCCAGCGTGTTGAGCAGGTCGAACTCGCCCGTGGTCAGGGGCACCTCGCTGCCCCGCGCATCCAGCAGCCTGCGTGCCGACGTGTCGAGCTCCCATTGGTCGAAGCGCAGGAGCGTGCCGCCGGCGCCCTTGTCCGCACCCTCGCGGGCGCTGACGGGCTCCGCCGGTGCGAGGCGCCGCAGCACCGCCTTGACGCGGGCGACCAGCTCGCGCAGGTCGAACGGCTTGGTGACGTAGTCGTCGGCGCCGACCTCGAGTCCGACCACCTTGTCCACGGCGTCGCCGCGCCCCGTCACGATCACCAGCCCGCAGCGCCAGTGCTCCCGCAGCTGGCGCGCGATGGCAAAGCCGTCCTCGCCCGGCAGGCCCAGGTCGAGGAGCACGAGCGACGGCGCGTCGCGGGACATGAGATCCATGAGGGCCGCTCCCGAATGCAGCTGGGTCACGCGAAAACCGTGGCCGGCGAGGTAGTTGGCAAGCAGCAGCGTGATGTCTGCTTCGTCGTCCAGGACGGCAAGGTGGGTGGTCGTGCTCACCCGCGCCATGTTAGCGCCAAGCCCGAAGCCTCGACTGCCGCGATCGAGCGCTCGTCCGCCGACGGTGCCGCCTTGCAATCGGCCTTCCCGCTCGGGGGATTGCCGCCGCTCGACTACCATCCGCTGCATTTCCCCAAGAAAGGTCCAAGCGCCTGCCGATGCTGCCTACCCTCCTCACGCGACTGCTATGGCGTCTGCTGGCCATCCTGTCGATCGTCCTCGGCGTGATCGGGATCGTGCTTCCGGTCGTCCCGACCGTGCCTTTCCTGCTGGTCGCGGCCTGGGCCGGCGGCCGTGGCTGGCCGGCCCTGGAGCAGTGGCTCCTGGGGCACCCGCGCTATGGCCCGCCCATTCGGCAATGGCGCGAGGGAGGCATCATCTCGCGCAGCAGCAAGTGCGCGGCCATCTCGATGATGGCGCTCGGTGCCGTCGTGCTGCAGTTCACCGGCGTGCCCATGGCCCTGAGGGCGGTCGTGCCGGTGGTGCTGGCCGTCGTGGCCGTCTGGCTGTGGACCCGGCCCGAAGCCTAGCCCGGGGCCTCAGCGGCGTTCGCGTCGGTCGTCCAGCGCCTTGACGAGGCGCCGCGTGCCGGGGTCCTGCGGCGCGGCACGGTCCTCCGTGAAGCCCAGGTCGTGGGCCAGCTTCAACATGCGCGTGTTCTCGCGCAGCACGATACCCACCATTCGGCTGATGCCGCGGCTGCGCGCGTGCTCGATCAGCTGCTCGAACAGCAGCCGGCCGAGCCCCGCACCTTTCAGGTCGGACCGGACCACGATGGCGTACTCGGCCTCCACCTTGTCCGGGTCGCACACGCTGCGCGCGACGCCGAGCGTCTCGGCCGATCCATCCGCATCGATCTCCTCGGCAATGAAGGCCATCTCGCGGTCGTAGTCGATCTGGGTCAGGCGGGCGAGCTCGCTGTGAGGCAGGTCGCGCCGCATCTGGAAGAAGCGCAGGCGGATGTCCTCCGGCTCGAGCTGCTGCAGAAAGCGGCGATGCTGTGCCTCGTCCTCGGGCCGAATCGGCCGCACGGTGATGCTGCGCCCGTTCCAGTCGCGCTTGCGGACCCACTGCGTCGGGTAGGGCACGATCGAGAAGTGCTCGGCGCCGGCCTGCGGCGGCGTCGCGAGGCGGATGCGGGCATCGAGCGCCAGCGCGCCGTGCTCGTCGAGCCACAGCGGATTGATGTCGAGTTCTGCGAGCTGCGGCAGGTCGGCGAGCATCTGCGACACCGAGATCAGCACGTCGTACAGCGCGTCCATGCGGGCGGGCGGGTGATCGCGGTAGCCGGCCAGCAGCCGCGAGATGCGCGTGCGCGAGACCATCTCGCGCGCCAGGCTGCGGTTGAGCGGCGGCAGGCCGACGGCCGTGTCGTCGCTCACCTCGACGGCAGTGCCGCCCTGGCCGCACAGGATGACCGGGCCGAAGATGCTGTCGATGCTGGCGCCGACGATCACCTCCTGCGCGTGCGGACGGTCGGCCATCTGCTGGACGCTGAAGCCGTCGATCGGCGCGTCGGGCCGCGCCGCGCGCACGGCCTCCAGCATCTCGCCCGCTGCCTTTTCGAGCGTGGCCCGATCGCGCAGGTCCAGGCGCACGCCACCCACGTCGGTCTTGTGCGTGATCGCGCGCGACACGATCTTCAGCGCCACGGGATAGCCCAGCTCCTCGGCGGCCCCGAGCGCGGCTTGCGCGGTCGGTGCCACCTGCAGGGTGCGTACCGTCGGCACGCCGTAGGCCTGCAGCACGGCCTTGGCCTCGGCTTCGCCGAGCCATTCGCGCCCGGCGGACAGCGCCTCGTCCAGGAGCCGGCGCGCCCTGGCGAACTCGGGCGCCGGGCTCTCGCTGGAACCGGGCGCCTCCGTCAGCAGCGCCTGGTTGCGCCTGTAGGTCTGCAGCATCGCGAAGGCGCGCACGGCATCTTCCGGCGTCGGGTAGTCCGGGACACCGGCCTGCTCGAAAAGCTGGCGCGCCTGCGCCACCGCGGCATCGCCAAGCCAGCAGCTCATGACGCGGGGCACATCGGTGCGCAGCAGCGGCACGCAGGCCCGGGCAATGTCGTCGCTGCGCACGATGGCGGTCGGCGCATGCACGAGCAGCACGGCGCCGGCGGCCGGATCGGCCAGCAGGGCCGACAGCGTGGCGGTGTAGCGCTCCACCGGCGCGTCGCCGATGATGTCGATCGGATTGGCGTGCGACCAGTGCACCGGCAGCACCGCGTCGAGCCGCTCGAGCAGGGCCTCGCCCGGCTCGGCCAGCGCGATGCCTGCGCGCGCGGCGGCATCCGCGGCCATCACGCCGGCGCCGCCGCCGTTGGTCATGATGGTCAGCGACTCGCTGCGGTTGCCGCGGAAGCGCGCAAGCGTCGCGGCCGCCATGAAGAGCTCCTGCAAGGTGTCGACGCGAAGCATGCCCGCGCGGCGGATGGCGGCGTCGTACACCCGGTCGGAGCCCGCCAGCGCGCCCGTGTGCGAGGCGGCCGCGCGCAGGCCGGCGCCGGCGCGGCCCGCCTTGACCACGATGACCGGCTTGTTGCGCGCCGCCGCACGCGCGGCCGACATGAACTTGCGGGGCGATTCCACCGACTCGATGTACAGCAGGATCGAGCGCGTGCGCGCGTCGCTCGCCAGGTAGTCGAGCAGATCGCCGAAGTCCACGTCGCAATGGTCGCCGAGCGACACGAGGTGCGACAGCCCGATGCCGCGACTGCGCGTCCAGTCGAGCACGGCGGTGACCAGCGCACCCGACTGCGACACGAAGGCCATGTCGCCCGGCAGCGCATCGGTGTGGGCAAAGCTGGCGTTCAGGCCGAGGTGCGGGCTCAGCAGCCCGATGCAGTTGGGGCCCAGCAGCCGCAGCAGGTAGGGGCGCGCTGCATCCAGCGCAGCCTGCTTGTTCTGGGCGCCGAGTCCCGCCGTGACGATGATCGCGGCGCGGGTGCCCAGCGCGCCGAGTTCGGCGATGAGCCCCGGCACCGTCGCCGCCGGCGTGCAGAGAACCGCCAAGTCCGGCGCCGCGGGCAGTTGCGCCGCGGTGGCGTACACCGGCATGCCATCCAGCAGCGAATGCCTGGGATTCACCGGGTAGACCGGCCCCGCGAACGTTCCGGCGCGCAGGTTGCGCCAGACGGTGGCGCCCACGCTGCCCGGACGGGTCGAGGCGCCGAACACGGCGACCGAGGTGGGGGACAGCAGGCGGTCGAGATGGCGGATGGTCAAGAAAGCCTCCGATGCGGATCGAAGGCATCATGCGCGGCGGCGCAGGGGCATTCCTTGATGCGCATCAAGCCCGGGCGCCGCCGGCCGCGCTGGGCCTCACAAGGCGTGGGTGACCAGCCGGAAATCCGGGTCCTCGGGGAACGGCCTGACCGCGAAGCCGAGCCTTCTCACGAGCTTCAGCATCTCGGCGTTGTTCGAGAGCACCAGCCCCACGATCTCGGCCAGGCCCTTGTCGCGCGCCACGTCGATGATGCTCTCGAGCAGCCGCGACCCGAGGCCCTGGCCCTTGTAGTCGTCCGCCACCACGAGCGAGAACTCGCAGCTCGACTGGTCGGGATTGGTGAAGTAGCGCGACACGGCCACGATGCGCTCCTTTTCGAGGGCCGTGCCGTCCGGCGCCGCGGCGCGCTCGCGCACGACGGCGACCAGCGCCATCTCGCGGTCGTAGTCGATGAGGGTGAAGCGCGCCAGCATCGCCGGCGGCAGCTCGTGGAAGCGCGAGACGAAGCGGAACCACCGGCTCTCGGGCGACAGCTGCTGCACCAGCGCCTGCAGCATCTGCGCATCGGCTGGATGAACCGGCCGCACGGTGCAGATTCCGCCTTCGCGCAGCGGCCATTCGCGCTGGTAGCGGGCCGGGTAGGGGAGGATCGCCAGGTGCTGGTAGTCGCTGCCGCGTCCGCCGATCGGCGAGGGCGCGTGCGCGACCACGATGCGGGCATCGACCGCGACGCAGCCCGATTCGTCCACGATGATGGGGTTGATGTCCATCTCGCGCAGCTCGGGCAGCTCGCACACCATCTCGGAGACGCGCAGCAGCACGTGCTCGAGCGCCTGCGTGTCGGCGGCGGCCGCGCCGCGCCACTCCCCCAGCGTCTCGGCCACCCGCGAACGCTCGATCAGCCGTCGCGCCAGGAACTGGTTGAGCGGCGGCAGCTCCATCGCGCGGTCGTCCAGCAGCTCGATCATGGTGCCGCCCGCGCCGAACACGATGACCGGCCCGAACGGGTCGTCGGTCACCAGCCCGACGTAGATCTCGCGCCCGCGCCGGGCGCGCGCCATTTGCTGCACCGTGACGCCGTTGATGCGCGCGCCGGGGGCGAGCCGGGCCACGCGCTCCATCATGCTCAGGTAGGTGTCCCGGGCGCCCGCCGCATTCACGATGTTGAGGGCCACGCCTTCGACGTCGGACTTGTGGGCGATGTCGGGCGAATCGATCTTGAGCGCGACCGGGAATCCGAGCTGCGTCGCGATCATCATGGCCTCGTTGGCGCTGTGCGCCAGCAGCGTGCGGGTGATCGGGATGTGGAAGGACGACAGCAGTGCCTTGGACTCCATCTCGGTCAACACCGTGCGGCGTTCCGCCAGCACGCTCTCGATCAGCAGCCGCGCTCCTTCGACATCGGGCTTGGCCAACTGCGACAGGGGCGGCGGGGTCTGCTGCAGCAGCTGCTGGTTCTGGTGGAAGGTCGCGATGTTGCCGAAGGCGCCGACGGCCGCCTCGGGCGTGCGAAAGCTCGGAATGCTCGCTTCCGCCAACACCTCGCGGGCGGCGCCGACGGAGGCGTCGCCCATCCAGCACGACAGCAGCGGCTTGCTCGTCGGCTTCGGGATCGCAGCCAGGGCGCGCGCAACGTCGGCCGGGTCGCAGCCGGTCTTGGGGGAGAAGATGGCCAGCACCCCGTCGATGCCCGGGTCCTTCGATGCCGCGTCGACCGCCGCGCGGTAATGAGCGGGCTGCGCGTCTTCCGACAGGTCGATCAGGTCGGTGAGCGAGGCCAGCGGCGGCACCTGCGGCCCGAGCGCCTGCTGCGAAGCCGGCGAGAGCTTGCCCAACTGCAGGCCGATCTCGTTGACCCAGTCCGCCGCGAGCACGCCGGGGCCGCCCCCGTTGGAGACGATCGCCAGCCGCTTGCCGACGGGCCGGTAGCGCGAAGCCAGGCACTTGGCAGCCGAGAAGAGCTCGACGAAGGATCGCACCCGGACGGCGCCGGCGCGGCGCAGCGCCGCGTCGAAGACCTCGTCGCTGCCCACGATCGAGGCGCTGTGCGTGTGCGCCGCCTCGTTGCCCGCGGGCTTGCGCCCGGCCTTCAGCACCACGACCGGCTTCGCGTGGGACGCGGAGCGCAGCGCGCTCATGAAGTGCCGCGCGTTCAAGATGCCTTCGAGGTGGACGATGATGCTGTGGGTCGCGGCGTCGTCGGCGAAGAAGTCCAGCACCTGCGCGATGTCCACGCAGGTGTGCGGCCCCAGCGAGACCACGCTGGAGAAGCCCACCGCGTTCTGACGCGCCCAATCGAGCATCGAGGCGGTCAGGGCGCCCGACTGGGCCGCCAGCGCGAGCGGTCCGCTGCGCGCCAGCGGACCGGCCGCGCTGGCGTTGAGCTGCAGCGAAGGGCGCTGGAGGCCCAGCGAATTGGGGCCCAGCAGGTGCAGGCCCGCCTGATGGGCGATCTTGCGCAGCGCGGACGCCTGTTCGGCACCGATGCCGCTGGAGACGACCAGCGCGGCGCGGCAGCGGATGCGGCCCGCGACCTCCAGCGCCGCGGCGATCTCCGCGGGCGGCAGCGCGATGATGGCCAGGTCGGCGCGCGTCTGCGCCAGGTCGGCCAGGGTGCCGCTCGTGCCGATGTCCAGGAACTGCATCGTGCCGGAGAAGCGGGTGGCCCGCAGTGCGTCGCGCACGGCCCGGGCCTGGGTGCCCGCCCCGGCGTCGTCGGCCGGTCCGGCGAAGACCACCACGGATTGCGGTGCGAGGAGCGGCGCGAGGTAGTGCTTGTCCATCGGTCCAGGGCCTGTTGACATGACGGGGCCTAGTCTGCCTCAGTCCGCGCCCCCGCAGCCGTTCAGTAGCTCAGCCGCGCGTACCAGGTCCGCTGCGCCGCCTCGCGCGCCTGGCCCAGCGTGTGGATGCCCCGCGACGCCAGCAGGGGGATCAGCCGCAGGAACACGTCTGCCGTCAGCAGCGCATCGCCCAGCGCCGTGTGGCGGCCGAGCACCGGGAGGCCGAAGCGCGCGGCAATGGCCTCCAGTTCGTGCGACGCCTGCTGAGGGCTGGCCGCGGCCGAGAGCAGCAGCGTGTCCAGCACCGGCTGCCCGAAGCGCACGCCGGTGGCGGCTTCCTGCATCTGGAGGAAGCGCATGTCGAAGGCGGCGTTGTGCGCCACCAGCACCGTGTCGGCGGCGAAGGCGTGGAAGGCCGGGAGCACCTGCGCGATGCGGGGCTGGCCGGCGACCATCGCCGGCGTGATGCCGTGGATGGCCATGCCCGCCGCCGGGATCCCGCGGCCGGGATCGACCAGTTGCTCGAAGCACTCGTGCCGCAGCACCTTGCCGTTGACGATGCGCGCCGCGCCGATCTGCAGGATCTCGTCGCCCTGCGCGGGGTCGAGGCCGGTGGTCTCGGTGTCGAACACGGTGTAGGCCAGGTCCACCAGCCGCCGGTCGCCCAGTTCGCGCGCCTGCTCGCTGGCGCGGAACAGGTCGAAGTCGTAGTACTCGGGCCGGCTGTCATCGTGCAGCGCCGGGGCGGTCTCCAGCGACTCCTGCGGCATGGCCGAGGGCAGCAGGAAGCGGAAGAAGACCTCCTGTCGTGCCCGCTCGCGCTGGAACCAGAACGCGCCGCCGTGCCGCTCGACCACGTCACGCACCGACAGTGGACTGGCTTCGTCGCCCGCCGTCATCGGGCTCGACTCCCAGGCCATTGCGGTCTCGGTGCTGATCGCCGTGCCGCTCCAGGCCAGGTCGAGGTGGATGCGCTCGTCCTCGCGTCGCAGGCGCAGTTGCACGCGCTCGACGGCGTATTCCCCGGCCAGGCGCGCGGCCAGCGAAGCCAGCGCCTGCAGCAGCGAATAGCTGTCGACCCGCAGCCACAGGCCGGGGTCGACATCGGCGGCGCTGGCGCGCACCGGGGAGCGTGCCTCGATGTGGCGCAACGCGGCCTGCAGCAGGTCGGCGCCGAGCATCTCCTCGAGCGGCCAGCGCGTCTTCGAATCCTCGCTGGTGCTCGCCGCAAGCGACTGGATGCGCGCCGTCATCGAGCGCACCTCCTCGCGCACCACGCGCAGGAAGCGCTCGCGCGCAGGTGCGTCCAGGTCGGGCAGCTCCAGCATGTCCACGGCCGCCTGCAGGCTCCCCAGCGACGCACGGGTGCCCTCGGTGAGCGCATGCAGCAGGCGGTCCCGCTCGGAGTCTTCCTCGAACTCGCGCGTGATGTCCTGCAGCATCAGCACGAAGCCCGACAGCGGCGCCGCCTCCTCCGGCGGCGCGGAAGGATCGCGCACCGGCGCCATCTGCACCCGCAGCAGCCGGCCCGCGCGCGAGCTGGTGACGAACTGCGCCGAAGGCTGGGCGGTGCGGCGCTGCAGGCGCTGGCGGATGCGCTCCAGCGCGTGGGTGACGAGCTGCCGGTCGAAGGCCGCGTAGATCGAGCGCCCGAGCCCGATCAGCTCGTTGCCGCCGGCCGGGGACAGCGACCGGAACTGAAGCCGCGCCTGCTCGTTGTAGAGCAGGATGCGGCCATCCAGATTGCACACGACCACGCTCTGCGTCAGCTCGGACATCAGCGCCGCGAGGCGACTGCGCTCCTGCTCGATGCCGCGTGCCGCCTCCTGCACCTGGGCGTCGATATCGGCGCGCAGGGCGTCGCGCTGGCGAGCCAGCCGTTGGGCAATGTCGGCGAGTGCGCGCGCGCCTGCACCGCACGCCGCTGCTGTGGCCGGGGGCGCCGCGCGCGAGAGGTCGCCGGCAGTCAGCAGCGCCTGCGCAGCCTCGGCCAGCCGGGCCGGCTGGCGCACCCAGGTGGCATGGGCGTGACGCGACAGCATGCCGAGGGCGATCGCCAGCACCGCCCAGCCGAGCAGCAGCAGGGCAGTGCGCGGCGCCAGCATCGCGGCGAGTGAATCGCGCTCGGCGGGCGCCAGCGTGAGAGCGAGCAGGGCGCCGAGCACGAGGCCGGCAAGCGCCAGCACCGCGCCGGGCGCCAGCGCCGCCGCAAGTTCGCGCGGGTCGGGCTTCATTCGGTCCCGCTCAGCATGCAGCGCACGCGTTCGGCCAGTTCGCGCGTCGAGAACGGCTTCGTCATGTAGGCATCGGCTCCCAGGGCCAGGCCCTTGGCCGCGTCGGTCGTGCGGCCCTTGGCGGTGAGCATGAGGATGCGGGTCCCCGCGATCGCCTCGTCGGCCCGCACCGCCTGCAGCACCTCGAGCCCGGACTTGATCGGCATCATCACGTCGAGCAGCACCAGGTCGGGCCGCAGCCGCCGGATGGCATCCAGCGCCTGCTCGCCATCGCGCGCGATGCTGACCTGGTAGCCCTCGCGCTTCATCAGGAACTCCAGCGAGACCACGATGTTGGGCTCGTCGTCTGCGATCAGCACCTTGTGGGTCATTGGGTCACCTCCGTCCTGCGCAGCGGCAGCTCGAAACCGAAGCATGCGCCCTGTCCCGGCGCCGGGTCGAGCCAAAGCCGCCCCCCGAAATGCTCGACGATGCGGCGGCTGATGGGCAAGCCCAGCCCGGTCCCCTGCGGGCGGCGCGCCGCATCGCCGCCCTGGCGGAACTTCTCGAACACCAGCGCCTGCTGCCCGGGCGGCACGCCGGGCCCGTTGTCGCGCACGGTGCACACGATGCGGTCGTCCTCGGCCCGCACGCACAGCTCGACACGACCGTGTCCGGCGGGCACGAACTTGGCCGCGTTCGACAGCAGGTTGATCAGCACCTGCGTCAGGCGGTCCGGGTCGGCCAGCAGCGGCGGCACCGCGTCGGGCAGGTGCAGCGCGACGGTCGCGCCGCGCTCGCGAAACAGTTCCTGCGTGGTCTGCACGGCCTGCCGCGCCAGCGCGCACAGGTCCACCTGCGCGCGGTTCCATTCGGCACTGCCCGACTCGATCTTCGCCATGTCGAGCACCTGGTTCACCAGCCGCGTCAGGCGTTCGGTCTCGGCGACCACGAGGCCCAGGAACTGCTGGCGCTGCTCGCTTTCCATGGCCGGGTCATCGAGCATCAGCTCGGCCAGCGCACGGATCGACGTCAGCGGCGTGCGCAGCTCGTGCGTCACCGAGGACATGAAGTCGTCCTTCAGGTGGTCGAGGCTCTTGAGCCGTTCGTTGAGTTCGCTGAGCTCCGCGGTGGCGCGCTCCAGCGAGCGGGATTTCTCCTCGAGTGCCTGCGAGTGGGCGCGCAGCGCGGCGGTCTCGCGCGAGGCTTCCTCCAGGATGCTCACGACGTCCTGCGGCTCCAGCACTTCTTCCTTCACCACCGAGGCCACCATGGCCCGGGCCGAGGCGCTGCCGATGGCGCCGGCCAGACGGCTCTCGACGAACTGCACCAGCCGCGCATCCGCAGCGATCTGGTCCGCCCCGGCGATGCCGTTGCGCTGCGCATAGTCGTGCAGCAGCCGGTCGACCGCCTCCGCACCCAGGAAGCGCGAGGCCAGCCGGCGCAGGTCGTCCAGCCTGGCGGTGCCGCGCCAGAAAACCGGGGCCTCGCCGGCCTGTCCGGTGCGCCGGAACACGTCGACGAACATCATTGCCTGGCTCGTCTCGTGCGCCGACGGCCGCCCGAGCAGCGAGACGCCGAAGTACAGCGCGGTGTTGGCCAGCAGGCTCCAGAACAGCGCGTGCGTCAGGTTGTCCAGCCCCGAGAGACCGAGCAGCTGCTCCGGCCGCAGCCAGGCGATGCCGAACGGCCCTTCGGCGATGAAGCGGCCCGGCATCCAGCCCGACTTCGCGATCGACGGCAGCATCAGGGTCCACGCCCACAGCACGAACCCCGCACCCAGCCCGGCCAGCGCGCCCTGGCGCGTGCCGCCCTTCCAGTACATCCCCGCCAGCATCGGCGGCGCGAACTGCGCCACGGCGGCGAAGCTGATCAGCCCGATGCTGACCAGCGCATAGTCCTCGCCGGCGATGCGGTAGTAGACATAGCCGAGCAGCAGCAGCGCCACGATCACCGCGCGGCGCACGCCCAGCAGCAAGCCGCTCAGGTCGCGGGTGGTGCGCAGGCCACGGCGCAGCAGCAGCAGCGGCATCACGAGGTCGTTGCAGACCATGGTCGAGACCGCGATGGCCTCGACGATCACCATGCCCGTGGCCGCGGACAACCCGCCGATGAACGCGGCCAGCGCCAGGCCGGGCTGGCCGGCCGCCAGCGGCAGCGACAGCACGAAGGTCTCCGCGTCGGCCTGGCCGGCCGGCGGCTGCAGCAGTCCGCCAAGCGCGATCGGCAGCACGAACAGGTTGATCAGCAGCAGGTACAGCGGAAACGCCCAGGTGGCGCGCCGCAGGTGGCGCTCGTCCACGTTCTCGACCACCATCATCTGGAACTGCCGCGGCAGGAAGACCACCGACAGCATCGCGAGCAGCGTCAGCGCGAACCACTGGCCGCCGGCGAAGCCGCCCACCTCGCTGCCGAGGCTGAGCAGGCGCGCCGTGTCGGGCCGCGCCGCGGCGCGGCCGAACAGGTCGGCGGGCCCGTCGAAGAGGCCCCAGGTCACGAACACGCCGACGGCCACGAAGGCGAGCAGCTTCACCAGCGATTCGACGGCGATCGCCGCCACCATGCCCTCATGGCGCTCGGTCGTGTCGAGGTGGCGCGTGCCGAAGATCACCGTGAAGCCGGCGAGTGCCAGCGCGACGTAGAGCGCGCCGTCGTGCCACCAGGCTTGCGGCTGCGCGGGCGCGCCGGCGAGGAGGGCGTAGCCGCTCGCCACGGCCTTGAGTTGCAGCGCCACGTAGGGCAGGATGCCTACCACCGCGATCAGTGTGACCAGCATCGCCAGCGCGGGGCTCTTGCCGTGGCGGCTGGCGATGAAATCGGCGATCGAGGTGATACGCTGGCTGCGCGCGATCCGGACCATCTTGCGCAGCACCGTCCACGCCATCAGCATGGCGAGCGTCGGGCCAAGGTAGATCGGCAGGAACCAGAGGCCCGATGAGGCGGCGCGGCCGACGCTGCCGAAGTAGGTCCAGGCGGTGCAGTAGACGCCCAGCGACAGCGTGTAGACCCAGGGGTTGCCGATCAGCGAGCGGCCCTGGCGCGCGCGCCGGTCGACGAAGTGCGCGACGGCGAACAGCAGCGCGAGGTAGGCGAACGCGGCGCCGACGATGACGGGCACGGACGACATGTCAGGACTCGTCCGGCGCTTCGGCGATCCACGCGGCCAGCGCGATCAGCACGGCCCATCCGCCGAACAGCGCCAGCGGCATCAGCGGCAGGCCCCAGAGCATGACGGGTCGGTCCCACAGCGTGAGCAGCGGCACGTCGAGCAGCAGCCAGCCGAGCGCGAAGAGGCCGAGCAGGCGCTGGGGTCTGGGGCCTTCGAACATGGGTGATCTCGCTGGATTACAGGGCGTCGAGCCGAAATCGCTGCTGCAACAGGCCACGAAAGCGGCGCACGATGCCGAGCGCGGCGCGCAGCGTGTCGCGCTCCAGCGTCGCGAGTTCGGACGGTTGCACCCGGTTGTCGGGCGGCTGCCCGGCCTGCTTCTGCCGCAGCTGGCGGCCGAGCCTGAGCGCCATCAGCCAATGCAGGGCGTCGAGCACGTCGCGCGCGAGTCCGGCGTCCAGCTGCTGCAGCTCGACGAGCCGGTGCAGGCGTTCTGACGTCGGCGTGACGCGCAGGCCCTGCTGCAGCGCCAGCGCCCGCACGCCATGCACGATCGGGAAGGTGCCCAGCTTCTTGAGGTCCAGCGCCTCGTCCTCGTGGCGGGCGATGAGCCTGTGCCACCAGTTCGGGTGCGGATCGAACAGGTCGATGGCGCTGGCGAAGCGCGCAAGGAAGACATCGTTGCGGTCGACGATGTGGTCCAGGTGGTCGCGCGCCGCGACGAGCAGCGCGGCGTCGCCGGCGACCGCGCGGCTGTCGAGGAAGATGGCCAGGTGCATCGGCCCTTGGGGTCGGCTGCCGTAGACCCAGTCCCGCAGCGCCTCCTTGAAGGCAGCCAGCGGCTGGCGCCAGAGTGCCTCGGTCAGCATGATCCCGCCAGGGCAGGGCGGATAGCCGAGCTCGGCCAGCGCGGCGCTGAAGCGAGCGGCGACAGAGGCGAGCTCGGGGCTTTCGAAGCCGTCGCGCAGGAGCAGGGCGTTGTCCTGGTCGGTCTTGAGGATCTGCTCGCCTCGGCCCTCGCTGCCCATGACGATCAGGCAGCTGTTGGCCACCAGCGCCGGTGGCGCCAGCAGGGACCACAGGCGCTGGAACAGGCGCGCGTTGAGCGCGCCGACAAGCAACGCGATGCGCTCGATCTTCAGCCCGCCGTCGTGCAGGAGTGCCACGAGCTCGTCCATGTGCATGGCCACGGCGGCCAGGTCGGCGACGCCGGTCGCACCGTCGATCCGCAGCGCGAGCGTCTGCGGGTCGCGGCCTGCCAGCCGCCGGGGGTCGAGCAGAACGGGCAGATCCGGCATGGTGTCGCCCTCGCTGCACCGCATGCCGGGTTCGCTCACGGCTTCTTCAGTGCCCGCTGGCGCCGGAGGCCCCGATGCCGGTCTCCGACCGCACCTGTTGCGCGAGGAAGCCCTGCTTGTCGATGTCGCTGCGCTTGCTGCTGTCCAGCAGCGAGAAGATCCAGATGCCGAGGAAGCCGATGGTCATCGAGAACAGGCAGGGCGAGGCGTAGGGGAAGAAGGCCGAACCTTGCGGGTGGCCGAGCGTCGCCTCCCACACCGACGGCGAGACCACGGTCAGCGCCACCGAGGAAATCAGCCCGAGGAAGCCGCCGATCACCGCGCCACGCGTCGTGCAGCCCTTCCACAGCACCGACATGAACAGCACCGGGAAGTTCGCCGAAGCCGCGATGGCGAAGGCCAGCGAGACCATGAACGCGATGTTCTGCTTCTCGAAGACGATGCCGAGCAGCACCGCCAGGATGCCGAGCGCGACGGTGGTGATGCGCGTGACGCGCAGCTCCGAGGCGCTGTCGGCCTTCCCGTTCTTGACGACGGTGGCGTACAGGTCGTGCGAGACCGCCGAGGCACCCGACAGCGTGAGGCCGGCGACGACCGCGAGGATGGTCGCGAAGGCCACCGCCGAGATGAAGCCGAGGAACACATTGCCGCCCACCGCGTTGGCGAGGTGGATGGCCGCCATGTTCCCGCCGCCGATCAGGCCGCCCTTGGCGTCGACGAACTGGGCGTTCGTGAGCACGAAGGTGATGGCGCCGAAGCCGATGATGAAGGTGAGCAGGTAGAAGTAGCCGATCCAGCCGGTCGCCCACATCACCGACTTGCGCGCCTCCTTGGCGCTCGGCACGGTGAAGAAGCGCATCAGGATGTGCGGCAGGCCGGCCGTGCCGAACATCAGCGCCATGCCGAAGGAGATGGCCGAGATCGGGTCCTTGACGAAGTTGCCGGGCCCCATGATCGACTGGCCGATGGCCGCTGCCGTCTGCGCTGTCTTGCCGTCCTTCAGCGCCAGGTCGGTCTTGACCTTCACCGCGCCGGCGAACATCGCCTCCGGGCTGAAGCCGAAATGCCACAGCACCGAGAGCGCCATGAAGGTGGCGCCGCCCAGCAGCAGGCAGGCCTTGATGATCTGGACCCACGTCGTCGCTGTCATGCCGCCGAAGAGCACGTAGACCATCATCAGCGAGCCGACGATCACGACTGCGATCCAGTACTCGAGGCCGAACAGCAGCTTGATCAGCTGGCCGGCGCCCACCATTTGCGCGATCAGGTAGAAGGCCACCACCACCAGCGTGCCGGAGGCCGCGAAGATCCGCACCGGCGCCTGCTTGAAGCGGAAGGCCGCCACGTCGGCGAAGGTGAACTTGCCCAGGTTGCGCAGCCGCTCCGCCATCAGGAAGGTGATGACCGGCCAGCCGACCAGGAAGCCGATGGAGTAGATCAGCCCGTCGTAGCCGGCAGCCATCACCGCCGCCGAGATGCCGAGGAAGGAGGCCGCCGACATGTAGTCGCCCGCGATCGCCAGGCCGTTCTGGAAGCCGGTGATGCCGCCGCCGGCGGTGTAGAAGTCGGCGGCCGACTTGGTCTTCGCTGCTGCCCACTTGGTGATGAAAAGTGTGCCGAGGACGAACATGCCGAACATGCCGATGGCCGTCCAGTTGGTCGCCTGCTTCTGGGTCTGGCCGAGATCGGCCCCGGCCGCCCACGCCGCCGCGCAGGCGGCGAACAGGGCAGCGACTGTGAGCGCGCGGCGCGCGGAGTGCCAATGCAGCTTCATTTGAGGGCTCCCTTGGCCACGGCCTCTGACAGGGTGTCGAACTCGGCATTGGCGCGCTTCACGTAGTAGGCGGTGATCGCGATCGTGAAGACAATGACGCCGAAGCCGATCGGGATGCCCAGCGTCATCACGCCTTCGCCCATCCGCTGCGCGAGGAAGGGCTTGTTGAAGGCCACCAGCAGGACGAAGCCGTAATACACGAGCAGCATCACCAGGGTGAGCATCCAGCCGAAGCGCGTGCGCCTCGCCTTGAGCGTCTGGTATTGGGGGTGGCTGGCAATGCGCCGAACCAGATCGTCGTCCATGGGGTCTCCTTCAAGGGTGGATGGGCGACGCCATTGGAAGCTGCGGCGCGGAATGCGCCTTTGCGCTAGCGCAAGGTCTTTGGATGTCGTGCAGCCGGGATCGTCTGCATCGACTGCCCGACTGTTGAGCCATATCAACACACTGTCCGTCGAGCGGCGATAACGTCTTGTCTCCATCATCGAAGGAGATCACATGGCAGCCCTGGATCGCTCCGGCGCGCTCTCGCTCGACTTGCCTTTTATGGACCGCGCCCGCGAGGAGTTCATCCGGCTCCTGACCCGGGTCGACGAGGCCGACAACACCCGGTTGCCCTCGGCCTGGAACGACCTGGTCGAGTGCGCCGCCGAAAACTTCGCGCGCGAGGAAGTCTGGATGCGGGCGACGGGCCATGCATCGCGGAAAGACCACGATATCCAGCATCGCGTGGTGCTGGGGGTCATGCGCGAAGGTGCGTTGCAGGCCGGGGAAGGCAGGCTGTTGCAGGTGCGCGAGATGGCGCGCCAACTCAGGAGCTGGTACGCAAGGCATGTCCAGACCCTGGATGCCGCGCTCGCTCTCCATTTGCGTGGCGCTCGATTCGAACCCGCGAACGCCGGGGCCGCCGGGGCCGCCGCCAAGGCTGCGCCCCCCGTGTGGTCTGCGCTGCGCGAAGCGGTGGAGCACGTTTCCTCGGACTGACCCAGGTCAGGAATTCAGCCCGGCGCACGCGATGTCGACGGGTAGGGGCGAGTTCAACCGGGCTGGCCGTCCAGGCGCGGTCGCGTCAGCACAGGCCAGTAGCGCACTGCGTACAGGCCGAAGCCCCCGCTCCAGAACGCGGCAGAGGCGAGCACGGCGGTGATCGTTTGCGCCGGTGCGAACAGCGGCACCACGATCCGCACCAGCGCCGCGAGCAGAACCAGCAGGAAGCAGGCGGTGTCGAACGCGTCGGCGCGCAGGACCCGGGCCGTGTGACCTCGTGCCGTGCGGACCATCATCCCGATGATGAGTCCCCCTGCCGCTCCCACGGTCAGCGCGTGGGTCGCCAGGGAGGGGGACACCCAGCCATGCGACGCCAGCGCTCGCAAGGCGAGGTGCACGGGAATCCATGCGTAGGCCAGGTGCAGCACCAGGACGAGCGTGTCGTCCACGGACTTCCAGGGCCGCCAAAGCAGCCATCGCACCAGATGCGCGAGCGCCGCGACGAGCGCGACAGCGGCCACGACCGTGGGCGGCAGGCCCAGCGCATCGGTCAAGAAGAGGGCGAGCACGGCGCCGAGCGCCGCCCGCTCGACCAGGGGCCGGCGCGTCGCGTTGGCACCCGCAACGGCATTGTTGGTGAACATCGGGATCACCCGGCCGCCCATCACCGCCATGATGAACAGCAAGGTGTCCAGCGCCAGCTGGATGCCGATCCATGCCGGCACCCGGATCACCCCGAGCGCCGAAAGATGAAACGCCAGTGCCGCCCCGGACAGCAACAGCAGCAAACCGATGAAGAAGTAATTGCGGCGGTTGCGCGCGCCCACGAGTGGAATGGCCAGCGCGACCGCGCTCGCCAGCGGAAACGCCGCGTTCACGAGCGCGGCTGTCCAACCCAGAGGCGTGAGCACGAGGATGCGCCCTGCCACCCAGAGCGCCGCGAGGGCGGCCAGCGGCAGGCCCGTGGGCGTCGGCCGGCCGGACCAGTTGCGTCCCGCGGTGAACAGGAATCCGACGATCACGGCGAGCGCGAAGCCGAACAGCATCTCGTGCGCGTGCCACAGCGGCCCCTGGAGATAGGCCAGCGGCAGCCACCCGGCGAACTGCACCGCCCACAGACCGATGGAGAGGGCTGCGAAGGTGCTGGCCAGCAGGTAGAAGGGCCGGAAGCCGAGTTGCCACAGGGCAAAGCCCGATTGAAGGTCTACCGGTGCTTGCGAGGGTTTGATTGCGATGTAGGGGGCCAAATGGACCACCTTCTTACGGCGCGTGGCCCAGTTCGGAGACGTAGCGCTCCACCACGGGCCGCTCCGGGCCCGCCTTGTAGGCCAGCATCGTGCCCAGGCTGATGAAGCACAGCGGCTTCTCGTGCTCGTCCAGGTCGAACAACGAGCGCAGTCCGGCCGACTCCATCGTCCTGCCCGAGGTCAGCGCCGACTCGTAGCCCAGGACGGTCGCGGTCAGAAGCATGTTCTGGATGGCGCATCCGGCCGACAGGATCCGCTCGATGTCCGGTACTTCCCCGGCGCCGGGGCCCAGCCGCACGATCGCCAGCATCAGGACCGGCGCCTGGAATGCCTTGTCGCGCGCTCTTCCGCGCTCGTCCGGCGTGGCTGCGGCATCGTGTTCCTGCAGGGACTGCGCGAACACCTCGGCGAGCCGCTCTCTCTCACGCGGCGGAACGATGACGAAGCGCCACGGCACCAGGCCGCCATGGTCGGGCGCCGCGGCCGCGGCACCCAGGATCTGATCGAGTTCGGCCCGCTCGGGCCCCGGGGCACCCAGCCGCTTGGGAAGCACGGTACGGCGTGCGTGCAGGAGGTGGGCCAGTTGCCGCCCCGTGATGGGCGGGTCGGCGGCCGACCCGCGAGGGTCCGTTTCAGTAGACATGTGGAAGTCCCCATCAAGCTTCACCCACAGCTTCCCAGATGACCGCACTGCGTGCAATGGTCGCAGCCGGCCTTGCGGATCATTGTGTGGGCACCCCATTTCTAGATGACCCGGGAAAAGCGGGCGCGCTTGCGGTCGGTTTGCAGATAGCGATCGAAGACCATGGCCACGGCCCGCACGAAGAACCAGCCGGTATCGGTCACAGTGAGATCGCGCTCGGTCACCCGGACCAGTCCGTCTGCCTCGAGCTGGCGCAGGGCGTCCAGTTCGGGCGCGAAGTACTCGCTGAAGTTGATCAGGTGAGCGATGGCGACCGACTCGAAGTCCACGTACCCTTGGCACATGATGGCCATGATCACCGTACGGCGCAGTACATCGTCGCGCGACAGCGCCAGCCCGCGCGCCACCGGCAGACGTCCCTGATCGAGAAGGTCGTAGTAGTCCTCCAGGGATTTCGCATTCTGGCTGTACGTGCTGCCGACCCTTCCGATCGCCGACACGCCGAGCGCGACCAGGTCGCAGTCCGGATGCGTGCTGTACCCCTGGAAGTTGCGGTGCAGCCGGCCCTGGCGCCTGGCGATGGCCAGGCTGTCGTCCGGCAACGCGAAATGGTCCATGCCGATGTAGACGTAGCCGGCGGCCGTGAGCGCGCGGATGGAGCGCGACAGCATCTCGATCTTCGTGGCCGCGAAGGGCAACTCGCTGGTGGCGATCCGTCGCTGCGGCTTGAACCTTTCGGGCAGATGCGCGTAGGCGTAGAGCGCGATGCGGTCGGGCCGCAGCGCGCAAATCTGCGCGAGCGTCCGGTCGAAGGATGCGGCGGTCTGCCGCGGCAGCCCGTAGATCAGGTCGACGTTGACGGACTGGAACTGCAGTGCGCGTGCCGATGCGACGAGATCGAAGACCTGCTGGGCAGGCTGGATGCGATGAACCGCCTGCTGGACGGCCGGGTCGAAGTCCTGGACACCGAAGCTCAGGCGATTGAAGCCGAGTCGAGCCAGGTGCGCAAGGCGGCCGGCATCGACCGTGCGCGGATCGATCTCAATGGAGTATTCGCCGTCCGGCGCGAATGAAAAGGCATCGCGCAGCATGCGCATGAGTTCGGTCAGCTCGTCATCGCTCAGGAAGGTCGGCGTGCCGCCGCCGAGATGAAGCTGGCTCACCGGTGTCCGCGGCCCCAGGTGCGCCTGGTGAAGGGCGATCTCCTTCTCCAGGTACTGCAGGTACTCGCGCGCACGCGATTGATGCCGGGTGATGATCTTGTTGCAGGCGCAGTAGTAGCACAGCGATGCGCAGAACGGGATGTGGACGTAGAGCGAGATCGGCGCCTTGCTTGCGCTGATGCCCAGCCTGCGCTGGCGCGCGGCATCGCCATAGTCGGCGGGGCCGAAGGCTTCCACGAAGCGGTCTGCGGTCGGATAGGAGGTGTAGCGAGGCCCGGACACGTCGAAGCGGGCCAGCACCTCGGCAGAGATCGACTGCGCGCTTGCCGGTTCGGATGCAGTCGTGGGTGCGGGTGCCGGTGTGACAGGCATCGTCTCTTCCAGGTGCGCGGTCTGCAGGGTTCCACGCCCTTGCCGGGGGCTGGCCGCACGAGCGCGCGAGACAAGGCTCGTGGCCATGCCGGGCATCAGCGCAGCACGAGCACGGGCACATCGGAATGTGCCAGCACCTGCGCGGTTTCGCTGCCCAGGAAGGCGCTCGTCAGCCCGGTTCGTCCGTGCGTGGCCATCACGATGAGATCGCTGCCGTACTTGCCGGATGCCTCGATGATGGAAGGCGCCACGCGGCTGGACCTGACGACGGCGGAACTGACCCGGACGCCACGGGCCTCTGCGCGCTTTTCGATTGCATCGAGCATGGCCTTGGCCTGCTCCGCGCGACGGCTCTCGATGCGGTCCAACTCTTCGGACTGGAACCTGAGCGTGCCCTCCATATGGCTCTTTGCTTGCCGCAGCACCACGGTGAGGGCCGTCAGTTCGGCCTTGTGTTCCGTGGCCAGGTCGATGGCCTTGGCCACCGCCTTGTCTGCCAGTGGGGAGCCATCGGTGGCGACAAGAATGCGCTTGAACATGATCGATCTCCTGGTAGGTCGTGTCGTTCGCAGCGTAGCCCGGCGGGCCTCTGGGGACTTGATCTGGATCAATCAAGCATGCCGATCAGGATCGAGAATTCGGCAATCAAACGAAAGACTCACGCTCGATGATCAAACCGAGGCAATGGACTCTGGGCGCCAAGCTGGCGCTGGTGGCCATGCCATTCCTGCTGGTCGCATTGGGCGCCATCGCCACGCTGGTCAACATGTCGTGGCAGATCGAGGGTGGCGCTGCCGCGGTCAACGAAGCGGGCCGGATGCGCATGCATACCTACCGGATCGTGTTGTCGGCGGGCTCGCCGGACGTGCAGGCGCTGCCGCACCAGGTGGCGGAGTTCGAGCGCAGCCTTCAGCTGCTGCGCAACGGCGACGCCGAACGGCCCCTGTTCGTGCCCTGGGACCGCATGGTGCGCGAGCGCTTCACCGTGGTCGAGCGCGACTGGATCGCCTTTCGCGGCCGCCTCGCCGACCGGGAGGCGGCCGGCGCCCCGGCCATGGGCGAGCTTGATGCCGACGCGGTTGCCTTCACCCTGGACATCGACGCATTCGTCGCCGCCATCGAAGACCACCTGTCACACTGGACCGCGCTGATGCATCTGCTGCAGGTCGCCATGATGGGCATCGCCCTCGTTGCCGCGGCGGTGCTCGTTCATACGGGTTATCGCTTCGTCCTGGAGCCGCTGAGCCTGCTCAAGGAGGCGATTCGCCGCCTGCAGGCCGGCGATCTCGGCGGCCGTGTCGCGCGCACCAGCACGGACGAGTTCGGAATGCTGGCGGAGGGGTTCAACGACATGGCCGAGCAACTGCAGTCCATGTACCGCGACCTGGAGAGCCGGGTGCGGGAGAAGACGGCCCTGCTGGAGCAAGAGCGGGGCCGCCTGGAGTGCCTCTACGAGGTCACGACGCTGACCGCCCGGGCCGCGACGCTCGACGAGCTGGCACACGGCTTTACCGAAAGCATCGCCCGCATCGCCCATGCGGACGGCGTGGCCCTGCGCTGGTCCGACGAGGCGAACCGCCGCTACCTGATGCTGGCCTCGCAGGGCCTGCCCCAGGCCATGACGGATGCCGAGCTTTGCGTGACGGCCGGCGACTGTCATTGCGGTTCGGCGCCGGTTTCATCGGGCGCGCGCGTGATACCGATTCGGACCATGCAGCCCATGCGGATGCAGCATTGCGCGCAGGCGGGCTTCGAGACCGTGGTCACCATACCGATCCGGCTGCACGAGCGCCTGATGGGCGAGGTCGACCTGTTCTTCCACGCCCGTATCACGATCTCGGAGGCGGAGCGTTCGCTGCTGGAATCGCTCACAGTTCACCTCGCGGGGGCCATGGAGAATCTTCGGCTGAATTCGCTGGAGCTGGAGGCCGCGGTCTCGCAGGAGCGAGGTCTTCTCGCGCGCGAGTTGCACGACTCCATCGCCCAGTCGCTTGCCTTCCTGAAGATCCAGGTCCAGCTCATGCGGGATGCGCTCGCCGACGGCGACGCCTCGCAGGTCCAGCACGTCCTGGGCGAGATCGACGAGGGCGTGCGCGAGAGCTATGGCGATGTGCGCGAGCTCCTGATGCATTTCCGCACCCGGACCAACAACGAAGACATCGAGCCGGCGCTTCTCACCACGCTGCGCAAGTTCGAGCACCAGAGCGGATTGAAGGCCAGCCTCCGGATGCAAGGGCACGGCATGCCCTTGCTCCCGGACACGCAGATCCAGGTGCTCCACATCGTGCAGGAGGCGCTGTCGAATGTTCGCAAGCACGCCCAAGCCAGCCAGGTGTGGCTGGACGTGCAGCAGGCGCCGCAATGGCGGCTCGAGGTGCGCGACGATGGCCTCGGGCTTGCCGAAGGCGAGGACGGGCCCGACGAGACCCACGTGGGCATGCGCATCATGGCCGAGCGTGCCGAGCGCCTGGGTGCGCAGCTCGAGGTGATGTCCTTGCCCGGCCGAGGCACCTCCGTCGTCCTGACACTGCCGATGCCGTCCGGCCCCGCCGCACAGCCGGCAGCGGCGCCGCAACTTCGCCTCGCCTGATCCCCCATGAACCCTCTCCCGATGAAGATCCGAATCCTGGTGGTGGACGACCACACGCTGTTTCGGCGCGGACTGACCGCACTGCTGAATCGCGATCCGGGCTTCGAGGTCGTCGGCGACGCCGGCGACGCCGGGGAAGCCCAGCGCCGCGCCGAGGAACTGAAGCCCGACCTGATCCTCCTGGACAACCATTTGCCGGGCGTCACCGGCGTCGATGCCTTGCCGGCGCTGCGCGAGGCCGTGCCTGCGGCACGGGTGCTGATGCTCACGGTCAGCGAGGACGAAGGCGACCTCGCGGGCGCCCTGCGTGCGGGCGCGAGCGGCTACCTGCTCAAGACCATCGAGGGCGACGCACTGGCCGCAGCCATCCGGCGCGTGATGCGCGGGGAGAGCATCGTGGCCGAGGAGATGACCGGCAAGCTGGTGGCGGCCTACCGCGATGCCGCCGCACCGCGGCCCGCAAAGGCCGCAGAACCTGCAGCCGCGGCGTCGCCGCTCGACGCGCTGTCGCCGCGCGAGCAGGACATCCTGCGCGGCATCGCGAGCGGCCAGGGCAACAAGGAGATCGCACGCTCGCTGGGCATCGCCGAGACCACGGTGAAGATCCATGTCCAGCACATCCTGCGCAAGCTCGACGTGAGCTCGCGCGTGCATGCCGCCGTTATCGCGGTCGAGCGCGGCCTGGGTTGATCCAGCGCAAGTCCGCGCCGTTTTCCCATTCGACTAGTTCTTCATGAGGATGCCGGCGCCCGGCCGCATCGTTCTTGTAGCGCCCCGCAGTCCTACCACGGAAGGATGTCGCCAGGTGCCGGCATTTCCTACAGTCGATCCATGATCAACGAGCGGACTTCGTCATGAGCAAGAAGAGCCAGGCCCTGGCCGTCCTGATGGTCAGCACGCTGGCATTCACCGTGTGCTTCATGGTGTGGATGATGTTCGGCGTGATCGGCATCCCGATCAAGAAGGCGCTGGGCCTCAACGCCACCGAGTTCGGCCTGCTGACCGCCATGCCGGTGCTCACGGGCTCGCTGGTCCGCGTGCCACTGGGCATCTGGACCGACAAGTTCGGGGGCCGCATCGTGATGGTCCTGCTGATGGCGCTCACCGTGCCTGCCATCTGGCTCATGAGCTATGCGACGGCGTACTGGCACTTCCTGGTCATCGGCCTGTTCGTCGGCCTGGCCGGCGGCTCGTTCTCGGTGGGCACGCCGTACGTGGCGCGCTGGTTCCCGAAGAATCGCCAGGGCTTCGCGATGGGCGTGTACGGCGCCGGCAACTCCGGCGCGGCGGTCAACAAGTTCATCGCGCCGGCGCTCGTGGTCGCCTTCGGATGGGCCATGGTGCCGCAGGTGTATGCGGCCGTCATGCTCGGCACCCTGCTGCTGTTCTGGGTGTTCAGCGCGAGCGATCCGGCGCACCTGGTGCCGAGTCATACGCGCTTTTCGGATCAGCTGCGCGCGCTGAAGGAGCCCAAGGTCGTCAAGTACTGCCAGTACTACAGCATCGTGTTCGGCGGCTACGTTGCGCTGAGCCTGTGGATGGTGCAGTACTACATCGGCGAGTTCGGGCTCGACATCCGCACCGCGGCGCTGCTGGCTGCCTGCTTCTCGCTGCCGGGCGGTGTGCTGCGGGCCGTCGGCGGCTGGCTGAGCGACAAGTACGGCGCGCATTCGGTCACCTGGTGGGTGATGTGGGTGAGCTGGATCTGCCTGTTCCTCCTGAGCTATCCGCAGACCGAGTTCACCATCGCCACGCTCGCGGGCCCCAAGACCTTCCACATCGGCCTGAACGTCTACGCCTTCACCGGGCTGATGTTCCTGCTCGGCATCGCCTTCGCCTTCGGCAAGGCCTCGGTGTTCAAGTACATCGCGGACGACTACCCCGAGAACATCGGAACCATCAGCGGCATTGTCGGCCTGGCCGGCGGGCTGGGTGGCTTCGTGCTGCCGATCCTGTTCGGCGTGCTGGTGGATCTCACCGGCGTCCGCTCCAGCGCCTTCATGCTGATGTACGGCGTGGTCTGGGTCTCGCTGATCTGGATGTACTGGACCGAGGTGCGCGGCACCGAGGTCCTGGGCCGGCGCGCCCACGCCTTCCGCCTCGGCGGCTCGTCCGCTTCCCCCTCCTTGCAGGAACCCGCATGACCACCACCATCGACATCAAGGGGCCGTTGCCGCCCTCGAACGACACCGACGTCGCCGACTGGCGACCCGAGGACGAGGCCTTCTGGGCGTCCACCGGCCGCCGCATCGCCTACCGCAACCTCTGGATCTCGGTGCCCAGCCTGTTGTGCGGCTTCGCGGTCTGGGGCATGTGGGGAATCATCACGGTCCAGATGCTGAACCTGGGATTTCCGTTCAGCCAGGCCGAGCTGTTCTCGCTGACGGCGATCTCCGGCCTCGCCGGCGCCACGATGCGGATACCGGCCTCGTTCCTGATCCGCCTGGCGGGCGGGCGCAACACCATCTTCCTGACCACCGCCATGTTGCTGGCCCCGGCCATCGGCACCGGCATCGTGCTGCAGCACAAGGACTGGCCGCTGTGGTCCTTCCAACTGATGGCGCTGTGGTCGGGCGTGGGCGGCGGAAACTTCGCGAGCTCGATGTCCAACATCAGCACCTTCTTTCCCAAGCGGCTGCAGGGTACCGCCCTGGGGCTGAATGCCGGGTTGGGCAACTTCGGGGTGACGAGCATGCAGATCGTCATTCCGCTGGTCATGACCGTCGGGCTGTTCGGTGGGTTCGGCGGCGAGCCGATGACGCTGGTCAAGGACAGCGGCTGGATCTTCGGCAAGATCCCCGCCGGCACGCCCACCTGGATCCAGAACGCCGGCTTTGCCTGGCTGCTGTCGCTGGTGCCGCTGGCCGCCTTGTGCTGGTTCGGCATGAACAACCTGAAGACCGTGTCGCCGAACACGGGCGGCGCAATCGCCGCCTTCCTCAAGATCATCTGGCTCTACACGCTGTCCTTCGTGCCGGCCGGCGTCGGCCTGTACCTGTACCTGCCGGCGCCGACCGGGCTCGGCGTGCTGAACATGTGGCTCGCCATGCCGCTGATCATCGTCAGCACGCTGCTGGTGCTCAAGCTCACGGCCTTCGGCCCGATGAAGGAGAGCATCGCCAAGCAGTTCGAGATCTTCCGCAACCGGCACACCTGGGCGCTGACGCTGCTGTACATGGTGACCTTCGGCTCGTTCATCGGGTTCTCGATGGCGCTGCCGCTGGCCATCACGGTGATCTTCGGCGTGAGCCACGTGCCGGACGCGTCGGGTGTGATGCAGCACGTACTGAAGAACCCCAATGCGCCCTCGGCGCTCACCTATGCCTGGATCGGGCCCTTCATCGGTGCGGCGGTGCGGCCGTTGGGCGGCTGGATCTCCGACCGGATCGGCGGCTCGATCGTCACCCAGATCATCTCGGCGCTGATGGTGGTGGCCTCGGCGGCGGTGGGCTACGTGATGCTGCTGGCCTACCGCTCGGCGGCGCCCGAGCAGTACTTCCTGATCTTCATGGTGCTGTTCGTGGTGCTCTTCACCGCCAGCGGCATCGGCAACGGCTCGACCTTCCGCACCATCGGCGTGATCTTCGACCGGCAGCAGGCCGGCCCGGTGCTGGGCTGGACCTCGGCCGTCGCGGCCTACGGGGCCTTCATCGCGCCGGTGGTGATCGGCGCCCAGATCAAGGCCGCCACGCCCCAACTCGCCATGTACGGCTTCGCGGCGTTCTACGCCCTGTGCCTCGTTCTCAACTGGTGGTTCTACCTGCGCGGCAAAGCGTACGTGAAGAACCCCTGAGCCCAGACCTTTCCGGAGCCCAACCCCATGAGCCATTTCCTGGACCGACTCAGCTACTTCAGCCAGCCGCGGGAATCCTTTTCCGACGGCCACGGCGTTACCACCGGCGAAGACCGCACGTGGGAAGACGCCTACCGCAACCGCTGGGCGCACGACAAGATCGTGCGCTCCACCCACGGCGTGAACTGCACCGGTTCGTGCTCGTGGAAGATCTATGTCAAGGGCGGCATCGTTACCTGGGAAACCCAGCAGACCGACTACCCGCGCACCCGCTGGGACATGCCCAACCACGAGCCGCGCGGCTGCGCGCGCGGCGCCAGCTACAGCTGGTACCTGTACAGCGCCAACCGTGTCAAGTACCCGATGGTGCGCGGCAGGTTGCTCAAGAGCTGGCGCGAGGCGCGCATTGCGCACGACCCCGTCGGCGCGTGGGCCTCGATCGTCGAGGACGACGCCAAGCGGCGCGACTACCAGCAGGTGAGGGGGCTCGGCGGCTTCGTGCGCTCGTCGTGGGACGAGGTCAACGAGATCGTCGCAGCCGCCAACGTGTACACGATCAGGAAGCACGGGCCGGACCGCGTCATCGGCTTCTCGCCGATTCCGGCGATGTCGATGATCAGCTATGCCGCGGGCAGCCGCTACCTCAGCCTGATCGGCGGCGTGTGCATGAGCTTCTACGACTGGTACTGCGACCTGCCGCCCGCCAGTCCGCAGGTCTGGGGCGAGCAGACCGACGTGCCCGAATCGGCCGACTGGTACAACTCCAGCTTCATCATCGCCTGGGGCTCCAACGTGCCGCAGACGCGCACGCCCGACGCGCACTTCTTCACCGAGGTGCGCTACAAGGGCGCGAAGACGGTGGCGGTGACGCCGGACTATTCCGAGGTCGCCAAGCTGGCGGACATCTGGATGCATCCGAAGCAGGGCACCGACGCGGCGGTCGCGATGGCGATGGGCCACGTGATCCTGAAGGAGTTCTACTTTCCCGACGCAGGCCGCGAGCGCAGCGCCTACTTCGACGACTACGTGCGCCGCTACACCGACATGCCGATGCTGGTGATGCTCAAGGAGCACACCTTGCCCAGCGGCGAAGTCGTCATGGTGCCCGACCGCTATGTCCGGGCATCGGATTTCAACGGCAAGCTCGGCCAGGCCAACAACCCGGAATGGAAGACCGTCGCCTTCGACCAAGAGGGCAGGGTGGTGCTGCCGAACGGCGCGATCGGATTCCGCTGGGGGCCGGACGGCCGCGCCGACGAAGGCCAGTGGAACCTCGAGGCCAAGGAAGCGCGCCACTGCAAGGAGGTCAAGCTCAAGCTCTCGGTGCTCGAAGGCGGCACGCCGAGCACCGAGACGGCCCGCGTCGGCTTCCCGTACTTCGGCGGCATCGCCAGCGAGCACTTTCCCCACAACGAGCAGACCGACGTGCTGGTGCGCACTGTGCCGGTCAGGCGTATCGCGCTCGGAAAGGCCGGCGAGCAGCGCGATGCGTGGGTGGCGACGGTCTTCGACCTGCAGGTGGCCAACTACGGCGTGGCGCGCGGCCTCGATGGCGAGCTGGCGGCCACCAGCTTCGACGACGACACCCCCTACACGCCGGCCTGGCAGGAGCGCATCACCGGCACGCCCCGCGCGCAGCTGATCACGGTGGCGCGCCAGTTTGCCGAGAACGCGCACAAGACGCAGGGCAAGTCGATGGTGATCATCGGCGCGGCGATGAACCACTGGTACCACAGCGACATGAACTATCGCGGCGTCATCAACATGCTGATGATGTGCGGCTGCATCGGCAAGAGCGGCGGCGGCTGGTCGCACTACGTGGGGCAGGAGAAGCTGCGACCGCAGACCGGCTGGACCGCGCTGGCCTTCGCGCTCGATTGGGTGCGGCCGCCGCGCCAGATGAACAGCACCAGCTTCTTCTACGCACACACCGACCAGTGGCGCTACGAGAAGCTGGGCGTGGAGGAAGTGCTCTCGCCGCTCGCCGACAAGAAGGCGTATGCGGGCAGCATGATCGACTACAACGTGCGTGCCGAACGCATGGGATGGCTGCCGAGCGCGCCGCAGCTGCAGACCAATCCGCTGCAGGTGGTGCGCGACGCGCAGGCCGCGGGTGTCGATCCGAAGGACTACGCCGTCCAGGCGCTGAAGGACGGCTCGCTCAAGATGAGCTGCACCGACCCCGACCACCCGGACAACTGGCCGCGCAACATGTTCGTGTGGCGTTCCAACATCCTGGGCTCCAGCGGCAAGGGGCACGAGTATTTCCTCAAGCACCTGCTCGGCACGAGCAACGGCGTGCAGGGGAAGGACCTTGGCGCCGAGGATGCCAAGCCCCAGGAAGTCGTGTGGCATGACAAGGCACCTGAAGGCAAGCTCGACCTGCTGGTGACACTCGACTTCCGCATGAGCACCACCTGCCTTTACAGCGACATCGTGCTGCCCACGGCCACCTGGTACGAGAAGAACGACCTCAACACCAGCGACATGCATCCTTTCATCCATCCGCTTTCCACCGCGGTGGACCCCGCCTGGCAATCGCGCAGCGACTGGGACATCTACAAGGGTTTCGCCAAGAAGTTCAGCGAGGTCTGCGTCGGCCATCTGGGGGTCGAGCGCGAACTGGTGCTGACGCCGCTGATGCACGACAGCCCCTCGGAACTGGCCCAGCCCTTCGAGGTTCGCGACTGGAAGCGCGGAGAGTGCGAGCTGGTGCCGGGAAAGACCGCCCCCACCCTGCAGGTGGTCGAGCGCGACTACCCCAACGTCTACAAGCGCTTCACCGCGCTGGGGCCGCTGATGGGCAAGGCCGGCAACGGCGGCAAGGGGATCGGCTGGAATACGCAGGCCGAGGTGAAGCAGCTCGGCGAGCTCTCCGGCTTCGTCACCGAGCCCGGCGTGACCTGCGGGATGCCGAAGATCGAGACCGACATCGACGCCGCCGAGGTGGTGCTGATGCTGGCGCCCGAGACCAACGGCCAGGTGGCAGTCAAGGCCTGGGAGGCATTGGGCAAGCAGACCGGGCGCGACCACCGGCACCTGGCGATCCATCGCGAGGACGAGAAGATCCGCTTCCGCGACATCCAGGCGCAGCCGCGCAAGATCATCAGCTCGCCGACGTGGAGCGGCATCGAGAGCGAGACCGTCTCGTACAACGCCGGCTACACCAACGTGCACGAGCTGATCCCATGGCGCACGCTGACCGGACGGCAGCAGTTCTACCTGGACCATCCGTGGATGATCGCCTTCGGCGAGGGCTTTGCCAGCTACCGCCCGCCGGTGGACCTGAAGACCACCGCGGGGATCCAGGGCGTCAAGCCGAACGGCAACCCCGAGATCGCGCTGAACTTCATCACGCCGCACCAGAAGTGGGGCATCCACTCCACCTACACAGACAACCTGCTGATGCTCACGCTCAGCCGTGGCGGGCCTTGCGTGTGGATGAGCGAGGACGACGCGAAGCGCGCCGGGATTGTCGACAACGACTGGATCGAGCTGTTCAACGTGAACGGCGCCATCGCCGCGCGCGCGGTGGTGAGCCAGCGCGTCAAGCCGGGCATGGTGATGATGTACCACGCGCAGGAGAAGATCGTGAACACGCCGGGCTCCGAGATCACCGGCGCGCGCGGCGGCATCCACAACTCGGTGACGCGCATCGTGCTCAAGCCCACCCACATGATCGGCGGCTACGCGCAGTTCAGCTACGGCTTCAACTACTACGGGACCATCGGCACCAACCGCGACGAGTTCGTGGTGGTGCGCAAGATGAACCGCATCGACTGGCTCGATACGCCGGTCGCCGACGAACTGATTCGCCCTGTGCAGGCGCAAGGAGAAGTCGCATGAAGATCCGCGCGCAGATCGCGATGGTGCTCAACCTGGACAAGTGCATCGGCTGCCACACCTGTTCGGTCACCTGCAAGAACGTCTGGACCAGCCGGCCCGGCATGGAGTACGCCTGGTTCAACAACGTCGAGACCAAGCCGGGCATCGGCTACCCCAAGGAGTGGGAGAACCAGGACAAGTGGAACGGCGGCTGGGTGCGCAAGGCCAACGGCAGTATCGAGCCGCGCCAAGGCGCGAAGTGGAAGCTGCTCATGCGCATCTTCGCCAACCCCAACCTGCCGGAGATCGACGACTACTACGAGCCCTTCACCTTCGACTACGGCCACCTGCAGTCGGCACCCGAGATGAAGGCGACCCCCACGGCCCGTCCGCGCAGCCTGATCACCGGCAAGCAGATGGACAAGATCGTCTGGGGGCCGAACTGGGAGGAAATCCTCGGCGGCGAATTCTCCGGACGCAGCAAGGACAAGAACCTCGACGGCTTCGACCGGATGCAGAAGGACATGCTCGGCCAGTTCGAGAACACCTTCATGATGTACCTGCCGCGGCTGTGCGAGCACTGCCTGAACCCGGCGTGCGTTGCCTCGTGTCCCTCCGGCTCGATCTACAAGCGCGAGGAAGACGGCATCGTGCTCATCGACCAGGACAAATGCCGCGGCTGGCGCATGTGCGTGAGCGGCTGTCCTTACAAGAAGATCTACTACAACTGGAAGAGCGGCAAGGCCGAGAAGTGCATCTTCTGCTATCCGCGCATCGAGGCGGGCCAGCCGACGGTGTGCAGCGAGACCTGCGTCGGCCGCATCCGCTACCTGGGCGTGCTGCTGTACGACGCGGACCGCATCCAGGAGGCCGCCAGCGTCGAGCACGACCGCGACCTGTACAAGGCGCAGCTCGACATCTTCCTCGACCCGAACGACCCCAAGGTGATTGCACAGGCGCGGCTGGACGGCATCCCCGACAAATGGATGCAGGCGGCGCGCAACAGCCCGGTCTACAAGATGGCGGTGCAATGGAAGGTGGCCCTGCCGCTGCATCCCGAGTACCGCACGCTCCCGATGGTCTGGTACGTGCCGCCCTTGTCGCCGATCAGTGCCGCCGCCAACGCAGGGCACGTGGGCAGCAACGGCGAGATCCCCGACGTCAACCAGCTTCGCATTCCGGTCAACTACCTGGCCAACCTGCTGACGGCCGGCGACACCGGGCCGGTCGTGCAGGCGCTGGAGCGCATGCTGGCCATGCGCGCCTACCAGCGTGAGAAGCATGTCGACGGGCACATCAATCACGCCGTCCTGGAGCAGGTGGGCATCAGCCAGGCGGAAGTCGAGGAGATGTACCAGGTGATGGCGATCGCCAACTACGAGGACCGTTTCGTGATCCCCTCGACCCACCGCGAGTACGCGGAGAACACCTTCAACGTGCGCGGCGGCTGCGGCTTTACCTTCGGCAACGGATGCTCGGAAGGTACCAGCGAGGCCAGCCTCTTCGGCAGCGAGAAGAAGCGCACGATTCCCATCCGGGCGGAGGTATGAGCATGTTCACGCTGAACACCCCGCGCCCGATGGCGAAGAGCCTGCGTGTCCTCTCGGCCGTGCTCGGCTACCCCGATGCGCAGCTGCGCGGCCATCTGCCGGAGATGCGCGAACTGCTTCGCACCGAGCATGCCCTGTCGGGCTCGCGCCTGTCCGAGCTCGATGCGCTGATGGACATGCTGTGGCGCGCCGAGGCCCTGGAGGTCGAAGCCGACTACGTCGAGCTCTTCGACCGGGGCCGCGGTACTTCCCTGCATCTGTTCGAGCATGTGCACGGCGACTCGCGCGAGCGCGGACCGGCCATGATCGACCTGGGGCAGACCTACGAGAAGGCCGGCCTCAGCCTGGCCGAGGGCGAGCTCCCCGACTACCTCCCCGCGGTGCTGGAATTCGTCTCCACGCAGCCGGCCCGCGAGGCGCGCGCCTTCCTCGGCGAGACGGCGCACATCCTGAATGCCATCTTCGGCGCGCTGCGGCATCGCGAAAGCCCTTATGCCAGCGTGCTCGGCGCACTGCTCGAGCTGGCGGGGGAAAAGGCGCAGGCGGTCAAGCCGCCGGCCGACGAGCCGCTCGACGAGAGCTGGGCCGAGCCGGTCGCGTTCGACGGCTGCTCGTCGAAGGGGCAGGCCAAGCCGGGCCAGCCTCAACCCGTCCACATCATGCGCAGGAACAACGCGACACAAGGAGCAACGTCATGAACGGCGTGTATGGCTTTCTTTTCCAGGTCTATCCCTACGTGTGCTTCATGGTGTTCGTGCTGGGCAGCCTGATCCGCTTCGACCAGAGCCAGTACAGCTGGAAGAGCGACTCCTCCCAGATGCTGCGCGCCGGCACCCTGCGCTGGGGCAGCAACCTGTTCCACTTCGGCGTGCTGTTCCTGTTCTTCGGCCACATGGTCGGGCTGTTCACGCCGCACAGCGTCTACGGCATCTTCATGAGCGCGGCAACCAAGCAGATGATGGCCGTCGTGGCAGGCGGCGTCGCCGGCGCGCTGTGCTTCGTCGGCCTGTCGCTGCTGCTGTACCGGCGCGTGTTCGATCCGCGCATCCGCCTCACCAGCCATCCCACGGACATCGCAGTGCTGGTGGTGCTGTGGGTCCAGCTGGTGGTGGGGCTGATCACGCTGCCGTACTCGTTGCAGCACGCCGACGGCAGCGTGATGCTCATCCTCGCGGACTGGGCGCAGCGCATCGTCACCCTTCGGCCGGTGGATGCCACGGCGCTGGCCTCCCTGGCCTGGCCCTACCAGTTCCACATCGTCTTCGGCATGACGATCTTCCTGCTGTTCCCATTCAGCCGTCTGGTGCATGTGTGGAGCGGCTTCGGCACGGTTCGGTTCCTGTTCCGGTCGCACCAGGTCGTGCGCAGCCGCCGGCTGAACGTGCCGCCCGGACACAACCAGCCACGCGAGCCTGGCGCCATCTGAACGCGAGGAGAGAACTTCATGAATGCCGAATTTCTTCAATCGGGCGCCGCGGCGCCTCAGGCGACGGCGCCGCTTGTGGCGCGGGTCAACGGCGTGGCCCTGCACGCCGAAGCCGAGACACTGTCGACCGAGGAATTGCGCCAGCGCGCATGTTCCGAGCTGCTGCGGCAGGCAGCCATCGAGAGCGGATTGCTGGCGCCCACCGACCCGGCGCCCTGCGATGGCGTGCTCGGCGAAGCCGCATCGCAGGCCATCGATGCCTGGCTGGAGCGTGAGGTGCAGGTGCCCGAGCCCTCCGAGGAAGCCTGCCGGCGCCATCATGCGGCGCACCCCGCTCGCTACAAGGCGGGTCAGCGAGCGCAGGTCCGGCATGTCCTGTTCGCAGTGACGCCGGGCACGGACGTGGTGGCACTGCGCAATCGCGCGGAGGCCTGCCTGCTCGATGTCCGCTGCCACGACGGCAAGCCGAAGGATGGCGCGGGCAGCGGTTTCGAGCGCGCGGCCCGTGAACTGTCCAACTGTCCCAGCGGGGCAGAAGGCGGTGCGCTCGGATGGCTGACGCCTGCCGATTGCGCACCCGAGTTCGCGCGCGAGATCTTCGGCCATGTCGAGGTCGGCGTCCTGCCGCGCCTGGTGCACAGCCGCTTCGGCCTGCACGTGGTGGAAGTGCTCGAGCGCGAGGGCGGCGAGCCCCAGTCTTTCGAGTCGGTCCGCGGCGCCGTCGCGACGGCCCTGCGCCAGCAGGTCTACGTCACGGCGCTTCGGCAGTGCCTTCAGCTCTTGGCCGGACAGGCCACGGTCGAAGGCGTGGACCTCGACGCGGCGCAGACGCCGCTGGTCCAGTAGCCGCAGCCGGCGGTGCGCCATGCCTGACGAACTGCGGGAGCGGCCGAGGCGTTTCCAAAGTGCGTCGAGGAGGGTGCGCTCCGAGGCTGATCGTCCCTGACGTGAGTTCGCTTGCTGGCGACCTGTATTGACAACACTCAAGACGACGACCAAGCTTTGGTCCGGAGGTGCCGCGCCATGAACAAGCGACAAGCTCTTCTGATCGGATTGGCCGCCGTGACGATGCCGTTCGGGCGCGACGCCGGCGCCCAACCGAAGAAGGCGCAGGGCACCGGCACCGAGGCCGCCCTGCGTGACACCATTGTCCAGTTCGAGAAAGCCTGGAACCGGCACGACGTGAACGCCTGCCTGGCCTTGATGACCGAGGACGTCTGGTTCACCCAGGCGATCGACTACTACGGGCGCATGAAGGGCAAGGCGGCGGTGAAAGCCGTCTTCGAGTACGACGTGAAGAACACCGACCTCCGATGGGAGGTGAAGGGCGTGCGCATGATGCCCGACGGGACCGCGAGCGTCGTGTTGCGTCAGGTCGGCTTGATACCGCCCAAGACCGATGGCAAATACAAGCGCGAGGACGTCAGCGAGCCGAGCTTCAGCCGCTGGCGAGTCGCAGGCGGCAAGTGGCAGCTGTTCTTTTTCACGTCGCACAAGGGTTGGGCGTTAGACGAAATGAAGAAGGACGGAATGCAGTAGCAGCGATTCCGCCTGGCAGCACCCACCGTCGCGATGTCATCCGATCTGCACCGGCTGGCCTGCGCTGTCGAAGGGGATGAAGCCGGCGATGTCGCCGGACTTGACTGATTCGACCATGCGCTGCAGCGGTGCTTCGGCCTGTTCGCTGCCCGGGCTGAGGCCGCCGCTGCCGGACATCGCCGCAACGAAGACGATGTCCCAGGTTTGGCCGAACTGCCGCGATTCCTCGTGCAGTGCGTCGAACGAGAGCAGTTCGTCAGGCGTCTTGTCGACGCACATCAGCGGCGTCAAGGTGCCGCCCCGGCCGGACTGGAAGCGCTCGCGCTGCGCCGGCGAGGCATCGTCCGGAACGCCGGCTGTGGTGAAGACGAAGAGCAGGCGCTGCGGCTGGGCCTGTGCGCGCGCGGCGCGCAGCAGGTCGTCGAAGCTTGAAATGGCCGTGGCGGGCTTGGACATGCCGGTGCCTCCGAATGAAGTTGAGTTCCCGGCAGTATCCGGAGGCCTGTGGGTCGAGCCTTGATCCACGTCAAGTCCAGCCCGTCATCGCGGTGGCGGCGCGAAGGTCGGCATGGCAACGCCCCCGAAGGCTTCGAGTGCCGAGCCGAAGCTCCCCGAGTTCCGCAGCGCACCGACGATCTTCCTGAAGAGCGGCCGGTACGCCTCGTCGGCCTCGCTGCCCGCCAGCGGGTCGCGGTTCGTCAGGAACGCTGCGTCGAGTTCGGCCCATTCGCCGTCACTGAGCACTGTCTCGGCCAGCGGCAGGATCTCGGTCTCCTCGACGTGCATGTGCGCCAGGTAGAAGTCGGCGTAATGCTTCATCAAGGCCTCGAAATGGCGGCGCCGGGCTTCGCACTGTCCTGTCTCGCTCATGAGGCGGAAGCCGAGCAGTACGTGCTCGAGTTCGCGGATGGCCTGCTCGCCATGTTCGTGGTCGTGGTCCAGCCGGTCGAGTACCGCGTCGGTGTGTGCATCGTGCCCGCGGAGCTTGGGAAACAGCAGGCGGCTTTCCTTGGGGTGGTGCAGCTTCTCGGGGAACTCGTCGACGTAGAACAGCATGGCCTGCAGGGCATCGAAGTCGGGCAGGGTGTTTCGCCGCCGATGCTCGCGCAGCAGCAAGGTGATCGAACGCAGCATGGCCGACAGCGCCCGATGCTCCTGGCAGATGATCGTCAGGCTGGGGTGCGCCATGGCCGCGCGCTCAGTGGGCCCGGTCGCCGTCGGGCAGCTCGCCATGCCGCGCCTGATAGCCATACCAGAAGCTGCCGGCGATGCGATGTGCGAGATCGTCGGCGCGCTGCTGCAGCGCCGCGTTCTCCAACGCCTGGGTGGTTTCGCGGAAGAGGGCGAGCCAGCGGTGGAACAGTGCGGGCGTGAGCCCGGGCAATGCCGCATGCTTGGGCATCGGCGCCCCCTTGTAACGGGCCGTGCCCCTGAGGGCGGACGACCAGAAGTCGACGATTCGAGCCAGGTGCCGATCCCAGTCGTCGATGTGCGATTCGAAGATCGGGGCGAGCACCGGGTCCTTGCGCACCTTCGAATAGAAGGTGTGGACCAGGCGCACGACCTCTTCCTCGGTGCAAAGGTCAGGACTTGGCATCAGCGAACCTGCGGGCCGCGCGCCCGGGGATTTGTGCTCCGCGAACATCCCACATCTCCTTATGTCTCCTGGCCTTCATTCATTCCGCTTGAAACCGCGATGGAAGCCTAGCGCGGATCGACCGCCATTTCCTTGATATGAAGCAAGCTCCCTGCACTTGGCCGCGACGGGTGTTCCTTCATGCCACGGCGGGTGGTGGCCGGCTGCTCAACGCTGGAGCAGTTCAGCGGGAAAACCCGCGGCTTGCCGGCCCATTCGACGCCTTCGGCAGCCGTCCGGCGCCACTGACGCCGTGGCACGGACATTGCCCTTTGAAGAGCGTGGAAGACGCAACCATCCGGACGTGTCGGACCCGCTTTTTTCAACCCCACGAGGAGACGACCCCATGCAACTGAAGCTCTTGAACGTTCTCATCTCCGCCGGCCTGGCCGCCTCCGCAGCCCACGCTGTCGTGACCAACCAGATGATCGAGAACGAAGCCACCGCCACCGGCAACATCCTCACCTGGGGATTGAACACCCAGGGGCAGCGCTACTCGCCGCTCAAGCAGGTCAACACGGCCACCGTCGGCAAGCTGGCGCCGGTGTGGGCCTTCTCCTTCGGCGGGGAGAAGCAGCGCGGACAGGAATCGCAGCCGGTCGTCCACAACGGGAAGATGTTCGTCACGGCCTCTTACTCGCGCCTTTTCGCGCTCGATGCCACGACCGGCCGCAAGCTGTGGAAGTACGAGCACCGCCTGCCCGAAGGCATCATGCCTTGCTGCGACGTGGTCAACCGCGGGGCTGCGCTGTACGACAACCTGGTGATCTTCGCCACGCTGGACGCGCAGCTCGTGGCACTCGACCAGAACACCGGCGACGTGGTGTGGAAGGAGAAGATCGACGACTACAAGGCCGGCTACTCGGCCACCGCGGCGCCCATCATCGCCAACGGGCTGATCCTCACCGGCGTGTCGGGCGGCGAGTTCGGCGTGGTCGGCCGGGTCGAGGCGCGCGACGCCAAGACCGGGCGGCTGGTGTGGATGCGGCCTACCGTCGAAGGCCACATGGGCTACACCTACGATGCCGATGGCGCAGCCAAGGAAAACGGTGTCTCCGGCACTGTCAACCAGAGCTGGCCGGGCGACCTGTGGAAGACCGGCGGCGCTGCCACCTGGCTCGGCGGCACCTACGACGGCAAGACGGGGCTGGCCTACTTCGGCACCGGGAACCCCGCCCCGTGGAACAGCCACCTGCGCGAGGGCGACAACCTGTTCTCCTGCTCGACCGTGGCCATCGACGTGAAGACCGGGCAGATCAAGTGGCACTACCAGGGCACACCCAACGACAGCTGGGACTTCGACGGCGTGAACGAGTTCGTGACCTTCGACATGGACGGCAAGCGCGTAGGCGGCAAGGCGGACCGCAACGGCTTCTTCTACGTGAACGACGCGACCACCGGCAAGCTCGTCAACGCCTTCCCCTTCGTCAAGAAGATCACCTGGGCCAGCAGCATCGACCTGAAGACCGGCCGCCCCAACTTCATCGCGGAGAACCGGCCCGGTGATCCGACGGCCGGCACGGAGGGCAAGAAGGGCAGTGCGGTCTTCGCCGCGCCGGGCTTCCTCGGCGGCAAGAACCAGATGCCGATGGCCTACAGCCCCGACACGAAGATGTTCTACGTACCCGCCAACGAATGGGGCATGGAGATCTGGAACGAACCCGTGGCCTACAAGAAGGGCGCGGCGTACCTCGGTGCGGGCTTCACCATCAAGCCGCTCAACGAAGACTACATCGGCGCGCTGCGCGCGATCGACCCGAAGACCGGGAAGATCGCCTGGGAGGTCAAGAACAACGCGCCCCTGTGGGGTGGCGTGCTGACCACCGGCGGCAACCTGGTGTTCTGGGGAACGCCCGAAGGCTACCTGAAGGCGGCCGACGCCAAGACGGGCAAGGTGGTGTGGGAGTTCCAGACCGGCTCCGGCGTGGTGGCGCCGCCGGTGACCTGGCAGCAGGACGGCGAGCAGTACGTGAGCGTCGTCTCCGGCTGGGGTGGCGCGGTGCCGCTGTGGGGCGGCGAGGTCGCCAAGAAGGTCAACTTCCTCGAGCAGGGCGGCATGGTGTGGGTGTTCAAGATTCCGAAGGCCGGCGACGCCAAGGGCACGACGCGCAGTGCGAAGGCCGGCTGACAAGACACGTTCCACCGAAGACAAGACTGGAGACCCACATGAAAGACAGCACGCGCCGCCTCTTCATCCTTCGCAACCTGGCTGGCGGCAGCGCCGTCCTCGCATTCTCCGGACTCGCGCGGGCCGCGCCCGCGCGAACGGAGGAAAGCGACGACACGGCACAGGCCCTGGGCTACAGGCACGACACCAGCAAGGTCGACGACAAGCGCTTTCCCAAGCACAGCGCCACGCAGCGCTGCACCAATTGTTCGTTCTTCCAGGGCAGCGCCACCGATGAGTGGGGCGGTTGCGCGATGTTCGGGCGCAAGCAGATCGCCGGCCCCGGCTGGTGCAACGCCTGGGCGGCCAAGCCGGCCTGAGCAGCCTGAACCCGTGTGACACTGTTCCCTCGTGGAGCAGTGGTGCGCAACCGAGACACAGGGATTCCCCCCGGCCTGGCAGGCATGCCTCGCTAAGGCTTGGCCCAGCGCAGCTTGCGGTAGATGGTGTTGCGGCTGATGCCCAGGCGCTTGGACGCGACCGAGATGTTGCCCTGCGCCGCTTCCACGGCGGCGCGGATCATCTCTATCTCTGCTTCTTCGAGCGTGCGTACCGCGGCGCCGGTGAGCGCCGAGGCGGGGCCGGGCTCGGGCTGCGCGATGACGGCGGGCGCAGCCTGCGGCATGAGGGCGCCGGGTGCGCTTTCCTGTCCTGCGATCGATCGGGCCGGCGCCGGCGCCCGGGTCGCACGAAGCCGCCGTGCATCCTCGAGGAAGTCGTCCGACAGATGGTGCTCGGTGATCTGCGCCTCGCCCGCTGCCATCACGACAGCGGTCCGCAGCACGTTCGCGAGCTGCCGGATGTTGCCGGGCCACGCATAGCCGTTGAGGAGCTCGGCGACTTCGGGCGCGATCGTGGGGGTGCCCTGCGCGCACTCCGACAGCAGGATGCGCTGCGCGACGATCTCGAGGTCGCGGCGATCGCGCAGCGCCGGCAGGCGCACCACCAGCCCGTTGAGCCGGTAGTACAGGTCCTCGCGAAAGGTGCCGACCTCGATCATGTCGCGCAGGTTGCGGTGGGTGGCGGCGACCACGGCGATGTCTACCGAGATGGACTTCTGGCTGCCCAGCGGCGTCACGCATCGCTCCTGCAGCACGCGCAGCAGTCGCGCCTGCAGCGCCAGTGGCATGTCTCCGATCTCGTCCAGGAACAGCGTGCCGCCGTTGGCCTGAACGATGCGTCCGCAGGCCCCCTTGCGGCGCGCGCCTGTGAAGGCACCATCCTCGTAGCCGAACAGCTCGGCCTCGATCAGCGACTCCGGAATGGAGGCGCAGTTGACCGCGACGAAAGGCTGCTTGGCGCGGTTGGAGTCCTGGTGCACCGCTCGCGCCAGGAGCTCCTTGCCGGTACCCGTCTCGCCGAGGACCAGCAGCGGAATGTCGCGGTTGAGCACGCGCTGCACCTTCTGGACCACCGCCTCGATCTGCGGGTCGCCGGTGAGCAGGTAGTGCAGGCCCGAGAAGGCGCCGCCCGCGGCGGGCGTGGCTGCGCCCGGACGTGGCGCCATGGCACCGGCCGCAGCGGCTGTGCCGGCCGACACGCCCGGCGTGCCCGGCGTGCCCGGCGTGCCCGGCGTGCCCGGCGCGTCGGCATCCATGCCGGCCATCATCGCGCGCCCCCCGTTGAAGCGGGCGTTGACGAAGAACTGCCGGCCGCTCGCCAGGCTCAGGCGGGCGGGCGTCGGCAGCGGCGTGCGGAAGTGATCGAAGATGGCCGAGACGCTCGTGCCGAACAGGCTGGTCAGGCTGTGCATGCGCAGCGCCGCGCTGCTCATGTCGAGCTGGTCGATGGCACTGCGGTTGGCCCCCAGGATCTTGCCGTCGGCACCCACGACGATGATGCCCTCGAGCAAGGTGCCGATGAACTCGGCGCGGCCGTGAAAGTGCAGCCTCAGCCGGTTGCCGTAGTCGTCCGACAGCCACTGGTTCTCGATCATGCGAGCCGACATGCGCACCAGCCCCATGGTGTGCTGGTGGTAGGAGCGGTGGTCGCCGGTGACATCGAGCACGCCCAGCATGTTCCCGCGCGGGTCGAAGATGGGCGCCGCCGAGCAGGTGAGAAAGCTGTTGGCGTGAATGAAGTGCTCGCCGGCATGCACGACGGTGGGCGACTCCTGGAACAGCGCGGTGCCGATGGCGTTCGTGCCCTTGGAATGCTCGGCCCAGTTGGCGCCCGGCGACAGCGCGACCTTGCCGGCACGCTCCAGGAACCTGTCGTCGCCGACCGAGTGCAGGATGATGCCCTGGGTGTCGGCCAGCACGATCATGCTTTCGGTGTCGACGATCTGCTCGAACAGCATCTCCATCACCGGCGCCGCATGCGTGAACAGCCGCTGGTTGCGCTCCCGCGCCACGCTCAGGTCGCTGCGCATCAGCGGCTCGAAGTCGGGACGCTCGACCCGCGTGAGCCCGAGCGCGGCGCAGCGCTGATGCGATTGCTCGATCTGCTCCGTGCGCGCGGGAAGCTGCATGCAGGGCAGGGCGGTGGGGGTCGACCAACTCCCGGCATCCGGGGCCGGAACTTGAGGGGATGTGGACATCCGTATCTCCTGCTCGTGTTGCTGCCCTTCGGGCAGCTCGTCTCCGTCGAACCCCGCGCAGCTCGAAGGCGTCGCGGCTGTGCTTTTTCTAGGTTGGCAGACCGTGCGGCATGGCGTCGCCAAGTCCGTTCCGAAGCATGCCATTGAACTGGCCGGTTGCTTTGATGTGGAGCAATCGGCAGGTCTTTGAAGGCAATTTGTGTTCCAGCCTGAAACAGGTCCGCATGGCACGGGCTTTGCGGTCCGCTGCGCATCGTTCAACACAACCATGACGGAGACCTGACATGAATCGCATCCCGCCCCCCAACCCCGTTTCCATTCGTCCAACGCACAGCCGCAGCGCAGCGAAGGCCGGCGCCGTGCTGCTGGCCCTCTGCGCCTGCCTGGCCGCCCCCATCGCCTGGGCGCACGGCGACGTGACGCCCCAGGCCGTCGACACTGCGGCGCTGCCCAAGCTCGGCGAGCAGTGGCGCGCCGAGAACCCCTTCCGCGGCAACGAGGTCGCCATCAAGATCGGCACGTCTGCTTACAACCAGAACTGCGCCCGCTGCCATGGCCTGGAGGCCATCTCCGGCGGCATTGCGCCCGATCTGCGCAAGCTCGACGGCGAGTGCGCGACGATGAAGGACGCTGGACGCCGAACCGCCTGCGTCAAGGAGACCGACGAGTTCTACGCCGCGACCGTGCGCGCCGGCCGCACCCGCAACGGCGCCGTGTACATGCCGCCCTTCGAAGGCGTCATGAACCAGGAAGCCGTCTGGTCGATCAAGGCGTACCTCGAGACGCGCCGCGAGAAGCCCTTCTGAGCGAGCCGACCATGAAGAACATCGGAGCAAGCCGTCGCGACTGGCTGCGTTGCCTGGGTGCGGCCGGCGCAGCCGCGGGCCTGGCGGTACTGCCGCTGCGCCCGGGAGCCACCCCGCTGGAGCGTGTGCGCGAGCGCGGCGCACTGACTGTCGGCATCTACCACGACATGCCGCCCTTTCACTCGGGCGGCAAGGGCATCGACATCGAACTGGCGCAGGCCCTTGCCGAATCATTGGGCGTGCGGCTCTCGCTGCTGCCTTTCCATGCGGACGAGAACATGGCCGATGACCTGCGCAACATGGTGTGGCGTGGGCATTACCTCGGCTACGGGCCGGCCGACGTGCTGCTGCACGTCCCGGTCGACCGGCCGCTGATGGACGCCAACCCGCAGGTCGCCATCCTGGCGCCCTATTGCCGCGACCGCGTCGCGATCGCCAGGCGGCTCGAACGCGTGCCCCGTCTCGACACGCTGTCGCAACTGGCGGAAGGCCGGGTGGCGGTGCCGGGGCAGTCGCTCGCGGGCTGGCTGCTGATCGGCGCGGAAAGCGGCGCCTATCGGAGCCAATTGAACACGCAATGGAAGGACGGCACCGAGGCCGCACGTGCGCTGCTGCGCGAGGAAGTCGTGGCGGCGGCAGGACTGGCTTCGGAACTGGAAGCCGTGCTGCGCGGCGACACGCGCTTCGAGATCACGCCGCTGCCTTCGCCGCGCGCGCCGCGCGACGGCTGGGCGGTGGGGATGGCGGTCAAGCGCGCTTCCACGGAGCTCGCGCAGGCGTTGCAGGGCGCGGTGAACGAGCTGGCCGCGAGCGGCCGGCTGGCGCAGATCTTCGAGCGCGGCAACGTGACGTGGCGGGCTGCCTGAGACGCGGGCCTGGCGAGAGAGCGGAGCTTCCCTGAGGTTCGAGCGGCTTCCGCGCGTGGATGCATGCGCCAGATTCGCGCGACAAAGAACGAGTTTTGTTTGTTCTCGGCTCGACTACAGTCCGCGACACCAAAAAAACGGGAGCCCCCATGAATAAGAAGATCGCTGCATTGCCAGCGTATGCATCGAGATCGCACGCATCGATGCCCTCCAATCGTGTTATGCCGACACGGATGTTGAGCCGCACAGTTCTTGCCGCTTGCCTGTGCACCGCCGCGCTCGCGGGTCATCCTGCTCATGCCGATTCCGTGAGCTACAGCTACGACGCCCTGGGCCGCTTGGCCAGTACCGTCTACAGCGACGGCAGCGCGACCACCACCATCACCTACAGCTACGACGCCGCGGGCAATCGCACCTCGGTGGCGACCACCTCGCCGTAGCGTCGGCGCGCTGTTGCAGCCTGGCCTGGGAGGGCAGGGCTGCTCGTTTCCTTTCCATTGAAAACAATCGGGGAGTTCCCATGTCCAAGCTCGCGCGCGCGTGCGCCGTTGCCGTGGCCGTTGCCACATCGTTTGCGGGCGGCATCGCTGCTGCACAGATCCAGGGAGGCGGTGCACGCAAGGCGGCACCGCCTGCCATTGCCCTCGGTGTTCCCGTGGCCAAGGCCACCTCCGCCATCAGCCAGCGTTCCTCTCTGAGTGCCGCAGCAGGCTCGGGCAGTTCGTTGAGCTTCGCCAGCGGCCAGCCTGCGCTGCGCTACCAGGCTGTGGACCTTCCCACCGCCAAGGACCCCGTGCGGCGCGAGGCGGTCAAGGACGGTGCCAAGGAGGCCAATGTCTCCGCGCGAGGTGCAGCCGCTACCAGCAGCACCAGCAGCACCCCCGGCGAATTCGCCCCCGCCCCCGGCGTCCTTCGCGCCAACATGCCCCCGGTCACCTTCGCCGATGCCCAGCGCATCCTGAAGTCGAGAGTCCTTCCGGCCAACGTCAATCAAGGCGTCACTGCGGCATCCACGGCGACCAAGACCAGCAAGACTTCGACCTCCACCTCCGCCGCAAAGATCTCCGGCGACGCCGCTGCCTCCGGCCCCGCCTCCATCGCCGAGCTCGCGCGGTCCCTGCGCAACCACCCGGACCTCATCTACCAGTACGTTCGCAACAACATCGAGTACTACCCCACCTTCGGCATCCAGAAGGGCGCGCTCGGCGCCGTGCTCGACAACCAGGCCACCGCCCACGACCAGGCGGCCTTGATGGTCGAGCTGCTGCGCGCCTCCGGCATGGAGGCCAACTACGTGCGCGGCATCGCCAAGCTCAGCGCCGCTCAGTTGACTGAGTGGTGGGGCGTGAGCACCGCCAATGCCTGCGGTGTCCTCTCGCTCCTGGGCCAGGCCCAGATCCCGGTCTACGAGATCAACGCCACCACCGCGGGCAGTTGCCCCGGCACCGTCGCCGCATTGACGGATGTCTCCATCGAGCACGTCTGGGTCAAGACCAAGATCAACGGCAGCTGGTACGTCTTCGACCCGAGCTACAAGCCCCACACCTTCAAGAGCGGCATCGACCTCGCCAGCTACGCCGGCTACAACGCCGCCAACTACCTGGCCTCCGCCCAGAGCGGCGCCACCGTCGCGGCCGACTACGTCCAGAACATCAACCGCAACAACATCCGCTTCAACCTCGAGAAGTACGCTGGCATCCTCGCGGTCTCCCTGCGCACCTCCAAACAAACCGCCACCCTGGACGACGTCCTCGGCGGCAAGACCATCGTCCCCTTCTACGGCGCCTTGCGCCAGACATCACTGCCTTACCAGAACACCGCCTGGGGCAGCGAGGAACTCGCCGAACTCCCGGCCTACATGAAGCCCACCCTGCGCGTGCAGTACCAGGGCATCGATCAGACCTACACGTCCGATGCCATCTACGGGCGTCGCCTGACCCTCACCTACAACGGTGCCAACCAGCCCATCCTCGAGCTCGATGGCGTCGCTGTGGGGGCGCCCGGCACGGCAGTCACTCCCGGTACCTCCACCTCGATCACCTTCACCGTCACCCACAACGCCTACGTTTCCACCTGGGCGAACCACAGCTTCACCCAGAGGATCTTGGGCGGCGGCACCAACACCTTCCTGATCGCCAACGGCTGGGGTCCGGCAGGCCGAGGCCCCGCCGAGAACTACCGCAGGACCCTCAGCGACCTCAAGGCTTCCGGCGCCGCCGACGCTTCCGAACCGCTGCTGGGCAGCACCCTGGGCGTCATCGGCGCCCAGTGGATCGCCCAGAACACCCACGCCGGCACCATCACCGAGCGCATCGCCGACACCACCTTGCTGCACCAGCACCAGGTCGGCATCGTGGGCTACACCGGCAGCGCCTACGTCGACCTTCCCAGCAACGTGCTGGCCGTGGCCAACCTCGCAGGCAACACCGACAAGGAGAGCGCGGCGTTCGCCAACTGGGCCATGCACCTGAGCATCCTGGAGTCCACGGCCGTGCAGCAGACCACCGGCGTTCCGGCCGTATCAACGGTCAAGCTCATGGACCTCGCCTCGGCGGCCGGCCAGCGCATCTACAACGCCACGTCGGCCAACTACGCGAGCGCCGTGCAGCCCAACCTGGTGAACTGCGGGGCGCATCTCGGCAACTTCAGCAGCTATTTGGCCTCCGGGCTGCGCCTGATCCTGCCCGCGCGCTGCGACATCGCCGAGAACAGCTGGAGCGGTGCGGGCTACTTCACCGTGGGCTCCGGGTTGTACCTGGGTTCCATCATCAGCAACGGTTTGTCCGGCGGCTACTCGACGTACGACCAGTCGGCGGGGGCGGCCAGCGCAACCGTGGTCCAAGCAACCAGAGAACAAAGCGATCTGACCCAGGCTGGCCCGCAACTCCTCGGCGATCCGATCGACATGGTCCAGGGCCATTTCCTCTACAACCACGAAGACATCAATGTCGGCGTCGGCGCCTTCCCCCTGAGCCTGAGCTTCCAACGCCTCTACAGCTCCGGCATGCGCAACCAGAACGGCCCTCTGGGCAAGGGCTGGACGCACAACTTCAACGCCAGCGCCGCTGTCAACTCCGATGGCTTCCAGGCCATGGGCGAGGACTCTGCATTGGATGCCGTGGGCACCATCGTCGAGCACAAGGCCTCCTTCGACCTGCTGATGGACCCGGCACGCCCGCTTGCCAAGCTCGTGGCCGCCACGCTCGGCCAACGCTGGTTCGGCGACCAACTGATCAACAACACCGTGGTGGTGACCCAGGGTCTCAACGCCGAGGTGTTCGTCAAGCTGCCCGACGGAACCGGCATGTACAACCCGCCACCCGGCAAATCCGGCAAGCTGACGAAGAGCACCGATGGCACCTATGCGTATGAGTTCCTTAACCGCGCCGCCCTGAAGTTCAACGCCGCCGGCAAGGCCGAAACCTACACCGAGCCCAGCGGCGTCCAGGCCAAGTTCACCTACTCGGGCAACGACCTCGCGCAGGTCCAGAACAGCCTGGGCCGCACGTTGACCTTTACTAACGCCAACGGGCGCATCGCGCAGGTCAGCGACGGGACGCGCTCCGTGAGCTTCGGCTACGACGCCAACTCGAACCTCGCCACCTTCACCAACACACTGGGTCAAGGCACGACCTTCTCGTACACCCTACCGGGACAGATCCGCAGCATCTACAACCCCAGCCTCCCGGCCACCGCCGCGCTCACCAACACCTACGACAGCCTCGGGCGCGTGAAGAACCAGGTGAATGCGCGGGGCAAGAGCTACGACTACTACTTCGCCGGATCTCGAACCGAGGAAGTGGGTCCGGGCGCAGTCGCCCGCACCAGCTATCTCGACGGGCAGGGCAATGTCATTCAGTCCAGCACCCCCGTGGGTAACTGGACCATCAATACCTACGACGGCCAGTCGCGCCTCATCCGCAGGCAGCTGCCCGAGGGCAACGCCACCGAGTACGCCTACGACGACGCTACCTGCACCAACCCGACGTTCCGCTGCACGCACAACGTCCAGAGCATCACCAGCATTGCCAAGCCCGGCAGCGGCCTGGCCAGCCGGGTGCAGCGCTTCTACTACGAAAACGCCTTCAACAAGGTGGCTACCGCCATTGACGCGCGGGGCAAAACCACCACCTACACCTACACCGCGCAAGGCCTGCCGCTGGCCATCACCGCCCCGGCCGATGCGGCCGGAGTGGCACCTCAGACCACCTACGCCTACAGCGCCTTCACGCCGAGCGGCTTCCCGAGCTTCTACCTGCCGAGCTCGCAGACCGTCAAGACCAGCGCCAGCAACAGCGTGGTGACCGCCACCACCTACAACGCTGCGAACAAGTACGTGCCGCAGACCAGCACGGTTGATGCGGGCACCGGCAAGCTGAATCTGACGACCAGCTTTACGTATGACCTGACCGGAAACCCTACCGGGGTCGATGGGCCGCGCACCGATGTGGCGGACACGATCGCCACGGCTTACGACACCGAGCGCCGGCCCACGCAGGTCACCGATGCGGTGGGCAAGCAGAGCCGCGTGGCCTATGACGCGGACGGCCGCGCGGTCAAGAGCGCGGCGCAGCAGGGGACTCAATGGCTCGTGAGCTGCAGCCGCTACAGCGAGACCGGCAAGGTCACCCGGGCCTGGGGTCCGGCGCTCACTGCCGCGGCCACCACCTGCCCCGGCGAGGCGGCTCCGACGCCCATCACCGACATCGCCTATGACGACGTGGATCGACCCTTCCGGACGACGCAGTACCTTCCCGCAGCCGACGGGGGCAACCGCGTCACCGAGACCATCTACAACCTCGACGACACCGTGCAGGCGGTCAACAAGGCCGTGGGCACGGCACTGGCCCAGGCTTATGCGACCTACACCTACACGCCCAACGGCAATGTCGATTCGGTCAAGGACGCCAAGAACAACCTCACCGTCCACACCTACGACGGCTTCGACCGGCTCGCCAGGACGTACTACCCGCTGCCCAACATGCCTCTCTACGGCAACGCGAACGACTACGAGGAGAACGCGTACGACGCCAACGGCAACGTCACGAGCCTGCGCAAGCGCAATGGCCAGACCATCGCACAGAGCTGGGACAACCTCAACCGCCTGACAGCACGGTCTTATCCGAACACTGCCGACAACGTACAGTTCGGCTACGACCTGCGAGGGCTCAGGACCTCGGCCCAGTTCGCCAATGGCACGCACGCGATCAGCTATGCCTGGGACAACGCCGGGCGGCTCGCGAGCACCGCCGCGGGCGGCAAGACCCTGAGCCACCAGTACGACGCCGCGGGCAACCGCATCCGCACCACCTGGCCCGATGCGTTCTACACGACCACGAGCTATGACGCGGCCAGCCGGCCGAGCGTCATCCAGGAGAACGGCAACGTCAACTTGGCCAGCTACGCCTACGACGACCTGGGACGGCGCACCACCGTGACCTTGGGCAACGGCACCACCGTCCAGCGTGGCTATGACAACCAGGGGGCACTCGCCACGCTGAAGAATTTCCTCGCCTCGCCGTCTCAGGAAGTGCAATACAGCTACACGCGCAACCAAGTCAGAGAGCTCAAGAGCGTCGCCTGGACCAACAACCTGTACCAGTGGAGCGGGGCAAGCGCGGGCACGAAGAGCTACACCAGCAATGGGCTGAACCAGTACACCGCGGCGGGTGGCGCAACGCAGAGCTACGACGCCAACGGCAACCTCACGGGCGATGGCACCTGGAGCTATGGCTACGACCTGGACAACCGGCTGAAGACGGCGAGCAAGACGGGCACTGCAGCCAGCCTCGCCTACGACGCAGAGGGAAGACTCAGGCAGACGGTGATCGGAGCCAGCATGACGAACCTGCTGTACGACGCCGCGAACCTGATTGCCGAGTACGACGCGGCGGGGACCACGCTGCAACGACGCTATGTGCATGGACCGGGCACCGACGAGCCGATCGTCTGGTACGAAGGCGCAGGCACCACGGCCAAGAACTGGTTCTACGCGGACCACCTGGGCAGCATCGTGGCCACGGCCAATGCGACCGGTGCCTCCACGGGCATCTACAGCTATGGGCATTTTGGCGAGCCGAACACGGCGACGGGACCGAGGTTCAGGTACACCGGCCAGCAACTCATCGGCGAGCTAGGGCTGTACTACTACAAGGCACGGCTTTACTCGCCGAGCCTCGGCAGGTTCCTGCAGACGGATCCGATTGGCTACAAGGACGACCTCAATCTGTATGCCTACGTGGGCAACAACCCGGCGAACCGGACGGACCCTACCGGCTTGATCGCCAGCCAGGCAGCGGCACTGGCGGCTGGTGTTGGCGGTGCGTCCGCATTTCCTGTGGCCCCGCAGTCCAATGTGCAAGGCACGCCTCTTGGAAACTGGATTGACAATTCGCCACTCTACGATCCACCGCTAGAGGGTGTCTATCCCGAGGAGTTTCTGATTGGTGGAGGGTTGGGAATACTCAGAGGGGCGGCACAGGCGGTTGCAAAGGGAGTGGGTAGTGTTGCCGCCACTGGCACCGCGGCAGGCGCCGAGATAATGTTTAAGACGGTTCACTATGCCTCGCGTCTCGAAACTGCCGGTGTAAACATTGCTCGTGCCGAAACTGCTGTGGCGAAGGAGGTTAGCGCCATGCGCGGGAACTTGGCCACGAATTCCGACGTTGTTGGGCGGCTGACCGTCGACGGCGTCGAAGTCGAATATCGCGCACGCTTGCTGCCCAGCGGAACGGTAAACGTCGGAACACTCTTCCCGGTGAAATAAACATGCGCACACTAACTCACGATGAGATGACGCTAATCGCCAACTTCGCCAGCAGGCTTGAAGAACGTGAACGGACGCAACTCCTTGAAGATCTTGAAAAAGCCTCCGCAACCCTGGCCACCCCAGATGGATCTCGAGTCATGTTCGACATCGCTGGGTACAAGAGACCTCCATATCGTGGGCAGCATCCCTTCGGCATCGAAGGACGGATGCTCGACAGCGACGGCGCCGAATTGTCTGTGCTGCTCCACGCCGACGAGAACGGTCGATTGCTCGAATTGGAGCTTGTACGCTGGGATTCGAGTGACCTTCTAGGGCCACGTTGGGAAACGCTTACGCTGCAGTAGGTGATATCTAAAAATCGGCGATTCATGGATTCATGGCGCATAGCCCGTCCTTGTTCCTCTCACGTGAGGCCCCCCGCCACCCACTGACCATACAACCCAACCCAGACTAGAGCTTCCCTTGCCCCTCCAGCCACCTCCACTCCGCATCGTCATACAACCGCGAGCGGGTGATGAAACGCAGCCCGGTGGGCCGCTCCAGCGAGAACATGCCGCCGTTGCCGGCCACCGCATCGATGATCAGGTGGGTGTGCTCCCAGTATTCGAACTGGGAGCGGCTCATGTAGAAGGGCGCGCCGCCGATCTCGCCCAGGCACACGTCCGCGTCACCCGTCTGGAATTCACCGAGCACGAAGCACATCGGTGCGCTGCCGTCGCAGCAGCCGCCAGACTGGTGGAACATCAATGGCCCGTGCACGGCGCGCAGGCGCTCGATGAGCGCCTGCGCCGCCGGCGTGGCGGACACGCGGCGGACGATGCCGCAGGGCGCCTCGCGCGCCCCCGGGTCGGATGCCATGAGGCTTCGCTTCAGAAGAAGCCCAGCTTGTTCTGGCTGTAGCTCACCAGCAGGTTCTTGGTCTGCTGGTAGTGGTCGAGCATCATCTTGTGCGTCTCGCGGCCGATGCCCGACTGCTTGTAGCCGCCGAAGGCGGCATGCGCCGGATAGGCGTGGTAGCAGTTGGTCCATACGCGTCCTGCCTGGATGCCGCGGCCCATGCGGAAGGCGCGTGCGCCGTCGCGGGTCCACACGCCGGCGCCCAATCCGTAGAGCGTGTCGTTGGCGATCTCCAGAGCCTCCTCTTCGGTCTTGAAGGTCGTGACCGACACCACCGGCCCGAAGATTTCCTCCTGGAAGATGCGCATCTTGTTGTGCCCCTTGAAGACGGTCGGCTTGACGTAGTAGCCGGCCGCGAGCTCGCCGCCCTGCACGTTGCGTTCGCCGCCCGTCAGGCACTGTGCACCCTCCTGCTTGCCGAGGTCGATGTACGAGAGGATCTTCTCCATCTGCTCCTGCGAGGCCTGGGCGCCGAGCATGGTCGACGGGTCCAGCGGGTGGCCTTGCTTGATGGCTTCCACCCGCTTGATCGCGCGCTCCATGAAGCGCTCGTAGATCGATTCCTGCACCAGTGCCCGGCTCGGGCAGGTGCAGACCTCGCCCTGGTTGAGCGCGAACATCGCGAAGCCCTCGAGCGCCTTGTCGAAGAAGGCATCGTCGGCCGACATCACGTCCTCGAAGAAGATGTTGGGCGACTTGCCCCCCAGTTCCAGCGTCACCGGGATGATGTTCTGCGCCGCGTACTGCATGATCAGTCGGCCGGTGGTGGTCTCGCCCGTGAATGCGATCTTCGCGATGCGACTGCTGGAGGCCAGGGGCTTGCCCGCCTCCAGTCCGAAGCCGTTGACCACGTTGAGCACGCCCGGCGGCAACAGGTCGCCCACCAGCTCCATCAGTACCAGGATCGAGGCCGGCGTCTGCTCGGCCGGCTTGAGCACCACGCAGTTGCCCGCAGCCAGCGCCGGCGCCAGCTTCCACACCGCCATCAGGATCGGAAAATTCCAGGGAATGATCTGGCCGACGACGCCCAGCGGTTCATGGAAGTGATAGGCGTAGGTCTCGTGGTCGATCTCGCTGATACCGCCTTCCTGCGCCCGGATGCAGGCAGCGAAGTAGCGAAAGTGGTCGATGGCCAGCGGGATGTCGGCCGCCATGGTCTCGCGCAGCGGCTTGCCGTTGTCGAGGGTCTCGGCCACGGCAAGCAGCTGCAGGTTCTGCTCCATGCGATCGGCGATCTTCAGCAGGACGTTGGCGCGCTCGGTGGGCGAAGCCGCGCCCCAGGCGGCCTTGGCCTTGTGCGCGGCATCGAGCGCCGCCTCGACATCCTTTGCATTCGAACGAGGGATGCTGGTGAAGGCCTTTCCGGTGATCGGGGTGAGGTTGTCGAAGTACTGGCCGTCGATCGGCGCGAGCCACTGTCCGCCGATGTAGTTGCCGTATTGCGCCTTGTACGGGTTCGCAATGCCCAGGTGGGCCATTTCTGCCATGTCCATGAATCGTCTCCAGTCAGGGGTTGGAAAAGGTGCCGACGGGACGACGCGTCCCGCGCAGCCACTTCTGCAAAGCGCGGGCCATGCCGCTGGCGCGCCGTCGCGGACGGGGCAAGTCCTTGTCGCGCTTGAGCTTTTCGAAGGCGCAGTGCGCCGGCGCGGCAATGCTGCTGCGCGGGCCGCTGTGCCGCTGTTGAGCAACTGCTGCAAAACGGGACAGCGTGATCGGCGGGGCACGCCGCCTTCCACCGGCACGACATTTGCGCTAGCGCAAGGTTCGCCGGTGTCGAGTCGCCGACCATCGGGACACACAGGAGACCCACGCATGACAGCACCGGACAGCACCCAGACCCCGAAGCACTATCCCCCGCCCGAGGCCCTCGCGCGCTCGGCCCATGTCGCCGGACGCGCCGCCTACGACGCGCTGGCGGCCGAGGCCGAGGCCGACTACGAAGGCTACTGGGCACGCCTGGCACGCGAGTTCGTGGAATGGAAGACGCCTTTCAAGAAGGTGCTCGGTGCCGACCGGGCGCCCATGTACAAGTGGTTCGAGGACGGCACCTTGAACGTCTCCTGGAACTGCCTGGACCGTCAGGTCGCTGCCGGCCGGGGCGACAAGGTCGCCATCGTCTTCGAGGCCGACGACGGCAAGGTGACGCACACCACCTATGCGCAGCTGCTCGCGCAGACCTGCCGCCTGGCCAACGCGCTCAAGGCGCTGGGCATCGGCAAGGGCGACCGCGTCGCCATCTACATGTCCATGTCCGTCGAGGCAGTAGCGGCCATGCAGGCCTGCGCGCGCCTTGGCGCGGTGCACTCCGTGGTGTTCGGGGGCTTCTCGGCGCATTCGCTGCGCGACCGGATTGCCGACACCGGTGCCGTCGCTGTCATCACGGCCGACGAGCAGGTGCGCGGTGGCAAGACGCTGCCCTTGAAAGCGCTGGTCGACGAGGCGCTGTCGCTCGGCGGGTGCGAGGCCGTGCGCAATGTGGTTGTCTATCGCCGCACCGGCGGCGCCGTCGAATGGCAGCCGCATGACCACTGGATGCACGAGCTCACGCACGAGCAGCCCGACACCTGCGAGCCTGAATGGGTGGGTGCGGAGCACCCGCTCTTCCTGCTCTATACCTCCGGCTCCACCGGCAAGCCCAAGGGCGTGCAGCACAGCACCGGCGGCTACCTGGTGCAGGCGGCCGTGACCGCCAAATGGACCTTCGACCTTCATGACGACGATGTGTTCTGGTGCACGGCCGACGTCGGCTGGGTCACGGGCCACAGCTATATCGCGTACGGGCCGCTGGCGCTGGGCGCGACCGAGGTGGTGTTCGAAGGCGTCCCGACGTACCCGGATGCGGCGCGCTTCTGGAGAATGATCGAGAAGCACAAGGTGACGGTGTTCTACACCGCGCCGACCGCCATCCGTTCGCTGATCAAGGCGGCCGAGGCCAACGCCGACGTGCATCCGCGGCGCTTCGACCTTTCCAGCCTTCGCATCCTCGGCTCGGTGGGCGAGCCCATCAATCCGGCCGCGTGGGAGTGGTATCACAAGCATGTCGGCGGCGGGCGCTGCCCGATCGTCGACACCTGGTGGCAGACCGAGACCGGCGGCCACATGATCACGCCGCTGCCGGGTGCGACCGCCCTCGTGCCGGGCTCGTGCACCCTGCCGTTCCCGGGCATCATCGCCGCCATCGTCGACGAGACAGGGGCCGACGTGCCCAACGGCCAAGGCGGCATCCTCGTGATCAAGAAGCCCTGGCCCGGGATGATCCGCACCATCTGGGGCGACGACGACCGCTACCGCTCGAGCTACTATCCGTCCGAACTGCGCGGCTACTACCTGGCAGGGGACGGCGCAGCGCGCGACGCCGAAACCGGGTACTTCACGATCGGCGGCCGCATCGACGATGTGCTGAACGTGAGTGGCCATCGCATGGGGACGATGGAAATCGAGTCTGCCCTCGTGTCGTGCACCGAGCTCGTGGCCGAGGCGGCAGTGGTCGGCCGGCCAGATGAGACCAGCGGCGAGGCCATCTGCGCCTTCGTCGTGCTCAAGCGCTCGCGTCCGACCGGCGAGGAGGCGCGCAAGCTCGCCGCGGAATTGCGCAACTGGATCGGCAAGGAGATCGGCCCGATCGCCAAGCCGAAGGACATCCGCTTTGCGGACAACCTGCCGAAGACACGCAGCGGGAAGATCATGCGGCGGCTGCTGCGCTCGGTGGCAAAAGGCGAAGCCATTACGCAGGACACGTCGACGCTGGAGAATCCGGCGATCCTGGATCAGCTGTCGGAGGCGCACTGAGAAGGGTGGCTCTGTCTGTCTTTCTCTCTTTCTTTGGAAAGGGTTGGGGGGAGGGCACTTGGGCTGTCGATTCGTACCTTGTGCTTTTGTTGAGGCTGGAGCCGGGGGTTCGTCCCGGCGGCCTGGGCGTGACTAGGAGCGTATGCGCGAGCACGAGTGCGAGCGAGGACCAAGGGCTCACGTCACTCTGCACTCCACAGAAGGACGCGCCATGGCGCGTTGAATTCCAAGTCCCCTCTGGCCGCGCCGAGGAGCGGAGCTTTTCGCGGATCAGGGCCGCGCGTGTTTGAGCGAAGCGAGTTTGCGCGGACCCCGCGAAAAGCGAGCACCGCAGGTTGCCCGTAGCGAAGCGGAGGGTCGCGGCCAGTGGGGTCGCCTTTTCTTTGGTTACTTTCTTTTGGCGAAGCAAAAGAAAGTGACTCGGCCGCCGGGACGACGCCCCGGCTCCAGCCGCAACATAAGCGCAACGTACAAACAGAAGGCCCAGTTCCCCTCACCCCAACCTTCTACCGAGATGAAAGGGAGCAAGAGAGAGGTTCACTCCGCAGGACCTCTCCCGCATGTCATCGACTGGTCACCAACCCACCGTCCCCCAGGCAAAACACGCAGCTGTTCGCGGCGGACATCTCCGGCTCCTCGGCAAGCCCTGCCGCGACCAGCAGCCCGGTCGCCCCAACCGTCGCGAATACGAAGGCCATTGCCTTCAGCATCAGGATTTGCCTCGTGGTCATGAAATGAACTCCTGCATGAATGAAAGCGCCCGGCTGCCTATCGCAGCACCAGCACCGGCAGTGCCGAGTGCGTCAGCACGTGCTGCGTCTCGCTGCCCAGCAACAGCCGCTTGATCCCCTTTCGCCCGTGCGAGGCCATCACGATCAGGTCGCTCTTGTGCTTCTTCGACGCCGCGATGACCGCATCGGCCACCCGGTCCGAGGTGATCGTGATCGTCTTGATCGGGACACCGGCCGCCTTCGCCCGCGTGCCGATGGCGTCGAGCAGACCCTGCGCCTTGTCGGCCCACTGCTTCTCGATGCGCGCGACATCCTCGTGCGCGAACGACATCGCGCCATCGAAATAGTTCATGGGGTAGCGCGGAACGACGGTGAGGGCGACGAGGTCCGCGTCATGCTGCGCCGCAAGCGAGATGGCGCTGGCGACGGCCTTCTTCGACAGCGTCGAGCCGTCCGTCGCGACGAGGATGCGTTTGAACATGATGTCTCCGATGAAAGATGCAATGCCGCCAAGCGTAGGCGCACGGCGCGCCCCCAGGTTGATACAGATCAAGCCCGGCGCACGCGCGCCCCCTTAGCCTCGCGGCATGCAAGCTGCACTATCGACGGGTCCGTCCACCCGCGCAGATCCCACGCGCCCGGATGCCGAAGCACAGGCCGGCTGGGCGGCGCTGGACGACCCGGCCGAATGGCACGCCTTCGGCCGACCGCTCGACGGCGATGCAGCCGCCGGCCGCTGGGAATCGCAGGTCGTCGTCGAAGGCATGCACTGCGCGGCCTGTGCCTTCACCGTCGAGGCGGCGCTGGCCCAGGTGCCCGGCGTGCACAAGGTCGAGGTCAATGCCGCGACCCGGCGGGCACGCGTGGTCTGGTCGGCCGGGGCAGTGAGGCCTTCGCGCTGGTTCGACGCCAGCGCAGCAGCCGGCTACCGGCTGCTGCCCGCCGCGGACATGGCCCTGCGCGCACGACGCAGGCGCGAGGCCCGGCTGGCGCTCTGGCGCTGGCTGGTCGCGGGCTTCTGCATGATGCAGGTGATGATGTACGCCTATCCCGCGTACATCGCCCAGCCCGGCGACCTGGCGCCCGACGCCGCGCAGTTGATGCGCTGGGCCTCCTGGGTGCTCACGTTGCCCGTGATGCTGTTCTCGTGCGGGCCTTTCTTTCGAAGCGCGCTGCGCGACCTGCGCATGCGCCGCGTCGGCATGGACCTGCCGGTCGCGCTCGGCATCGCGGTGACCTTCGTGGTCAGTACCGCAGCCACCTTCGACGCTGCTGGGCCCTTGGGCCATGAGGTCTACTTCGATTCGCTCACGATGTTCGTGTTCTTCCTGCTCACGGGGCGATGGCTGGAGACACGATTGCGGGACCGCACGGCCGGGGCCCTGGAGGCCTTGATGAACCGGCTGCCCGACAGCGTCGAGCGGCTCGGCGCCGATGGCGCCTTCGTGCGCGTCGCGGTGCGGCGGCTCGTGCCCGGCGACGTCGTGCGCGTGCTGCCGGGCGAGGCCTTCCCGGCGGACGGCATCGTGACCGCCGGCGACACCACGGCCGACGAGGCCCTGCTGACCGGCGAATCGCGCCCGGTGCCGCGCCCCTGCGGCGCGCGGGTGCTGGCCGGCAGCCACAACCTCTCGTCGGCGGTCCAGGTGCAGGTCGAATCGGTGGGGCAGGGCACGCGCTTCGCGCAGATCGTCGCCTTGATGGAGAGCGCCTCGCTGCAGAAGCCGCGGCTCGCCCGGCTGGCGGACCGTGCGGCGCGGCCCTTCCTGCTGGCGGTGATGGCCGCGGCTGCGCTCGCCGCTGCGTTCTGGTGGCAGGCCGATCCCGGCCGCGCGTTGATGGTCGCGGTGGCGGTGCTCATCGTGACCTGCCCTTGCGCGCTATCGCTCGCCACGCCGGCGGCCATGCTTGCGAGCGCCGGCGCCCTCGCGCGCGGCGGCGTGATGGTGCGCAATCTCCAGGGACTGGAAGCGTTGGCATCGGTGGACACCGTGGTGTTCGACAAGACCGGAACGCTGACGAGCGACACGCCCAGGCTGGAGCGTGTCTATTGCCGCCAAGGCCTGCGGCCCGGCGACGCAGTCGAGCTCGCCGCCGCCCTCGGGGCGCAGTCGCTGCATCCGGCCGCTCGCGCGCTGGTCAGTGCATGGCGTGCGCAGTTCCGCTCGCCGCCGGCCTGGGAACTTCTGAGCGCCACGGAATACAGCGGCATGGGATTCGAGGGCCGGCTGCGCCGTCCAGGCGATGCAGGCGGCCCGGCTCGCTCGCTGCGCCTGGGTTCGGCGGCCTTCTGCGTGGTCGATCCGCTGGACGTCGAAGCGGCGCAGGTGCACCTGAGCGACGCGCAGGGCTGGATCGCAAGCTTCGTGCTGGCCGAGGAGCTGCGCCCGGATGCCGTCGACGTGGTGGCCGCGCTGCGGGGGCAGGGCCTGGCCGTGCAGTTGCTCTCCGGCGACCGCGCCGCCGCCGCGCAGGAGGTCGCGCGGCGCGCGGGCATCGGCACGTTCCAGGGCGACTGCACGCCCGAGGCCAAGCTGCGCGTGCTGCAGGCGCTGCAGGCGCGGGGTGGGCGCGTCGCGATGGTCGGCGATGGCCTCAACGACGGCCCGGTGCTCGCGCATGCCCACGCGTCCTTCGCCGTGGGCGCTGCGGTCCCCCTGGCGCAGGCGCGCGCCGATTTCGTGGTGCTGGGCGATTCGCTCGCGGCCATCCCTCAGGCCATCGCGCAGGCACGCCGCACGCTTCGCGTCGTGCGCCAGAACCTCTGGTGGGCGGCCGGCTACAACGCGCTGTGCGTGCCGATGGCGCTGGCGGGCTGGCTGCCGGCCTGGCTCGCCGGGCTCGGCATGGCGGCGAGCTCGCTGGTGGTGGTGCTCAACGCGGCGCGCCTGGCCAGGCCGGCGGGGAGCGCAGGCTGATGGACATCCTCTTCCTGCTCGTCCCGTTCTCGGTCGTGCTCGTGCTGGTGATCCTGGGCGGTCTCTGGTGGGCGATCGAGCGTGGCCAATTCGACGACATCGAAACCGAAGGCGAGCGCATTCTGCGCAACGATTGATCTGCATCAAGCCGGCCGCCCTGCGGCGCCGGGACACTGGCTGCTCCACGACAAGGCCACCAAGATGCAACCATCGAATCCCTCCACAGCCGTCTACAGCGACACCGTCGTGCGGCAGTTTGCCCTCATGTCGGTGGTCTGGGGCGTCGTCGGCATGCTGGTCGGCGTGATCATCGCGTCGCAGCTGGCATGGCCGGAGCTCAACTTCGGCATTCCCTGGCTCAGCTACGGCCGCCTGCGGCCACTGCACACCAACGCGGTGATCTTCGCCTTCGGCGGCTGCGCGCTGATGGCGACGAGTTTCCACGTGGTGCAGCGCACGTGCCAGGTCCGCCTGTTCGCGCCGGGGCTGGCGTCCTTCGTCTTCTGGGGGTGGCAGGCGGTGATCGTCGCCGCCGCCATCAGCCTGCCCATGGGCTACACCAGCGGCAAGGAGTACGCCGAGCTCGAATGGCCGATCGACATCCTGATCGCGCTGGTGTGGGTGGCCTATGCCGTCGTGTTCTTCGGCACCATCGGCACGCGCAAGGTCCGCCACATCTACGTGGCCAACTGGTTCTACGGCGCCTTCATCCTCGCGGTGGCGCTGCTGCATATCGTGAACAGCGCGGCGATACCGGCCGGCTGGATGAAGAGCTACTCGGCCTATGCCGGCGTGCAGGACGCGATGGTGCAGTGGTGGTACGGCCACAACGCCGTCGGCTTCTTCCTCACGGCGGGCTTCCTGGGGATGATGTACTACTACATCCCCAAGCAGGCCGGCCGGCCGGTGTATTCGTACCGGCTCTCGATCGTGCACTTCTGGGCGCTGATCTTCACCTACATGTGGGCCGGCCCGCACCACCTGCACTACACCGCGCTGCCGGACTGGACGCAGTCGATCGGCATGGTGTTCTCGCTGATCCTGCTGGCCCCGAGCTGGGGCGGGATGATCAACGGCGTGATGACGCTGTCGGGCGCCTGGCACAAGCTGCGCACCGACCCGATCCTTCGCTTCCTGATCGTGGCGCTCTCGTTCTACGGCATGGCGACTTTCGAGGGACCGATGATGTCGGTCAAGACGGTCAACGCGCTCTCGCACTACACCGACTGGACCGTGGGCCACGTGCATGCCGGCGCGCTCGGCTGGGTCGGGCTGATCTCGATGGGTTCGCTCTACTACCTGATCCCGCGCATGTACAGCCGCACCGAGATGCACAGCGTCAAGGCCATCGAGCTGCACTTCTGGATGTCCACCGTCGGCATCGTGCTCTACATCGCGGCCATGTGGATCGCCGGCGTGATGCAGGGCCTGATGTGGCGCTCCGTCAATGCCGACGGCACGCTCACCTACACCTTCGTCGAGGGCGTCAAGGCCACGTACCCGTACTACGTGGTGCGCATGCTCGGCGGCGTGCTCTACCTGGGCGGCATGCTGGTCATGGCATGGAACGTCTGGATGACCGTGCTCTCCGGCCGCTCGGCACGCTCCGCCATTCCGTTGCCCGCCATCGCTGCACACGCCTGAGGAAACCCATGAGCTCGAGCAATTCCCAGTCCGGCTTCTCGCACGAGAAGATCGAGACCAACAACTTCCTGATGGTCGTGCTGATCCTGCTGGTCGTCGCCATCGGCGGCCTGGTCGAGATCGTGCCGCTGTTCTTCCAGAAATCGACCACGCAGGCGGTGGCGGGCATGCAGCCGCCGACGCCGCTGCAGGTGCTGGGCCGCGACATCTACGTGCGCGAGGGCTGCTACAACTGTCACTCGCAGATGATCCGGCCGTTCCGCGCGGAAACGCTGCGCTATGGCCACTACTCGGTGGCGGGCGAGTTCGTGTACGACCACCCGTTCCAGTGGGGCAGCAAGCGCACCGGCCCCGACCTCCAGCGCGTGGGCGGCAAGTACAGCGACGAGTGGCATCGCATCCACCTGACCAATCCGCGCGACCTGGTGCCCGAATCGAACATGCCGGCCTACGCCTGGCTCGAGAAGGCGCCGCTCGATGGCGCCGAGGCCGAGACGCATATGCGCGCACTGCGACGCGTCGGCGTGCCTTTCACCGACGCTCAGATCGCCGCGGCGCCGGCCGAGGTCAAGGGCAGGAGCGAGATGGACGCGCTGGTCGCCTATCTCCAGTCGCTGGGCCTCGCGCTCAAGTAGGGAGCATGCAGATGGACATCACCACCTTGCGGATCGTGGCCACGCTGGCCTCCTTCGCCGCCTTCGTCGGCATTCTCGTGTGGACTTTTTCGCGCCGTCGCGCGAAGGCCTTCGAAGAAGCGGGCCGGCTCCTCCTCGAACAGGACTGAGAGACCTCCATGAGCGACTTTTTCAACGACTTCTGGTCGAACTACGTGGCCGTCGGCACGCTGGTCAGCATCGTGCTGTGCGGAGTGCTCCTGTGGCTGGTGGCCCGCGCCCCGACCACGAAGGGGGAGGGCAGCACCACGGGGCATGTGTGGGACGAGGACCTGCGCGAGGCCAACAATCCCATGCCGCGCTGGTGGGTGGGCCTTTTCGTCATCACCATCGTCTTCGGCCTGGCCTACCTGGTGGCCTACCCGGGGCTCGGGAGCTACAAGGGCGAGCTCGCGTGGAGCACCGAGAGCGAGTACACGAAGGACCAGGCCCGCGCCGCCCGCGAGCTCGAGCCGGTCTATGCCGCCTATATGGCGATGCCCGCCGAGCGCGTGTCCGGCGCGCCGGCGGCAATGGCGATCGGCGAGCGCCTCTTCCTCAACAACTGCGCACAGTGCCACGGCTCGGATGCGCGCGGCAGCAAAGGGTTTCCGAACCTGACCGACGGCGACTGGCTGCACGGGGGCACGCCCGAGAAGATCAAGGAATCGATCACCCACGGGCGAACCGGCGTCATGCCGCCGATGGCGGCCGTGGTGGGCACGCCCGAGGACGTCAAGAACGTTGCCAACTACGTGCTGAGCCTGTCGGGCAGCCCGCACGACTCGGTGCGTGCCGGCCTGGGCAAGCCCAAGTTCAGCGCCTGCGCGGCCTGCCACGGGGTCGGGGGAACCGGCAATCCGGCGCTGGGCGCGCCCAACCTGTCCGACCGGGTCTGGCTGCACGGCTACGGGCAGGAGGCGATCATCTCGATCATCAACACCGGCAGGACCAACCAGATGCCGGCGCAGCAGGGCCGGCTGACCGAGGCGCAGATCCATGTGCTGGCCTCCTACGTCTGGGGCCTGTCGAACAAGGCCGTGGTGGCTCCGTAGGCGCGCCATGCAGGAAACCGCTCCAGTACCCGTCCGGCCCGCGCGCAAGGTGATCCCGATCGCCGCGACGCAGGAGGGCGGCGGGCTTTTTGCCGCACACCAGAAGATCTACCCTCGCACGGTTCGCGGCATCTTCGCGCGATGGCGCTGGGCGGTGGTGTTCCTGACGCAGCTCGTCTTCTACGGCCTGCCGTGGCTCGAGTGGGGCCAGCGCCAGGCCGTGCTGTTCGACCTCGGGGCCCGGCGCTTCTACATCCTCGGCCTGGTGCTGTACCCACAGGACCTGATCTACCTCACCGGGCTGCTGGTGATCTCGGCACTCTCGCTGTTCCTCTTTACCGCGGTGGCGGGGCGGCTCTGGTGCGGCTATGCGTGTCCCCAGACGGTCTACACCGAGATCTTCATGTGGGTCGAGCACAAGATCGAGGGCAATCGCGTTGCGCGCATGCGGCTGGACGAGGGCGAGTTCTCGCTGGAGAAGCTGGTCAAGAAGTGGTTCAAGCACATCATCTGGCTCGGCATCGCGCTGTGGACCGGCTTCACCTTCGTCGGCTATTTCACGCCGATCCGCGAACTGGGCCTCGAGTTCCTGCAGACCCGCATGGGCTCGTGGGAGGTCTTCTGGGTCTTCTTCTACGGCTTTGCGACCTACGGGAATGCCGGCTTCATGCGCGAGCAGGTCTGCATGTACATGTGCCCCTATGCGCGCTTCCAGAGCGCCATGTTCGATCGCGACACGCTGATCGTGAGCTACGACGCCGCGCGCGGCGAGCCCCGCGGTTTGCGGGCGAAGGGCAGCGACGCGCGATCCCTCGGCGTCGGCGACTGCATCGACTGCACGCTGTGCGTGCAGGTCTGCCCGACCGGCATCGACATCCGCCAGGGGTTGCAGTACGAGTGCATCGGCTGCGGCCTGTGCGTGGACGCCTGCGACACCGTCATGGACAAGATGGCGAGCCCGCGTGGCCTGATCCGGTATGCGACGCAGAACGGGATGGCCGGCCGGTGGACGCGCGCCCAGGTGCTGCGCCGGGTCCTGCGCCCACGGGTGCTGATCTACGCCTCGGTGCTGATGGCATTGACCGTCGGGCTGCTCGCGAGCCTGGTCGTGCGCACGCCGCTGAAGGTCGACGTGGTGCGCGACCGCGCCTCGCTCGCACGCATCGTGGAGGGCGGGCAGCTCGAGAACGTCTACCGGCTGCAAATCATGAACGCGACCGAGCGGCCGCAGCGCTATCGGGTCGAGGCGCACGGCCTGGAGGGGCTGGGCGTGTCGCCGGCCGATCCGGTCGAAGTGGGACCCGCGCAGTCGCGCTGGGTCGCGGTGCGGCTGCAGCTGCCGTATGGCAGCGCGGCGGCCGGCTCCCACCCGGTGCACTTCGACGTGCGCTCGATGGACGGCAGCGCGCAGGTGTCGGAGAAGGCCGTCTTCCTGGTGCCCCGTTGAATGTTCCGCACGACCAGAATCCGAATCTCCAGGAGAGCTCGATGAACGACCACACGACGATTTCGCCAACTCCCGAGGCAGCCGCAGCCTGGTGGCGCTTTCCGCTGCTCTGGATGGTGATGGCGGGGCCAGCCATCGTCGTCGCCGCGAGCTTCCTCACACTCTGGCTCGCCGTGCGAACACCCGATCCGGTGATCGAGCCGGACTATTCCCGCCGCGGCATCGAGATCGACAGGGCCCCTGCCGACAAGAAGCTGCTGCCGGCGCTGGCCGGACGCAATCACGCGGCGACGCCGGACTCCGACGTGCCCGCGCCCCGGCGCTGAACATCATGAAGATGCAGAACTGGATGTCGATTCTCTGGCCCGCCTTCCTGCTGGCCTGCGCCACCGAGCTGCTGGTCTTCGCGCTGGTCGACCCGATCGATCTTCACTGGCGCGGCGAAGCCATCGGCCTGTCTCGCCAGGCGGTTTACACAGGCGGCTTCTTCGTCTTCTGGATGCTGGCGGCCGGCGCAAGTGCACTGACGCTGCTGCTGACGAGAGGGGCGAAGGAGATCAACAGCCAGGAGGGTTGACGATGCGCCGCAGCGCTTCCGGATCGACGATGCGCACCTTGCGCTGGTCGATCTCGACGATGCCGTCGGTCATGAACTTCGAAAGCGTGCGGCTCACCGTTTCGAGCGTGAGGCCCAGGTAGCTGCCGATCTCCTCGCGGGTCATGCGAAGGATGAACTCCGACTGCGAGAAGCCGCGCGCGTGCAGCCGCTGCACCAGGTTCAGCAGGAAGGCCGCAAGCCGCTCCTCGGCCCGCATGCTGCCCAGGAGCAGCATCACGCCGTGCTCGCGCACGATTTCACGGCTCATGATCTGGTGCACGTGGCGCTGCAGCGCCTTGACATCGCGCGACAGCGCCTCGAGGCGGTGAAAGGGCAGCACGCAGACCTCGGCGTCCTCGATCGCGACGGCGTCGCAGGTGTGCTGTTCGTTGACGATGCCGTCGAGTCCGATGATCTCGCCCGCCATCTGGAAGCCGGTGACCTGGTCGCGCCCGTCCTCGCTGGCCACGCGGGTCTTGAAGAAGCCGGAGCGAATCGCGTAGAGCGAAGTGAAGCGTTCGCCGTTGCGAAACAAGGTCTCGCGACGCCTCACCTTGCGTCGCGTGGAAACGAGCTCGTCGATGCGCTTCAGCTCATCCGGCTCCAGCCCGGCCGGCATGCAGAGCTCGCGCAGGGTGCAGCTCGAGCAGGAGACCTTGATGTTCTGGGCTTTCATGAAGGGCGATGAAGTTTTCGCCGATTCTGGGCTGCGGCGGGTGGTGCCGGGTTGATGCACATCAAGGGCCGCAGGCCGGCCTGCCGGCATAGTGATCCATTGCCCGCCCTGGCCGTCGCGATGAATTCATCTCTTGCCCTCGATCCTTGTACCGCCTCGTCGCCGGCGCTGCCGCGGCGCGGGCCGGCCTGAACATGCAGACGGCACTTGCAGGCACCGCACTCCTGATGGGATTGGCTGGAGGTCCGCATTGCGTGGCCATGTGCGGTGCGGCCTGCGCCGGCGTGATCCGGATCGTCCGCGCGCCTGAAGGCGGGGGCGTCGCGACGCTGCCGCGTGCAGGCGTGCGAGGGGCGTCCGCGCCATGGCTGTTCCATGCGGGTCGAATCGCCGGCTATGCGGCGGCCGGCGCGCTTGCCGCGGTCGCGGCGCAGGGCCTGGCCCTGGCGAGCGAGCAGGTGGCGGCGCTGCGCCCGCTCTGGGTGCTGCTGCATGTGTTCGTCCTGGCCTGGGGGTTGCTGTTGGCCGCGCTGGGTCGCCAGCCGCTGTGGGCGAGCCGCATCGGGCGCTCGCTCGCGATGCGTCTGCGGCCGGCATCGGGCTCGGCGCCCGGCCTGCTCGCCATCGGCGCCTTGTGGGTCTCCATGCCCTGCGGACTGCTCTACTCGGCACTGATGCTCGCAAGCCTGGCCAATGGCCCCTTGCAAGGCGCATGGGTGATGGCGCTCTTCGCCGCGGGCAGCGGCGTATCGCTGATGGCGGCGCCATGGCTGTGGCAGCACCTGGGCCGGGGCGCCGGGCTGCTGCGCGGCACATGGGGAACCCGTCTCGCCGGCACGCTGCTGGCGCTGATGTCCCTGCAGGCGCTGAGCATCGACCTGAGGCACCAGATCGAGCTCTGGTGCGGCTGAGGGCTCAGCCCTTGACGATCGTATCCAGCAGCACGGCCTGGATCACGCTGCGGTGATTTTCCGCACGCCGGGCCTCGTCGACAGGGCAGGCAGATGCCAGCAGCGACCAGTGCGGGGAGTGCGTGGCATCCACGAGGAAGGTCGCGTCGTCGCGCGTGGACTGTCCGCGGCCGGCGATCCGCACGTCGAACTCCGCCTCCCGGGCGGCTGCGACGAAGCGGCGGCCCCGCACGGTGGAGGGGTCGCCGAGGAACAGGATCGACGCCCCGGGCGGCGAGCGCTGCTCGCGCAGCGTCATCAGGTCCGCCACGACACGGGCGGGATGATCGTCCAGCGCCAGGCCACGGTAGACCGGCACGGCCGCGTCCTGCTCGACCTGGCGCGCCGCTGCGGGCGGCAGGTGCCCGCAGTCGACGGCGTCGTACATGCGGCCCAGCATGCGCGCCAGCACGCGGACGTCGTCGCGCGCGGGCGCTCCGGGGTCCGCGGGAGCGGTGAATCGAAGCTCTGCCACGCGGGCGCCCAGGTCCTGCGCTGCGCGCCGGAGCACAGGGACCTCCGCGCCCGAATCCGGCCCCAGCAGCAGCGCCAGGTTCTTGCCGCGCAGCGGGTGGCCGAGGGCGCCCGCACGGGCGCCCGCACGCAGGCGATCGACCGCAACGAAGGTCTCGAAAATGCTCTTGGCGAGCAACGGCTCGCGCAGCGGCGCCTGGACATGAGGATCAAAGAGGGCGGACTTCACAAAGGCAAAGGTAGGGCTTGCCGCCGCGCCGGGCTTGATGCCCGTCAATGTTTGTCGTCTTGGCAGGCGCTGATACCGATCTGACACACGGCGTTCACCCACTGTTACCGAGGCGGCCGTCGCATTGGCGCTCCGGTTGCAGTGCCTTTCTAAGCTTCGGTCATCGATCCGAGGAACATGCAATGACCCAAGCCATCTCGCCCCCAAAGTCCACCCCCTCCGGCGCCCAGCGCATCGCGAATGCCCTGGAGCTGCTGGAGAGCAACGTCGCCATCCACAGGCGCATCGTGCGAACGGGCGACTCGGTCTACCAGGTGGGGCAGCCGTTCGCCTGCCTCTACGTGATCAACTCCGGCTTCTTCAAGATGGTCAACCTCTCCGGCGAAGGGCGCGAGCAGGTGGTCGGGCTCCACTTCAAGGGCGACTGGCTGGGCCTGGACGGCATCGCCGCAGGGCGCTACGGCTGCGACGCGATCGCCATGGACACCGGCGAGGTCTGGGCGATCCGCTACGACGCCTTGCTCCAGGCTGCCCTTCGCACCCCGGCGTTGCTGACCGCGCTGCACGAGGCCATGAGCCGCGAGCTCACGCGCGATCACGAATCGCTTCTCTCGCTTTGCACCTTGCCCGCGGACGCGCGCGTTGCGGGCTTCCTGCGCTACTGGGCCGACGCGCTCGCGCAGCGCGGGTTGCGCACCGATCAGATCACGCTCCACATGACACGTGCCGAGATCGGCAACTACCTGGGGATGACGCTGGAGTCCGTGAGCCGTGCGTTTTCGCGACTGGCGCGCGGCGACGTGATCCGCTTCATGGAGAAGGGGCGGCGCGACATCCACATTCCGAAGGTGGAGGCGCTGACGAGCTTCATCCAGCACATCGCGGCGCCGATGGAAGCTGCGGCGATGCATTGAGACATGCCTCGGCCGGCGGACCGTTGCGCCCGCGGCGCGAGTAGGGCCACGCAATGCACAAGTCCGTGCACACTGCCGGGATGAAATCGCCAGATCCGGCTGCCGTCGCCGTGCATCGCAGGCTGGTCACGGCCTTGCGCGAACGCCTGGAATCGGACACGGGCCAGGCCGTCTCGCTCGTCGAGACGCACATTTCCTGGGTGCTGCTGACGGCGGAATATGCCTACAAGCTGAAGAAGCCGGTCTCGCTGGGCTTCGTCGACTTCGGCACGCTGGCGTCGCGCAAGCACTTCTGCGAGGAGGAGGTGCGGCTCAACCGCCGTCTCGCGCCGTCGCTGTATGTCGGCGTCGTGGCGGTGTGCGGCACGATCGAGGCGCCGCACATCGGCGACGACGACCACCCCATCGATTTCGCCGTCTGCATGCGGCGGTTTCCCGAAGATGCGCTGCTGCGCCGCCTGCTCCCGGCCGGGCAGCTGGAAGAGGGTCTGCTGGAGCAGTTCGCGCGGGAGCTCGCCATCTTTCATGAGGGTGCGCAGGTCGTCTCGCCGGCGTCGGCGTACGGCGGACCGGAGGAGGTGGCGCGCCCGGTGGTCGATGTGCTGGCGCGCCTGCGTGCCGTCGGCGATGCCCGGTATCCGAGGGGCCTGCAGGCGTGGGTCTTCAAGCAGAGGCGGGTGCTGCGCACCGCCTGGCTCGAGCGGCAGCGCCGTGGCGCGGTGCGCGAATGCCATGGCGATCTTCACCTCGCCAACGTGGTGCGGTTCGATGGCCGCCTGACCGCCTTCGACTGCATCGAGTTCGATCCGGCCTTGCGCTGGATCGACGTGATCAGCGACGTCGCTTTTCTCACGATGGACTTGAAAGCCCATGGCCGTCGGGATCTCGCGTTCCGCTTTCTCGACGCGTACCTGCAGTACACCGGCGACTATGCCGGCCTGCCGGTGCTCCGCTTCTACGAGGTGCATCGGGCACTGGTGCGCGCCCTGGTCGGCTGCCTGCGCGTGCAGGCCGGTGCCGGCCTCCCGCCCGACGAACCGGACTATCTGGCCTGTGCCTCACGGCTGGCGCAGGTTCCGGAGGGCGCGCCCCGTCTGCTGATCACCCACGGTCTGTCCGGCTCGGGCAAGTCGACCATCGCTGCGGCACTGGTGGCAGCTGCCGGCGCGATCCGCATCCGGTCGGACGTGGAGCGCAAGCGTCTCTTCGGGCTGAGTGCGCTGCAGCGATCGGCAGAGCATGCCGAGATTTACACGCCGGATGCCACGCGGCGCACCTTTGCCCGGCTGGCAGAGTGCGCGCGCACCGCCCTGCAGGCCGGCTATCCCGTGATCGTCGATGCCGCCTTCCTGCGGCGCGAGGAACGGCTGGCCTTCCGGGCACTGGCGACCGAACTGCGCGTGCCCTTCTCGATCCTGGACTGCCGCGCCGCCGAGGCGCAGCTGCGTCGGCGGGTGGCGGCGCGGGCGGCGGAGGGGCGCGATGCGTCCGAGGCCACCCTGGCGGTGCTGGAGCGGCAGCTGGCCGCCCACGAGCCGCTGGACCGGGAGGAGGGCGCCGTGGCCCTCGAAGTCGTCACGGAGGGGACCTTGGATGTGGCCGCGCTGTGCGCGCGCTGGCTCGCACGCGCGTACTGATCGGCTGGGCTTCAGCGCAGCAACGCCCACCAGTCCCTCATTCGAACGCTAGCGCGCCGGTTGGCAGGCTGACGCGCACCGATGCCGGCGCCGGTTCGGCCTTCGATTCGGCTTCCGGGGCGCGCACGAGCAGCACCGGCACCGACGCGTACCGCAGGATGTGCTCGGCGCTGCTGCCCATGACCACCCGGCCGACCCCGCGGCGGCCGTGCGTGCCGAGGACGATCAGGTCCGCGGGCCACTTGGCGGCTTCGGCGTTCACCTGTTCGTGAACCGAGCCGGAGAAGCTGTCGCACAGCACGGTCTCTGCCTCGATGCCCGCCGCCTGGGCGGTGGCCGCCGCTTCGGCGAGGGTGCTCCTGCCGTTCTCGCGAAGCACCTTCAGCCAGTCGCCGGCATACGCGGCGTAGGCATCCATCGACAGGGCGAACGACAGCTCGTCGATCACGTGGAACAGCCGCAACCGGCCTTGGGTCAGCTTCGCAAGGCGAAGCGCCTCCTCGAGCCCGCGCTTCGAAGTCGAACTGCCGTCGATGGGCACAAGAATCCGTTGGTACATGAGGAGCTCCTTCAGTGGTGGGACCGGAGGCGACCAGTGTCCGGACTCCGATTCAACGCACCTTGATCTGGCGCAAGGGAGATCGATGAGGGCACGGCGAACATCGGGCCATCCAACCCATTTCCATACGGACACATCATGAAAATTCTTCTTGCGGTGGATGGCAGCGACTACACGAGGCGCATGCTCTCTTTCCTGGCAACACACAAGGAGTGGCTCGGCGCGGGCCAGGCCTATACGGTGTTTCATGCGGTTCTGCCGGTGCCGCATCGGGCGGCGGCGTTCGCGGGACACGACATGGTCCGGGGCTATTACGACGACGAAGCACGCGCCGTGCTGGAGCCCATCCGGGCCTCGTTGTCGCAGCAGGACATCGATGCGGCCTATGTGCACAAGGTGGGGCATCCCGCCAACGAGATTGCCGAGTATGCGCAGGCGGGCAAGTTCGACCTGCTGATCATGGGCTCGCATGGAGCCGGCGCGCTGAAGAGCCTTGTGCTCGGCTCGGTCGCAACGAACGTGCTGGCACGGTGCACCGTGCCTGTGCTGCTGGTGCGCTGACATTCGCGCGCCACTTCAACGGGGGAATCGCATGACGCACACCACCACCAGAATCATTCGGGACGAACACGCGGCGCTTGCGGCCATGCTGCGTTCCATCGTGCTGCTGCTGGCGCAGCATCGGCGCCAAGGCACGATGCCCGATTTCGGCGCATTGCGGGCGATGCTGTTCTACGTGGATGAGTTTCCCGAGAAGCGGCACCACCGCAAGGAGTCGGAGCTGCTGTTTCCGAAGCTGCGCGCCCGCACGCCGCTGTCGCGCGAGCTCCTCGATCGGCTGGACGACGACCACGCGCGCGGGGAGCGGCGGATCCGGAACGTGGAACACGCGCTGCTCGCCTTCGAGATGATGGGCGAGTCGCGACGCCAGGTCTTCGAGCAGGCGGTCGATCACTACGTCGACTTCTACCTTGGCCACATGGCACTGGAGGAGCGGGAGATCCTGCCGCTGGCCGAGCGGGTGCTGACGGACGAGGACTGGGCAGACCTCGACCAGTCCTTCAGCGCGAATCGGGACGCCCTGGCCGGATGCGAGCCCGATACGGAGTACGAACAACTGTTCAGGCGCATCGTCAATGCGGTGCCTGCGCCGATCGGACTCGGGCCTGTGGCGCAGGAGCTCTGACGGCCAACAGGGCTCATGCCGAAGCGCTGCACTTCTGGGCACAGGGACGCCGTCACTCCTTTCTTTGCGACAGTCTGGATGTCCGGCTCCACCGCCGTGCCAGGTTTGCCAGGTCGTCGAATGCCGGAACAATCGCAAAAAGCAGCAAGAGCAGGGCGAGGGGAACGGTGGAAACGTAGCCGACATGCTTGAAGCCGACAGCCCCGAGCAACCCGCCGCAAAAGAAAAAGACGACGAGAAGCGCGAGGACGCGAAGACGTTCGCGGTTGGCCATCACGCGCAAGCGCGAAGGTGGGCCGGCGGCATTCCGATAGAGCAGCTTTCCAAGCTCGATGCCGATGTCGGTCAGGATCCCGGTCAAGTGGGTGGTTCGAATTTCGGCATGCGACAGCTTGGTGATCACCGCGTTCTGCAGTCCCATGATGAAACAGAGCAGCATGACGGTGCCTGGCACAAAGAAGCCTTGCATGCCGGACAGTCGGGCACCTACCACTCCGAAGAAGATCAACAGAGAGGCCTCGACCAACAGCGGCAGGGCGTACTCGCTGTGCATCCGGCGCCGGCGCGCATAGTTGACGAGTACCGCCGAGCTCGCCGCGCCCGCCAAGAACGACACAAGGCCACCGGCCCCGCCGAGCACCACGTCATAGACGCCCAACACCAGGTGGTCGGCCATCGAGGAGACGATGCCGGTCATGTGAGACGTGTATTGCTGGACGGCCAGGAGCCCACCGGCGTTGACGGCTCCGGCCACGAACGCGAGCGCAAATCCGAGGTGGCGATTGGCACCCGGGGTCCGCTTCCGACCTGTAAGACGCCTGACGTAGTTGATGGGCATGGGCGTCAGCCGATTCTGATTGCAAACTGGAAGTTTCGGTCTATCTCGCCATGGCTGGCTTGCGCAAGATCAAAGGCGGGTACGCGATCGATAGCCTCTGGGGCTTCTGCACCCGCCTGCACCCGCGAGGCGCGCCGCGTGTACGGCTCGTGAACCGAAGCACAGCTTTGCAGAGGAAGGCTTCAACGCAGATCTGGAGCGTGAACGGCCGCGCCTTGATCTGGCGCAAGAGAAGACGCTGAGCCCCCGACGAACATCAGGCCATCCCGAACTCTCCACGGCATGACCATGAAGATTCTTCTCGCGGTAGATGGCAGCGACTACACGAGGCGCATGCTGTCTTACCTGGCAACGCACAAGGACTTTCTCGGTACGGCTCACACGTACACCGTTTTCCATGCGGTCCTCCCGGTGCCGCACCGCGCGGCGGCGTTCGCCGGGCCCCGGGTGGTCCACGGCTACTACGAAGACGACGCCCGCGTCGTTCTGGAGCCAATCCGAGCGTTTCTCGGTGGAGTGAACATCGACGCGAGCTTCGTGCACAAGGTCGGCCACGCGGCCGAAGAGATCGCTTCATTCTCGGAGGAAGGCAGATTCGATCTGCTGGTGATGGGATCGCACGGCGTCGGCGCATTGAAGGGTCTCGTGCTCGGCTCGGTCGCCACGAAGGTTCTGGCGCGTTGCACGGTGCCGGTCCTGCTGGTGCGCTGAAATGCCGAGCAAGCTGTTCGCGAGACAGGTCGTGGCGACGACACTGCGCGCACTTGCATGCCTGGGCACCACCTGTTCGTGGTCGGGCGACCGGTTGTGCATCGAGTCGGCCGAGCGCTCCACGCATGGCGCCGACTTCGTGGCCGCTGTGGCGCGCCAGGCGCCGGCTGTCGTCAGCGTCCTGGCAATAGGGCAGGGCACGGATTGGGGCGGGAGCGACGAGCTCGGGACAGGCGCGCGGTCCCGTCTCGGATCGGAGCGCTCATCGGCTTCGGGTTTTGTCGTCAGCGCCGACGGATACATCCTGACCAGCGCGCACGCTGTGATCGATGCCGAGGAGATATCGGTTCTCGTCGACGGCCGCCGTCGCTTGCCGGCCGGCGTCGTCGGGCTCGACCGCCGCAGCGACCTGGCCGTTCTGAAGGTTGCTGCCACCAGCCTCCCGGTCGCTGCGATCGGCAGCAGCGCGCACCTTTGCGCCGGCGAATGGGTGGCGGCGCTGGGAGCCCCATTCGGATTCGAGCAAAGCGTCACTGCCGGCATGGTCAGCGCCAACCCGCGTTTTCTGCCGGGTGGAAGCGGCGTGGCCCTGATACAGACCGACGTCGCGCTCAATCCTGGCAGTTCGGGCGGACCCCTGTTCAATGGCCGCGGCGAGGTTGTCGGGATGAACTCGATGGCCTATTCGGCGAGCGGCGGCTACCTCGGAGTGTCATTCACGCTGCCCATCGACTCCGCCATGCGCATCGCGGTCGAGCTCCGCTCGACGGGACGTGTGACGCGCGGCCAAATCGGGGCCCGGACACAGGCGCTGACCTCGGATCTTGCGACGGCATTCGGGCTCGATACAGCGATGGGCGCGCTGATCGTGCGCGTCGATGCGGGCGGACCGGCCGCGAGCGCAGGCCTTCGCAGCGGTGACGTCGTCCTCGGCGTCGACCAAGACAAGGCAACCGCTTACGCAGATATCCAGGAGCGGGTGGCCGCTGCTCGTCCCGGCAGTGCGTTGACGATGAGCGTCTGGCGTCGCAAGGCGCCGATGACGGTGAAACTCACCGTGGCAGAAAGCGCCCCGGACCTCCCGCGGCGCACAACGCCGTCAAGCGGACGCGAACAGAGACTGGGACTCGACCTGGTCGAGCGCTCGGCCAGGCAGACGGGGGTTCTCCTCGAGCCGGGCCTTTATGTGAGGTCCACCTCGGGGTCTGCCCAGAGAGCGGGACTGCGCCTCGGCGATGTGGTTCTTGCCGTCAACGACGCGACCGTCGCGGGCATCGCGGACCTGGACAAGGCGCTCGAATCGATCGGGCAGGGTGAGACAGTGGCCCTGCTCATCCGGCGCGGCGCGATCACGACCTTCGTGCCGTTGACGCCGCCGCCTGGACTCACGCGCTGAGCGCTTGGTTGACCGACACCGCCGCAGGCTGCTGGCTGTCGCTGTGCAGATGATTTAACATAATGCACATTGTATTTTTCTAGTTGACGCGCAAGCTGATGGGCAAGCGCTCAGCCCCGCGATCACCCTGGCTCACCATTTCCCATCGCTCGGCCGCTTGCTCGCCGGCGCCGCGGCGCTCAGCAGCCGCACCGCGTCCGGCCGCTTGGCACGCTGGGCGAAATCCAGCGCCGACATGCCCAACTGGTTCTTCATTGCCGTATCGGCACCCTCGTCGAGCAGCAACTGGACCGCGGCGCTGGAGCCGTACATGGCGGCCATCATCAACGGCGTGGTTCCGTTGGGCGACTGCGCATCGATGAAGGCGTAATGCTCCAGCAGTTGCTTGATGATCGCGACATGCCCGCCGGTAGCCGCGTAATGCAGTGGAGTCCAGCCTGGCTTGTTGACGTCGGCGTCGCGTGCGATGAGCCGGGTCACCAGCTCCTGCTGGCCCTTGAGCGCAGCCAGCATCAGCGGACTTTCATCCTTCGTGTTGCGCAGCTCCACATTGGTCCTGGGTGAGTTCAACAGCACCTGGATGACCTTGGGTGACGGCTCGCGCATGGCGATCAGCAGGCCCGTCTGGCCTTGCTCATCGCGCGTATTGGGGTCGAAACCGCGGTTCAGCAAATCTGCGACGCCGTCGGCGTTGTCGCTGCGGGCGGCACGAAAGAAGTCATCGAACGATCCCGCATGGAGCGCGAAAGATGCTGTAATTACAGCAAGATATAGCGCATTCTTAAAGTAACTCTTCATCTCTTGGCGCCTGAAAACAGGGTGTCGAAGTTGTCGCTGGTGACCTGACCGATGGTCTCCACCGGCACCTTCCGCAGTTCCGCGATCTGCCGCGCCACGAAAGGCACGTACGACGGATTGTTGGTCTTCCCGCGGTAGGGCACCGGCGCAAGGTAGGGGCTGTCGGTTTCGATCAGCATGCGGTCCAGCGGCACGAAGGCCGCCACGTCGCGCAGGTCCTGCGCCTTCTTGAAGGTCAGGATCCCCGAAAAAGAGATGTAGAACCCCAGGTCCAGCGCGGCGCGCGCGACCTCGGCCGTCTCGGTGAAGCAGTGGAACACGCCTCCGGCGGCTCCGCGCGAGCCATCCTCGCCCTCCTCCTTCAGGATCGCCAATGTGTCGGCCGAAGCATCGCGGGTGTGGATGATCAGGGGCTTGCGCACCTGCTGGGCGGCGCGGATGTGCACGCGGAAACGATCGCGCTGCCATTCCAGATCGGCGATGCTGCGACCGCCCTTGCGCGCTTCCATCTGGTAGTAGTCGAGGCCGGTTTCGCCGATGGCAACCACCTTGGGGAGCGCGGAACGTGCCACCAAATCGTCAACCGAAGGCTCGGCGATGTCCTCGTTGTCCGGATGGACGCCTACGCTCGCCCAGAAGTTGTCGAAACCAGCCGCCAAAGCCTGCACTTCGGGGAATTCTTCCAGCGTCGTGCAGATGCACAGCGCCCGGTCGACCTGCGCAGCAGCCATGGCTTCGCGGATCTGCGGCATCTGGCCAGTGAACTCGGGGAAGGTCAGGTGGCAATGGGAGTCGGTGAACATCGCAAAACTTCGGAAAACGGCGGCGCGACCGCAGCGCCTGCGGTCTGCATCATGCAGACAAAGCTCAAATGGTCTGGGTAGGACGGTCGGAGGCCACGGTGCCGCCGAGCGCCTCTTCGATGCGCGCCTTGAGCTGGCGCGACTTTTCGTCCGAGGGGAAACGGATGCCGACGCCTGGCGCCCGATTTCCGGCCGCACGCGCCGGCGTGATCCAGGCCACCTTGCCGGCGACCGGGTAGCGCTGTGGATCCTCCGGGAGGGTGAGCAGCACGTAGACGTCGTCGCCCAGGCGGTACTCGCGGGAGGTCGGAATGAAGATGCCGCCTTCGGCGAACAGCGGGATGTAGGCCGCATAGAGCGCGCCCTTTTCCTTGATCGCCAGCTGGATGACGCTGGGGCGGGCGGGTGCGGCGGGGGGTGGAGAGGCTGTTGTGTTCATGGGCGGCGGCTGGCGGAGTTTAGGGTGCTTCGTGCTTCGCTCACAAGCGCTTCGAGCATCAGGCCAGGATTGAAAGGATGTTCTGCGGTTTTTGCCGCATTGGCGAGCGACCGGGCCCACCGGGCCAGCGCGGCTCTCGGCGGCACGGCCGGCAGGTCGGCGGCTTCGAAAAAGCGCGGCGCGGCGCCGCTGTCCACGGTCATGAGGTCGTGGCAGAGCTTCTGCAGCGCACCGATGGCCTGGGCCGGCGCACGGTCGGCCAGTGCGCCGACCTCGCCGCGCAGCATGGCCTTGGGCAGCAGGCTCCAGGCCTTGGGCGACTGGCCCGAGGCAGCGAGCCGCAGCGCATCGCTGGGCCGGCCGCCCGCGGCGCGCAGCAGGGCGGCCGCGTCCGTCGGCGGAACGCCCTGCCCCACCAGCCAGTCGCGCGCCTCGTCGTCGCCGGGCCAGGGCAAGGTGAAGCCGAGGCAGCGGCTGCGGATGGTGGGCAGCAACTGCCAGGCGGCCTCGCTCGCCAGCACGAAGCGCACGTCACCGACCGGCTCCTCCAGCGTCTTGAGCAAGGCGTTGGCGGTGATGGTGTTCATGCGCTCGGCCGGATAGACCAGCACGACCTTGCCGCGGCCGCGGGCGCTCGTGCGCTGGGCGAAGCCGACCGCATCGCGCATGGCCTCGACGCGGATCTCGCGGCTCGGCTTGCGCTTCTTGTCGTCGATGTCGGCCTGGCTTTTCTCGTCGAGCGGCCAACCCAGTTCCTGCATCGCGACTTCGGGCATCAGCACGCAGAGATCTGCATGGGTTCGCACGGTGATGGCATGGCAGCTCGCGCACCGGCCGCAGGCGCCCTGCTGGCTCGCTTCGTCCCGCTGCTCGCAGAGCCACGCGGCCGCCAGTGCCAGCCCGAGGTGGTACTGGCCCAGGCCCGACGGGCCGTGCAGCAGCCAGGCGTGGCCACGCTGCCGCAGCAGCTCGGCCAGCGGCTTGTGCAGCCAGGGCGAGAGGGTCGTTTCGCTCATGGCCCGCTGCCGGTCAGGCCGCGCTGGGCCAAGGCCGCTTCGATCTGCTGCCACACCTGCTCGCGCGGGCGGTTCGCGTCAATGCGCACGAAGCGCGCCGCGCCCGCAGCGCGCTCGGCGTAGCCGGCTGCGACGCGGCGGAAGAACTCGATCGGCTGCGATTCGAACTTGTCGGGCAGCCGCGTACCGGCCAGGCGCTCGGCGGCGGCCTCGGGCGGCAAGTCGAACCACAGCGTGACCGCCGGCTGCAGCAGCGTGCCATCACGCGCCTGCACCCACTGTTCCAGGGTCGAGAGCACCGCCGTGTCGAAGCCGCGCCCCGCGCCCTGGTAGGCGAAGGTGGCGTCGGTGAAGCGGTCGCACAGAACCACCTCGCCGCGCGCCAATGCGGGCTCGATGACCTGCACGATGTGGTCGCGCCGTGCCGCGAACGCCAGCAGCGACTCGGTGAGCGGGTCCATGGCCTGCGTGAGGATCATGGTGCGCAGCGTCTCGGCGAGCGGCGTGCCGCCGGGCTCGCGGGTGCGTGTGACCTGCCGCCCGTGGGCCTTGAACAATGTCTCCAGCGCGTCGATGTGGCTGGACTTCCCGGCGCCGTCGATGCCTTCGAGCGTGAGGAACAGGCCAGGTCGCGTCATCGTCCGCTCCGTGGTGACGGCTCGGTGCCGCGCTGGTAGCGGTTCACCGCCCGGTTGTGTTCGTCGAGCGAACCGCTGAAATGGCTGGAACCATCGCCGCGGGACACGAAGTACAGCGACTTGCTTTGAGCCGGCTGCACCGCTGCCACCAGCGCGGCCTTGCCTGGCATGGCGATCGGCGTGGGCGGCAGCCCGGGCCGCAGGTAGGTGTTCCAGGGCGTATCGGTCTGCAGGTCTTTCTTGCGCAGGTTGCCATCGAAGCGCGTGCCCAGCCCGTAGATCACGGTCGGGTCCGTCTGCAGCGGCATGCCGACGCGCAGCCGGTTGACGAACACGGCCGCGATCTCGGCCCGGTCCTTGGCTACGCCTGTCTCCTTCTCGACGATGCTGGCCAGTATCAGCGCCTCATCGGGCGTCTTCAGCGGCAGATCGGACGCGCGCGCGGCCCAGGCGGCTTCAAGCTTCTTGTCCATGGCCCGCATCGCCCGCTGCAGCAGGGCGAGGTCGGTGGACCCCTTCGAATAGGTGTAGGTGTCTGGAAAAAAGCGGCCCTCGGGATGCAGGCCGGGCTTGCCGAGCCGGGCCATCAGCTCCTCTTCGCTCTGGCCCAGGGTCACGGGCTTGAGCTGCTCGGCCTTGGCCAGCGCGGCGCGCACCTGGCGGAAGTTCCAGCCTTCGACCAGCACGATGCTGCGCGTGGCCTCTTCGCCGCGCACCAGCATGTTGAGCAGCAGGCGCGGCGTGACGCCCTGCTCCAGTTCGTAGCTGCCGGCGCGGATCTGCCGGTCCTGGCCGGAGAAGCGGAACCAGCCGTACAGCAGTTGCCACGGCACGCGCACGCCCGCGTCGGCCACTGCTTGCGCGACGCCCCGCGGCGTGGTGCCCGGCTCGACCGAGAGGTCCACAGTGGGCGCCGGCAGCTTCAGCGGATGCTGCACCCACCAGAGCCCTGCCGCGCCGGCGCCGAGGACGACGAAGGCGGCGAGCAGGAAGAGCGTGAGAAGAAGGCGGCGCACGGATGCGAATGAATCGGCGGACGGAAGGGAAAACGCGGTAGCCCTGCGGGCCGAACGGAACGGAGCAGCCCATGATAATTCAGCGATGACCTCAGTCGTTCTGAATGGCGTAACAGCCCTTTCGCACCTCGGCGTGATTCGCGCCGAGGGCCCCGAAGCCGCGGATTTCCTCAATGGCCAGCTGACGCAGGACTTCGCCCTCCTCGGCCCGACCGAAGCGCGCCTGGCTGCGCTGTGCACGGCCAAGGGCCGGATGATCGCGAGCTTCATCGGCATCCGGCCGCAGCCCGACCGCGTGCTGCTGGTCATCGGCCGCGACATCCTTGCAGCCACGCTCAAGCGCCTGTCGATGTACGTGCTGCGCGCCAAGCTCAAGCTCGGCGATGCCACGGAAGAGTTCATGCTCCACGGCCTGGCCGGGACGGCGCTGATGGCCAACGGTGTCAGTGCGGACGCGCCGCCCGGGCGCTGCTGCCAGATCGGCGATGTCAACGTGGTCTCGCTTTATCCGTCGGACCGCGTGCCGCGCGCACTTCGCATCGCGCCGGTGGGCAGCGCCGAGCCCGAGGGCTCGGCGCTAGACCCCGCGCTGTGGCAGTGGAGCGAGGTCCGCAGCGGCATCGTGACCGTGAGCGAGCCGATCGTCGAGGCCTTCGTCCCGCAGATGCTCAACTACGAATCGGTGGGCGGCGTGAATTTCAAGAAGGGCTGCTACCCCGGCCAGGAGGTGGTGGCGCGCAGCCAGTTCCGGGGCACCCTCAAGCGCCGGACCTACCTCGTGCAGGCGACCGCTCCGCTGGCCGCAGGCCAGGATGTCTTTGCGGCCAACGATCCCGAGCAGCCGGTTGGCACGGTGGCACAGGCGGCGCCGGCGCCCGGCGGCGGATGGGCCGCGCTGGTGTCCATGCAGATCGCGGCACTCGGCGGGGGCGGCCTGCGCGCCGGCGGCGCCGATGGGCCCGCGCTCAGCGTCGAGCCCCTGCCCTATCCGCTGCTCGAAGACATCTGAGCGTTCAACAGCAACGCCCTTTGCCGCCGCCGTAACGCGCCTCGAGGCGCTCGCGGAAGAACGCCTCGTAGCTCATCGGCGCCGCTTCGGGATGCGTGCGCGCCATATGGCCGAGGTAGGCGTCGTAGTCAGGCAGACCCACCATCAACCGCAGCGATTGCGCGAGCGAGCGCGTCAAATAGCGCCCGGCTTCGGGCAAGGCGGACAGCGATCGCATCTCAGGCCGCCTGCGCCGGCATCGGCTCGAAGGGAGTTTCGCGTGCCGTCGGCTTGTTGGCAGCGCGCGCCGCGAGCGCGCTGCGCACGCTGTAGAACAGCACGCTCAGCACCACGAAGATGAAGAGCCCGCAGAGCGCGGCGTCGAGCCGGTCGTTGAAGACGATGCGTGCCATCGCGTCGGGCGTCTTGGCCGGCGCGAGCAACACGCCTTTCTCGATCGCCTCCGCGTACTTCGCCGCGTGGGACAGGAAGCCCACCTTCGGGTCGGCCGAGAAGATCTTCTGCCAGCCCGCCGTCAGCGTGCACGCCAGCAGCCAGGCGGCCGGCGCGATCGCGACCCAGGCGTAGCGCTCCCGCTTCATGCGGAACAGCACCACCACGCCCAGCAGCAGCGCCACCGCAGCGAGCATCTGGTTGGAGATGCCGAACAGCGGCCACAGCGTGTTGATGCCGCCCAGCGGATCGACCACGCCCTGGTACAGGAAATAGCCCCAGGCTGCGACGCACAGGAAGGTGGCGGTCAGGTTGGCCACCATCGAGTCGGTGCGCTTCAGCGCCGGCACGAAGCTGCCGAGCAGGTCCTGCAGCATGAAGCGCCCGGCGCGCGTGCCGGCGTCCACGGCGGTCAGGATGAACAGCGCCTCGAACAGGATCGCGAAGTGATACCAGAAGGCCATCATGGCCGGCCCGCCAATGGCCTGGTGCAGGATGTGCGCCATGCCCACGGCGAGCGTCGGCGCGCCGCCGGCCCGGCCGAGGATCGTGCTCTCGCCCACGTCCTTGGCCGTCTGCAGCAGCATCTCGGGCGTGACCACGAAACCCCAGCTCGAGATGGTCTGCGCCACGGCAGCCGGTGTGCTGCCGACCAGCGCGGCCGGGCTGTTCATCGCGAAGTACACGCCCGGCTCGATGCAGGCCGCCGCCACCAGCGCCATCACCGCCACGAACGATTCCGCCAGCATGCCGCCGTAGCCGATGAAGCGCGCGTGGCGCTCGTTGTCCAGCATCTTGGGCGTGGTGCCCGAAGAGATCAGCGCATGAAAGCCCGACACCGCGCCGCAGGCGATGGTGATGAAGAGGAAGGGAAAGAGACTGCCCGACCACACCGGTCCGTTGCCCTGCGCGAACTGCGTCACTGCCGGCATCTGCAGCGTCGGCGCGACGAACACGATGCCGATCGCCAGTGCGACGATGGTGCCGATCTTCAGGAAGGTCGAGAGATAGTCGCGAGGTGCCAGCAGCAGCCACACCGGCAGGCTCGCGGCGATGAAGCCGTAGCCGATCAACATCCAGGTCAGCGCCTTGCCGTCGAAGGTGAAGAGCGGCGCCCAGTCCGGGTTCTGCGCCACCGCCTGGCCGCCGAAGATGGCCAGCATCAGCAGCACGAAGCCGATCACCGAGACCTCGCCGATGCGCCCCGGCCGGATGTAGCGCAGGTACACGCCCATGAACACCGCGACGGGAATGGTCGCCGCAACCGTGAAGGTGCCCCAGGGCGATTCGGCCAGCGCCTTCACCACGATCAGCGCCAGCACCGCGAGGATGATGATCATGATCATGAAGGTGCCGAACAGCGCGATCAGCCCCGGCACGGTGCCCATCTCCTGCTTGACCAGGTCGCCGAGCGAGCGCCCGTCGCGCCGGGTCGAGATGAAGAGCACGATGAAGTCCTGCACCGCGCCGGCGAAGACCACCCCGGCCACGATCCACAGCAGTCCCGGGAGGTAGCCCATCTGCGCCGCCAGCACGGGGCCCACCAGCGGCCCCGCTCCGGCAATGGCCGCGAAATGATGGCCGAAGAGCACGTTCTTGTCGGTGGGCACGTAGTCCAGCCCATCGTTGTGGCGATGGGCCGGCGTCATGCGCTTGCCGTCGAGCCCGAGTACCCGGTCGGCGATGAAGAGGCTGTAGTAGCGGTAGGCGATCAGGTAGCAGCAGATCGCTGCGACCACGACCCACAGGGCACTGATGGCCTCGCCGCGGGCCAGGGCCACGGTGCCCAGTGAAAAGGCGCCGACCACGGCCACGACAAGCCACACCAGGTGGCGGCGGATGCTGTGCATGCGGATGTCTCCAGAGGTTGAACCCGGCGAGTGTCCCGATTCGCTGGCTGGGTGGCATCCGTTGCAACGCGAGGGCGGGCCGCGTGGTGTTGCCTAAGGGAAAACCCAGAGGCAGGGCTCACCGAAGAGCGGCTGCGACTTTTGGCGGGAACTGGCTGGCGCTTGGGCGGAACCTATCCGACTCGCGCGTCACCCATTGGCGGCCTTCACACACCGGATCCCTCTGTCCCGAAGGAATGCGGCCCTGTCTGCAACCCATGCATTCAGCCACGGCGCCTCCAGGGGCGCTCTCCACGGACTCTTCTTTGATGCAATCATGTTTCTGACCAAGAAATCTCCCTCCGGCACGCCGCTGCCGACCCAACTCAAACTAAACGCTTCCACCCACGCTCCGTCCTTGCCCGATTCGGGACTGCTCGACTCATGGGCGACCCAGGGAGCAACACAGAATGCTTGCACTGCACGAAAAGAACTCGTGCGCTTGCTCGACAGCGCCGCCAGGCATCCAAGCAGCGAGCTGAATTTGGGTCACTGCGATGCACAGGCATGCCTGGAGCTGTCGGACCATCTGGTCGACGGGCATGCCGAGGCGTGCACCCGCGCAGACCCGTCAACGATTCGGTTGATTCTTCCATCGGGGCTCGTGAGGATGCCCGGGTGGATCATCAAGTTCACTGCGCTCAGACAGCTCATCGCGCACGGATTCACTGGCGATTCCGACGCCGCCTTGAATCTGCTCGAAAAGCAATGTCCAGATTTGATGTGCGATCTGTCGAGCCCACAGGGCTCTGCGAAACCGCCGGAGACCGTCGACATTGAAAGCCGGCAAAAGGTTCATGCCGCCTTGGCGGAAAACATGCTCCGTCCGCTCGAGCGCCCCTTCATCGGCACACTCGACCCAGACGCGAAGGCAGGGCTGCAGCATTTCGTGAGCCTGGTGCGCGAAACCCTTGGCACCAGGATCGACCTGGCCGGGGGCAGCGGCTACAACTTGGGAGGGTTCAAGATTCTTCGAAGGCAAGGTGGCGAGCTCGGGCTGTCGAAGCTCGCGGAACCACCCCACATCGACGGGAGTCTTGATCCGCGCTCTGCCGAGGCAGAGGACTTGCCGAGAACAATCGAAATCTTCAACGCTCACTCCGAAGATCTGCGAGTCGCCATCTGGCAGGCAATGACGAAGTGCGGCTATGTCAAGTACCTGCAGGCCCATGCCGCGACGTTGATAGACGGTGAATGGGACATCCTGGTCAACGTAGGCCTCTATTTCAGCCGCAACCTGACGCAAAACGGCGCTCACAAGGACACCGAAGGGGAGAACCTGTTCGTGCTTCTCCTGTACTGCAATGACCAACACATCGAAGGCATGGAGTACATACCCGGGCTTGCGAATCCGCCGGAACATCAGGCGTTCATAGAACGCCAACTGCCTTCCGTTTTTGTCGACGAGGTCGCGGAAATACTCCAGACGCCCCCGCACGGCACGGCATACGCACCTCAGGTCGAACCCTGGGGTTTTATTGGCGGCTGCGACGAGTTGATGGTCCACTCGACCCCGTTCGTTCACCATCGCGGCGCATTCGTACTCGTCTCGGTCATCGCGGGCATGGGCCCTGCGCTGCAACTCTGCTTCGGTCCTCGTACTGAGAAGGAGTACTCGAGGGTTCGGCAGTGCTACGCCCGTGGTGAGTCGCCATCCACCAGGAATTCTCTTGTACTTGGTGCACACAAGGCGGCGGTACAACTGGAAGAGCTGGCGCTATCCGACGATTGGATTGACCGCAGCAAACTGGAGGAGCTCTTGCGCGATGCAGGGCTTGCCGAAGCTGACGCAGCGATGCTTTTCAAGGCGTTGGCGATGAAGGCGACCACCGAAGATCCTTTCGACGGTACGGCCTTGATCGACATTCCCCACTTGCGCTACTCAGTCCGGATGACAGTGCCGCGCGGCAAGGAACTTCGTCGGGAGATGAGTGAGAAACTGGAGAACGGGACGGTACGTCCCCAACCGGCAACCCGCGATATGGCCAGGGTCTGGGTTATGGCGCGGCGAAAGCCCACCTGACAAAACCGCCACTTCGATTCCTGGAGCAGGGGGAGTGCGCGCCCTCCCCTTTCAGCCCTTGCCGAACTGCCGCGCATGCTCCACCGCATACTTGATCAGCTCCGCCTGCCCCTCGAGTCCCAGACGCCGCTTGATGCTCTGCCGATGCGCCTCCACGGTGCGCACGCTCAGGCCGAGGTCGCGCGCGATCTGCTTGCTCGATTCCCCACGCCCGAGCGCCGACAGGATCTCGCTCTCGCGCGGCGTGAGCAGCGGGCGCGGCGCCTGGTTGCGGAACAGCCGCTGCGACACCGCGGGACTCAAGAAGGTCCCGCCGGCTGCCGCTGCCTCGATGGCCGCGACGATCTCGGCCGCCGGCGCATCCTTGAGCACGTAGCCGCGCGCGCCGGCCGTTAGCGCCTGCTGCACGTACTCGGGGTTGTCGTACATGCTGAGCATCACGACGCGCACCGCGGGCGCAACCGCCTGCAGCCGCGCGGCCAGCTCGATGCCGTTCATGTCCTTCATGCCCACGTCGGCCAGCACCAGATGCGGCTGCAGGCGTTCGATCGCTTCCAGCGCCTCAGCGGCACTGCCGGCCTCGCCCACGATCTCGATGCCGGGCAAGGGATCGAGGCGCGCATGCAGGCCGTCGCGGACCAGCGGATGGTCGTCGACCAGGAAGACGCGGATCGGCTGCGTCGTCGTCAAGCCGCCTCCAGGCTCTTCGCCGGGACGAAGGCGACGATGGCGGTCCCCTTGCTGCCCGAGTGCAAGTCGAGCCGCCCGCCGATCGCCGCGATGCGCTCGCGCATGTTGCGCAACCCGATGCCCCGGTGCGGATCGAGCTGCGTGGCTGCCAGGTCGAAGCCGACGCCGTCGTCGTTCACTTCCAGCCGCACGCCGCGCGACTCGAAGTCCAGCGCGATGCGCACCTGTCGCGCGCGTGCGTGCTTGCGCACATTGGTCAGCGCCTCCTGCGTCACACGGAACAGCGCGGTCTTGACCTCTTCCGGCAGTTCGCGCGGTTCGCCCTGCACCGCGACGGCGGCGGCCACGTCGCCCTCCTCGCCGAACTCCGCGCCCAATCGTTCCAGCGCGGCCGGCAGGCCCAACTGGTCCAGCAGCGCCGGCCGCAGCCGGTGAGAGATGCGTCGTACTTCGGCGAGGCATGTGTTGAGCCGCGCCAGCGACTTGGCCAGCACCGCCGGCGCGGGCTGGTTCGCGCGCTCCAGCATCTCCACGGCGGACTCCACCAGCAGCTTGGCGGACACCAGCGTCTGGCTGGTGCCGTCGTGCAGCTCGCGCGCGAGCCGTCCGCGCTCCTCCTCCTGCGATTGCACCACCTGGCGCGCGAGCAGGCGCAGCTTGGCCTCGGCCACCCGGTGCTCGCTGAGGTTGAGCAGCAGCCCGCCGGCACTGACCGCCGCCAGGCACAGCGCCGCGATGGCTGCGATCCACAGCAGGGTGGTGGTGACGTTGAGATTCATCTGCCGATCCAGCGTCTGCATGGTCGCCTGAATGTCGTCCAGGTACAGGCCGGTCCCGAGCATCCAGTTCCAGCGCGGCAGCGCCGTCACGTAGCCCAGCTTGGGCGCGAGCTGGGCACTCGAGGGCTTGCGCCACTCGTACTCCACGAAGCCGCCGCCGTCGCGAGCCCGGGCGATCAGCTCCTGGATGGTGAAGCGCCCGCGTGAGTCGCGCAGCTCCCACAGATCCTGGTTCACCAGCTCGGGCTGCCGCGAATGCATCAGAGAGCGTCCCCGCAGGTCATAGACGAAGAAGTAGCCGTCGTTGCCATAGTCGAGCGCGGCGAGCCGGCGCAGGGCCTCGGCGCGCGTCGCCTCGTCGTTCCGGCCCGTGTCGTACAGCGGCTGCACCACGCTGACCGCCAACGCCACGTAGCTGCGCAGCTCGTTGCGTCGCTGGTTCATGTAGGTCTGCTCGATCAGCGCGCGCTCGCGGGTTGCCAGGTCGCGCTCCTGGTGGCGCACTGCCAGCGCCACCAGTGCCAGTGCGACCAGCAGCGGCGCGACGGCCAGCGCGACGATCTTGAGGCGGAGGTTCATCGGCGTGGCGGCACGAACGGCGGGCGCTCAGAGCGCGCGGCGCATCTCGATGTGCGGGATGCCAGCTTCCTCGAACGGCTCGCCATGCTGCGCATACCCGAGGCGCGTGTAGAAGGCCTCGGCGCTGCGCTGTGCATGCAGCATCACCTCGCGGTCGCCGCGCGCCTTGGCAGCGTCCTCCAGCGCGCGCAGAACCGCCGCGCCATGGCCACCACCGCGCAGCACGCGGTGCACGGCCATCCGGCCGATGCGGCCCTGGCCGGGCGCGCCCGGCACCAGCCGTCCGGTCGCGATCACCTGCCCCAGCCGGTTGCGCGCCACCGCATGCACGGCGCTCTCGTCGTGCTCGTCCCATTCCAGCTCCTTGGGAATGCGCTGCTCCTCGATGAAGACGCTGCGGCGGACTGCGCCTGCACCTTCGCCGAGCTCGGCCCAGTTGCCGGTGCGGACTTCGGCCAGGGCTTCACCGGATTCGTAGGCCGTGAAGATCTCGCGCAGCAACGTCGGCACCGGCTTCGAGGTCTGCGTGGCCGGATCGGCGAACACGTAGACCAGCTCGCACCCGACCAGGAAGTCGTCGCCGCGGAACAGCCCGCCCTGGAAAATGATGGAGGAGTTGCCCACGCGCACGCACTTCATGGCGACGTCGAGCACGTCGTCGACCCGTGCCGAGGCCTGGAAGTCGACCGTGGCCTTGCGCACGTAGAGGTCGCCGCCCAGCGCGTGCATCGCCTCCTCGTAGGGCAACGCAAGCGCGCGCCAGTAGTCGGCGATCGCGGTGTCGAAATACATCAGGTAGTGGGCGTTGAAGACGATCTTCTGCATGTCCACCTCGGCCCAGCGCACGCGCAGGCGGTGGAAGAAGCGGTAGTCGGATCGGCGGGTGTTCTCGGTCATGGTTGCAAGGCTTCCTTCAGGGCGCGCGCCGCATCGGCCTGGGCCTGCAGCGCTTCGGGGATGGCACGGCCCATTTTGACGAATTCGTGAATCACGCCGCGGTAGATCTCCAGGTCCACCGGCACACCTGCGGCGCGCAGCTTGTCGGCGTAGGCGATGCCCTCGTCGACCACCGGATCGCACTCGGCCAGGCCGATCCAGGCGGGCGCGACGCCCTCGACGTCTTCGGCGTTGAGTGGGGCGAAGCGCCAGTCGTCGCGGTCGGCCGGCGTGTTGACGTACTGGGCAAAGAACCAGGTGATGAGCTGCTCGCCGAGGAGCGGACCCTCTGCGAAGCGACGGTGCGAGGGTGTGTCCTGGTGCGCAGTGGTGCCCGGGTAGATGAGGATCTGCAAGGCGACCCGCAGGCCCGCGTCGCGCGCCAGGATGGCGCACACCGCGGCCAGCGTGCCGCCCGCGCTGTCGCCGCCGAGCGCGAGGCGGCTGCCGTCGAGCCCCAGCTCCGCGGCGCTCCGCGCAACGAACTGCACGGCATCCCATGCGTCGTTCGAGGCGGTCGGGAACTTGTGCTCGGGCGCCAGTCGATAGTCCACCGACACGACGGCGCAACCGCTTTTCTGGCTGAGCACGCGGCACAGCGTGTCATGCGTGGCGATGCTGCCGACCGTGAAGCCGCCGCCATGGAAGAACAGCAGGACCGGCAGCACGTCGTGCGAAGGGGCATAGAGCCGGGCCGACATGGAATGCCCGTCGCGCGCGGGAATCTCGAAGTCCTCGACGCGTCCCAGTTGCGGCTTGGGGACCTCGAGCACGCCGGCGCCCTTCTCGTACGCCGCCTTGGCCTCGGCCGGCGTCAGCGTGAAGAACGGCGCCGGCTGGGCGCGGGCCATGCGCTCGACCACACCGGCCATCTTGGCGGTGAGCGGCGGCGCGAGGGTTTGGGTCATGGGCAAGACAGGCGGCACTTGTTAAATTGGAAGGCCGAATCGTAGCTTCCACTTCATACGCCCCATGGCCCTCATCCAATACCTGACCCAGATCCAGTTCGACTTCGGCGCCATCCAGCTGCTGCGCAGCGAATGCGACCGCATCGGCATCGCCCGGCCGCTGATCGTCACGGACGCCGGCGTGCGCGCCGCCGGCATCCTGCAAAAGGCGCTGGACGCGCTCGGCGGCCTGCCAGCCGCGGTGTTCGACCAGACCCCCTCCAACCCCACCGAGGCCGCCGTGCGCGCCGCCGCCGCGCTCTACCGCGACGAACGCTGCGACGGCCTCATCGCCGTCGGCGGCGGCTCCGCCATCGACTGCGCGAAAGGCGTCGCCATCGCGGCCACGCACGAGGGGCCGCTCAAGACCTACGCCACCATCGAAGGCGGCTCGCCGAAGATCACCGAGCGCGTCGCCCCGCTGATCGCCGTGCCCACCACCAGCGGCACCGGCAGCGAGGTGGCGCGCGGCGCCATCGTGATCGTGGACGACCACCGCAAGCTCGGCTTCCACAGCTGGTTCCTGATGCCGAAGGCTGCGATCTGCGACCCCGAGCTGACGTTGGGCCTGCCGCCGCGGCTCACCGCCGCCACCGGCATGGATGCCATCGCGCACTGCATGGAGACCTTCATGTCGGCCGCCTTCAACCCACCCGCCGACGGCATCGCGCTGGACGGGCTGCAGCGCGCCTGGAACTACATCGAGCGCGCCACCAAGGACGGCAGCGACCGCGAGGCACGCCTCAACCTGATGAGCGCTTCGATGCAGGGCGCCATGGCCTTCCAGAAGGGCCTGGGCTGCGTTCACTCGCTGAGCCACAGCCTGGGCGGCATCGACCCGCGCCTGCATCACGGCACGCTCAACGCCCTCTTCCTGCCGGCCGTGATCCGCTTCAACGCGGGCGCGGATTCGGTACAGAAGGAACAGCGCCTGCAACGCATGGCGCAGGCCATGAACCTCGACTCGCCCGGTGACCTTTCGGCGGCGATCCGCGACATGAGTGCACGCCTGGGCTTGCCGAAGGGGCTCGGCGAGGTGGGGGTGACGGACGCGATCTTCGAGCAGATCATCGACGGCGCAATGGCCGACCATTGCCACAAGACCAACCCGCGGCTCGCGAGCCGCGAGGACTACCGCGAGATGCTCGAAGCCTCGATGTAGTCGACCAGCCAGCGGCGAAAGGCCTCCATCGCGGCGCTCGGTTTTCTCGACTTGAGCCGCACGAGCCAGTAGCTGCCGGTCATCACCTCGGTCGAAAGCGGCCGGACGAGCCGGCCTTCGTCCAGCTCGCGTTCGAACATGGAGCCCGGCGCAAGTGCGACCCCGGCGCCCTGCATGGCCGCTTCCACCATCAGCCGCGAGGAATCGAACACCGGGCCGCGGATCGTCGGGCAGTCCGCGCCCGATGCCGCGAACCAGGCGGGCCAGTCCTCGGCCCGATAGGAACGCAGCAGCGTCTGCTGCGAGAGATCGCGAGGCTTGGCGATGCGCGCTGCGATCGCCGGCGCACACAGCACAGAGAGCGGCGCCGCCATCAGGTGCTCGGCCTCCAGGCCTGGCCAGTTCCCGTCGCCGAAGCGGATTGCACAGTCCAGCCCCTCGCCCGCCAGGTCGACCACGTTGTTGTGCGTCATCAGCCGCAGGTCGGCGAAGGGGCAGCTTTGCCGGAAGAGCCGCAAACGCGGCAGCAGCCAGCCGACGGCGAAGGTGCCCACCACGCCGACCGTCAGCACCTCGAAGAAGTGGCCGTTGTCGAACTGCTGGACCACCGCCTCCATGCGCCCGAAGGACTCGGCCAGCACCGGCAGCAGCGCATGGCCCTCGTCGCTGAGCGCCAGCCCGCGCGGCAGGCGGCGGAACAGCGCCACGCCCAGCCGCGCCTCGAGGCCGCGCACCTGCTGGCTGACCGCGGCCTGCGTCACGTTGAGCTCGGCCGCCGCCAGCGTGAAGCTCAGGTGGCGCGCCGAGGATTCGAAGGCTCGCAGTGCGTTCAGGGGAAGGTGGGTGCGAGCCATAAGATTTTCTTGTGCGAGACAGCAAATACTATCGTTTGTGCCGCCCCCGTCCATGGCGGAAAGTCGCTGCTTTTCAGGAGCACGCATCCCCATGATTCAACGACGTCAATTCGCAGGCGCCCTTCTTCTCCCGATGGCCGCCGTTTCCTTCGACATCCGGGCCGAGGCCCGTCCGGCCCTTGCGCGACAGTTCGCCGAGATCGAGAAGAAAACCGGAGGCCGGCTGGGCGTCCACGTGCTCGACACCGCGAATGGCCGCCGCGCCGGCCACCGCCAGGACGAGCGCTTCGCCATGTGCAGCACCTTCAAGTTTGTCGCCGCGGCGTTGGTGCTGGCGCGGGTGGATCGGGGCCAGGAGCGCCTGGACCGCCGTGTCGCCTATTCGCGCAACGACCTCGTGACCTATTCGCCTGTGACCGAGAAGCACGCCGGCACCGACGGCATGACCATGGCCCAGTTGTGCGAGGCCGCGGTCACGCTGAGCGACAACACCGCCGGCAACCTGATGCTTGCGAGCTTCGGCGGCCCCGCAGGCCTTACCGCCTTCATGCGCTCGCTGGGCGACGCGCACACGCGGCTGGACCGCATCGAGACCGCCCTCAACGAAGCCCGTGCCGGCGATCCGCGCGATACCACCACGCCGGCCGCGATGGTGGGCAGCATGCAGAAGATTCTCTTGGGCGATGCGCTCTCGCCCGCCTCGCGCACCCAGTTGCTGCAATGGCTGGACGGGAACAAGACAGGCGGCGAGCGCATCGGCGCCGGCCTGCCCGCGGACTGGAAGGTGGGCGACAAGACCGGCACGGGCGAGAACGGCGCAGCCAACGACATCGCGATCCTTCGGCCGCCGGGACGCGCGCCCATCCTGCTGTCGGTCTACCTGACGGAGACCAAGGCATCGATGGCCGATCGCAACGCGGCGCATGCCGCTGTCGCAGCCGCGGTCGTGCCCTGGATCACTGGCGCCTGACGCGTGGCACTCGGCCGGCCGGGTCTCAGCCCTTCCTGCCGCCAAATGCCACCAGTGCTCCGCCCACCACGATCGCCGCCACGCCGGCCCAGGTCGGGAAGTTGACGGTCTCTTTTTCCTTCACCGACAGCTCGATCGGGCCGATCTTGGCCTGGTGCGTTTCCTTGGTGAAGCTGAAGCCGCCGAGCCCGATGGCCGCGATGCCGGCAACGATGAGGATCAGGCCGATGATTCTTGTGGCGTTCATGGTGTCGTGCTTCCCCGTGGTTTGAAATGGATGCCCGACTGTAGCCGCCGCGGCTGGCGCCAACTCAGAGCGAGTGCACGACCGCCGCCGGGCTGCCGCGTGCAACCACTCGTCCCGTCGCACCCGCGTAGATGCGCAAGGCTTTCACCGCTTGCCGACCAGCACACCGAGGCCAAGGACCTGCAGCAGCCAACCGACAAGGAGGCCGCCGAACATCGTTGCCGCGACCACGGCGAACAGGCCCAAGGGGCCCGCATGGGACACGGCGAAGGCCGTGAAGCCGATGCTCTTGCTGATTTCGAGCATCGCGACATTGGCCACGTAGATCGCGAAGGTGTTCCTTCCGATGAAGGCGACCGCCCGGCCCAGCACCCCAGGCTGTCTCGGCGGCGCACGATCGGCCGCAACGGCACTCATCATCAGCAGCAGGGAGGCGAGCGTCACCGTCAGCGTCAGGTAGGGCGAGTGCTCGGCGAACAGCCGGCTCTCGATCGGCGCCGCGAGCAGCAGCAGCACCGCGACGATACCCAGGCCGGGCCTGCGGCCGAACTCGCCGCGCGCCAATGCGACGCCCATCGCCACATACGGAATCCAGTAGATGAAGAGCCGGTCTCCGACGGCCGAGATCCATCGGTTCTCGAACATCCAGTAGCCCGCAGCCACGTTGAGTGCCACGCCGGCCGCGATCACCGGCAGGGTCGGCACTTCTGCCACCCATCGCCGCAACAGTGGAAAGAGCAGCGTGAGCTGGAATAGGATCACGAAGTAGTACTGGCCCGACCACCCGTAGCCACCAAACCAACCACCGACGATGGTGTGCATCGGCGTTGCTTCCCACCGCCCGTCGTAGAACTTCTCGACATAGAGCAGGGTCCAGGCGATGTAGGCCACGCCCAACTCCGCCAGGCGCTGGCCCAGGTAGGCCAGGTGCGTCCCGGACGCGCGGCGCGCCAGGGCCTTCTCGAGGTAGTAGGCCCACAGCCCGATGAACACCGGCACGCCGAAGCGGTACACATCCTGGAAGGGCAGGCCCGCGTGGATGCAGACCACGCCGACGATGCCGGCCGCCTTCAGGTAGTCCGCGTGCAGGTCGCGGGTGCCGGCCGCTGCGGCGGTTCGCGCCGGCAGGGCGCGCTCTACAGCGTGGCGAGGATCAGGCATGCAGGCTTTCCCTTGCTATCTATGACTTGCGCAGGCCCTGCAGCTTGGCGAAGGCGCTGGCCATCTGGCCCGCCGGCTGCGGAGCGTTGTCGCGACGCGGACCCTGCTGGCCGCGCCCGGCCCCCTCGAAGCGGTTGTCGCGCGGGCCGTCGCGGCGGCCAGGCGCCGCGTCGAGCTTCATCGAAAGCCCGATGCGCTTGCGCGCGACGTCGACCTCCATCACCTTGACCTTGACGATGTCGCCGGTCTTCACCACCTCGCGCGCATCGTTGACGAACTTGTGCGAGAGTTGGCTGACGTGCACCAGGCCGTCCTGGTGAACACCCAGGTCGACGAAGGCGCCGAACTGCGCCACGTTGCTCACCGTGCCTTCGAGCACCATGCCTTCCACCAGGTCCTTGATGTCCTCGACGCCGTCGTTGAAGCGCGCCACCTTGAAATCCGGACGCGGATCACGGCCCGGCTTCTCGAGCTCGCCGATGATGTCCTTCACCGTGATCACACCGAACTTCTCGTTGGCGAAGAGCTCGGGCTTCAGCGTCTTGAGCATCTCGGCGCGACCCATCAGCGCTTCGATGGGCTTGCCCGTTTTCTCGATCATCTGCTCGACGACAGGGTAGGTCTCTGGGTGCACGCCCGTCACGTCCAGCGGATTGGTGCCGCCGCGGATACGCAGGAAACCCGCGCTCTGCTCGAAGGTCTTGCCGCCGAAACCAGTGACTTCCAGCAGTTGCTTGCGCGTGGCGAAGGCGCCATTGGCCTCGCGCCAGCGCACCACGGCCTTGGCGACGCCCGCGGACAGGCCCGAGACGCGCGACAGCAACGGCACGCTCGCGGTGTTGAGGTCCACGCCCACGGAGTTCACGCAATCTTCGACCACGGCATTCAAGGTTCGCGCCAGTTCGCTCTGGTTCACGTCGTGCTGGTACTGGCCGACGCCGATGGATTTCGGGTCGATCTTCACCAGCTCGGCCAGAGGATCCTGCAGCCGGCGCGCGATGCTTGCGGCGCCACGAAGGCTGACATCGACGTCAGGCATTTCCTGCGAGGCGAACTCGCTGGCGGAATAGACCGAGGCGCCCGCCTCGCTCACCACCACCTTCTCGACCTTGAGCGGCGGCGCGCCGGCCTGCTCGGCCATCTTCGCGAGCAGCTTGATCAGGTCCGCGGCCAGCTTGTCGGTCTCCCGGCTGGCGGTGCCGTTGCCGATCGCGATGAGGTTGACGCCGTGCTTGGCGCACAACTTGCCCAGTGTGTGAAGCGAACCTTCCCAGTCGCGCCGCGGTTCGTGCGGGAACACGGTGGCGGTGTCGACCAGCTTGCCGGTGGCATCGACCACGGCGACCTTCACGCCGGTACGGATGCCCGGGTCCAGGCCCATGGCAACGCGCGGCCCGGCCGGTGCAGCCAGCAGCAGGTCGCGCAAATTGTCGGCAAAGACCTTGATGGCGACCTTCTCGGCCTCCTCGCGCAGCCGCGAGAACAGGTCGCGCTCGGTCGAGAGCGAGAGCTTCACGCGCCAGGTCCAGGCCACGCACTTGCGGATCAGGTCATCGGCTGCGCGGCCTGCATGGCTCCATCCCAGGTGCAGCGCGATCTTGCCTTCCGCGATCGAAGGCTTGCCCGGCTCGGGCTCGACGGGCAGCACCAGCTTGGCGTCGAGGATGTCGAGCGCGCGGCCGCGGAACACCGCCAGCGCCCGATGCGAGGGCACGCGGCCGATCGGCTCGTCGTAGTCGAAGTAGTCTCGGAACTTGGCGACGTCGGCGTTGTTCTCGTCCTTGCCGGCCATCAGGCTGGACTTGAACAGGCCCTCGGCCCACAGCCATTCGCGCAGGCGCTGCACCAGCACCGCGTCCTCGGCCCAGCGCTCTGAGAGGATGTCGCGCACGCCGTCGAGCACCAACTGCACGGTCGAGAAATCCAGTCCGTCCGCAGCGGGCTTGACGAAAGCCGCAGCTTCCTCGGTGGGGTTCAGCGTCGCGTCCGCGAAGAGCTTGTCGGCCAGCGGCTCGATGCCTGCTTCGCGCGCCATCTGGCCCTTCGTACGGCGCTTGGGCTTGTAGGGCAGGTAGAGGTCTTCCAGCTCCTGCTTGGTCGGTGCGGCATCGATGGCGGCGCGCAGTTCGGGCGTCAGCTTGCCCTGCTCCTCGATGCTCTTCAGCACCGCCGCGCGGCGATCCTCGAGCTCGCGGAGGTAAGCGAGGCGTGCCTCCAGTTCGCGCAACTGCACATCGTCGAGCCCATCGGTGGCCTCCTTGCGATAGCGTGCGATGAAAGGCACGGTGGCGCCCCCGTCGAGCAGATCGACGGCGGCCTTCACCTGGTGCTCGCCGACCTTGATCTCGGCCGCGAGCTGGCGAATGATTTTCTGCATGTCTGGGAGGAGGTTCGCTGCGGACGCCGCGCGGGCGCCTGCGGATGGCGAGAAGAAGAGAAAAACGAAGCGGGCAAGTTTGCCATAGGGCGCGGATCGCCTTGTGCGTCCGGCCCGATACATTGCAACAACTCTTGTTGCGCCCGATGCCGCCTTCGGGCGCCGGGCGGACAGGTCGCGCTATGCGGCGCGGCGCTGCGCCGATACAGACGCCAGCGGCGTCAATTCATCCAGGATCGCCCGCACCCGTGCCGGCACCATTCGGTTGGCCGGCATCACCGCGTGGATGGGCGTGCTGGGCGGCCGGCAGTTCGGCAGCAGCTCGATCAAGGTGCCCGCAGCCAATTGGCGGTTCACCATGTAGTCGGGCAGTTGCGCGATGCCAAGCCCGAGCTCGGTCGCCTGCGCCATGGCTTCGCCGTCGGAGAACCGGAATTGGGCCACGGCACGGAAGTCGCGATTGCGTCGGGCTTCGCGAAAGTGCCAGACCTGATCGCGACCGCTGGTCGGCATGCGGAACAGAATGGCCCGGTGTCCGACCAGCGCCGACACATCCTCGGGACGGCCTTGGGCATCCAGATAGGCAGGCGCGGCACACAAGACCCAGTCCTGGCTCGCGATGCGCCTCGCCACCAGGCGCGAATCCGACATGGCGCCGATGCGGATCGCCAGGTCGACGCCCTCCTCCACCAGATCGACGAAGGCATCCGACAGCCGCACATCCAACCGCAGTTCAGGGTGCTTGGCCGCGAGCTGGACGATGGCGGGCATCACGCGCTCGCGACCGAAGACGACCGGCAGATCCACGCGCAAGGTTCCGCAAGGCCTGGTCATCGTGCCCAGGGCCTCTGCCTGAAGCTCTTCGATTTCGGCGATGACCCGCTGGCAGCGGTCGAAGAGCCGCTCGCCATCGGAGGTCAGCGTTACGCGCCGCGTGGTGCGATGAAAAAGCCGAAGCCGCAGCGTCGATTCGAGCCGGCCGACGGCCTTGGCCACCGTCGAAGGCGTGGTCCCGAGCTCTCGTGCCGCGGCGGCGAACGAGCCGTGCTTGACGGTCTCGGTGAATGTCAGAAGCCACTCCATTCCCAGCATCCCGATCCTCCCCATTGCAGAAATTTATTCCTCAGTGTCATGCCTGAGGTGCGCATTCTCAATCAGGGTTGACGAGCGCAAACTGCCGGCCTTCACCGCACGCGAGCTCAGTCTTCGCGGCCTCTTGAAAACCACGGCAAATCAGGGAGACCTCATACATGGACACGTTCATCGATGATGAGCATGACTCGAAGCTCGTCCTGTCGGCGACGCGCGGCGAGTTAAGCGCCCGGGCCCTCGTCGCGCTCGCCAGCGGCGCGGCCATGGTGCTGCACATACGCAGCTTCGTCGACCCCGCCACTTGCGCGCTGCTGGCCCAGCGTGCCGAGCACCTTGGCTATTCGTCGTACCTGAACGTCCCGAGCGTGCGGCGCATCGGCATGGCGTTCTACGAGACCGAAGGCAAGTCCGAGCTCATCGACAGCTACTTCGCCTCGGCGCCGCAGCATCTCTCCGATTTCAGGCGCGCCTGCGCGCCCTTCTGCTCGCCGATAGACACCATGCGCTGCACGCTCGACGAAGTCTGGCCGCACGGCGCGCGCCTGCAGGGTCTGGGCGGCCGCAAGATGTTCGTCGGCCTCTCTCGCAGCGTCGAGCCCGGCACCACCTTCCTGGCGCATCACGACATCTTCTCGGAAGACGCGCCAGGCCACCCCGAGGCCACCAGCCTCAGCGCTCAATTCGGCGCCAACATCTACCTCCAGATGCCTGGTGCCGGTGGTTCGCTACTGATGTGGAGTGACGAGATCGCACCCGCAACATTCAACAGGATGCGCGGTGAGCACTACGGCATTCCCATCGATCGACTGGGCCCGCCAGATGTCAGGGTGCGGCCCGCTCCGGGCGACCTGCTCATCTTCAACTCCCGAAAGATGCATGCCGTTTCGCCCGGCACCGGGCGCAGCCGCCTTGCGTTGTCCTGCTTCGTCGGCTATCGCGGCGAATCCAATCCCCTGAGCTTCTGGAGCTGAGAACACCATGTCCAACGTCATCGAAGAAAAGCCACGCGATCTGCTCACGTTCCCCGGTGGGCTGAGCCACCATGCGCTACAGGCCCTCACGCTCCAGGAAGCCCTGATCGTGCGCATTCCTGGCTTCATATCCGCCGGCGTGTGCCACCTGATCGCGCGCGGCCTGCTGCGCCAAGGGTATGACGACTATCTCAATGCGCCGGCCGTCGGTCGCATCGGGATGTCCTTCTTCGAGACCGGCGGCAAGGCCGAGCTCATCGACCAGTACTTTGCCACCGCGCTGCCCAACATCCGCCTCCTGCGCAATGCATGCGCGCCCTACCAGTGCCCCATCGATGTCTTTCGGTGCGTGGTCGATGAGCTCTGGCCCTCGGGTGCAAGTCTTCAGAGCCTGTCCGGGCGCAAGATGTTCGTCGGCCTGTCGCGCAACATGCGTCCCGGCGCACCGCTGCTGGCGCACCATGACTGTTTCGCGCGGCTCGCGCCCCATGATGCCGAGGCCAACGACCTGCTGATGCAGATGGCCGTGAACATCTACGTCAATGTGCCGCAGCACGGCGGCGAACTCATGATGTGGCGCGAGGAGATCACCGATGCCGAGTTCCTGCGTCGGCGCGGCGACAAGTACGGCATGGACATCGAGCCGCTTGGCCCGCCCGACATCGTCGTGAAGCCGCAAATGGGCGACCTGATTCTCTTCAACGCGCGCAAGCTGCACGCGGTTGCGGCGGGCGCCGGCTCCGACCGGCTGACCCTGTCTTCGTTTCTCGGCTTCCGTGGCGATGCGCAGCCCTTGACCTTCTGGAGCTGACCACGATGACGGCAATGACCCGCGGCCGGGCGCTCGTCGTCTTCGCCGTCTTCGCACTGGGTTACTTCCTCTCGTCCTTGGTGCGCGGCGTCACCGCGACACTCGCGCCGGCGCTGACCCAGGAATTCGCGCTCTCGTCGAGCCAGCTCGGCCTGCTGGGCGGCGCCTACTTCCTCGGCTTCGCGATGCTTCAGTTACCGCTGGGCAACTGGCTCGACCGCTTCGGGCCACGGCGCGTTTTGAGCTTCTCACTGGCCGCGGCAGCGCTCAGCTGCATCGCCTTTGCGATGGCGGACGGCTTCGTGTCCTTGCTGCTGGCGCGCTTCATCTGCGGCGTGGGCGTGAGCGCATGCCTGATTGCGCCGCTCACCGGAGCGCGCTTATGGCTGCAAGGCAGCCAGCAACAAAGCGCCAACGCATGGATGCTGATGGTGGGCTCCCTGGGTCTGCTGACCGCCACGCTGCCGGTGCAATGGGCTTTGCCGCTCTACGGCTGGCGATCGCTGTTCCTGGTGCTCGCCCTCTTCTTCGCGCTGACGATGCTCGGAACGGCTTGGCAAGTGCCCACCGTGCAGACCCCAGCGGCATCCTCACGGCGCAAAAACCTGTTCACGAGCTATGCCCCCATCTTCGCGAATCGCTACTTCCGGCGCATGGCGTGGATCGGGTTCGTCAACTACGGCGTGCTCGTGGCCGTCCAGACATTGTGGGCAGGCCCCTGGATGACTGCGGTGGCCGGCTACTCCGCCACCCAGGCCGCGCGCGGCCTGTTCGCGATGAACCTGACGATGCTTTTCGTGTTCTGGTTCTGGGGCATGGCCAACCCGCGTCTGCATCGAGCGGGGCTGAGCGCCGAGCGCATCATCCTGCGGGGATTGCCGTTCGGCTTCATCGCGCTTGCGGCCGTCGCCTGGCTCGGGCCGCGCGCAGGCTGGGAAGCATTTGCCATCTACTGCGCGCTGTCGAGTGTTCTCGCGCTCACGCATCCTGCCATCGGCATGGCCTTTGTCGCCCACGAAGCCGGACGCGCCATCTCGGCATTCAACCTGCTGCTGTTCGCCGGTGTCTTCACCACCCAATGGTGCGTGGGCGCGGCGCTGGACCGGCTCCAGGCAGCGCATTGGCCCGTCGTCGATGCCTACCGCGCCGTCTTCGCCGTTCTGGCGATGGCCTGTTGTTTGAGCTACCTCTGGTTGCTTCAAGGGCTGAGCGCCGAGAGGCCGGTGGCAGCCAACGCCTGACCGGAGACCGGAGCTCACTCGCGGCCGTCCTCGCTCGAGGGCGGATTCGCTGCCGGTTCGCGACGCGTGTCGGGGTACATCAGATGCACTGCGGAGGACTCGCGCGAAAATTTTCACCCGGGTAGATTGCAAAATACCTTTTACCCCGGGTATTATTCGCGCCATGTCCTCTGTTCCCGATCCCACCCTCACCGCCTTTGCCGGCTTCGAGCGCATCGCTGCAGGGCCGAGCGCCGAAGTCGTCGCGCAGCTGCGCGCACGCGCTGATGCCCAGACGGTCTTTGTCTTCGACGACAGCACCGGCCAGCGCCTCGATCTCGATCTGCGTGAAGACGTGTCAGCCGTTGCGGAAGGCTCTGCTTCCGACGAGCAAACCACCCGCGGCGTCGGCCGCCCCAAGCTCGGCGTGGTCGCGCGCGAGGTCACCCTGCTGCCGCGCCACTGGGACTGGCTCAGTCGCCAGCCCGGCGGCGCCTCGGTGGCGCTGCGCCGGCTGATCGACGAGTCGCGCCGCGTCCACGCCGACCGCGATGCGCAGCGCGCCTCGCGCGAAGCCGCCTACCGCTTCATGAGCGCGATGGGGGGCGATCTGCCGGGCTTCGAGGAGGCGGCGCGCGCCCTCTTCGCCAGCGACGGCAAGCGCTTCGCAGAGCTCGTCGCCGCATGGCCCGAAGACGTGCGCGCATACCTGCAGCGGCTGGCAGCAGCGGCGTGGAGCAGCCAATGAACCGCGCGATACCCGCCCAGCCGATGGAACCCGAAGACGTGGAACACGCCGGCGAAATCGTCGCTCCGACAGCGACGGTGACCGATCCGGTGCCGCCGCAGATCGCCGCGAAAACCAATCCGCGCGCCGCGGCCATGGCCTCTCGCCCGCTTTGGAAGACCTTCCTGGTCTTTCTCGCGCCCATGCTCCTGAGCAACATCCTTCAGTCGCTCTCCGGCACGCTCAACAACGTCTACCTGGGCCAGATGATCGGCGTGGGTGCGCTGGCGGCGGTGTCCAGCTTCTTCCCGATGATGTTCTTCTTCATCGCCTTCACCATCGGCCTGGGCGCCGGCGCCTCGGTCCTGATTGGCCAGGCCTGGGGTGCCCGCGAGCCCGAGAAGGCTCGCGCAGTAGCCGGTACCACGCTGACGGTGGGCGTGCTGTTCGGGCTGTGCGTGGCGGTCTTCGGCGGTGCCTTCACACGGCCGATGCTTGCGGCGCTCGGCACGCCCCCCGACATCCTGGCCGACGCCACTCGCTATGCACGCATCATCCTGATCGCCATGCCGGGCCTGTTCGTGTTCCTGCTCTCCACCGCGATGCTGCGCGGCGTGGGCGACACGATGGCTCCGCTCTACACACTCGTCATCTCCACCACGCTGGGCCTGGTGATCACGCCGGCGCTGATCCGCGGCTGGTTCGGCCTGCCTCAGATGGGCGTGGCGAGCGGTGCCTGGGCCACGGTGATCTCCTTCGTGGTCGCGACAACCTGGCTCGCGTTCCACTTGCGGCGCAAGAAAAGTCCGCTGGCGCCCGACGCCGGATTCGTGCGGCACCTGCGCGTGCGCCCGGCGCTGCTGAAGGCGGTGCTGAAGGTGGGCGTGCCGACGGGCGTGCAGATGATCGTGGTGTCGCTCGCCGAGCTCGCCCTGCTCTCCTTCGTCAACGCCTACGGCTCGGGCGCCACCGCGGCCTACGGTGCGGTGAACCAGGTCGTGGCCTACGTGCAGTTCCCTGCCATCTCGATCGCCATCGCGGCCTCGGTGCTCGGCGCCCAGGCCATCGGCGCCGGCCAGATGCAGCGGCTCGGAGCCATCGCCCGCACCGCGCTGATGATGAACGTCGTGCTGACTGGCGGCCTGGTACTGCTGGGGTATCTGTTCTCGCGGCCGCTGATGGGCTTCTTCATCACCAGCGAGCCCGTGATCGAGGTGGCGCAGACGCTGCTGCACATCATGCTGTGGAGCACGGTCATCTTCGGCATGGGCGCCGCCTTGTCGGGGATCATGCGCGCCAGCGGGTCGGTGCTGGTGCCGACCTCGATCTCGATCTTCTGCATCGCGCTGATCGAGGTACCGGTGGCGTGGTGGCTGAGCCATCGCATGGGGCTCAACGGCATCTGGGTGTCGTACCCGGTGGCCTTTGCGGCGATGCTGACGCTGCAGGCGAGCTACTACAGGTTCGTATGGCGCAAGAAGGCAATACGCAGGCTGATCTGAAAGGCGCCGGCGGCGCACGGCCGGTGCTCTACTCCTTTCGCCGCTGTCCCTATGCGATGCGCGCACGCATGGCGATCCTCGTCAGCGGCCTGAGCTGCGAGCTGCGCGAGGTCGTGCTGCGCGACAAGCCGGCCGAGCTGCTGGCCGCATCGGCCAAGGGCACGGTGCCCGTGCTGGTCGAGGCCGACGGCACGGTCATCGAGCAGAGCATCGACATCATGCTGTGGGCCTTGCGGCACAACGACCCCGAGGGCTGGCTGCAGGCTGGCCACGCAACGCTGGACGAGATGCTCTCGCTGGTGGCCGAATGCGATGGCGAGTTCAAGCGGCATCTCGACGGCTACAAGTATCCCGAGCGGCATCCGCCGCACGACGCAAGTGCGCATCAGGCGCAAGGCGCCCTCTTCCTGGCGCAGCTCGAGGCGCGGTTGCAGGCGAGTCGCGGACTGTGCGGCGAACAGGTCGCGCTTGCCGACATCGCGATCGCCCCGTTCGTGCGGCAGTTCGCGCAAGTCGATGCGGCCTGGTTCGCATCGCGTCCCTGGCCGCGACTCCAGGCCTGGCTGGGGGCACGGCTCGAAGCGCCGATCTTCTTGCAAGCGATGCAAAAGTACCCGCCCTGGCGCGCGGGCCAGCCTGGCGCCGACTTCCCGCGATCGGCAGCGTAAGGCCTCGGCACGTGCCGAGGCCGCCTACTCGAACACTTCGTCCCCTGTCGGCTCGTAGCGCGGCACCGCATTCATGTCATGCCGCAGCTTCGATAGTTCCCAGTACATCCGTCGGCGCGCCCGGCTCTGGTTGCCTAGCGGCCGGTGCTCGGCAATCGTGTGCCAGGGGTTGTACGAGAGCTTCTTGGCAAATTCCATCTGAGCGGGTGAATCGAAGCGCTGCTTCGGGATGCGCAGTGTCGCCACGCTGATGCGCGGCGACAGCTTCTCGGGCCACAGCACGCCCGCGTTCTCGATGGGCATGCGGTGCGGGTCGGTCTGCATCTGCAGGCGGATGTCGAACGCCACCTCTTCCCTGCTCAGGGTCGCGGCCATGGCCTGGCGCAGGTAGTCGTCCGGTGGACGCAGCGGCAGGCGCGGGATCGGCGTGCGCTTTGTGGACTTGGGCCATACCGAGTACTGCATCGCCTGTCCTTCGCCCAGCAGGTACGGCACGCAGCTGAAGTACGGCGCTTCAAGTGGACTGGACTGCGTCTTGATGAAGAGCGACTGCATCACCAGGTCCAGCACATGCGACTCGCGCAGGTTGACGAAGTAGAAGATCTGCGCGTTCTTCACGCTCTCGATCTGCAGCGCTGCGTTGGCCTTGACATCGGGCGTGACGAAGGTGGGCGTGGAGACGCCGAACATGTCCAGTGTGTGCTGCTCCTCCTCCATCAGCTTCGTGCCTGGCACGCCCATGAGCTTGATGCTGATGCTCATGAAGCCCACGTCGTCGATGTCGGGCGTGATGTAGGGGCCGGGACCCGAGAAGCGCACCCAGGCTCGGAAGCGCTGCGGCTTTGCGTAGATGCCCCGCTTCATCTCCGCGGGAATGTCGTCATGCACGATGAACTCGCCGCGCACGATGCCCTGGGTCTTGGTGTTGCCGCCGCGCTCGAAGCCTCCGGGCTTCCACAGGTCGCGCATCTGCTGCGTGAAGCTGCGCACGATCGAGTCGACGAACTGCTCCTCACTGGGCAACAGTTGTTCCTGGGCGATTCCCAGGCCTTCGTTCGGGCGGCGGCTGTTGATCAGCGCCGTCGTCAGGCGCGCCAGCGGGTCGCGCAGCAGCGCGTCGAAAGCCGGGCGCAGGAAGGGATCGAAGCGGCGCTCCAGGCGCAGGAGCGCCATGCCGGAGTCGCTGACGAAGTCTTTCAACGTCGAGCCGGTGTTGGCGCGCGGCGCGGGGCGGCTCGCGTTCGAGTTGGGCATGGTCTTGCTCCCTCTTACGTTGGGGGAGGGTTGGGGTTAGGGTGAGGACACCGGGCTGCCGATGGGTATCGTGTGCTTGTGTTGAGGCTGGAGCCGGGGCGTCGTCCCGGCGGCCGAGTCACTTTCTTTTGCTTCGCCAAAAGAAAGTAACCAAAGAAAAGGCGACCCCACTGGCCGCGACCCTCCGCTTCGCTACGGGCAACCTGCGGTGCTCGCTTTTCGCGGGGTCCGCGCAAACTCGCCTGCGGCTCAAACACGCGCGGCCCTTTTTCCGCGAAAAGCTGCGCTCCTCGGCGCGGCCAGAGGGGACTTGAACTCCAACGCGCCATGGCGCGTCCCTGTGTGGAATGCAGATTGACATGAACCTCGTGTCTTCGCCCACACAGACACTCGCGCACACGCACACTCATGCGCTCAAGCTCAAGCTCAAGCTCACAGACACTCGCATGCACATGCACATGCACATGCACATGCTCGTGCTCGTGCTCGTGCTCGTGCTCGTAGCCATGCACATGCGCGTGCACTCGTTCGCACGCATACGCACGCACCTGTTCAAGGTCTCGCGCAGCGAGGCCGTTGTTGGCCGAGCGAAGCGATGGCCCGAGCGGTTCCCCATCCCCTCTGCGCGTGCCGAGGAGCGCAGCTTTTCGCGGATCAGGGCCGCGCGTGTTTGAGCGCAGCGAGTTTGCGCGGACCCCGCGAAAAGCGAGCACCGCAGGTTGCCCGTAGCGAAGCGGAGGGTCACGCGCAGTGGGGTCGCCTTTTCTTTGGTTACTTTCTTTTGGCGAAGCAAAAGAAAGTGACTCGGCCGCCGGGACGAACCCCCGGCTCCAGCCTCTGATCAAGCGCAACGAACGACTCAGAATCAACGTACAAATCGAAGGTCCGGCGCCCCCACCCCACCCCTCCCCCAGCACGCGAGCCAGCAAGACACCAGAAGACCACGCGGCGCTCACACCGAATGCCCCTTCGACAGGTAACGCAACGCACGAATTCCCGGCAGAAAGAAGTACGCCCCCCCCTGCACGGTCACGAACTGCGGCAGCCCCGAGCACTGGCGATCCGGCCCCGTGCCCACCGGCATAGAGAAGCTGTCCGTCGGGTTTCCATCGTTGTCCGGCAGCCGATGCCCCAGCAGCGGATCGGATTCGCCCGAGAGGCCATTGAAGCGCGTCCCCGCCATCCATGCGTTCTGGACGAACTCGAACTGCCGCGCGATGTTGGCGCCGAGGCAGATGAAGTGCAGCCCTGTCTCCTCGCCAGGCGCTCCCCCGTACTCGCGCCCGCGGCGCAGCAGGCGGTGGAAGCGGGTGGACGCGATCAGGTCAGGCCGCAGCGGGTTCGCGCCGAAGCCGAGCCGTCGCCACAGGCGCGACAACGGATTCGCCCAGCCCGGCGTCAGGTCGGCGTTGCGTGGATTGGCGCGGCGGATGTGCGCACCAAGTGGACAACGCAGGCCGTCGGGATCGCTGCGATAAGTGAAGCCGTTGCGCAGCTGGGCGTCATCGTCGATGCCGTCGATGTGCTCGCGGCCGGGCCCCACGAGCGCCTCGCCGCCATCCATCTTGCGGCCGACCATGGCCTCGGCCAGCCGCCGGCGCAGGACCAGGTCGCCGCCGGCCTCCCGATCGAGGAACCGCCAGAACCCGTCCACGTCCTGGCGCAACTGGCGCATCACGAGGTAGCTGCCGTTGCGCCCGAGGTCGGCCACCCCCGGCGCATCCTCGGCGCGGGGGAGCACCGTGCCGGGGTCTCGATGCGGCGCGAGCAAGGGGCGATCGGTGTACGCGCCGTACTCGTTGGGATAGCCCAGCAGGTACTCGCCGATGCACGACCGGTTGGTGAAGCCGAACTGCTCCTCGTCGCGCGCCGGGCGCTTGCGCTCCCAGTCGACGCGCGGCTGCGAGATGCCGTCGACAAAGCCGAAGGGCTCGGTCTCGCGCAGCCGGGCGGTGAAGAGGCAAGCCGTCTCCTCGAAGCCGGCTTCGCAATCGCCACGCACGGTCGCGAGCCATGCGTCGAGCCGGCCTGGCATTGCATAGAGCATGACGAGCACATGCGGCACCTCGTGCGGCGCGCCGCCCCATTGCCATCCGGCCGGATCGTTCGCCCCGAGGTCGCCCAGCCGCCGTGCCCGGCTGGCATCGCTGCTCATGCCCGCCAGGAACTCCGCCGAGAAGCCTTCGACGATGTCGCGTGCCACGCCCAGCTTGTGCAGGCCGGGCGCGCTGATGGCGATCTGCAGCGCCGTGGGCGGCGGTGGTTGGCGCTCGATAGCCGGCGTGACGGGCGCACGCGCGAGCCAGGCGCGCGCCGCGCCGGCATCGCGGACGCGCAGCAGCAGGAAGCAAGCCTGCGTCATGTGCTTGTAGCCGTAGCGCACCAGGCCCTGAATGTCTTCGAAGTCGACCTGGGTCACTGGAGCACCTTCGCCTTCGGCTGCGGTGCTGTTCGCCTTCGGGGCGGCCGTGCGGCTCATGGCACTGCTCATAGCAACCTCAGCCACGCGAGCGCTTCCGTATCGCTCATGTCTACGCGCTCGAAGCCTTCGCGGATGCGCCGGTTGCGCTCCAGGTCGCTGAGCGTGAGGCCGGGGTAGGCCTTGTACCAGACCTCGGTCGGCAACTGATGGCCCCGCTGGTAGTACTTGAAGGGCAGCTCGCGGCGCGCACCCTGCCGGATCAGCCACGCAGTGCGGGGCCAGCCGAAGCCGTTGCTGAAGACCAGGTTAAGGCCCCACGCGACCTTGTTGATGAAGTCGTCCATGTAGGCCTCGTGGCTGCCGTCGTAGTTGCTGGTGAACAGCACGCGGATCTTGTTGTCGATGAAGACCCAGTGCGCGAAATGGATGGTGCGAACGCGCCCGAGGTGCCCTCGCCCGAAGACATGGCGGCAGGCCCAGGCGATCGCGAGCAGCAGCACCTGCACTAGCACGCGCCGGAACCAGCCCGGCTTGAGCGCGCCCAGAGCGGTAAAGCTGTTGCTCGGGCCGTGGTCCTCCAGCTCCTGCATCTCGCCCACGGCGGCCGCGCGCGGACGTGGGCAGTATTCCGGGTCGGCGCGCTCGTGCCGGCGCAGCAGCACGAGAAGAAACGGCAACGCGATCAGCAACAACGGCGACAACAGCACTGCAGCCAATGGAAGGCCGATCGCGTGCAGGGCGTTGCGCACCCACCAGCCGAGCGGCGTCGGCGCCGGCGGCGTCAGCACCAAGCGGCCGGTCGCCTGCTGGGCGCGCACGAAGTTCACCAGGTCGCGCCGCAGCGTCTGCGGATCGACCGCCGCATCGCGCACGCTGCGCGGCACCCGCGCCGCCAGTGCCCGCTGCAGCGCGCTCTCTTCGCGGATCTGCAGGACGGTTCGGCCGATGCGATTCACGTACGGTGCAGCAACGGGCCGGTCATGCTCGATCAGCCAGTCGAGCAGGTCGTCGCGCAAGTCGAGGCTGCGGCAGTGCGAGAAGATGCGGCGCAGGCCCTCGCCCGCTTGCTGCACCATCTCGGCCAGCTGCACTTCGGCCGGGCCGTCGCAGTCGCCCATGAAGAGCAGGTACGTCGGCAGCTTGGGCCGCGGCAGTCCGAAGACTTCGAAGTCGGCCATCGTCGCGTCGCCCAGTATGGCGAAGCGCGCGAAGTGCAATCGCTCGAAGGCACCGAAGGGCAGCACCGCATTGGCCGGGTCGGCCGTGCCCGGCGCGAGCGTCATGGTGGCCAGCAGCTTGCGCAGCCCTGCTTCGCGTCCGGGGGCGATGGCGGCGACCACCACGAAGTGCGATTGCGGAGTCACTGCATGACGTTCTATGGGCAGGCCGCACTAGAACTTGAGGCAGAAGTCGATCAGCCGCTCCTTGCCCCAGTACACCTTGCCCAGGTAGAAGGCCGGCGACACCAGCCGGATCTCGTCCCGGATCCAGTGGGCCACCACGGAGGTTTTGGAATAGTCGAGCACGATGCACTCCTTCTGGTCCAGCCAGCTGTCGCCCTTGTAGACCTTGGCCACGATGGCCTGGATGCCGAAGAGGCTGACCTTGTTCTTGAGCACGCCGTTGGCGGGATCGAAGACCTTGCCCTGCCAGCCGAAGAAATTGATCATCTTCGCGATCGACTCCGTGTAGCGCGTGCCGGGCGCGATGATCGCCGTGCCCTCCGCCTCGCCGGACGGAATATCGCCCGCCGGGCTGGCGGTGAAGAGCTCGTCGAGCTGCTGCTGCGTCATGTCGAGCAGTTGCTGTACGTCGTAAGCCATGCGCCATCTCCTCGAGTGAAGACCCCGTCGTCCGAGTGTCCGGCCAGGGTCGCGGGCCGTCAATTTGCCGAAAGTGGTGTGTGCCCGGCCGTGCGCAGCACCGCATCGGCCGCTTTCTCCGCGGCCATGTAGACCGCCGAAGCGACGAAGAATCCTGGGATGCGCGGGAACACCGAGGCGTCGACCACGCGCAGCCGCGGCACGCCGTGCACCGCGAAGTTGCCGTCGAGCACCCCGCCCTGCTCCCGCGGCCCGATCGCGCAAGAGCAGGAGGCATGGTGGCCCCAGGCCGTGTCGCGCACATAGCCGGCCAACGACTCATCGCTCTGCACGGCCGGGCCGGGCGCGATCTCCTCGGCGATCCATCCCTTGGCGAGCAGCGGCGCCGTCATCCGGCGCACCAGGCGGATGGCCTGCACCACCGCCTTCAAGTCCTCGGCGCCGGGATCGTCGGTCTCGTCGAAGAAGTGGAAGTCCACCAGCGGCATGTCGCGCGGGTCGGCCGAGCGCAGGCGCACGGTGCCCGCGCGGTTGCGCGTGTGGGCCTTCAGCACGGCCCACGTCAGCTGGTCGGGCTGCTCCCGGATCAGCCTCGAGAAACCGGGAAAGTAGCCCTCGAAGCGCGCCAGGATCGCCATGCAGAAGAGATCAGGCTCGGCACCCCGCCGCGTCGCGAAGCTCGAGCGCTGCACCACACCCAAGGCCGCGCCGTTGGAGGCGTACATGCCGACGCTCCCTTCGTCCCAGCGCCGCCACAGCGTGTCGTTGCGGTCGAAGCGCGCGCCTTCCAGCACCTCCCACGATCGTCGCATGCGGTGCGTAACGCCGATCTCGTAGCGGTCCTGCAGATTGCGGCCGACACCGGGCAAGGCCACGCGCAACGCGATGCCATGCCGCTGCAGTTCCTCCTCCGGCCCAATGCCCGAGAGCATCAGCAGCTGCGGCGTGTTGAAGGCGCCGCCGCAGAGGACCACCTCGCGACGCGCCCGCGCCTCGCGCCGCTGGCCCTCGGCCGTGCTCGGCGACGCATGGGCGCGGTACAGCTGCGCACCCTTGAGGTACTCGACACCGCAAGCCGCGCCGGCCTCGTCGAAGAGCACGCGCGCGGCCAGGGCATCGAGCTCGATGTGCAGCCGGCCGGGGTGCTTCTTTGCCACCTCCAGCAGCCGCTCGCGGATGCCCGTGCGCCGGTGCGCCGAGGTGGCGAGCGGCGTGTAGCACAGCCCCTCGAAACTGCCGGGACGCAGGCGCCGCGAGTTGGGGTCGCCCAGCCCGCCGCGCAGCCAGCGCAGCGTGCTGCGCACCGGCGTGGGCAGGCTGCCGGCAAAGACGCTGGCCGTGTCGCGCAACACGCGCATCAGTCCGTCGTCGCCCAACACCGTGAGCGGGATCGCCTTTTCCGTGCGCAGCCAGCCGCCCCAGCCGTGCCCGGTCGGATCGAGTCCCACATGGCGCAGCGCCCTCCACACCGGCCGGTGCCCGCAGTTCTCGATGCGCCGCGCATAGCGGCCCATGCGCGAGGCGCGCCACGAGCGGTCGCCGGTCAGCCGCGCGATGTGGTTCCAGTCGGACGCGTGCGGCAGCATGAAGATCATCGCGTTGTGCGCGCTGCATCCGCCCAGCGCCGCCGCGCGCGGGTACAGCACGCCCTGCCCTGCCTCGTATTTCCAGTCGCGGGCCTGCCGCGCCTCGTCGGCATAGTGGCGCACGCGGAAGTTCCAGCTGATGGCCGGGTTCTCGCAGGCGAAGGCGTGGAAGGCCGGGACGTCGTAGTCTTCCGGCAGGCGCGGCGCCGAGGCCCGCGGATCTCCACCGGCCTCGATCAGGAAGACCCGCATGCCCGCCTCCGCCAGCCGCGCGGCCAGCGTGCCGCCGCCGGGGCCGGAGCCGACGATCACGTAGTCCCATTCGGGTTCGGCCATCTGAGATCAGAAGGTCTTGAGGAAAGCGATCAGTGCGCGCTTGTCCTCGTCGCTCAACTCGGGCTCGCGGCCGAAGGCCTTCTCGTCCTCGCTCAATCCGTCCTGCCGGTTGAACTGCGCGGTGCCGAAGTAATGGCCGCGATTGACCACGAAGTCGGGGCACTTGCTCAGCTGCATCATCGGCTCGCGCAGCTTGGAGAAATGCGTACGCAGCTGCTCGTCGCTCGCATCGGCCGGCGCGCTCTTCAGCGCGCGCCTGAGCTCGATCAGCAGCTCGCCCACGTCGTGCACGTGCGTTGCCTTCTCGTGCAGGCTGTCGCCCTCGGCCCGCAGCTTGAGGTTGGCCAGCAGCGCCACCGGCGTGCCCTTGGGAATCGGGCCGAGCACGATGTCGCCGTCCTTCTCCGCCAGCCACGGCGCCCAGCGGTGCAACGTACCCTGCAGCGGCCGAAGTGCATCGGGCACGAAGCCGGTCGGCACGGTCACGGTGCTGCGTTCGGTGGTGCGGTCGATCAGCCCTTCGACCTTGTCGCCCAGCACCGGGTCGCGCTCGCGCCGCTCGGGCCACAGCATCTGCTCGATCGACGCCTCGAAGCTGCGCAGGCGTGCATCGACCGATGGATCGATGTCGAAAGGTCCGACCGTGTTGTTGAGCAGCAGCGGTGCTGTCGACCAGACGCTGATCAGCGAAGGCACGCGCGTGTAGCCGCGCCCGCCCGCGGGCATCGCATAGGGCCGGGGCTCGCCGCTGAAGGGGTCGCGCAGCGTTACCGTGCCGACGGAGGGCAACTGCTTGTAGGTCTGCGACGAGAAGTCGTTCCAGATGTTGCCGGCCAGCGCATTGGTCGCCAGCGGGCTGCAGATGTTGGTGCGCAGCAGCGTCGATGGGATGCGCGCGTCCGTCGACAGGTAGTTGCCCTGGAGGAAGTCAGGCGCCTGCACGACCTTGCGCATCTCGGTCTTGTACTCGTCGCTCTGCGTCCACTTCCAGTAGCGCTTGAAGCAGTCGAGGTAGCCGGCACCCGCGCACTTCGCGGCCGTGAGCTCCAGCGCGGGCGGCGGTGGCGGCGCCTTGCTGGAGTGGCAGCGCGCACAGGTGTCGGCGAAGGCGGTCTTGCCGCGCTCGAGCAGGTCCGCGCCTGCCTGCAGGTGCGCCGCGCCGCCGGGCGCGTCCTTGAGCCGGTCGGGCTGCGCCGCCTTGAGGAAGAACAGCGCCGTGTCGGGCGTGCCGGCCTCGGTCGCCTGCCAGTAGCTGGAGTTCTTCTGCGCCGTCGCGATCGGGATCGGCGTGATCGTCTTGCCGCCCACCACGGGGTTGAAGTGCAGCAGCCATTCCTCGCTGAACAGGCCGATGTTGAGATGGACCCGATTGAGCGCACCCAGCAGGCCCACCGAGTCTGCGCCGTCCTTCAGCACATGCGGCGTGCGCACGGCGGCGCCGCCCTCGTCCTTGGTGAAGAAGTCCAGCAACGGCCCGCTGCTCACGAAGTCGTTGAACTGCTTGTTGTCGAGCTCGCCGCCGGCGAGCTTCTCCTGGCCGATGCGCTTGGCCATTCCCAGCCGGGCGCCAAACTCGTACACCGCATTCATCGTGCGCGGGTTGTTGATGCTGTCGGTGGAGACCAGCGAGGTGTCCATGCTGCCAGGCCGGTAGGTGTGGGCCAGCTGGAACATGTAGTTGGTGCGGCCTTCGGGCTTGTTGGCGTTGTAGATGAAGAGCCGGTCCACCCACATGTACTGCGCGCCGACGGAGGAGCTGAGGTTCTCGAACTTGGGGCTGTTGGGATCGGCCGGGGGCTTCACCGGGCTCGGGCCGAGGTGGCAGAAGCCGCAGGACATGCCAACGCGGTACGGCCGCACCAAGTCTTTGCGGTTGTAGTAGTTGGGGTCGGTGTAGTACTTCTCCGCGTCCCATTCCTTCGCCGCCTTCGCATCGAAAGCTGGGTTGGGAAAGAGCCGGAGTCCCGCGATGCCCGTGCCCCAGCCGTAGAACGAACCCACCGGCTGCGTGCTGCCGTCGCCCAGCGGCTGGCCGCGCGAGCCGATCTTGACGCCCGGGTACTTGCTCTCGTTCTCGAACGGGTCGGGGCCGCAGTCCTTGCTGCGCACGTCGAGCCAGAGGCCGCGGCGAGACTTGTCGGGGCCGGTCGCGGCTTCGAAGCAGGGTTCGTTCACCAGGCCGAAATAGCTCCAGCGAGTGGCGCGCGAATAGCCGAGCGTCGGATGCGTGCTCACTATCTTCAGCAGGTCGAAGGCACCGAATGTGTAGTCGGTCATCTGTGTCCAGAAGCGATCGTTGCCGCCGCTCCAGACCAGCCACATGTTGCGGCCCTTCACTTCCTCCGGCGTGAGGGCGATGCCGCCGTCCATGTCGTGGAAATAGTCCTCCGTCGCGTGCGGGAAGGAGGCGACGTCGCGGCCGGCCTGCCTGGCTTCGTCGAGCACCTCGCCGGGACGCGGGCCCTTGCTGCAGGCCGCGAGGCACAGGGTGACTGCCAGGGGCAAGAGCAATCGCTTCGCCGCAAGGCAGCGTCTTGAAATCATGGCCATTCCTCCTGCGTCCGACAACGTCGGTGAACGGGGGATCACGAGGCGCAGTGTGGGTGCGGGGGTGTGGCTTGCCTATCGGCCATGCGCGCTAACGCGAAGGTCGTAGGTGGGCGCCGAACGCATTTGGTGTGCCGCGCGCGTGCCGCATTGGCAAATGGGTTGTTGTACCTGGTTTGGACACTAGCCCGCTGTTGTGCAGCGGCGCGTGGTTATGATCCGCGCCAACAAATAGCAACGCACTAGAACGGGGGGGAAGTCATGAGCTACCGCTGCGGCGCCGTAGGCGAAAAAAACATCTTGGTCGAGTTCGCACAGCAGCAAGCTTGCTCGTGGCCTGCGTGGCAAGAGGCTGGCTGAACAGTCTCTTGCCATTGAGGCGTGTTGGGCAATTCATAGCCGCTATTGCGCTCCTTGCGACAGGTTGTTTGACTCATGCTGCGCTCGGCACGGTGCAGGGGTGGAATGTGACTGCGCCTGTGATCGCGACTTGGCCGAACCCACCGGTTCTCGTCTGGGGCACTCATCTCAACTGGGAGACCGCCTGCAACAGAGCCATCGATGCCTGGGTGGTCGACATCAAGGCGTGGCATGCGGCACACGCGCCTACACTTCCTCCACCCTCGCCTACAACGCCCTGGACGCCGTCACCCAGGCTAGCGACTTCAACGGCGTGACCACCATTTACGCCCGGGACGCCCGGGGCAACGCCACCTCGGAGAGCAGCGCCGACATTGGCAATCAGAGCACCCGGTACGACGCCCTGGGCCCCACGCCGAATCCTGGCGTCACGAGCTTTGCTGAGTTCGTCTCTCGCGGTGGACCTGTTCCCATCCAGGGTCCGTGGCAACCAAAGTAAGGATGATCAATGAGTGCCGATACCCCTTCTTACGTGGCCGTACATGGCCACGATGCAGAAATTGTCTCCATTGATATTGATCGCGAAAATTCCGTGTGCCGACTTGGCTTCACTTTTGAGAGGGAAAAACGAAGCTCGCTTGAATTGTTCGAGGTAGTCGCCTTCCGTGTCGAAGACTTCAGCTTGCAGAATGTAGTCAGTCGGATACTGAGGGCTACTGCAAAGGACTTTTCTGAAGATGATTTAAGTCATTGGCTCGATTGGGCGACCAGTCTCCCGGATGCACCCTCTTGGTTGAAATCTGAGAGGAAACGTGAATGGGTTGACGCTCTCAATGACGGTCGTCTCGCATTGATTGTTCTTGAACCTTCAGCTGGTGCGCAGATCGTGGCGGTTTGAGGGCGGGCCATCCGGCGACATCATCCGTATCGTTGCTGAAAAAATCGTGCTGCCGCTTGGTTAGCCCATCCCCCCGACCAACCAGCATGGTTGACGACAGGCCACTGAAGGCCTTCTAATGCCCCACCTGTCGGCACCACCCCAGTACCTCTGGAATTGGCGCGCCAGGTTCAGCCCAAATACCAAATCACTACACAGCGGAGGAAACATGAGCGTGCACAGACGCATTCAAGGTACCTGGGTTCGTCTGGACTCGAACGAGCAGGATGACGCTCCGTTGCACGCCGGCGAAGAGCCTGAAGACCTTGAATCGCTCGCTCCTGAATCAGCCGCGGCAATGCAGGTTCGCAGGGCATTCCTGTATTGCTCCATGCTCGGTTTTTCTATTTATGCATTGCTGGATCTCGACGAAGCCGACAGCAAGGACTTCGTCGTGACACTCGCCCCGGCCCAGTACGTGCGCATGCTTCGAACGGCAGTCCAGCTCACGCCCGCCGAGCTCGATCAGGAAATCGGCCACGACGCCGGCTTCATCGAAAGCGTCGAGGCCGGCGATATCGACCTCGTCGAGTCTCCCGTCCAGCTTGCACTCGACATTGCGCGAAGCACTCAGTCTTCGGCATGTCGACTGCTCAAGGTTCTGGAGCAGGCATCCTGGCGCGCTTAGCGCTTGCTGTCTCACTAACGGCTATCGCGGCTTCGGCACCGCCACCCTCGCCTCACTCGGCCCACGCCCGATCATCACCCAGGCACTCAGCGCACTCAGCAGTGCCAGCGCCGCGCAGATCAGCATCACCCACCGAAACCCCGCCACAAAAGACGCGTCCACCGCGCGTTTGAGTGCCGCAGCAGACGCCGCATCAATCCCCGGCGGCATCTCGGCCCCCGCCAGCTTGCTGCGCTGCCCTTCGATGAACGCACTGGCCTGCGCCGAGGCCCCCGCCTCTCGCAACCCCTCCGCCAGCACCGCATCGAAGACCCACGCCATCACCACGCCGAACACAGCGATCGCCAGCACCGCCGCCGCTCTCGACACCGCGTTGTTCACACCCGATGCGATCCCCGCCGCGTCCGGCCCGACCGCATTCATCACTGTCGTCGTCAAGGGCGCCACCGTGACTGCCATGCCCAACCCCAGCACCACCACCGCCGGCAAGAACGCCGTCCAGTAGTTCGCGCCAACGCCAGGCACTGCCAACAGCGCAAAGCCCGCGGCCGCGATGCTCGGTCCCACCACCAGCGGCAGCCGTGGCCCGAAGCGATCCACAAGCTGCCCCGCCCAGCCCGAGAGCGCGAACATGATCAGGATGAACGGCAGCAGCGCGGCACCCGCGACGGTGGCCGAGTAGCCCTGCACCTGGATGAGGTTGAGAGGAAAGAAATACAGGCCCCCGCCCAGCGCCGCATACAAGAGCAGCGTCAGCAGGTTGGCACCGGCGAAATTGCCGATGCGCAAGAGCTGCAAGGGCAGCATCGGCGATTCGACACGCCGCTCGACCAGCACGAAGGCGACGCTGCTCGCCATGCCGATGGCCAGCGCTGCCATCACGGCCGCCGAGCGCCAGCCTTGCGTGGGCGCCTCGATGAAGGCATAGACAATGCCGCCCAGCGCCGCAGTCGCGAGCGCGGCGCCCCACGCGTCCAGGCCGCTGCCGGCAGAACTACCGCGGCTTTCCGGCACATGGCGCCACGCGATCCACAGCACCGCGAGCGCCATCGGCACGTTGATCAGGAAGGCCCAGGTCCACGCGTAGTGATCGACCAGGAAGCCGCCGAGCACCGGCCCGACGGCCGCGGTGATGCCGCTCGCGCCGGACCAGGTGCCGATGGCACGGCCTCGCTCCTTCTCCGCGAAATTGGCGCTGATCAACGCGAGGCTGCCGGGCACCAGCAAGGCGCCGCCGATGCCCTGCACCGCGCGCGCCAGGATCAACTGCTGCACCGTGCCCGACAGCGCACAGCCCACCGAGGCCAGCGCGAAGAGCACGACGCCCAACGCGAAGATTCGCCGCCGCCCGAAGAGGTCGCCCAGTGCGCCGCCGACCAGCAGCAGCGCAGCCAGGAAGAGCGCATACGACTCCACCACCCATTGCGCCTGGAAGGCCGTGGCGTTCAGCTCGCGCTGGATTGCGGGCAGCGCCACGTTGACCACCGTGCCGTCGATGAAGGCCATGCTCGAGCCGATGATGGCCGCGGCCAGCACCCAGGGCTTCGAGCGCGGCGGGCATGGCGTCGCTTCGCAGCCATGCCGGATCACCGCGTTGTCGCCCGGGGGCTTGCCGATCTGACTCATTGGATAAACCTCCGGCTTCGGAGCGCCATGCCACTCATCGATCAGAGTATGGGCGCCGGTCGCTCCGCGTCCAAGCCCATCGTGCAACTCAGGCGCGGCTGCGCGGCTCGCGCGTGCGCAACGTGCTGCACACCGCGGCCACGGCCGCGCAGGCGGCGGCCAGCCCGAGCGCGATGAAGGGTCCGCGGCCCGCGTGCGGAGGCCAGATGCTGAAGATCCCGGCCAGCAGCACCGCGCCCAAGGTCTGCCCAGTGAGCCGCGCGGTGCCCAGCATGCCGCTGGCGGCGCCGCTGCGGTGCGCAGGCGGCGAAGTCACGATGGTGTGGTTGTTCGGCGACTGGAACAGGCCGAAGCCCAGCCCGCACAGCACCATGCGCCAGACGATGTCGGCATTGCCCGGCTGCGCCGGCAGCGTGGCCAGCAACACCAGGCCGAGCGCCAGCAGGCCCAGGCCGACGCCGCCGAGCCAGCCGTCGGGGTAGCGGCCGATCAGTCGCCCCGCGATCGGCGCCATCACCACGATGGCCAGGGGCCACGCGGTGATCAGCAGGCCCGCTTCCACATGTGTGCGCCCATAGGTTTCGAGCAGCAGGAATGGCAGCGCGATGAAGGACAGCATCTGCGCGCAGAAGGCGCACACCGAGGTGCCCATCGACAGCGCGAAGACGGGAATGCGCAGCAGGTCCACCGGGAACAGCGGCATGGCCAGCGCGCGCTGCCGTCGCAGGTAGACGAAGCCCACGGCCGCCCCTGCCAGGAGCAGCGCCCACGCGATGGGCGCAGCGCCCTGCTCGGACCCGCTGCGCACGCCCAACCGGTCGGCACCGACGAAGATGAGCGCGAACATCAGCACGTTGAGCAGCACGTCGAGCCAGGAGAAGCGCTCGCCGACCTCCATCGCGGCCGCGCGTCGCCCCGGCAGCGCGCGCGAGCCCAGCGCCAGCACCAGCAAGCCCAGGGGCACGTTGAACGCGAACAGCCACGGCCACGAAGCCACCGAGAGGATCGCCGCCGCCACCGAGGGGCCCGCCACCGAGGCACTCGCCACCGCCACCGAGTTGAGCGCTATGCCGCGGCCCAGCTGCGCGCGCGGATAGACCACCCGCACCAGCGCGGAGTTGACGCTCATCAGCCCGGCTGCGCCGAGCCCCTGCAGGGCGCGCGCAGCGATCAGCGTTCCCAGCGAGTTGGCCAGCATGGCGCCCAGCGAAGCCAGCGTGAAGAGCACCATGCCGCACAGATACACGCGCCGGTAGCCCATCAGGTCGCCGAGAGAGGCCAGCGGCAGCAGCATCATCAGCGCCGCGATCTGGTAGGCATTCACCACCCAGATCGCATGCGCCGGATCGGCCTGGAGCTCGCGTGCGATGCCCGGCAGCGCGAGGTTGACGATGGTGCCGTCGAGCACCGCGACGGTGATGCCGAGAACGATGACCAGCATCGCCCAGCGGCGCTGCGGTTGCGGCAGGCCGTCCAGCTCGGGCACCTCTGCAAGGGCGGCCGGCTCAGCGGGTCGCATAGGCCACCGACCGGCGTCCTCCGAGCGTGAACCAGCTGAGGACGACGGCGATCAACGCCCCGGCCGCCATGCCCGTGACCATCGGCAGCGGCCGTCCGTCGGTGAACAGGCCGATCACCGCCATCGCCACCGCGCCGGTCAGCATCTGCAGCGTGCCGAGCAAGGCCGAGGCAGTGCCGGCAATGGCGCTGTGTTGCTCGAGCGCAAGCACGGAAGTGGTCGGGATGACCAGGCCCATGAAGCCACTGGCGATGAAGTACAGCACGATCAGCACCGCCAGGCTGTCGCCACCGGAGAGGTAGTAGGCGAACATCGCGAGCATCACCAGGCCACAGGCGCTCACGCTCGCCTTGACCACGCGCACGATGCCGAAGCGCTCGCACAGCAGGCCGTTGAGCTGGGCCGCGCCGAAGAAGGCCGCGGCGTTGATGCCGAAGGCCAGGCTGTAGAGCGTCGGCGAAAGCCCGTAGTGGCCGATCATCACGAAGGAGGAGTTGGCCAGGTAGGTGAAGAAGCCCGCCATCGCGAAAGCGCTGATGAAGACCAGCCCCAGGTAGTGCGTATCGCGCAGGAGCACCCCGTAGGCACGCAGCGCGCTGCCCAGGCTGCTTTCGACGCAGTCCTCGGCCGGCCGCGTTTCCTTGAGGGTCGTGGCCATCAGCGCGAGGCCGGCAGCGGCGGCCAGCGTCACGGCCCAGAACACGCCGCGCCAGCCGGCGAAAGCAATCACCGCGCTGCCGGCCAGCGGCGCCAGGATGGGCGAGACGCTGAAGACCAGCATCAGGAGCGACATGAGTCGGGCCGCATCGTTGCCGGTGTGCAGGTCGCGCACCACGGCGCGCGGAATCGCCATGCCGGCAGCGGCGCCCAGACCTTGCGCGAAGCGCAGCGCGATCAGGGTCTGGATGTCGGTGGCCAATGCACAGCCGACGCTCGCCGCCGCGAACAACAGCAGCCCGAAGTACAGCGGCGGCTTGCGTCCCACCATGTCCGACACCGGGCCGTAGAACAGCTGGCCGACGCCCAGCGAGATGAAGAAGGCCGTGAGGCTCATCTGGACCGGTCCGATGCCGGCACCCAGGCTGGCGCCGATCTCGGGCAGCGCCGGCAGGTACATGTCGATGGCGAAGGGCCCGATGGCCGACAGCAGGCCCAGCACGAGCGCGATCTTGAAGAAGCGCGAGGAAGTCATTGCCCGATTGTGACCAAGGCCGCAATTGGCGCGTGCGAGAAACGGTCTTGCTGTGCTAGCGGGCCGCGACGGGCGACCATGCCGGCTGATGCGACCTCGGCGTGCTTGTGGCTCAGAACAGGGGCGCCGTATCGCTCGGCGGGCGCGCGCCTTCGATCATCAGCATCCTGAGCTTGGCCACCGCGCCGCCATGTGCCGAGAAGCCGCCGGGCTTGCCGCCTGCGGCCAGTACGCGGTGGCAGGGCACCACCGGCGCGAAGGGGTTGTGGCCGAGGGCCTGTCCCACGGCGCGTGAGAGCTGCCGGTCGCCCAGCTCGGCGGCGATCTCGCCGTAACTGCGCGTGCTGCCGGGCGCAATGCGGCGCGCGATGTCATAGACGCGGCGGTGGAAGTCCGGCACGCCTTCATAGTCCAGCACGATCTCCGCCAGGTCGCGTGGCTCTCCTGCGAGCAACGCACGGATCGCATCGCAGGCGGCCTGGACCGCGGCCGGGGGCAGTGCTTCGGGGACTTGCGCAAAGCGCTGCTGCATGCGCGAGCGCGTGGCGCCCTCCCCGGCCTCGGGCAGCTGCACGCCGACGATGCCCCGCAGCCCCCAGGCGATGCCGCAGGCGCCGATGGCGGTGTCGAACAGCGCGAAGCCTTCCGGGTTCATCCGCGCCTTCTCATCAGCGCTGGCAGGCGTTCGCTGCGTTGGCCTGCATCGCGGTCACGCTGCGTGCAATGGCGTCGGCGAGCTGCGCCGTCGCGCGCTGCGTACCGCGGGCCAGTGCCTCGATGCCGCCGCCGACCGGTTCAGAGACGAAGAGCTGGCAGGCGACGGCGGGACCCTCCTCCGTGCGACGAACGGTCCAGCTGAAGCCGGCGTCGACGCGGCTGCTCTCCACCGCATCGAGCTGCCGCAGCTGCACCGCGATGCGCGTCACGGGCTGGCCACGCAGGCGCCCGCTCTTGGTCGCATCGACGGCGCCGAGGCGCTGCGCAATGCCGCTGGCCAGTGCGTCGCGCAACTCGTTCTCCAACGAGGAGGACCAGCGGTGCTGCTCCAGGATATCGACCTCCGGCCCCGCGCCCGCACTCTTCTGCCGCACCACGAGCTGCGGTCGCGCCAAACGCTCGGGCATGGCGATGGGCGCCAGCTCGATGAAGCCCGCGGCGCCGCCGGTGGACGCGGTCGGCGCGGTCGGCGCATCCGCGTCGGCCAGGCTGTAGTACTGGGGCGCCGGGCTGGCACAGGCGCACAGCAGCGCGGCGGCGACCCATGCGAGGCCTCGTGCTCGGATCGTGTTCATTTCTTCCTGTCCTCCGGCTTGCCGCGCAGCAGCGACTCGGGATGGCGCTCGAGGTAATCGGTCAGCACGCGCAGCGAGCCTGCAGCGCGCGTCACCTCCTGCAGCGTCTGGCGCATGTCCTGCTGCAGCGGCGAATCGTCGGCCAATGTCTTCTCCGCGCTGTTGAGCGTCTTGCGCACATCCTTCATCGCGGCGGCCATCTCCGGACTCACGTCGTTCTTCAGGCTCGCGGCCAGCTGCTCGGCGCCGACCAGGGTCTTGTCGAGCGTGGCCAGCGTCTTGCGAAGGTCGCGGCCGATCTCCTCGAAGGGCACCTTGTTGAGCTTGCGTGCGATGTCGCCGACCTGCGCCTGGATCTCGTCGAGGCTGTTGGCAACCGTGGGCATTTCGATCGGGTTCTGGTCGATGTCGACCTTCACCGGCGAGGCTCTCGGGAAGAAGTCGAGCGCCACGTAGACCTGCCCGGTCAGCAGGTTGCCGGTGCGCAGTTGCGCACGCAGGCCCTTGTCGATCAGGAACTTCAGGCGCTCGGCCTGCGTGTAGCGCGACTCCTGCATCCCGAGGCTGCCGCGGCGACGCAGGCGGTCGGGGTAGACCTGGACCAGCACCGGCATCTTGAACTCGCGCACCTGCGGATCGAACTCGACGCCGATGGACTTGACCTCGCCGATCTCCACGCCGCGGAAGTCCACCACCGTGCCGGGCGAGAGCCCGCGCAGCGACTGGTTGAAGTGCATCAGCAACAGTTGCGAAGGCCCGTCAGGCTCCTTCATGGCGGTGGACTCGTCCTCGGCCAGTGCGAAGGTCGTGTTCTCCTGCGCGACCGGGCCTTGCGCATCGTCAGGCGCCTGGAAGGCAATGCCGCCGAGCACGATGGTGGCCAGCGACTGCGTGCGCAGCTTGACTCCATTGGCGCTCAACTGCACGTCGAGGCCGCTGGCATGCCAGAAGCGCGTGTTGATGCCCACGAACTTGTCGTACGGCGCGTTGACGAACACGCGCAGCGTGACGCCACGCCCATCGCCGTCGAGCTCGTAGGCGGCAAGCTGGCCGACCTTGATGCGCCGGAAGTACACCGGGGAGCCAATGTCCAGCGAGCCGACGTCGCGCGCGCGCAGCAGGAACTGCTTGCCCGAGGCATCGCGCGTGACAATGGGCGGGGCCTCCAGGCCGGTGAATTCGCTCGCCGTCTCCTCGGAAGCGCCTGCGTCGGCCCCGATGTAGGCGCCCGAAAGCAAGGTGCCCAGGCCGGAGATGCCGGTGGTGTCGAGACGCGGGCGCACCACCCAGAAGCGCGTGTCCTCGGCCGTGAAGCTCCTGGCCTCCTTGTTCAGCTGGACCGTCACGCGGACATTCGAGCGGTCCCTGGCCAGGCGGATGTTCTGCACGGTGCCGATCTGCACGTTCTTGTAGCGGACAGCGGTCTTGCCGGCCTCCAGTCCCTCGGCAGTCTCGAAGGTCAGCACCACCTCGGGCCCGCGTTCGATCAGGATACGGGCCACCAGCGCGACGCCGACCAGCGCAGCGACGATGGGGATCAGCCAGACCAGCGAGGGGAGCCAGTTGCGGCGCCTCACCACGACCGGCCTCGGCAGCGGCTTCGTCTCGTCCTGCGGGTCGGTCATACCACTTGTTCCTTGCTAGCCATTCGGGGTTGCGGCTCCTCGTCTTCCATCATGTCCTCGGTGTCCCAGGTCAGGCGCGGATCGAAGCTCAGCGAGGCCATCATGGTCAGCACCACCACCGCGCCGAAGGCGCCGATGCCGACACCGGCCGAGATCTCTGCGAAGCCCTGGATGCGCACCAGGCCGGCCAGCAGCGACACCACGAAGACGTCGAGCATGGACCAGCGGCCGATGACCTCGAGCGCCTGGTAGAGCCTGGCACGCTCCGGCTGGCGCCAGCTGCTGTGTCGCTGGGCCAGTACGGCGAGCAGGATCAGCGCCGTGAGCTTGAACAGCGGCACCAGGAAGCTGGCGATGAAGATGATCGCCGCCAGCCCGTAAGCACCCGAGACCCAGAAGTAGATCACGCCGGAGAGGATGGTGTCGTACTGCGTGCCCAGGAGGCTCTTGGTGATCATCACCGGCAGCAGGTTGGCCGGCACGTACATGATGCAGGCCGCGATCAGGAAGGCCCAGGTGCGCTGGAGGCTTTGGGGTTTGCGCCGGTGCAGGTGCGTGGCGCAGCGCCCGCAGGGCTCGCCCTCGACGGCGTCGCGCCAGACGGTGCCGCAGTGGTGGCAGCTCTGCAGGCCGAGCTCGGCGGCTGTCTGGATCGTCACTGGAGTACCTTCGCCTTCGGCTGCGGTGCTATTCGCCTTCGGAACGGCCGTGCGGCTCACTGGAGCACCTGCGCCTTCGGCTGCGGTGCTATTCGCCTTCGGAGCGGCCGTGCGGCTCACTGGAGTACCTTCGCCTTCGGCTGCGGTGCTATTCGCCTTCGGAGCGGCCGTGCGGCTCATACACGCTGCCCCGGCCGGGGCTCGAGCGCCATCTCCCAGAAGGTGCGCGGGTTGAAGGACAGCACCGCAGTCAGCAGCACCGTCAGGCCCATGAAGGCCCACAGCGCCGGCCCGGCGACCACCTGCGCGAGGCTCGACAGCTTGACGATCGCGACCAGCACGCCCAGCAGGAAGACCTCGACCATTCCCCATGGCCGCACCATCTGCAGGATTCGCACCAGCATGCTGAAGCCGGCCGGCTGCCGCTCGCGTGCCATCGGTACGAGCAGGTAGAACAGGATGCACAGCTGCAGCAGCGGGAACAGGATCGTCGTGGCCAGCACGAGCAACGCCACCAGCGACATGCCTTCGGTACTGAGCGCCACCACGGCGCCGGCCAGCGTCGTCTGGCTGTGCAGGCCCTTCACCTGGATCTCGACGATGGGGAACAGGTTTGCGATCGCGAACAGGATCAGGCTGGCCACCGTGAGCGGCAGCACGCGCGCGGCCTGGTCGCCGGCATGGCGGTCGAGCTCGGTGCCGCAGCGGCCGCAACGGGCGACCTGGCGCCGGCGCAGCGGCTGGCGTTGGTAGACGGCATCGCAGCCTTCGCAGACGATGGCTTCGGGAACTTCCTTCATGGTCGTGAATAGCGCGGGCCCTCGGCCCATTGCGCTTTATTGTCGGCGAGGCGCGCGGCCAGGTAGTCGAGCAGCGCCCGGATGCGCGCCGGCAGCCGTCCGGCCTTGCCCAGGTAGACGGCATGGACCGGCACCGTATCGCGTGGGTTGAACTCCTCCAGCACCGGTACCAGCCGGCCTGCATCGATGTCGGGCTGGATGTGATAGAGCGAAAGCCGCCCCAGGCCCACGCCCTCCAGCACCAGTCGGCGCAGCGTCTCGCCATCGCCCGCGCGCACCGTCCCCATCACCGGCATGTCGAGCGAACGTCCATCGACCCGCAGCGGCCAGTCGGCCACGTGGCGCTGGTAGGTGGAGCCGATGCGGTTGTGCGCCTCGAGTTCCTCGGGGGTACGCGGCGTGCCGAAGCGCTCCAGGTAGCCGGGCGCGGCGACGATCGCCTGCGCCGTGTCGAACAGATGCCGCGCCACCAGGTCGGAGGGCGGCAGCGGGCCCCAGCGGATCGCGATGTCGGTGCGTTCGTCCATCAGGTCGACCACGCGGTCGGTCAGCACGATGTCGAGCGTGACCTGCGGATGCAGTTCCAGGAAGCGGGGCACCAGCGGGATCAGGACGCGATGGCCGAACGAGTAGCTGGCATTGATGCGCACCCGTCCGCGCGGCGCGGCACCCGCGGCGGCGCAGCGCTCGGCTTCGTCCATGTCGGCCAGCACGCGGACGCTGCGCTCATAGAAGTTCTGTCCCTCGGGCGTGAGCTGCAGCTTGCGGGTGGAGCGATGCACCAGCTGCGTCGCCAGCCGGGCCTCCAGCCGCGCCACCAGCTTGCTGACGGCCGAAGGCGTCATGCCCAGCACGCGGGCGCCGGCCGAGAAGCTGCCGCGGTCGACCACTTGCACGAAGGCTTCCATTTCGCCGGAGCGATTGACGTCGGTGCGGGGCATGTCAGTTCGCTCCTCCGCCACGTGCGCAGTGGTGCCGAGCACGCCCACCCGTGGAGGCGACTGCAACAGTCCTACGCCGAGTGCTCAAACTGATTCAGCTCCATTCGTCGCGCTTGTTCTGGATGAGCCGCGCCGGAGCATCCCAGAGTCCCTTACCGGTGCCGCGCAAGCTCAGAAAACCTGCGCCTGGAGCGTGCCGCTCCCTGGTCGGATCAAGCGAAGCAGCTGCCTTGCCGCCGTCTCCAGGCAAGCCCGATTGCGCGTCGTGCGAACCGATCGCCAGCCCGGTTTTCGGCCTTGGTTTGAGGTCAACGGCGCGACGAGGCATCAGCGTGTTTTCATAAGGACCGCACATTATGCAGAGGGCACTTCGCGGCGGGAATTGGTGACTTCAACTCATCAATCCTTGTCCAGACGGCCATCTAGTCGCAGCTTACCGACGCCCGCACAGTACTGGACATCATGCCCATCGCCCTCCTCGCCCTCACCGCCGGTGCCTTCGGCATCGGCACCACCGAATTCGTCATCATGGGCCTGCTGCTGCAGGTCTCGGCGGATCTTCATGTCTCCATCGCGGCCGCCGGCCTGCTGATCTCGGGCTATGCGCTCGGGGTCGCGGTCGGCGCGCCGCTGCTCACCATCGCCACGCGGCGCATCTCGCGCAAGACCGTGCTGCTGGCGCTGATGGCGATCTTCACGCTCGGCAACATCGCCTGCGCGCTGGCACCCAGCTACGAAGCGCTGATGGCCGCGCGGGTGATCACCTCGCTGGCGCACGGCACCTTCTTCGGCGTCGGCTCGGTGGTGGCCACCGGCCTGGTGGCGCCCGAGAAGCGCGCTTCCGCGATCGCGGTCATGTTCACCGGCCTCACCGCCGCGACCATGCTCGGCGTGCCGGCCGGCGCGTGGCTGGGCCTGCACTTCGGCTGGCGCTCGACCTTCTGGGCGGTGGCGCTGATCGGCGTGCTCGCGCTGACGGTGCTCGCGCTCTTCGTGCCGCGCGACGGCAGCGCGGATGCGCAGGCTCCGGCGCCGCTGCGCGAGGAGCTCGCGGTACTGGCCCGGCCGCAGGTGCTGCTCGGCCTCGCCATGACGGTGCTGGGCTATGCCGGCGTGTTCGTGGTCTTCACCTACATCCAGCCGCTGCTGACGCGCATCACCGGCCTGTCCGAGTCCGCGGTGTCGCCGTTGCTGCTGCTCTTCGGCGGCGGGCTCGCGGTCGGCAACATCCTCGGCGGCAAGCTGGCAGACCGGGCGCTGATGCCGGCCGTGCTGGGCACGCTGGCAGCGCTGGCCGTGGTGCTGGCGGCGATGCAGCCGGCGCTGCAGACCGGCATGACGGCGGCCCTCTTCGTCGGCGTGCTGGGCATTGCGGCCTTCGCGACGGTCGCGCCACTGCAGCTGCGCGTGCTCGAGAAGGCGGCCGGGGCCGGCCAGAACCTCGCCTCCAGCCTCAACATCGCCGCCTTCAACCTCGGCAACGCGCTGGGTGCCTGGGTCGGCGGCGCGGTGATCGACCGCGGCCCGGGGCTGGGTGCACTGGGCTGGGTGGCAGCGTTGCTCACGCTGGCGGGCCTGGCCATCGCGCTGTGGAGCCGCACGCTCGACCGGCGCGATCCGGCGCCGGCGGACTGCGCGCCGGCCCGCACCTGAAACCGCCTTCTTCAATCAATCATCAATTTCAAGACCAAGGACTTCTCATGGAACATCGCTACCTCGGCAACTCCGGCTTCAAGGTGCCGGCCCTCGGCTTCGGCGCCGGCACCTTCGGCGGCCAGGGGCCGCTTTTCAGCGCCTGGGGGAACACCGATGTGGAAGGCGCGCGCCGCCTCGTCGACATCTGCCTCGACGCCGGAGTCAATCTCTTCGACAGCGCCGACGTCTATTCGAACGGCGCTTCGGAATCCATCCTCGGCGCCGCCGTCAAGGGCCGGCGCGACAAGGTGATCCTCTCGACCAAGATGGCCTTGCGCGCAGGCGACGGGCCGAACGACGTCGGCGCCTCGCGCCACCACTTGATCGCGGCGACCGATGCCGCGCTCACGCGACTGGGCACGGACTACATCGACCTTCTGCAGCTGCATGCCTTCGACGCGATGACGCCCGTCGAGCAGGTGCTGCGCACGCTCGACGACCTGGTGCGGGCCGGCAAGGTCCGCTACATCGGCGTGTCGAACTTTTCCGGCTGGCAGCTGATGAAATCGCTGGCCGCTTCCGACCGCCTGGGCCTGTCTCGCTACGTCGCCAACCAGACCTACTACTCGCTGATCGGCCGCGACTACGAATGGGAGCTGATGCCGCTGGGCATCGACCAGGGCGTGGGCGCGATCGTCTGGAGCCCGCTGGGCTGGGGCCGCCTTACGGGCAGGATCCGGCGCGGCCAGCCGCTGCCGGCCGGCAGTCGGCTGCACGACACCGCAGGCTTCGCACCGCCGGTCGAAGAGGAGCGGCTGTACCGCGTGGTCGATGCGATGGACCAGGTGGCCGAGGAGACCGGCAGGAGCCTGCCCCAGATCGCGCTCAACTGGTTGCTGCAGCGCCCCACGGTGGCCAGTGTGCTGATCGGCGCGCGCGACGAGGAACAGCTCAGGCAGAACCTCGGCGCGCTCGGCTGGCAACTCAGCCCGGAACAGGTGGCGCGCCTCGACGCGGCCAGCGCCGTGACGCCGCCGTACCCCTACTATCCCTACTGGAACGGCCAGTTCGCCGAGCGCAGCCCCGTCGCAGTCTGAGGGCGGGCATGGGCCTCCTGCGCCCGGTCTCGTTAAGGATTCGATAAGGCGGGGCACGCATCATGTCGGGCGTTGCTTCGGCAACCGGTGGACGGCTTCGTGACGGTGGCCGCTTCACGTGAACAGGTTCGCGAACAGCCCCGCGAACTGACCGCATCCGCCGCCGAAGCCCGGCGCCAGCCGGGACAATGACTGAGCCACCCGCCCGACCAAGACAAGCCCGACCCATGCGCATCCTTCTCGCGGAAGACGACGCCCTGCTCGGCGAAGGGCTTCGCGCCGGCCTCCGACAGCTCGGCTTCCAGGTCGACTGGGTACGCGATGGCCTGGCCGCCGAACGCGCGCTGCGAGCCAATCCCTATGCGGCTTCCGTCCTCGACCTGAGCCTGCCCGCCAAGGACGGACTGGCGGTGCTCGCCGCGGTCCGCACCGCGCAGGTCAAGCTGCCCGTGCTGGTGCTGACCGCCCGCGATGCGGTGCGCGATCGTGTCCGCGGCCTGGACGCAGGCGCCGACGACTACGTGATCAAGCCGGTGGACATGCTCGAGCTGGCGGCTCGCCTGCGGGCGCTGGTGCGGCGCTCCCACGGCCAGCCGCAGGATTGCCTGTTTGCGCAGGATGTTCTCCTGGACCCCGCCGCGCGCGCGGTCCACAAGGCCGGCGAGCCGGTGCTGCTCTCCACCCGGGAGTTCGACCTGCTGCACACGCTGATGCTCCATGCCGGCCGCGTCCTGTCGCGGGAGCAACTGGAGCAGCACCTCTACAGCTGGGGCCGGGAAGTGGAAAGCAACGCCATCGAGGTCCATGTCCATCGCCTGCGGCGCAAGCTGGGGAATGCGCTGATCCAGACCGTGCGCGGCGTGGGCTACGTGCTGATGCGGGCCTCCGGTTCTCCGTGATCCGGGCCACCTACTCGCTGCAGGGCCGGCTGGCATGGCTGCTGCTCGGCCTGCTGATGGTGGCCTGGACCGGCACCGCCGCCATCACCTGGTTCGACGCACGCCGCAAGGTGGAGGAAATCCTCGACAGCCACCTGGCCCAGGCCGCGACCCTGCTCATCGCTCAGCATCGGGAACCCGCGCACGGCTTCCCGGTCGACGCACCCGCGCTGCACCGCGATGCCTACAGGACCGCGATCCAGGTCTTCCACGACGAGCGCCTGGTGCTGCGCTCCGCCAACGCGCCGCTCGCACCCCTGGCGCAGACCCGCATCGGCAGCGCACCGGGCTTCAGCACGGTCCGCCTCGAAGGCCGGGACTGGCGCGTGTTCTCGGTCCAGGACCCCAAGGCCGGATTGCAGGTCCACGTGGGCGAAGAAGAGGAATCCCGCGACGCGATCCTGTGGGCCGTTTTGCGAAGCACTCTGTGGCCCCTCTTCGGCGCGCTGCCGCTGCTGGTGTTGGCCGTCTGGTGGGCCGTGCACCGGGGACTGCGCCCGATGCGCCATCTCGGGCGCGCCTTGCTCGAGCGCCGGCCGGACGTGCTGGACCGCATGCAGGTCGACGATGCGCCTTCCGAGATGGCGCCCATGATCGACGCGCTCAATGCCATGTTCCGGCGCATCGAGTTCCTGCTCGAATCCGAGCGACGCTTCACTGCCGATGCCGCGCACGAGTTGCGCACGCCCATCGCGGCGATTCGCGCGCACGCACAGGTCGCGATGCACGAGGCCGACGTGGCGCGCCGCTCCCGCTCCCTGCAAGGCACCATCGACGGCTGCGACCGTGCCACGCGGCTGGTCGAGCAGTTGCTGACTCTGGCCCGCCTGGAAGCCGATGCCATGCCGGAACAAGGCGACGTGGACCTCGGCGCCCTCGCGCGCCGCGTGCTGGCCGACATCGCGCCGCGGGCGATCGCCAAGCACCAATCCCTGGAACTGAACAATGGCCCGGCCTGCATCGTCCGAGGCGACGAGACGCTGCTGACCGTGCTGGTGCGCAACCTTGTCGACAACGCCGTGCGCTACAGTCCGCCCTCGGCTCGCATCACGGTGCGTGTCGCATGCGGCGCCTCCGGGGTCCGGCTCAGCGTGGAGGATGGCGGCCCCGGCCTCGCCGATGCCGACATGTGGCGGCTCGGAGGGCGCTTCTTCAGGGCGCTCGGCAACTCCGAAAGCGGCAGCGGCCTGGGCCTGTCGATCGCGCGCCGCATCGCTGCAGTCCATCGCATGGCCATAGATATCGGGCGCTCCCCGCAGCTGGGGGGACTCGCGGTCCATGTCCGCTGCCCGCCCTCTTCACCCCAAAAAACATGACCGACGCGACCGACGACGCCCCTGCCCCCCGGATCCCATTCAAGCTGACCTTCCTCAACGCGCAGCGCCGCCACATCCTGTGCATGAAGTGGGGCACCAGGTACGGGCCCGAGTACGTCAACCGCCTCTATGCGATGGTTCGCCGCCGGCTGCTCAGCGGCTTCCGCTTCACTTGCATGACGGACGACCCGCGGGGCATCCGGTCCGAGGTGGAGTGCCGGCCCATTCCGGCGCTCGACCTTGTCGAGGGCCTTCCCGCGGGCCTGCCGGGTCGCGGCTGGAACAAATTGGCCGCCTTCTCCGCCAATCTGTACGGCCTGCGCGGCACGGCGCTCTTCCTCGACCTCGACGTGGTGATCGTCGGCGGACTCGATCCGTTCTTCGATCATCTGGGCAAGTTCCTCGTCATCCGCGACCACAAGCGCAAGCGGAGCCCGACGGGCAACTTCTCGGTCTGCCGCTTCGAGATCGGCGCCCATCCGGATGTGCTGGAGCATTTCCGCAACAACGCCGCCGAGGTGTGCTCGACCTTCTGCAACGAGCAGGCCTACCTTTCCGACTTTCTGCACCGCCAGGGCAAGCTCGAATTCTGGCCAGCGCCTTGGTGCCCGAGCTTCAAGTACCACACCATCCCGGCGTGGCCGACCAACTACTGGCGCGCACCCTTCGTGCCGCCGGACGCGCGCATCGTGGTCTTCCATGGCGAGAGCAGCCCGACGGACGCGCTCGCGGGCCAGCGCAACAGGGCCTTGCGCTTCATCCGTTCGGCAGGCTGGGTCGCGGAGCACTGGCGGGAGTGATCCCGGCGGGCCATCGCCCCTCACCCGCTGGGCTATGATCCGCGCGGCCAAGCGGCCGCACGGCGGTTTCCTTCGCCCCACACGCCTCAACCAAGGAAGGCAAGCCGATGTCGCACAAACCGGTGGGGCTGATCTATGGGGTCGACGAGACGCCGCCTCTCGGCGTCAACCTCCTCAGCGGCCTGCAGCATGTCGGGCTGATGTCGATCTTCCTGGTCTACCCCGTGCTGATCGCGCAAGCGGCCGGCAGCACGGCGGAAGTGGCTGCGGCGATGGTCAGCGCCACGCTGATCGCGATGGCCGTCGGTACGGTGCTCCAGGTCATCAGGGTTGGGCCGATCGGCTCCGGTTATCTTTGCCAGCCCTCGCCAAGCGTCGTTTACATCGTCCCTTCACTGATCGCTGCCCGGAACGGCGACCTGTCAGCCGTGTTCGGCATGACGATCCTCGCGGGCCTCTTTGAAATGGCCTTGGCGCGCGTGCTGCCGCGCCTGCGTTCATTGTTCACGCCGGAGATCACCGGCCTGGTCGTGCTGCTGGCCGGCATTTCCGTCGGCGTTGTCGGCCTGCGCACGGCAACAGGCGGGTTGCAAGCCGACAGTCCGTCGACGCAGGTCGACCTTTTGTTGGGCCTCGGTACGCTCGCCCTGATGGTCGCCCTCAACGTCTGGGGCCGAGGCGGCATGCGCGTGTTCAGCGTGCTGATCGGGCTGGGCGCCGGTTGCCTGATCGCGGGTGTTCTCGGCCGGCTCGACGCCCACGAGGTGGCGCGGGTGGCCACGGCACCGTTGCTGGCTGTGCCGACCTTGGGAGCGGTTGGCTGGTCCTTCGATGTCACGCTGGTGCTGCCCTTCCTGATCGCCTCGGTGGCCGCCGTTCTGAAGGTGATCGGCAATGTCACGACCGCGCAGAAGGCCAGCCAGACCGGGTGGGTGCGACCCGACATGCGCTCCATCAGCCGTGGCGTGCTTGCCGACGGCCTTGCCTCCGTCGCGGCCGGGTCCTTGGGTGCGCCCGGCATCAACTCGTCCACCGGCGCGGTCGGTCTGGCGACGGCGATGGGCGTGGTCAGCCGGCGCATCGGCTGGTCGGTGGCAGCGATCCTGCTTCTGTTCGCCTTCGTGCCGAAGCTTGGCCTGCTGTTCAACCTCATTCCGCGGCCCGTGCTCGGTGCAGCGCTCGTGTTCTCGTCCACTTTCATCGTGATCAACGGCTTGCTGATCATGACCTCGCGCCTGCTCGACGCCCGCAAGACATTGGTCATCGGCCTGGCGATCGTGTTCGGTCTGGCAGTGGAAATCTTCCCTGCGCTGCTGGTGGTCCTGCCTTCGGCGGTGCGACCTTCGTTCGGCAATTCTCTGGTGCTGGGCACGCTGGTGGGACTTGGGCTGAACCTGCTGTTTCGCATCGGCCTTCGCCGCAGCGTCTCGATGACGGTGGTCCCGGAGGCAGTCGATCCGATAGCGCTGGAACAGTTCCTCGACCTGCACGGGGCCGCCTGGGGCGCGCGCAGCGACGTCATTGCGCGCGCCAAGTTCAACCTGGTGCAGTCGATCGAGACTCTGGTGTCGCTTGGTGTGGCGGGCGGCCCCCTCGCCATCCAAGCCTCGTTCGACGAGTTCAACCTCGACCTGCAGGTGTCGTACGAAGGCGCTGATCTCGAGCTGCCGCTGCACCGGCCGACGGTTGACGAAATTGTTGATTCAGATGACGGCGAGCGGCGGCTTGCGGGCTTTCTGCTGCGAAGCTTTGCGGATCGTGTCACTTCGCGGCGCTCGGGCCTGCGGGCATCGGTCGCGTTCCACTTCGACCACTAGGGCGGGATCGCGGCGCGGGCCGCAAGGCCTGCGGTCGAGGGCTCAGACCGACACCAGCGTCTCGAAGCCGCCCCAGAACATGCGCTTGCCGTCGAAGGGCAAGGTCTTGGGGTCCATCATGTCGGCCAGGCGCGAATCGCTCATTACCTTGGCGTTGACTTCGTCGCGGTGCGCGCGCGATTCGAACACGATGTACGAGAAGATCACCAGCTCGTCGTCCTTTAGGTTCACGCTCTGGGGAAAGGACGTGAGCTCGCCCGATTTCACGTCGTCGGCCACGCACTCGCGGTACTCGAGCGCTCCGTGCTCGCGCCAGATCCTGCCCGCCTTGGTCGCCATCTCGCGGTACTGCTCGATGTTGCGCTTGGGGAGCGGAAGAACATACCCATCGACGTAAGCCATGCAGATCTCCTTGGTGCGTTGAAGGAAAGGCACGCGTCAGCGACTGGCGCGTCAGAGGCATGACTGTATAGACCGATCCCGGTGATGCGTTCAAGTCCGCGTACGCGACGTGGATGCCTGATGAAACGCCTGGAGAGCGACTCTTCCTCGACATGTCCCCGCCGGGGGTGGACAAGCTTGTGGACAAGTACCGGAGCAACTTCGCGAAGCCTTGTCGCACAAGGCCTCCCGCCAGATTGCCTGCTTAAGAAGCAGCGGGTTACAACTAAATGCAACAGATACAACGAAAGGGCTATTTTTCCCGGAGCCACGCCTCGGCGCAGGCCTCGAACAGCGGGATGTTCTGGTCGATCTCGTCATGCAGGAACCGGCGTGCGCCTTCGCGCACATGACCGTCAAGGGCGATCCAGGCCTCCCACAGGCGGCTGTCCGCTGGCGGCGGCGTCGCCTCCCACACGAGAGCGACGAGGGGCAGGGTCTGCGCGGGCGGCAGGTCTGACCAGATGATCCCGAGCTTCGACAGCAAGCCGGGTTGTTCGCCCAGCTCGATGCCGGTGCGGACCTGACCTTCCTCTTCCACGATCACGGGGCTGAGGCCGCCGGAAAGCAAGACGCTCAGCAACTCTGCGGGGGTGGCCTGCCGCACCCATTCGTCGGCGCGCCGCGCCAGTTGGGCGCCAAGATCGGACTTGGTGAGGTGCTGGTGCACCGGTCCGTAGTCGCGCCGCGTGGCGTCTGGCATGGCATAGGCATGGTTCAACATCCGGTCAGTGTCACCAAAGCAGGTGCACTGTCTGCCAGCGGCGGCCTACGTGCCTGCCCTCCGGTGTCCGACTCCGGGCGGCCCGCGCCGCGGGGGCTCTCAGCCGCCGCGCAGCTGGGCGCGCAATTGAGCGCCGATCTCCGGCCGCTCCAGGAACGGATCGGCCGGGTTGGCCATGGCAACAATGTTCTCCATGCGACTCCTCACGTTGCCAAGCGCCTTGGGATGGCTGAAGACGTAGAACTGGTTGGCGCTGATTGCCTGGAAGACCTTGTGGGCCACCTCGGCGGCGGTGATCTTGCCGCTGCTCACCGCCTTGTTGCTCATGGCCTGGCCGATCAGCTGGCTGCGGGTGGGCTTGTCGGCAGGCAGCGCTCCGGGCCGGTTGCGCTCGCTGCTGGTGATGCCCGTGGGCACGAAGTACGGACACAGCAGGCTCGCGCCCACCTGGTCGGTGATGAGCTTCAGGTCCTGGTAGAGGGTTTCGGTGAGGCTCACTACCGCGGCCTTGGCTGTGTTGTAGATGCCCATGTTGGGCGGCGTCAGCAGCCCGGCCATGCTGGCGGTGTTGACGATGTGGCCGCGCCAGGACGGATCGGCAGCCGCCGCCTCGAGCATCATGGGCGTGAACAGGCGCACGCCGTGGATCACGCCCCACAGGTCGACGCCGAGCACCCACTCCCAGTCGGCAACGGTGTTCTCCCACACCAGCCCGCCCGCTCCCACGCCGGCGTTGTTGAAGACGAAATGCGGCGCGCCGAAGCGCTCCTTCACGTCTCTTGCAAGCTGTTCCATCTGCACCGCGTCGGCGACGTCGACCTTGCGGGCCATGACCTGGGCGCCGGTCGCCTCCATCTCGGCACGCGCCTTTTCCAGCGCGTCCTGCTGCACGTCGACCAGCACCAGGTTCATGCCGCGCGCTGCGCCGATGCGCGCGCATTCGAGGCCGAAGCCGGAGCCGGCGCCGGTGAGAACGGCAGTGGTGCCTTGGAAGTCCTGGATCATTGGGGGTCCTTGTCAAATGGAAGCGCGAACCGAACGCAGAAGACTCGAAGCGTTGCGAAGCTCGCGGTAGAAAACACCCGAAAAATTTTGGCTGTTCTGCCGCGACTTCTGCGTAACCTCTGCGACTCCTGCCCTCGATTCCGTTCGATTCAGCCTTCGGCCCTGCGCAGCGTGTACCCGATGCGCGGAAAGTGCACATGCACGGTGCCGGCGCGCGGGTCGGTACGGCGCAGCGTGTAGTGCGTGCGAGTGGCCGCCATCAGCTCGCCATCGGTCGGCTCGGGCCCGAAGCTCTCGGCCGCGATGGTGACGCGCGTGCCCAGCGGGATGCCGTGCTCGTCCTGGAAGGTGCTGTCGGACAGCAGCGTGTGCGGCGTGTTGGCAGCGGCCACTGCGATGGCCTGGGCGGCGTCGAAGGTTTCCATCGTGCCGTGGCCGATGGCGGCCATGCGGTCCATCCAGTCGCTCACGGCAGGCGTGATCTGCAGGATGTCGGCCATCGAGGGCGTGCGCTTGCGGGTGAACCAAAGCGGGTGGTAGCAGGCGAAGTCGGCGACGGTCGGAAAGGCGCCCACCAGGTAGTCGGTGTCGTCGAGCATGTCGGACATGCGGCGCAGGTACGACTTGTACGCCGCCGCCGCATCGCCCGGGCGCTGCCGCACCATGTTGACGCTCATGGCCTTGCGGTCCTCGCCGAAGGCCTTGGCCATCTCGGGCGGTGCCTTGGCGAACAGGTCGGCCGCGCCCTTTCCGCTGAAGCTGTAGGCCATCGCGGCCCAGAAGAGGATGGTGTCGCCCCACTGGGCAACCACGCGCTCCAGGCCCTTCCCCGGCTCGGGGTAGAGCGAGGGCAGCGGCGCGACGTGCTCCAGCACGTCGCAGATGAGCGCGGTGTCGCAGTAGATGTCGGCGCCGATCTGCAGCACCGGCGTGCGGCGGTAGCCGCCGGTGAGCGCGACCAGGTCGGGCTTGGGCGCGATCTGCGGAATGATCACGGACTTCCAGGCCAGCTTCTTGTAGCCGAGCACGAGGCGCAGCTTCTCGGAGAAGGGCGAGGTAGCGTAGTGGTGGAGGATCAGGTCTGGCATGAGGTCCTAGCTTCCTGGCGGCTCAGCGGGGCTGGGCGCGCGCGATGATGGAGTCGAAATCGGTGCCGGCGCCCAGGGTGCCGAATGCATGGCCCCAGTCGCCTGCGATGCGAGAGGCGCAGAAGGCTGCCGCGACCGCAGGCGGCGCGGTCTGCAGCAGCAACGCGGCCTGCACCGCGAGCGCCACGTCCTGCGCGAGGCGGCGGGCCTCGGCTTCCGTGGCCATGGCTTCGATGCGCGCAGGCAGCGCGTCGGCCAATCGGTCGAGGGCCGCATCGCTGCCGCGCGCCGGCTTCAGCTCCTGCGCCAGCGCGGCGATGGCGTCGCCCTTGCGCAGGCCGCGCAGCAGGTCGAGCGCCATGATGTTGCCGGCGCCCTCCCATATCGAGTTGAGCGGCATCTCGCGATAGATGCGCGCCATCACGCCTTCGCCGCCCTCCTCCACGTAGCCGTTGCCGCCGAGGCATTCCATCGCCTCCTGCGCGAAGTGGCTGCCACGCTTGCAAATCCAGAACTTGGCCACCGGCGTGAGCAGGCGCGCCATCAGCCGCTCGTGCGCGTCCTGCGGGCGATCGAAGGCGCGCGCCAGGCGGATCGCCAGCGCCGTGGCCGCCTCGCTTTCGAGCGCAAGGTCGGCCAGGACGTTCTTCATCAAGGGCTGCGCCAGCAGCGGCTTGCCGAAAGCCTGCCGCTGCGACGCATGATTCAGCGCAAGGCCGAGCGACTGGCGCATCAGCCCGCTGGTGCCGAGGGCACAGTCCAGGCGGGTCATGGTGCCCATCTCGAGGATCTGCGCGACGCCGCGGCCTTCCTCGCCCACCAGCCAGGCGCTGGTGCCGTGGAACTCGACCTCCGAGCTGGCGTTGGCCTTGTTGCCCAGCTTGTCCTTCAGGCGCTGGATCCGGATCGCGTTGCGGCTGCCGTCCTCCAGAACGCGCGGCAGGAAGAAGCAGCTGAGGCCCGCGGGGGCCTGCGCCAGGATCAGGAAGGCGTCGCACATCGGCGCGGAGAAGAACCACTTGTGGCCGGTGATTTCGTAGCGCTCGCCCCAGGCGTCGCTGCCGGCGCGCACGGCGCGCGTGGTGTTGGCCCGCACGTCGGAGCCGCCCTGCTTCTCGGTCATGCCCATGCCCATGGTCAGGCCGGGCTTGTCGCGCCAGGGCTTGAGAACCGGGTCGTACCAGAGGCTTGCGAGCTTGGGGCCCCAGTCGCCATAGATCGCCGCGTTGCCGCGCAGCGCGGGCGTGACGGCGTAGCTCATCGAGATGGGGCAGAGGATCGAGGGCTCGAGCTCGGTGAAGAGCATGAAGCCGGCGGCGCGCTGGACGTGTGGCGAAGCCGATCCGTCTGTCCACGGCGTTCCGTGCAGGCCGGCTCCCACGGCCGTCTTCATCAGCACGTGGTAGCTCGGATGAAACGCCACCTCGTCGACGCGCCGCCCGAAGCGGTCGTGCGTGTGCAGCACTGGCGGGTTCGTATTGGCCAGCTGGGCATGTGCCTGCATCTCGGCCGACCCGAGCACGCCGCCCAGATGGGACAGCGCGGACAGCTCCAGCTGCGGCGCGTTGAACTTCAGCGCATCGCGCAGGGGCTGGTTGGTGTCGAACAGGTTGTAGTCGGCCAGCGGCTCCGGCTGGTTGAAGACCTCGTGCGTCGCGTCCATCACGGCCTCCTTGCCCGATGCGAAGGCTAGACCAGCTTGACCAGCTGCTTGCCGAAATTCCTGCCCTTCAGCAGGCCGAGGAAGGTCTCCGGCGCCGACTCGATCCCTTGCGCCACCGACTCGCGCGGCCTGAACTTGCCGCTGCCGACCAGCTGGCCCAACTCGGCCAGCGCCTCGGGCCAGACCTCCATGTGCTCGCTGACGATGAAGCCTTCGAGCTTGATCCGGTTGATGAGGAAGAGCGCCGGGTTGGCGAGCGGCACCGGCTGCCCGTCGTAGCCGGCGATCATGCCGCACAGCGCGACGCGGGCGAAGGCGTTGGCGCGCAGCAGCACCGCATCGAAGATATAGCCGCCGACGTTCTCGAAATAGCCGTCGATGCCATCGGGGCAGGCTTCCTTGAGCGCCGCGCTCATGCTCTTCACGTCGGGATGCTGCTTGTAGTCGATGCAGTCATCGAAGCCCAGTTCGTCTTTCACGTAGCTGCACTTGCCGGCGCCGCCCGCGATGCCGACCACGCGGCAGCCGCGCGCCTTGGCCAGCACGCCGACGGCACTGCCGACCGCGCCACTCGCGGCCGTGACCACGACCGTCTCACCGGCCTTCGGGTTGATGATCTTCACCAGGCCATACCAGGCCGTGACGCCCGGCATTCCGACGGCGCCGAGGTAGTGCGACAGCGGCACCTGTGTGGTGTCCACCTTCTTCAGCGCGCCGGGCTGCGAGGCGTCGACCACGCTGTATTCCTGCCAGCCGCCGAAGCCGACCACCTTGTCGCCCACCGCGTACTTGGGGTGCCGGCTCTCGACCACCTCGCCCGCGGTGCCGCCCTGCATCACCTGCCCCACAGGCTGCGGCTGGGCATAGCTCTTGGCATCGTTCATGCGGCCGCGCATGTACGGGTCCAGGCTCATGTATTGGTGGCGCACCAGGACCTGGTTCTCCTTGAGCGGCGGCGTCTCGACGCTCACGAGCTTGAAGTTGGAAGCGACGGCTTCACCGTCAGGGCGGTTGTCGAGGATTTGCTGGCGATTGGTGGGCATGCTGAGTCTCTGTTAGTCGGTGGAAGGCGGGCGCATGGCGTTCGCACTGCCAGGGCCGGTGGGCAGGCGCCGCTTCACGTACTTGAAGGTGCCGGTCGCATGGGCGCAGGCGCGCTCCTGTTCATCGTAGATCGTGGCCTCGGCGAAGGCCAGCGTGGCGGTGCGATGCATCACCCGGCCGCGCGCGTGCAGCGGGCCAACGGAAGGCCGCATGAAGCTGGTCTTCATCTCGATGGTGACAACGCCGATCTCGGGCGTCTGGCTGCGCGCGGCCGCGGCCATGGCGATGTCCAGCAAGGTCATGCAGGCGCCGCCGTGGGTCACATCGAAGGTGTTGAGGTGCTCGGGCTTCGCCGTATAGCGGATCTCGGATTCGCCATCCTCGAACTTCGTGAGCTCGAAACCCAGGTGGCGCGCGAACGGAATCTGGCTCGTGTACGAGCGGACGTTGATGTCGGCGTGTTCAGATGGCATGGCAGATCATCGGCCAGGGATTTTTCCAGGAACACCGCGGAACCGGCTTTGCCGGGCCGCGGGTGTCGCCCCCGGTGAGGGGGTGGGCGGCCACACGAAGTGGGCCAACCTGGGGGAGAGCTTCATTTCTCAGGCGGCGCCCAGCACGACACTGACGCCGCCGTCCACCGCCAGCCACTGGCCGGTGATGTGCTTGCCGGCATCGCTGGCATAGAGCAGCGTGATGCCCTTGAGGTCTTCCTCGTCCCCCAGCCGGCCGAGCGGCGCCGCCGCGGCCATCTTCTCTTCGCCCAGCGACTTGATCAGGCCTGCCGCCATCTTGGTCATGAAGAAGCCGGGGCAGATCGCGTTGACGTTGATGTTGTAGCGGCCCCATTCGGCCGCGAGCGTCTGGGTGAAGCCGATCACCGCGGTCTTGGAAGTGTTGTAGGCCAGCGTCCGCATCTCGGGCGGGTTGCCGTTCAGGCCGGCGATGGAGGCGATGTTGATGATGCGCCCGCTCTTCTTCGGGATCATGTAGCCGCGCGCGATCTGCTGGGCCAGGATGAAGTAGCCGCGGACGTTGAGGTTCATCACCTTGTCCCAGGCCTCGACCGGATGGTCCTCGGCCGCCGCGCCCCAGCTGGCGCCCGCGTTGTTGACCAGGATGTCGACTGCGCCCATGCGCTCCAGGGTCTCGTCTGCGAGACGGCGCGTGTCTTCCTCCTTCGAGCAGTCGGCCGCGATCCAGCGGGCATCGATGCCCGCTGCCTGCAGTTCGGCCGCGGCCTGCTCCAGGTCGTCTGCCTTGCGCGAACTCAGCATGATCTTCGCGCCGGCCTCGCCCAGTGCGTGGGCCATCTGCAGGCCCAGGCCGCGGGATCCGCCGGTGACCAGGGCGACCTTGCCGCTCAGGTCGAACAGTTTCTGGATGCTTCGTGCGCTCATGGTCTCTTCTCCGGTTCAGGGGGTTTCATGGTTTGAATCGCGACGTGCGGTCACGGCTTGAGCCTCGAGCGGACGTAGATGAGCACGACACCGATCACCGCCAGTGCCGCGCCGGGCAGCGCCATGGACCATCCCACCACCTCGTCGGAGCGTCCGGTCGCGATGCCGAGGATCACCAGGAACAGGCCGCCGTAGATCAGGATCCAGATCCACTTTTCGAGCGTGGCATGGGGCTTGGGCTGCGTGCCGGTCATCAGAAGGCTTCCTCGGGCAGGGCTGTGCAGGTCGGATCGCGGCGCTCCACCACCTGGAGCCACGCGCCGATCTTCGGCAACTCGTAGTGAAAGAAATAATCGGTGGCGCCGACTCGGCCCGCGGTGGCCGGCAGGGCCCTGGAGGCGTCGCGGCGCAAGGCATGCTCCGCCACGTCGAGCCAGATCCAGGCCAGCACGGTGTGGCCGAAGGCCTGCATGTAGGGCACCGCATTGGCGAGGGCCTCCTGCGGGTTGCCCGTGGACCAGGCGGCGCGGGTCGCATTGCCGACGTGCTGCAGGGCTTGGGCCAGGGCTTTTCCGTGTGGGGCGAGGGCCGGCACGGGCGCGGCACGCCCGATGGTGTCGGTGATGCGTGCCGCCAGCAGCTGCAGGCCGCGGCCATCCTCCATCAGCACCTTGCGCCCCAGCAGGTCCGCGGCCTGGATGCCATGGGTGCCCTCGTGGATCATGTTGAGGCGGTTGTCGCGCCAGTACTGCTCCACCGGGAAATCGCGCGTGTAGCCGTAGCCGCCGTGCACCTGGATCGCGAGCGAGTTGGCTTCGAGGCACCATTCGCTCGGCCAGCTCTTGGCGATCGGCGTCAGCACTTCGAGCAGCAGGCGCGCATCGTCGGCGACCTGGGCGTCGCCGGTCTTCTGCTCGTCGACCAGGCGCGCGCAGTAGAGCTCGAGCGCCAGCGCGCCTTCGCAGTAGGACTTCTGCGCCAGCAGCATGCGGCGCACATCGGCGTGCTCGATGATGCGCACCTGCGGCCTGGCGGCATCCTTGCCCGCGGGGCCGACGGGTCGGCCCTGCGGCCGGTTCTTCGCGTAGTCGAGCGAGGCGTGGTAGCCGGCCATGCCCAGCATGGTGGCTGCAGTGCCGACACCGATGCGGGCCTCGTTCATCATGTGGAACATGCAGTGCAGGCCCTTGCCGGGCTGGCCGACCAGGTAGCCGATCGCGCCGGGCTGGCCATCGACCGGGAACCTGCCTTCGCCGAAGTTCAGCAGCGTGTTGGTGGTGCCGCGCCAGCCCAGCTTGTGGTTGAGGCCCGCGAGCGCGACATCGTTGCGCTGGCCGGTGAGCCGCCCGTCCGTGTCGACCATCTTCTTCGGGACGATGAACAGCGAGATGCCGCGCGTCCCGGGGATCAGCTTGCCGCTGTCGTCCGGGATCTTGGCCAGCACGATGTGGACGATGTTCTCGGTCAACTCATGGTCGCCCGCCGAGATCCACATCTTGTTGCCGGTGAGCCGATAGCGCGGGCCCAGTGGATCGTCCTGGAAGCCGGGCCCGTCGGGCACTGCGCGCGTCGCGACATCGCTGAGGCTGGAGCCCGCTTGCGGCTCCGACAGGCACATCGTGCCCGACCATCGGCCGGAGAACTCGTTCTTGGCGAACACTGCCTGCTGCATCGCCGTGCCGTGCACCATCAGCAGGTTGGCATTGCCGCTGGTCAGCATGTTCGAGCCGATGCTCACCGAGGCCATGGCGAAGAAGCTGTTGGCAGCCGCCTGCAGGGTGTAGGGCAGTTGCATGCCGCCGATGTCGTAGTCCTGCGCGGCGCTGAGCATCCCCGATTCGACGAAGGCCTTGTGGGCGTCGTGCGTGGCCTGCGGCAGGATCACCTTCTCGCCGTCGAAGTGCGGCTCCTGCGTGTCGACGATGCGGTTGTACGGCGCGTACTTCTCGCGCGCGATGCGCTCGCAGGTGTCGAGCACGGCATCGAAGGTCTCGCGCGAGTGGTCGGCGAAGCGTTCTCGCTGGTTGAGCGACTCGGCGTCGAGCCAGTCGTAGAGAAGAAAGTCGAGGGTTGGGCGCAGGGCCATGGATCTTGCCTGACAGTTGCTCAGGTTAATGGGACGCGAAGGCCTGATCAGGATATCGACCACTGGTGCCGCGAACCACACGATGAAGACTGACAGCCAATCCCCCCACCAGCACGAAATCCACGCCCTCACGGCTGAGCGTCTGAAGGGTTTCAATAAGGTTCATGGCTATGGTATTCCGCTTGGTAATCAGTCGGTTGTAAACGATTCCTGCGGCAGCTCACAAGCCAGGCAGCGGTAGCTCACGTCGGTTCACAGCACCTCGAACACCCCCGCGGCCCCCATCCCGCCGCCAATGCACATCGTCACCACGACCTTCTTCGCACCGCGGCGCTTGCCTTCGATCAGCGCGTGCCCGGTCAGCCGCTGGCCGCTCACGCCATAGGGATGCCCGACCGCGATTGCGCCACCGTTCACGTTCAGCCGGTCGCCCGGAATGCCCAGCTTGTCGCGGCAGTAGATCACCTGCACCGCGAAGGCCTCGTTGAGCTCCCACAGGTCGATGTCCTGGACCTTCAGGCCCAGGCGCTTGAGCACCTTGGGGATGGCGAACACCGGTCCGATGCCCATTTCGTCGGGCTCGCAGCCCGCGACCGCGAAGCCGAGGAAGCGGCCCAGGGGCTTCAGCCCCTTCTTCTCGGCGTAGCCCTCCTCCACCACCACGCAGGCGCCGCCGCCATCGGAGAACTGGCTGGCATTGCCGGCCGAGATCACGCCGCCAGGAATGGCCGGGCGGATGCCGCTGATGCCTTCCTTGGTGGTGCCGGGGCGGATGCCCTCGTCGTTCTCGACCGTCACTTCCTTGGTGCGCAGGCCCATCACGGGGTCGGCCACGCCGGCCAGCACGGTGATGGGGGCGATCTCGTCCTTGAAGAGGCCCTTCTCGAGCGCGGCGGCGGCCTTCTGCTGACTGGCGGCGCCGTACTCGTCCATGGCGTCGCGGCCGATGTCGTAGCGCTTGGCGACCTGCTCGGCGGTCTGCAGCATGTTCCAGTAGATCTCGGGCTTGTGCTTGACCAGCCAGGGTCGGCCAGCATGTGCTTGTTCATCTCGTTCTGCACGCACGAGATGCTCTCCACGCCGCCGGCCACGTAGACCTCGCCCTCGCCGGCAATGATGCGCTGCGCGGCGGTGGCGATGGTCTGCAGGCCCGAGGAGCAGAAGCGGTTGATGGTCATGCCCGAGGTGGTGACGGGCAGGCCGGCACGCAAGGCGATCTGGCGCGCGATGTTGGCGCCGGTGGCACCTTCGGGGTTGGCGCAGCCCATGATGACGTCGTCGACTTCGGCGGCCTCGATGCCGGCACGCGCCACGGCGTGCTGCACGGCATGGCCGCCGAGGGTGGCGCCGTGCGTCATGTTGAAGGCGCCTTTCCAGCTCTTGGCAAGCGGGGTGCGGGCGGTGGAGACGATGACGGCGCGGGTCATGGTGGGGTCCTTTGCAAAAAAACGAAAACTACTGGGGCTGCGCGGTGTTGCGCAGCAGCTGGTGATAGAACCGGATCATCTCGACGTAGTTGGCAATCGAGATGCGCTCGTTGGTGCCATGGAAACGCGACAGGTCCTCCGGACGCGCGCGAACCGGCGAGAAGCGGTAGACCGCATCGCTCACGATCGAGAAATGGCGCGAGTCGGTGGCGGCAATCATCAGGCCGGGCGCCACGATGGCGTCGGGAAACACCTGGCGCACCGACTGGGCGATCGTGCGATAGCCCAGGCTGTCGGTCGAAGAAACCGGCGAAGGCTCCGAGTTGCCGGGATACGGCTTGATCGCGATCGCCTCGTCGTCGATGGTCTTGCGGATATGTGCTTCGACCGAGGCCAGGCTGTCGCCGGGCAGCACGCGAAAGTTGACGGCGGCTTCGGCGCGGCCGGGCAGCACGTTGTCCTTGTTGCCGGCGCGCACAACTGTCAACGCGGTGGTCGTGCGCAACATGGCGTTGCTGCTCGCGCCCTTCTCGAGCTGGCGCTGCACCAGCGGGCCGAAGAGCCACAGGTTGGACAGAGCGACGCGGTTGAAGCCGTTCATCTCGGGCGCAAGCGTGGCGAACATCTCGCCCGCCACGCCACCGATGGCGGCCGACATCGGATTTGCTTCGAGCTTTGCCAATGCCGCGCTCATGCTGCCGATGGCGCTGTGCGCGGGCGGCATCGACGAATGGCCGGGTGGCTGGTCCAGCGAGAGGAAGAAGGTGCCGTAGCCCTTCTCGGCCAGGCCGATGAGTGCGGCCGGCTTGTCCAGGCCGGCAAGCACGCCTTCGGTCACCAGCAGCCCCTCGTCGAGCACCCATTCGAGCCGCACGCCGCGCGACTTCAGCAGTTCGGCGATGGGCTTGGCGCCGCGCAGGCCGCTGACTTCCTCGTCGTCGCCTGCGACCAGGTAGAGGGTCTGTCGGGGCTGGAAACCCTGCGCCAGCAGCAACTCGATGGCCTCCATCTGCGCCAGCAGGTTGCCCTTGTCGTCCCAGGTGCCGCGGCCCCAGACGAACCCGTCCTTGATCTGCCCGCTGAAGGGGTCGTTCGCCCAGGACTTCTCGGTGCCGGGTGCGATGGGCACCACGTCCTGGTGCGCCATCAGTGCGATCGGCTTGGCCGTGGGATCGCTGCCGGTCCAGGTGTAGAGCAGCGCGTTGTCGCCGATGACTTCCTTCTTCAGCGTGGCGTGCAGCTTCGGGAACTGCCGCGCCAGGTAGGCGTGCAGCTCCTTGAAGGCCTCCCCGTTGGATTGCAGGCCTTCCATGCCGGAGATGGTGCGGATCGGGATCGCGCCCGCCAGCCGCTCGGCCGCGGCTTTCTCGTCGACCTCCACGCGCTGGGCCGCCGGTACCTGCAGCTGAAGCGAAGGCCGGCGCCAGGTGTTGCCCGCGATCACCACCGCCAGCGCGAGCAGGGCCAGCACCAGCGCCACCAACACCCGTTTGACCATGGCCTGCCTTCGCGCTCGTCTTCAGCCGAACTGCTTGCCTTCGGCCACCAGCTTCTTGATCAGCGGGGCCGGCTGCCAGAACGCCGCGTCGTCGCGCGGGTTCTTCGCAAAGCGCTTCATCGCTTCGGCCACGTTGAAGAGACCGACCTGGTTGGCGTAGTGCATCGGGCCGCCGCGGTAGATCGGGAAGCCGTAGCCGGTGAGGTACACCATGTCGATGTCGCCGGACTTGGAGGCGATGCCGTCTTCGAGGATGTGGGCGCCCTCGTTGACCAGTGCGTAGACCAGTCGCTGCACGATCTCGTCGTCGGAGATCTTGCGCGGGGTGATGCCGAGCTCCTTGCGGTGGTCCTCGATCATCTTGTTGACGAGCGCCGACGGAATGGCGTCGCGCTTGCCCGCCTGGTAGTCGTACCAGCCTGCCCCGGTCTTCTGGCCGAAGCGGCCGAGCTCGCACAGCTTGTCCGCCGTGCGGCTGTACTTCATGTCGGGATGCTCCACGGCGCGGCGCTTGCGGATGGCCCAGCCGATGTCGTTGCCGGCGAGGTCGCCCATGCGGAAGGGGCCCATGGCAAAGCCGAATTTCTCGATGGCCTTGTCCACCTGCTGCGGGGTGGCACCCTCGTCGAGCAGGAAGCCGGCCTGGCGCGAGTACTGCTCGATCATGCGGTTGCCGATGAAGCCATCGCACACGCCGGAGACGACCGCCGTCTTCTTGATCTTCTTGGCGAGCGCCATGACGGTGGCGAGCACGTCCTTGGCGGTGTGCTTGCCGCGCACGACCTCCAGCAGCTTCATGACGTTGGCGGGGCTGAAGAAGTGCATGCCGACGACATCCTGCGGGCGCTTCGTGAAGGCGGCGATCTTGTCGACATCGAGCGTCGAGGTGTTGGAGGCGAGGATGGCGCCGGGCTTGGCGACGCGGTCGAGTTCCTTGAAGACCTTCTCCTTGACGCCCAGTTCCTCGAAGACGGCCTCGATGACGAGGTCGGCATCCTTGAGGTCGTTGTAGTCGAGGGTGGTGGACAGCAGCGCCATGCGTTGCTCGTACTTGTCGGCCTTGAGCTTGCCCTTCTTGACCTGGGCCTCGTAGTTCTTGCGGATGGTGGCGATGCCGCGGTCGAGCGCCTCCTGCTTCATCTCGAGGATCTTGACGGGGACCCCGGCGTTGAGGAAGTTCATGGTGATGCCGCCGCCCATGGTGCCGGCACCGATCACGCCGACCGACTGGATGGCGCGCTGGGGCGTGTCTTCGGGGACATCGGGAATGCGCGAGGCCGCGCGCTCGGCCATGAACACGTGGCGCAACGCCGCCGACTCGGGCGTGAACATCAGCGCGATGAAAGAGCGGCGCTCCTCGGCCATGCCCTCATCGAACTTGAGCTTGGTGGCGGCCTCGACCGCGTCCACGCACTTGAGCGGCGCGGGGTAATTCCTGGACATCGCGCCGACGGTGTTGCGCGCGAACTGGAAATAGGCGTCGCCCTGCGGATGCCTGCAAGGCAGATTGCGCACCAGCGGCAGATCGCCGCCCTTGGCGACCGCAGACCTGGCGAACTCGACGGCCTCGTCGAACAGCGACTCGGGCGAGGCGGCCAGCTTGTCGAACAGCTTCTGATGGGGCAGCGATGCCAGCATCTCGCTCTTGACGGCCTCGCCGCTCACGATCATGTTGAGCGCGGTCTCCACACCCAGCACGCGCGGCAGGCGCTGCGTGCCGCCGGCACCGGGCAGCAGGCCGAGCTTGACCTCGGGCAGCGCGATGCTGGTGCCGGGCGCGGCGACGCGGAAATGGCAGCCCAGGGCCAGTTCGAGGCCGCCGCCCATGCAGACCGAGTGGATCGCCGCGACGATGGGCTTGGTCGATGCCTCGAGGGCGAGGATCACGCTGAGCAGGTTGGGTTCCTGCAGCGCCTTGGGCGTGCCGAATTCCTTGATGTCGGCGCCGCCCGAGAAGGCCTTCCCGGCGCCGGTGATCACGATCGCCTTGACGGCCGCATCGTCCAACGCCTTCGAGAGGCTTTCGGTGATGCCGACGCGCGTCGAGAAGCCGAGCCCGTTGACCGGGGGGTTGGACAGGGTGATCACGGCGACATCGCCGAGCACTTTGTATTCAGCCGTCATGCTGCGTTCCTTTGGGGATGGAGAGGATCGAAAAAACGGGTTGGGATGCAGTGCAATCATGCTTCGCGGCACCGCATCTAAAAAGCACGGACGTTCTTTTTTGTGGAAATTCTAGGCGTTTCGGGGGAGCCGGCAACGGCCGCCAGTCGCTGGCGAGACAAAGTGGCTCGAGCCCTCAGACCTCGAGCCACTCCTTGCGCGTCGTGGCATCGGCGCGCAGGCTGTCCGGTGTGCCGTCGAACACGATGCTGCCGTGGCCCATGACGAGGGCGCGGTCGGAGATCGCCATGGCAATGGTCAGCTTCTGCTCGATCAGCAGCACCGAGATTCCCTTGTCCTTGAGCGTGCGGAGGTACTGCCCCACCAGCTCCACGATCTTCGGCGCCAGGCCCTCGGTGGGCTCGTCGATGATGATCAGGTCCGGGTCGCCCATCAGGGTGCGGCACAGCGTCAGCATCTGCTGCTCGCCCCCGGAGAGCACGCCCGCTTCGGTGTGCTGGCGTTCCTTGAGGCGCGGGAACATGCCGTACATGTCGTCGAAGGACCAGCGGCTGCCCTTGCCGCTGCCCTTCTGCCCGAGCAGCAGGTTCTGGTGCACGGTGAGCTTGGGGAAGATGTCGCGGTTCTCGGGCACGTAGCCGATGCCCAGGTGCGCAATCTCGTACGCTTTGCGGCGCAGGATGTCCTGTCCTTTCCAGTGCAGGCCACCCTCGGCATGCACCAGGCCCATGATGGCCTTGGCGGTGGTCGAGCGGCCCGAGCCGTTGCGCCCCAGCAGTGCCACGATCTCGCCCGGGTTGACGCTGAAGGAAACGCCATGCAGCACATGGCTCTTGCCGTAGTAGGCGTGGATGGCTTCGAGTTTCAGCATGTCAGTGCCCTCCGCCCTGCGCATCGGCCACGGCCGACCCGAGGTAGGCCTCCTGCACGCGCGCGTTGGCACGCACCGCGGCGGGCGCGTCGAAGGCAATCACCTCGCCGTACACGACCACTGCGATCTTGTCGGCCAGGCCGAAGACCACGCCCATGTCGTGCTCCACGGTGAGCAGGGTCTTGCCCACCGTGACCTGCTTGATCAACGCGATGAAATGCGCAGTCTCGGTCTTGCTCATGCCGGCGGTGGGCTCGTCCAGCAGGATCACGCCCGCGCCGCCAGCGATGGTGACGCCGATCTCCAGCGCTCGCTGCTCGGCGTAGGTCAGGTTGACCGCGAGCACGTCTCGCTTCTTTTCGAGATGCACCTGGTGCAGCAGCTCTTCGGCGCGCTCGTTGGCGTCGTCCAGGTTCGAGAGGAAGCGCAAGAAGGTGTAGCGGTAGCCGAGGCTCCAGAGCACGCCGCAGCGCAGGTTCTCGAACACGCTGAGCTTGGGAAAGATGTTGGTGATCTGGAAGCTGCGCGAGAGGCCGAGCCGATTGATCTCGAAGGGCTTCTTGCCGTCGATGCGCTGGCCGTTGAGCAGCACCTCGCCGCTCGTGGGCGCCAGCCGACCGCTGATGAGGTTGAACAGCGTGGACTTGCCGGCGCCGTTGGGGCCGATGATGGCGATGCGGTCACCGGCCTCCACCGCGAGGTCGACCCCGCGGATGATCTCGGTCTTGCCGAAATTCTTGCGCAGGGCCTTCAGTTCCAATGCGTGGGTCATGCCTTCTCCCCCCGCTTGATCTCTGCCTCGATCTCCTCCTGAGCCGTGCCCCAGACCCGCACGAAGCGGCGCCGCACCGTCTCGATCAGGGCGATGCCCACCAGCAGCAATGCCACCGCGACTGCCCAGCTGGCAAAGCTGGAGGTGTCGAGCGTCGCGCCGAAGAAGTTGAGCGTCGGCCCGAGCGCCGAATTAAGCTGGATGTGATAGATCATCTCGATCACCGCGGCGCCGCCCACCACCAGCGGAATGGCCGCCAGCAGAAACGCGCCGTACAGGCCCCAGAGACGGTTGAACTTGCCGAACTTCGCCACCCGCAGGTTCATCATGATGAGGCTCGCAATGCCGCCCGGCGCGAACATCACCATGAAGACGAACACCAGGCCGAAGTAGAGCTGCCAGGCTTTGGAAAGCTCCGACAACAGCACCGATGCGAAAACCAGCAGCACCGCGCCGATGATGGGTCCGAAGAAGAAGGTTGCGCCGCCGAGAAAGGTGAACAGCAGGTAGCCACCCGAGCGGACCGCGTTCAGGCTGTCGGCCGCGTTGACGATCTCGAAGTTGATCGCCGCCAGCCCGCCGCCGACGCCCGCGAAGAAGCCGGCGATGATGAACGCGAAGTAGCGCACCCGCTGCGTGTTGTAGCCGATGAACTCGACGCGCTCGGGGTTGTCGCGCACCGCATTCAGGATGCGGCCCAGCGGCGTGCCGGTAAAGGCGTACATCAGCGCCGTGCAGACGAAGCAGTACACCGCGATCAGGTAATAGACCTGCATCTGCGGGCCGAAGTTGATGCCCAGGAAGGGCGTGCCATAGACCCGGTTGGTGGTGATGCCGCCCTCACCGCCGAAGAAGCTCGGGAACATCAGCGACATGGCGGCCACCAGCTCACCGATGCCCAGCGTGATCATCGCGAAGGTGGTGCCCGATTTCTTGGTCGTGACGAAGCCGAGCAGGACCGCGAAGAACATGCCTGCCAGCCCGCCGACCACCGGAACCAGCACCAGCGGAATGGGCCAGCCGCCCTTGCTCGCGAGGTTTATCGCGTGGATGGCGATGAAGGAGCCGAGCCCGGTGTACACCGCGTGGCCGAAGCTCAGCATGCCACCTTGGCCGAGCAGGATGTTGTAGCTCAGGCAGATGATGATGAGATAGCCCATCTGCGAGAGCATGGTGAGCGCCAGGCTGCTGCGGAACACGTGCGGCGCGACGATGAGGGCCAGCGCGAACAGGGTCCAGATCAGGTAGCGCCCGATGTTCCAGGGCTTGAAACGGTAGTACGGCGTGGTCTTTTTCGACGCGCCGGATGCGGTGGCCGGGCCCGCCGGGACGACCGGAGCCGGCTGCGCCTGCTCGAGGCTGTTGTGCGTTGTGCTCATCGTCAATCTTCCCGCGTGCCGAGCAGGCCCTTGGGCCTGAAGATCAGGATCAGGACCAGGAACAGGTACGGCAGGATCGGCGCCACCTGCGAGATCGTGAGCTTGAGCAGCTCGTAGCCGAAGGTCTGCTCGCTCACCGCCACGCCGATCGCCTGCAGGCCGGTGGCGAGCGACTGGTCCATCGCCACCGCGAAGGTCTGGATGATCCCGATCAGCAGCGAGGCCAGGAAGGCGCCGGCCAGCGAGCCCATGCCGCCGACCACCACCACCACGAAGATGATGGAGCCGACCGAGGCAGCCATCGCCGGCTCGGTGACGTAGGTGTTGCCGCCCACCACACCGGCCAGGCCCGCCAGCGCCGCGCCACCGCCGAACACCAGCATGAACACGCGCGGGACGTTGTGGCCCAGCGCCTCGACCATCTCGGGGTGCTTGAGCGCGGCCTGGATGACCAGCCCGATACGGGTGCGCGTCAACAGCAGCCACACCGACACCAGCATCAAGAGCGACACCAGCATGATGAAGGAGCGCGACTTGGGGAACTGGGTGCCGTAGAGCGTGAAGAACGGCCCCTGCAGCTGCGGTGGCAGGCCGTAGGGCACGGTCGAGCGGCCCCAGACCAGCTGCACCAGCTCGAGGATCAGGTAGGACAGGCCGAAGGTCACGAGCAGCTCCGGCACATGGCCGTACTTGTGCACGCGCCGCAGGCTGTAGCGCTCGAAGCCGGCGCCGAGCGCGCCGATCAGCAACGGCGCGATGAACAGGGCCGGCCAGAAGCCGATGATCCCGGACAGCGTGTAGGCCACGTAGGCCCCGAGCATGTAGAAGCTGGTGTGCGCGAAATTGAGCACGCCCATCATGCTGAAGATCAGCGTCAGGCCGGAGCTCAGCATGAACAGCAGCAGCCCATAGCTGACGCCGTTGAGCAGCGAGATGACGAAGAATTCGAGGTTCATCGTTCCTCAGAAGGAAGGAGAAAAGAAAAAGGCCCGAGTGTTGAAGTCGGGCCTCGACCGCACTGCTGGGGCCTGTTCAAGCCATCAGGGGCTGGGTCGCTTCATCTGGCACGAGGTCGGCGTGCTGGCCACGTAGGGCTCGTAGTACTTGACGGGGACGAAGGTGTAGCCGGTGTTCTCGGCATCGACCTTGTACTTGCCTTCTGCCTTCTCCCACTTGGCGATGTACAGCCCCTGCTGGAGCTGGTGGTCGGTCTTGCGCATCTCGACCTCGCCGTTGAAGCTCTTGAACTTCATGCCTTCCAGCACCGCCGCGACCTTCACCGGATCGGTCGACTTGGCCTTGACGAAGGCTTCGCTCAGCATCACGAAGGCGGTGTAGGCCGACGAGGTGTAGAGGTCCTCGTTGAACTTCTTGTTGAACGCCTCGGCCAGGCGCTGGATCTCGCCGCCCATGTTGTAGTGGCCGTAGCCCACCTGGTACACCTTGCCGGCCGAGGCCGCGCCCATCGCGGTCGGCGTACCGCTGACGGTCCCGTAGTAGGTGTAGAACTTGACGTTGTTCAGCCCGGAGTCGTTGGCCGCCTTGATCATCAGCGCCAGGTCGGAGCCCCAGTTGCCGGTGATCACGGTGTCGGCGCCGGAGGCCTTGATCTTGGCGATGTAGGGCGCGAAGTCGCGCACCTGCGCCAGGGGGTGGAGGTCTTCGCCGACGATCTGCACGTCGGGCCGCTTCACCTTCAGGTCCTCCTTGGCGAACTTGGCGACCTGCTGGCCGTGCGAGTAGTTCTGGTTGAGCAGGTAGACCTTCTTGACGTCGGGCTGGTCCTTCATGAAGGTGGTCAGCGCCTCCATCTTCATGGAGGTGTCGGCGTCCAGGCGGAAATGCCAGTAGCTGCACTTGCTGTTGGTGAGGTCCGGGTCGACGGCGGCGTAGTTGATGTACAGCACCTCCTTGCCGGGGTTGCGCGCGTTGTGCTTCTCGAGCGCGTCGATGATGGCCAGCGCGGCACCCGAGCCGTTGCCCTGCAGCACATAGCGTGCGCCCTGGTCCTGGGCCGAACGCAGCGCATTGGTGGTCTCCTGGGGGCTGAGCTTGTTGTCGATGCCGATGATCTCGAACTTGACGCCTGCAACGTTCTTCTTGTTGAACTCCTCCGCCAGGAACTGGTAGGTCTTGAGCTGGTTCGTGCCCACCGCGGCCATCAGGCCGGACAGCGGATCGAGCCAGGCGATCTTGACGGTCTCGCCCTTCTGGGCCAGAGCGCCGGTGGCGGTGGCGGCGAGGACGGCCGCGGTTGCGAGTCTCAGAGCGAACTTCATTTGTGTCTCCTGGTCATGCTGCAATGCGAGATGAGGTTACTGTTCTTTGCACCCCCGCCCGTCAGGGAATGCCCGTAAGAGCCCGGCCCCGGAGGCGCTTTCTATCACCCACGCGACAGGGTCGCACCTTGCTGGTGCTACCCGTCGGTAGGATCTCGAGGCTTCAGCACTCCGGCAGCTTGTAGCCGCGCAGCTGCTCGCGCAATTTCGTCTTGAGGATCTTGCCGGTGGCACCCAGTGGAATGGCCTCGACGAAGACCACGTCGTCCGGTACTTGCCACTTGGCCACCGTCTTGCCGCCGTAGAACGCCAGCAGTTCCTCGCGGCTGAGCTCGGCCCCTGGCTTCTTCACCACGACCACGATCGGCCGCTCGTCCCACTTGGGGTGCGGCACGCCGATGCAGGCGGCCATGGCAACCGCAGGATGCGCCACGGCAATGTTTTCGATGTCGATGGAGCTGATCCATTCGCCGCCTGACTTGATCACGTCCTTGCTGCGGTCGGTGATCTGCAGGTAGCCATCGGGGTCGACGGTTGCGACGTCGCCGGTGGGGAACCAGCCGCGGCCCCGCGCGTCCGGCAGCAGCGGGTCGCCACCCTCGCCCTTGAAGTATTCCTTGACCACCCAGGGGCCTTTGACGAGCAGGTCGCCGGAGGCCCTGCCGTCCCACGGCAGTTCCTTGCCGTCGCCGTCGACGATCTTCATGTCGACGCCGAAGATGGCACGGCCCTGCTTCATGCGGATCGCCGTCTGCTGCGCCTGCGACTGCGACAGGTGCTTGTTCTTCAAGGTGCACAGCGTGCCCAGCGGCGACATCTCGGTCATGCCCCAGGCGTGCAGCACCTCGACGCCATACTGCTGCTGGAAGGCATTGATCATGGCCGGGGGGCAGGCCGAGCCGCCGATCACGGTGCGCTTGAGGGTGGAGAACTTCAGGTCCTGCGCCTGCATGTGGCCCAGCAGCATCTGCCAGACCGTGGGCACGCCGGCCGCGAAGCTGACGCCCTCGCTCTCGATCAGGTCGTAGACCGACTTCCCGTCCAGCGCGGGGCCGGGGAACACCAGCTTGCAGCCGGTGAGCGCTGCCGAATACGGGATGCCCCAGGCGTTGACGTGGAACATCGGCACCACCGGCAGCACAGAGTCGCGAGCCGACAGGTTCATCACGTCCGGCAGCGCTGCCGCGTAGGCATGCAGCAGGGTCGAGCGGTGACTGTAGAGCGCGGCCTTGGGGTTGCCCGTGGTGCCGCTCGTGTAGCACATGCTCGACGCCGAGTTCTCGTCGAAGATGGGCCAGTCGTACCGGTCGGACAGAGGGCCCATCCAGGCCTCGTAGCTCACCAGGTTGGCAATGCCGGTATCGGTCGGCAGCTTGTCTGCGTCGCACAGCGCGATCCATTTCTTGACCGTGGTGCACTTGGCGTGCACGGCCTGGACCAGCGGCAGGAAGCTAAGGTCGAAGCACAGGATCTGGTCTTCGGCATGGTTGGCGATCCAGGCAATCTGGTCGGGATGCAGCCGAGGGTTGACGGTGTGCAGCACCCGTCCGCTGCCGCTGACGCCGTAGTACAGCTCCAGGTGGCGATGGCCGTTCCAGGCCAGGGTTGCCACGCGGTCGCTGAAGAGCAGTTGTTCCTGGTCCAGCGCATTGGCCACCTGGCGTGCCCGGGAGGCGATCTGGCGCCAGGTGCTGCGGTGGATGTCGCCTTCGACCCGCCGCGAGACGATTTCCCCGTCGCCGTTGTGGCGTTCGGCGAACTCGATCAACGACGAGATCAGCAATGGTTGGTCCTGCATCAAACCCAGCATCGGGAGGCTCCTTCGAACAACAGATCTTGGAAAAATTTCGCATGCCGTGCGGTAGCGCTCCGGCACCTTGCGATTCACGCAATCTTCGGGCGATCCCACAATGACAGAAACCCGCAGACTGCCCCCAAGGAGCTCCCCTCGACGCTGCAGCCGGGATGGCCGCGGCGGCGCCTACTCGTCCTGCGTCCACTCCACGCGCACCCCCAGGCTGCGCAGGTTCTCCACGAAACGCGGATGGGCGCGCCGGATCGGCGCCGCGTTGCGGATTTCCGAGCGTCCCTCGATGCTCGCCGCGACCATGAAGAGCGCAATCGCCACGCGGATGATGTACGGGCTCTCGACCACGGCCGGCGCCAGCGGCCCGCCGCCGAAGGTGATCAGCCGGTGCGGGTCGGACGAGAACACATGGGCGCCGAACTTCGAGAGCTCGCCGGTCCAGCCCAGCGCGCCGTCGTAGACCTTGTTCCAGAACATCGCGTTGCCCTCGGCGCGCACCCCCAGCGCGATGAAGATGGGCAGCAGGTCGACCGGGAAGTAGGGCCAGGGGGCGGCCTCGACCTTGGTCAGCACGTTGGCCGTGAACGGGGCCTGGACCTTCAGCGGTCCGCTGCGGTGGGCCTGGGACCAGCCGTCGCGGTGCTCGATCCGGACGCCGAACTTGGCAAAGGTGCGGTCGATCAGCGGGAACTGCTCCGGCGCGCTGTTGCGCACCTGCACTTCGCCGCCGGTGATGGCGCCGAGCGCCAGGAAGGTGGTGATTTCGTGGAAGTCCTCGTCGAAGCGGAATTCCCCGCCAGCCAGCGGCGCGCCGCCCTGCACGGTCAGCTTGGACGTGCCGATGCCCTCGATGCGCGCGCCCATCATCGTCATGAAGCGGCAGAACTCCTGCACGTGGGGCTCCGAGGCCGCATTGGTCAGCGTCGAGGTGCCCGCGGCAGCTACCGCGCAGAGCACGAAGTTCTCGGTGGTGGTGACGGAGGCGTAGTCCAGCCAATGGTCCACCGGCCGCATGCCATCGGCCAGGCGCACCAGCAGCGAGCCTTCGGTGCGTTCGACGCGGCCGCCGAAGTGGCGGAAGACCTCCACATGCGGATCGATCTCGCGCACCCCCAGGGTGCAGCCCTTGACGTTGTCCTCCAGCCTCGCCACGCCGAAGCGGGCGAGCAGCGGCGGCACCAGCATGATCGAGGATCGCATCTCCTCCGGCAGCCGGTGGCGCGCGGCGTCGAAGGCGGTGTCGCGGTGATGCAGGTCCAGCGTGCCCGCCTCGCGGTCGAGCCGCACATCGCTTCCCAGGGCGCTGAAGATCTCGAGGATCTTGCGCACGTCGGTGATGTCAGGCACGCCGTGCAGGCGCAAGGGCTCGTGGGTGAGCAAGGTGGCGCACAGCACGGGCAGCACCGCGTTCTTGTTGGCCGAAGGACTGATCCGGCCGCGCAGGGGCGTGCCGCCGTGGACGATGAGACTGGACATGGGAGAGGGGAAAGACCTGGAGGTGTGGTGCCCGAGCGAGCGCGACGCCGAACTCTACCGGTTCGGGCCGCGGAAACCGTGGCGCAGCGCCCTGCCTGAACAAATGGAAACAGAAACGCCGTGAAGCGCCGATGGCCCCTTCAGCCCGGGGTTTAGGTCGGTACGGGACAATCCCCCGCATGAGCATCCTTGCAGACGAAGCGGACGTGGTCGACCTCGGACTCGACTGGACCGCCGGCTTCGCGACCCTGGGCCCCGCCTTCTTTACAGAGCTCCGTCCCACCCCACTGCCCAAGCCGTATTGGGTCGGACGCAGCCACGCGTTGGCGCGCGAGATCGGGCTCGACGAAGCCCACCTTCATTCGGAAGACGGCTCCGCCGCCTTTACCGGCAATGTGCCGATCGCGGGAACCCGGCCGTTGGCCAGCGTCTACAGCGGCCACCAATTCGGCGTCTGGGCCGGCCAGTTGGGCGATGGTCGCGCCATCCTGCTGGGTGAAACTGCGAGCGGCTGGGAGCTGCAATTCAAGGGCGCGGGCCGCACACCCTACTCGCGCATGGGCGATGGCCGGGCGGTGCTGCGCTCCAGCATTCGCGAGTTCCTCTGCAGCGAGGCCATGCACGCCCTCGGCATACCCACCACGCGCGCGCTGTGCGTGACAGGCTCCGATGCGCAGGTGGTGCGTGAGGAAATCGAGACCGCCGCCGTGGTGACGCGCGCCGCGCCCAGCTTCATCCGCTTCGGCCATTTCGAGCATTTCGCGGCCGCCAACCGCGTCGACGAGCTGCGCGCGTTGGCCGACTTCGTGATCGACCGCTTCTACCCGGCCTGCCGCCATGACGCACGCTTCGCGCGCTTCGGCGGCAATGCCTACGCGGCCTTCCTGGAGGCGGTGAGCGAGCGCACCGCGGCGCTGCTCGCGCAGTGGCAGGCGGTGGGCTTCTGCCACGGTGTGATGAACACCGACAACATGAGCATCCTCGGGCTCACCATCGACTACGGTCCCTTCCAGTTCCTTGACGGTTTCGACCCGGGCCACGTCTGCAACCACAGCGACACGGGCGGACGCTATGCCTACAACCAGCAGCCGAACGTCGCCTACTGGAACCTGTTCTGCCTGGCCCAGGCGCTGCTGCCGCTGATCGGCGACCAGGAGGTCGCTGTGGCCGCGCTGGAGTCGTACAAGACGGTGTTCCCGCAAGCCTACGAGGCTCGGATGCGCGCCAAGCTCGGCCTGCCGGAGTCCACGGCGGACGACCGCGCGCTGATAGAAGGCGTGCTCAAGCTGCTGGCGCTGGAGAAGGTGGACTACACCATCTTCTGGCGGCGCCTCGCCGACCAAAAGGCCGGGGGCGACGTGGCGGCCGTGCGCGACCTGTTCCTCGACCGGGCTGGCATCGACGGCTGGCTGCAGGCTTTTTCGCAGCGCCACGCGCAGGTGCCGGCCGCCCAGGCGGCACAATCCATGCGGAGCGCCAATCCGAAATTCGTACTCAGGAACCATCTGGGCCAGCAGGCCATCGAATCGGCGCAGCGCAAGGACTTCTCGGCGGTGGCCACCTTGCTGAAGCTGCTCGAAACCCCATTTGAAGACCACGCCGGCCACGAGGCCTATGCCGGCTTCCCGCCCGACTGGGCTTCCACGATCGAAATCAGCTGCTCATCATGACTGCACCCGTCCAGAAAACCGACGCCGAATGGAAAGCCCTCCTGGCCGAGAAAGGCGCCGAGCGCGGCGCCTTCGAGGTCACGCGCCATGCCGCCACCGAACGCCCCTTCACCGGCAAGTACGAGGCGCATTGGGAGGACGGCACCTATCACTGCGTCTGCTGCGGCGCCAAGCTGTTCGAATCCGCCACCAAGTTCGACGCCGGCTGCGGCTGGCCCAGCTTCTCGCAGGAGGCGGTGCCTGGTGCCATCAAGAACATCGTCGACCGCTCGCACGGCATGGTCCGCACCGAGAACGTCTGCGCCAACTGCGGCGCCCACCTCGGCCATGTGTTCCCGGATGGCCCGACCGAGACCGGCCTGCGCTATTGCATGAACTCCGCCTCGCTCGATTTCCAGAAGCGCTGAAGATGAAGGTCCTGCTCGACTTCTTCCCGATCCTGCTGTTCTTCGGCGCCTTCAAGCTCTACGACATCTACACCGCGACTGGCGTGCTGATGGCGGCCACCGTACTGCAGATGGGGATCGTGTGGTTCACCGAGCGTCGCCTGGCGCCGATGCAGAAAGCCACGCTGGTGCTCATCCTGCTCTTCGGCTCGCTCACGCTGGTCTTGCACGACGACCGCTTCATCAAGTGGAAGCCGACCGTGCTCTACGGTGCCATGGCGGTGGCGCTGGCGGTCGCGCTGTGGGTCTTCAAGAAGAATTTTCTCAAGATGCTGCTGGGCGCACAGCTCGAGCTGCCGGTGCCGGTCTGGGGCCGGCTCAATGTCGCATGGATCGCCTACTGCGTGTTCATGGCCGCGATCAACGGCTACGTCGCGGCCTACTTCAGCACCGAGGCGTGGGTGAACTTCAAGCTGTGGGGCTACGCGTTCCCGATCGTGTTCCTGGTGGCGCAAGGGCTTTACATCTCGCCGCACCTCAAATCGGACAAGCCTGCAGCATGAGCACCGCACGGCCGCCCGAAGGTGCTCGTCCCCTCCTTCAGGAGGGGTTGCGCGCAGTACGCAAAGTGACAAGCCTGGGGGAGGCTTCTTGATGCTTCCCACCGCCACCGACCTGGAAGCGCACCTGCGGGCCGCGCTGCATCCGACCGTGCTCGAAGTCATCGACGAAAGCGCGGCGCATGCCGGCCATGCGGGTGCCAATGCCGAGGGCTACGGCACTCATTTCCGGGTGCGGATTGCCTCTCCCCTTTTCGAAGGAAAGCCGCGCGTGGCACGCCATCGGCTTGTGTATGATGCGCTGCAACTTTTCATCGCACAGGGCCTTCACGCCATCGCCATCGAGACGCTTTGAAGCGCTTTGATTCCCGCCCTCCGGGCGGCAAAAGTACCCTCCCCTCTATGAAGAAACATCTCCTGCAGGCTGCAGCCGCCGCCGCTCTTATGGCTGCCCTCCCCGTTTTTGCGCAGAACGCGGCCATCGTCAACGGCAAGCCGGTGCCCAAGGCGCGCATGGACGTGCTAGCCCAGCAACTGGCGGCCGCCGGCCGCCCCGTCACGCCCGAGATGCAGGGCCAGCTGCGCGAGGAAGTGGTCGCCCGCGAGGTCTTCATGCAGGAAGCCCAGAAGCAGGGCCTGGACGGCACCGACGACTACAAGAACCAGCTCGAGCTGGCACGCCAGGCCATCCTGATCCGCCAGCTGTTCGAGAACTACCGCAAGGCCAATGCGGTGTCCGATGCCGACGCGCAGGCCGAGTACGACAAGTTCGCCGCGGCCAATGGCGGCAAGGAATACAAGGCCCGCCACATCCTGGTCGAGAAGGAAGACCAGGCCCAGAAGATCCTGGCCGACCTCAAGAAGGGCGCCAAGTTCGAGGACCTGGCCAAGAAGCAGAGCAAGGACCCGGGCTCCGGCGCCAACGGCGGCGACCTCGACTGGGCCGCGCCCGCCAGCTTCGTGCCCGAGTTCTCGGAGGCGATGATCAAGCTCAAGAAGGGTGAGACAACCCCCGCGCCAGTCAAGTCGCAGTTCGGCTATCACATCATCCGCGTCGACGACATCCGCCAGGCCCAGCTGCCCAAGCTGGAAGAGGTCAAGCCGCAGATCGTGCAGCAGCTGCAGCAGCAACGCCTGCAGAAGTACCAGGAAGAGCTGCGGGCGAAGGCGAAGGTCGAATAGGGCTTTACGGCTTCAGAAAAAAAGCGGCCTGCAGGCCGCTTTTTTTTGGGGCATCGGCCTCGTCAGCCAACCCACTTCCGCGCATTGCGCCAGATCCGCATCCAGGGGCTCAGTGTGCTCTGGTCGCCCGAGGTCCAGCTCATCTGGATGTTGCGGAACACGCGCTCCGGATGCGGCATCACCGCGGTGAAGCGGCCGTCGGCGGTGGTCACGGCCGTCAGGCCGCCGGCACTGCCGTTGGGATTGAACGGATAGCGCTCGGTCGGCTGGCCCTGGTTGTCGACGAAGCGCATCGCCGCAATGGCTTTGGCCGGGTCGCCGCGCTGCTTGAAGTTCGCGTAGCCCTCGCCGTGCGCGACCGCGATGGGCAGCCGGCTGCCGGCCATGCCTGCAAAGAACAGGCTGGGCGAATCGAGCACCTCGACCGTTGCGAGCCGCGCCTCGAAACGTTCGCTCTGGTTGGTGGTGAAGCGCGGCCAGTCCTCGGCGCCCGGAATGATGTCGGCCAGCTCGGCGAACATCTGGCAGCCGTTGCACACGCCCAGGCCGAAGGTGTCGGCGCGGCCGAAGAAGGCCTCGAACTGCTCACTAAGCTTCGGGTTGAAGGTGATGCTGCGCGCCCAGCCGATGCCGGCGCCCAAGGTGTCGCCGTAGCTGAACCCGCCGCAGGCCACGACGCCCTTGAAGTCGGCCAGGTCGGCGCGGCCGGACTGCAGGTCGGTCATGTGGACGTCGAAGGAGTCGAAGCCCGCCTCATGGAAGGCATAGGCCATCTCGACGTGCGAGTTGACGCCCTGCTCGCGCAGGATCGCGACCTTGGGCCGCGCCAGGTTGAGGAAAGGCGCGGCAACGTTCTCTTCCACGCCCGGCACCAGGTGCACGTGACGACCGGGGTCCTGCGGCTCGCCGGCTGCGGCATGCTCGGCGTCGGCACAGTCCGGGTTGTCGCGCTCGCGGCAGATCTTCCAGCTCACCGCATCCCAGACCTGGTGCAGGTCGTGCAGGCTGGCGCTGAAGATGGCCTTGGCGTCGCGCCAGACTTCTACCTTGCCCTTGCCGGCGTCGATGGCAGAGGCGTCTGGCCGGGTCTTGCCGACGAAATGGCTGTGGGTGCTGAGGCCGTGCGCGCGCAGTGTCTGCATCACTTCGTTGCGCTCGGCGGTGCGCACCTGCAGCAGCATGCCGAGCTCTTCGTTGAAGAGCGCCTTCAGACTGAGCTCTTCGCGCCGGGCGCTGACCTGGCCGGCCCAGTTCTTGGCATCGCCGTAGTCGGCACGGCTGTCGCTGATGCCGTCGCCCTCGGTCACCAGCAGGTCGATGTTGAGGGCGACGCCCACGTGGCCGGCAAAGGCCATCTCGCAGGCGGCAGCAAACAGGCCGCCGTCACTGCGGTCGTGCATGGCGAGTATCTTTCCTTCGGCCCGCAGGGCGTTGACGGCCGCGACCAGCTTGACGAGGTCCTGCGGGTCATCGAGATCCGGCACCACGTCGCCGCTTTGCGCCAAGGTCTGGGCCAGGATGCTGCCAGCCATGCGCTGCCGGCCGTGGCCGAGGTCGATCAGGACCAGCGTGCTGTCGGGCTCGCCGGCATCCAGCTGCGGCGTCAAGGTGCCCCGCACGTCGGCCAGGGTGGCGAAGGCGCTCACGATCAGGCTCACGGGCGAGCTGACCTTCTTCTGCTCGCCCTTGTCTCGCCACTGGGTGCGCATGGACAGCGAATCCTTGCCGACAGGAATCGAAATGCCGAGCGCGGGACAAAGCTCCAGGCCCACGGCCTTCACCGTCTCGTACAGCGCCGCATCCTCGCCCGGCTCGCCGCAGGCCGCCATCCAGTTGGCCGAGAGCTTGACGCGCGAGAGCTCGATGGGCGCGGCCAGCAGGTTGGTGATGGCCTCGGCCACCGCCATCCGGCCGGAGGCTGGCGCGTCGAGCGCGGCGAGCGGCGTGCGCTCGCCCATGCTCATGGCCTCGCCGGCGAAGCCCTTGTAGTCGGCCAGGGTCACGGCGCAGTCGGCCACCGGCACCTGCCAGGGGCCGACCATCTGATCGCGGTGACTGAGGCCGCCGACGGTACGGTCGCCGATGGTGACGAGGAAGCGCTTGGAGGCGACGGTAGGGTTGGAGAGAACGTCGATGGCGGCCTTCTGCAGGTCGACGCCGGTGAGGTCGAGCGGTTTGAACTCGCGCGCCACGCTTTTCACGTCGCGCAGCATCCTGGGAGGCTTGCCAAGGAGGACATCCATGGGCATGTCGACGGCGGGGGTGCCCTCGTCCGCAACGATCAGTTGCCGCTCTTCCGTTGCCTCTCCCACCACGGCAAACGGACACCGTTCCCGCTCGCAGATTGCCTGGAACTCGCCCAGCGACTCCGGCGCAATCGCCAGAACATAGCGCTCCTGGCTCTCGTTGCACCAGATCTCCTTCGGCGCCATGCCCGATTCCTCCAGCGGCACGGCGTGCAGGTCGAAGCGCGCCCCGCGGCCCGCGTCGTTGGTGAGCTCGGGGAAGGCATTGCTCAGTCCGCCCGCGCCCACGTCATGGATCGCCAGGATCGGGTTCGCCGCGCCCTGCTGCCAGCAATGATTGATGACCTCCTGGGCGCGTCTTTCGATTTCGGGATTGCCGCGTTGCACCGAGTCGAAGTCCAGTTCGGCCGCATTGTCGCCAGTGGCCATCGAGCTCGCCGCGCTGCCACCCATGCCGATGCGCATGCCGGGGCCGCCCAGCTGCACCAGCAGCGTGCCCGCGGGAAACTGGATCTTCTTCGTCTGGGTCGCATCGATGCTGCCCAGGCCGCCCGCGATCATGATCGGCTTGTGGTAGCCCCGCTGCAGCGTGTCCCGGTCGCTCGCGATGGCCTGCTCGTACTCGCGGAAGTAGCCCAGCAGGTTGGGCCGGCCGAACTCGTTGTTGAAGGCGGCGCCGCCGAGCGGACCCTCCGTCATGATTTGCAGCGGGCTGGCGATGTGGTCGGGCTTGCCGTAGCTGCCCTCGGCGGGCCAGAGCTTCGACACGGTGAAGCCGGTCAGCCCTGCCTTGGGCTTGGAGCCGCGGCCGGTGGCGCCCTCGTCGCGGATCTCGCCGCCGGCACCGGTGGAGGCGCCCGGAAAGGGCGAGATCGCGGTGGGATGGTTGTGCGTCTCGACCTTCATCAGCACGTGGTTCAGCGCGTCCTGGCTCTCGTAGCGGCCGGCGGCCGAGGCGGCAGCGAAGCGCTCGATCTGCGAGCCCTCCATGATCGAGGCGTTGTCGGCGTAGGCCACCACCGTGTGCTGCGGGTTCTGGCGTTCGGTGTGCCGGATCATCGAGAACAGGCTCTGCGGCTGCGGCTGGCCATCGATCACGAAGTCGGCGTTGAAGATCTTGTGGCGGCAGTGCTCGCTGTTGGCCTGGGCGAACATCATCAGCTCGACGTCGCTGGGGTTGCGGCCGAGCCGGGTGAAGGCGTCGACCAGGTAATCGATCTCGTCCTCGGCCAGCGCCAGGCCGAAGCGCGTGTTGGCGTTGACCAGGGCGGCGCGCCCGTCGGCCAGCACATTCACGTGCGCCAGCGACTGGCCCGGCAATTCGGCGAACAGCGCCGCCGCCTGTCTGAGCCCGGTCAGCACCGATTCGGTCATGCGGTCGTGCAGCAGCGCGGCCAGCGTGGCCAGTTGGTCCTCGTCGATTGCCGGCGCCTTGCCCAGCAGCGGGGCCTTGAGCGCCAGGTGGTACTGCGTGACACGCTCCATGCGGCGCAGCGCCAGGCCGCAGTTGTGGGCGATGTCGGTGGCCTTCGAGGCCCATGGCGAGACGGTGCCCAGCCGCGGCGTGACAACCAGCACGGTGCCCGCCTTGGCCGGCGCCTCGAAGGGCTCGCCGTAATCCAGCAGGGCGGCGAAGCGCTCGCGTTCGGCGCCTTCGAGCGCCTGCTCGGTCGCGACCAGGTGCACGAAGTGTGCCGAAACGCCCACGATGCGCGGTTCGATCGCCTGCAACCCGGGCAGCAATTGCCGGGCGCGGAACTCGCTGAGAGCGCGGCCGCCCTCGAAGAAAGTCACCACCGGGGGGACGAGATGGGAGGACGCGTTCAGGGACAAGGTCACGATCGGATCGGCCGTCGGCCGCATTGGAAACCAGGAGAGAAGGCGGCGGCCGCTGACTGGGGCCATCCGCACCGAGCCCGGAATTTTAACGGGGCGGATGGGATAATTCCCGCCCATGAGCATCACCTACAAAGACGCAGAGGGCGTGGCCGGCATGCGCACCGCGTGCCGCCTTGCAGCCGAAGTGCTGGACTACCTGACCCCGCACGTGAAGCCCGGCGCAACCACCAACGAGATCGACAAGCTCGCGCACGACTACATCACGCAGGTCCAGGGCGCGGTCCCCGCCCCCCTCAACTACATGGGTGCCTCCAGCGTGCCTTATCCGAAGTCCGTCTGCACCTCGGTGAACCACGTGGTGTGCCACGGCATCCCGAACGACAAGCCGCTCAAGAAGGGCGACATCGTCAACATCGACGTCACGGTCATCAAGGACGGCTGGCACGGCGACACCAGCCGGATGTTCGTGGTCGGCGACGCTTCGATCGCAGCCAAGCGACTGTGCGCCCTCACCTACGAGGCCATGTGGCACGGCATCGTCAAGGTGAAGCCGGGCGTGCACCTGGGCGACATCGGCTTCGCCATCCAGCGCTTCGCCGAGAGCAACGGCTTCTCGGTGGTGCGCGAGTTCTGCGGACACGGCATCGGCCGCGGTTTCCACGAGGAGCCGCAGGTGCTGCACTACGGCAAGCCGGGCACGCTCGACGAGCTCAAGCCCGGCATGACCTTCACCATCGAGCCGATGATCAACGCCGGCAAGCGCGACATCAAGGAAGACGCGCGCGGCGGCCAGTACGACGGCTGGACCATCGTCACCCGCGACCATTCGCTGTCGGCGCAGTGGGAGCACACGGTGCTGGTCACCGAGAGCGGCTACGAGGTGCTCACGCTCTCGCCCGGGAGCCCGCCGCCGCCTGCCTTCGCCAGCGCCTCGGCTTGAAGGCGGCCTCCGGCCTTCGACGGGCTGCCATGGTGGACATCGCTTCCCTGCGCGACGCCTACCGCACGCACAAGCTTGCGCTGTACGACCAGGCACGCAGCGCGCGCGCGCCCACCCGCAGCGTCCACACCGTGCTGCGCCAGCTGGCGGCGCTGGCCGACGAAGCGCTCATCGGGCTGTGGGAGGACGCCGGCTTCGAAAACAGCCTGGCGCTGGTGGCGGTCGGCGGCTTCGGTCGCGGCGAACTGTTTCCTTTCTCCGACGTCGATGTGCTGCTTCTGCTGCCGGCGGACCATGCGACCGAGATCGACTCGGCACGCATCGAGTCTTTCATCGGCCATTGCTGGGATGCGGGACTCGAGATCGGCTCGAGCGTGCGCACCGTGGACGAATGCCTGGCAGAGGCCGCGAAGGACGTCACGGTCCAGACCTCGCTGCTCGAATCGCGCCTCATCGCCGGCGACAAGAAGCTCTACGCGGCGTTCCGCAAGAGCTTCCTGGCCGACATCGATCCGCACGCCTTCTTTGCGGCCAAGACCCAGGAAATGCGGCACCGGCACCAGAAGTACGAGAACACGCCCTATGCGCTGGAGCCCAACTGCAAGGAATCGCCGGGCGGGCTGCGCGACCTGCAAACCATCCTGTGGGTGGCCAAGGCGGCTGGCTTCGGCAGGCGCTGGGACGACCTCGCGAAGAACGGCCTGGCCACACCTTTCGAGGTACAGCAGATCAAGCGCAACGAAGCGCTGCTGAGCCTGATCCGTGCCCGCCTGCACCTGATCGCCAACCGGCGCGAAGACCGCCTGGTGTTCGACCTGCAGACCGCGGTGGCCGCCACCTTCGGCTATGCCGGGGAGTCGCAGCGCAAGTCCAGCGAGGCGCTGATGCGCCGCTACTACTGGGCGGCCAAGGCGGTGACGCAGCTCAACCAGATCCTGCTGCTCAACATTGCCGAGCGGCTGAACCCGCAGGAGGAGCAGGCCACGCGCATCAACGAGCGCTTCTTCGAGAAGGGCGGGCTGATCGAGGTCGCAAGCGACGACCTGTATCTGAAGGATCCGCACGCGATCCTCGAGACCTTCCTGCTCTACCAGAAGACCATCGGCGTCAAGGGGCTCTCGGCGCGCACGCTGCGCGCGCTCTACAACGCGCGCCACGTGATGGACAGCAAGTTCCGCAACGACCGCGTGAACCATGCCACCTTCATGCGCATCCTGCTGGAGCCGCGCGGCATCACGCACGCCTTCAGGCTGATGAACCAGACCTCGGTGCTGGGCCGCTACCTGCGCGTGTTCCGCAGCATCGTGGGCCAGATGCAGCATGACCTGTTCCACGTCTACACCGTCGACCAGCACATCCTGATGGTGTTGCGCAACGTGCGCCGCTTCTTCATCGTCGAGCACGCGCACGAGTACCCCTTCTGCTCGCAGCTCGCGGGCGGCTGGGACAAGCCGTGGATCCTCTACGTCGCGGCACTGTTCCACGACATCGCCAAGGGCCGCGGCGGCGATCATTCGGAGCTCGGCGCACGCGACGTACAGCGCTTCTGCCGCCAGCACGAGATCCCGCGCGAGGACGCCAGGCTGATCGAGTTTCTCGTCTCCGAGCACCTGGTGATGAGCCAGGTCGCGCAGAAGCAGGACCTGAGCGATCCCGAGGTGATCGGCCGTTTCGCCAAGCGCGTGGGCAACGAGCGCTACCTGACGGCGCTGTACCTCCTCACCATCGCCGACATCCGCGGCACCTCGCCGCGCGTATGGAACGCGTGGAAGGGCAAGCTGCTCGAGGACCTCTACCGATCGACGCTGCGTGCCCTGGGCGGCCGCATGCCCGACCCGGGCGCCGAGGTCGAGGCGCGCAAGCGCGAGGCACTGGTGCAGCTGGCCCTGTACGCGCAGCCCTTCGAGGCGCACAAGCCGCTGTGGGAGACGCTGGACGTGGGCTACTTCATGCGCCACGACGCTTCCGAGATTGCCTGGCACACCAAGCAGCTGTCGCGCCACGTGCCGCCGAAGAACGTGCCGGTGGACCCGCATGCGCCCGCGATCGTGCGCGCCCGGCTCTCGCCGGTGGGCGAAGGGTTGCAGGTGGTGGCGTACACGCCCGACCAGGCCGATCTGTTCGCGCGCATCTGCGGCTACTTCGACCAGTCGTCCTTCAGCATCCTCGACGCCAAGGTGCACACGGCCACCAACGGCTATGCGCTCGACACCTTCCAGATCGTCACCACCTTCATTCCCGAGCACTACCGCGACCTGATCAGCATGGTCGAGACCGGCCTGGCCAAAACGCTGGACGAGGCCGGCCCCCTGCCCTCGCCCAGCAAGGGTCGGGTGTCGCGCCGGGTGCGCAGCTTTCCGGTCAAGCCTCGGGTCAGCCTGTTGCCAGACGAGAAGGCCCAGCGCTGGCTCCTCAACATCTCGGCCAGCGACCGCGCGGGCCTCCTGTACTCGGTGGCGCGCGTGCTGGCGCGGCATCACCTCAACCTGCAGCTCGCCAAGATCACGACGCTGGGCGAGCGGGTCGAGGACACCTTCCTGATCAGCGGGCCCGAGCTGCAGGGCCAGCGCACGCAGGCGACCATCGAGACCGAGCTGCTCGAAGCACTGGCAGCCTGAGCGACCCGCGGGAGTCTCCCCTGGGCATCGGGGGACGGTCAGCAAGCCGTGCACTGAATCGACCACAATCGCCCTGTTTTTTTAACAACAGAAAGGCTTCGACATGATCCGTTCGGACGATACCGGCAAGCTCATCCTCCGCCTGGCCGTGGGCATCCTGATCCTGCTGCATGGCATTGCCAAGATCAAGGGGGGCGTGGGCTTCGCGTCCAGCATGCTGGTCTCGCATGGCTTGCCGGGGGCGCTGGGTTACCTGGTCTACGTCGGTGAGATCGTCGCGCCGGTGTTGCTGATCATCGGCCTCTACACGCGGCCTGCGGCCTGGATCACGGTGATCAACATGCTGGTTGCCATCTGGCTGGTGCACACGAAGCAGATCGGCATGCTCAACAAGCAAGGCGGCTGGGAACTCGAACTGCAGGGCATGTTCCTCTTCAGCGCGCTGGCCGTGGCCTTCCTGGGCGCCGGGCGCTTCAGCATCGGCGGGAACGGCGGGCGCTACAACTGAGCGCCGCTACTCGTCTTCGGCCGCATCGAGGCCCGGGAACAGGATCTCGGTGTAGCCGAAGCGCGAGAAATCGCGCACCCGCATCGGGTAGAGCTTGCCCAGCAGGTGATCGACCTCATGCTGCACCACGCGCGCATGGAAGCCGCTGACGGTGCGGTCGATGGGATCGCCATAGGGGTCGAAGCCGGTATAGCGGATGTGGGCGAAACGCGGCACCACGCCACGCAGCCCCGGTACCGAAAGGCAGCCTTCCCAACCCTCATCTTCCTCGTCGCCGATCGGCGTGATGACGGGATTGATCAGCACGGTGCGCGGCACCGCCGGCGCATCTGGATAGCGCGGGTTGACCGTGTCGGTGCCGAAGATCACGAGCTGCTGGTCGACGCCGATCTGCGGGGCCGCGAGGCCGGCCCCGTTCACCGCGTGCATGGTCTCGAACATGTCCCGAACGAGCAGATGAAGCTCGTCGGTGTCGAAGGCAGCAACCGGCTGTGCGGTGCGCAGCAGCCGGGGGTCGCCCATCTTGAGGATTTCGCGTACCGTCATGGCCGCCATTATCGCGACCGTGCACGATGCGCGCGTGCCATCACGGGGGCGTCTGGTTGCGAGAGTCCGGCGAGGTCATCATGCGGTTGATCTCGCGCGCACTGCGCCCCGGAGGAATCGGCACCTGCGTGCCGGCAACGCCGCCGGTCCGCGGGCCGAGGCCCGGCGGCGGCGGCACGGGAACCCCGGGGCGTGCCCCGCTCCAGCCGGGCCGCGGATGGTCCGCACGCGGGTAGTAGCCAGGGTGCCCTTGGTAATACGGATAGGGATAGCGCGGACGGGAGTAGTAGCCGCCGCCATACGTGCCGTCGATGTACACGTTCGGCTGGACCACGACCGGCCCCGGATCGCCGTAGTAGGGTTCGGAATACCCGTAGGAGCCCGCCGGATAGGCAACGCAGCCGCTGAGCAGCGCCACGCCTGCGAGCACGGCACAAAGACCCCATGGGCGGCAATTCTTGATCATGATGGACTCCTGGTAAGTACTTCTGTCAACGTTCCTTTGTAGACCTTGTTGACTTCTGTCGCATGAAGCGCCGTAACGCCCGGTAAAGCTCGCTGGGCTCGCTGGGCTCGACCGCCTCAAAGCCCGTTCTCGAGAATTTCGAGCATTCGCGCCTCGTCGATCACGGCAACGCCCAGCCCCGTCGCCTTGTCGAGCTTGCTGCCGGCCTCGGCGCCTGCCACCACGAAATCGGTTTTCTTGCTGACCGACCCGGCGACCTTGGCGCCCGCCGATTCCAGTTTGTCCTTGGCCTCGTCGCGGCTGAGCGTAGGAAGGGTGCCGGTGATGACGAAGGTCTTGCCCGCGAGCGGCTTGGGCGCGCGTGCGGCCGGCTCGCCCTCTTCCCAGGTCACCCCGCAGGCGCGCAGCTGCTGCACCACCTCGCGGTTGTGGTCCTGGTCGAAAAACGTGCGCAAGCTCTTTGCGACCACGGGGCCCACGTCGTTGACCTCGAGCAATTGCGCCTCGCTCGCGTCCATGATCGCGTCGAGCTTGCCGAAGTGCCTGGCCAGGTCCTTGGCGGTGCTTTCGCCGATGTGCCGGACGCCGAGCCCGAAGAGGAAACGCGGCAGCGTCGTCTTCTTCGAGGCCTCCAGCGCATCGACCAGGTTCTTCGCCGACTTGTCGGCCATGCGATCGAGGCCGGCCAGCGTCGTGAGCCCCAGCTTGTACAGGTCGGGCAGCGTGCGGATCAACTGGCCATCCACCAGCTGCTCCACCAGCTTGTCGCCCAGGCCTTCGATGTCCATGGCGCGCCGCGCCGCGAAATGCAGGATGGCCTCCTTGCGCTGTGCACCGCAGAACAGGCCGCCGGTGCAGCGGTAGTCGACCTCGCCCTCCTCGCGCAGCGCATCGGAGCCGCAGACGGGGCACTTGTGCGGCATGGTGAAGATCGGCCCGCGCTGCTCCGGCGGCCGCGCGGCGCTCTCGGGCACCACGCCCACCACCTCGGGGATCACGTCGCCGGCTCTACGCACGATCACGGTGTCGCCTGCCCGGACATCCTTGCGCCTCGCTTCGGCCTCATTGTGCAAAGTCGCGTTGGTCACGGTGACGCCGCCCACGAAGACCGGCGCCAGCTTCGCGACCGGCGTGAGCTTGCCGGTGCGGCCCACCTGCACTTCGATGCTTCGCACCTCGGTCGTTTGCTCCTGCGCCGGGTACTTGTGCGCCACGGCCCAGCGCGGCTCGCGGCTCTTGAAACCCAGCCGGCGTTGCAGCTCCAGGCTGTCGACCTTGTAGACCACGCCGTCGATGTCGTAGGGCAGCGCGTCGCGCTGCGCCGCGATGCGCGCATGGAAGGCGACCAGCGTGTCGGCGCCCCGCCCCACGGCGCGCTCCTTCGCGACCGGCAGGCCGAAGGCGTCCAGCGCGTCCAGCATTCCGCCGTGCGTGGCCGGCATTTGCGTCCAGCCCACCACCTCGCCCAACCCGTAGGCGAAGAAGCTCAAGGGCCGCTGCGCCACCAGCGCGGGATCGAGCTGGCGAATGGCACCGGCGGCTGTGTTGCGCGGGTTGATAAAGGTCTTGTCGCCGCGCTCGCGCTGGCGCTCGTTCAGCCGCTCGAAGGCATCGCGCCGCATGTAGACCTCGCCGCGCACCTCCAGCACCTGCGGCGCTTCGCCCGAAAGGCGCAGCGGGATCTGCCCGATGGTGCGAAGGTTCTGCGTCACGTCTTCGCCGGTCTCGCCGTCACCGCGGGTGGCGCCCTGTACCAGCACGCCGTTCTCGTAGCGCAGGTTGATGGCCAACCCGTCGAACTTGAGCTCGGCCGAGTACTCGACCGGTGGTGCGTCCGGCGCCAGGCCCAGCTCGCGCCGGACCCGTGCGTCGAAGGCCAGGGCACCGGCGGGGGTGGTGTCGGTCTCGGTGTGGATGGACAGCATCGGCACGGCGTGCCGCACCGGCGTCAGGCCGGGCAGCACGGCGCCGCCCACGCGCAGGGTCGGCGAGTCGGGCGTGCGCAGCTCGGGGTATTCGGCCTCCAGCGCCTGCAGGCGCTGGAACAAGCGGTCGTACTCGGCGTCGGGCAGCTCGGGCGCGTCGAGCACGTAGTAGAGATGGGCGTGGCGGCGCAGCTGCTCGCCCAGTGCGGCGGCTTCGCGAGCCGCTTCTTCGCGTGGCGTCATGAGGTTCTCCGGACTATCAGGGCACGCTCTAGCTGAACAGCCGCCGCGCCAGGGGCGAGCCGGCCGACAGCTCGCGCGAATCGAGGGTGTCGTAGAGCTGCTCGAGATCGGCCCCGATGGCGTCCATCGTCTCCTCGCGAAGCAGCTGGCCATCGCTGTCGGTCACGAGGCCGTCCATTTCGCGCGCCAGCGTCGCGGCCGTTTCGCGCATGCGCGAGAAGGGGCGCTCGGCGCGGTCGACCTGCGGCACGTCCAGGCTCAGCGTGAGCTCGCGGATGGCGGACTGGGCCGGGTCGTCGGCCAGCGCTGCCTGCGTGTCGAAGGACAGGCCGAGAATGGGCGGCAGGCCGACCTCGCTCGCCGGCAGCACCATGCGGCCGGGGATGATGCCGGCAACGAAGCCCAGCCGCGCAGCATTCTGCTGCACATAGCCCGGGCTCCAGGCGGCGTGCAGCGCGCGCAGCACGAAGCTCAACTGCGCATCGTGCGCGCTCGCGAACTGATCGAGTTCGCGCGCCCGCGCGACCTCGTCGAGCATCTCGGGGAACTCGGGCGCGCCATTGACGGCATCTGCAAAGGCCTGCGCCTTGACGACGAATTCGGAGTACTCGATCTCGTTGAGCGCCCCGGTGCGATTGGCCAGTTGCACGCCGGCCTGGAAGGCGCCGTAGCGCTGGCCGGGCGCGGCCGGCTCCCATTCGCCGGTGTGTTCGTTGAGCCCTTCGATTGCCACCGGCTTGCTCCCGGCGCGGCGCGTGGCGGGCATGGCTGCGATGGCTGCATCGCCCGAGGCCAGCCCGTCCAGCGTGATGGGCGCGATCACGTCGATCAGCGGGTCGAGCCCGCCGCGCCGGTCGGCCGTCGGGATCGGCAGCGCACTGGGCGCGGGGAGGTCGGGGTCGAACAGCGGCTCGTGGCGCTCGGCGCCGGCAACCGGGTGTCCGACCACGTGCAGGACCGGCTCTTCATCGCGGCTGAGAGGCGCAGACGCCGTTTCGGGCCGATTGCCGTCGGGTGCATCGGGCTGGCGCGGCGCGTTGCGGCGCGACATCCAGGCGTTGTAGCCGACGACGGTGGCGAGCACGAGGCCGCCGAGGATGGCGAGGGCGACGGTGAGATTGCTCATCCGGCGCCTACGCTGCCTCGGCCATCGACACGGCCGATTCCATGTCGACCGCCACGATGCGCGAGACGCCCTGCTCCTGCATGGTCACGCCGATCAGTTGTTCAGCCATCTCCATCGCGATCTTGTTGTGGCTGATGAAGAGGAACTGGGTCTCGCGGCTCATCGCCGTCACCAGCTTGGCATAGCGCTCGGTGTTGGCGTCGTCCAGCGGCGCATCCACTTCGTCCAGCAGGCAGAAAGGCGCGGGGTTGAGCTGGAAGATCGCAAACACCAGCGCGATGGCGGTCAGCGCCTTCTCGCCCCCCGACAGCAGGTGGATGGTCTGGTTCTTCTTGCCGGGCGGCTGGGCCATCACCTGCACGCCGGAGTCGAGGATTTCGTCGCCCGTCATCATGAGCTTGGCGTTGCCGCCGCCGAAGAGCTCGGGGAACATGCGGCTGAAGTGCTCGTTGACGATCTTGAAGGTGCCGCCGAGCAGCTCGCGCGTCTCGCCGTCGATCTTTCGGATCGCGTCCTCCAGCGTGTTGATCGCCTCGTTGAGGTCGGCCGACTGTGCGTCGAGGAAGGTCTTGCGCTCGCTCGCCACCGCAAGCTCGTCGAGCGCGGCGAGGTTGACGGCGCCCAGCGAAGCGACCTCGCGGTTGAGACGGTCGATTTCCGACTGCAAGCCGGTGAGGCGGACCTTGTCTTCCTCGATCGATCGAGCGACTGCCTCGAGGTCGGCTTCGGCATCGGCCAGCAGCTGCTGGTACTGCTCGAAGCCCAGGCGCGCGGCCTGCTCCTTCAGCTGCAGCTCGGTGATGCGCTGGCGCAGCGGATCGAGTTCGCGCTCCAGCTGCAGCCGGCGCTCGTCGCTGGCGCGCAGCTTGAGCGTGAGGTCGTCGTACTGGCTGCGGGCGGCGCCCAGGGAAGTCTCGCGCTCCAGCTTGAGCGAGAGCGCGTCCTGCAGGCCGGCCTGGGCAGCGGCATCGGACAGGCGGCCGAGCTCGGCACGGGCGCGCTCGTCCTCTTCGGTGAGCGAAACGACCTGTTGGGTCGCCGTCTCGATGGCGCGGTTGAGCTCGGCGCGACGCGCTTCCAGCGTGCGTTGCGCGAAGACGGCCTCCTGCGCCTGGCGCTCCAGGCTACGGTGCTGCTCGCGGCTGGCGGACAGGGCGCGGCCGGCCTCGATCACGCGTTCATCGAGTTGCGCATGGCGCTCCTGGCTGTCAGCCAGCTGCATGTCGAGCTCCTCGAAGCGGCCTTCTGCGGCAACGCGCTTTTCCTGCAGCTCCTCGAGCTGGGCCTCGACTTCGCCGAGGTCGGTGGACAGCTGCTCGCTCCGCGCGCGCGTCTGCTCGGCAAGCTGCGTCAGGCGCAGCGTCTCGACCTGCAGTTCGTGCGCGCGCGACTGCGTGTCGGCGGCTTCGCGCCGTATCGTGACCAGGCGCTGCGCCGCGTCGCCATAGGCGGACTCGGCGCGTGCCAGCGCGGTGCGCGCCTCCTCGCTGATCAGCGTCTGGGCGCGCAGCTGGCGGTCCAGGTTCTCCATCTCCTGCTGGCGCGCCAGCAGGCCCGCCTGTTCGGAATCCTGCGCGTAGAAGCTCACGCTATGGGCTGTGACGGCATGGCCGCTCTTGACGAAGATCGCCTCGCCGGGCTGCAGCTTGTCGCGCTGGGCCAGGGCTTCTTCGAGCGTCGGTGCTGTGAAGCAGCCGTGCAGCCAGTCGGCCAGCAGCGCCTGCTGGCCCGCATCGCCGAGGCGCAGCAGGTCCGCCAGCCGCGGCAGCGCGCCAGACGGCTGCGGCGCGGCGGCCGTGGGCGGGCTGTAGAAGGCCAGCTTGGCGGGCGGCGCATCGCTGCCGAAGGCCCGGACCATGTCGAGGCGGCTGACCTCGAGCGCGCCGAGGCGCTCGCGCAGTGCGGCTTCTAGCGCGTTCTCCCAGCCCTGCTCGATGTGGATCCGGCTCCACAGGCCCTGCAGGCCCTCGAGGCCGTGCTTGGCGAGCCACGGGGCCAGCTTGCCGTCGGTCTTGACCTTTTCCTGCAGGGCCTTCAAGGCTTCGAGCCGGGCCGACAGCTCGGCATGGCGCGCGCCCTCGGTGTTGACGGCCTGCTGCTTGCCGCGGCGGTCCTCGTCCAGTTGCGGCACGGCTTCCTGCAGCTCGTGCAGGCGCGCGTCGGCTTCGCTGGAGGCTTCCTGCGCGGCGGCCAGTTGCTCCTGCAGCTCGCGCAGGCGGGCCTCGTCGGGCGCCGCCAGCGCGTTCTGGTCGCTGCGCAGCCGCTCGGCGCGCTGCGTGAGCTGGCGGGTCTGGTCCTCGATGTTGCGCTGGTCGGCGGCCAGCACCTGGATCTGCTGCTGCACCTGCGCGACGCTTGCACGCTGGGCGTTGGCCTCGTCCTGGGCGCGCTGCTGCGCCTCCTCAAGGCTCGGAAGGCGAGCATCGTGCTCGTCGAGCTGCGCCGCCAGCAGCTCGGCCTGTTCCTCCGCATTCACACCCTGCCCGGCGAGGGTCTCGATCTCGGCCTCGGCCTCCTCGCGGCGCGTGTTCCATTGCGAGATCTGCTCACCGAGCTGCACCAGTCGCTGCTCGACCCGCTGGCGGCCCTCGACCACGAAGCGGATCTCGCCCTCCAGGCGGCCGACTTCGGCACTCGCCTCGTAGAGCTTGCCTTGCGCCTGGTTGACCTGGTCGCCGGCCGCGTAGTGGGCTTGCCGCACCGTCTCGAGCTCGGACTCGACGTGGCGCAGGTCGGCCGTGCGCGATTCGAGGTCGTTGATGGCCTTCTCGCCATCGGCCTTGACCTTGGCCTGGTCGCCCTCGCTCTCCCCGCGCTTCAGGAACCACAGCTGGTGCTGCTTGCGCGTGGCATCGGCCTGGAGCGTGTTGTAGCGGGTGGCGACCTCGGCCTGCTTCTCGAGCCGCTCGAGATTGCTGGTGAGCTCGCGCAGGATGTCCTCGACGCGGGTGAGGTTCTCGCGCGTGTCGCCGAGCCGGTTCTCGGTCTCGCGGCGGCGCTCCTTGTATTTGGAGACGCCGGCGGCTTCCTCGAGGAAGAGCCGCAGCTCCTCGGGCTTGGATTCGATGATCCGGCTGATCGTCCCCTGCCCGATGATCGCGTAGGCGCGCGGGCCTAGGCCGGTGCCGAGGAACACGTCCTGCACGTCGCGCCGGCGCACCGGCTGGTTGTTGATGAAGTAGCTCGAATTGCCGTCGCGCGTCAGCACCCGCTTGACCGCGATCTCGCCGAACTGCGACCACTGGCCGCCAGCGCGGTGATCAGAGTTGTCGAACACGAGCTCGACGCTCGAGCGGCTGGCCTGCTTGCGCGTGGTCGTGCCGTTGAAGATCACGTCCTGCATGGACTCGCCGCGCAGTTCGGAAGCCCGCGATTCGCCGAGTACCCAGCGCACCGCATCCATGATGTTCGACTTGCCGCAGCCGTTGGGACCGACCACGCCCACCAACTGACCAGGCAAGAGGAAGTTGGTGGGTTCCGCGAAGGACTTGAAGCCGGAGAGCTTGATCGAATTGAGACGCACGGCGGGTCTGGCTAGGTGGCCAAGGTATTGATTTGTAAGGGAATATTTGCCGATCTGATCCTCCGGGATCGGCTCTCTGCCCGAGGCGGCGATGATAACGTGCGGTCCATGAGCGAAACCCTCCGGTCTTCCCCTCTCGCGCGCCGCGCCGTACTCATGAGCGGCCTGGCCGCAGCGGCCCTCGGCCTGTCGGGCTGCGCCAGCACCGAGCGTGCCGAGGCTTATGGCAACAACGAGTGGCTGCAGAGCGGTGCCAATCGCATCGCGAACCTCGTCTTGCGCGACAACCTGCAGTCGATACGGCGTGTGCAGCTTTCGCTGTACCGGCGCAACCCGCGCGAATGGCGCAAGTGGGCGCCGAGCGCGGAGGATGCGACCCAGCGCACCTGGGACGCCATTTCGCAGGATGTCCCCCTGGCCCCGTTGCGCGGCGCCACCGGCATCGACGCCATCCGCCTCGCCTTTGAGACCCAGCCAAAGCCTTACGAGGGCGATCGCGTCGCGGCGTTGGTGGTCGGCTGGGCGTCCATGCTCAAGCAGGCCAACGGCGGCACATGGGAGCAGACCATGCTCGACGGTGTGAACGCGGAGAACAGCTACCGCGCGGCCCGCAATGTCGAGATCTCGCTGTGGCTGATCGGCTCGAAGACGGCGCCGGACGGCCAGCCGCTGCTGCTGGCCACGGAGATCAGCGAGCGCGGGCGCAACCTGGTGGTCGATCGCGAGCTGTCGAAGGTGGTCGCGCGGCTCGACCTGTTGGCTGCGCAGGCGGACGAGAAGTACCGGCGCGCGGCGCTGGACTTCAGCCAGAACTGGCTGCTGGGCAACCTGGGGCCGTTCTTCGCGATGGTTCAGAGATAGGTCGATTCATCAGGTGGCTCATATGCAAACTCCAGCAATCACTCCGGCAGAAGGCGGACCCCAGCCTCGGGGCAGATCTCGCTCCGCCGAACACCTTCAAGAACCTGGTGAAGGCCTGCCAAAGAGGCTTTGCCTATCTACCGCCGCTAACGACTGACACCCTCTCCGCGGCACGAACTTCTTGTTCGATGAGAACCTCAAGCCAGGTGACGTTTTCACGGACCCGGCATTCGTATCCACGAGCACCTCACAAGCAGTCGCAGAGCGAAAGTTCGAAGGGCGCTATCTGCTGAAGATCATCAACGTTCCGGGGGATGTTCCACGTTGGCGAGATATCTCTTCCTTCACGGGAAATTCGGCAGAGGCCGAAGTCCTCGGCCTGCCCAACACGACCTTCAAAGTCGTCTCACGCGAAGTGAGCGCAAGACAGGTGCCGTGTGGAGACAACGGTCAGATGATTGACCAGGAAATCATCACGCTCGAGCCCATCATCATCAACTGAGCGAGCACTCCCAAACAGGTACCCATCGCTCGTTGATATCGGTCCAAGCACGCCTTCATCGCGAAGATAACTTCTTCGAGCCAGATCACGTCTGGCAGTCCTCGACCGACGACGACCTCTCGCTGCACCCCAAAAATCAGGCTCGCCCCCACTCGATTTCCGTGGGTACTTTTGTTTGCTGATTGTTGGCGTTGCTGTAGCCAAGCCGCATCGAAATTTTCTTCCAGCGTTAACGGAAAAGACGCGGGTTCGCGTGCATCTCAAGCGCAGCCGCTTCCTAACTCTTTCTTCTCGATGGCTCAGAAAAGGTGAACTCCTGGGCCTCTTTGACAGAGGAACCTTTGTTTGCAGCAGGTCACTCATCCGATGAGAAAACCAGTGACAGAGGTTTCCGGGATTCGCAGGGGGTTTCACTCGTGGCAAGGAGGCACGCCGTCGTGCGGCGGCTTGCCACGTGCAAGCAGGTAGGTGTCTATGGATATTGATTCAAATCAGGTAGCCCAACTCCTCATGGAGCTCGGCGAACGCACACCAAGCATCGAAAGCATCGTCCAGGAGGCGGATGCACCTCGGTGGGCCATCGAGTTAGGGGATGGCCTTGTCGTCCTCGCAGAGTTCGATCAGGAACGCAGCAGGCTCGGTCTCGAGACTGACTTGGGCAGACCGCCCGAAGAGCACCGGCTGGCGACTTGCGAGGCTTTGATGATGCTCACGTCCCTTGAGCACGCCTCGCACGATTGGGCAATGGCACTCAGCGAGCCGGACGGCGAATTCCAATTCTGTGGCCACATTGCGATGCCCCTGGCGTACCCGGTGGACTTACAGGCAACTCTCTCCGCTTTTGTCGATCAAGCGCAGCAGTGGCGAGAAATTGTTGCGCGCGGAGCGCAACCGGGGACCAAGCAGATTCAGGAATTAAGCCCCGACCTCTTGCTTTAATGGCAGCTGCCAGATTGCCAGCCCCTCGATTTCTATCAATTTCACTAAACACTGAAAACTCACTTATGAATCCCAACACAGTCACACGCAGAATTTCAATCAACGAGAACATCCTCGTCAGTGATCTGCAGAAATTCGCAGGAAATTTTGACAACAATGCAAAACTTCGGGGAAAAATCAACAAAGATGGCACGTACTCTCTCAAGATTAGCACAAAAGGGCACAGGACGGGGGCAAAGGATATTTTATTTGACACCGTAAAAATCCGACGAAATTCTGCTCGCGCCGCAATTGCGCGAGTTGCAATCAGAGAAGGAAACACGGATTTGGCCAAGGCAATGAAAAATGGCATGAATTCCTCAAAAGAATTCACCATAGGGGACCTCAAAGCCTTACTTCCAACGGCAGCGCCTCAACAATCAGTTGAATTTAATCTAAGCTCGAAGCAATCGTTAAATCAAGCCTTCAAAACTCTTGAATTTCGAGTTACAAAAAACAAAGAAGGAAATCAACCGATCACATTTTCCAATTTCTTCAAGACCACAAAAGACGTTATCTACGAAATTTCCACAAAAAGTCCTAGCGCGATCGCCAAAGGGCTCAAAGAAGATGGACTTATTGAAGACGAAAATCTTGGAACAATGGGGGAGGCAGACGCCAGGATTCTGAACGGATTCATTGCTGCAGAGAATACTCAGGCCTCACGGCAAGAGGCCGCGCTGAAGGACACCGAGCAAAATAAACTTGCGAAGATCTGGAAAAAAGTCCAGTGCGGAATAGATTTAATTCCGACCAAAAGAACACCGGAGCGAGCACATTTCGATAAAATGAGCTACGATTTTTCAAGAGAAATCGCAGGCAGCGAACTATTTCCGGTGAATGTTGGCGAAGGCATCCTGGGACACGGAGTCGATATTGATCGCAGCTTGAATCTAGTGCTAATCGGACTTGGCGATATTGTCACTAAAATCAACAGTGGCACTTTCGATCTCAAAAAGATAGAAACACAAATAAAGGATCTTGCTGGCGAAGGGAAGCTCGATGAAAGACTTAAAAAACTGGAGGTTGGGGCAAAACTCCTTACGAACGACCGGTATCTCCAGACCCTTCCAAAGGACAAACGCGTTCCACTAGGAATTCTCGGTGTCAACATGGTAAATTTGGTTGAAATGTTCAAAAAACCTAATGGGCAATATCAATCGCTTCGTCTTGTGCTCGAGAGTGCTAAAAAAAACCCTCAGTGGTTCATTGAATGGGCGCAAGGGGCAATAGGACAAGCCGCTCAATTGCCGGAGCAACTGCCGAAGCCATTGGCAGAGGATGATTCCAATATGAGTGACTCGCAGGAACAAATTAGCTTTTCAGATTTGAGCGATCGATCTTCTACGCAACTCCTCTAGGGTAATTTTCCCTTGGAAATTCAAGAAGGCCCATCGCCCTTGATCGGACTTTTTGCAGGTTTCTCTTGCAAAAGGGATCACATGCCCTCCACGAACGACCAGGTTAACTTCGTCGTTCGTGTGGAAGCTAACAGGCAAAATCGCTACTCAGCCTCGCGCTTCAGAAATTTCGTCAGCTTAGTAACTCAATTCGCCAGCAAATCCTATTGGGCGCCTTATTGATGGATTAAACAGAATTTTAGAATATTTGTGACGGCCGCTCGTGCGTGGCACGCTGATGCATCGGAGCAGGATGGCCGATGCTCGCTGACGATCAATGGCATCGATGTGCTCATCGATCTGGATGAGGAAACGCACGCTCTGCATTGCTATGTCGATCTGGGCGATGCCCATTCATACGATCGCATGGACGTCTGCGAGCAATAGCGACAAGCTCGCGGAAATGCTGCGCTACTAAGTCGACGAGACGTTAGCAGTGCGGCAAGTGATTGCCGCCGGCATGCCACCTGAGGGCCTGGGCACCGTCTTCGCCGCCGCACGAGTTTGACGTCATTCCTTTCACTAGTTTCCAGCACACATTCGAAAAAGACAGCCATGAGCCGCATTTCAAAAACTTCGCCACCTCTTACTCCCTCTCTTATTCAAAAAAATAACTCTTCAAGTGACTCCGAAAAAGAGAAGCTCTCGAAAAAAGAAAGCAAATCACTACTGAAGGGCCACATTTCCCCAAGGAGGACAAAAGCAGAAAACGAGCAGAAGAGTTATTCGGTCAAAAATCCCCTGACTCGTCGCCCGAAACCCATTTCGCTCGATAAACCAAAAGGCACCGCCCACGACAGGCCGGAGGCACTGATATATCCTCGCGAGATTTTTTCGTCGCTCGAGCGCGATCAAATCGTCCTCCTTAACGACTCTGTCAAAGATAACGATACACCGAAAAATCAAGGCTCCGAAAATGATGAGTCATTCATTCCGAATGCTGATTTCGAGAAAAAATCTCAACATAGCGATGATTCCACGTCGGGTATGGCAGCGCTCCAACCTTATCGCCCGAGGCATCAAGGATTACCCCAACTTCCGCAGTACCGCCCTTCTCGCCGGGGCGCATACAGTCAGCTAAAGAATGCGACCACTCTTACCGCGACGGAAGTCGAAAAGATAGAACTCAGAGACGCCAAGCTTCAACCCATTCGCACAGGCCTGCCGGCTGGGGTGATCATGGATGACCACGGTAATTTGGGCGGCACCCACATCATCGAGAGTGTTCCGACCTATCCCAATAAACCCACTGAGTTATCCCCGTACCAGAAGCGAAAATATGCGGAAGTAGTTCAAGACCGCGTCCAAGTTGCTTTGGAAAAATCTGAAGAACTCGACGGAGTAAGGGTTGTACGGCAAGCAATTAACGATTTTTATCGATTGGATCTCGTGATTCACGATGGGTCAAATAATCTAATAGCCGAACGCGATGCAAATGATCCTGGCGGCAAAATAAGAAATAGCCAAGTGGCCAAGGCCTTGCTTGATCTTACCGACGACAAGATCACCACTTTTGTTCTTTCCTGCGCACTTACACAGGGTTTGGTCTTAACGGCTCCGCTTGCCGTCAGCAATTCCAAGGGGGAAGGCATTCCTTACAAGTTGATCGGTACGCATAACAGCGTAAAACGAGAGCTACGAGTCACGGAGAGCGATGGCTCCGAAGAGAGGGTGACCGACGTCAGGCAGGTAGGCGGAGCCAAGTGGGTTCTGTCTCGCGACGGGGCAACTTCAAAATATCCATCGGCTGGCAAGCGTATGTTGAAGCAGCGCAAGGCCTCGAGGCCAACTTGCCGTTGGAAAAAGATCATGTGATTGGCCTTCGGTTCTGTGCCGATTTCATAATCAACGGCGACGCGGCCCGGAAAGGTGAGCTCAATATTTCCATACCCAACGGAATTAATGTAGTCTTCTCGGGACGTCTAAAGCTGAACTGAAAAAGCTCGACGTGTCCAGCCAACCTTATCAGGAGTCTTATTGATGGATCACACGAAATTCCATGATATTTGCGTGACAGCCGCCAAGGTCTTGCATACCGACGCATCGGAAAACGATTGCCAATGCTCGTTGACGATCGATGGCATCGATGTGCTCATTGAGCTCGATGAAGAGGCTGATGCTATGCATTGCTATGTCGATTTGGGTGATGCGAATTCGCACGAACGTATGGACGTCTGTGAGCAATTATTGGCGCTTAACCTGCGCACTCACAGTAACCATCATGGCAGCTACGCCTTCGAGCCGAGTTCAGGCCGCGCAATCTTCTGCGCCAATCTACTTGACGCTGCCAATCTCGATGGAGACGAATTGGCGAAAATGCTGCGCTACTACGTTGAGGAGACCGAAGAGGCGCGTCAAATAGTCAACGGGACGGCGATGAAGAGTCTTGGGGAACTGTTCCATCCCGAACTTGCATGACCACACTGTGCTTTTTATTTTAATTATTTAACAAGGCTTTGCCATGAATACAAATCCAAATCAGTGGGGAAAATTTCGCCCGTCAGTCGTCAAATCCGTCAATCAAACAAACAACGAGCCAAACGAGCCTCAATCCTTGGCGTCACCTAGGGCGCGACTAGGGGACATCGTTTCATTGGGGAAACGCAGAGACAAGGTGGCCTCCGAAGTCGCATTGCGTAGTAACCGACTTCCGGCCGAATTGCAAAAATTCAATGAAGATAATAAAGAAACCGAACGCGACGGGCAGAATTTTGAGTTTTCCGTCAACGATGCAAACATTGAAGACCGGTCCGGCATTGCTATTCAAAACCCATTTGATGCGGATCTGGAAGATCTGTTGGCACCGGCCCGGCCTGACCTCAAATCACAAGCAACCGGGCTTGACCACAACCCTGACAGCAGTGCCAAAACCCCATTTGATGATGATTTGGATGATTTGTTGGCACAGATTAGGCCCCTGAATTCCGACCTCAAATCACAAGCAAGCGCGGAAACGCCAGAAAAACAGTCGAATGAATCGACAAAATGGAACCCGGCGACTGACTCGATTCGCAGAGGGAACAAGACTTACGTCTTGACTCGCGAAAGCAAGAAAAGTTCAGATGTGAAAAGTGATAGCAAAAGAACCAAATTTGCCACCACAAAAAAGCAGGAACGGATCGAAAAAACACCCACTTACGCGGCCATAAACAGCAAGAAAGAAAAACTTGCATTTGCTCGCGAAATTCTGCCTGCCGAAGTGATTGTGGACAACAATGGAAACTTGTCCGGAAGCCTACAAATCACGCATACGCCAATGCAGTATCGCGAAGGAGCCACTGTTCTGGATGGCGCTTTCTTGGGGAGAAGCTACGCTGACAGATTTAATGAATTGGGTCGTTCGTATATGGAGAGATCCCTTAAAATAGATGGCCTTGAGATCACTTTTCAAGCGGGATTGGGTGATTTAGGTCGACTCAACGATCTCGAGATTTTTGATAGCGGATCTTCATTTCTGTCCAAAAATATCGACGATAGCGAGATGCCAGATCCACAGAAAGGCCGCACCAAAGTCATCGCTCATGCCCTTCAAGATTTTGCAGGGTCTGCCGGCGCGCTGTTCGTTCTAAGCTCAATTGTCCAACCAACCATTTTGCAGAAAATTCAGGGAAGCCTGAGTAATGGCAAGGGAGTGGCAAGCAATAGCCATCTGGGTCCCTTCCGAAAGGCTCAGTCGTTTACCGTCTTCAAGGACGACGGCAACCGGGAAGAACTGAACTGGACAAACTTCGGCGTAAGCTCAGCCAAGCTCAGACTGTTTCGCGACAACGGTAACTTCGTCTTGACCGTCGACTGGCAGACGTATTACACGCGACCGCTGGGTAAGAACAGGGAGGTGGTTGAAGGCATGCCGTTGGGCCCAACCGATGGCATCAGCGTCCATTTCCAGGCCGAAATAAGGATCAACGAAGAAGCAGCTCACGAACGCCTGCTGGTACTCTCGACAACGGGTATCCAAGCGATATTCGGAGGGCGCCTCAGCGTTTGAGCGAGGACTGAACGAAGCCCAGCGTTTGCCACCTCGGTGCGGGCTTGCAGCAACCTCACGCCCCTGCAACTTCATGGGCGGCGAAAAAAGCAGTTTCGGCAAGTCCGTGGCTCTGATGGAGCTGACCAAGCATGCTGAAGAAGATCCCATTGCGTTCACTCAGTTGGTAAGACAAAAAATCGGGGCGCTCCCTCTTTCCGCGCCAGTCAACGAAGGTGAATCCCAATCTCAGATTGAGATTCCTCGTTCCGAGCTAATTGACCAGACCAACTGCCGTGATCGGCATGCTTCGCTGAGGATCCAGCAGGAAGGGAAGGGCTCGGCGTCGCCCGGCGCTTGGCCCCTAGAATGCTCAACGCTTCTCCACCCCCCAATCTCCAGCAACCTCATGAGCTCCATCAACTTCATCGGCGGCGAAAAAGGCGGAGTCGGCAAGTCAGTCACCGCCCGGGTCCTGGCGCAGTACTTCATCGACCACAGCAAGCCCTTCGTGGGCTTCGACACGGATCGATCGCACAGCTCCTTCACCCGCTTCTACGAGGGCTTCGCCTCGCCGGTGGTGGTCGACAGCTACGAGGGCCTGGACACGGTGGTCAACGGCTTCGAGACGCATCCGCAGCAAAGCGTGATCGTCGACCTGGCAGCGCAGACGCTGGCACCGCTGGCGCGCTGGATCAAGGATTCGGAGCTTTTCGACGTCTTCGCCGGGCTCGGCGTGACGGTCAATTTCTGGCACGTGCTGGACGACGGCAAGGACTCGAGCGACCTGCTCGGCACGCTGGTCGATACATTCGGCAACCGGCCCAACTACATCGTGGTGCAGAACTACGGCCGCGGCAACGACTTCGCGCTGCTGCTGGGCTCACAGTCGCTCAGCAAGGCGACGATGCACGGGGCGCGCGTGATCACCCTGCCCCGCCTGCACGACGCGAGCATGCGCAAGATCGATGCGCGCAACACCAGCTTCTGGAAGGCGGTCAACGACCGCGAGGGGCCGAACGCGCTCGGGCTGCTGGAGCGCCAGCGCGTCAAGAGCTGGCTGGCAACCTCTTACGCGGCCTTCGACACCTTGCCGCTCTGAACGCGGCTCCCGCTTGCTCGGCGGGAGCGCATCGGCGACGCGATCCGCCTCGCCTTCGAGACTCAAACCAGGCCCTCCGGCAGCGATGGCGCGATGGCGCGATGGCACTGATGATCGCTGCGAGCACGCCGGCGCGTACCTGGGCGCAGACCAGAATGCTCAACGCCGTGAACACGGAGAACAATACCGTGCCTCGAGCAACGCGGAGATTCTCGCCACGCGCTGCCGGGCTCAGGGCGGTGCCAATGGACAGCCGCCTGACGCCGTGCAATTTTTCTCAATTGTGAACGGAAAAGTCAACTCCTGGAGTTTTCTCGTTGGACCTTTTGTTTTAACTCACATCCATCCAACTACAGAAATCACGGCCAGATCACTTCCAAAGGCAACGAGATTCTGCACAGCATTGCGCTGAATTTCCCTGTAGACGACGTCTGGGCTGGCTTTTTGGATGGTTAAAAAAGGTCAACTTGCAGACCTGCTCCCCCGCTGGAACCTTTGTTTCCGGCAGGTTCCATACCCAACGGGTCAGCCGGATCATCAATGTGTCCGGATCCCGCAGGGGGGGCATCGTGGCGAAAGTGCACATCGTAGTGCGACGCCGCCGTCACACTCAACCGCAATCAAATACCGATGACCATTGATTCAGACCAGATAGCCCGACTCCTCGTGGAGGTGGGCCAACGCACACCACGCATCGAAAGCATCGTGCAGGAGGCCAACTCGACTCGTTGGGCCATCGAACTGGGTGACGGTTCGATCGTCCTCGCGGAGCTCGATGAAGAACGAGGCAGGCTCATTCTGGAAACGGACCTGGGTCAACCGCCCCAAGAGCACCGGCTCGCGACCTGCGAGCTCTTGATGATGCTCACGTCCCTCGAGCACGCATCCAAAGGCTGGGCGATGGCACTCACCGAGCCGGACGGTGAATTCCAACTCTGCGGCCACGTTCTGGTCACACAGCTTTCCGTCGTGGATTTGCAGTCGAACTTCGAGTCGTTTATTGGCCAGGCGCAGGAGTGGCGAGAAATTGTCGCCCGGGGCGCGCAGCAAGAGCAGGTCGAAGAAGAGACATTGAACCCGGACTTCCTTGTTTAACAACCACGGCTGATGAATCACTCTCACGCCTCACTTAAAGATCAAACGCCATGCCTCCAACCCATTCTCTTCCCGTCACCAGCGCTACAACTTTCCACCAGCTGCAGGATTTCCTGAACAGCGCAAATGACGAACGCAGTCTTCACGCAAAAACCGGCAAGGACGGTTCGCTCGTCCTCTATGTGAGCAAAGGCAAGGGGACTGGATTCAAGCAAGCACTATTTCCTAAACAATTCCAGGCTCGGAGAATCGCGGCGCATCGGGCCATCTTGAAAATCACAGGAACAAATAGTAGAGGACAAAACGCAGCTTTGCATGCCTCGATAACAAGTGGATTCATACCGAAGGAACGGGATGAGGCCAATTTCGTGATGGACGCGGCACCGCTGGTCGTGGGAGATCTGAAATCCAACTTGTCCGAACAAATTGACCTCCATCAGCAAGCCTTTGCAGAACGATATTTCGAGGCAATCGAGCTTGACTTCGACAACGGCAAGGCGCAAACGCCGTTTTCACCTGAAAACGAGAATACCACGCCACTGGCAAAAGGTTTGCGTGATGCAATGGATGACATTCGAAATGCGGCTCATCAACTGAGCGGATCCGAACGCAAGGACCTTCGATCCAAAACCGCGGACTTCATCGAGCGAAATGTTAAAAATTGCCCCTTCAATCCCTCGCACGAATACGAAGAAATAATCGATTCCAGCCTCAATTTTGACAGAAACATAAACAGCCTGCTGAAAGAGATTTTCGAACGCCGGCCTCACGACAAAAGAATGGAAGAGATCACGATAGAGCTGGCCAATAATTTCAAGAATTTGAAATTCAGCATGGATCTCCTCGCGGACAAGGGATTCGTTGAGAGCTGCCCGGAAGGAAAGCGCGCGGGCCTAACCATGCTCGGCAAGCAATTGACCGCACTGCACGAGCTTCTCAATCAGCCCGAAGGATTCTATACATCTATCGGCGCACTTACCGGGCTGGCAATCAACTCGCCCGCCGACTTCAGAAGTTACCTGAATAAATTCAAATCCAATTTCATTCACGCCAATTTGCCGGATGGCGCAATTGTGGATGAAAATGGAATTTGAGTGGAGGTCAGACACTTCGCATAGTACTGAACTTCTCCAAATACCCCGAACTGCCATCACAGGCAAGCGGCAATGCCGGCTCGTCCATTGCGGACATGCTTGAGGGCGCAAAAACGCAGAGTTTGATGAAGGGCAAAGAAAAGATCGGCCCAATCACGGTTCACAAACAGGCAATTGCTGATTTCTGGCGATTTAACTACGAAATTCCGACAGAACCGGGTACTGTATTCAATTCCGACGATTTACCAGTTGGAACCGATCAGCAGCACCAGCGCAACATATCCGTTGCTTACGCAGTCGAAGCATTTGCGGGTCGGGACCCCAACACCACCTTGGTGCTCTCCTCAGTTCTCAATCAGACCACATTGAGTCCGCTGTTTCATTGCTTGGCCGATCCGGGAGGGGAAAGTGTTCCTTTTAGAATGATCACCAGCACCAATGCAGCAACCTTCGACGGGCCGCTAATGCTTCAGAAGCGCGACGGAACCTACGAAAAAATCTCGACCAAAGGAATGGGGGCATGCAAATGGAAGCTTTCGCATGTGATCTCCGAGAACGGTAAAACTGACTACAAGATCTCGATCGATTGGCAAACTTATGCCGTTGCCAACGATGTCCAGGACTGGCTATCGCTGCCCGAGAACAATGTCATTGGAATTCACTGGAAGGCAGATTTCATCGTCGATGGCGATGAAGCTCGCAAGGGAGTGCTGAAACTATCGATTCCCGACGGGATCGAGACGACCTTCTCGGGCCGCCTGAACGTTCAGAAAAAGAGTGGCGGCGTCGAGGTCTGACTCGCGCCCAGTCACGCCGCCTTTGACACACTGCCGCTCTGAAGACCGGGGCGCGGGCCGCGGCGCGAGAACAGCAGGCAGAGCAGCAGCACGCCGAAGACCACGAAGGCGATGAATGACCAGTTCGCAATCGACAGCCCCAAAAAGGTCCAGTCGATCTGCGTGCAGTCACCGCCGCCGCGGAAGATCATCGGCAGCGCCCGCTTGAGCGGGAAGGTCTCGATCATCCCGTAGAGGTCGCGCCCGCAGGAAACGACTTCAGGCGGATACCACTGCAGCCAGCTCTGGCGCGCAGCGGTGTAGGCGCCGCCGATGGCCATCACCAGCGCCAGCGTGGCGCCGGTGAGCTGCAGGCCACGGCTCTTGCCCAGAGCCCCCAGGCCGGTGAACACCGCCACCAGCACGAGCGCATAGCGCTGCACGATGCACATCGGGCACGGCTCCAGGCCCACCACGTGCTGCAGGTAGAGCCCGAATGCCAGCATGGCCACGCAGGCGGCGCAAATCAGTGCAAGCGCGCGGCGCGGCGCTCCGAAGTACCAGTTGAACAAATCAGTGCCCCTCGACGAAGACGCGGGCCCGGCGCGGCGTGGCAACCACCGTCTCGCCTTCGCGCAGTCCCAGGTCCCGGAACTGTTGCGCAGGAAGTTGCGCCTCGATGATGGTTCCGGAGCCAGGATTGTCTGGATTCGATTCCACCGGTTCGAGTTCCAGGCGCGCGATAGGGCCGACGACGATGGCCCGGCTCAGGGTCGCAACGATGCCGCTGGCGCCGGGCACGTAGCGCTCGACGTCGAGGTCGTGCGGCCGCACATAAGCAAGGGCCTTGCCGTTGCGCAGATCGCGGTGCTCGGGCGAATCGATGCGGATGCCTTCGACATGCACCTCGCCCTCGTGCGCGCGGCCGTGGAAGAGGTTGACGTCGCCGAGGAAGCCGTAGACGAAGGGGCTGGCCGGATGGTCCCACACGTCCTGCGGCGAGCCGACCTGCTCGATGCGGCCGCTGTTCATCAGCACCACGCGGTCGGCGACTTCCAACGCCTCCTCCTGGTCGTGAGTGACGAAGATGCTGGTGACGTGCAGCTCGTCGTGCAGCCGGCGCAGCCAGCGGCGCAGCTCCTTGCGCACCTTGGCGTCGAGGGCGCCGAAGGGCTCGTCCAGCAAGAGCACCTTGGGCTCGACCGCCAGCGCACGCGCCAGCGCGATGCGCTGGCGCTGGCCGCCCGAGAGCTGGGCCGGGTAACGGTCCGCCAGCCAGTCGAGTTGCACCAGCTCGAGCAACTCGTGCACCTTGGCCTTGATCTGCGCCTCGCCCGGCCGCTGGCCGCGCGGCTTGACGCGCAGGCCGAAGGCCACGTTCTCGAACACCGTCATGTGGCGGAACAGCGCGTAGTGCTGGAAGACGAAGCCGACCTGGCGCTCGCGCACGTGCACGTCGGTGGTGTCCTCGCCGGCGAACAGGATGCTGCCGGCGTCGGCCGTCTCCAGGCCCGCGATGATGCGCAGCAAGGTGGTCTTGCCGCAGCCCGAGGGACCCAGCAACGCGACCAGCTCGCCGGAGTCGACGTCGAGGCTGACGTCGCGCAGCGCGTGGAAGTCGCCGAACTGTTTGCTGACGTTGCGGATTTCGATGCTCATGTTCTGTAATCCTCAGGTGCTGGCGGCGGACAGCGGCTGCTCGGGCGGCAGTTCGGCCAGGGCCTTCATCTCGCGCTCGTGGCGCCATTCGATGACCGACTTGATGACCAGCGTGACGAGCGCCAGGATGGCCAGCAGCGAGGCGACCGAGAAGGCGGCCACCGACTGGTATTCGTTGTAGAGCACTTCGACGTGCAGCGGCATGGTGTTCGTCTGGCCGCGGATGTGGCCCGAAACCACCGACACCGCGCCGAACTCGCCCATGGCGCGCGCGTTGCACAGGATCACGCCGTACAGCAGCCCCCACTTGATGTTGGGCAGCGTCACGCGCCGGAAGGTTTGCCAGCCGGTCGCGCCGAGCACGATGGCGGCCTGCTCCTCCTCGGTGCCCTGGGCCTGCATCAGCGGGATCAGCTCGCGCGCGATGAAGGGGAAGGTCACGAAGACGGTGGCCAGCACGATGCCGGGCACGGCAAAGACGATCTTGATGTCGTGCGCCGCGAGCCAAGGGCCGAACCAGCCCTGCGCGCCGAAGACCAGCACGTAGATCAGGCCCGCGACCACCGGCGACACTGCGAAGGGAAGATCGACCAGCGTGGTCAGCAGCGCCTTGCCGCGGAACTCGAACTTGGCGATGGCCCAGGCGGCGGCCACGCCGAAGACCAGGTTCATCGGCACCGCGATGGCGGCGGTGATCAGCGTGAGGCGGATGGCGCTCCAGGCATCGGGCTCCTTCAGGGCGTCGAGGTACGCGTCGAGTCCCTTGCGCAAGGCCTCGGTGGCGACCGCGGCCAGCGGCAGCACGAGGAACAGGAACATGAAGGCGAGCGCCAGGCCGATCAGCGTGAAGCGAACCCAGGGCGCTTCGGTGGTGCCGGCCTGGGCGCGGCGAACGGTTCGGCTGCTGCTCATGCGGACGCTCCACGGCGCCGCTGCCAGGCCTGCAGCGCGTTGATGACCAGCAGCAGCATGAAGGAGATCACCAGCATCACCAGCGCGACCGCCGTGGCGCCCGCGAAGTCATACTGCTCCAGCTTGCCGATGATGATCAGCGGCGTGATCTCCGAGATCATCGGCATGTTGCCGGCGATGAAGATCACCGAGCCGTACTCCCCGATGGCGCGGGCAAAAGCCATGGCAAAGCCGGTCAGCAGTGCCGGCGTGATCGACGGGAGGATCACCTTGGTGAAGGTCTGCAGCCGCGTCGCCCCCAGGCTGGTGGCGGCCTCCTCCAGCTCCTTCTCGGTGTCCTCGAGCACCGGCTGCACGGTGCGCACCACGAACGGCAGGCCGATGAAGATCAGGGCGATCACCACGCCGGCGGGCGTGAAGGCGAGCTTGATGCCCAGCGGTTCGAGATACTGGCCGATCCAGCCGTTGCCGGCGAGCAGCGCGGTCAGCGAGATGCCGGCCACCGCGGTGGGCAGCGCGAACGGGAGGTCGACCAGCGCATCGACGATGCGCTTGCCCGGGAACGTGTAGCGCACCAGCACCCAGGCCACCAGCAGTCCGAAGACCAGGTTGACCAGCGCGGCAATGAGCGAGGCGCCGAAGGTCAGCCGGTACGAGGCCATGACGCGCGGCGCGGTCACTGCGATCCAGAACTGTTCCCAGCTGAGCAACGAGGTCTTGAATGCCAGCGCCGACAGCGGGATCAGCACGATCAGGCAGAGATAAAAGATCGAAAAGCCCAGCGTGAGATGAAAGCCGGGCAGCACGCGCCGCGACACTCCCGTGTTGCCCGGACGTGGCAAAGGCGCTGCCGAGGACGGCAGCGCCGAAGAGAGAGCCCCGCTCATTTACTTTCCGCCAGGCGTATACAGCTTGTCGAACTGCCCACCATCGTTGAAGTGCACCTTCTGCGCCTCTCCGAGGCTGCCGAACAGTTCCTGCACGGTGAAGAGCTGCAGCGGCTTGAACGTGGCAACGTGCTTCTTGAGCACCGCCTCCGAGCGCGGGCGCAGCGCGTGCTTGGCGGCGATCTCCTGGGCTTCGTCGGAATACAGGTAGTCGAGATAGGCCTTCGCCAGTTCGGCAGTGCCCTTCTTGGCAACCGTGCGCTCGACCACCGCCACCGGGTTCTCAGCCACGATGCTGATCGAGGGATAGACCGCATCGGCCTTCCCGGCGCCGAACTCGCGCTCGATGGAAACCACTTCCGATTCGAAAGTGATCAGCACGTCGCCGATGTTGCGCTGCAGGAAGGCGGTGGTCGCGTCGCGCCCGCCACGCGCCAGGATGGGCACGTTCTTGAACAGCTTGCCCACGAACTCGGCGGCCTGCGCATCGGTGCCGCCCTTCTTCTTCACATAGCCCCAAGCGGCAAGATAGGCATAGCGTCCGTTGCCGCCGGTCTTGGGATTGACGATGACCACCTGGATGCCGGGCTTGATGAGATCGTCCCAGTCCTTGATCCCCTTCGGGTTGCCCTTGCGGGTGAGGAACAGCATGGTCGAGGTGGTGGGCGCCGCGTTCTGCGGGAAGCGCTTGGCCCAATCCTTCGCGACCACGCCGGCGTTGGCGAGGAAGTCGATGTCGGTGGTGGTGTTCATGGTCACCACGTCGGCATCGAGGCCGTCTGCGACGGCGCGCGCCTGCGCGCTGGAGCCTGCATGCGACTGGTCGATCTTGACGTCCTTGCCCGTTGTCTTTTTGTAGTGCGCCACGAAGGCCGCGTTGTAGTCCTTGTAGAACTCGCGAGCAACGTCGTAGGACACGTTCAGCAGGGTCTGGGCCGATGCGGCACCAGCGGCGGCCGCCAGCGCCAGGGCGGCAATGATCGTCTTCGTTTTCTTGAAAGTCATAGGGTTGCCAGTGGTTCGAAGGGGGGACGGTCGCTCATCGGCGTGCTGGATTCGTCGGTCAGCGACTGGAGCAGCGCCAGCCCCAAGGGCCAGTCGCCATGTCCCGAATCGATGTTGATATGGCCGGCATTTTGCATGCGAACGAATTCGCTGCCCCAGGCGCGGGCATAGGCACCAGCCAGGCGCACCGGGCAATACGGGTCGTTGCTGCTGGCCACCAGGATGCTGCGATACGGCAACCTGGCATAGGGCGCGGGTGCGAAGTCCGCGAGCGCGGCACGACGTTCGGGGTCGGCAGGCGCCACCAGCAACGCACCACGCACGCGGGCCGCGGCGGCTTCGGGCAGATGCACCGTCGCAATGCAGCCCACGCTGTGGGCGACGATCACCACGGGCTCGGGACTTTCCAGCACCAGCTTCTCGAGCGCGGCCACCCATGCCCCGCGCCTCGGGGTGACCCAGTCGTCCTGCACCACTCGCACGGCGCTCTGCATGCGCTCGGCCCACAGGCTCTGCCAGTGGCCCGGGCCGGAGTCACGCCAGCCGGGCACGATGATGATGGTCGCGGCGCTCACGCGCTCGTCCGTTCAGCGCGGAAATCGGGGGCCGTGTTGCCAAGGCGCGGGGTTGACATGGTCGGTTGCATTCTTCTTCGCTGCTGGAAAGAGGGCCGATTCTGCGGAGGATCGCTTCGAAGCCAAACGAATATCTACTTGTTTCGATATGGCATATGGCGAATAAGCAGCCGTCAGACCATGAGTTCGAAGCCCTCTGTTCCGGCGTGCTCGTCCAGGAAGTCGATCAGCTTCCGGATTGCCGGCACCAGCGCCCGCCGCGATGGAAACACCGCATGCAGGATTCCCGCCGGAGGCCTCCACTCCGGCAGCACTTCCACGAGCCGGCCTGCGTCGAGGTCCTCCTTGCACATGTAGCCCGGCAGGATGCTGGCGCCAACGCCCTCCACCACCGCGAACTTGAGCGTCAGCAAATCGTCCGCCAGGTAGCGCGGCTTGAACTGCACGGTGCGCATCGCGCCGCCTGGGCCCTCCAGCGACCAGTTGACGCGTCCGTCGGAAGCCGACTGGGCCACGGTGTCCAGGCGCGCGAGATCGTCCAACTTGCCAACCGGGCCCTGGCGCCGCAACTGCTCCGGGCTGGCCACCAGCATGGGCCGAGCGATGGCGAACTGCTTGGCGACCAGTGTGGTGCTGTCCTCGATGACCGGCCGTACGCGCAGGGCCAGGTCGATGCCCTCCTCGATCAGGTCGACCGCCCGGTTCAGGATGCGCATCTCGATCTGCACCGCCGGATAGCGCAGCATGAACTGCGACACCAGCACGCCGAAGTTGCTCTGCGCGAGGGTGATCGGGCAGCTGATGCGCACCAGCCCGCGCGGCTCGGTCTGCACCTGTGCGATGGCTTCGGCCGCGGCCTCGGCGGCATCGCGCATCGCAATGCTGTGCCGCAGGTACAGCTCGCCCGCAGGGGTCAGCGAGAGCTGCCGGGTAGTGCGCTGCAGCAGCTGCACGCCCAGGCGTGCTTCCAGTTCGGCCACCCGGCGCGAAAGCCGGGATTTCGGGATGCCAAGGGCTCGCCCAGCGGCGGCAAAGCCGCCACGCTCAGCCACCTCGGCGAAGAAAACCATGTCGTTGAGATCTTGCATGCGCGGATTGTTCCACCAATAGGACGATGTGTGCGAAATTTACCGACTTATCACGGAATCGGCTCAAAAATAGAATCACATACATGCCGACCAATCCCTGTGCCGGCGCCTTGTCGAAAGAAAGCGATTGATCATGAAACTGCTGCATGTTGATTCCAGCGTCCTGGGCACCAATTCCGTCTCGCGCCAGCTCACCGCGGAGATCGTGGCCGAATGGCGCAAGAACCAGCCCGAGACAAGCGTCGAGTACCTCGACCTCGCCGTGGACACCCCCAACCACTTCAATTCGGATGCGCTCGGGATCAAGGTCGGCGCGCAAGCCAATCCGACCGAAGCCCAGCGCCGCGAGAACGCTGTATCCGAGCGGCTGGTGAGCCAGTTCCTGGCGTCTGACGTGATCGTGATCGGGGTACCGCTCTACAACTTCAGCGTGCCGACCCAGCTCAAGGCCTGGATCGACCGCCTGGCGCAAGCCGGCCGCACCTTCACCTACACGGACAAGGGCCCGGTCGGCCTGGCGGGCGGCAAGACAGTGATCGTGGCGTCGACCCGTGGCGGCATCTACTCGACGAGCGAAGGCGGCCAGGCGTTGGAACACCAGGAAAGCTACCTGAAGGCCATCTTCGGCTTCTTCGGCATCACCGACGTGCGCGTGGTGCGCGCCGAGGGCCTGGCGATGGGCGATGCGCTCAAGGCCGCTGCGCTGAGCGCCGCGCGTGCCGACATCCCGGCCGCGACGGGCGAAGCCGCGAACCAGGACCGCGCTGCGCTCGCAGCCTGAATGCCGCGGTTCAGGCACTGGCCTGTCCTTGGGGGCGGGCCACCAATGGCCCGCAATTCACGTCAAGTAGGAGTCTGGGGGGCCGGCTCAGGCGAGCCACTCAACTGCCGTGACGCTTGACCCAGGCCACATAGGTGTCCACCCAGCTCTGGAGGAAGTTCTTGCTGCCTTCGGCAATGTGGCCCTTGTCGTCGAACAAGCCTTCCTTGTTCTGGATGAACGCTTCGGGCTGCCCCATGGTGGGCACGTCGAGATAGGCGAGCACATTACGCAGATGTTGCTGCGCGAGCGCCGTGCCGATCGCGCCAACCGAGATCCCGATCACGCCAGCCGGCTTGCCGGCCCACGCGCTCTGCCCATAAGGGCGCGAGGCGTGGTCGATCGCGTTCTTGAGCACACCGGGCATGGACCGGTTGTACTCCGGCGTCACGAAAAGCAGGCCCTGCGCGGCCGCGATCTCCGACTTGAGCCGCTTGACCGAAGGCGCCTGATTCCCGTCATCGTCCTGGTTGTAGAGCGGCAGGTCGTCGATGCGCAAATGCTCGAGGGTGAAGTCCGAGGGTGCAAGGTGCGCGATGGCAAACGCGAGCTTGCGGTTGAACGAGTCCTTGCGCAGGCTGCCGATGACGACGGCGATTCGGGTCTGGCTCATGAAAGCTCCTTTGGAGTGGATGTGAAGGTCAGGCAAATTATGCGAAGCCCTTTTGACCTTTTCTGGACAAGCTCAATCGCAATCTAGTCGCAACCTGCCTTCTGCAGGTTCGCCTGGGTGATGTTGGCGCCGGCCGGCACGTCATCGGTGATCCAGGTGTTGCCGCCGATGACCGCGCCCTTCCCCAGCGTGACGCGCCCGAGGATGGTGGCGCCGGCGTAGATCACCACGTCGTCCTCCACGATCGGATGCCGCGGCAACCCCTTCTGCAGGTTCCCGTCCGGGTCGGTGGGAAAGCGCTTCGCGCCGAGTGTCACCGCCTGGTAGAGCCGCACGCGCTTGCCGATCACGGTGGTCTCGCCGATCACGACGCCGGTGCCGTGGTCGATGAAGAAGCCGGCATCGATGTGCGCACCGGGATGGATGTCGATGCCGGTCTGCGCATGCGCGAGCTCGGCGACGATGCGCGCGAGCAGCGGCAGGCCGAGGCCGTAGAGTTGATGCGCGAGCCGGTGGTGGATCATCGCGAGAACGCCGGGGTAGCACAGCAGCACCTCGTCGACGCTGCGCGCCGCCGGATCGCCCTGGTAGGCGGCGAGCACGTCGCCATCGAGCAGCCGACGGATCGCCGGCAGCGCGGCGGCGAAGTCGTGCACCGCCTGCTGCGCCTGGTCATCGATGGCGGATGCTTCGCGCGGCTGGTGGCGCGCGTTGTAGCGCAGCTCCAGCCGGGCCTGCACCAGCAGCGATTGCAGCGCCGAATCGAGCGTGTGGCCGACATAGAAGTCCTCGCCCTCGTGGCGCAGTTCGGGCGGGCCGAGGCGCATCGGGAACAGCGCGCCTTTCAGCGACTCCACGATCGCGGCCAGCGCATCGCGCGACGGAAACTCGCGGCTGCCCGGCTCGCGCGAGCGCTTCTGGGCGTCCCGCCATTCTTCACGCGCCTCGCGCAGCGCAAGCACGATCTCACTCACTTCGAATCCGGCCATGGCTCTCTCCTTGGGCGCCCATTGTTACGGCAAATGGGAGCCGGCCGTGGCCGGTGGGGGCTTAAGGATGCATGGTGCGATCCCGCTCACTTCGTGGGTGCGTAGATCTGGTCGAAGGAGCCGCCGTCGGCGAAGTGCTCCTTGTCCGCCTTGGCCCACCCGCCGAAGGCCTGGTCGATGTTGAAGAGGGTGAGCTTCGGGAACTGCTTGTCGTACTTGGCTTTCGCCTTCTCGGAGGTCGGGCGGTAGTAGTTGCGGCCCGCAATGTCCTGGCCTTCGTCGGAGTAGAGGTACCTCAGGTACTCCTCCGCCACGGCGCGGGTGCCCTTCTTGTCGACCACCTTGTCAACCACTGTCACGGTGGGCTCGGCCAGGATGCTGATCGAGGGCACCACGATCTCGAACTTCTCGGGGCCGAACTCCTTCAGCGCCAGGAAGGCCTCGTTCTCCCATGCGAGCAGCACGTCGCCCACGCCGCGCTGGACGAAGGTGATGGTGGAGCCGCGCGCGCCCGTGTCGAGCACCGGCACATTCTTGAAGACCTTGCCCACGAACTCCTTGGCCTGGGCATCGCCGCCGTACTTGCGCTTGCCGAACTCCCAAGCCGCCAGGTAGTTCCAGCGCGCGCCGCCCGAGGTCTTGGGATTGGGGGTGATCACCTGCACCCCGGGCTTGGCGAGGTCGTCCCAATCCTTCAGGCCCTTGGGGTTGCCCTTCTTCACCAGGAAGACGATGGTGGAGGTGTAGGGTGCCGAGTTGTGCGGCAGCCGCTTCTGCCAGTCGGCCTTGACCAGGCCGCCGTGCGTCACCAGCGCATTGGTGTCGCCTGCCAGCGCCAGCGTGGCGACGTCCGCATCGATGCCATCGATGATCGACCGCGCCTGCTTGCCCGAACCGCCGTGCGACTGCTTGATCGTGACGTCCTGGCCGGTCTTGCCCTTCCAATAGGCGGCAAAGGCCTTGTTGTAGTCCACGTAGAGCTCGCGGGTCGGGTCATAGGAGACGTTGAGCAGCGTCACGCTCTGCGCGAACGACGGCAACGCCGTGAGGGCGATGCCGGCCGCAGCGGCGGCAGCGAGGGAAAGCTTGATAAAGTCGCGGCGATAGCTCATGGTCTTGTGCTTCAGGAAGGCATAACAGTGAGGCTTTGAATTCTGAATACGGCATAAGGAAACGGGAACGATCGAGTTCTCAGTTCTAAATAGCCAAATCAACTAAGCAACCCCTTCCCTTCAAGAGGCATCGAAATGGCACGCATGGTCCAGTGCATCAAGCTCGGCAAAGAGGCCGAGGGGCTCGATTTCCCGCCCTACCCTGGTGAACTCGGCAAGCGCATCTGGGAAAGCGTCAGCAAGGAAGCCTGGGCTGCCTGGCTCAAGCAGCAGACCATGCTGGTCAACGAGAACCGGCTGAACCTGGCCGATGCCCGCGCCCGCCAGTACCTGGCACGCCAGATGGAAAAGCATTTCTTCGGCGAAGGCGCCGACACTGCCCAAGGCTACGTGCCCCCCGCAGACTGATCGTTCGGCTCGCGCGATGGCCGAGCCGGTCACCTGGGGCGCCGAGGGCGTGCCGCACAGCGCGCGCTTCGGCGACATCTATCATTCCGAAAGCGGTGCCTTGGCGCAGGCCCGGCATGTGTTCCTGGGCGGCTGCGGGCTGCCCGCGGCCTGGGCCGGCCAGTCGCAATGGCGAATTCTCGAAACCGGGTTCGGACTCGGCATTTCATTCCTGACAAGCTGGCAGGCTTGGCGCGAAGACCCTCGACGACCCGGGTTGCTGCACTTCGTCTCGATTGAGGCCCACCCGGTCGGGCGCGAGGATCTCCTGCGAGCCGCGGCAAGCCATCCCGAGCTCGCCCCGCTGGCCGAGGCGCTGGCGGCGCAGTGGTGCGGCCTGCTGCCGGGCTTTCACCGCCTGGTCTTCGAAGGTGGGCGCCTGCTGCTCACCCTCTGCGTCGGCGATGTGCAGGCCATGCTGCGGGCGCAGCATCGCTTCGACGCCGACAGCATCTTCCTGGATGGCTTCAGCCCGGAACGCAATCCGCAAATGTGGTCGGCCGAGACGCTCAAGGCTGTGGCCCGCTTTGCGCGCCGCGGGACGCGGCTGGCAACCTGGAGCGTGTCGCGGCCGGTGCGCGATGCACTGGCGCCCTGCGGCTTTCGGCTGCACAAGGCGCCCGGCCTGCCGCCCAAGCGCGACTGCCTGCAAGGCGTGTTCGATCCGTCGTGGCCTTTGCGGCGGCAAGCCCAGGGCCCGGAGGTGGTCCCGGCGCCGGGCCGCTGCGCCGTGATCGGTGCCGGGCTCGCCGGCGCTGCCGTTGCTGCGAGCCTGGCCCGGCGCGGCTGGCAGGTGCAAGTGCTGGAAGCCGGGCTGCATCCCGCAGCCGGCGCCTCGGGCCTGCCGGCCGGCGTGCTCGCGCCGCATGTCTCGCCTGACGACGCCCTGCTCTCGAGGCTGATCCGCGCGGGCGTGCGCGCCACCTGGGAACAGGCCGCGATGCTGCTGGCCGAAGGTACCGACTGGCGCGCAAGCGGCGTGCTCGAGCGGCGCGGCGCCGGGCTGGCCCGCCTGCCGGAAGGCTGGAGCGCCGACGGGCCCAACGAGTCCTGGCATGCCTCGCCCGAGCAATTGCGCGAGGCCGGCCTGCCCGCTGATGCCACCGCCATCTGGCACGCACGTGCCGGCTGGGTGCGGCCGGCGCGGCTGGTCGAGGCCTGGCTGCGTGAGCCCGGCATCTACGTCCGGACGGGCAGCCGCGTCGCCCGGATCGAGGCTTCGTCACGGGCCGTGGGACCCTGGGTTTTGCGCGACCCAGAAGGCATGTTGCTGGCCGAAGCGGATCGGGTCGTGATCGCAGCCGGCCACCAGAGTGCAGCACTCGCGCCGGCGATGCCGCTGCAGCCGGTGCGTGGCCAGGTCGCCTGGGGACGCATGGCCGAGGGCCTGCGCCTGCCCCCGATGCCGATCAACGGCGACGGCCATCTGATTGCGCACGTGCCCGATCCCGCTGGGGCGCTCTGGCTCACCGGCGCCACTTTCGATCGCGACGAAGACGAACTCGGGCTTCGCGGCCAAGACACCGAATCCAATCGCCAGCGGCTCGCGCGCCTGCACCCCGAGGCCGCACGGCAGCTCGCGCCGCTCTTCGGACGCGGCGAGCTGCAGGCCTGGGCCGGCGTGCGCTGCGCCTCCGGCGACCGACGCCCCCTCGTCGGCCCGCTCAGCCCGGATGCGCCGGCTGGCGTCTGGCTGTGCACCGCGATGGGGTCGCGCGGACTCAGCTTCGCCGCGCTCTGCGCCGAGCTCCTGGCGGCGCGCTGGCATGGCGAGCCTCTGGCGCTGCCGGCATCGCAGGCCCGGGCGCTCGATGCGCAGCGCGGGCCTGCGGGTCGGCGCCACAATGCGCCATCGGCCTGAGCGTTTGCGCACGGCGGCGTGTCTTCCGCAGGCAAGTCATTTTCCCTTCGCCATGGCCATCCGCTACGACATCAGCCACACCACCCTCTACCGCTACAAGGAGCCGGTGCGCTTCGGCCTGCACCGCGTGATGTTCAGGCCGCGCGACAGCCACGACCTGCGCGTGCTCGCCACAGACCTGCAGGTCAGCCCCGAGGCGCATGTGCGCATGATCCAGGACCCGAATTCCAACTCCATCGCGCTGGTGCAGCCGATGGGCGAGGCAACGGAGCTGCGCATCGTGTGCTCGTTCGCCATCGAGCATGTTGCGGCCCCGCCCGACGTGCTCACGCTGGAGCCGATGGCCGAATACCTGCCCTTCGCCTACTCTGTGCAGGATCGGCTGGACCTGGAGCACTACCTGCGGCCGCACCACGACGACCCCGAAGGCACGCTGATCCGCTGGGCCCACCAGTTCCTGCACATCGACAAGCCCAACGGGACGCTCGAGGTCCTGACCCGCATGAACGCGCACATCGGCCAGAGCCTGCAGTACTCGGCGCGCGACGAAGAAGGCACACAGACACCGCTGGAGACGCTGGCGCTGGGCAGCGGCAGTTGCCGCGACTATGCGCTGCTGATGATGGAGGCGGCGCGCCGGCTCGGCGTCGCGACACGCTTCGTCTCCGGCTATCTTTACGACGCCGCGCTCGACGAGGGCGAAGCCGCTCCGGGCGAAATGATCACCGGTGCCGGCGCCACCCACGCCTGGCTGCACGCCTACCTCCCGGGTGCCGGCTGGGTCGCCTTCGATCCGACCAACAACCTGTTGATGGGGAGCGGGCAATTGATCCGCGTCGGCGTTGCGCGTGACCCTGCCCTTGCCGCGCCCATCAGTGGGAGCTGGTTCGGCAAAGCCGAAGCCTACGAGGGCCTGGAGGCCACGGTGCAGGTGCGGCGCAGCGCCGGCTGAGGGAGGCTCGGTTTTTTTGCGACAGCGAGGCCGTGGCAGGAGGCTGTCATGACACTGTGTTTTTATACAGATAAGATGCCCTGCCTTCCCAAGAGAAATCCAAGAGGCATCGGCATGCAAACTCTCCAACCACCCGCCTCCGCCCCGGCGCGGGGTCGACACCTGTTCCTGATTCCCAGCCCCACGGTCCCCGGCCGTGTGTTGGTGCAGCGCTCGCCTCCGGGCGACCTGCGCCGGCAGGCAGCGCGCGTGATTGCCATCACGGTGCGGCACTGGTGGCGCTGATCGGGGGCGCGGGGCCCTACGGATCCAGCCCCTCGCCCGCCGCCGCGAGCACGTCCTGGGTGAGCCGCTCCAACATCGGGATCTTCAACCGCACATGGTGCCAATACAGCGGTACCTCCAAATCCGCGCCGCGCACCAGTTCGACCAGGCTCCCGTCGCGCAGGTGCGGCGCCACCAGCGGCGCCGGATTCATCCCCCAACCCATGCCCGCCATGCTGGCTGCCACGAAAGCCTCGGTGGACGGGAGCCAATGCCGCGGGACCTCGACCGGTTGACCGCAGACGTGCTGCAGCCATCGGGCCTGCAGCTTGTCCTTGCGGCTGAACGCCAGGCTGGGTGCCTGCGCCAGCGACTCGGCCTTCACACCGCGGCCAAAGTACTTCTTCTTGAACGCAGGGCTCGCTGTCGCGCGATAACGCATGCGCCCGAGTGGCACGCTGCGGCAGCCCTGGCCGGGCTTGGGGTTGGAGGTCACGGCGGCGAGCACGGTGCCGGAGCGCAGCCACTCGGCCGTGTGCGTCTCGTCGTCCACACTGAGATCCACCAGCGCCGGCTCGCGGGCGGTGAAGGCCGCCAAGGCGGGAATGAACCAGGTGGCAAGGCTGTCGGCATTGACGGCCACGCGCAAGGTCATGCGCTGGCCGGGCTCGTCGAGGGCGCCGAGCGCCGGCATGGCGCTGTGCAGCTCTCGCTCGAGCATGCTGACCTGCTCCACGTGCCGGCACAACCAGGCGCCCGCCTCGGTCGCCACGCACGGCGAGCCCCGCACGACCAGGGCCAGGCCCAGCCGATCTTCAAGCTGCTTCACGCGTTGCGACACCGCCGACGGCGTGACGTGCAGCGCGCGTGCCGCGCGTTCGAAGCTGCCCTCGCGCACCACCTGCGCGACAGCCGAGAGGGAAAGATAGTCAAGCAATGAAGTATTCCTAACGCAGATGCAGATAAGTTAACTGGACTGATTTTGCCGCGGCGCCAATCATCGGCGCATGGTCAGCAGCTTCCTCCCTTCGTTCTCCACCGGCTTCGCTCTCAGCCTGGGACTGATCGTCGCCATTGGCGCCCAGAACGCCTTCGTGCTGCGCCAGGGCCTGCGGCGCGAGCATGTCCTGCCAGTGGTCCTGTTCTGCGCGTTGGCCGACGCGCTCCTGGTGGCGCTCGGTGTGGTCGGCATGGGCCGGGTGCTCCACCGCCTGCCGGCGCTCGCCCCCGTCTTGACTGCCGGCGGGGCCTTCTTCCTCTTCGCCTATGCAGGCTTGGCCTGGCGGCGTGCGCTGAACCCGGGCGCACTGCGCGCGGCGGGTGCCCACGGGGCCGCCAGCCCGCTCTCGCGCGTGATGGCGCAGACCGCCGCCTTCACCCTGCTGAATCCGCATGTGTACGTCGACACGGTTCTGTTGGTCGGCGCAGTCGGCGCGCAGCAGGCAGGCGCCGGCAAGGCCGCGTTCGTGGCAGGCAGCGCCCTTGCCAGCGCCGGTTGGTTCGCGGCGCTGGGCACCGGCGCGCGCCTGTTGGCGCCGATGTTCGCCCGTCCTGCCGCATGGCGCTGGCTGGATGCCGTGATGGGGTCGGTGATGCTGCTGCTCGGCGCACTGCTGGCCAGCCGCGCGCTGTCAGCGCTGCTGCCGAGCTGAGGCGGTGCGCGCCGCGCCAGGCCTGCCTTGGGCTCGGCCGCACTGCCTTTGGCAGTCCCCAACATGCAGGAGGTCTAAGGCCAATGGCAGATGTGCCGCCGCGACCCGCGTTGTCTGATGTCACGACGGCGCAGCAAAACCGAGGCCCACTCCATCCATTCCTTCGAGGTGACACCATGTACCAAGGCGAACGCTTCAACGGCTACAGCCATCTGCTCGGGCTGATGCTGGCCACGGCGGCCTCGGCCATGCTGGTCACGAGGACAGTGCCCGGTGACGACCCGGCCAGGACCGCCAGCGCGCTCGTGTTCGGGCTCTCGATGGTGGCGCTGTATGGGGCCTCCACTCTCTTCCACAGCACGCGCGGCCGCATGAAGCTGTTCTGGCAGCGGGCGGACCATTGCGCGATCTACCTGCTGATCGCCGGCAGCTATACCCCCTTCGCACTCGTCACCCTGCAAGGCGCCTCGGGCTGGGCGCTGCTGGCTGCGGCCTGGAGCGCCGCGCTCTTCGGCATCGCGCGCGAACTGCGGCGGGGCAAGCCGCCGGCGCCTTCGCTGGCGCTGTACCTGGGCATGGGGTGGCTGGGCGTGCTGGCGGCCGTGCCGCTGGTGGAGCGGCTGGACGGCGCCGGCCTGGCCTGGCTGCTGGCAGGGGCCCTCTGGTACTCGGCCGGGACCCTCTTCTATCGCAACCCACTGGGCTGGCGCCACGCGCACGGCACCTGGCACCTCTTCGTGCTCGCCGGAACGGCGAGCCACTATGTGACAGTGGCGCACTTCGTGTTGTAGTCGGGGTGTGCGCGCGTTTTCACGAAATGGCCTGCTCCTCGCCTTTCTGACGGCACTGGCGGCGCTGCTGGCGGCGCTTCACTTCGGCGCGCTCGAGATCCCCGATCGCTTCGACCCCCGGGCGGCACTGGACGTGGCCTCGGAGCCGAACCTGCTCACCGGCCTCAAGCTGCGCCGTGCAAGAGCGGATCCCGCGCGCTGCTTCGCCGCCCTCGAGCAGTCCGGATTGCAGTACGAACCGGTAGCCGACCGCAGCACCGGCCAAGGCTGTGGCCTGACGAACGCCCTGCGCCTGCGCGGCGGACGCAGCGTCGCGCTGTCCTCACCAGCGCTGTTGAGCTGTCGCGCCGCACTGTCCTTTGCGATGTGGGAGCGGCACGCTCTCCAGCCGGCCGCGTCGCAGCGGCTGGGCGGTCCTATTGCGACCGTGGAGCACCTCGGCAGCTACGCCTGCCGCAACATCAATACCGGCGAAGGCAGCACGCGCGACGGCCGGCGCAGCCGCCATGCCACTGCGGACGCCATCGATGTCGCGGGTTACGTGCGCGAGGACCGGACACGCATCACCGTGCTTCGCGACTGGGGTGGCGACGATGCGGAAGCGCTGTTCCTGCGCGACGCCCACGCCGGCGCCTGCCGCTTCTTCGAGGGCGTGCTGGGCCCCGACTACAACGAGTTGCACGCGGACCATTTCCATCTCGAAGTGGGCGGCTGGGGCTTCTGCCGCTGAGCGCTTGGCTACCATGTGCGGCCGCAAGAGACCCGCATGAAATCGCAGAACTTCGCCTTCCACCATCCCATCGCCTTCTGGCTCGGCTGCATCGCCATCATCGGCGGCGTGCTGGCCCATGTGCCAATGTTCATGATGGGCCGCCACACCGGCTACCAGATGGTTGGCATGGAGATGGACTCCACCATGCTCGCGGGCATGGCCATGATCCCGCTGGGCGTACTGCTGGCCATGTACGGCCTGATGCCGCGCATCGCCCAGATGAAGAAGAGCCTGCATGCCGACCGCCACCTGCAGTTCCACGTGGCCGATGGCGTGCCGCTGAACGGCGCGCACTGGAAGCTGGTGACCGTGCTGGTGATCGCCCTGGCGGTCGACGTGCTCAAGCCCGCCACCCTCGGCTTCGTGATGCCCGGCATGACGAAGGAATACGAGATCAGCAAGCAGACCGCCGGCATCCTCGCGCTGGTGGCGCTCACCGGGACGACCGTGGGCTCCGTGCTGTGGGGCCGCCTGGCCGACGTGTTCGGCCGTCGCGCGGCGATCCTGTTGTCGGCGCTGATGTTCATCGGCACCGCGATCTGCGGCGCCATGCCGGCCTTCGGCTGGAACCTCGCGATGTGTTTCCTGATGGGCGCCTCGGCCGGCGGCCTGCTGCCCATCACCTTCACGCTGATGGCGGAAACCGTGCCGGCCGCGCACCGCGGGTGGCTGCTGGTGGCGCTGGGTGGCGTCGGCACCTCGGCCGGCTACCTGCTGGCGGCCGGATCGGCGGCGCTGCTGGTGCCGGAGTTCAGCTGGCGTGCCCTGTGGCTGCTGGGCCTCCCAACCGGCCTCCTGATCGTCTTCCTTGGCCGCTACATCCCCGAGTCGCCGCGCTTCCTCGCCAGCGTGGGGCTCGACGACCAGGCGCGGGCCGTGCTCGCGCGCTTCGCCGGCAAGAAGGCGACGGACCATGGGCCGATCGGCGCCGCTGCCGTGGTGGCTGAGGAGGAGGCGCCGGCCGGGGGCATCCGGCAACTGCTGCGCGGCAGCCACGCGCGCATTACCTGGGGCCTGATGGTCTGTGGCGTGGCGTGGGGCCTTGTCAACTTCGGGTTCCTGCTGTGGCTGCCTACCAACCTCGGCAGCATGGGGATGGACGCCGCCGCTGCCAGCACGCTGCTGGCCCGATCGGCGCTACTGGCGCTGCCGGGCATTGCGATCGTGATCTGGCTCTACCACCGCTGGAGCAGCATCAAGGCGCTGGTACTGTTCATTGCGCTGACCGCGGCGACGCTGCTGCTGTTCTTCGGCCTCGGGGTGGCGCGGGTGCAATCGAACCTCGCGATGGTGCTGACCACTGCCCTGCTGCTGGTGAGCTCGAGCGGGGTGATCGCAATGCTCATTCCCTACGCCGCGGAGATCTATCCCGTCCACCTGCGCGGCACCGGCTCGGGCGTCGTGGCAGCCGGGTCCAAGTTCGGCGGCATCCTCGGCGCGGGCTTCGGCGTGGTGGGCGTGTTCGGCCATTTCGCCGCCTCGGCCCTGCTGATCGCACTTCCGATGGCCGTGGCCGCGCTGATGCTGGTGCGCAGCGGGATCGAGACGCGTGGGCGCGGCCTCGAGGATATTCAGCAGGCGCTGCGCGGGACCTCTTCCTAGGCTGCCCGCTCGGCACCGAAGACCGGATGCCGCGTTGGGCCAAGCGGCGGTCCGCCTTATCCGGAATAAGCATTCCCATCGGCCTGCAAGCCGCATGCAGACTGGCGAATAAGCTTATCCGCATAAGACGCGAACCAAAAAATAGTTTGGTTCTATAAGAAGCACTTTTAAAGTCCGGGCTCGCGTTGACGGGCCGTGGACGCACGCCTTCCAGCAGCAAAGAAAACACGATGTACCAATACACAGATTTCGATCGCCAGTTCGTGCACCAGCGCGCGGCGCAATACCGTGACCAGCTCGAGCGCTGGCAAGCCGGCAAGCTCGCCGAAGAACAGTTCCGGCCGCTGCGCCTGCAGAACGGCTGGTATGTGCAGCGCTATGCGCCGATGCTGCGCGTGGCCGTTCCCTATGGCGAACTCTCCAGCGCCCGCCTACGCGTGCTGGCGAAGATCGCTCGCGAATACGACGCGCCCGAGGCCGAGGTGTACAAGCACGCGAACGAGGTGCAAGGCAAGCTGGGCAGCGTCCGGTTGCCGACGCACTACGCGCACTTCACCACGCGCACCAACGTGCAGTACAACTGGATCCCGCTGTCCAGGTCGGCCGACGTGATGGACCTGCTGGCGTCCGTCGACATGCACGGCATCCAGACCAGCGGCAACTGCATCCGCAACATCACCAGCGACGAGCTGGCCGGCATTGCCGTCGACGAAATAGCAGACCCACGTCCTTTCGCCGAGATCATGCGCCAGTGGAGCACGCTGCATCCGGAGTTCGCCTTCCTGCCGCGCAAGTTCAAGATCGCCATCACCGGCGCCGTGGAAGACCGCGTTGCCACCGGCTGGTATGACGTCGGCCTGCAGCTCTACAAGAACGACGAGGGCGAACTCGGGTTCCGAGTCAAGGTCGGAGGCGGCATGGGGCGCACGCCCATCATCGGCACCGTGGTCCGCGAGTTCCTCCCATGGCACCAGCTGATGAACTACCTGGAAGCCGTGATCCGGGTCTACAACCGCTACGGCCGGCGCGACAACGCCTGGAAGGCCCGCATCAAGATCCTGGTCAAGGCCGAGGGCCAGCGCTACATCGACGACGTCGAGGCCGAATACAGGCAGGTCATCGAGCACGACGGCGCGCCGCACACCATCACGCAAGCCGAGCTCGACCGTGTGACCGCGAATTTCGTGATGCCGCAAATGGCCACGCGCGTGTTCCGCAGCGCCGAGGAAACCGATGCCGAGCTGCGCGCGCAAGCCGACGAGGACGTGCAGTTCGCACGCTGGCTGCAGCGCAACGTGGCCCCGCACAAGAACCCGGCATTGCGTGCCGTCACACTGTCCTTCAAGCGTTTGGGCCAGGCGCCCGGCGACGCTTCGGCCAGCCAGCTCGAGGCGGCCGCGCAGCTTGCCGATCGCTTCAGCGCAGGTGAGGCCCGCGTCACGCACGAGCAGAACCTGCTGCTGCCCTGGGTCCACGCCGAAGACCTGCACGCGCTTTGGCTCGCCGCTCGCGAAGCCGGCTTCGCGAGCCCCAACATCCACCTGCTGACCGACATGATCTCGTGCCCGGGTGGCGACTTCTGTTCGCTGGCCAACGCGCGCTCGATCCCGATTGCCGCCGCCATCACCGAGCGCTACCAGGACCTCGACGAGCTCGATGACCTGGGTGAGATCGACCTGCACATCAGCGGCTGCATCAACTCCTGCGGCCATCATCACAGCGGCCACATTGGCATCCTCGGCGTCGACAAGGACGGCAAGGAGTGGTACCAGGTCACGCTCGGCGGCTCCGACGGTGCCGCGCGCAATGGCCCGGCGCTGCCCGGAAAGGTGGTCGGCCCATCGTTCTCGGCGGCGGAGGTGCCCGATGTCATCGAGGCTGTGCTCAACACCTACCGCGACCATCGCAATGCCGGCGAGAGCTTCATCGACGCGCTGCGCCGCGTCGGCATGGACCCGTTCAAGGCCGCTGCCAATGGCGCGCGTTTCAAGGTCGAGGAGGCCGCATGAATAGAACGCTCCAACTGATCGCCGCGGAAGACCATGTGGACGACGGCGACCCGAGCGTGCTGCAGCTGCCCAACGATGCCGATCCGCTCGCGATCGAAATCTGCCTGAGCGATGTCGAGCGCATCGACCTGAACTTTCCGAAATTCACCGACGGCCGCGCTTTCAGCCAGGCCTACCTGCTGCGGCGGCGCCTCGGCTTCAAGGGCGACATCCGCGCCACCGGCGACGTGCTGATCGACCAGCTGGTGCAGATGCAGCGCAGCGGGTTTTCGAGCGCCGTGCTCAAGGAGGGCGTGGACGCCGGTGACGCACAACGCCAGTTCGATCGCTTCGGCGACTTCTACCAGGGCGATGCGGTGCAGCCCACGCCGCACTTCGTCGCGGCGGGGTCAGAGGCCGCATCACAACCCACGACATGAACATCGACCTTCCACGCATCAACGCCGAACTCGGCCACAACGCGGAGGGCCTGGTGGACTGGGCGATCAGCTTGGGCCAGCCTGCGATCGTTACCACGAACTTTCGTCCGTTCGAGGCGGTGATCCTGCACATGGTGACGCGCGCGAAGGCGGATGTTCCCGTGGTCTGGATGGATAACGGCTACAACACCGAGGCCACCTACCGGTATGCCGACGAGGTGACGAAGCTGCTGGGTCTGGACCTGCGCATCTATCTGCCGCGACGCTCGCGTGCGCATCGCGAAGCAGTCGAAGGCCCGACGCCAGCGCTCGACGATCCGCGCCATGCCGCTTTCACCGAGGAAGTAAAACTGGAGCCCTTTGCCCGTGCGCTGCGCGAGACGGCACCGAAGGTCTGGTTCACGGCGCTTCGGGCCACCGACACAGCCGTGCGCGCGCAAATGGACGCCGTCAGCGTCAATCCGGATGGCCTGATCAAGGTTGCTCCGCTGCTGCACTGGTCGTCCAAGGATCTGCATGCCTACTGCGAGGCGCATGGCCTGCCCAACAACTTCGACTACGTGGACCCGACCAAGGGCGAAGAAAACCGCGAGTGCGGATTGCATCTCGCACATTGAGCGCCAAGGTCTGACCGATTTCCCGCACCGAGCACGCTATCTGATGAACGCCAGAACCGAACACGACCTGTTGCTGCAGACCGCGCACACGCCAACCCGCCTGTCCAACGCGCAGCTCGACGCGCTGGAGGAAGAAGCCATCTTCATCCTGCGCGAGGTCGCTGCCTCTTTCGAGCGGCCGACACTGCTGTTCTCGGGCGGCAAGGACTCGCTGGTGCTGCTGAAGTGCGCCGAGAAGGCCTTCATGAACTCGGCGGGAACCACGGGTGCCCGCGGCCGCCTGCCCTACCCGCTGCTGATGATCGACACCGGCCACAACTTCCCCGAGGTGACGGCCTTCCGCGACCACCGCGCGCGGGAACTGGGCGCCGAGCTGATCGTGCGCAGCGTCGAGGACTCGATGGCGCGCGGCACCGTGCGCCTGGCCCATCCGGGCGAGTCACGCAACGTGCACCAGTCGGTGACGCTGCTCGAGGCGATCGAGGAATTCCGCTTCGACGCGCTGATCGGCGGCGCCCGCCGGGACGAGGAGAAGGCCCGTGCCAAGGAGCGCATCTTCTCGCACCGCGACAGCTTCGGCCAATGGCAGCCCAAGGACCAGCGCCCCGAGCTCTGGACCCTGTTCAACACCCGCCTCGCACCGGGCGAGCATTTCCGCGTATTCCCGATCTCGAACTGGACGGAGCTCGATGTCTGGCAGTACATCGAGCGCGAGAAGATCGCCCTGCCCTCGATCTACTACACGCATCAGCGCCAGGTGGTCGAGCGCCGCGGCCTGCTGGTGCCGGTGACCGAGCTCACCCCACCGCGCGACGGTGAAACAGTCGAGGTTCGCAACGTGCGCTTCCGCACCGTGGGCGACATCACCTGCACCTGCCCCGTCGACAGCCTGGCCGCCGATGCGGCTGACGTGGTGGTCGAGACGCTGGCCGCTGAGGTCAGCGAGCGCGGCGCGACGCGCATGGACGACAAGACTTCCGAGGCTTCGATGGAGAAGCGCAAGAAAGACGGCTACTTCTGATGACTGCGACGACCACCACGTTCCCTGCGCCCGAGACCCTCCACGGCGACACCGGCACTGCCCTGCGCTTCATCACCTGCGGCAGCGTCGACGACGGCAAGAGCACGCTCATCGGCCGCCTGCTGGTCGACAGCAAGACCGTGCTGCAGGATCAGCTGGCCGGCGTGCAGCGCGGCGGCGAGACCGACCTGGCACTGCTGACCGACGGCCTCTCGGCCGAGCGCGAGCAAGGCATCACCATCGACGTCGCGTACCGCTACTTCTCCACGGCGCGGCGCAAGTTCATCATCGGCGACGCGCCGGGCCATGAGCAATACACGCGCAACATGGTCACCGCGGCATCGGGCGCCGACGCCGCCGTGGTGCTGATCGATGCGACCAAGCTCGCCTGGGCCGCCGAGGTCGAGGATGGCGAAGTGGTGCGCCGCGAGCTGCTCGCGCAGACGCGCCGCCATACGCTGCTGTGCCATCTGCTGCGCGTGCAGTCGATTGTGTTCGCGGTCAACAAGCTGGATGCCATCGCGGATGCCGGGCTTGCGTTCGAGCGCATCTCTTCTGCGCTCGCGAGCTTCGCCGAAGCCGCCGGCGTGCGGGTTGCAGCGACGGTGCCGATCTCGGCGCTGAAGGGCTGGAACGTCGCCTCGCGACACGGCGACTGGTGCGGCTACGAAGGCCCCAGCCTCATCGAGCTGCTCGAGGAGCTGCCCGTTACTCAGCAGGACGAGGCCGTGCCCTTCGCCTTCCCGGTGCAATGGGTCGAGAAGTTCTCCGGCTCGGCCGATACCTCGAAGGGCCGCCGGGTGTTCTGGGGGCGCGTGGCAAGCGGCCATGTCGAACCGGGGCAGCGCGTCGCCGTCCTGCCGGGCAACCAGACAGCCACGGTGGCGCAGGTGCTGAGCCACACGCGCCAGTCGAAGACCGTGCATGCGGGCCACAGCGCCGGCATCGTGCTCGACCGCGAGCTGGACGTCTCGCGCGGCGACTGGCTGCTGGCGCCCGGCGCCTTCGAGCCGGTGCGCGAGATCACGGCCACCATCGCCTGGCTGGACGACGAGCCGCTGGTTGCAGGACGCGTGTACTGGGCACTGCAGGGCCACCGCTGGGTCAAGGCCAAGGTCGCGCGCATCGTCGACCGCGTCAACATTACGACGCTTGACTCCGAGCCCGCGGACCGGCTGGAGCCCAATTCCATCGGCGACGTGGTGCTCTCGCTGCAGCAGCCGCTCGCGGTGCTGCCCTTCGTGCAATCGCGCGCGCTCGGTTCACTGGTGCTGGTCGACACGACCACCCACCGGACCTCGGCGGCCGTACTCGTGCAGCCCTCACCGCCAAGCGCCTAAAATTGATGGTTTCCCCCGTTCGATCCCAAGCCCAGCCATGACCCACGTCGTCTCCGAATCCTGTATCCGCTGCAAGTACACCGATTGCGTCGATGTGTGTCCCGTGGACTGCTTCCGCGAAGGCCCCAACATGCTGGTGATCGACCCGGACGAGTGCATCGACTGCGCGGTCTGCATCCCCGAGTGCCCTGTCAACGCGATCTACGCCGAGGAAGATCTGCCGGCCAATCAGCTCGCCTTCATCAAGCTTAATGCCGAGTTGGCCCTGGCCGACGGCTGGAAGAGCATCACCAAGCGCAAGCCCGCGCTGCCGGACGCCGACGAGTGGAAGGACAAGACCGACAAGATCGGGGAGCTGGTGCGCTGAGCACGCTCCCCAAGCCCACGGAAACCGACGCGCTGGTCATCGGCGCCGGCCCGGTCGGGCTGTTCCAGGCCTTCCAGCTGGGCCTGCTCGAGATCTCCTGCCACATCGTCGACACGCTGCCCGCCGCAGGCGGTCAGTGCGTGCAGTTGTATGGCGACAAGCCCATCTATGACATCCCGGGGATTCCGGCGACCAGCGGCCGCGGCCTGGTGGCGGCGCTGCTGCAGCAGCTGGTGCCGCTGAAACCCACCTTTCATTTCGAGCAGCAGGTCGCCACGCTCGAGCGGCAGCCCGACCAGCGCCTGCTGCTTCGCACCGCCACGGGCATGGGCTTTCTCGCCAGGACGGTGTTCATTGCCGCGGGCGTCGGCGCCTTCGTCCCCAAGCGCATCACGCTCGATGACATCCAGCGCTTCGAAGGATCTGCGCTCTTCTACCACCCTGAATCTTTGGAGCGCTTCGACGGCCAGGCAGTGGTTGTCAATGGCGGCGACGACGCGGCGCTGGCCACTGCACTGGCGCTCGTGGGTCGGGCCAGCACAGTGACGCTGGTGCATCGGCGCGACGGCTTCCAGGCCCACGAGGGCCTGCTCGCACGCATGCGGGCGGCGGTGGCCGAAGGCGCGATGCACTTCGCGGTGGGCCAGCCCGCGGCTTTCGACGGGCAGGTGCTGCAGATCTCGACACCCGATGCGCAAACCCTGGCCCTGCCGCTCGATGCGCTCATCGCCTGCCTCGGCATCTCGCCCAGGCTCGGTCCCATCGCCGACTGGGGGCTGAGCCTGGTGCGCAAGCAGGTGCCGGTCGATACCGAGCGCTTTCAGACCTCCGAAGCGGGGGTGTTCGCGGTCGGCGACATCAACACCTACCCGGGCAAGAAGAAGCTGATCGTCTGCGGCTTCCACGAGGCGACGCTGGCGGCCTGGGCAGCCACGGGGATCGTGTTCCCCGGCAAGGCCGTGCCCCTGCAGTACACGACGACCAGCACGCGATTGCACGAGTTGCTGGGCGTGGCGGCCTGAGCCTGCCGTACTTTCCGAGACGATCCTGAACGGAGCTTGAAGGGTTCGTTGATCAACTCGCCGCATGGCGACCCTATGATGCCTGCCATGCAGGCGCTGAACATTGCACTCTTCCAGATCCTCGGCGCCGGGCACAACCCGAATCCGGTGCTTCTATGGGTTGCCAGCAACGTGGCGCAACAAGCTTCCTGGCTGTGCGTGGCACTGATGGCGTGGGCCGCGTGGCATTGGCCCGCGCAGCGGCTCTACGTGCTGGCCTCGCTGTTTGCCGCGGGGGTTGCCGCCTTGCTCGCCCATGAACTGGCGGATGCCTTCGCCATGCCGCGCCCCTTCATGCTGGGCCTGAGCCCGGCGCATATCGAGCACGGCGCCCGCGGCTCGCTGCCGAGCGCGCACGCGACCGTGATGTTCACCGTTGGCCTGGTGTTCTGCCTGCGCGCACCGCTCAGGAAGATCGGCCTTGCGCTCCTGGCCGTCGCCGCCCTGACGGGCTGGGCACGCATCTATGTGGGCGTGCATTTCCCCTTCGACGTCCTGGCTGGCCTGCTGCTGGCGGCCCTCATTACCGCGGCCTTCTGGGTGGTCCACCGGCTCGGACGACGATTCATCGCACCGCTGATCACGCGCAACAGCCTGCGCGCCTGAGCCGCCGGATCAGCGCCCGCGGCGGCGCCGGTTGGAGCGGCTGGTGAGCAGACCCATCTGGCTGCGCTGCCGATCGATGCGGGCCTGCCGGCGTGCATTCTCCCGCTCGACCACCTTGCGCTTTGTGTAGCCCGAGGCATCGGCCCAGGCCCACCAGGCAGCCGCCAGCGCGAAGGGGATGAGCACCACCCACCAGCTCCATTGCGCGACGAAGCCGACCTCGAAGTACTTGAGGGCCACGCCGAGCAGGCCGAGGAAAAGAAACCACATGAGAGAACCCCTCCGATCGTCCGGCCGCATCTTCATGGACCGTGCACCGCGCTACCTACAATCGCGTTGGATCGACTTTAACGCACCACGTCACGGAACCCCATGAAAAGAGCGCTTCTCGCTGCCATCATCGGCCTGGCCGCAACGTCCCCCGCCCTGGCCGACCTTGCACTGGCCACTTCCAAGAACTGCATGAGCTGCCATGCCGTCGACCGCAAGGTCCTCGGCCCCGCCTTCAAGGACGTGGCTGCCAAGTACAAGGACAACAAGGGAGCGGCCGACATGCTGGCGACCAAGATCATGAAGGGTGGGTCCGGCGTGTGGGGGGCGGTGCCGATGCCAGCCAACAACCAGGTCAACGAGGCCGAAGCCAAGAAGCTTGCGGCCTGGGTCCTGTCGACGAAGTAGCGGCGCCCGGCTTCTTCAGACGGGCGGCGGCATGCCGCCGCCCGTAGCCGTCACCGCCGGCGGCCGCCGGTCGAAGCGATCCTCGAGCTGGCCGATGTGGGCCGCGAGCGTGTTGTCGGTCTGGTCGGACCGCACCTTGATCATGGTCTCGAGCTGCTCCACACGCGCCAGCAGCGCCGCATGCCGCTCGGCGTTGCGCGCCATGTGGGCATTCTCCTGGGCTTCCAGGAAGTTGCGCAGCTCGGTGAAGCGCGAGGCCTCGGCGCGGTCGGCCAGGTCGCGTTGGGCCTGCATCTCCTTGGTGTGGCGCCGCGTCTCGAGCAGCACCGTGGTCTGCAGGTAAACCACGTAGGCCACGAAGAAGATGCCCAGGAGCGCCGTGAGGCCGAGCATGATCAGCCCAAGCGGCGCCGTCACCTGCATGAAGCCGACCGACATCGCGGTGGGCGTGGCGAGCACGCTCCAGTTCAGCGCCGCGAGCGCCGCGATCAGCAGCACCACGACCAGCAGCACGCCTGTTCTCAGTCCCATGAAAGTTTCCCCTCGACATTCGGTGGACTGGTTGTAACGCATCCCGCGCCCCACCCCTGTCGGACGGGGGCGCGGGGTGCCGGGCACGCCTCGGTGGCCAGGTTAGTAGGCCTGCCCCAACTGCTCCAGGATGGCCGGGTTCTCGAGGGTGGACGTGTCCTGGGTGATGGCCTCGCCCTTGGCGATGCTGCGCAGCAGGCGCCTCATGATCTTTCCGCTGCGGGTCTTGGGCAGGTTCTCGCCGAAGCGGATGTCCTTGGGCTTGGCAATCGGCCCGATCTCCTTGGCCACCCAATTGCGCAGCTCGGTTGCGATCTGCCTGGCCTCGTCTCCGCTCGGACGGCCGCGCTTGAGCACGACAAAGGCGCAGACCGCCTCGCCCGTCATGTCGTCGGGGCGCCCCACCACCGCGGCTTCGGCCACCAGATCGGTCTTGGCGACCAGCGCCGACTCGATCTCCATCGTGCCGAGCCGGTGGCCCGAGACGTTGAGCACGTCGTCGATGCGGCCGGTGATCCGGAAGTAGCCGCGGTCGGGGCTGCGCACTGCGCCGTCGCCGGCGAGGTAGATGGTGCCGCCCATCTCCTCGGGAAAGTAGCTCTTCTTGAATCGCTCCGGGTCGTTCCAGATGGTGCGGATCATCGAGGGCCACGGGCGCTTGATCACCAGCATGCCGCCGCCGCCATTGGGGATGTCCTTGCCGGTCTCGTCCACGACCGCGGCCATGATGCCGGGCAGCGGCAGCGTGCAGGAGCCGGGCACCAGCGGCGTCGCGCCGGGCAGCGGCGTGATGACGTGGCCGCCCGTCTCGGTCTGCCAGAAGGTGTCGACGATGGGGCACTTCTCGCGGCCCACGTTCCGGTGGTACCACATCCAGGCTTCGGGGTTGATCGGTTCGCCCACGGTGCCGAGGATGCGCAACGAAGACAGGTCCCAATTCTTCGGATGCACCTTCTCGTCGCCTTCCGCCGCCTTGATGAGGGAGCGGATGGCCGTCGGCGCGGTGTAGAAGACGGTGACCTTGTGCTTCTCGATCATCTGCCAGAAGCGGCCCGCATGCGGATAGGTCGGGACGCCCTCGAACACCACCTGCGTCGCACCGGCAGCGAGCGGGCCATATGCGACATAGGTATGGCCGGTGATCCAGCCGATGTCGGCGGTGCACCAGAACACGTCTTCGGGGCGGATGTCGAAGGTCCAGTCCATGGTGAGCTTGGACCACAGCAGGTAGCCGCCGGTGGCATGCTGCACGCCCTTGGGCTTGCCGGTCGAGCCCGAGGTGTAGAGGATGAAGAGCGGATGCTCCGCGCCCACCGGCTCCGGTGCGCACTCGCTGGCCTGCCCCTTGAGCACTTCGTCGAAGGTCTTGTCGCGGCCCGCAACCATGTTGCAGGCGGTCGCGGTGCGCTGGTAGACCAGCACGGTCTTGAGCGATGCCTCGCAGCCGCCCAGCGCGATCGCGTCATCGACGATCGCCTTGAGCGGCAGCTCCTTGCCGCCCCGCAGCTGGAAGTTGGAGGTGATCACCGCCACCGCGCCGGCGTCGATGATGCGTTCCTGCAGTGCCTTGGCCGAGAAGCCGCCGAACACCACGCTGTGCGTGGCGCCGATGCGGGCACAGGCCTGCATCGCAACCACGCCCTCGATGGTCATGGGCATGTAGATGATGACGCGATCGCCCTTGCGGATACCCTGTGATTTCAGCGCATTGGCGAACTGCGAGACCCGTGTCAGCAGCTCCTTGTACGTGACCTGGGTGACCGTACCGTCGTCGGCCTCGAACACGATGGCGGTCTTGTTCTCGATCGGGGTGCCGACGTGCTTGTCCAGGCAGTTGGCCGAGGCGTTGAGCTCGCCGTCGTCGAACCACTTGTAGAAAGGCGCGTTCGATTCGTCGAGCGTACGCGTGAAGGGTTTGGTCCACACCACGTTGGCCTTGGCCTGCCGGGCCCAGAAGCCCTCGAAGTCGTCGGCGGCCTCCTTGCACAGCGCCTCGTAGGTAGCCATGCTGTCGATGCGTGCGCCGTTGACGGCACGGGCATCGGGCGGGAACACGCGGTTCTCGACAAGGAAGGACTCGATCGTGCTGCTCATTCTTTGCCTCCGGTATGTAGCTGGGGACTGACGGGCGCTAATGTCGGCGCCCGCACTTACGGACGACTGACGCTCCATGGTAGCGAGTGGTCGATGACACGTCGGTCACGTGGCGCGACTTTAGAATCGCGCGTCTCCTGCGCCCCGCCTCACTCACAGGCCTCCCCACCACCGATGTCCAACCTCGATCCCATCCTCCAGCAACATGCCGGCAAGGCCTCGCCGCTGCGCCCCCTGCCCAACCTGATCTTCGCCAGCCGCTGGCTGCAGCTGCCGCTGTACCTGGGCCTGATCGTCGCTCAGGGCGTGTACGTGGTGCACTTTCTCGTCGAACTGCTCCATCTCGTGGAAGCGGCCTTCGGAAGCGAGGAAGCGCTCAAGTCGCTGATCACGAGCATCGGCTACAAGACGGCGGCGCCGGTCACCACGCTCAACGAAACGGTGATCATGCTGGTCGTGCTGGCACTGATCGACGTGGTCATGATCTCCAACCTGTTGATCATGGTGATCGTCGGCGGGTACGAGACCTTCGTGAGCCGGATGAACCTCGAAGGCCATCGCGACCAGCCCGAGTGGCTGAGCCACGTGAACGCGTCGGTGCTGAAGGTCAAGCTGGCCACCGCCATCATCGGCATCAGCTCGATCCACCTGCTCAAGACCTTCATCAACGCCGACAACTACACCGATCGCGTGCTGATCGCGCAGACGGCGATCCATATCGCATTCCTGCTGTCGGCGATGGCGATCGCGTTCACCGACCGGCTGATGGCTCCAGCGCCCTCCGCCGGCCACTGAGGCGGTCACCGGATTTCAACGGCCGGTCATCTTCTCCGGCACCACCCACTGGTCGAACTGCTCGGCCGTGAGGTGCCCCGAAGCAATCGCCGCTTCGCGCAGGCTGCTGCCTTCCTTGTGCGCCTTCTTCGCAATGAAGGCGGCCTTGTCGTACCCGATGTGCGTATTGAGCGCGGTCACCAGCATCAGCGAACGCTGCACCAGTTCCGTGATGCGCTCGCGATTGGGCTCGATGCCGACCGCGCAATGGTCGTTGAAGCTGCGCATGCCATCGGCCAGCAGCCGCACGCTCTGCAGGAAATTGTGCGCCACCATCGGCCGGAACACATTGAGTTCGAAGTTGCCCGAAGCGCCGCCGATGTTGATCGCGACATCGTTGCCGAACACCTGCGCGGCCAGCATCGTGACCGCCTCGCTCTGCGTCGGGTTGACCTTCCCGGGCATGATCGATGAGCCCGGTTCGTTCTCGGGGATGCTCAGTTCGCCGATGCCACTGCGCGGCCCGCTGGCGAGCCAGCGCACGTCGTTGGCAATCTTGGTCATGCTCGCTGCCAGCGTCTTGAGCGCCCCGTGCGCGTGCACCAGGGCATCGACCGAGGCCATGGCCTCGAACTTGTTGGGCGCAGTGACGAAAGGCAGGCCGGTGAGCTTCGCGAGCTCGGCCGCCACCTGCTCGGCATAGCCCTTGGGCGCATTGAGCCCGGTGCCGACCGCGGTGCCCCCCAGGGCCAGCTCGCAAAGATGCGGCAGCGCAGCCCGCACATGGGCTTCGCCGTGGGCCAGCTGGGCCACGTAGCCCGAGAACTCCTGGCCCAGCGTGAGCGGCGTCGCGTCCTGCAGGTGGGTACGGCCGATCTTCACGATGTCGGCGAACGCTTCGGACTTCTGCTGCAGCGTCCCGCGCAGCTGCGCAAGCGCCGGCAGCAGGCGATGCGTGAGCGCCTCGACCGCCGCCACGTGCATGGCCGTCGGGAACACGTCGTTCGACGACTGGCTGCGGTTCACGTCGTCGTTGGGATGCACGAGGCGTCCCTCCCCGCGCTCGCCGCCCAGCAGCTCGCTGGCGCGGTTGGCCAGCACCTCGTTCACGTTCATGTTGGTCTGCGTGCCCGAGCCGGTCTGCCACACGACCAGCGGAAACTCGTCGCCATGCTGGCCCGCGATCACCTCGTCGGCCGCGGCGGCGATGGCCTGCGTCTTCTTATCGTCCTGCAGGCCCAGCGCATGGTTCACCACCGCCGACGCGCGCTTGACCTGCGCGAGCGCCTTGATGATCTCGCGCGGCTGTCGCTCGCCCGAGATGTCGAAGTTCTGCAGCGAGCGCTGCGTCTGCGCGCCCCACAGCTTGTCGGCAGGCACCTCGATGGGGCCGAAGGTGTCGCGTTCGATACGGGTGGGGGTGGATATCGCCATGAAAAAAGCTCCGCTGTCAAAATGGAGGGCGCGCCTGGCGCACCAGGGCATTCGCCCAGTATCGTCGCAAACAAGAATGGCTCGCATTGAGCGAGTGCTTTCCCCTCCCACGGACACAGCCATGACCATCATCCAGCAAGCCGACCTGATCGAGTCGGTTGCCGCCGCGCTCCAGTACATCAGCTACTACCACCCCACCGACTACATCGCCCACCTGGCACGCGCCTACGAGCGTGAGCAGAGCGCCGCAGCCAAGGATGCCATGGCGCAGATCCTCACCAACAGCAAGATGAGCGCAACGGGCCAGCGGCCGATCTGCCAGGACACGGGGATCGTCAACGTGTTCCTCAAGGTCGGCATGGACGTACGCTGGGGCGGCTTCACGGGCGGCCTTTACGACGCCATCAACGAAGGCGTGCGCCGTGGCTACAACCATCCGGACAACATGCTGCGCGCCTCGGTGGTCGCCGATCCGCAGTTCGACCGCAAGAACACGAAGGACAACACCCCCGCCGTGATCTTCACGGAGATCGTGCCCGGCAACACGGTCGAGGTCACGGTCGCGGCCAAGGGTGGCGGGAGCGAAAACAAGAGCAAGCTCGTGATGCTGAACCCCGGCGACAGCGTGGTCGACTGGGTGCTCAAGACCGTGCCGACCATGGGCGCCGGCTGGTGCCCGCCGGGCATGCTCGGCATCGGCATCGGGGGCACGGCCGAGAAGGCCGCCCTGCTCGCCAAGGAAAGCCTGATGGACGACCTCGACATGCACGAGCTGCTGGCCAGGAAGCGCGCGGGCGCCGAGCTGAGCAAGGTGGAGGCACTGCGGGTGGAGCTCTATGAGAAGGTCAATGCACTCGGCATCGGCGCGCAGGGCCTGGGCGGGCTGGCCACGGTGCTGGACGTCAAGATCAAGATGTACCCCACGCACGCGGCCAGCAAACCCGTCGCGATGATCCCGAATTGCGCGGCCACGCGCCACGCGCATTTCGTGCTCGACGGCTCGGGGCCGGTCTACCTCGAGGCGCCTTCGCTGGATCTCTGGCCCAAGATCGACTGGGCCCCCGACTACAACAAGAGCAAGCGTGTGGACCTCGACAAGCTCACGCCGGCCGAGGTCGCCAGCTGGAAGCCGGGCGACACGCTGCTGCTCAACGGCAAGATGCTCACCGGCCGCGACGCCGCGCACAAGCGCATCGCAGACATGCTTGCCAAGGGCGAGAAGCTGCCGGTGGACTTCACGAACCGGGTGATCTATTACGTGGGCCCGGTCGATCCGGTCAAGGACGAGGCGGTGGGCCCGGCCGGCCCGACAACCGCGACGCGCATGGATGGCTTCACTGAAATGATGCTCGCGAAGACCGGGCTGATCGCGATGATCGGCAAGGCCGAGCGCGGCCCGGTCGCGATCGAGGCGATCCAGAAGCACAAGAGCGCCTACCTGATGGCGGTGGGCGGCGCCGCGTACCTCGTGAGCAAGGCGATCAAGACCGCCAAGGTGGTGGGCTTCGCCGACCTGGGCATGGAAGCGATCTATGAGTTCGACGTGGTCGACATGCCGGTGACGGTGGCGGTCGATGCCGGCGGCACCAGCGCCCACATCACTGGCCCGGCCGAGTGGCAGAAGCGCATTGCCAGCGGCGAATTCAAGACCATCATGATGGAAGCCGCTTGAGCGTTCCGGGTGCTCTTGCCGATCGCCCGATCGGCGTCTTCGACAGCGGCATCGGCGGCCTCAGCGTGCTCAATGCGCTGCGCGAGGCGTTGCCGCACGAACGCTTCGCGTACTTCGCCGACACGGCCCATGCGCCTTACGGCGAGCGCGGCGACGCTTACGTCGCGCAGCGCACGCGCACGGTGGCGGGCTACCTGCGCGAGCGGCATGGCATCAAGGCGCTGGTGGTCGCGTGCAACACTGCAACCGCAGCCGCTATTCACGAACTTCGGGCCGAGCACCCGGCCTTTCCAGTGGTAGGCGTCGAGCCGGCCCTGAAGCCCGCTGTGGCCGCCAGCAAAACCGGCCATGTTGCCGTCCTCGCCACCCGCGTCACGGTGGAGAGCCGCAAGTTCGAGGCGCTGCGTGCCTCCGTGGCAGGACAGGCGAGCTTCCGTATCGTCCCTTGCGACGGCCTGGCGGGCGCCATCGAGCGCGGCGATGGGCCCGGCATCGCGGTCTTGAGCGAGCGCTATCTGCGTCAAGCTGGCAGCCTCGGCACTGCGCCCGGCGAGATCGACACGTTGGTGCTGGGCTGCACGCACTACCCTTTCATCGCGGCCGAGCTGCGTCGTCATTGCGGCAATGCGGTGCGCTTCATCGACACCGGCGCACCGGTTGCGCTGCAAACGCGGCGGCTGCTGGCGCAGGCCGGGCAGCTCGCGGTACTGGGCGAAGGCGCGGTGGCGCTCCTGAGCAGTGCCGCGCCCGAGGCGCTCGACGCGGCCGCCGCACGCTGGCTCGCGCAGCCGGCCGCGGCCGCATCCCTGGCCAGCGCCTGACCCCTCCCGCCTCGCCACATGCCTCGACGACTGCTCCTTGGCTTCCTGCTGGTCCTGCTGAGCGCCGCCGCGCATGCGGCCTGCGACACCGGTCTCGCGGAGCGCATGCATGCCAAGCTGCACGCCAGGCGGGCGCTGGACCACGAACTTGCCGTGTGCGAGCCTTGGCGCGGCTTTGCCGGACGCTTCATCGTCGTGCTGCCGCTGCCGCGCCCTTCCGCCGACCAAGGCGTCACTCAGTTCGATCTGGACGTGCTGGTGGTGCAGCAGGCCGACAACGGCAATACCGAGCGCGCCAAGGTCGTCAGCCGGCTTTTCGAGGCCGCGGCCATGCGCGAGGACGCCGTGCGCATTGGCGAGATCAAGGTCGACACGGCGCGGTACACGCTGGCCCCCGATGCGCGCGCGTTCGGCATTCGCATCCTCCGCCAGGGCTCGTCGCGCGTGAATCCCTACTCGAACGAGACGCTGACACTGTACGTCCCGCGGGGGCCCAGGCTCGCCAAGGTGCTCGACGGAGTCGAGCTGACGATGGAGCGCGGCGAATGGGACGCCAACTGCGCCGGCAATTTCGAGACTATGCGCGGCAACCTGTCAATCGCCCGCAGCACGAGCAACGCTTACGCCGATCTGCTGCTGCGCCAGACCCGCACCGAGACCCGCTCCAGTGCGCAAGGCGACGAATGCGTCACGCAGGAGCGGCCGGCGAAATTCTCCTCGCGGATGCTGCGCTACGACGGTACGGCCTACCGCCCTGCGAAAGGCCCGACGCCCGACTGAGGCGTCTCGTCGCGCAGCGCCGCCGCCCGGCCGCGCCGCATGTCGATCGGCAGCAGCAGGAGCAGGCCGCCGATGAAAAGCACGCTGGTCGCCAGGATCGCGATGCGCTGGTTGCCGCCGGTCGCCCAGGTGATGGCGCCGTAGCTCAGCGGACCGATGATCGCGGCCAAGCGCGTTGCAAAGCTCCAGAGGCCGAAGAACTCCGCCAACTGCCGCGGCGGCGCTAGCACGCCGGTCATGGCGCGCCCGGCCGACTGGCTCGAGCCCATGGCCAGACCGGCGATGGTTGCAGCCCACCAGAACCCTCCCTTGGTTGTGACTGAAGCGGCGATGACGCACACCGCGATCCAGGCCAGCAGTGCACCGGAGAGCGCACGCCGGTGGCCGATGCGGTCCTCCAGATAGCCGAAGCCGAAGGCGCCCAGCGCTGCCGCGATGTTGAGGACGAAGATCAGCACCATCGTCTCGCTCGGGAGGAAGCCGATCACCTGCTCCGCATAGATCGCCGCGAGCGTGATCGCCACTGCCACACCGCCCTGGTAGCAGACGGTGCAGGCCAGCAGCCACATGAAATCGCGGTACGCGCGCGCATTGCGGAAGGTGTCGCTCAGCTGCTGCCAGGCACTGCGGCTGTCGGCCGCTCCCTGTGGCTGCGCACGCTCGGGCAGCAACGCGAAGGTGGCGCAGGCGGCGAGACCGTAGATCGCCGCCGTGATGAGCATCGTGACCGGCACGAAGTGCGCAGCCGGCAGGCCGCCAGCCTGGGCCGAGAGCACGTAGGCCAGGCACAGTCCGAGCGCGAGCATGCCGCCGATGTAGCCGAAGGCCCAGCCCCATCCGCTGACCTTGCCCATCCCCTCGGCCGTCGCGAGCTCCGGCAGGAAAGCACCGGTCAGCGACTCCCCGTACGAGTAGAAGGTATTGGAGACAACCACCAGGCCCATCGCGAGCGCGACCGCGAAGGGGCCTCCGAGCCGGGGCGTGATCGCCAGCGCCGCGGTGCCGAGCACGCAGCCGGCAGTGACGATCGCCAATGCTTTCTTCTTTGCCGCATGGAGGTCGGCCCAGGCGCCGATGGCCGGCATGCTCAACATCACGATGGCATAGGAGATGCTCAAGGCCACCGTCCAGGCGAACGGGCCCCAAGGCGCGCCCTTGGCGATTCCGCCGACGAAATAGGCGGCGAACACTGCCGTGATCACGACAGTCGTATAGCCCGAGTTGGCGAAGTCGTACATGGCCCAGCCGAAGACTTCGCGCTTGCGCACGCCGGGACGAAGGGCAGACTGGGAAAAAAGCGCCAAGCGACTCTCCTCGAGCAGAAGGTCGCCGAGCATAGCGGAGCGGCCTGACCGCCTCGTGGCGCCGGCGCCAGGTTCGCGCGGCGCCTCAGCTCAGTGCAGGTGGCGCGGGCGGCGTCCGCCGCCGTGACCGCCACTGCCCGGCCCACCGGTGCCTCCACGCGGGCGCTTGCCAATTTCGAGGGAGTTCACCAGCGCATCGAAGCGGTCGCCGAAGAGCTTGTCGATCTCGGCCACTACGCCGCCGAGCTCTGCGCCATCGAAGTGGCGCTCCATGAGGTTCACCACGTCCTCGACCAGAAGGTCGCGCTGCACCTGCATGATCGCGGCCGGGTTGGGACCGATGAAGAGCATGACGAAGTCATCACGGGACTCTTCCTCGGGATCGCCCTCCTCCTCGTCGAAGTCCGTGTCGTAGAAGGTGACCTCGATCGCGGCGCCTTGCTCGGCCAGCTCGTTGAGAGCCATGCACATTTCGTCGAGGGCCTGTCGGAAATCCTCGTCTCCGGCCACGGTCCAGCAGATCTGGAGCAGGTGGTCCTTCTGCTCGAAGCGGATTCCGGGTTCCTCTTCGTAGACACTGTTCGCGCCATCGGCCAGCGAGCGGGCACCGGCGTATTTCCAGAGGGGTTTCAGGGCTTCCTGAATTTGCTCGAAGCTCACATCGGAGCGAAGCGACACATCGCCGTGGACGTGGATTTCGAACGGAGCGTTGTAGCGAGGCATGTCATGCTCCCTTGTGATGTGGTGGTGCCCGGAACCGGGGTCGAACCGGTATGCCCCTTATGCAGGAAGCGGCGGATTTTAAGTCCGATGTGTCTACCAATTTCACCATCCGGGCGTCCGGGTGGATATGGACGATACCCGAAACAAATACAGCCCCGACAACCGACGGTTGGAGGGGCTGTCTGATCGATACGGCTGGAGGTGGAGGCGCGACCCGGAGTCGAACCGGGCTAGACGGATTTGCAATCCGTTGCATAACCGCTTTGCTATCGCGCCATGCGTTCAATCAACGTTTTCTTCTTGGTCGGAACTCGCGAAAAAAAGGGAAGCTTGAGGCTTCCCTTTTGAAAACTGGAGCGGGAAAAGAGTCTCGAACTCTCGACCTCAACCTTGGCAAGGTTGCGCTCTACCAACTGAGCTATTCCCGCGTTTCAAGCCTTCAATTATAGAGCACTTTTTGAGTGTCCCGCAAGACTGCGGCTCAATGCTTGATGGAGCCTTCGACTGGTTGCGACGCGCGCTGCTTCGCCTGCTCGGCCATGGCCGCCGCAGAGGCAGCGACCTCCTCGTCGGACAACGGCGTGGGTTGCTTCTCAAGCGCGATTTCGAGCACTTTGTCGATCCACTTCACAGGCACGATCTCGAGACCGTTCTTCACGTTCTCGGGAATGTCCTGCAGGTCCTTGGCGTTCTCTTCCGGAATCAGCACGGTTTTGATGCCGCCGCGCAGGGCAGCCAACAGCTTCTCCTTGAGCCCGCCGATCGCCGTGACTTCGCCACGCAGCGTGATCTCGCCGGTCATGGCGACATCGGCACGCACCGGAATGCCGGTGAGGGCGGACACGAACGCGGTTGTCATCGCCGCGCCTGCGCTCGGGCCGTCCTTGGGCGTGGCGCCATCGGGCACGTGGATGTGGATGTCGCGCTTCTCGAACACCTCGTCCTTGATGCCGAGACGACGCGCACGGCTGCGCACCACGGTGCGTGCGGCCTCGACCGACTCCTTCATCACGTCGCCGAGCGAACCCGTACGGCTGATCACGCCCTTGCCGGGCATCGTCACCGCCTCGATCGTGAGCAGGTCGCCGCCCACCTCGGTCCAAGCCAGGCCGACCACCTGGCCCACCTGGTTCTGCTTCTCGGCCAGGCCAAAGGTGTACTTGCGCACGCCGAGGAAGTCGTTGAGATTCTTTCCCTCCACGACCACCTTGGGTGTCATCTTCTTGAGCAGCAGTCCCTTGACGGTCTTGCGGCAGATCTTGGAGAGCTCCCGCTCGAGCGAACGCACGCCAGCTTCGCGCGTGTAGTAGCGCACGATGTCGCGCACGGCCTCTTCGGTGATCAGGAGCTCGTCCTCCTTCACGCCGTTGTTCTTCATCTGCTTGGGCAGCAGGTACTTGAGCGCAATGTGCGTCTTCTCGTCCTCGGTGTAGCCCGCCAGGCGAATCACTTCCATCCGGTCCAGCAGCGCGGGCGGGATGTTCATCGAGTTCGAGGTGGCGACGAACATCACGTCGGACAAGTCGAAGTCGACCTCGACGTAGTGGTCGCCGAAGGTGTGGTTCTGCTCGGGGTCGAGCACTTCCAGCAGTGCGCTGGACGGATCACCGCGGAAGTCGGTGCCCAGCTTGTCGATTTCGTCGAGCAGGAACAGCGGATTGCGCGTGCCCACCTTGTTCAGGCTCTGCAGCACCTTGCCCGGCAGCGCGCCGATGTAGGTGCGGCGGTGCCCGCGGATCTCGGCCTCGTCGCGCATGCCGCCCAACGCCATGCGGGTGTACTTGCGGCCGGTCGCCTTGGCGATCGACTGGCCCAGCGAGGTCTTGCCCACGCCGGGCGGGCCCACGAGGCAAAGGATCGGCGCCTTCACCTTCTCGACGCGCTGCTGCACCGCAAGATATTCGAGGATGCGGTCCTTGACCTTCTCGAGGCCGTAGTGGTCTTCGTTGAGCACCTCTTCGGCATGCGCGAGGTCGTGCTTGATCTTGGTCCTCTTGCTCCAGGGCAGGCCGATCAGCACATCGATGTAGTTGCGCACGACCGTGGCCTCGGCTGACATCGGCGACATCAGCTTGAGCTTCTTGAGCTCGCCCTCTGCCTTCTTGAGCGCCTCCTTGGGCATCTTCGCGAGCTTGATCTTCTTCTCGATCTCCTCGATGTCCGCGCCCTCTTCGCCCTCGCCCAGTTCCTTCTGGATCGCCTTGACCTGCTCGTTCAGGTAGAAGTCGCGCTGGTTCTTCTCCATCTGGCGCTTCACGCGGCCACGAATCTTCTTGTCGACGTTGAGGATGTCGACCTCGCGCTCCAGCTGGCCGTACAAGTTCTCCAGCCGCGACTTGATGTCGTCCAGATCGAGCACCGCCTGCTTGTTGTCGAGCTTGAGCGGCAGGTGGGCGGCGATGGTGTCGGCCAGGCGCCCCGGATCGTCGATGCTCGAGATCGAGGTCAGGATCTCGGGCGGGATCTTCTTGTTGAGCTTGACGTACTGGTCGAATTGCTGCATCACGGCGCGGCGCAGCGCCTCGACCTCGGTGCCCTTCTGCGCCGCGGCCTCAGGCGCTTCCGCCGGGGTCACGTTCGCCGAGAAATGGGTCTCGCCGTCATCGATGCGGTTCACGCGCGCACGCTGCTGGCCTTCGACGAGCACCTTCACCGTGCCGTCGGGCAACTTGAGCATCTGCAGGATGGTCGAGATACACCCCACTTCGAACATGTCTTCGACCGAAGGCTCGTCCTTGGCGGCGGCCTTCTGGGCCACCAGCATGATCCGGCGCTCCGCTTCCATCGCGAGCTCCAGCGCCTTGATGCTCTTGGGGCGGCCAACGAAGAGCGGAATCACCATGTGGGGGAAAACGACCACGTCGCGCAGGGGCAGCAGCGGCAGGTCGATCTCGGTGGCAGGCAGGGGGGTATGACCGGACATGGAAATCCTTTGGTTGATCATGGAAAGATGGTCGGCCGCGCGAGCTTTTCAAGCCCGCGGGCACGGGAATCGCCGAAGACGCCGGTCGCCGGTATGAGAGGGGCCGGCCTGAAAGTCACTCAATCAGGCCTTCTTGGCCGCCTCGCGATAGACGAGGAGCGGTGGCTTGTTTTCGTCGATTGTGGACTCTTCAACCACGACCTTGTCGACATTGGTGGCATTCGGCAGCTCGAACATGGTGTCGATCAGCGACTGCTCCAGGATCGAGCGCAGTCCGCGTGCGCCTGTCTTGCGGGCCAGCGCCTTGCGCGCGATCGCCTTGAGGGCCGCCGGACGGATCTCCAGGTCGACCCCTTCCATCTGCAGCAGCTTGGTGAACTGCTTCACCACCGCATTCTTCGGCTCGGTCAGGATCTGAACCAGCGCGTCCTCGCTGAGCTCGGCGAGCGAGGCAACGACCGGCATGCGGCCGACCAGTTCCGGAATCAGGCCGAACTTGATCAGGTCCTCGGGTTCCACCTCGCGGAACACCTCGGTCAGGCTGCGCTGCTGCTTGCTCTTGACCGAAGCGCCGAAGCCGATGCCGGAGGCCTCGGTGCGGTTCTCGATCACCTTCTCGAGCCCGGCGAAGGCGCCTCCACAGATGAACAGGATGTTGGTCGTGTCGATCTGCAGGAAGTCCTGGTTGGGGTGCTTGCGCCCGCCCTGCGGCGGCACGCTGGCCATGGTGCCTTCGATCAGCTTGAGCAGCGCCTGCTGCACGCCTTCACCCGACACGTCCCGGGTGATCGAGGGGTTGTCGGACTTGCGGGAGATCTTGTCGATCTCGTCGATGTAGACGATGCCGCGCTGCGCGCGCTCCACCTCGTAGTTGCAGCTCTGCAGCAGCTTCTGAATGATGTTCTCGACATCCTCGCCCACATAGCCGGCCTCCGTCAGCGTGGTGGCGTCGGCCATCACGAAGGGCACGTCCAGCATGCGTGCCAGGGTCTGGGCCAGCAGGGTCTTGCCCGAGCCGGTCGGGCCGATCAGCAGGATGTTGCTCTTGCTGAGCTCGACGTCTTCACCCTTCGCCTTGTCCTTGTGGCGCAGGCGTTTGTAGTGGTTGTAGACCGCCACGGAGAGCATGCGCTTCGCAGGCTCCTGGCCAATCACGTAGTTGTCGAGGTTGGCCTTGATCTCCAGCGGCGTCGGCAGGTCGCTGCGCGCTTCACGTGATTCGTCGCCTGCAGGCAGTTCGTCGCGGATGATCTCGTTGCAGAGATCGATGCACTCGTCGCAGATAAAAACCGACGGCCCGGCGATCAGCTTCTTGACCTCGTGCTGGCTCTTCCCGCAGAACGAGCAATAGAGCGTTTTTTCGCTGGAAGAGCCTTTTTTCTCGGCCATGGACAGATGCCTCGTAACGGGGATTTAACAATGATAGCGAAGAAGGAAGACCCTCGGCCCATCCCCGATCCGAACAAAAACGGCGTTTTCCGTGCGGAAAACGCCGTCTGTCGCCGGGGCGCCGCAGCGCATGCGCGTCAGCTGCGCTTGGCGATTACCTGGTCGACCAGCCCGTAGTCCTTGGACTCGTCGGCCGTCAGAAAGTAGTCGCGCTCCGTGTCGCGGGCGATCTTCTCCAGGGGCTGGCCGGTACGCTCGGCCAGGATGCGGTTCATCTGCTCGCGGGTCTTCAGGATGTCGCGAGCGTGAATCTCGATGTCGGTAGCCTGGCCACGAGCGCCGCCCAGCACCTGGTGGATCATGATCTTGGAGTTGGGCAGCGAGAAGCGCTTTCCTTTCTCCCCCGCCGCCAGCAGGAACGCACCCATGCTGGCCGCGAAGCCCACGCAAAGGGTCGACACGGCCGGCTTGATGAACTGCATCGTGTCGTAGATCGCCATGCCGGCGCTCACACTACCGCCGGGCGAGTTGATGTAGAACGAAATGTCCTTGTCGGGGTTCTCGCTCTCCAGGAACAGGAGCTGCGCCACCACCAGATTGGCGGTCTGGTCGTTGACCTCGCCCACCAGGAAGATCACCCGCTCTTTGAGCAACCGCGAATAGATGTCGTAGGAACGCTCGCCGCGGCCCGATTGCTCGATGACCATCGGGATCATGCCGAGGCCTTTAATTTCCTGTGCGCTCATGTGTGCTCTCCAGAGAGGTTTGTACTGTACCCAGACGACATGGGGCTCATGCCGCGAAAGCACAAGCCCCTGGCCGGTGACCGGTTGCGATCAGCCCTGCTGGGCCATCAGTTCGTCGAAGGAGACCGACTTGGCGTTGACCTTGGCCTTGCTCAGGACGAAATCTGTCACGTTGTTCTCGATCACCACTGCCTCGACTTCGGCCAGGCGGCGGTTGTCGCTGAAGTACCAGCGCACCACGTCGGCCGGCTTTTCGTAGCTGGCAGCCAGCTCGTCGATGTGGGCCTTGATCTGCTCCGGCTTGGCCTGCAGGTTGTTGGCGCGCACCAGCTCGGCTACCACCAGGCCCAGTCGCACGCGGCGCTCGGCTTGCGGGCGGAACACGTCGTCGGGGATCGGCGCCTTGTCAGCATCCTTGATGCCGCGCTGCTTGAGCTCGGCGCGTGCGCCTTCGACCATGCGGTCCACCTCGGCCTGCACGCTGGACTTGGGCAGATCGAGCTCGGCGTTCGCGATCAGCGCGTCCATCACCGCGTTCTTGTTGCGCGCCAGCAGGCGGAACTTGACCTCGCGCTCGAGGTTACGCTTGATGTCGGCCCGCAAGCCCTCGACCGTGCCCTCGGCAATGCCGAGCGACTTGGCGAGCTGCTCGTTGATCTCGGGCAGGTGCGAGGCCTCGATCTTCTTCACCGTAACCATGAAGTCGGCCTGCTTGCCCGCCACGTCCTTGCCGTGATAGTCGGCCGGGAAGGACAAGGGGAAGGTGCGGCTGTCGCCGGACTTCAGGCCGCGCACGGCGTCCTCGAACTCCTTGAGCATCTGGCCTTCGCCAACGATGAACTGGAAGTCGTCCGCCTTGCCGCCCTGGAAAGTCTCGCCGTCGATCTTGCCCTCGAAGTCGACCGTCACGCGGTCGCCGTCCTGCACCGTGGCGTCCTGGGCGCGCTGGGCGAAGGTGCGGCGCTGCTTGCGCAGGATATCGAGCGTCTTGTCGATCGCGTCTTCACCCACCTCGGCGCTGAGCTTCTCGACCTCGGCGTTGGCCAGGTCGTTGATCTTCACATCGGGGAAGACCTCGAAGACCGCGTCGAAGGCCAGTTGCCCCTCGGGCGACTCTTCCTTCTCGGTGATGCGCGGCTGGCCCGCCACGCGCAGCCTGGCTTCATTGGCAGCCTGCGAGAAGGCCTCGCCGACCTTGTCGTTCATGACCTCGTAGTGCACCGAATAGCCGTAGCGCTGCGCCACCACCGTCATCGGCACCTTGCCGGGACGGAAGCCGTCCATCTTGACGGTGCGGGCCAGCTTCTTGAGGCGTGAATCGACCTCGGACTGGATGGTGCCGACGGGCAAGGTCAGCGTGATCTTGCGCTCGAGCTTGTCGAGGGTTTCAACGTTCACGGTCATTTGTGTCTTCCTTGAGAGGGTCTTGTTCTGGTGCGCGGGGCCGGACTCGAACCGGCACGTTCTTGCGAACGTCAGGACCTAAACCTGGTGCGTCTACCAATTTCGCCACCCGCGCGGTTCCAGTTTTTCAGGTGATGAATACGGAAGGCGGCCCGGAGGCCGCCTGCGCATTCGAGAAGCAGCCGGCCGTAAAGGCCGACCGCCTGAAATCGGTCAACCGCGTATTTTAAGCGCGAACCAAGGCCTCTTCGGCCTCCTTGGCCGGGTTGTGCTCGTCCCGCCGGACGCGGAACCAGGCGGCGTACATCGCCGGCAGGGCCAACAGTGTCAGGACCGTGGCAACGATGAGGCCGCCCATGATCGAGATCGCCATCGGGCCCCAGAACACGCTGCGCGACAGCGGAATCATCGCAAGCACCGCCGCCGCCGCGGTCAGCACGATCGGCCGCAGCCGGCGCACCGCCGATTCGACGATGGCGTCCCAGGTCGGCACGCCAGCAGCGCGATCGTGCTCGATCTGGTCGATCAGGATCACCGCGTTGCGCTGGATCATGCCCATCAGCGCGATCACGCCCAGCAGCGCCACGAAGCCGAAGGGTCGGTTCGACACCAGCAGCGCGCCGGCAACACCGGCGATGCCCAGCGGCCCGGTGAGAAAGACCAGCATCGAGCGGCTGAAGCTGTGCAGTTGCAGCATCAGCAGCGTGAAGACCAGGAACAGCATGATCGGCACGCCGGCCACGATCGACGACGAGCCCTTGCTGCTCTCCTCGACCGCGCCAGCCACCTCGATGCGGTAGGCGCCCTGCCCTTCGGCATGCCACTTGGCCTCCAGCTTGCGCAGCTCCGGCAGCAGCTGCTCGGTGACGGTCGCGCCTTGCAGGCCCTCGACGATGTCCCCCTGCACTGTGATGGCGTAGTCGCGGTTCTCGCGCCACATCACGCCAGGCTCCCAGGAGAACACCGGCCGGGCGATCTGCGTCAGCGGAATGGAGCGGCCCGAACTGGTCGGCAGGTAGGCGTTGCCGATGTCCGAGATCGCCTCGCGTTCGTCGGGCTGCTGGCGCAGAACGATGTCGATCAGCAGGTCGTTCTCGCGGTACTGGCCGATCGTGGTGCCGCTGAACATGGTGCGCGACGCCTGCGCGATGGCCTGGCTGGTGACGCCGAGGGCACGCGCCTTGTCCTGGTCGACCTCGAGCCGGATGACCTTGACCGACTCGTTCCAGTTGTCGTTCACGCCGCGCATGTTGGCGTTGTCGCGCATGATGGCCTTGACCTCGTCGGCATGCACGCGCAGCTGTTGCGGCTCGGTGCCGATCACGCGGAACTGCACCGGATACGCCACCGGCGGGCCGTTGGGCAGAAGCTTGACGCGCCCCCGAACCTCCGGGAACTCCTGGGCCAGCAGCGCCGGCAGCTTGAGCCGCAGCGACTCGCGATATTTGAGGTCCTGGGCCAGCACGATCAACTGCGAGACATTGGTCTGCGGGAACACCTGGTCCAGCGGCAGGTAGAAGCGCGGCACGCCGGAGCCGACCCAGGTGCTGACCGTGGTAATGCCCTTCTCATTCAGCAGCCGCTGCTCGACGCGCTTCGTCACCTCCTCGTTGGCCGCGAAGGAGGTGCCTTCGGGGAACCACAGCTCGACCATGATTTCGGGCCTGCTGGAATCGGGAAAGAATTGCTGCTGCACCTTGCCCATGCCGACGATGCCCAGGGCGAAGGTCAGCAGCGTCGCGCCGATGGTGAGCCAACGGTGCTGCACACACCAGTTCACCGCGCTCCGGAAGGCGTTGTAGAACGCCGAGTCGAACAGCTCGTGCGGCGGCTCCTCCGGGTCATGCGGCTTCACCTTGAGCAGCAGGGTGCCGAGGTAAGGCACGAAGTACACCGACACCAGCCAGCTCAGCACCAGCGCGATCACGGTCACCGCGAAGATCGCGAACGTGTACTCGCCGGTCACCGACTTGGCAATGCCGATCGGCAGGAAGCCCGCGGCGGTGATCAGCGTTCCGGTGAGCATCGGCTTGGCGGTGACGTCGTAGGCGAAGGTGGCGGCGCGCACCTTGTCGTAGCCCTCCTCCATCTTCCGCACCATCATCTCGACGGCAATGATCGCGTCGTCCACCAGCAAGCCGAGCGCGATGATCAGCGAGCCCAGCGATATCTTGTGCAGCCCGATGCCGAAATAGTTCATCGCCAGGAAGGTCACGGCGAGCACCAGCGGGATGGTGATCGCCACCACCAGCCCGGGGCGGATGTCGACGTAGTACCCGAAGCGCCCGCCCTTGTGCAGCCCCAGCGCGATGAAGCTCACCGCCAGCACGATCGCCACTGCCTCGATCAGCACGCGCACGAACTCGTTGACCGATGTCGAAACCGACACCGGCTGGTCCTGCACCTGCGCCAGCTTCACGCCCGCGGGCAAGCGCTTGTCAATGTCGGCGGTGGCGGCGCGCAACGATTTGCCCAGCTCGATGATGTCGCCGCCCTTCGCCATGGATATGCCCAGCGCGATCACCTCCTGGCCCTGGTGCCGCACCTTGACCTGCGGCGGATCGACATACGCGCGCCGTATCTCGGCGATGTCGCCCAAGCGGATCTGGCTGCCGGAGCTGCCGCGGATCGGCATCGCGCGCAGCTGCTCCACGCTCGTGAACTGGCCGGCCACCCGGACCTGAAGCACGTCCTGGGGCGCCTGGATCGTGCCGGCGCTCTCGACGGCGTTCTGCTGCCCCAGCTGCGAGAGCACCGCGTTGAAGTCCAGCCCCAACTGCGCCAGTCGCTTCTGGGAGACTTCGACGAAGACCTTCTCGTCCTGAACGCCGAACTCCTCGACCTTGGCCACGTCCTTGACGCGCAGCAGCTGCTGGCGCACGTCATCCGCGAAGGTCTTGAGCTCGGCATAGCTGAAGCCGTCGCTCTCGAGCGCGTAGATCACGCCATAGACATCGCCGAACTCGTCGTTGAAGAAGGGCCCCTGTATACCGGCCGGCAGCGTGCCGCGAATGTCGCCGATCTTCTTGCGCACCGTGTACCAGACGTTGGCGACGTCGCCCGGCTTCGACGAGTCCTTGATCTGGAAGATGATCTGCGACTCCCCGGGCTTCGAGTAGCTCCGGATCTTGTCGGCATAGGGCGCCTCTTGCAGCGTGCGCTCGAGCTTGTCGGTCACCTGCTCGGCCACTTGCTGCGCCGTCGCACCCGGCCAATAGGTGCGCACCACCATCGCACGGAAAGTGAAGGGCGGGTCCTCGTCCTGGCCGAGCTGGAAGTAGGCCGCGAAGCCCAGCAACATCAGCACCAGCATCAGGTAGCGGGTCAGCGCCGGATGGTCCAGCGCCCATTTCGAAAGGTTGAAGCCGGCCTTGCGGGCACCGGGAACGGTGGTCTCGGATGTCATCCCAACGTCCTCAGCGGCTGGAGGAAACCGGGGTCACGTGCCCCGGCGCATTCACGGCCTCCTGCGTTGCCCCGGCGGGCTGCGCTGTCTTCTCGCGATAGATCGACACCTTCTGTCCCGGCGACAGCACGTGCACGCCGGCCACGACCACCAGTGTTCCCGGAGCGAGGCCGCTGCCGATCACCGCCTCGTTGCCATCCGCAGTCGCTACCTGCACGGGCTGCGAGCGCACCGTCATGGTTGACTTGTCGAGGACCCAGACCGCGCTGCCCTTGCCTTCCTGGCGCAAGGCGCTGGTCGGCAGCTTCAGCACCGGCGTGCCGCTGCGCGACAGGGCCTGCGGCCGGGCATAGACGGTGGCACCCAGTGCCGGCGCCGTGGCGGCGTCGATGGCCACCTTGATGGTGAAGGTGCGAGTCACCGCGTCGGCGCTGGCCGCCACCTCGCGCACCTTTCCTTGCAGCTCCTGGCCGCCTGACCAGCCGCGCACGGCCACTGGCGAGCCCGGCGTGACCAGGGCGGCACGGTCTTCCGGCACCGAGAACACCACGTCGCGTGCGCCATCCTGCGCGATCCGCACGACGGGCGCACCGGCTGTCACCACCTGCCCGGGCTCGGCCTCGATCGCTGTGATGATGCCCGGCACATCGGCGACCAGGGTGGTGTACTGCGCCTGGTTACCCTGCGAGGCCATCTGTGCCTGCGCCTGCTCGAGCTGCGCCTGCGCGGCCTTGAAGGTGCTCTCGCGCCGCTCCAGCTCGGCTGCGCTGATGAAGTTCTGCTCGCGCAGCCCGCGATAGCGCTTGAGATCGGCTTGCGCCAGGTCGCGGTTGGTGAGAGCGGCGGCTTGCTGGGCCCGCGCTGCTTCGGCCGCCAGCCGGTAGTCCTGCGGATCGAGCTGCGCCAGCACCTGGCCGGCCTTCACATGCTCGCCGAGCTCGGCCTGGCGGCGAGTGATCTTGCCGGCCACACGGAAGCCCATTCGCGATTCGACACGGGCGCGCACCTCGGCGGAGAACTCGGGCTCGGTGTCGTAGGCACTGGCACCCACCGCCATCACCTTGACCGCGCGCAGCGGCTCCTCGGCGGGTTGAGGACGCGAACAGCCCGCGAGCGCCAGGGAAGCGACAAGCAGGAGGCCGGCACGACGGGAGACGGCGGAAGCGGATGACGCGGTCATGGGAACACCCTTGGCAGAAGATCGGGGTCATTAATGACCGGCCGGTTAGTAATCTAGGGTAAACGAGAACCGGTGTCAACGACAATCCGGCGCGTGCCTTCCATGCCCTACCCCGCCGTCGCCGCGGCACCCGCCCACTACGAGAATTTCCCGGTCGCTTCCTGGCTGTGCCCACCGCGATTGCGGCCACCCATCGCGGCGATCTACGCCTTTGCCCGCACGGCCGATGACATCGCCGACGAGGGCGAGGCCGCTGCGGCAGAGCGGCTGGGCGACCTGCGCGCCTATCGCGCCCAACTCGCGGCCGCAGCGAGCGGTGCAGCTCTGTCGGCGAGATGGCCGGAGGTTTTCGGCCCTCTGGCGCAGGCCATCCGCGACTTCGCGCTGCCCGAGTCCCTGCTCGCCGATCTGCTCTCTGCGTTCATCCAGGACATCGAGAAGACCCGCGACCAGGCAGGCTATGCAGATCGCAATGAGCTGCTCGACTACTGCCGCCGCTCGGCCAACCCGATCGGCCGGCTGCTGCTGCATCTCTACGGCGTGGACGATGCCCGCGCGCTTGCCGAGAGCGACGCCATTTGCAGCGCCCTGCAGTTGATCAACTTCTGGCAGGACCTGAGCGTCGATCTGCCGCGGGGCCGCTATTACCTGCCCGCCGCCGAGCTCGCGTCGCATGGCCTCACGTTCGAGGACTGCCGGGCCTTCCGGCCTTTGGCACCGCCCGCGCCGCCGCCTTCCGCCATCGCGCTGGTCGCGGCCCAGGTGGCCTGGGCCCGCGCGCTGATGAACGAGGGCGCTCCCCTGGTGCATCGATTGCCGGGCCGTGCCGGCTGGGAACTGCGCTTCGTCGTACACGGCGGTCTGCGCATCCTCGACAAGATCGAGGCCCTGGGCTTCGATACCTGGTCGCAGCGTCCGACCCTTGGCAAGGCGGATGCACCGCTTCTCGCCTGGCGCGTGCTGCGGATGCGGAGACAATCGCCCGCGATGACGAGTTTTCCACGATGACGCCCGAGCAGTACGTCCAGGACAAGGCTGCCGCTTCGGGCAGCAGCTTCTACTACGCGTTCCTGTTCCTTCCCAAGCCGCGGCGTGCCACCATCACCGCCTTCTACGCCTTCTGCCGTGAGGTCGACGACGTGGTCGACGAGGTCAGCGACCCCGCCGTCGCGGCCACCAAGCTGGCCTGGTGGCGCAAGGAGGTCGCGCAGGCTTTCGATGGCCATCCACAGCATCCGGTCATGCAGGCGCTGATGCCGCACGCCAGCGCCTACGGCATCGAGGCGCGTCACCTCCAGGAGGTGATCGATGGCTGCCAGATGGACCTGGACCAGACCCGCTACCTGGACTTCGCGGCGCTGAAGCGCTACTGCCACCTCGTGGCTGGCGTAGTCGGCGAAGCAGCGGCGCGCATCTTCGGCCAGACCGATGCGCAGACCACGGCCTATGCCCACAAGCTCGGGCTCGCGCTGCAGCTCACCAACATCATTCGCGACGTCGGCGAAGACGCGCTGCGCGGACGCATCTACCTGCCTGTCAACGAGCTGCAGCAGTTCGACGTCAAGGCGCACGAGGTGCTCAATCGCCTCCATTCGGAGCGCTTCGTCGCCCTGATGAAGTTCCAGGCGGAGCGCGCCCATGCGGCCTACGAGGAGGCCCTCGCCTTGCTGCCCGCTGCCGACCGGCGCGCGCAGAAGCCGGGCCTGATGATGGCCAGCATTTACCGCACGCTGCTGCGCGAGATCGAGCGTGATGACTTCAAGGTGCTGAACCAGCGCGTGAGCCTGACCCCGCTGCGAAAGCTCTGGCTCGCCTGGCGCGTACAAGCCCTCGGCAGGCTGTGAGGAAGAGCATCGCCGTCGTCGGCGCGGGCTGGGCCGGCCTGGCCTGCGCCATCGAGGCCACGCGCGGCGGCCTTGCGGTGACCCTGTTCGAGGCCGCGCGCACCCTCGGCGGCCGCGCACGCGCCCTGCCCGCGCAGATGCCGGACGGCAAGCCAGTCATTCTTGACAACGGCCAGCACATCCTCATCGGCGCCTACAGCGCGACCCTCGGCCTGATGCGAGAGCTGGGCATCGATCCCGAGACGGTGCTGAAGCGAATGCCGCTGCGGCTGCGTTTCGCCGACGGCGGCGGCCTTGCCGTGCCGCCCGGCTGGCCGCCGCCGCTGGACCTGCTGGCTGGCATCCTCGGCGCGCGCGGCTGGTCGTGGCACGACAAGGCCGCGCTGATGCGCCGCGCGCTCGCCTGGCGCGCGGCCGGCTTTCTCTGCGATCCGCGGACCTCGGTCGGCCAGCTGTGCGCCGGCCTGACGCCGCGCGTGCAGCGCGAGCTGATCGAGCCGCTGTGCATCTCGGCGCTCAACACGCCCCTCGAGCGCGCCAGCGGCCAGGTCTTCCTGCGCGTGCTGCACGATGCCCTGTTCACCGAACGCGGGGGCGCCGACTTGCTGCTGCCCCGCGTCGACCTGGGCACGCTTCTGCCCGACGCCGCGGCGCACTGGCTGGCCCAGCGCGGGGCGCGGCTGCACGCCGGCACGCGCGTGCAAGCCATCGGCCACGACGCGACGGGGTGGCAGGTCGACGGCGAGCGCTTCGACGGCGTGGTGCTCGCCTGCCCCCCTTGGGAGGCTGCCCGCCTTGCCGAAAGCGCCGGCCTGCTCGAGGCCGCCGGTTGGTCGCGATTGGCCCAGGCGCTGGAGCACGAAGCCATCGCCACCGTCTATGCCACCGGCGGTGCAGCACTGCCTGCGCCGCTGCTCGCACTGCGATCGTCTGCCGGCGCACCCGCGCAGTTCGTCTTCGACCGCGGCCAACTCGGTGGTCCGCAGGGCCTGCTGGCCTTCGTGGTCAGCGCCAGTCGCGAGGAGCGCGAACCGCTGCAGCAACGGGTCCTCGCGCAGGCCCGCGAGCAACTCGGGCTCGCCGATCTGCGGCCACTGCTGTCGGTGGTCGAGAAGCGCGCCACCTTCGCCTGCACGCCGGGGCTCCAGCGCCCGCCCGCCCGCATCGCGGCGGGCCTCCTGGCCTGCGGCGACTATGTCGAGGGCCCCTACCCGGCAACGATCGAAGGCGCAGTGCGCAGCGGCAGGGCCGCCGCCGCCTTCGGCCCCGCATAAGAGGCCTGCGGTGCGGCCAGCGCGATGCTGTGCTTGTCCATCAGGCGATACAGGGTCATGCGCGAAACGCCGAGCTCGCGCGCCGCGCGCGTGACGTTGCGTCCGACGCGCGTCAGGGTCAGGCAGATGACGTCGCGCTCGGCCAGCGTGCGGGCCATATCCAGCTCCAAACATGCCGGGCTCTCCACCTCGGCCAGCCCGAGGTCGGCCGGGCCGATCAGCCGCAGCTCGCTCATCACCACCGCCCGCTGCACGCGGTTGTAGAGCTCGCGCACATTGCCGGGCCAGCTGTGCGCCATCATGGCCGACAGCGCCTGCCGGCTGAAGCCCTGCACGCGCGTCTTGCCGGTGGCCGCGCAGCACCGGAAGAAGTGCTCCGCGAGCATCGGCACGTCCTCCATGCGGCGCCGCAGCGGCGTCAACTCGAGGGACAGCACGTTGAGCCGATAGAACAGGTCATCCCGAAACCGGCCCACCGCCACGGCCTCCGCCAGGTCCACGTGCGAAGCCGCGACCACCCGCACGTCCACGCGCAGGCTGCGCACGCCGCCCACACGGCTGATGGTCTTCTCCTGCAGGAAGCGCAGCAGGTTGGTCTGAAGCTCCAGCGGCAAGTCGCCGATCTCGTCGAGGAAGATGGTGCCGCCATTGGCCGCCTCGATCAGGCCGCGGCGCTCCGACGAAGCGCCCGTAAAGGCGCCGCGCTCGTGGCCGAACAGCTCCGACTGGATCAGCGAGGGCGATATGGCGCCGCAGTTGACCGCGACGAAAGGCCCTGCCGAGCGCAGCGAGCATTGATGAATGGCGCGCGCCGCGAGCTCCTTGCCGCTGCCGCTCTCGCCGCCGATCAGAACCGGCGCGTCGGTGGCGGCCACGCGGTGGATCTGTTTGCGCAGGCGCGTGATGGTGGGGCCCTGTCCCACCATGCCCAGCGTATCGGCCGCATGCATCTGGATCTCGTGCCGCCGCCGCAGCAGCGCGCGGCGGGCGGCATGCTCAAGCATCACCATCAATTCGCGAGGGTCCAGCGGCAGCGGGGCATGGTCGAAGAAGCAGCCGAGCACCAGGTCGCGAAACCCTGGAGACTCCAGCGCGGATGGCTCGCACACGGCCATCCACTCCGTGCCCTTCGAGGCATTGACGCAGGCCTCGATCGCCGCCTCCGGCACCGGCAGCGAATCGCGGATGGTCAGCAGGGCGACCGGAAAGCGCCGATGCGCCTGAAGCCGGCTCGCAGCTGCCAAGTCTGGTGCCTGCGCGATTTCCCAGCCGCCGGCAATCAGCGACTCGCGCAGTTCGGGTGATTCGCCGCCGAGTGCGACATACAGGAGAGTGAGGTGCTGCACGGCGCGTCCTAGAACGACATCGGCAGCCGCACGGTCAGGCTGAGGTCGGGCGTGTCGCGCGTCAACCCGGCCCCCACCGTGACGTTCAGCGAAGTCTTTTCGCTGAGACGGTAGGCGTAGCCCAGCTGGAGGGACGCGAGCTGCGTGCGGACCGAGGTCACGACAGGCAAGCCGTTCTGCGTGGTCTTGCCAATGGAGTTCAGGTCCACGCCGACGCTGAAGGAGGAACGCTCGTTGAGCGCCAGCCCCATGCCGAAGTTGGCGCCGAAGACGTTGCCCGGCTTTACGTTGCCGATGGACTCGCGCTCGCCATTGAGCACCAGGCGGCTGAGGTTGTCGCGGCCGGCGTTGTAGGTGTAGCTGAAGCTGCCGAAGAACACCGCAGGGTCGGAAGGCAGCAGCCAGGTCAGCCCCGCCTGCAGCGAATAGAACCCGGAGCCGGTCGGCAGCTCCAGCGGCAGGCCGGTGCCGGTGGTGTTCCCGATGCAGCGCGTGACGCAGTCGGTGACCACCTCGAAGGGATCCTTGCCCGTGCGGGTCTTGAATCGCAGCGACCCGATCATGTAAGGCCAGTTGCCCTTGCCCTCGTTGAGCTGGTAGCGGGCCGCCAGCTCGACATCGCCGATCGAGTTGCCGCGTGTGTCGAACACGCGCTCGTTGGCCGAGCCGGTGAAGATCTCGCGGCTGATGGTCGAGTCGGAGCGGTAGACGTACGGAACCTTGGCCTCGAGCTCGAGCCGGTTGGAAACGCCCCATCGGCCGGTCGCCGCTGCCGTCAGCGTATTGCGCTTGACTTCGCGCACGTCGACCAGCCCGATCAGCAAGGCGGGGATCACGGTGTAGCCCACCAGCGCGACCCGGTTGTTCGACGAGTACGCGTATTGCAGCGATGGCTCGAAGATGAACTTGCCGCGCGGCGTCAGGATGCCAGGCTGGTCGAACAGCGGCGCGACGTCGGGAATGGCCGGCCCTTCGGTACTCGGGGCCACGCCGACGCGCACCGGCCGGGTTCCGGGGTCGGGCGCCTGGGCCGTGGCCGCTGGAGCGGTCGGCAGTGGCACCTCGGTACGCGGCGGCTGCGTGCTGCGCGCCTCTTGCGTCTGCAAACGCTCCTGCAGCTCGCGGTAGCGGGCCTCTTGTTCCTGCGCCTGTTGGCGCAGCGACTCGAGCTGCCGGCCCTGAGCCTGGACTTGCTGCTGCAGGGCCTCGATGCGCTTGCCGGTGCTCGGCGTTCGGCCGGCCGCCTCGCGTTGCGCCTGCGCGACTGCGCCGGACATGAGCATTGAAGAACAAGCAATGAACGTCAGCGTCCTGCCCGCACGGTTCGTCTGCATGGTGACCCTCCCATTGTTACTGTTCCCCCTGGGTGTGTCGCAACGCAGCGTAAACGTACATTTCAAATGGCTGCAAGATGCAAGTTGAAAACAAAGGTAATGCAGCGGCTCCGGGATCAGAGAGGGTGTCTCAGATCTGGTGCACTCCGCACTCGCGAAGCCGGACCGGCAGGAAACGCGTGGCCACCGGATCGAGCCTCGCTTTGCAGGGAGCGCACCCGAATGGCGGGGAGCGACCGCCTCCATCGGGCTGTCACAGCGACGAGACGGCCGAAGGGCATAGCGCGATCGGCGGCCCTCCCGTACTGCCGAGTCAAATTAGCAACACTGCCTCACGCGTCGCCGGGACTACCGTCTAAGCGCCGTGACAGATCGTGGCCTTTCATCGCTCATTGCACCTTTGGCGCCGAGCGCCGGATCGCCGTCGCGCCCACGCGCTCACTCGGAAGAAGCAAGTCCACAACACGGCGCAAGCCGGTTGGCACCGAAGTTGCACGGTCCCTGCCGATTGCGGCGACGCAATTCACCTGAGCTTTGTCCATCAACAGTTGGAGACCTTATGAAGAAGACGATCCTGGCTTCGGCCCTGACAGTTGCGTTCGGGTTCAGCGGTACGGCGCTCGCCAACGACTCGGACCGACTCTCGCTTCAATTGACCGGCGAGGGCGACAACACGAGCACTGCCACAAGTACCAGCACGAGCACCAGCACACGAACGAGCACGCGGACCGACAGCAGCACCAACAAGGACTCGGGTGACGCTTATGCCAACGCCACGCGCTCGGCGGCGCTCAACAACGGCTCCACCGGCACCTTCAGCAACGCCTTCAACGTGACGAAGGCCACGGCAAGCAGCAACCTCAGCGGCGCGGTGACCGGCAACAGCATCTACGGCATCGGCAACCAGGCCCTCAACGTCGGCTCGGCTGCAGGCGGCACCGGCAAGGGCGGGTACGGCGGCGTAGGCCGCGGCGGCACAGCCAATGGAAGCGGCCAGGGCGGCAACGGCGCGGTCGGCAACGGCGCGGTCGGGGCTGCGGGCGGCACCGCGTCCAACGGCGCGATCAATCATGGCAGTGCGACCAATGGGAATGCCCGCGCGGGCAACGGCGGCTGGGGCGACGGCGGCGGCGCCAACGGCCTGAATGCCAGCGGCTTCGTGCGCGCGAACGGCGCCAGCGGTGGCGACGGTGCCGCGGATGCCGCGGCGGCAGGAGGCAGGGGCGGCTCCGGCGGCTCGTCCGGCAATGCGAATGCCAGAGGCGGATCGAGCGGCCGTGCGGGCGGTGGCGGCGGAACCAGCGGCACGGCCGATGCAACCGGCGGCACGACGGGCGCAGGCGGCGCGGGCGGTGCAGGCAATGCGGCTTCGTCGGCGTCGGCCGGCGCGGGCGGCGCAGGCGGTGCGGGCGGCACGGCGACCAGCACCAACAGCGGCAGCCGCACGGCGGGCGCCGGCACCGGCGGCGCCGGTGGCGCGGCGACCAACGGCAGCGCCACCAACGGCAGCGCCAGCAACGGCAACAACACCGCGGGCAGCGGCGGCTCGGGCGGCAGCGGCACGGGTGGTGCAGGCGGCGCTGGCAGCGGCGGCACGAACACAGCGGCGGGCGGCACCGGCGGCGTGGGTGAAGGCGGCACGGGCGGCGCGGGCGGGACCAACACGGTCAACGCCGGCACCTTCAACATGTCGAACACCATGACCAGCGTCGGGCAGTCGGCGGCCGGCATCATGATCGCGAACCAGAACAGCGGCCTCTCGTCGCTGGTCCAGCAGAGCGTGAATGTGCAGGCCAACCTGTCCGTGGGACGTTAGGGGAGAGAGCGGAGGACTTCCGCGCGGCCCGCAGCGAACCTGCGGCCGCGCGGACGTTTGCCCCTGGTCCACCGGAGAGACATCATGAGACCCATCGCACTCTCCCGATCCGCCGGCGCGATCCTGCTGGCCTTCGTGCTCGCGGCTGCCGCTGCGGCGCAGCCATCGGTGGCGCCGAAGGAGACGGGTGCGCCCTGGAAGCCGGTGGACGCCAAGGCGCTCGACAAGTACCGAGGCGGGCAGGCGGTCAGCAACGAAATGGAACTGACCGGCGTCACGGCCGGCAACGCGGCGCACAACGTCGCGACCGGCAACAACGCCATCAGCTCGGGCTCCTTCGCCAACATGAACGGCCTGCCGGTGGTGATCCAGAACACCGGCGCCAATGTGCTGATCCAGAACGCGGTCATCCTGCACCTGCAGATGAACTGAGGAAGCGGCGATGCGCAGCCAACTGCTCGCCCTCGCCCTTCTCGCCGCTGCCGGCCCGGCCGCGGCACAGCTCGCACACCTGCCGGCGATGGGCTCGGGCGACGTCATCATGCCGGTCACCAGCATGCGCCAGGCGCGGCTGGCCAGCACGCTGCTCCAGAAGTACGACTTCTCTTGCGGATCAGCCGCGCTTGCGACCCTGCTTACCCATCACTACGGCTACCCGGTTACGGAGCAGGTGGTGTTCGAACAGATGTACATGCGCGGCGACCGGCAGAAGATCCATCGCGAAGGCTTCTCGCTGCTCGACATGAAGAACTTCCTGGCCGGGCGCGGCTTTCAAGCCGATGGGTTCGAGCAGCCGCTCGACAAGCTCAACGAGGCGCGCGTTCCCGCGATCGTGCTGATCAACGAGAACGGCTACCACCATTTCGTCGTCGTCAAGGGCGTGCAGCGCGACCGGGTGCTGATCGGCGACCCGGCCCAGGGCACGCGCGCGATGCGACGCGAAGCCTTCGAGGCGATCTGGAAGAACGGCCTGCTGTTCGTCATCCACAACCGGATGGAAATGGCGCGCTTCAACCTCGCGGCTGACTGGCGCGTCGCGCCGCGCGCGCCGCTGGGCAACGGCGTCAATCGCGATGGCATGGCGGGCATCGCCCTGCCCAAGCTGGGACCGGGGGAATTCTGATGCCGACCGCCGCGTCTCTGCTGCTGTGCACCCTGCTCGGCACGGCCGCAGCCCTGCCGGCGCGGGCCGACGCTGTGTGGATGGCGGTGAGCAACCGGACCCTGGACAAGCAGCGAGGCGGTTTCGAGGTCGGCGCCGGACTGCTGGTCAGCTTCGGCATCACGCGCGCCGTCTATGTCAATGGCGACCTGGTGACCCAGACCTCGCTCAACTTCGGCCGCGTCGCCGACCTCACGCCGGCTCAGGCGACGCAGCTCGCGCGGCAGATGACGGCGCTCAACCTGGTCCAGGTCGGGCCGCGCAACAGCGTCGCGCCGGACGTGCTGGCCAACGGCACGGGCACCATCATCCAGAACACGCTGAACAACCAGCGCATCGTGAACCAGACCGTGATCAACGCCCGCAGCAACGCGGCGGGCATGATCAAGAGCCTCAACACCCAGCACACATTGAGCGATGCACTGAACCGCTCGGCGGCGGGGCGCTAGCCTCCTGCTACCAGCCCCAGAGCAGCCGCCGCGCGATCCAGCCCGTGGTGCCGCGGGCAAGGCGCACCTTGACCCACTCGCCACGGCGCTGCAACGTGCGCAGTACGTCGCCATAACGCGCTTTGCCAATGATGCGACCTCGCGTGCTCGGCGTACCGCGCAAGTTTGCGACGCTCGCCGTCACGATGTGGTGGGGCGTTCGTTTCGTGCGGGAGCTCAGTACCCACGCCCGATCGTTCTCGAAGTCGCGAACCCGCAGCCAGGCACCTCTGCGGCCAATGACTTCGAGCGGATAGCCGCGACTCACGATCCAGGCCGCTTCGTAGCGCCTGCCGGGAGCGCTGCGCAGGTTCACTTCGTCGCGCGCTGCGCTGACCATCTCGCGAGCCTGCGCCGCCAGCGGCAAGGCAAGCGACAGGAGTGCGAGGAAGGCAAGAAGGAGTGCGGGCAGGCGACGGGTGTCGATCATTCGGTGGAGTCCTTTTCCGGAGGTGTAGAGAAGAAAGATGCAGACAGGCCGCATCGCGCGGCCAGCCTCTTCAGGGCGTCGTCACCCGCGAAAGTTCCGGCGGATGACTGCGGGAAATCCTCAATCCGCGCCCAGCGCCCTGCACAGCGCATGCAGGTCGGGCACGATCAGATGCGGCCGCGCGCCGTGTTCCCAGGGCCGCTCCTCGCGCACCAGCCAGGCGGCCTGCATGCCCGCGCCGAGGGCGCCTACCACGTCCAGGGCGGCATCGTCGCCCACATGCAGCACGTGCTCCGCAGGCAACCCGATCGAAGCCGCAGCGGCGCGGAAGATGGCCGGGTGCGGCTTGCCGCTGCCGAACTCGCGTGCACTGAAGGCAGCGCGAAACCAGGGCCCGACACCGGTCAGATGAACATCGGCATTCCCGTTGGAAATCGCCACCAGCGGGTAGCGTTCGCTGAGCCACTCGAGCGCGGGCAAGGCGTCGTCGTAGAGCGTCACGCGCTGGCGCTCGGCGAAGAAAAGGTCGAAGGCCGGGTCAGCGAGCGCCGGGTCCTCGTGCGCGCGCTTCAGCGCAGTGCGGATGGATTCGCGGCGCAGCGCGCTCAGGTCATGCGCCAGGTCGGAGCGCTCCTTCTCGGTGGCCTCGCGCAGCTCGCGCAGCACGCCGGGCGTGATGAGCAGGTTCGCAGTCTTGGGCGCCTCGCGCAGCAGCCATTCGTGCAGTGCGCGCTCGGCGCGCTCGATGGTGGGCCAGATGGGCCAGAGCGTGTCGTCGAGGTCGAGCGAGATTGCGGCAATGCGCTTCACGTCGAGCGCCTGGGGATGGGGAGTCGCAAGGGCCATGGCCGAGAATAGCGCATGCCTTTTCGCCCCGAAGCTCACGCCGCCACAGACCGGGAGCGTACCGCCGTGCTCTGGTGCAACCTCGGCTCGCCCGACGAACCCACCGCCCGCGCGGTTCGTCCCTACCTGGCCGACTTCCTCGGAGACCCCCGCGTCGTCGAGATTCCGAAGGCGCTGTGGGCGCCGATCCTCTACGGCATCATCCTGCGCACTCGGCCGGCAAAATCGGCGGTCAAGTACGCAAGTGTCTGGATGCCCGAGGGCGCGCCGCTGAAGGTCTGGACACAGAAGCAGGCGAAGCTGCTGGCCGGCTGGCTCGGCGAGCGCGGGCACCGCGTGACAGTGCGCGAAGCCATGCGATATGGCCAGCCATCGATCCCGTCGCAGCTCGACGCCCTCCAGTCCGAAGGCGCCACGCGGGTGCTGGTGCTGCAGGCCTACCCCCAGTATTCGGCCACCACCACCGCCAGCGTGATCGATGCGGTCAACGCCTGGAGCGCGCGCGTGCGCCGTGTGCCGGAGTTCCGCTTCGTCAACGACTATCACGGCGAACCGCTCTACATCGAGGCACTGGCCCGCAGCGTGGAGGACCACTGGAAGCACCATGGCCGGCCCGACCGGCTGCTGATGAGCTTTCATGGCATCCCGGAGCGCAACATCCGCCTCGGCGACCCGTACCAGGCGCAATGCCTCACGACAGCGAACCTCCTTGCCGAGCGCCTGGAGCTCGCCGACTCGCAGTACCGCGTCACCTTCCAGTCACGCTTCGGCCGTGCCAAATGGCTGGAGCCCTACACCGAGCCCACGCTGCGCGAGCTGGGCGCAACAGGCGTCGCGCGCGTCGACGTGCTGTGCCCGGGCTTCCCCGCCGACTGCCTGGAGACGCTGGAAGAGATCGCGATGGAGGGCCGCGACGCCTTCCTGCAGGCGGGCGGCAAGGAGTTCCACTACATCCCCTGCCTCAACGACCGCGGCGACTGGATCACGGCGCTGGCCGCAATTGCCGAGCGGCATCTGAGCGGGTGGCCGACGCGGGCTTGAAGCTCCTTGGCTCTCAGAACCGCCCGAGGTAGTCCATCTTTCCGAGCGGCACGCCGCTGTGCCGCAGCACGTCGTAGGCGGTGGTCACGTGGAAGAAGAAGTTGGGCAGCGCGAACTGCAGCAGGTAGCGCTGCGCGGTGAAGTTCAACTCGTTGCCGCGCGCCTTCATCGTGACGGGGCGGTCTTCGAAGCCGTCGACCACCGCGCGGTCCACACTTTGCAGATAGTCCACGGTCTTGGCCACGCGAGCCTGCAGTTCCGCATAGGTGGTTTCTGTATCAGGAAAGCTCGGCGCCGTGAGGCCGGCGATCCGGGCAACGCCCAGCTTCGAAGCATCGCTCGCGCTCTGGACCTGGCCCACCAGCGTGAACATGTCGGGTGCAAGCCGTGCGTTCACCAGCACCGACGGGTCGATGCCTGAAGCCTGCGCATGCGCGAGGCCCTTGTCCAGCAGATGTGAAAGCTGGCCGAGTCCGCGGAGGAAGACCGGGACCGAGATGTCGTAGAACGAGAGCGCCATCGATGACTCCGAGTTGATTCAGGTCCGATTGTGGCGAGCTTGTGCACTAGATGCCGGCAGCGCGCACAAAGGCCTCGATCGGCTCCAGATGAGAAGGCACGTTGAGCGCCGGCGCATGGCCGCAGCCCGGCACCTCGATGACCTGCAGGCGCCCCGCCGCGCCGGGGCCGCGGCGCTGCATCTCGACCAGCGTGTCGGGCAGCACCAGGTCGGAATCCACGCCGCGCAGGCACAGCAGCGGCACCTCGATCGCATCGTAGTGCGGCCACAGCACGTAGTCCTCCGGGTGCACGACGAACTGCCGCACCATGGCCGGATCGTAGTGCGGCGTCACGCGGCCATCGGGCAAGCGCCGCGTGGAGGTCTCCGTGAGCCGCCGCCATTGCGCATCGCTGAGCCAGCCGTAGGGCTTGTACACGGTGCGGAAGAAGGCTTCGAGCTCGGCCACCGTGTCGAAGGCGGGCGGCTGACCGGCATAGGAGCGGATGCGCTCGATGGCCGCATCCGCAATCTGAGGCGCGTTGTCGTTGAGCACGAGGCTGGCGATGCGCGCCTTCATGCGAGGCTCGACCAGGCCGCCCGCGCACACCATGCCGATGGCGCCGCCCATCGAGGTGCCGACCCAGTGCACCCGCTCGAGCGCCAGCGCATCGCACAGGCCGGCCGCGAGGCGTGCGTAGAAGGCCAGTTGGTATTCGTCGTCGGGCGCCGGGCTCCACTGGCTGAGCCCGCGTCCGATCGTGTCCGGGCAGATCACTCGAAAGCCGCGCTCGGAGAAATGCCCGGCCAGCTCGTCCATGTCGCGGCAGGTGCGCGCCAGGCCATGCCAGGCGACCACCACGGGACCGCCCTGCCCGCCCCAGTCCATCCAGTGGATCTCGCGGCCGGCAATCTGCAGGTAGTTCGATGTCGGTGCGTTCATCGCTGGGCCCTTGCTCGAAGACGGCCGACGATGCCGGTCGGGAAGTAGTAGACGGAGAGCACGAAAAGAAGGCCCAGCCACAGCAGCCAGCGGTCCGGAGACAGCAGCGCGGCCAGCCAGGAGATCCCGCTCACCGCCTCGCTGCCGAGGCGCAGCAGGTCCTGCAGATAGCTCTGCGCCACCACGAAGAGCGCGGCGCCGATGGCCGCGCCGTACACGGTGCCCATGCCGCCGATCACCACGATCAGCAGCACGTCGATCATGATCTCGAAGGACAGCGAGGTGTCCGGACCGTTGTAGCGCAGCCAGATCGCCAGCATCGCGCCAGCCAGCGTGGCAAACAGCGCCGACAGCACCGAGGCGGTGGTGCGGTAGACCACCACCCGGTAGCCGATGGCCTCGGCCCGGAACTCGTTCTCGCGGATGGCCTGCAGCACGCGGCCGAAAGGCGAGTTGACGATGCGCAGCAAGGCCAGAACCAGCATCACCGCGGCGACGAAGAGCAGGTAGTAGCACAGCAAGCGACCATCGAGCGACACGCCGAGGAAAGGCTCCTGCGCAAACTCGAAGGACGGCGAGATCAGCTCCGGCAGCTTGAAGGTCAACCCGTCCTCGCCACCGGTGAAGTCCGACAGCTGCGAGGCGAGCGTCTGGAAGGCCGAGGCCACCGCCAGCGTGATCATCGCGAAGAAGATGGCCCGCACGCGCAGCGAGAACAGGCCGATGGCGAGCGACAGCAGCAGCGACACGACGAGCGCCGCACCCAGCCCCAGCAGCAACGCGCCCCAGCCCGGACCGAGCCGCGTCGCGGAGATCGCGATGCCATAGGCGCCGATGCCGAAGAACATGGTGTGGGCAAAGCTGACGATGCCGGTGTAGCCCAGCAGCAGATCGAAGCTTGCGACCAGCACGATGAACACCAGCACCTTGGCCGCCACGCTCAGCGCCTTGACGCCGGGGAAGATAAAGGGCGCGAAGGCCAGCCCGATCAGAAGCAGCACGAGCAGCACGGCCAGGACGCGGCTGCGCGGGAGGTCGTTGGAAAGAAGGCGATTCAGCATCGTGTCGCCCTCCTCACCGGCTGCTCGCCACCGGATACACGCCTTGCGGACGCCACAACAGCACCGCCACCATCAGCGCAATGCTGGCGAACTGCGTGGCCACCGGCAGCAGGAAGCCGGTGTAGTTGGTCAGCAAGCCGACCAGCAACGCGCCGATCAGCGCGCCGGTGGTCGAGCCCAGTCCGCCGATGATGATCACGATGAAGATCAGCACGTTGACCTGCGCGCCCATCTGCGGGATCAGGTTCTGCTGGAACAGCCCCCACATCACGCCGCCCAGTCCGGCCAGCGCGCTGCCGACGACGAAGACGCCGATGAAGAGCCGCCCGATGCGATAGCCCAGCGACTCGACCATCTCGCGGTCCTGCACGCCGGCGCGGATCAGGAGGCCGATCTTGGTGCGCGCGAGCGTCCAGGCCAGCACCCCGAAGACGACGAGCCCGACCGCCACCGCCAGCAGGCGGTACTTGCTGATCGCCGCATCGCCGACCAGCAGCGAACCGCGCAGCCCATCGGGCAGCGGCAGCGGGATCTGCCCCGGCCCCCAGATCACCTTGATCAGCTCCTCGCCGATGATCATGCCGCCCATGGTGATGAGGATCTGCTTGAGATGCTGGCCGTACACCGGCCGCACGATGAAGCGTTCGAAGGCCAGGCCGACCGCGCCGGCCACGGCCATGGCCACCAGCATCGCGGGGAACACCGCGAGCAGGTTGCGCCAGACCTCCTGAGAGCCGGTCCAGTCGCCCATGCCGCCGAGCACCGTGCTTGCCACGAAGGCACCCAGCGCGATGAAAACGCCATGGCCGAAATTGAGCACGTCCATCAAGCCGAAAACCAGCGTCAGGCCCGAGGCGATGATGAAGATGATCATGCCCATCGCGAGCCCGGCGACGGTGAGCGTGAGCCAGGTCGAGAACGAGCCGGTCAGCGGCAGCGCGATGAGCACGAGCACCGGGACGAGCAGCAGCGGCTTCCAGTCGAAGTCAAGTTTCATAGGGCCAGCCCCAGCAGCGACCGCTGCAATTCCTCGTCGGCCGAGAAGGCCGCCATGCTGCCGCCATGCACCAGGCGGCCGTTGTCCATCACCGCGACCGTATCGCCGAGGCGCTGCGCGAAATGGAGGTTCTGCTCGACGAGCAGGATCGTCACGCCGCTTTTCTTCAGCGCGCCGAAGGCTTCGATCATGTTGTTGATGATCGCGGGCGCCAGGCCCTTGCTGGGCTCGTCGACGATCAGCAGCTCGCGCGGCTCGACGATCGCACGCGCGACCGCCAGCATCTGCTTCTGCCCGCCCGAGAGCTTGCCGGCGGGGTGGTTCCAGAACTTCTGCACCGCGGGGAAGAGCTCGAAGATCCACTTCAGGCGGGCGTCGTCCATCTGCTCGGCGTTCTTCGCGCCGCGCGCCGCGAGCAGCATGTTTTCCTTCACGGTGAGGTCGGAGAAGATGCCCATGTTCTCGGGCACGTACGCAATGCCGAGCCCGGCGATCTGCGGCGTGTGCAGCGCCGTGATGTCGCGTTCGCCGAAGCGCACCCGGCCTTGCGAGGCATGCCACAGGCCCATGATGGTCCGCAGCGTGGTGGTCTTGCCGGCGCCGTTGCGGCCCAGCAGCATGGTGAGCTGGCCCCTGGGAACGGCGAGGTCGACGCCGTGGAGGATGTGGTAGGCGCCGATGTGGGTATGAACGCCTTCGAGCGTGAGCAGGTTCGCGCTCATCGTTGCGGCTCCTTCGCTACGCCGAGGTAAGCCTCCTGCACCACCGGCGATGCAATCACCTCCGCGGGCTCGCCGTCCGCAACCAGCTGCCCGTTGTGCAGCACGATGATGCGATCCGCGAGCTCGCGCACCACGTCCATCTTGTGCTCCACGAGCAGGATGGTCTTGCTGCGGTCCTTCTTGAGCGCGCGGATCAGGTCGAGGATCACCGGCGCCTCGGCCGCGTTCATGCCGGCCGTCGGCTCGTCGAACATGAACACCTGGGGCTCCAGCGCCATCAACAGCGCCACCTCCAGCTTGCGCTGGTCACCATGCGGCAGGCTCGCAACGGGTGCATGCTCCTTGGCCTTGAGCGCGACCTCTTCCAGGATCTGGTCGGCCCGCTCGGTCAGCGCACGGTGATCGCTCCAGATGCTCCAAAGGTTGAGCCCGCGCCGGTGCGCCCCCTCGCGCGTGGCCTGCACTGCGAGGCGCACGTTCTCGAGCACTGTCAGGTTGGGAAAGAGGTTGGTCAGTTGGAAGGCACGCCCCAGCCCGGCACGCGTGCGCGCCGAGGCGCTCAGCCCTGTGAGCATCTGCCCGTCGAGCGAGACCGTGCCGGCGCTGGCCTTGAGCTGCCCCGAGATGAGATTGAAGTAGGTGGTCTTGCCCGCGCCATTCGGGCCGACGATCGCCGTCAGCGTGCCGGGTGCGAAGGCGCAGCTCACGGCGTTGACCGCGACATGGCCACCAAAGCGGATCGTCAGATCCCTGGTTTCGAGCATGGGGTAAGGGAAGACGGATGCGGGTAGCGGACGCAGTGCATGCACGGCGTCCGGAGTCCGATTTCTCAGCGCTTGTTCTTGATCGGAATGTCCATCTCCGACGCCTTGATCTCGTGCACCAGCTCCGGCACGCCCCAGGCGAAGGCCGGGTCGGCCTTGATCTTGAAGTGGTACATGCTCTGCAGCGCCTGGTGGTCTTCCTTGCGGAAGGTCATCGGGCCCTTGGGCGTATCGAAGGTCATGCCTTCCATCGTCGAGATCAGCTTGTTGGTGCCGGTGTCGCCGCCCGTCTTCTTGAGCGCCGTCACCACGGCCATCGCCGCGCTGAAGCCACCGGCCGTGAAGAAGTCGGGCGGCGTCTTGAATTCCTTGTAGTGCGCCGCGACCAGGGCCTCGTTCACCGGGTTCTTCGGGATGCCGAAGTAGTAGTAGGTGGCGCCTTCCATGCCCGGGAATTGCTTGTAGCTGGCCATGGCGGGCAGGATGTTGCCGCCCGTGGCGATCTCGATGCCGTAGCGCTGGAGGTCGAGGTCCGCGATCTTGAAGGGGTTGCCCGCGCCGGCCCAGACGACCCAGATCACCTTGCGGCCCGGCTGGTCCTTGAGCTTGTCGATCAGCCGCTGCGCGCCGGCGGTGAAGTCGGTGGTGTTCTGCGGCAGGTATTCCTCATGGACGATCTTGGCCTTCTTGATCGCATCCTTGAAGGCCTTCACGCCATCGCGGCCGAAAGCGTAGTCCTGTGCCAGCGTGGCGATGCTGACGCCCGGCTTGTCGAGCGCGACCGCGTTGCTGATTGCGTCCTGGCTCGAGTTGCGGCCGGTGCGGAAGATGTACTTGTTCCACTTGTCGCCGGTGATCGAGTCGGCCACGGCGGGCTCGACCAGCAGGATCTTCTTGTACTCCTCGGCCACCGGCAGCATCGCGAGCGCCACGCCCGAGGAGGTGGGGCCCACCGCCAATGCGGCCTTGTCGTCCGCATAGGCCGCGGCCAGCAGCGACTTGCCGAGATCGGGCTTGCCTTGGTCGTCCTTCTCGATGACCACGATCTTCTTGCCGTTGACGGCCATCGTGCCGCCCGTGGCGTAGCTCAAGCCCATCATGAGGCCGGTCTGCGTCTGCTTGCCGTAGGCTTCCAGCGGGCCGGTCTTGCTGTAGATATGCGCGATGCGGATCTCGTTGGACTGGGCGAGCGCGGGAGTGGTCAGGGCGGTGGCGCCCAAAGCTGCGACGGCCGCGAGGGCGACCAGATGGCGACGGTGCATTCTTTTGTCTCCTGAGGATGGATGACTGAATATTGCACAGTTCATGCCAGCTGCGATCGCGTTGTCAGCCAAGGACTTTCCCGCAGGCTTCGAGTGAAAGGACTGGAATCAATACATTTGACTTGCCTGAGTTTCAGGCGATTGCATTTTTCTCAGTCAGGGTTTTCCAGACGTTCATACAAAGTCGCGCGTGAGATCTTCAACAGCCGCGACGCCGCCAGCTTGTTGCCGCCGGTCGTTGCCATCGCAGCTGCAATGGCCTTTCGCTCCAGCTCGGCCACCTGCTCGGCCAACGGGCGCAGCAGCAAGGCCTTGTCGTCGCTCCCGGCCGTGCCCGGCGCCGCCTGCAGCGGGTCGGGCGCGGCAATCTTCTCCTGCCCGGTCTCGCGCAGGATGCGTTCCAGCTGCGCCGCGTCGATGCGCTGCGAGTCGCTGCGCATGGTGACCTGCTCCAGCACGTTGCGCAGCTCGCGGATGTTGCCGCGCCAGTGCTGCGCGGCCAGCAGCGCCAGCGCATCCGGCATCAGCTCGGGCGGAGCCTCGCCGCTGCGCAGCGCCATGTCCTCGCCCAGCGCTTCGACCAGCGCGGGGATGTCGGCGCGCCGCTCGCGCAGCGGCGGCACGCGCACCGGCAGCACGTTCAGGCGGTAGAACAGGTCCTCGCGGAAGCGCCCTTCCCGCACCAGCGCCGGCAGGTCGCGCGAGGTGGCGGCGATCACGCGCGCGTCGAAAGGCACCAGCTTGTTGGAGCCCAGCGGCTCGATCTCGCCCTCCTGCAGGGCGCGCAGCAGCTTGGCCTGCAGCGTCAAGGGCATGTCGCCGATCTCGTCGAGGAACAGCGTGCCGCCATCGGCCAGCTTGAACTTGCCCTCGCGCGCCTTGCGGTCGGCCCCGGTGTAGGCGCCGGGGGCGACGCCGAAGAACTCGGCCTCCAGCAGCGTATCGGGCACGGCCGCGATGTTCACGCTGACGAAGGCGTTGCGGGCCCGGGCCGACGCGGCATGAATCGCATGTGCCAGCAATTCCTTGCCGGTGCCGGTCTCGCCCAGCAGGAGCACCGGGCTGGAGGACTGTGCCGCGCGCCGCGCATGGCGCTTGACCTCCACCGCCGCCGGGCTGGCGCCGATGAAGCTGGCAAAGGTGTATTTCGATCGCCGCTGCCCGTCGGCCGACTGCTGCCAGAGCGGGTTGTTGCGCTGGGTCGCGAGCTCGCGGCGCGCGTCGTCGAGGTCGCGCTGCAGCAGCGCGAACTTGCTGATCAGCGGCTGAAGCGTGTCCTCCGGGTGGTCGAAGAGCACGATGCCGATCGCCCCGATCACGGCCCCGGCCGCGCCGTCCTCGCGCTCCTCACGCAGCGGAATGCGGCTGACCACGAAGGTGCCGGCCTTGTTGGTGAGCAGGTCGATCAGGATGGGCTCGCCGGTCTCCAGCACGCGCTGCATCAGCGTGTTGGGCACGACCTCCTCCACCGGGTGCCCGAGGAACTGGTCGATGGACGAGAAGCCCAGCGCCGGAAGGAAGCGGCGGTAGCCCTCGTTGACCCAGACGATGCGACCGCTGCGGTCGACCAGGAACATGCCCTGGCTGATGCTGGAAAAAAGATGGAACATCGAGCGGGCTGCCAGGGCCAGGATGCCTTCGGCATCGAGCGGCAGTGCGGCGGTTGACGCGGTGACGGCTGACATGGCGGAATCGTAGCCTGTGCATCAATGGCTCGCGCCGATGTCATCGATGGCGTCGTCGCGACTGGCTACGATGCAGGTTTCCGATCTGCGCAGGGGCTTGCCGAGCGGCGCGTGCAGTCTTGCTATGCTGCGCGCCTTGCCCGGCCCACCGGCTGCATCCGGCCCAGCGACGCGACCTACCCGATCGCCAGCCACGCCACTTTTTGCGGAACCTCATGAGGAACTTCCGGCTTCGCGCGCTCTGCTTCGCGCTTTCCTTCACGCTCCCTTTGGCGTTCTCGGCCTGCACGCTCCCGCGCCCGCCCGAGAAGGTCACGGCACCGACACCCGCGCAGTGGAGCACCCCCCTGCCCCACGGCGGCTCGCTGCCCGTGCTGGCCGACTGGTGGCGCCAGCTCGACGATCCGTTCCTGGTCGAGCTGATCGACGCGGCCCAGGCCGCCAGCCCCAACGTGGCCAGCGCCGCCGCGCGCATCGCCGAGGCACGTGCCTCGCGCGTCGCCGCCGGCGCTGCGCTGGCACCCAACCTCGGCGCCAATGCCTCGGCCAGCCGCAGCAATTCGCCCACCGGCGGCTTCACCGGACTGGGCGGCACCGGCAGCACGGGCGCCAGCTCGACGAGCACTGCAATTCCCGCCATCACCACCCTCCAGGCCGGCCTGCAGTCGAACTGGGAGGTCGACCTGTTCGGTGGCCTGCGCGCCACCCGCGATGCCAACCAGGCCCGCCTCGACAGCGCCGACGCCAGGTGGCACGAAGCGCGGGTCTCTGTGGCGGCCGAGACGGCCAACGCCTATTTCGGAGAACGCGCCTGCCGGCGCCAACTCGCCGTGGCCGCAGACGACACCCGATCGCGGGCGGAGACCGCGCGTCTCAACGACCTTTCGGCCCGTGCCGGCTTCACCGCGCCGGCCGACGCCGCGTTGGCGCGCGCCGGCGCCTCCGATGCCTCGGCCAGGCTGACCCAGCAACGCGCCCAGTGCGCCCTGCTGCAGCAATCGCTGGTCGCGTTGACCGGCATCGAGGCCGCCACGCTGCAGGCCCGGCTGGATGCCGTGCCGGTCGAACGCACGCTGCCGGCCGTGCACCCTGTGGCCAGCGTGCCCGCCGAGGTGCTGGCCCAGCGGCCGGACGTGTATGCGGCCGAACTGGGCGTTGCCGCTGCCAGCGCAGAGGCCGGCTCCGCACTGGCACAGCGCTTCCCGCGGCTGACACTTCAGGGCTCCATCGGCCGCCTGCAGTTCCGCACCAGCGGCTTTCGCGAGACGGTGGATACCTGGAGCATCGGCCCGGTGGCGCTGACCGTGCCGATCTTCGACGGCGGCACCCTGGCCGCCAACGTGGATGCCGCGCGGGCCCGCTACGACGAAGCCGTCGCGCTCTACCGCGGCAACGTGCGCCAGGCCGTGCGCGAGGTGGAGGAGGCGCTGATCAACCTGCAGAGCACCGACCAGCGCACCGGCGATGCCGATGCTGCGGTGCAGAACTACCGGGCCTCGTTCGACGCCACCAGCGCGCGCTATCAGAGCGGCCTTGCCAGCCTGTTCGAGCTGGAGGACGCGCGGCGCACGCTGTTCGCGGCGCAGACCGCGCGCGTCTCGCTGCAGCGCGAGCGCGCCGAGGCCTGGGTTGCGCTCTACCGCACCACCGGCGGCGGCTGGTCGCGGCCAGGCACCGAAACGACAAGCAACTCCTCGATCGCGAAGTCAGCGAAGTAGCTCTTATGACAAGAATGAAGCGTTCCACCCTGCTCATCATCGTGGCTGTGCTGGTGCTGCTGCTCGCGGTCGGCGCCTTCCTGTTCTCGCGCGGCAAGCCGGCCGAGCAGGCCGCCGGCATGTCGAAGGAAGCCGCCGCACAGCCCAGGCCTGCGCTCACCGTGACGGTGGCCAAGCCCGAGACCAGCGAGCTCACCATCACGCTGGCCGCCAACGGCAATGTTGCGGCATGGCAGGAAGCCAGCATCGGCTCCGAGTCCACCGGCCTGCGCCTGGCCGAAGTTCGCGTCAACGTGGGCGATGCAGTGAAGAAGGGCCAAGTGCTCGCCACCTTCTCGCAAGAGACCGTGCAAGCCGATGTGGCCCAGGCCCGCGCCTCGCTGGCCGAGGCCAGGGCGACTGCTGCCGATGCCGCCGGCAACGCCGCGCGCGCCCGCACCCTGCAGGCGACCGGCGCCTTGAGCCAGCAGCAGATCAACCAGTACCAGACGGCGGAGCAAACCGCGAAGGCGCGCGTCGAGGCGGCCCAGGCCGTGCTGGCCGCCCAGCAGGTGCGCGGCCGCAACACGCAGGTGCTGGCGCCCGACGACGGCGTGATCTCGTCGCGCACCGCGACGGTGGGCAGCGTGCTCGGCGCCGGCACCGAGCTGTTCCGGCTGATCCGCCAGGGCCGCCTCGAGTGGCGCGCCGAGGTGACATCGGCCGAGCTCAGCCGCGTCGCCGTGGGCACCCCTGCCGTGATCACCAGTGCCAGCGGCGCCCAGGTCAGCGGCACGGTGCGCAGCATTGCGCCGACTGTCGACCCCCAGACGCGCAATGCCCTCGTCTACGTCGACCTCCCTGGCTTGCAGCAGACGAGCGTCGTCAAGGCCGGCATGTTCGCGCGCGGCGAGTTCCAGCTCGGCCACAGCAACGCGCTCACCGTTCCGCAAGCCGCGGTGGTGCCGCGCGACGGCTTCAACCACCTGCTCCTGCTCCAGCCCGACAACCGCGTCGCGCAGCTGAAGGTCGAGACCGGCCGCCGCGTGGGCGACCGCATCGAGATCACCACCAGGCTGCCCGCGGACGCGCGCATCGTGGTCCAGGGCGCGGGCTTCCTGAACGACGGCGACCTGGTGCGGGTGGTGGATGCGCCGCCGGCCAAGCGAAGTGCGCCGTGAGAAGTGCGCCCTGAGAAGTGCGCCGTAAGTCATCCCGATCCGAAGCGAGCCACTGAATGAACGTCTCCGCCTGGTCCATCCGCAACCCCATCCCCGCGGTGATGCTGTTCGTGCTGCTCACTTTCGCCGGGCTGCTGTCCTTCAACGCGATGAAGGTTCAGAACTTCCCCGACATCGACCTGCCCACGGTGACGGTCTCGGTCTCGCTGCCGGGCGCGGCGCCCTCGCAGCTGGAGAACGACGTGGCGCGCAAGATCGAGAACTCGATCGCCACCGTTCAGGGCCTCAAGCACATCACGACCAAGGTGCAGGACGGCGCGGCCACGATGATCGTCGAGTTCCGCCTCGAGAAGCCGGTGCAGGAGGCGGTCGACGACGTGCGCTCCGCGGTGCAGCGCGTACGCGCCGATCTGCCGGCGGACGTGCGCGACCCCATCATCAACAAGCTGGACTTCGCGGCCCAGCCGGTCCTGGCTTTCACCATCGCTTCCTCGCGCATGGACCCGGAGGCGCTCAGCTGGTTCGTCGACGACACGGTCACCAAGAAGCTGCTGGCCATCAGCGGCGTGGGCGCGGTCAACCGCGTCGGCGGCGTCACGCGCCAGATCCATGTCGACCTCGATCCGGGCAGGCTGCAGTCGCTGGGGGCCACTGCCGCCGACATCTCGCGCCAGCTGCGCCAGGTGCAGACCGAGAGCGCCGGCGGGCGCACCGATCTGGGCGGCAGCGAGCAGCCGGTGCGCACGCTCGCCACCGTGCGCTCGGCCGATGAGCTGCGCGACATGCAGATCCCGCTGTCGGACGGACGCAGCATCCGGCTCGACCAGGTGGCGCGCGTCTCCGACACCATTGCCGAGCCGCGCGCCGCCGCCCTGCTCGACGGCAAGCCCGTGGTCGGCTTCGAGGTCGCGCGCAGCCGCGGCGCGAGCGAGGTCGAGGTCGGCGGTGCGGTGCAGAAGGCCCTGGCCGAGCTGCGCGCGCAACGTCCCGACATCGAGCTCACCGAGGCGTTCAACTTCGTCGAGCCGGTGCAGGAGGAATACGACGGCTCGCTGCACCTGCTCTTCGAAGGCGCCCTGCTTGCGGTGATCGTGGTCTGGCTGTTCCTTCGCGACTGGCGCGCCACCTTCGTCTCGGCCGTCGCGCTGCCGATGTCGGCCATCCCGGCCTTCATCGGCATGCATTGGCTGGGCTTCTCGATCAACGTCGTCACGCTGCTGGCGCTGTCGCTGGTGGTGGGCATCCTGGTGGACGACGCGATCGTGGAGGTCGAGAACATCGTGCGCCACCTGCGCATGGGCAAGACGCCCTACCAGGCGGCCATGGAGGCGGCCGACGAGATCGGCCTGGCGGTGATCGCCACCACCTTCACGCTGATCGCGGTGTTCCTGCCCACCGCCTTCATGAGCGGCGTGGCCGGCAAGTTCTTCAAGCAGTTCGGGTGGACTGCCTCGCTCGCGGTCTTTGCCTCGCTGGTGGTGGCGCGGATGCTCACGCCGATGATGGCGGCCTACATCCTCAAGCCGCTGGTCGGCGCCGAGAAGGAGCCGCGCTGGCTCGCCTTGTACATGCGCCTGGCCGAGCGCAGCCTGCGGCATCGCTTTACCACCATGGTGCTGGCCACCCTCTTCTTCTTCGGCTCGATCGCGCTGATCCCGCTGCTCAAGACCGGGTTCATCCCGGCCGACGACAACTCGCAGACGCAGGTGTACCTGTCGCTGCCGCCGGGCGCGACGCTGGCGCAGACGCTGGCGATGGCCGAGGAGACGCGACAGCGGGTGATGGCGGTGGAGCACGTGAAGAGCGTCTACACCACCGTGGGCGGCGGCAGCGCGGGCGGCGATCCCTTTGCCAGCTTCGGCACGCCGGAGACCCGCAAGGCCACGCTCACCATCAAGCTGGCCGACCGCGGCGACCGGCCGCGCAAGCAGGGCATCGAGAACAACATCCGCAAGACACTCGAAACCCTGCCCGGCGTGCGCACGACCGTGGGCCTCGGCGGCTCGGGCGAGAAGTACATCCTGGTGCTGACGGGCGAGGAACCGTACGCGCTCACGGCCGCGGCTCGCGCGGTCGAGAAGGACCTGCGCGCCATCCCCGGCCTGGGCAACATCACCTCCACCGCGAGCCTGATCCGGCCCGAAATCGTGGTGCGGCCGGACTTCGCCCGTGCCGCCGACCTGGGCGTGACCAGCTCGGCCATCGCCGAGACCCTGCGCGTGGCCACGCTCGGCGACTACGACCAGGCCCTGGCCAAGCTCAACCTGGCGCAGCGGCAGGTGCCGATCGTGGTCAAGCTGGAGGACTCTGCGCGGCAGGACCTCTCGCTGCTGGAGCGCCTGACCGTCCCCGGTGCGCGCGGCCCGGTGATGCTGAGCCAGGTCGCCGCGCTCACGATGGAAGGCGGCCCTGCGGTGATCGACCGCTACGACCGCTCGCGCAACGTCAACTTCGAAATCGAACTCTCCGGCGTTGGCCTGGGGGACGCGAAGAAGGCGGTGGAAGCACTGCCCTCGGTGCGCAACCTGCCGCCCGGCGTACGCGTGGCGGAGGTGGGCGACGCCGAGATGATGAGCGAGCTGTTCGCCAGCTTCGGCCTGGCGATGCTGACCGGCGTGCTGTGCATCTACATCGTGCTGGTGCTGCTCTTCAAGGACTTCCTGCACCCCGTCACCATCCTGTGCGCGTTGCCGCTGGCGCTGGGCGGGGCCTTCATCGGCCTGCTGCTGGGGCAGCAGGCGCTGTCGATGCCCTCGATGATCGGCTTCATCATGCTGATGGGCGTGGCCACCAAGAACTCGATCCTGCTGGTGGAGTACGCGATCGTCGCTCGCCGCGATCACGGAATGACGCGCTGGGATGCGCTGCGCGATGCCTGCCACAAGCGCGCGCGGCCGATCATCATGACCACGCTGGCCATGGGCGCGGGCATGGCGCCGATCGCATTCGGCCTGAGCGCGGCCGATTCCAGCTTCCGCGCGCCGATGGCCATGGCGGTGATCGGCGGGCTGATCACCTCCACGGTGCTGAGCCTGCTGGTCGTGCCGGCGGTGTTCACCTACGTCGACGATATCGAGCACTGGCTGCATCGCATGGTCGCCCGCATCCGCGGCCGCAAGCCCGACGCGACAGACGCTCCGGAGGGGCCGCCTCCGCGGACGCGCGAGCAGCCGGCGGCGCACTGAGGTGGCTCAGGCGCGTTGCTGATCCTCGGCGGCCTGGTGCGGTGGTACACGGCACCGCATCGGCCGCGTCCCCAGGCAGGCACGCCCTTGGACTACCTCCCTTCGCTGCAGCTGCGCACAGCAGCGGGCGGCGCAATCATGCAATGCTGCCGAAGCCTTGCAACGGAGAACACCGTGAAGCCGTCCCAGCCGCCCCGTTTCTTCTTCCTTTGCGCCGGCATGGCGGCGGCCCTCGCCGCGCCGGCCCAGCCCGCCCCCGATGCACTGCAGCGGCGCTACGAGCGCGACATTGCGGCTTGCAACAACGGAACCCTGGCTGCCCCGGCGCGCGAAGCCTGCATCCGCGCAGCCGGCACCGCGCTCGATCGCGCGCGCGGCGGTCCACCGGTCGAAGTGCCTCAGCCCTCCTCGGACGGGCGCGCCACCATCGTTGCACCGCCCGGCGCCGCCCCTTCGAGCGGCTCGGACGCCATCCCTTCTAGCGATGGCCGCGCCACCATCGTGCGCCCGGCCGGCCAGGCGGCGCCGCAGCGATAGCTACGCCAGCGGCTCCAGGGCCGAGGTCTGGTCCAGGTGGACCAGGGCATCGAACTGCTCGGCAACGCGTGCCTCGAAGTAGTGGCTCTGCCGCTCTGTCGCGGGCGCATAGATCACTCCGATGGCACGCTGAAGCCGCGTGTCGCGCAGCGCGTCGGCGAGTACCTCGTTGTTGCGAAGCATCAAGGCGAAACGGCCGAGCCCGGTCTCGTGCAGCAGCGCCTCGATGCTGCCCGCGAGCGGGGGATTGATGCGCTTGCGCTCCGGCTTCCGGTCCCACCCAGAGGCGGCCGTGACTTCGCCCGACGCGGTGGTGAAGCCGACGTTGAAGCACTGCGCCTCGTAGCGTTCGCGCATGAGCTGGCCCACGTTGAGCTCGCCGATGTCCGCCATCTCCGTGGAGCGCGCATCGCCCAGGTGCGAGTTGTGCGCCCACACCGCGATGCGGGCGGGCCTGGACCGCCGGGCGCTCAGGTGCGCATCGAGCGCCTGCAGTGTCTGCGCCATGTGCTGGTCCCGCAGGTTCCACGAGGCCACACGGCCCTTGAACATGGTGCGGTAGTAGTGCTCGGCGTTGCGCACCAGCCGCGCGTTCTGCTCGGCATGAAAATGCGCGTCGGCACCGGCGTGGACCTTGCTCTCGCGCAGTTCCATCAGCTGCGCCACCGCTGCGTCCTCGCAGCTGGCGCTCAGGTCGAAAGCGACAGCATGGCCGTAGGCTTGCGTGTCCTCGCCGAAATGATCGAAGCAGCCATAGCGGGAACGCGCGCGACGCGCAGCGTCGGGATCGACCCGGTCCAGGTACTCGAGCACCGAGCCGATGGAGGTGTAGAGGCTGTACAGGTCGATGCCGTAGAAACCCACGCGCTGCTCCGGCGCCCTCCCCTGGTTGAAGGCGCGCAGCCAGTCGACGAACTCGCGAACGGGCTGGTTGCGCCACATCCAGAGCGGGAAGCGCCGGAAATCGCCGAGCGCCTGCAGTGCACTCGAATCGTCGGACAGGCCGCGAACGAATCGGTCGACCCGCAAGGCATCGGGCCAGTCGGCTTCGACCGCGACCGCATCGAAAGCCTTCTCTTCGATCAGCCGCTTCGTGATTGCGGCGCGCTCGCGGTAGAAGTCGTCGGTGCCATGCGAGGCCTCTCCCAGGAGCACGAAGCGGGCGTCCGCAATGGCGAAGAGCAGCGCCGCATGGCAATGCGGAGAAGTTCCAAGCGGGCACGCTGCGGCGCGGATCGCGCGGATCGCACCGTCGTCGTCTCGCCCGCCGCCGTATCGCATGGCATGCCCTCGTGGGTCCATTGGGACTTACAGGCTAGAACGGCGGCTCACGTGCGATGTCGGACCGCGCTTGGCGCAGCGTAGGAATGCAGCCCGCGATGTCGCTCCGGCGGCAGATGCGCCGGGCGAACCTGGCAATTCAGCCTTGGGCGGGCGCCAGGGAGACGACGCTCTCGTCTTGCGCGCCACTGTCCTGGCGCAGCTTCGCGATCAGCGCATCCAGCGCGTTTGCGGCGCCTTCCGCGTCCCGGGCCCGCAGGCTTTGCACGACCTTGCGCCGCAGCGGGAACGCGTCAGGCCTCGGGCGCACCGGGATCACGTGCGTCATGCGCTCGCGCAACACGGCAGTCATCGTCTGCGCCATGAGGCGCAGTGCCTCGTTGTGGCCTGCCAGAGCAATCGACGAGAAGAAGCGCGCCGTGGCCTCGATGCGCTGCGGAAGCGCGTCCTTGCCCTGGTGCTGCTCGATCTCGTCGGCGGCGGCTTCGATGGAGTCGACCTCCGCGTCGGATGCCCGTTCGCAAGCCAGCCGAAGCAGCGTGCCGTAGAGCGCGCGGTAGGCCTCGTCGATGTCGGCCGTGCCGAGCTGTCCCTCGAGCACCAGCTTGCGCAGCGACTCGGCCAGCATCATGTAGGCGCCCTTGTAGAACACCAGCGCATGGTCGGCCGAACCGGTGGCCATGTGCTTCACCTCGCCGATGAAGATCTCGTGGTCGCCCGCCTCGTGGCGGGCATGGACACGGCACTCGAAGCTGGCAAGGCAGTCGTCGATGAGCGGCGTGCCGAGCGGTCCCGGGCGCCAGGCCACGCCCTCGAACTTGTCGATGATCTTGCTCGATGCAAACCGGGCGGACAGCAGGTCCTGGTTTTGCGACAGGATGTTGATGGCGAAGCTATCGGCCTCCACGAATGCGCGCAGCAGGCTGCTCGCCTTGCGCAGGCTGAAGAGCACCAAGGGCGGCTCCAGCGAGACCGAGCTGAACGAATTGCAGGTCAGCCCCACGGGCCGGCCGTCGGCGGCATGGGTCGTGATGACGGCCACGCCGGTCGGGAAGCAGCCCAGCAACTGGCGAAACAGCTTGGGCTCGATGGCACTGATGTGCGGCGTGGCATGGCTCACCGGAGTACCTTCGCCTCCGGCTGCAGTGCTATTCGCCTTCGGAACGGCCGTGCGTCTCATGGTGTCGTCGTCCCCTGGCGTTTGAAGAGTTGAACGATGTTGCCCTCGGGGTCGCGCAGCGACAGCACCGCGCCGTGCGAACCCATGTCACGCGTGCCGAGTACCTCGCCACCCGCGGCCGCCACGCGTTCGACCGTGGCGGCGAAGTCGTCCACTTCGAACACCATGACGACACCGGACGTCGCAGGCAGCGCTTCTTCGCGGCAAGCCAGGGCGACGCTGGTGTTGCCCACCCCGTACTGGATCCATCGATCCTTGTCGCGGAACTTCAGCTGCAGCCCGAGTGCAGATTCATAGAAGGCATGGAGTTCAGCGGGCCGCTCGGCCACGACGAACACGTTCTGCAGGCGCTTTGGCGATTCCATGGTGGGCCTCACGGAGCGTTGTTGTAGACGTTGGCCAGGGAGGCCTTCAGGAATCCGCCATCGACCACGATGTCCTGCCCGTTGATGTATGCGGACGCATCGCTCGCCAGGAAACAGACGGCTCCCGCGACGTCCGCAGGGACGCCGATGCGCCGTGCCGGAATCCGCGACGTCCGGGTCTTCAGCACGGCCTCGTCGCGGTAGTGCACTTCCGACAGCGGCGTGCGGATCATGCCGGGGCTGACGGAATTCGCCCGGATGCCGCGGGGGCCCCATTCCACGGCCATCTGATGGGTCAGCGCCCGCATGGCGGCCTTGGTCGGCCCGTAGGCGCCGACGCGCGTGGACACCTGCGCCGCGATGGATGCAATGTTGATGATGCTGCCCGCCTCCCGGTCGAACATCATCGGTACCAGCGCCTGTGCGCACAACAGGGCGCCGCGCAGATTCACGTGGAAGATGCGGTCCCACAGCTCGATCGGGAAGCTCTCGAGTGCCACGGGCGACGAGGTGATGGCTGCGTTGTTCACCAGCACATCGCAACGGCCGAAGCGCGAACGCGTCAGCTCGGCCATTGCGGTGATCGAAGCGGGGTCTGCGATGTCGCAGTGCACGCTCAGCAGGCCATCGGCCTCGGCGGGCGCGTCCGGGTAGCTGATGTCGACCTGCACCACCTGCGCGCCGATCGCGCGCAGATGTTGGCAGATGGCGAGGCCGAGACCACCGGAGGCGCCGGTGACCACGGCCACCTTGCCCTTGAGGGCCTGGGTGTCGAACGGGTTGGTAGAAGACATGGGTGACCGTTCGTTCAGGCCGCCACGGCGTTCATCGACTCGACTTCCTTGCGGATGGCCGGGATGATCTTCTCGCCCCACAGCTCGATCTGGCGCAGCATGGTCTTCTGGTCGAAGTCGCCCAACTGCGTTTGCAGTGCGATGTGCTTGGGGCGCAGGATGCTGATTTCTTCGAGCATCTTGTCGATGACCTGGTTGACGCAGCCCACCGGCAGGTTCTTGCGCAGTTGCTCGAAGCTCGGGTCGGTCGGCGACGGCACTTCCTTGACCATGTAGCCATCGTCGGATTGCGCGCGGCGGAACTTGAGGCTTTCCGAGATGCGGCGCTGGAAGCGCGCGTTGTCCAGGTAGGCGTCGATGTCGGACTGCTTGTCGGATGCAAACGCACAGCGCAGGAAGCCGAATTTCACGTCGTCGTCGAGATCGGCGCCGTTGTCGTGCGCAACCTTTTCCAGTCGGTCACGCAGCGACACGATGGCGTCCGTGCCGTTGAGCAGTGCCGTCACGAAGAGGTTGTGGCCTTCGCGCACGCCGCGCCCCAGGGTGGCGGGATTGCCGGAGGTGATCCACAGGGGAGGCATGGGGTCTTGCACCGGGCGCACGGCGATCGAGCTGGGCGGCAGCTTGAGATACTTGCCGTCGTATTCCACGATCTTCTGGGTCAGGCCCTTTGGAATGATGTCCAGGAACTCGTTGTAGATCGCGCCGGACTCCTCGATCTTCACGCCGAAGCGTTCGAACTCGAACGCCTGGTAGCCCGAACCGATGCCGAGTTCCAGGCGGCCATTCGACACCGTGTCGACGAAGCCCACCTCGGCCAGGAAGCGCGCGGGGTGGTACAGCGGCAGGATGCAAACGGCTGAGCCCAGCCGGATGCGCTGGGTCCTGGCCGCCATGTGCGCGATCATCATCAGAGGCGACGGCGACAGCGAGTAGTTGTTGAAGTGGTGCTCGGCATACCAGGCCGTGTTGAAGCCAGCCTGCTCGGCCACGACGGTCTGCTCGATCGAGTTCTGGATGACTTGCTGCGAGCTCTGGTGATAGCCCCGTTGCTGCGCCAGGATGAATACGCCGAATTCCATGTTTTCTCCGAGTCGAATGGGTGGATGTGCGATGAAGGAATTCTCCGGTCGGACTCGCCGATCCGGAATATGGAAGGCGCGTGATTCAGTCCTGCAGAAAAGTGCGGTATGCCGCCGCGGAGAAGGACTCCCGTCTGCATGCGGCAACAAAAAAAGGGGCCTTCGTGGCCCCTCTCGATCGTCCGCATGGCGCAAACGGCCAGCCTGGTTGCTACTTGTCCTTCAGGTCCGTTGTCTTCGCCAGCCCTTGCCAGATGGCAGCGTCCTTCTTGATCGACGCCGCGAACTGCTTGGCAGACCGCGCGGGAGGCACGATCATGTTCTGCCCTTCGATCTTCTGACGCACCTCGTCGGTCTTCTGCAGCCGGTTGATCTCGGCGTTGAGCCGATCGATGATTTCCACGGGCGTTCCTGCCGGGGCGAATACGCCGTACCAGCCGTCGGCTTCGAACTTGTAGCCCTGTTCCGCCAGCGTCGGCAGGTCCTGCGTGGCAGGCCAGCGTTGCGAACCCGTCTGGCCCAGTCCGACCAGCCGTCCGCTGCGCATGTGCTGAAGGGGGGACTGGATATCGGTGAAGCCCACGCTGATGTTGTTGGCGATGAGGTCGGTCACTTCGGTGACGAGCGTCTTGTAGGGCGCGTGGGGCATGTCGAGGCCGTAGTGCGCCTTGATGCCTTCCATGGCCAGGTGGCCGGACGACCCGGTGCCCCAGGAGCCGTAGGCGAGCTTCCCGGGGTTGGCCTTGGCATAGGCCACCATGTCCGCCAGGTTCTTGAAACCCATGCTCGGATTCGCCACCAGCAGGATGCCCGCCGCGCCGATCTGCGTGACCGGGACCAGGTCCTTTTCCGCGTCGTAGGGAAGCTTGGGGTGGATCACCGGATTGATGAGGATGGCCGACGACGGCGCGAACAGCAGCGTGTAGCCATCGCCCGCGGCCTTCGCCACTGCGTCGCACGCAATCAGGCCATTGGCGCCTGCCTTGGGGTCCACCACGACGGGCTGCTTCAGCACCTTCGACAGCGGCTCGGCGATCAAGCGGGCGAAGGTATCGCCGCCCGCACCTGCCGAGCCGGCGACCACCAGCCGGATCGGTCGCGAGGGCCAGTTGCCCGTGTCGGCAAAGGCGCCGACGCCGGCGCCGAGCAGCATGCCGCCGAGCAGGACGGTGCGTCGTTTGATGGGTGTGTGGATCATTGAGGTCTCCTTTTATGGGCTGCGTGGTAGTGAAGGACCGTCTCTACGCAGCGAGCGCGTGAGCATTGGGCTGGTTGCGTTCCAGCTCCTTGTTGATGGCCGGAATGATTCTTTCGCCCCAGAGCGCGATCTGCTTGAGCATGGTCTTCTGGTCGAAGTCGCCAAGCTGGGTCTGCAGCGCGATGTGCTTGGGGCGCAGGATGCTGATCTCTTCCAGCATCTTGTCGATGACCTGGTTGACCGAGCCCACGGGCAGGTTCCTGCGCAGCTGCTCCATCGTCGGGTCGGTTTCGGAAGGCACTTCCTTGATCATGTAGCCGTCATCGGACTGCGAGCGGCGGAACTTCAGGCTCTCGGAGATGCGGCGCTGGAACCGCGCGCAGTCCAGGTAGGAGTCGATCTCGGCGTTGTTGTCGGAGGCGTAGGCACAGCGCAGGAAGCCGAACTTCACATCGCGGTCCAGGTCCTTGCCGTTGTCGCCGGCCACTTTCGCGAGGCGTCCGCGCAGCTCCTGGATGCCCTCGTTGCCCTTGAGCAGCGCGGTCACGAACAGGTTGTGGTTCTCGCGCACGCCGCGACCCAGCGAGACGGGGTTGCCCGAGGTGATCCACACCGGCGGCATGGGGCTCTGCACGCAGCGCACCGCAATGGAGCTGGGCGGCATCTTGAGGAATTCGCCTTCGTACGAGAAGATCTTCTCGGTCAGGCCCTTGTTCAGGATGTCCAGGAACTCGTTGTAGATCGCGCCCGATTCGGCCAGCTTCACGCCGAAGCGGGCAAACTCGAATTCCTGGTAGCCCGAACCTACCCCCAGGTCGAGCCGGCCGCCGGACACCGTGTCCACGAATCCGACCTCCGCCAGGAAACGTGCGGGTTGGTAGAGCGGCAGGATGCAGACGGCAGTCCCCAGGCGAATGCGCTGTGTCTTGCCGGCCATGTGGGCCACCATCATCAGCGGAGAAGGGGAAAGCGAATAATTGTTGAAGTGATGCTCCGCATACCAGGCATTGTGGAATCCGGCCTGTTCTGCTGCGATGGTTTGCTGAATTGAATTGTCGATGACCTGCTGCGAAGTCTGATGATAGCCCCGCTGCTGGGCCAAAATAAATACGCCGAATTCCATGTCTATCCCCGCAAAATTAGCACCCGCCTGGCACCCGCATGCACCACGCAATTGGCTGCTGAATTTTATATAGACAAACAGGATCGACTATGGCAAAAACTGCAGATCTGAACTGCGCAAACCGGAGGATTCATGGATAGATTGCGAGCCATGGAGCTGTTTCTATCGATTTCCCAGACCCGGAATTTTTCCGAGACGGCGCGGCGCTTCGGCATATCGGCCACGGGGGTGTCGCGCATGATCACCGACATCGAAGACGAGTTGAAGGTCAAGCTCTTGCTGCGCTCCACGCGCCAGGTCGCGCTCACCGAGTCGGGCGAGGAATATGCGCGCCAGCTCGAGGGCATCCTGTGGCGCATCAACGAACTCCAGGCCAACATCACGGCCATCAGCTCCGCGCCGCAGGGCTTGCTGCGTGTGCATTCGCGGGTGATGTTCGGCCTGGGCGTGCTGCCGCCGCTGGTCGCTGCGTTCCGCAAGCTCTATCCCGAGATCCACATCGAACTCACGCTGACCGAGGCCGCTGTGGACCTGCGGCGCAACCAGTTCGATGTCGACTTCCGCATCTCGCCACCGGTGGAAGCCGGCGTGAAGCGGCGCATGCTGTTCCAGAGCGAGCGCCATCTCGCGGCAACACCCGCCTACCTGGCCGGCAAGCCCCCCCTGCAGGGGCCTGAAGGCATTCTCGAGCACGACTGTCTGGCCTACGAGTTGCCCGGCAATGAATACACCTGGATCTTCAAGCAGGAAGAGCGGCTCACCGAAATGGCCTTCAAGCCCCGCCACGTCAGCAACAACGGCATTGCCTTGCTCGAACTCGCCCGCCTGGGCGAGGGCCTGGTGCTGCTGGACGACTACACGGTGCACAACGACATTCGCGCGGGCCGGCTCGTCAGGGTGCTGACCGACTATCGCATCAGCAACAAGGGCTTCGATGAAGGCATGTACGCCACCATCCTGGACACCCCCATCATCCCCGCCAAGATCCGCCTGTTCCTGGACTTCGTCGCTGAACACGTGGCGGGGCCAGAGCTGCGCTTTGCGGCGCACGGCAAGGCCGCAGGTCTTGCATGACCGGTTCGACGCCCGCGGCGCAGCCGGCTCTGCTACAGCGGCATGCGGCATACGGGCCGGGCAAACCCGCGAAAGCCCAGTCCGGTCGCCTTGAGCACGGCTCCGTCCAGGGGCCCCGATGCGCTCAGCCGGCCACTGTCGCTGATGCTGGTGACAAACAGATCGGCCATCTCCGACCCGCCGAAGCACAACGCGCTCGGGTGGGCCACGGGGAGTTCAATCCGGTGGGTGAGCCGGCCCTCCATGTCGAAGCGTGCGAGCGCTCCTGTCCGCACCAGTGCGGTCCATAGCCCGCCCTCGGTATCGAAGGCGCAACCATCCGGCCCGGAGTCAAGGCCTTCGGTGCGGACGAAGACCTGCTTGTCTGCCAGCGTCCCGTCGGACGCGATCGCATACGAATAGATGACTCTCGCGGCGCTGTCTGCCACATGCAGGCGCCCGTCGATCGGGTTCACGCAGGGTCCGTTGACGATTCCCAGCCCCTCGTCGAGCTTGTGGAGGTGCAAGCGGGTATCCAGCCGGTAGAGGCCGCCGAGCGGTGGCTCATCGGGCGCGCGAAACACATGCATGGTGCCGACCACGAAGCTGCCGTCGGCCAGCGATATGCCGTCGTTCAGCCGTAAATGGGGGCTGCTCGCCTCGATGCGCGCGAGCGTGCGCAATTGCCCGGTGCGAAGGTTCAACGCCGCGATCTCCTCCTTCAGCGCCAGCACGATGCCATCGAGGCCGTCGCCGTTGAACGCGAACGAGCCCAGGGGCGGTGGCGCTTCATGGCGCGCCGTCACCAGGCCTGTGTCCGGGTCCAGCGCAAGGATCAGGCCCTGGCGGCAGTCCATGAGCCACAGCCGCGCTCCGTGCCACACCGGGCACTCGCCGAGAGCTGTCTTCAAATTGCCCAAGCGCTGGATTTCCATTTTTCCAAATACCTTTGATCTGCAAGCCAATTTTATTGATTGAATGCGCGATGGAGCGATCAATTAGAAATAGGTAAAAACCCGCGCCATTGGCCGCGCCATTGGCACCAAGCGCCGCCATCCTGATTTCAGCGTCCGCCGCATGGTAGCAACCCAGCGCCGGCCTCCCGACAGGCGAATGCTTCATTTTTTGCAGAACACTCTCTCGGATTGGTTGGAAATGAATTCGACGGCCATTTCTATAATCGACCGAGCAAATTCCTGCCGCAGCAATCCGGCTTTTTACAGAGGTGGCGTATGAGTGAAGAATGGGTTCGTTTGGAAGTTTCTGACGGCGTGGGCCTGGTCACCATGGACCGCAAACCGGTCAACGCGCTGAGCCGCGAGATGCGCCGCCAGTTGGTCGCCACCTTCGACGCCATCTCCGAACGCGAGGACATCCGCTGCTCGGTGCTCACGGGCGCGGGCGAGGTGTTCTGTGCGGGCGCCGACCTGAAGGATCGCCCCGACGCCGAGGTCGCCGGCGACTTCCTGGAGCACAACCGCATCACCCGCGAAACCGGGAACGCCATTCGCGAGTGCGCCAAGCCCGTGATTGCCGCCATCAATGGCGCCGCATTGGGGGCAGGGTTCGGCCTTGCCGCCGCGTGCGACATCCTGTATGCGTCGAAGAACGCGACCGTGGGCATGCCCGAGATCAATGTGGGCCTGGCGGGCGGCGCCTCCATGCTCAAGACCTTGTTCGGCCGCTCCACCTTGCGCCGCATGTTCTTCACGGGCCAGCGACTGAGCGCACACGACCTGCTCAAGCGCAACGTCATCGAAGACGTGCTGGCCGAAAAGGACCTCCTGCCCGTGACGATGGCGCTGGCCCGCGAGATCGCCTCCAAGGCACCGCTCGCCATCGCCTACGCCAAGCGTGCAGCCAACATGGTCGACGTGATGCCGCAACGCGATGCCTACCGCTTCGAGCAGGAGTTCACGATGGCCCTGTCGAAGACCGAGGACGCCCGCGAGGCGCGCATGGCGTTCCTCGAAAAGCGTACACCGGTCTTCAAAGGGCGCTGAGCATATGCTGACCCAGGTTCAAGCAGCCCCTGGCGCCGGGCTGGATGCATTCTTCAAGGCCGACGGCGTGGCCGTGATCGGCGCGTCCGACGACATCACCAAGATCGGCGGCCGCCCCGTGCAGCTGCTGCGCAAGTACGGCTATGCCGGCGCCATCTATCCGATCAATCCCAAGGGCGGAACCATCCAGGGCCTGCAGGCCTACGCCTCGATCCTGGACACGCCAGCGGCGCCGGAGCTGGCGATCGTGGCCGTGCCCGCCGGTGCCACACTGCAAGCCGTGCGCGACTGCGCCGAGCGCGGTGTGCGCGGCGTGATCGTGCTGTCCACCGGCTTTGCGGAGGCCGGGCCCGAAGGCGCGGCCATGCAGGCCGAGCTGGTGCGGGTGGCGCGCAACCATGGCATGCGGCTGCTGGGGCCGAACTGCCTGGGCATCGTCAACGTGATCGACAAGCTGGTGGGCTCTTTCTCCATCGCGCTGGAACAAAGCATGCCGACCGCCGGACAGGTGGGCATCGTCTCGCAGTCGGGCAACATCGGCAGCTTCACCATGCGCAACATGGCCGATCGCGGCCTCGGCGTGAGCCGGTTCATGGCCACCGGCAACGAAGCCGACGTGGATGTGGCCGACGGCATTGCCGCGCTGGCGCACGATCCTGCCACGCGCATCATCCTGTGCTGCATGGAAACCTGCCGCGATGCAGGACGCCTGATCGAGGCGCTCGACATGGCGCGCCGCCAGCACAAGCCGGTGATCGTTCTCAAGATCGGCGCCACCGAGCAAGGCCAGGCGGCCGCTGCCTCGCACACCGGTGCGCTCACGGGCTCCGACGCAGTGTTCGATGCCGTCTTCCGCCGCTATGGCGTGTTGCGCGTGCGCTCGTTCGAAGAGCTGCTCGAGGTGGGCCACGCCGTTGCCCTGCTGGGCACCGCGCGGCTGCCTGCAACGGAAGCCGTGACGCTCGTGGCCGCTTCCGGCGGATTCGGAATCATGATGGCGGATGCCATGGTGGAAGCCGGCATGACGCTGCCGCAGCTCGCCGACACGACCAAGGCCCTGATCCGCGAGGCCGTGCCGACCGCCGGCACCAACAATCCGGTGGACGCATCGGCCCAGATGTCTGCGCGGCCGGACATCCTGCTGAAGATGTTGACTGCCCTGCAGGACGACGAGAACGGCAGCACGCTGGTGCTGCTGCTGGCGCTTTCGCTGTACAACCCCCGCCTGCGCGGCGTGTACCTGGAGGCGCTGTCGAAGATCCGCGCCAGCCATCCCGACCGCCTGCTGATCCTCATCAGCCAGGGACCGGCCGATGCGGTCGCGGAGATCAATGCCCTGGGCATCCCGGTGTTCCCCGGCATTCCAGCGGCAGCCCGGGGCCTGGCAGGTCTCGTCAAGCTCGGCCAGCTGAGTGCCCTGCCCCCCGCCCCCGCGTATGGCGGCCCTGTCGACGAGGTCGATCCGGCCGTGTTTCGCAATGAGTTCCATGCCAAGAAGGCATTGGCGGCTGCGGGGATCAGCGTGCCGCGCGAGGAGGTCGTGACTTCAGCCGACGATGCCGTGCGCAGCGCACAGGCCACCGGGTACCCCGTGGTCCTCAAGATCGCATCGGAAGACATCGCCCACAAGACCGAGATCGGCGGGGTGGCGCTGCACCTGCATGATGACGATGCCGTGCGCGAAGCGTACGGCCGCCTCATCGCCAACGCCGCCAGGCACGCACCGCAGGCGCGCCTGGATGGCGTACTGGTGGCCCCGATGGTCAGTGGCGGCGTGGAGCTGATCGCAGGGGTCTCGCGCGACCCTGTATTCGGCCCGGTCGTGATGGTGGGACTGGGCGGCATCCATGCGGAGATCCTCAAGGACGTCGCCGTGCAGGTGGCGCCCGTCTCCGAGGAAGAGGCCCTGCGGATGATCCGCGGCCTCAAGATGTTCGCGCTGCTCGACGGCGCCCGCGGCCAGCCCAAGGCCGACGTCGCCGCTGCCGCGCACACGGTGGCCCGGCTCTCGGAGTTTGCATGCCGCCATGCCGAAGACGTCGCTGAAATCGACATGAACCCCATCCTGGTCAAGCCCGAGGGCGAGGGTTGCCTCGTTCTGGATGCCTTGATGGTCCCGACCTCACGCAACACAGCTGCACATTGAAGTCCCCCATGCACATGGAAAAGAACCCGGCCATTCCGGACGCTTCAGCAGGAGCGGCCGTCTACCGCCAGTACGCGCGCCATTGGCTGCGCGCCCACCTGCCCGAGCACATGCGTGCGGACAGCGTCGACTACCGCACGCCCACGCTGGACGAGTGCCGCGATTGGGAGGCGTCCATGTACGACGCGGGGCTGGCGGGCATGACGTGGCCCAAGGCCCATGGCGGCCTCGGCCTGACGCTGCGGGAACACCTGGCCGTCAACAAGGAAGTGGGCGCACTGGCCATGCCCGAGAGCGTGAGCTCGATCGGCAAGGAACTCGCGGGGCCCATCATCCAGACGGTAGGCACCGAGGAGCAGAAGCAGTTGTTCCTGCCGAGCATCCTTTCCATGCGCAACTACTGGTGCCAGGGCTTCTCGGAGCCCGACGCGGGCTCCGACCTGGCGCGCCTGCGTACCAAGGCCGTGCAGGAAGGCGGCACGTGGCGCATCAACGGACAGAAGATCTGGACCAGCGGTGCCGCCAAGGCGCACTACTGCCTGCTCCTCACCCGCACCGGCACGGTGGCCGACAAGCACAGGGGGCTGTTGATGTTCGCCGTGCCCATGGACACGCCGGGCATCCGGGTGGTGCCCATCAAGTCGATCGACGGCAAGGAATCGTTCGCCGAGGTCTTCTTCGACAACGTCGAAGTGCCCGACAGCGCGCGCCTCGGGGCACCGGACGAGGGCTGGAATGCGGCCATCCGCGTCCTGTCGATCGAGCGCGCCACGAACCGCATGTACCGCGCATGGCGCTTCGAATGCGAACTGCGCCAGCTCATTGCCGCGTGCAAGTCCGACGCGCAACTGTCGAAGTTGCTGGACGACGGTTACTACCAGCGCCGCATCGGCGACGTGGTGGGCGAGATCGACGCGCTGAAGGGCCTGGTCGAGCGCACGGTGAACCAGATGATGGCGGGCGACAAGATCGGCGCACGGGGCTCGCTGACCAAGCTCTTCTGGTCGGAATGCCACCAGGCCTTCATGGGCCTGGCGCTGTCGGTCGTGTCGCACGTCAACCCGCGCTCCAGCGCGCTGGCGCAACGCGCCCGCAAGCACTTCACCACAGGCTACCTGTACGCGCGTGCCGAAACCATCTACGCCGGCACGACCGAAGTGCAGCTGGACATCATTGCGCAACGCATCATGAATCTGCCCAAGGATCTCTGAGATGACCACGTCGGACAACGATCTCAAGCCCGAAGAGTTTGCGCAGGCCGCAGCCGAGGCCATTGCCGATGCGCAGACCCGCGACTTCCGTGACACCGCGCAGGTCCTGGCCCATGCAGGGCTGTGCGGTGTATGCGCGCTCGAAGATGCCGGCGGCCTTGGACTGGGCATCGAATTCGCCCTGCCCATCGCGGCCGAGGCGGGCAAGCTGCGCCTTCGGTGGCCGTTGCTCGAAACCATCCTGATAGCCAAGGCGCTGGGTGACTCCCCTCTGGCGGCAGAGCTTGCCGGCGGCGCACGCGTCGCCACATGGGCATGGCAAGGCAGTCTTCAGGACCGGTGGGCGGGGCAGGCCCGCTGTGCCAAGGACTGCGACTGGGTGCTCGTGGCCGATGGCCACGGCGGCGGTGCCCTGCTGGACCTCAGCTCGGTCGAGATGCGCGACGATGGCGCGCTGGACCCGGAGAACCCCCAGTCGTGGCTGGCGCTGGACAGCGCCAAGGTGCTGGCCGAGCTGGATGCCGCCACCTTCTCGGCGCTGCAGCGCGACAGCCAGATCCTGATCGCCGGCTTCGTCAACGGCGCCGCCGAAGCCGCCCTGGCCACCACGGCCGAGTACATGTCGACCCGCGTGCAGTTCGGACGCCCGCTGTCGGCCAAGCAGGCCGTTCGCCACCTGCTGGCGCGCATGCGCCTGCTGCAGGAAGCCTCCAACGCGGGCATCGAGCGTGTGCTCGGCACGGATGAATACGGCAGCGTGCGCAATGCCCAACCGGTTTTGGCCAATGCCCTGGCGAGCGCGGCCTTCGTCCTGGAGAAATCCATCCACCTGCACGGCGGCATGGGCTTTACCTGGGAAGTGCCCTTGCACTACGCGCTTCGCGAAGTGCGCAAGTTCGACGCGGCATTCGGCTCGGGTGCGCTCGCCAGCCAGGTCGGCCGGGACTTCATCCGGTCTGCATGAACCAAGGAACAGCAATGAATCAGGACCTGCTCGGCCGCGTGGCCCTCATCACCGGCGCAGGCGCCGGTATCGGCCGCGAAACCGCCTTCCAGATGGCGGCCCGCGGGGCCATCGTCTGCGTGAACGACCTCAAGGAAGAACTGGTGACGCCCGTGGTGGCGGACATCAGGTCGCGCGGAGGGCAGGCCATCGGCATCGCGCTGAACATTGCGACCCGCGAAGGAATCCGCGAGGCGATCCAGCGCTCGTTCGAGCACGGCAAGCGCTTCGACATCCTCGTCAACAACGCGGCCTGGGTGCGCTACCAGGCGATCCCCGAAATCATGCCGGAGACCGTGGACCGCATGCTGGATGTCGGCTTCAAGTCCGTGATCTGGAGCCTGCAGGAGGCCGCGGCGGTCATGGACCCGCAGCGCGGTGGCTCGGTCGTGAATGTGGCCTCCGTCGCGGCTTTGCGCTCGGCCGCGAATTCGGTGGTCTATTCCGGCATCAAGGCCGGCATCCTGGGCATCACCCGCGCCGCGGCCGCGGAACTGGGTGCACGCAACATCCGCGTCAATGCCGTGTGCCCATCGGCCGTTCCCACCGAAGGCACGCAGCGCAACCGCAATGCCGAACGCGATGCCAACCGCATTGCCCGCACGCCGCTGGGCCGATTGGGAACAGTCGAAGACATCGCACGCAGCATCTGCTTCCTGGCCAGCGATGAGGCGGGCTTCATCACGGCGCAGGCCTTGGCGGTGGACGGCGGCATCACGCTGACCAACATCTGATCCATCGCTGACCTGCAGATGCCCACCGTTCTGATCACCGGTGCCGCCTCGGGCATCGGGCGCGACACCGCACGGCTGTTTGCCGGCGCAGGCTGGCAATGCGTGCTGGTCGACAACAACGAGCAGGCCTTGTACCTGTCGGGACAAGGCCTGCCCTCCCCCGCTTCGGGCGTGCATGTGCTGCGCACGATCGACCTGACGGACCCCAGGCAGATCGCGTCCCTGTGTGAAGGCACGCCCGAACTCGACGCCGTCATCAACAACGCCGGCATGTCCGACACGTCCAATACGCCGCTCGCAGCGCAAGGCCAGGCGCAGCTGGATCGCCTGCTCGCGCTGAATCTGGCAGCGCCGGCGGCGGTGGTGGATGCGTGTACTCATCTGCTCAAGGCCGGCGCACGCATCGTGAACGTGGCATCCGGCGCTGGCCTGCATGCCATTCCATGGCGCGGTGCCTACAGCCCGAGCAAGGCGGGACTCATCGCGCAGACCTTGGCCCTGGCAAAGGCGCGCCCCGACTGGTGCGTGACGGTGCTGGCCCCAGGATTCGTGCGGACCGAATTGGTGGACGGACTCATCCAGGCCGGTCGACTCAGGCCCGAGCGCGCAGTCGCGAAGATTCCGCTCGGCCGCATGGCGGTACCGGAGGAAATGGCGCGGGCGCTGTACTTTCTGGCCAGCACCGGAGCGCAACCGCTGAGCGGGCAGGTGCTCGCAGTGAATGGCGGCTCTTCTGTCTATGGCGGCAGCCAGCCGTTCGCGCCGGCCACGCTGCAACCGCGACCCTTCGATATGCCGCTGCACCTGGAGGTCTGCGGCGGCGAAGCGGCACCATGGAAAGCCGTGGCACAGGCGCCCGCGGAAGGCGCGCACTATGCAGCCTGCCTCGATCTGTCGCCGCTGCACTGTGAATCGACTTGCCTGTTGGAGGCCGTGCATGCCGCCGCGGCACGTTTCGCAGCGCGCTGCGCAGAGCAGGCCAGCCTGACGTTGATGTTGCCTTTCGAAAAGGCCGGTCGGTGGCAAGACGCCGGCGATGCTGCCGCGGCACGCATGCTGGTCTCGACACTCGCCTGCGAGTGGGGACCTCGGGCCTTGCGAATCAATGCGCTGGAAGTACCGAGGGAGGTGGACCCAGCGGCATTGCACCCATTGCTGCGCTTCGTCTGCGGATCTGCTGCCCAGTACCTCACGGGGCAAACCATTGCTTGCCGTGGCGCCGTGCCACAGGAGTCGCCATGAAAACACCAGCCGGCCCGGCCGACGACGCGCGCGAGCAGATCAAGCAGTCCTTCATCGCGGAGCGAGGCTACTGGCGCCCCTGGACCGAGACCATGCTGCAGGTGTGCCCCGCCTTCGTGCAGCAATACGCTCGCTATGCCGGCTATCCCGCGCGCACCGGGCCGCTGACGGAGCGCATGGTGGAGCTCATCTATGTGGCGCTCGATTCCTCTTCTTCCCATCTATTCGAGCCCGGCTTGCACACCCACATGAAGCGGGCGCTCGAAGCAGGTGCTACCCAGGCAGACATTTTCGATGTGCTGCACCTTGTTGCCGTGCAAGGTGTTGCCAGCGTGTGCCAGGCGACCGACATCCTGGCCGAGTTCACTGACTTGAGCGCAATGGCGTCGGTCGACGAGGCACTCCAGATTCGCATCGACCGGCTCGGTCCCGAGCACGCGCTGGCACTGACCTCTGTCGCGCGGCTCGACCCGGGCTATGCCGAGATGCTTCTCGACTTTGTCGAGCAAGGCCGTCCCGGCGATGGCCTCACCCCGGCGGAGCGCAGCCTGGTCCAGCTGGCATTGCACGCGTGCTTTACAGCTTTCAATCCGCAGGCGATACGGCAGATCGTCGCCACGGCGCTGTCGCAAGAGCTGACACCGGCCGAGCTGCTGCAGGCCATCCAGTTGGGGGCGCACCTGGCGGTCCATGGGACTGCGCTCGGCACGAATGTGTTCCGGCAAGTTCAAGGCTTTGGGTAACGCACCAGCGTGTGGGTGGCGCATGGGCAGTGAGCACATGGGCCAACTGGCATCGGACGCAAGCGCCCTGGCAATCTAGACCTCGCTTGATTGACACTGGCAGCTCGCGCACCCTAGACTGCTAACGCTTTCGTGCTAGCCGACCTTGGCCGCGGGGGACTGGCGAGTGTCGGGCGTATCCACCGTTCAATAAGCAGCATGAAACGGAGGAAGAGTCCATGAACTTGGGTGACCTTTCGCGACCGGGCGTCTTGCGCCGGTGGTGGCGCGTGGTCTGGGTCGCGCTCCTGGTCGCATCAAGCGGTGCGTACGGCGGCCCGGAGGCGGATGTGTTTTCCCGTCCTACGGATTTCGTGGGCACCTACGATCCGAGGCCCGGCCCGACGTGGACAGGCCTGCAGTCGACCTACAGCGGTACGGTGGTCGTCACCATGATCGATCGGGAGATCGTGAAAAAGATGCTTCCCGATGGACTGTCTCTTGCGAGGCTCAAGCCATCGGTCACCGGCGCCGCCGCGTCCAAGCACCCTGTCGTGCACCTGATCGGGGACCAGCGCGAGCCTTCCACCCTGTTCTGGGGCTATCCGACGCAAGTGGGAACCGGGTACGAAGAGATGATCCTTCTCATCCCTTTCGTCGTGCGGGGGCCGCTCGGCGACAGGTGGCACAACTACGTGCCGCGGATGTACCTCAACAATCAGACCGCGGTCGACGGCGGGAACGAGTTCTTCGGCTACGCCAAGGAGCTCGCGAACCTGGGCCGGACGGAAAACCCGGGCGCGACGACGCACACGGTGTCCAGCCCCGACCTCGCGACGACCTGGTTCGTGGATGACATCGATACCCCGGCACAGTGGGGTTCGATGCCGGGCGTGGCCTCCACGCTTGCGCGATGGAACGACATCCGCAGCATCCTGGAGATGCCGTTCCTCGGCCTGCGCCCGGCGGACGTACTCGCGCCGGCGGGCATCAAGCGCAGCGCCTTGCTGATCTGTTCCTACTGGGAACTGAGCTACTCCAACGCGATGCTTGCCCCGACCAAGAGCAGGCACCGAATCGTGACGAAGTTCCGCGACGGCATGGAGGACTGGGTGGCCCTGGGCACGCTTTCGAGCGCCCAGGGCGGCGCGGTTTCCATGCGCGACGTTCGCTGGCGGCTTGCCATGCCGCCGCAAGGCTGCTGACACGGCGCGGCAAGAGATCTGGAGTGGAGCAGCCATGCACGAACCAAGTCCCCGCATCACAGATCCTGGTCGAGATGCAGACCTGGCTGCTCCGGACGCAGAGCTTCGCCTGGCCACCGCGGTCAAGTGCGACATCGTGGGATCGACGCAGATCTGGGCCGGACTCGACCCGTCCGACGGACTCGCACTCGCGCGGGCCTTCAGGAAGTCGGTCAACCAGGTCGTCAGCCAGCATGGGGGCTATGTGGAACGCTGGGAAGGCGACGGTGCGCTGATTCTCTTCGGCTATCCGCACGCGCGCGAGGATGCACCGGAAGCTGCGGTGCGCGCAGGCCTGGCCCTCTTGCAATCCGTGCGCGCGATTCATTCCGGCAGCGCCGTCCTCGAGCTTCGCATCGGCATTGCTTCGGGGGCCATCGCTGTCGATCTCATCGAGAGGTCGCTCGAAGGCGTGCCGCTCAACGTGGCAGAGAGGCTCAAGACCATCGCTGAACCGAACCAGGTCGTGATCGACGAAAGTACGCGACGGCTCGCCAAGAGCTTCTTCGACTACAGGGACCTTGGGGTGCGGCCCGCCAAGGGGTTCGAGAACGGCCTGCAAGCATGGCAGGTCGTGGCCGAAACGGCTGTCGTTTCCCGCTTCGAGGCGCAGCGCTTCGACGTGTCCGGCGGCGAGATCATCGGCCGGGGGGAGGAACTGGCAAGACTGGCCCGGGCATGGGCCGAATCGCGCGCCGGCACAGGGCATGTGGTGTCGATCCTTGGCGACGCTGGCATGGGCAAGTCACGTCTGGCGAGAGCCGTATTCGACTGGGCACTTCGCGACAACGCAGCGCGCGTGGAGATCGATTGCACGCCGAGCACTCGAAACAGCCCCCTGTTTCCCGTAGGCGTCTGGTTCCGCCGGGCGGCGGGCATGACGGATCCTTCGACTCCTCCCGGCCGGAAATCGGAGCTCGCCCGGCAGTTCATCGGTAGCCTGCTCCAGGCGGACGAGACCACGGAAGCAATGGACGTCCTGGCACCGGTGTTGGGACTGGCCACGTCGTCCGACCCGGCCGCGCAGGCGCCGGACACCCTGCGCGAGATGACGATCTCATCCGTCGTAAAGGTGTTGCGTGCCCATACCGCACGCGGGCCGCTGCTGCTGCTTTGCGAGGATCTGCACTGGGCCGACGACACGACAGCCACGGCGGTCCAGCGGCTTGCAAGGGAAGTGAGCTCGATGCGTGTGCTGCTCATCGTCACTTCGCGCTCCAAGCCCGAGTTCCCGCTTGGGAGCGATGGGAATAGTTGCGACGAGATTGCCCTGGGTCCTCTTTCGCAGGCCGATGCAGTCGATCTGGTCCGTTCGGTCGCCAGGGGCGGAGCGCTTACCGGCACCCTGGTCAGCGATATCGTGCGCCGCTGCGAAGGAGTGCCGCTGATTCTCGAAGAGGTCACGCGGGGTGTTCTGGAGTCTTCCTCGCGCGCGGATGCACTTGCCACCGGCGCGTCGATGCGCGGGCCGGTGCCGGCGCCGCTGCAGCTCGTGGTGGAGTCCCGCCTGGAGCGTTGGCAGCAACACAAGGCAGTTGTTCAAGCCGCTTCCGTGCTCGGGCGCGAATTTTCCGTCAGCCTGCTGGAGCAGATGGTGCCGAGTCAGGCAGGAGGTGTGTCGCAGGTTATCCAGCTGCTTGCGGAACATGGCTTGTTCCTGCCCCCTGGCGATGCTTCCGTGGACCGTGCGCGCTTCTCGCACACCATGATTCGTGATGCGGTCTACCAGACCCTGCTGCGGGACGACCGGCGCCAACTCCATTCGCGGGTGGCCGACAAGATGAGGTCGATCCATTCGGCAAGCCTGGACGCGTCCTCGGACGAACTGGCGCAGCACTTGTGCGAGGCCGCCCGCTACGAGGAGTCGATCCAGGTCCATCTGGCTGCGAGCGAAGACACTGTCAGGCGCGGCGCCTATGTCGAAGCCGAGGGCCATTGCGAAGCTGCCTTGAAGATCATCGACGAGGTCAAGGACGCCGCGAGGCACCGCGAGTTGCAGTTCAACCTGCTGATCCAGAAGGGCGTGGCGCTCACCGGGCGGCACGGCTATTCCGCACCGCAGGTCGAGTCCGTCTATCGGAGTGCGCACGAAGCATGTGGCGAAACGGTCCAGGCCGAGATGCTCTTTCCCATCCTGCGCGGCCGCACCGCCTTCAACCTCGTCAGCGGGAAGCTCGCGGCAGGGTACGACTTGTCGCTTCAGTCCATGGCGCTGGCAGAACAGTCGGGCCGACCCGAATTCCGGATCGACGCGATGAGCGTGCATTGCTATGCCACCTTGTACTACCGGAGCCTGGAAGAGTGCCGGTCCTGGATCAAGCGCTGCCTTGCGCTCTACCAGGAGGCAGGCGGAGAAAACCTGAGCTATCCGGTGCCCAACGATCCGGCGACCGCCGCATTGGCCATCCTGCCGACGGTCGAATGGCTCCTGGGAGATTCCGCCGCCGCGGAAGCGGCGATACGGCAGGGTCTGCAGCATGTGGATCGTCCCGACCACGATTTCGACAAGGCGTACATGCACGCCTGGATTGCGGGTGTTCGGCTCACCCAGCGGCGCCATGCGCAAAGCAGGGAAGCGGCGCAGAAGGCAGTCGAGATCTCGCAGCGCCACGGCTTCGAGGAATGGTTCGTGACGGGCTTCCTCATCGATCGCCTCGCGCAGGCGGCCATGGCGCCCGCGCCGGACGCATTGAAGGAGGCGTACGACACCTGCATGGCGCTGGCGACCAAGGGGGTGGGACTGAACGCGTCCTGGTACTTGTGGGGCCTGGCACGAGGTTTCAAAGTGGCGGGGCAGGACGCCCACGCGGCGCAATTGATCGAGCAGGCATTCCTGCGCGCTGAAGCCAGCGAAGAGACGCGCATGAACGCGGAACTTCTGATCTCGAAGGCCGAGCTGACCCATGACGTCGTCGCCGCCGCTGAACTCCTGCGCAAGGCCCTGGAACTGGCCGACACTCAGGGATCGATCGCGAATGCCTTGCGCGCCGCGGCGGCGTTGGTGGTGCGGGTCGGCGCCGATCCGGCCGCAGTGGAACTCGGGCAGTCGACGCTGCAATTGCTCGACGGACAGGACGACTACCCGGCGCAGGACCGCTGGATGGCAGAGCGGCTGGCGACGCTGCGGCAGGCGCTCGCGACGGAGAGCATCCAGGTTTGAGCGTGCATCGTCTCAGCCGCCGGAGTGGCCGCCGTACAACTCGTCCTGACCGGTCAGGGTCATGGAGAACTTCGAGCGATACCAGTCGGAGACATCCCGCGTCAGATTGTCCGGACCCAGCAGATCGCATAGCTTCTGCCATCCGCGCGGAGCCGCATCGGGTGCGTGGAAGGTGACGTGCACCTGGGCGGCGGGGCTGCCGGGCGGCGACTGATACGTCAGGTCATCCACCTTGCACACGGCCGATATCCATGCCGGGACGAGCCCGCGATTGTCGATCGGCGTCGCCTGAATCGAATCGAACAGATTGAGCTCGTACCAAAGCCGATTCAGCAGCGAGCCATCGAACTGCACCTGGGTGCCGAAATCCTCAATGCGCCAACCCGGCCACGCCGCGTCCTTCCTGTTCGACTCCATCAGTGAAAGCCCACCGGGCCGCTGAGGCAACTTCCATTCGCCCTCATCGGGCGGGGAGCGGATGTCGAGCAGCGGCCAGCCGTTCGATGTGGGGTCGTTCGATACCAGGTCCACCAGTTCGATTCGCGTGATGTCCGACAAAGGGCGACTGCCGGATCCGCCGGCGAGACCGCCATCGGGGTTCAGACGCGAACGCGCCCCGTCCTGCCCGACACAGAAGGCAGCCAGGCATTTTTCGAAACCCTGCAACTCGCGCCCGATGACTTTCGACCAGGGGTTGTCGACGAAGATGGCCGGCGCATGGACGGCAAGATCGTTATAGGTGGAGCCTCCGCTGTCGACTTTGCCGACCAGCAGGCGGACGACCAGTTCGTGCTGGGACTGGTAGTCGGCCGTGGCGCCGCCTTCCGCCTCTTGCATGCGACCGTAACGCAGCAGCATCACCTGAATGACCGACGTCGCGACCTCGAAAGTGAAACCGGGATCGGAAGGTGGCACCGGGAAGTTCAGTGGCGCTATCAACTCTCTCAAACCCTTTTTCACCGGGTCGCTTTTGCCGAGCTCGATGCGCATCGAAAGGACGTCGATATCGCTGAACTGGAATGCCGCATCGCCGTGCTCAGCGCGCCGATCCACGATCTTGCGTTGTGCCGACTTGGGGAGCCCGGGTTCGGCCGGATCTTCATACACACCCGTCCATACATCGGCGACAACCGTTTTTCCACTAGCGAGAGGCGAGAGGCTTGGCTTCCGCGCAGCACTCGCGTCAATGGTTGCCCCCGCCGCCCCTGCCTTCTTGACGAGTGATCGAGCCGGCTGCCACTGGACGGACTCGCGCTGCAACTCCGTTGCGGGTTTCGAGGTCGACGGGGTCTCCTTGTACTGTCGATAGCTGGCGGAAAGCTGCTGTGTGGAATCCGCAGCCTGCTCGAAGCGCACGCCGTCGATGCTGAGCAGCAGATCACCGTAACGCATCCGGTTTTCGCTGTTGGCAAAGTAGGGCGAGAGCACTTCGATCGTGCTTCCGCCTGAAAGACGGATGGCGGCATCGACCACCGGGAAGCCGCGGCTACGCCAGAGGTTGCATGCCTTCGCGTCGTTGGCAAAGCCGATCTGGCACTTCAGATGCGTCGGGGTGCCGGGATCATCCACAGCCGAGATCAGGACCACGTATCGGTCGCGGTCCTGCAGCACCTCGATTGCCCCGGGGACTCCACCGGCGCCGGCGCCCCATGTTCCGAGCCAGAAGCATTTCATGTTCCCCTCCTGCGTTCCAGCAAGCAATTGCGCAAGGTGCCAGCGCCGGGGTATTGCATTACCTCAGTTGCCGCAAGCACCTGCGCCGGCGTCAGAAAGCCTTTCAAGCGCGCGCCGGTGCCCAGCCTCACGGCCACGCCGACTGCCAGTTGCGCCGTGAACTGATACACGTTGGGCGTCTTCCACCGCCAATCGATCAGGGTGTTGTGGAGGCAATCCTCGATCTCGAGCACGATCAGATGCGGCTCGGCCTCGCGCTCTTTCTTCGTGGGACCTGCGGCCAACAACTCGATAGGCTGCTGCGCCAGTGTGCGCACCGTGCGGTTCGCCACCAGCGGAGCAAGCCATCCGCCGAGCTGGTAGGCTGCCCGCGCAAGCCGACCGGCTTCCACATAGGACTCGATGGTGCGAACCATCCGCCTTCGATGCTCGACGGTGCGTTGGGCGGCAAGCGTGTCCACCAGGTTCGCCGCCGAAGCGATGCGCCAGTCGTCGACCTTGGTCGGTCGGGTGTCGCCGAAATTGAATCGCCGTTCGAGCTTCCCGACCGGTTCATGTCGCAGGACCAGCCGGTCCACCGCGTCGCGTTCGTTCCTGCCCTTGCGGACCACGAGTACCTGCTGCCGCAGGGACTCCCACACAGTCTCTGCACTGCCGCGCGAGAAGGTCTTGATGCGCGACATCGCGATCCGGATGGCGCCCAATTCTGTGTTTTCCGGAAGTGCCAGCGCCTGCAGCGCGGCGTCGAGCAGCAGATTGGATGCCGCGGCCCAGAAGCCCGCGCCGCAGACCAGTGCAACGTTTGCGGCCGATGCCTCGGTGCCGTTGTCGTCGACTTTCCGGTACACATCGGCCTCGCCGTTGATGTCCACGTAATGGCATCCAAGGGCGATTGCTGCCTTCGCAAGGCGATCCGCAGTCCTGGCGAACGGTCCGGCCGCATTGATGATGACCGTCGCTTCATGCTCGCCGATCACCCGCCGGACCTGCGCTTGTCCGTCCTCGAGATCGAGGACGCAGTAAGCCGTCCCGAGCGCGTTGGCAAGCTCGATCAGCGGCTGTGCGTTGCGTCCGGCGAGCACGATGCTAAAGGCGCCTGGCTGGACCGCCTGGCGGTGCTTCAGCTCGGCAGCGATCAGGCGACCCGAGTAGCCCGTGGCGCCGTAGAGCAGGAGGGTGCTGGCCATGGTTCTCCTCGTTTTCTGCTTGGGTGCATGGTCAGATCTAATGCACGCGCTGCATCACCCAGGTCAGCAGGCCGCGTATGAAGCGCAGGTCCCGGCTTGCCGGCAGATCCGCGCAGTACTGGTCGAACTCGTAGAGCGCCGCGCCGCCGAGGGCGTGCGCCACGGACCGCGCATGGTCCATGGCACCGCTGCGCTCGAGCAGGCCGCAGATCCAGGCGATGTCCTTGTCGGTTCGCGCGGATCGCGGCTTGCCCATCAGCCGCGCCAGGCGGCCGCTGTCTCGCTCGGAGGCCTGCCTGAAGGCATGAATAAGCATCAGGGTGCGCTTGCCTTCGCGCAGGTCCCCGTTGATTTCCTTGCCATAGGCGGGTCCGGCCGTCAGGTTGAGGAGGTCATCCTGGATCTGGAAGGCAGCACCGAAGAAGAAGCCGACCCGGATCAGCGGGTCGAGCGGCAGGCTGCCGCGCGCTCCGACGAGGCAGCCGACGCGCAATGGATGAATCGTGGCCAGCCAGCAGGTCTTCTGCAGCACCATGCTCAGATAGTCCTCGTCGCGGATGTCGACCCGGTTGTCCCGCTGCCAGCCGAGCTCCAGTGCCTGGCCCTCGGCTGTCTCCCAGGCCATGCGTTCGGTCTCCTCGAAGATGCGCAAGGCCGTGGCGAATCCGAGGCGGTGGAAGTTCTCCTTGAGGGGGCGCAGGCTCAGCAGCCCCATGGCATCGCCGGCGTTGATGGCGAGCGGGACGCCATGCAGCGCATGCAGCGTGGGTGTGCCGCGCCGTTCGTCGCTGTCGTCCTCGATGTCGTCGTGGATCAGCATGGCGTTGTGCATCAGCTCGATCGATGCGGCGCAGGCCATCGCATCCTCGGCGCGCCCACCCGTCGCCCGGGCCATGGCGATGCACAGGCTGGGACGCAGCATCTTGCCGGTTCGACGCGGGTAGTCGGCCATCAGCTCGTAGAGGTAGGAACCGGGCTCGCCTTGCTGCAGATACGCTTCGACATAGCGCCGCGTGAGCTCACCATATTCGCCGAGCACCTCCCGGACCAGCACGTCGTCGGTGCCTTCGAAGGAGGTGTCGCGTGCGTGTCCCATAAGGCTTCGCGGCTACAGCGTGATCTCGATATGGCCGACTTGCAAGCCATCGTCGTCACAGATCACACATTGCCATTGCCCCGCGGCTGCCTGCGGTGGCGTCTGGATCGTCAGCCGCGCATTCTTGCCATAGGCTTCCGAGACCACCTCCGCTTCGATCGGGTCCGTGACGCCGTGGTCAGCGCAATAGAAGTAGACCTTTCCCTGCAGGCTGCTGGCGCAGGTGAGCTCCCAATCGTCGATGGCCACGCGTCGCCGCTCCCTGGCGCCGGCCGTATGAACAACCTGCAGCTTCTGCTTCGCCGTGCGGCCCGGTCGCGCGACGTTCTCGGTCGATGCACGTTCTGCAGCGGCTGCCCCGCGTTCGTCCGCTTCCTTGCGCTTCGCAGCCGGCCCCAGTCCCAGCAAGGTACCGAGCATCTGGTATTCGGCCGCAGCGAGGCGCTTCACTGGGCAGCGGCCTTCGGCGACCGAGCTTTCCCACCATTCCAGTCCCGACACAAACGATTTCATGACCAGTCGCTCGGCAGCGTCGAGTGCATGGGCGCCGCTGCCCTCCCCTACCTGCTCGTCAGCGGCAGTGCGAAGCCGCGTCGCCATGCGCGTGCTCCGTGCTACCTGCGTCTCGGCCACCTCGTAGGCGAGCCGAACTGCGGCAACCACAGCAGCATTGGCCGTGCTCAAGGGAACTCCGCTGCGCGGCGTCCCCTTGACGCTCGTCCCGGTGCGATAGAACCCGCCCGCAGCCCGGTTGGGACCGACCTCCTCGATATCGGGACGGCGCCAGCGCGACGGCTGCTTGGCGGGTTCGGACTGCGTGTCGGTCATGGACGTGCTCATGGATGGTCAAACGCGACGATGGATTTCAGGATCGTCTTGTCGCCGCTGATGGCATAAGCGGCCAGCATGCCGGACATGACGGCGGCTTCGACACAGCCAGCGTCGAGGCCCGACGCGGTCCAGTCGCCCGCGATGGTCATGTTCGCGATCGACCGGTCAAGCGGCGAGACACGCTTGCCGATCTCTCCAGGCAGCGACAGCGTGTATCGGTCGGACCCGTGCAGATTCACCTGCACGTGGGGTTCCCCGATCCGCAAGTCGAGAGCGGTTCTCCCGTTGGCGAATGCAGCGGGCCAAAGGTCGCGGAGACTCTCATGCAAGAGACCTTCCAGATCCTCCGTTGCCTTGCGCTGCGCCTGCCTCTCAGCTTCCGCCCGCTGCTGTGAATCCCTTGGCGTTTCAGCATGGGCATCTCCCGGAATCACTCCGCAGAAATACGCGATCGATCGCGCATCGTCATGCGTGGTCGGTCCCATATTCTTGTTCTCTCGCCACGCTTTCTCGGTCGCCATGGTGTGGGTCATGTCCGCCCAGGTCTCGAAGGGTGTACCCAATGCCGTGATGATCCCGGAACCGCGGCGCCACCCCAGTTCCTCGAGGTCTTTCGACAACCAGACCTGGGCCGACTGCGTAGCGGCCGTTGCGACCTTCTGCCACTTCTCCGGCACGCCGCCCGGCCAGTCCGATCGTTCGACGACATCGAAGAAGTCGTCGACGCCGGTGGCGAGGATCAGCGCGTCGAAGTCGTCGATGGTCGATGTTTGCAAGAAGTCGCCCGTCGCGCCGGCGGCACTGAACAGACGGCTGTCGCCTGGCCAACAGCCGCAGTCGTCGAGTGCCTTGCCGCCCGCGAGCGCCTCCGGATCGCCATCGGTCTTGAAATCAAGGCTGCTGACGTAGCGTTGACCATCGATCGTCGCCACGTTCATCTTGTCCAGGGCGTGCAGAAAGCGGAACTTGACGTTCTTGTCTAACAGCACCTTGTAGAGCGGCGCGAACACGGCATCGCCCATTCCTGAGCGCATGCGCCAGAACATCGCCCCCCGATAAGTGAAGAACATGCGCAATGCACCCCGCAGGGCCACGCCCGCCGCAAGGCCATTGTTCGGGTCGTCGCCCCCCTTGTAGGCAAATGTCAGGTCATAGATTCCGTCGAGAAATTCGGAATGCAGGGCGTCCGGACTTGCGCCATGTTGCTCCAGCCACCGCTTGTAATCGGACCCATTGATCGCGTCCAGTCCGCGCTTGTTGAACAGCACCCGGTCGCGGTACAAGCCTACGGCGATGGTGATCACGATATCGATGACCTCCATCTTCTTGCGCAGTTCACGATCGATAGAGGTCACGTCACGCAGCAGCTTGCGTGCCTGCTCCAGGACGGCGGTGATCAGACGAAAGAGTTGGAAATCCCGCTGGGGTGCGCCCTCCGCCTGGTTCATCAGTTGTCTGAGAACGTAGAGGACCTGGAGCATGACGGATGCCGCAGTCAACGCACTGCCTCGCAGCAGGCGAACGCTCCATTCCAGGATCTCTTCCTCCGATCGCTCGGCATCGCAGACGCTTTTCAGATCGATGTCCTCCCTCGATGGGGGACATTCGCCGTCACCCGGAGCAACCACGCTGAGCATCAAGGTCTTGAGCAGTTCGTAGCAACGAATGAGATAGTTCGGCAGCGTGAATGGATTGTTGCCAGGCGAGATGTCGTCACCCGGCATGCCTTCTGCCGGCGGCATGTAGCCGCTCCAGACCGCCAGCTTCCTCACGGGATCCAGGGTCGAGCCGACGCCGCGCCGAACCGCGACGCCCAGGTGCGGTTCGGGAACGAAGGCTTCATCCATGGTGCCGTGCGGCAATTTGTCGCCGGGCGCTGCCGCTTTGGGGCCCCATTCCTTCGCGGCGACATGCGCGTAGCACTGGCGCATCATCCGGAAGGCGTTCTCGTAGAAGCCGAGCCATATGTGCAAGCCGTGTTCCCGGATGCGACCGTCGTCGTCGCGGCTCGAGGCGCCCTTGCCGCCCAGCAGCCAGCGCTTCTCGTAGACGGTGATCTCGTAGCGGCCTAGCCTGGACAGTTGCCAGGCGGCGGCGAGCCCTGCGCAACCGCCGCCGATGATGGCAACCCGGATGGGGTCCTTCGAACTGTTCTTCTTGTTGCCGCGGCTTGCCATTCGGGCTCCTTCAATTGGACGGCGGCACGACGAACCAGGTCGCGTCAGAAAGCATGGCGATACCCGACGGAAAGCGTGTTGACCACCGACTTCACGCGGCCGTTGATCCCGATGGTTGAAGCCGCGGGAGAGCCTTCGAAGAAGCCGCGTACCGGCGTGATGTCCGTGGAGCGGAAGAACACATGGTTGAAGGCGAAATCCCACCAGGATTTTTCGCTGGTTCGGTAGGTCGCCCCGATGCCCAGCCACAACCGGTTGGAATCAGGAACGGTGCTGTCGCGATAGCCGTTCACCGTGGGAGTCTGGTCGAAGCGGATGCCCGCGCGGGTTGTCAGCTTGCTCGAGGAGCGGTACTCGGCGCCGAAGGCAAAAGCGAATGCGTCGCGGTAGTTCGCCGGTCGGACCACGTCCGGATTGCCGTTGGAGAACCTGATGCGTACCTCCCGAAACCGGCTCCAGTCATACCAGTCGATGCCAGCCAGAAGCCGTAGTTCCTTGCTCAGCTCGTGGGTCAGTCCCAGCGAGGCCATGGCCGGCAAGTCGAGTTTCGCGCTGGCGCCGACCCTCCCGTTGAACAGCACCAATGGACCGGTCAGCCCGGTGACAAGCGTCGAGCCGTCGACGGTGTGCTTCATGGCCGATCGATAGTGGAGGCCAACGCGTGTGTCGTCGGACAGGGGAATCAGGACGCCCAGGTTGAATCCCGGCGTCCAATCCTTCCCCGTTGTCTCTGCGCGTCCGTCCGTCGCGGGTATGGGACCGCCGGGCGTCAATGGATTCGGTATGGCCGAAACCAACTTGGTACTCGCGTATTGAAAGTCCAGCCCGCCGCCGACCGATATGCCCGATTGGAACTTGTACGCTCCTACGACGCTCAGGTTGATCGTGCGCAAGGACGCTTCGATGGCATCGTAGCGACCGAACCAGTTCTTGTTGTAGGTCGCGTCCAGTCCGAAGGGGAAGTTCACTCCGAAGCCGACCACCGCCTCCTGCGTCAATCTGTGCGCCCAATAGAGGTTGGGTATGGGTGTCGGATTGGTCGGATTGCTGGCGTCGCTGCCGAAATAGGGAAGCACTGCGCCCAGCGTTCCGGGCGTCGAAGCAGTCGAGCCGCGATTGTGCAAGTCGCTGCGCGGAATGATCAAATGTGCGCCGATCGAGATCTGGGTCCGCGAGTCGCCGGCATCTGCCCAGATCGCCGTGAGGCCCGCCGGATTGAAATAGATGGTCCCCAGGTCGTCACCTGCGGCGGCACTGCCTGCACCGACACGCCCGAGCCCCCTCACGCTTTGCTGGTTCACGAAGAAGCCAGTGGCCCCGGTGGGTTCCGAAAGACCCAGACCAATCAGGGCAACAAGTCCGGAGCTTCGCACTGCAGTGCGGATGAGTCGGGGGCGCTGAACCATGAACTTGTCCTTGGCGATGACGCATGACCACCCCCCCGTCCAGATAAGTACTGAGCCGTCCTGTCGACACGACGACTCTGTTCCGCGCGCCGAGTCTAGCTACAAAGTATTCGCGTCAGCAAGACAAAAAACGGCAGAGGCGCTTACTGCGATGTCGCCGATCCCCTCCATTGAGGAGGTCTTGTCGGAAAGAGTGGGCCTCGTCTCGATGCCATGACACCTACGCACCACGCACCTCCTCCACCATCCGCACGAGCCGTTGCGCGTCCGTCAGCAGTAGCGCCCGGCCGTCCTTGGCCAACAGGCCGTCGCGCCGCAGGGCATTGAGCTCGCGCGTCACCTGCTCGCGGTTGGTGCTGATCTGGCTGGCTAGCTCGGCATGGGTTGGCGCCGGCTCCAACCGCGCGCGGTTGCCCTCGATGCCTGCCGCCTGCGCCAGGCGCAGCAGCTCCGCGTGGACACGGTTCTGTACGCCGAGCGTGCTGAGGTCGATCACGCGCTCGGACAGCTGGCGCACGAGCGCGGTGAGGCTGCGCATGACGCGCTCGGCGACCACTGGCTCGTCGCGCAGCAGCGCGAGGAAGGCTGCGCGATCGAGGCTGGCGACCACGCTTGGCGTGAGCGTCACGACGTCTGCCGAGCGCGGCTGGCCGTCGATAGCCGCCATGTCGCCGAAATGCTCGCCCTCGAGCGAATCGCGGAAGGTGACCTGCCGCCCGCTGGCCGCGTAGATCGTCACCCGCAGCCGGCCGGATACCAGGAAGAAGATATTGGTTTTGCGTTCGGAACGCAGCAGCAGCGGCTTGCCCGCGGGCAGGCTGTGCCACTGGCATTGCGCGGCGATCTGCTCCAGCCGCTCGCGAGACAGGCCGTGCAGCAGCACGATGTGCTGAAGGCCCAGGCTGGAGCGATCAGGCAGCATGGCAAGGACTCCGCAACGACAGCCTCTTTGCAAAACCTGTGCGCTAAAGCACAGCGCCCGGGATGGTGGCCCCTCACAGTAAGGACCGTGATGGATGCGATTTCCGCACCCACACACCCCGCAGAGGAGATTTCATCATGAATACAAAAGTTCTTGTAATTTTTGCTGTCACGTTCGCTGGTGCCGTATCTGCGCAGACCGTTCCTCCGGAGCAATGGGTTGGGTCGCCGATTCCGTCGGCCAGCTTCCTGAGCCGCTCGGCCGTGGTGGCCGACTACGTCGCCACGGCGCCCGCCGAAGCGAGAACGCCGCAGGAGTTCCGCGTCGGGCCGCCTGACGCGCAGCCTGGCGGATTGAGCCGCGCGGAGGCGGTGGCCGACCTGAACCTGTGGCTGCGCTCCGGCCTCGGCCAGAGCGCTTATCGCGACGACTTCGATCCCGCGCACGGGCACTACCGCGCGCAGGTGGCGATCTACCAGCGGCTGCGCCATGGACCAGAATTCACCGCGGAAGTCGCGCGTATCCAGGGCTCTGGCGCGTTCGCCACCACCGCGCAGGCGACGGCGACGCCCGCCGACGAGTAGGCCAAGGCTGCGCGCCGCGGCCGGCCCCCTAGCCGGCCGCGGCGCGCAGCTGCCTGCGATCGCTCATGTACTTGGCCGCGCGCGGCAGTACCAGGACCGCTACGACGACCAAGATCAGCGCGAGCGACATCGGCCTCTGGAAGAACACCACCGCACTGCCCTCGCCGATCGACATCGCGTTGCGTAGCTGCGCCTCGGCCAGGGGGCCAAGAATCATGCCGACCACCACCGGCGCGGTCGGGAAGTCAAAGCGGCGCATCACCACGCCCAGCAAGCCGATCACGTAGAGCAGCACCAGGTCGAAAGAGCTCTGGCGCATGCCGTAGGCGCCAACAGTGGCGAAGATCAGGATGCCCGCGTAGAGCTGCGGCTTGGGGATCTTGAGCAGCTTGACCCACAGGCCCACCATCGGCAGGTTGAGCACCAGCAGCATCACGTTGCCGATGTAGAGCGAGGCGATCAGCGCCCAGACCAGCGCAGCGGAGGTGGTGAAGAGCTGGGGCCCCGGCTGAATGCCGTAGTTCTGGAAGGCGCCCAGCAGGATGGCCGTGGTGTTGGAGGTCGGGATGCCGAGCGTGAGCAGCGGGATCAGCGCGGCGGTTACGGTGGCGTTGTTGGCGGCCTCGGGCCCGGCAACCCCTTCGATCGCGCCTTTGGTGCCGAACTCGGCCTTGTCCTGCGGGTCCTTCACGAGCTTCTTCTCGGCGGCGTAGCTCAGGAAAGTCGGGATCTCGGTACCGCCGGCCGGGATGCAGCCGAAAGGCGTGCCGATGGCGGTGCCGCGCAACCACGCCGGAATGGAGCGCTTCCAGTCGCGAGCCGTCATGTGCACGCGGCTGAGCGTGTTCTGCGTCTCGACGGTACGTCCTTCGTAGAGTACCGCGTAGAGCACCTCCGCCACCGCGAACAGGCCGACCGCGACGAGCACGATCTCGATGCCGTCCAGCAACTCGGGGATGCCGCCGGTGTAGCGGCCCTGGCCGGAGATCTGGTCGAGGCCGATGCAGCCCGCAGCCAGGCCGATGAACAGTGCAGTGATCCCGCGCAGCGTGCTCTTGCCCAGCACCGCGCTCACGGTGGTGAAGGCCAGCACCATCAGGAGGAAGTACTCCGGCGGTCCCAGCTTGACGGCGAATTCGGCCACGTAGGGCGCGAACAACGTGACGATCACCGTGGCAATGGTCCCGGCGAAGAAGGAGCCTATCGCGGCGGTCGCCAGCGCGGCCCCGGCCCGGCCGTTCTTGGCCATCTTGTTGCCTTCCATCGCCGTCACCATGCTGGCGGTCTCGCCCGGCGTATTCAGCAGAATGGAGGTGGTCGACCCGCCATACATGGCGCCGTAGTAGATGCCCGAGAAGAAGATCATCGAGGCGGTGATGTCGACCTTGCCGGTGATCGGCAGCAGCATGGCGACAGCCACCGCGGGACCGATGCCGGGCAGTACGCCAACGGCCGTGCCGAGGGCGCAACCCACGAGGCACCAGAGCAGGTTCGCAGGCGTGATCGCGGCCGCGAAGCCCTGCATCAATGCGTTGAAAATGTCCATGTCAGATCCAGCCCGTCGCAGTCAGGCCTGGCAGGTTGATGGCCAGGAACTTGGTGAACATCCAGTAGACCGGCGTCGCGATCAACAGGCCTGTGACGATGTCGATGAGCCACGTGCGGGGCGAATTGATGCCAGCCTGCCCCTTCGAGCGCCGCAGCCCCTGCACCGCGAGCAGGTAGCACAGCGTGCAGCTCAGGATGAAGCCGATGGTGGTGATCAGCGCCGCGTTGAGCAAGAGGCCGGCCGAGACCCAGGCCAGGCCGCTCCAGTACGCAGGCCCGTCGTCGGGCGCCTCCATGTCCCGGAAGCCACCAGTGCGAGATTCCCAGATGATCCATGCGCCGCAGAGGGTGAGTGCTACCGACACGAGCCAGGGCAGGAAGTTGGGGCCGACGCCGCCATAGCCTGCTTCCGATGAAATGCCGATTGCGCCATAGGCGAGGGCCAGGCCGACGAGGAGAACACCGGCGCCGACGAGGGTCTGCGGCCAGAGCGCCGTCGGGGATGAATCGCGTTCGAGCGGCACGTGCCCACTTGAAGTGGGGTCGATGTTGGACATTGTTCTGGACCTCGCGTGTGATCGAAGGAAAAAGGGGGAGCGCGGCCACGCAGCTCCCGCACGCGCGTGAAGCGCGTCAGACCATGCCGGACTTGTGCATGGTCGCGCGCAGGCTCGCGAACTCCTCGTCCACGAACTTGGCGAAGGGATCTCCCGACAGGACGGCCGGGGTCCAGTCGTTCTTCTTCATCGCCTCGTTCCAGAAGGGGGTCTTGAGCGCGGCCAGGACCAGGTCTGTCAGGGCTTTGCGCTGCTCGGGAGTGATGCCCGGGGCACCGTACACGCCGCGCCAGTTGCCGATCTCGACGTCGATGCCCTGCTCCTTGAGCGTGGGCACGTTGATCCCGGGCAGCCGCTGCGCCGAGGTGACGGCAATGGCGCGCATCTTGCCGTCGGCGATATACGGAGCAAATTCGCTGTAGCCGCTGCCGCCCACGGTGACGTTCCCGCCGAGGATGGCGGCAGTGGCCTCGCCGCCGCCACGGAAGGCCACGTAGTTGATCTTGGATGGATCGGCGCCGACCTTCTGCGCGATCATGGCGGCGGCGATGTGCTCGGTGGAACCGCGCGAGCCGCCGCCCCACTTGACGCTGCCGGGGTCTTTCTTGAGCTGCTCGACCACGTCCTTCATGGTCTTCAGGGGCGAGCTCGCCGGCAGCACGAATACGTTGTACTCGCTGGTCAGCCGCGCCAGCGGCGTGGCCTGGGAGAGATTCACCGGCGGCTTGCCGGTGATGATGCCGCCGAGCATCACGGCGCCCATCACCATCAGCGCGTTCGGGTCGCCCTTGGAGCCGTTGACGAACTGCGCCAGGCCCAGAGCGCCGGCAGCCCCGCCCTTGTTGTCATAGGTGACGGTGTCGGCCAGCTTGGCGTCCGTCATGGCCTTGCCGAGTGCACGGCCCGTGGTGTCCCAGCCACCTCCTGGGTTCGCGGGGATCATCATCTTGATGTTGGGGGCGGCCCAGGCCGACAGCGGCAGGGCTCCGGTAGCGGCCAGTGCGGCCATGGACTTCAGGAAAGTATCTCGACGCATGCATGTCTCCTTGGAGGATCTGAAAGGCGGAACGCCGCTATGATGCGCGCCCCTGCTGTCAGTTGGCTGTCCTGCACACTGGGGTAAACACCGAAATACCGGCCATGAAGCTGCTGTTAGTCGAAGACGACCCCTCGATGCAAACCACCCTGCAGCGCACGCTCGGCCGTCGCATGATCGACGTGCGCCTGTGCGGCGATGGCGCGCAGGCACTGGCGCAGTGGCGCGCGCTCGAGCCCGACGTGGTCGCACTGGACCTGAGCCTGCCCAACCTCGACGGGCTGCAGGTGTTGGCGCAGGCGCGCGCCCAAGGCCTGCGCACGCCGGTGCTGCTGCTGACCGCGCGCGGCACCGTGGGCGATCGGGTGGTCGGCCTCAATACCGGCGCCGACGACTACCTGCCCAAGCCCTTCGACCTCGACGAGCTCGAGGCACGCATCCGCGCATTGCATCGTCGCAATCAGAGCGCCGGGCCCGACGCCGCTCACAGTCCGCAACAGGTCGGCGGCCTGCGTTATGAGCCCGACAACGGTGCCATTTACCACCGCGCCGATGTGCTGGAACTCACGCCTCGCGAGCTCGCACTGCTCAAGGCGCTGATGGTGAAGCCGGGCCATGCGGTGGCCAAGGAACGCCTCTTCGACCTGGTCTTCCCTGGCGCGACCGAGGTGCAGTACGAGGCAGTCGAGGTCGTGGTGTATCGCCTGCGCAAGAAGCTCGCAGGTACCGGCACAGCGCTGATGACCTTGCGTGGCCTGGGCTACCTGCTGCGCGAAGAACCGTGATGCGCGCCGCCTCGCTGCGCGCCAGGCTGCTCACGGGCATCCTGGTACCGGTTGCGCTGTTCATCGTGGTAAATAGCGTGAGCCTGTACCGCCAGAGCCGCGCGGCCGCGACGACCGCCTACGACCGCACCCTGCTTGCTTCGGCCAAGACCATTGGCGAGCAACTCGACGTCGAGGGCTACGACGAGCAGGCCTCGCTGCGCGCCGTCGTTCCCTACTCGGCGCTGGAGGCCTTCGAGGCCGACAACCAGAGCAAGATCTTCTATCGGGTCTCCACGCTCGGCGGCGAGATGATCTCCGGATTCGCCGAGCTGCCGTTCTGGCGCGGCAAGCTGCCGGACCGGCCGCCCTATGCAGCCCTGGTGGACTTCTACGACGATCGCTTTCGCGGGCAGCCGGTCCGCATGGCCGTGCTCCTGCAGCCGGTGGCCAGCGCTCGCGGACGCGCCATGGCCGTGGTGCAGGTAGCCGAGACGCTGGAGCTGCGCGAGACGCTGGTTCGCAAGCTTCTGGTCGACATGCTCTGGCGGCAGCTCGTGCTGCTGGCCGTGATTGCCGGGGTGACCGTGTTCGTGGTGCAGCGCGCCACTCGGCCGGTGCGCCACCTGGGCGAGCTGATCGAAGCGCGCGCGCCCGACGATTTCTCGCCCATCGACGCGCCGGACACGCCCCGCGAGCTGCGCCCGCTGGTCGATGCCACCACCGAGGTCATGGGGCGGCTGCAGCGATTGCTGGACCATCAGAAGCGATTCGTGCGCGACACCGCGCATCAGCTGCGCACGCCGCTGGCGGTGCTCAAGGCCCAGGTGCAGTCGGCACGCCGTGGCGACGTGCCAACCGGCGAGGCACTCGCGGAAATCAGCGACACCGTGGAGCGCGCCACCACGCTGGCCAACCAGATGCTGTCGCTGGCCAAGGTCGAGCAGTTGCGCCAGCAGCCCGATTGGCAGGTGCTGGACCTGGGCGAGGCGGTGCGCCAGGTCGCGCTCGACCTCTCGGCGCTGATGGCCGACAAGGCGCTGGACGTGGAGCTCTCGGGCGGCTCGGTGCTCGTGCGCGCACATCGCTGGATGCTGCAGGAACTGGCCCGCAACCTGCTGCACAACGCCATCAAGCACAGCCCGCGCGGTGGAGCGCTGGTGGTGCGCGTGCGGGCCGAAGAAGCGGCCGCCTTGTTCGTCGTGAGCGACCAGGGTGCCGGCATTCCGGACGAGCTGCGCCAGCGCTTGTTCGCGCCCTTCGCCGCGGGCGACATGGTCAGCGGCTCAGGGCTGGGGCTGGCCATTTGCCGCGAGATCGTGCTCGCGCTGGGCGGAAGCATCGCCCTCGAGAACCGGGAAATCGGCGGACAACGCAACGGGCTCGATGCCGTGGTGCAGCTGCCGCTGGCGGGCGACAATCGCTGAAACCCCCACTCAGACGGAGACATGGACCGCCTGCGCATCGACAAATGGCTCTGGGCCGCGCGCTTCTTCAAGACGCGCACCCTGGCCGCCGACGAAATCGGCAAGAACCGCGTGCAGATCAACGGCGAGGTGGCGAAGGCCTCGCGCGAGGTGAAGGCGGGAGACCTGGTTGCAGTGCGCCTCGGCGGCGGGCTCGACCGCATCGTGCGGGTGCGGGGCCTGAGCGGCCAGCGCGGACCGGCCCCGGTGGCACAGCAGCTCTACGACGAGACGCCCGAGAGCCTGGCCGCTCAGGCGGCTGCGCGCGAGCAGCGGCGAATGGGCAGCGAGCCAGCGCTCAGCATCGTGCAGGGACGGCCGACCAAGCGCGACCGGCGCGACCTTGACCAGGCCCGGCACGTGGATTGGGACAATCGCTGGAGTGCCTCGCTGGATCCCGACGACGAGTGAACGTACCCTCGGACCGATTGCCGACAATCAACAAGGACTCATGGCGAATGGGCAACTTCAAGAAGTACCGGGTCAGCAGTGACAAGTTCAGGCTCGCGAACGTCAACCCGGGCGATTCACCCTTTCTCAAAGGCGACGAGGAAGACCAGCTGGAACGGCTCGAACGGCTGGCCGGGGACCTCGACGAGCTCCAGAACCTGCTCCATGCCGAGGGGCGGCGCAAGGTGCTGCTCGTGCTGCAGGGAATGGACACCAGCGGCAAGGACGGGACCATCCGGTGGGTGTTCTCGCGCACCTCGCCCCTGGGCGTGCGCGTGACGGCCTACAAGGCCCCGAGCGAGGACGAGCGCGCCCGCGACTACCTATGGCGCTGCCATGCCAATGTGCCGCGCGGCGGCGAGATCATGGTGTGGAACCGCAGCCACTACGAGGACGTGCTGGTGCCCTGGGTCGAAGGATGGATCGACAAGGCGGAGCTGATCCGCCGCTACGCACAGATCCAGGATTTCGAACGCCTGCTCGTCGAGACGGGCACGGTGGTCGTCAAGTGCATGCTGCACATTAGCAAGGAGACGCAGCGCGAGCGCTTGCAGTCGCGGGTCGACGATCCTGGCAAACGCTGGAAATTCCGGCTCGACGACCTGGACGTGCGCAAGAAGTGGGCGGCCTACCAGCGCGCCTACGACCAGGCGCTGCGTGGCACCTCCAGCAGCTACGCGCCATGGCACGTCATCCCGTCCGACAGCAAGCGCCATCGCAACCTGATGATTGCCGAACTGCTGGTCAAGACGCTGCGGGACATGAAGCTCGCCCTGCCACGACCGGACCCATCAATGGATGGGCTGCAGGTCAAGTAGGACAACGCCGCATTTTTCACCTTCGTTTCTCCTCCAAATGGCGTATTGAGGCACTGAGCGGCCAATGAGAGACTGCGTAACCGCTATCTCCGCTGCCGCCTACTCTGAGGACCTTCAAATGGACGTGTTGACCACTACAGAGCTGATGACCGGGTTTCTTTCCGTTCTCGGCACCGGCATCCTGTTCCTGATGGTCACCAGCCGGGCTCCGAAGCAGTTGCACGACGAGATCGCGCGCAGGGTCGAGCGCTCGATTGCGCTGCTCGACACCTTCGAGGAGTCGCGCAGCCGCTGAGTCAGGAACGGCGGGCGCCCTGCTCCGAACTCGGCGAGCTCGCGGTTGATGGCCACCAGCATCGCCATCGCCTCGGCTTCATCGAGCTTCGAGTAGAGTCCTCTCTCGACGTTCGCGTTTTCGCCTTTCGCCCTTTGCCTTGGCATTTCGCCTTTTGCCTTTGCCTGTGTCTCTCGGCTTTTCGTCCGACAAACTCCCGATGCCGCGCCACCCCGCTCCGATCACCCCGCTCGCGGCTCTTTTCCTGCCGGGCCTTGGGCGTGCGCAGCAAGCCGAATGGTCATCGCAGCCAACCGGCTCGGGCAAGCGCCGGCTCGCCGGTCTCCATGCGGCCGGCTGACTTGCGGGTCGCCGTCATCGGTGCCGGCGTGGTCGGCAGCTGCATCGCGCTGGCATTGCGCAAGCGCGGCGCGACCGTCACGCTAGTCGACCGCGACGAGCCCGGTCGCGGCTGCAGCTACGGCAACTCTGGCGCACTCAGTCCGGGCTCGGTCGCGCCCTTGGCCATGCCGGGCATCCTGTCCTCTGCGCCCCGTATGCTGCTCGACGAGGAGAGCCCGCTGCACCTGCCCCTGCCCTACCTGGCCAAGGCGGTGCCCTGGCTGATGCGCTTCGTCGCCTCCGCCCAACCCTCGCGGGTCGCGCTCTCGGCCGCCAAGCTGGCGGCGCTGCACGCGGGCGCCATCGATCGCCACGAAGCGCTGGCGCGCGAACTCGGCGTGCCCGAGCTCTTCGTGCGCCGCGGCCACCTGCATCTTTATCCCGACGCGCGCGCCCTGGCCAAGGACGCGGCCGGCTGGCGCATGCGTCTTCACTACGGCTACCCATTCACGCAACTGGACCGCGACGGCATCCTGGCTCTGGAGCCGCACGTGGGCGAGCGCTACCGGGTCGGGATGTTCATTGCCGACCACGCAACCATCGTCAACCCCTTCCGGTATGTGCAGGCGATGGTGCGCGGCTTTACCGCGCGCGGGGGCCGGCTGCGGCACGATGAGGTGCGCGCGATGGCACCGCTGGAGGACGGGCGCTGGTGCCTGGCCACGGCAGGCGCCGTCGATGGCGCTGAAAACTCCTTCGACCACGTCGTGGTGGCGGCGGGGGCCTGGTCGCGCCGGCTGCTGGACCCGCTGGGCGTGCACCTGGCGCTGGAGAGCCAGCGTGGCTATCACGTGCAGTTCCAGGGCGGGCGCGGCACTGTCTCGCGCACCGTGGTGCTGGCCGATCGCAAGATCTTCGTGACGCCGATGGAAGAGGGTCTGCGTGTGGGCGGCACGGTGGAGATTGGTGGCCTGGAGCGCCCGCCCGACCCGCGTCGCGCCGCGATCCTGGAGCGCATCGCGCGGGAGACCTTCGCAAACCTCGACGGCCTGAAAGCCAAGCAGTGGATGGGCCACCGTCCCTGCATGCCCGACTCGGTGCCGGTCATCGGCCCGGCCGCCGGCCGGCCGGGCCTCTGGCTGGCAGTCGGCCACGGCCACCTGGGCCTCACGGATTCCATCAACACCGCGCAGTCGATCGCGAGCGGCATGCTTGGCGCGCGGTCCATCACGCCCTGAACCGGACAAGTGCAGTGCGCTCGATCCAAGCCGAAGTGAAAAGTATCCATACCGCTCGCCGCGGCGGTTTCGTATTCCGGACGCACTCTCTGCAAGCGTCGAGGATTTAACAGCACGCATGCATTTATGCCGCCGGGCACGTCGGCGCTCCGTTCGGCAACAACGACACTTCATCGGGTACGACATTGACGACCTGGAGGACTTGCCATGGAATCACCGGACCTTGAGACCGTCGAGAAGGCACGCGCGCTCATCGACGAAGTCATCGCCGGGCGCAGTCACCTGACCGCCGCCGTTCCCTACTTTGCCCCGACCGACATCGGCTGCTTGCCGCCTGCGCTGCAGGAGGCCGAATCCCGCATCGAAGAGGAGAACGACTTCGGCAATCGCGTGCGCGCCGCCATCCAGATGAGCCTTGCCGCCGCGGCCGCATCGTTGCGTGTCAGCGAATCGCTGATGCAGGACTTTGCCCAACTGGGGTCGCATGATCGCCAGAAAGAACTGGCGCGCTGCGCGTGCGAAGCGCAGGCCTCCAGGGACATCACCGGCCATGTCGCGGCAATCCTTTCGGGCAAGGAAGCACCGAAGCTCGATGCGCTGATGGAGATCAAGCGGCTCAAGTCGGCCATCTATGAGCGGTTCGGTCGCTGGCCCGGCCGCTGAGGCCGGGCGATCGGCTTGCGGAAGCCTGATCCTGCGAGCGCATGCGGGGCGGCTCTGCGGCGTACACTGAGCCGTCCGGCATAGCGCCAAGAAGGAGGCCCCGTCCTCCAACATTTCTGCTGCAACTGATCGTCGCCCAGACCCTGGCGGGGTTCGCGGCAGCTCCTGTCTCGAGAACGCGGCTTGACCGCGTTTCTTTTTTGGAAGGTGCACGCGATGAAGAACCTGCAAGATGCCAGCGAGCGCATCTGCGAACTCAAGGGGAGCCTCATCGCGATCGATGCTCTCCTGCCCGCCCTGCTCGAGGCAATGCCGGTCGCCTCCCACTCACAACTGGTACGCTCGTTCGAGGCACATGCCGAGGCCGCGCGTGCGGTGATGCAGCCCGTCTTACTCTCCGAACAGGTCCTTGCCACCTTCGAGCGCGAGATTGTCCGTTTGCGCGCCGTGCTCGCAGGAACCGCCCCGCCGGCACCACGCAGTGCCACCGAAGCGGCGCTCCTGACCACGACGCGCGTCAGCACCTTCCTGGGACCGAGCTCCCTGTCTGGTGCAAGCGGCTTTTTCTTTCGCCGCGATGGGCGGCTGTTCCTGGTCACCAGCCGGCATGTACTTGCCGATGAAACGAGCAGCCACTTTCCCGACCGGATCGAGGTCGAGGTGCATACCGACACGCTTGACCTGACGCGCTACGCGGCGGTTTCGGTACCGCTCTATCGCGAGGGCCTGAGCCAATGGCGCCAGGCGGCCGACAGCGCCGGCGACGTGGATGTGGCCGCCATCGAGATCGACGTCGGCAGCTTGCCTGCTTCGAGCATCCTGCACGCATTCGGGCCCGAGCACCTCGAAGCCTCGGGTGACATTGCCGAGGTCGGAGACGCGCTGGTCATCATCGGCTTTCCGCTCGGCTTTCATGACACGGTGCACCACCTTCCGGTGGTGCGAAGCGCATCCATTGCCTCGGCCTTCGGCGTGCGCTTCCAGCAGCAGGGTTACTTTCTGACCGACGCCCGCACCCATCGAGGCAGCAGCGGCGCCCCGGTACTGCGGCGCAGCCAGGATCCGAACGCAGACCGGTCACAACTGCCCTGGCAACTGCTCGGGGTGCACTCCACGCGCATGGACATGCGCACGCGCGACCTCTTGCAGGACGAATCGCTCGGGCTCAACTGTGCCTGGTATGCGGACGTGCTCATGGCACTGACGGAGCCGGCTACAGCCGCGGCGAAGGCCTGAATCGCTTCCGCGCGGCGATCTGCCACGGTGGCGCCGGGTGATGCGTGCGGGCGCAAAAAAGCCCCGTCTGGCGGGGCTTTGGATCCTGGCGGAAACGGAGGAAGCCAGAAGCTTAGCCGCCACAACGACTTAGCTCGCCCGTACCCCTCGCCGTACCATGAGCTGGCCGGCACTCTGGGGTTCGAATTGCCGACCGCGACTGCCCTTAAACCGCTCTCCCGGCACCGCACCCATCACATCCACCGCCTCGGTGACTCTTCCCGCGACGGCCTCCAACACGCTCATAAGGGCCCCAGGCGTGTCACACGGGAAAAGCTGGCACTGGGCAGAAGCTACCCTAAACCTACTCCTTCGAAGCACGCTTCCGAGTTAAACGAATTCAAGGTGTCCCCGGCGTGCCGTCACTCCGATCGGGTTATGGGGCCGCTCACCCGTGACGCTATGACGGCGCGAGGGGATTTATCGCTTGCTTACCGAGCGCAGCGCAAAGTGGCTGATGATCTCTGGTGTTTGTGGTTATCACATTACTGCCGGGAGGACACATGACTGCAAAATATGAATCTCCCAGCGCTCTGCAATAGCGTTTATTAAATTTGGCCGGACCTGCATGGATGAGTTCTTTGAGCGCCGCCCGGGCACGTACCATCTCCGGCTTGTCCTTTACTGGGTTGTTCTCCTTCCCGGGTCTCAGGAAGGCGACGATCTTTTCAAGCTCTTCTGGCTTATCAGACAAATATCCCGCAGCTGCGCAACGCATTTCCGGACGACAGCCAAAGCGGCGACCCGGTCCTTCAATCAAGCCATCGGCGTCTAGCGTGAGATCAGACGCACCAAAGCAACCAAGGGGTTGCACGAGCGCCGTAGCAGGGAGACTTCTAGCGCGCTTCCATTGACGAACAATCTGCAATGAAAGATCGTGACACATCTTACGCCGGACCTCCAATGCCATTGGCTCAGTCGATATTCCCGGATAATTTAGTGCTTCGCTTAGAGACTTTGCAAGCGCACGCAGTTGCCCCTCTCTCGTTCTGCCTGTAATGGGTGGCAGATTTAGAACGCTTGTAATGGCGCGCCCTGTGTCCTTTTCCTGCCTAACTCGATTGTGAGCTGCGCAGAGAATATGAAGAACACCTGCCGACATTTCACGAAGCGCATAATGCGGTATTTGAGAGGGCGTGAACGCTCGCGCATGCTGTTCTGCTTTAGCGCTCCACTCGCTACCCGCGGTTGATGCCGCGACTACAAGCGTAGTATCGATAAAAGAACCGGTCAAACTTCCAGTTCCGACTGCGCACTAGCGGCGGCGGATTCACTTGTGATGGCAGGCGAAGCAAGCCCAAAATACGCCAACAGATCGTGCGCAAATTTCGACACAGACCTGTCGTTGCCATCCCAGCCCGCCTGCTCCAAATCATCGACGGAATCTGCGGCGTCGCTTAGCGACATCGTCGGAGTTTCCACCAATGCATATAGGCAACGTTGCATCGCCATCAATGAGTCTCGATTCAACGTATCGTAATGGGGTGCGTTTAAAGCCTGCGCCGCATAACTCACTACGGCGCCGAGCGCCTCGTTAAAAGAAGTGTATGCGTGCGCACGATTCAGGCTTCCTGCGACAATACCAAGCGCAGCCCACAATTCTCCCATCTGCGCATTGGCGTACGCCTCAACCGCCGAATCCATGTCCTTAATGGCAAGCTTCAAATGTTCAATAGCGAACGATGCATTTGACGGCAAAGTTTGGTCGTAGTAGTGCGGATAAAGCGTGCGAGGATCTGCGCGCTCCACTGAGCTTGTAGCGTGCTCAGTTAGTGACGGCGTCTGATCCAGTGCCGAAGCGGTTTCAATTTGATCGTATATATCTGTAAATTGCTTCCATAGCGACGAAGTTGCAGCAGATGAGACTGACGCGCCCGATTTCACGGTCGGCATAACAACGGTCGACTCGCGACCAACATCAGTATTCAGGGAGGTTGACATTTATTTTCCCACTATTTCTGGCAAGTCTCGATTAAGGAGATGTTGATACCCCTTTAACCAATCGGGCGCACTAAACCTAGCCGCGTCAATCGGCTTCTTGGTTTGACGATCGACGTCAACAATTACTCGATCGACGACCTTCTTGCCTTCTATCTCTGGAAATTCCTCTTGCGCAGGAATCTCTATTGCCACTTGTTGAGGGCTTACTCGAACAATGGTCAAAGCTTGATCGTCTTCAAATTGAAGATGCGCCGACCCTCCGTTAAGGGGACTGTCGACTGCACAGTCAAACACCCTTCTAGGTGGCCAGTTCACAAGATTCATGGCGAGGTAGGCCTTGTGCGCGGATTCTCGATCGGCATATTTTTTCTGAAAGATTGCCCTAGTTCCAATCTTGTCGATCGTTTCTAGTTCGAGAATTGATGTCCATAGTTGGATCGTCTTGGCTATCTGCTCGGCAGCTCCAAATCCTTTGGGGCCGGTGACGATCACATAGGACATATCCAGTCCCATCTGTACACGTGCATTCTTGGCAAGAGCCTGTACTGAACCAGCCTCAGCCTTTTCCAGCTTCCACCCAGGCCACAAAACTGAGACCTTCCGAGTCAACTCTCCCGCCCGATCCCATAGTAGATACGCAGGCGGATAGTTAAACTGAAGCGTGAGTTGGGAGATTTGGAAGTCTTGCACTAGGTTACGGTGCGTTACGTGCCGAATCGGCATCCCGGGAGTATCCGATAATTTGATAACAACGGCCACGATTGCTTCCACTGCGCCGGCACAATCCGTCGCGCTTCACCTCACCACCCCGCAGTGCGCGTCCTGGACGGGCTGGGAGTTCCTCAAGCAGCTCATCAGCGGAGGCGAGAGCGGCCACAAGGCCAGGCCATCGCACCCGGACTGGCACCGCGTCGCGCGCGACTTCGCGCAAGCGCATGGCATCGCCTACATGCTGAAGCAGATTGGCGAGTGGGCGCCTGGCTCCGGTGACTTCGGACAGGGCCGGTACCGCACCGCTGCGGTGGCGCAGGATGGCCGGGTTGTCGATGGCGGATTTGATCGCGCCGGCTATCCGGCAGGCGCCACATCAGCTGACGGCTGGGCCATGGTTCACTGGGCAGGAAGGAAGGCCGCTGGCCGGCTGCTGGACGACCGCGAGTGGAACGAGGTGCCGTCATGAAGCGCCGTAGATCAGCGCTTGCTCATCGCGCCACTGGTGATCTGCTGGATGTAGCTGAGGCGGCCCTTCACTGCAAGGCCATCCTGTTGCAGGTGCCCGAAAAAGCCTGTCAGTTCCTTCTCGAGTTGGTGCAAGTTGTCCTGGAGATGACTGAGCCGAAGTTGTTCGTTGATCAATGCCTCGGGATGGCGGCTCAAATGCAGCTGTTGGAGGTTGAATTCCAAGCACGCGATGATGTCCTTAAACCGAACGACGTGTGCAACGCTCTCGTAGGTCGGAAGTGTGTGGACCGGAACAGCGTCGATCGTCTTCCAGAACTCCCGGTAGAAGGTATCTGTATAGACGTCAGTGAGCCAGCGGCTTGCATCCTCCCGGAGACTGCAGACAGCAGCCTCGGCTTCTCGAAACTCTTGCAGAGCCATGTCAGCCAGCGCCCCCACTGCACTGAGCGATCTTGCGGCCTGATCATTGGAAATCTCCCTCTGCAGGTTCCGGCTGTGTACAGCCTGCCGACGAGCAACTTCAATAGCCGCGACGATCGCTCCGATCGACCCAACGGCCTGAATCCATGCGGCAGTCGATTGGCTCGCAAGGAAGTCGCCGATGGCCTTCCATCCGAAAGCCATGTAGAAGCCCGCTACTACTCCGGCCGTAACGACGAGCGAGAACGCTACGTAGTCAGCGGTTGTGTATCCCTTGTTCACGCTCGCTCCTCTCGTTCTGGGAAGGTCCAAGTATGGGCTACCTGAACCCGCTACTGAAGCTGCCCGCCGGGCGCGCGCTTCTTGACCTGCCGCCCGAGGACCGCCGCCGCATCGAGGCCGTGCTGCGCCAGCTGCGTGACCAGGCGAACGACGAGGCCGAGAGCGCTTGGCGCAGGCGCAAGGGCCCTATGGCCGCCTATTGGCGCGCCGTGTCTACCTACGCGCGGCACCTTGCGCACGCGCTTTCGAAGGACACCACCCAATGAACGACACCGCCAAAATCATGCCCGTCGAGCAGTGCGGCGCCGTCAGCAAGTGCATGGGCAGCCCGTCGAGCTACGCCTCGCAGCTGACCAGCGGCTACTCGTCGCACAAACCCGCGGCGACGCGAGTTGCGGCGCACGCGCTGGCGCAGCTGGAGGCGGCTCACGCGAAGGACGTGGCTATGCACGAGGCGAACCGGCCCGCGATCGAGAACAACAAGGTCGTGAGGTCGCGCGTCGAGGCGCTGATGGCGGAGATCGGCATGCCCGTGTCCTATTCAGAACGCGACCTCAAGTCCCGGTCACGTTCCCCGAAGAGCATCCGCCACGATGCCGGCTACCTGGGCGAGCTTCGCCGGCACTGCCCGACCACGGACGGCTTCGAGTCAGCGACCCACACCTACGAGCGGCTGCTGAAGGACTACCAGGCCTACGCCGAACGCGCCGAGCTCGAGGCGAAGCAGGCGAAGGAGAAGCAAGCGCGTGAGGCCGCCGCCGTGGTGGAGCGCCGCAAGGCCGACATGGAGCTGGCGGCCATGCTGCTGCGATACGAGTTGCCGATCGAATCAAGCTGGTCCGACGTGCTGGAGGCGCTGCGCTCGCGCGACCAGCGGCTCGACCTCGCCGCGGCCATGTCGCAGACCCGAGGCGACTGGTCGGAGGGTCCCTACCGGGTGAGCGGCGCGGTCGGGCGCTTCCAGATCGAGACCACCGAGGACAAGGACATCGCGACCTGCATCCTGTCGTGCCTCGAAGATTTCGAGGACGGTCGCGTGTTCCGCGACTGCATCTGGAGCTACAGCGTGCTGTTCGCCGAGGCCAAGGATCCGCAGCTGTCTGCTGACGTGCAGAAGGCGCTGCAGCACGCGGGAGACGAGTCGTGAAGCGCACTGCCCAGCTCTCCCCCTGCGGCACCTACCGCACGCGCCTCGGCTGGGTCTGGGACGACCGTCCGATCCTCCTCGCGTGCATGTTCAACCCGAGCGACGCCAATGGCGAGCGTGACGACCAGACCTGCACCCTGCTCTGCCACATTGCCAGCCACAACGGCTTCGGCGGCCTGACGATCGTCAACGGCATCCCGCTGATCTCATCCACGCCGGCAGCGGCCACCGAGATGACGAACTGGGACAAGACGCAGGACTGGTACGCGCGCGATCGCCTGCACCAGAACGTCGGGATCATTGTCGAGGAGGTTGCGCGCGCCGGTGCGGTGCTGCTGGCCTGGGGCGCCTTGGCCGACCGATGCTCCGACTGGTTCGACAACGTGCGCGAGGAGATCGAGTGCGCGCTGCCCGACGGCGTGCCGCTCTACTGCCTCGGCAAGACCTCCGGCGGCTACCCGAAGCACCCGATGGCGCGGGGCAAGCACAAGGTGCCCAAGGACGCGAAGCTGCTGCCCTGGAGGTCGTCATGACCATCGGACTTCTCGAGCAGCTGATCGACGGCGCGCGCCAGCTGGCCGGCGAAGAAGGCAGGCTCCACGGTGGGCGGATCTGGCACTTCGAGGGTGGCCGGTCTTGCCCCATTGGGTGGGACCTCTGTTCTCAGGCCGTCTACGTCGATCTGGCGTTTGGCGAGCACGACTACGGCCAGCCCGGCGGCCCCGGCTACGCTGATTGCCGAGAGAACTGCAGCCATGGCATGCAGCCCCCGCCCGAGGACGATCTGTGACCACGAAGCACTTCTCCGCCCTGGCCAGCGCCACCGCGCGGGCCATGGCCGCGGTGCGCACCGAGCACTGCCCTGCCCCTGACTACCGCCCCGCGGCGCCCGTGCGCGCCTCCATGCCCTGCACGAGGTGCGGCGGCGTCCTCAAGTTCAACGTGTCGGCCGAGGGCCGCACCAGCGGCCGCTGCTCGAGCGCCGGCTGCATCACCTGGAGAGACCTTTGACCATCACAGCATTCCCGCTGGCATGGCCGCTGCACAAGCCGCGCACTGACCACTGGCGGATCGAGCGCTCGGCCTTCGACAGGAAGCGTAGCCTGGCCTCCGCGCGCGACCTGCTGGTGAACGAGATCAAGCTGCTGCGCGGCACCGACCTGATTGTCTCCAGCAACATCCCGCTGCGCCTCGATGGCCTGCCGAGATCTGGCTATGCTGCGCCGCGCGATGCAGGCGTCGCGATCTGCTTCAAGCGCGACAAGCAGGACATGGCATTCGCCTGCGATCGGTGGGACCGTGTCGAGGACAACATCTACGCCATAGCCAAGACCATCGACGCGCTGCGCGGCGTCGCGCGCTGGGGGACTGGCGACATGCTGAAGGCTGCCTTCACCGGCTTCACCGCGCTGCCGCCGCCGATCGTGGCCGGCATGGCGCGGCCCTGGTGGGAGGTGCTCGGCGTACCGCAAGACGCCGGCCGCCAGGCCATTGATGCCGCCTGGCGCCGCCTCTCCAGCCAGCACCACCCGGACAAGGGCGGCACTGCCGAGCGCATGGCCGAGATCAACACCGCGCGCGATGCTGCGTTGAAGGAACGCACATGACCTGGAGCGGTGGCTTCGCGGAGTGGACCGAGGGCGACACGGCCTACTTGTCGATCGCCTTCACATGGCTGCTCGACAAGGCCTTCTCGCGTGCCCTCTGGTATCGGGCGCTCGGCTACAAGGTTCGCGCGGGCGGCCCGGCGCTGTTCCTCGTGAAGATGAAGCACGAGCTCGAAGACGTAGCCGAGCTGGGCGGCGAGTACCCGGACGCGATCGCGCGGCACAACCCGCAGGCGACGATCGCGAGCCGCGGCTGCCCGGTGGGATGCTGGTTCTGCATCGTGCCTGCCATGGAGGGGAAAGAGTTCACGCTGCTGCCCGACTTCCCTGTGCGGGCCGTGCTGTGCGACAACAACCTTTCCGCGCTGCCGGACGACTTCCAGCGCCACATCATCAGCCGCTACCAGCAGGAGGGCATGCCCCTGCTGGATGCCAATTCGGGCTTCGAGCCGCGCACCTTCGATGATGCGGTGTACGCGCGCTGGAAGGCCGTCAATCAAGGCCCATGGCGCTTCGCCTACGACGACCAGCCGGAGCGCACCGATGTCGAGCGCGTGATGCACATGCTCAAGGGTGAGCCCGCCAAGAAGAAGCGCGTCTATGTCCTCATCGGCAATGAGCCGTTCGAGGCCTGCATGGAGCGCATTCATGAGGTCATCGCATGGGGCGGCGAGCCGCACGTGCAGCCCTACATCAAGCTCAACGCGCTGGAGAAGCGCCCGCATGTCCGCTTCGACTGGACCGAGCGAAAGCTGAAGGACGTTGCTCGCTGGGCCAACGGCCACGTCTGGCGCAAGGCCCCTTTCTCCGAGTACGACCGCCACATGCGCACCACAGCGCCGGAGGTCTACGACAACCAGCAAGGACTCTTCGTATGACAGCCATGAACAGCACCACCATCCAGGCGCTGGAAGCCTTCGCTGCGATCAAGCCGCTGCCCTATGGAACCAACGGCACACGGGACGTGAACATAACCACGTGGCACCGCGCACATGAGGCCGCGGTCGCAGCTCTCTCAGGTGAAGTCAAAAGCGCAGCCCAATGCTCGCGCTGCGGCGGAACCGGAATAGTGGACGATGGAGAAATCGACTGCTACGAGAACGGCGTGCCCTATGAGAACGGGCCCGTCAAATGCGTAAAGGATTGCCCTGCGTGCACACGCCCCTCTGCGCCTGCTCAGCAGAAGTGCGACAACTGCGGCGACCCGGTGCCCAAGCGCGCGTGCTACTGCCAGGCGAACTGCGTGCATGCCGCACCACCCGACGCGCCCGAGAAGCGGGCGGAGCCCGACATGCCTGCGATCTGCGCGGCGCTCGGCTTCGACCCGACGAATCACCACAACGCTGCGAAGTGCCCATACTGCCGCCCAGCGCCACTGGTCCCGCTGCAGGCCCGCCTGCAGCCCTGGGTGATGGCTTGCTTCGGCGAAATGATCGCCGGCGACCGCGAGGAACGGAATCACCGCTTCTTCGAAGAGGCGCTCGAGCTGGTGCAGGCCTGCGACTGCATGGCAAGCGAAGCGCATCAGCTGGTCGACTACGTGTTCGGCCGGCCAGCGGGCGAGAAGGCGCAGGAGGCAGGCGGCGTGATGATCACACTGGCCGCGCTGTGCTTGGCGCAGGGGCTAGACATGCACGAGGCCGGCGAGACCGAGCTCGCCCGCATCTCGACGAAGGTAGAGCAAATCCGCGCCAAGCAGGCCGCCAAGCCTAAGCACTCGCCGCTGCCGGAAGTACCCCAGGCAGTCGCGCTCGACATCCCAGCTGGCTGCGAGATGGCGCGCGGCTGGTGCGTCGAGGTGAGCGCGCAAGGCGAGCGTGTCCTGCTGCTCTCCGATGTGGGCTACAGCGGCCTGGCCGACCTCGAACCCTGGGCCAGCACCATCATCGGCTGCGCGGAGCACCTGCAGGCGTTCGTCGGGCCGGCCTGCGGCGGTGCGCCGTTCGATTCCGACCTCGAGTCGCTGGAGACCGGCGAAGGAGATGCACGATGACAACCGAACAGAAGATCCTGGTGACGGCCGCCGAGGCTGCGAAGATGCTGTCCATGGGCCAGTCCACCTTCTGGCGCAAGGTGGGCGAGAAGAAGCTGCCCGAGCCCGTCAAGATCGCGGGGATGACGCGGTGGCGCGTGGCGGACTTGCACGCCTGTGTTGAGACTCCAGCCAGTCAGCCCACCACTGCATCAGCTCACGCCGCTGCGTGAGGTACTGGGCGCGGTTGTACGCCGCGCGCACCGCGTCCGTTTCCTTGTGCTGCAGCTGGCGCTCGATGACATCGTGCGGAAAGCCCGATTGCTCGTTGAGCACGGTCGACGCCAGCGCTCGAAACCCGTGGGCCGTCATTCGGCCGCGGTAGCCCAGCCGGTACAGGGCGAAGAGGAAGGTGTTTTCGGACAGCGGATGCCCTCGGCGCAAGGGTGAATCCAGCACCAGCACCTTCTCGCCCGTCAGCAGCCGGAGCTGCTCGACCACGGCGCGCGCCTGGCGCGACATCGGCACCACATGCGGCAGCGCCTTCGTCTCGTCGCCCTTCACGCGATCGGCCGGCACCACCCACACCGCCCCGTCTTCCTTGAACTCCGACCAAGCCATGCCGCGCAGCTCGCCAACGCGCACAAAGGTGTACGCCAGCAGCCAGAGGCCAATCCGGGTGATCGGCTCGTCGTAGTCGTCGATCGCGCGCAGCAGCGCCCCGGCTTCGGAAGACGGAATGCTGGCCATGGGCTTCTTGACCTTGCGCGCCACCAGCACGCGCGTAAGCCCGGCGGCTCCATGGCTCTCGATGTGGCCTACGTCCTGCGCGTGGTCGAACACGGCAGTGATGCGGCCCGCCACGCGGTGAGCGGTCTCGATCTTGTCGCCGGCCTGGGCCTTGCGTACCACGTCGACCAGCGTGGTTCGTGGTATCGCGTTGATGGGCAGCCTGCCGATCGAGGGGAAGACGAAGCGCTCCAGCGTGTTCTCGACCTGGGTCTGGTGCTTCGTGTTGGACAGCGATGGCAGCTTGATCTTGAGCCACTCGCGCGCCGCGGCCTCGAAGGTGGGCGCCGCCTTGGCCTCGAGCTTGGGCCCTTCCTTGGCGCCTGCGTGCGCCTTTCTCGCGTCTGCCAGGCCCATGTCCGGCCAGCGCCCATGGGTCCGGGTCTTCTGCTTGCCGGCCTCGGTGTAGTTGGCCCGCCAGCTCTTCCCGCCCGCCGGCGTGACGAACAGGTAAAGGCCCTGCCCGTCCGCCAGCTTGTAGCCCTTCTCTCGCGGCTTCGCCGCCTCCACCGCCTTTGCGGTCAAACCCATGGTATCGGCCCCCTCGATGCCATCCCCGATACCATGCCGAGCGGTGAGCTAGGGCGAGACTGGCCGGGGTTTCGTGGGGGCGATTATGAGGGCTTCCCCAATGAAAAAACCCCGCGGCGGGTAGCGCGCGGGGTTCTTAGGGAGGCTCTGGGATTGTTCTTGGCGGAAACGGAGGGATTCGAACCCTCGATGAGGCTCTACACCCCATACTCCCTTAGCAGGGGAGCACCTTCGGCCACTCGGTCACGTTTCCAGGAAGCTGCAATTATGCCAGCTTACGCGGGCGGTTGATCGAGATCGAAGGCCTTGTGCAGGGCCCTCACGGCGAGTTCCATGTACTTTTCGTCGATCACGACCGAGGTCTTGATCTCGCTGGTAGAAATCATCTGGATGTTGATGCCCTCTTCGCTCAGCACCCGGAACATCTTGCTGGCCACGCCCACGTGGCTTCGCATGCCGATGCCGACGATGCTGACCTTGCAGATCTTGGTGTCGCCCACGATCTCGCTCGCACCCAGCGTGGGCAGCACCTTCTCCTTCAGCAGGTCGACCGTCTTGGCGTAGTCGTTGCGATGGACCGTGAAGCTGAAGTCGGTGCGGCCGTCCTTGCTCAGGTTCTGGATGATGACGTCGACCTCGACGTTGGCATCAGCCACTGCTCCGAGGATGTGGTACGCGATGCCCGGCTTGTCTGGCACGCCGAGCACGGAGATCTTGGCTTCGTCGCGGTTGAACGCAATGCCGGATACGACGGCTTGTTCCATGTTTTCATCTTCCTCGAATGTGATCAGGGTGCCCGAGCGGGCCTCTTCCTTGATGTCGATGTCCCAAGGCGTGAAGCTCGACAGCACACGCAGGGGCACCTGGTATTTGCCGGCGAACTCGACCGAGCGGATCTGCAGCACCTTCGAGCCGAGGCTCGCCATCTCAAGCATTTCCTCGAAGCTCACCGTGGTCAGGCGGCGCGCATCCGGCTCGACGCGCGGGTCCGTGGTGTAGACGCCGTCGACGTCGGTGTAGATGAGGCACTCGTGCGCCTTCATCGCGGCCGCGATCGCGACAGCCGAGGTGTCGCTCCCGCCGCGGCCCAGCGTCGTGATGTTGCCGGCGTCATCGACGCCCTGGAAGCCGGTGATGACCACCACCTTGCCGGCATCGAGCTCGGCGCGCACGCGTTGGTCGTCGATGCGCTCGATGCGGGCCTTGGTGAAGGCGCTGTCGGTCCGCACCTGCACCTGCCAGCCGGCGTAGCTGACGGCCTGCACGCCCTCGGCCTGCAGCGCGATGGCCAGCAGTGCGGACGAGGCCTGCTCGCCGGTGGCGGCCAGCATGTCGAGCTCGCGGTTGTGGTCGTCGTCGATCTTGCTGGGAGCCAGCTCTTTGGCGAGGCCGAGCAGGCGGTTGGTCTCGCCGCTCATGGCGCTCGGAACCACGACCATCTGGTGGCCGGCGCGAGCCCACTTGGCAACGCGCTTGGCGACATTCCTGATGCGCTCGGTCGAGCCCATCGACGTGCCGCCGTATTTGTGAACGATCAATGCCATGGGTGAAGTCAAGGAGAAAGATTCGGATGCCTGCGCAATGCCGGCGTCCGGGGGCCCTGTCGTATGCCTGGGCTATCTGTTTCAGCGCAAGGCTGCAGGCTGCGACGGAGGCCGGGCATTGTACCAACGCAGGAGGTCGCCCTCGCGTTGGACGTAACCGTCCGCAACCTTGAGCCGGATGCGGTGGCCGCGGGTACTGCAAGCCGCGATCTGATCGAGCAGTTGCTCGAGCTGCGCCTCGCTGGGTACGGCGTCATGTTCACGCTTGAGCCAATGGCGAAGCACGTTGGCGAGACGCTCGCGCGGCAAGGTGCGCAACGCAGCCAGCATGGGCGGCGAGCCTGCGGCCGCCATGTCCGCAGCGGCGACCTCGGCCAGCAGGCGCGAAGCCCTGGCGGCATTGCGGGCGGAGCGCGCAAACGTTTCGCGGAACTGCGGCAGTGTCGCGGCGAGCGCCGGCAGCAGTTGCAGCCGGATCCGATTGCGCGTGTAGCGCAGGTCGGCGTTAGTGGGGTCGTCGATGTGGGCGGTGCTGCTGCGGGAGATCCATTCGCGCAGCGCGACCGCCTGCACGTCCAGCAGAGGCCGATGGAAATTCACGCCATGACGCTGCATCTGGCGCGGCATGCCGGCCAGTCCGTCGAGGCCAGCGCCGCGGCCGAGCGCAATGAGCATGGTCTCGACCTGGTCGTCGGCATGCTGGGCCAGCGCGACATGCCCCAGCCCGTGCGCCCGCGCGAGCGCCGCCAGCGTGACATAGCGCGCCCGCCGCGCCGCATCTTCAGGACTCTCGCCCGGGGCGTGACGAGCGTCGACGCGGCCCACGCGCAGGGGCACGCCCAAGGTTTCGCAGGTCGCAAGGCAATGCGCTTCGAAAGCGTCGGCCGCCGCTTGCAGGCCGTGATGCACGTGCAGTGCCTGCACCTGGCCCGGCCAGAGGCCGGCGGCTGCATGCAGCAAGGCGGTGGAGTCGGCACCGCCGCTGTAGGCGATGCCCAGCGGCAGCGGCACCGCCCAGGGCGCGAGCGCGAGGGCGGCGGGATTCTCCATCGGTCGTGGCCGGCCCTCGCGCGGGCCGCGGACTACTTGGCGCTCTCGGCCTTGGTATCGGCGAAGCGGCCGTAGCTCTGCAGCCGATCGTAGCGGCGTTCGAGCAGTTCCTTCGGCCGCAGATCGGCGACTTGCCGGAAGGCATCGTTGAGCGCGCGCTTGAGAAAGGCGGCCATCTGCCGATGGTCGCGGTGCGCGCCGCCGACCGGCTCGTTGACGATCTTGTCCACGAGCCCGAGCGCCTTGAGCCGATGCGCGGTGATGCCCAGCGCGTCCGCCGCTTCCTGGGCCTTGTCGCTGGTCTTCCAGAGAATGGAGGCACAGCCTTCGGGGCTGATCACCGAGTAGACGGAGTACTGAAGCATCAGCACCTGGTCGCCAACCGAGATGGCAAGCGCGCCACCGGAGCCGCCCTCGCCGATGATGGTGACGATCACCGGCACCTCGAGCTGCGCCATTTCGAAGATGTTGCGGCCGATGGCTTCGGACTGGCCACGCTCCTCGGCATCGATGCCCGGGTAGGCACCCGGGGTGTCGACGAAGGTGAAGACCGGCAGCTTGAACTTCTCGGCCGTCTTCATGAGCCGCAGTGCCTTGCGATAGCCCTCGGGCTTGCTCATGCCGAAGTTGCGAGCGGTGCGCTCCTTGGTGTCGCGGCCCTTCTGGTGGCCCAGCACCATGCAAGGCGTGCCGTTGAAGCGCGCGAGGCCGCCGACAATGGAGAGGTCGTCCGCGAAGTGGCGGTCACCGTGAAGCTCGACAAAGTCGGTGAAGATCTCGTGGACGTAGTCCAGCGTGTAGGGCCGCTCGGGATGCCGGGCTATCTTGGTGATTTGCCAGGGCGTCAGGTCGCTGTAGATTTCCTTGGTGAGCTGCAGGCTCTTCTTGCTGAGCTGGTCGATCTCTTCCGAGATGTCGACCGCCGATTCAGTCTGCACATAGCGCAGCTCTTCGATCTTGGATTCGAGCTCCGCAACGGGCTGCTCGAAGTCGAGAAAGGTTCGTTTCGCCAACGTCTTCTCCTCTTGTCAGTATGCGACCACCGGCAGGGGGTCGAGCGATCGCCAAATATACCAAGTCGCGACGCTGCAATAGGGGGCCCAGGCGACGGCCACCTCGCGCGCGTCGCTTCGGCTGACCGGATCGCCCGAAAAATAGCTGCGGCTGATGCCGTTGATCAAGCCGGCGTCGTCCAGCGGAAGCACGTTGGGGCGCATCAAGTGGAAGATCAGGAACATCTCGGCCGTCCAGCGGCCGATGCCGCGGATCGCGACCAGCTCCGCGATGATCATCTCGTCGGACATGTCTTCCCAGGCATCGACGTGCACGGTGCCTGCATCGAAGTGCAGCGCCAGGTCGACCAGGTACTCGACCTTGCGCGCCGAGAGGCCGGCCGCGCGCATGTCGTCGACCTTGAGCTTGAGCACGTTCGGCGGCGTCATCTTGCGAGGCAGCCTGGCAAAGCGGTCCCACACCGACTGGGCAGCCTTCACCGAAATCTGCTGACCCACGATGCTGCGCGCCAGTGTGGTGAAAGCGTCGCCGCGCGATTCGAGGCACGCGTCGCCGAATTGCGGGATCAGCCGCTTCATGACGCGGTCTTTCCTCGCCAGGTGCTTGCAGGCCTCTTCCCAGTACGGTGGGGTATGGACTTCGATGATCGAGGACTTCTTGACGGCAGGCATTGTCGTACTCATGCCCTCACTTGACGGTGGTCCAGGTGGTGCCAGTCGGCGAATCCTTGAGCACGATCCCCTGCGCCAGCAGTTCACTGCGGATGCGATCGGCCTCGGCGAAGTTCTTTCCTGTCTTGGCCTCGGCACGGCGAGAAATGAGGGCTTGGATCGAGGCGTCGTCAAGGGCGCTGCCGGCCTGCAGGAAGGCTTCGGGACCTGCCTGCAGCAGACCGAGGCAGGCGCCCAGCGCCTTCAGCATGCCAGCGGCTTGCGCCGACTTCGTCCGGTTCACTTCGCCCGCCAGGTCGAAGAGCACGGCCACGGCCTCGGGTGTGCCGAAGTCATCGTCCATGGCGGCCTTGAAGCGCGCCGCATGCGGGTCGGCCCAGTCGATGGCCACTTCGGCCGGCGGCACCAGGTGAAGCGCCGTGTAGAGCCGCTTGAGCGAGGCGCGCGCATCGTCCAGGTGGACATCGCTGTAGTTGAGCGGGCTGCGGTAATGTGCGCGCACGACGAAGAAGCGGATCGTCTCGGCGTCGAATTGCTTGAGCACGTCGCGGATCAGGAAGAAGTTGCCCAGGCTCTTGGACATCTTCTCGTCGTCGATGTTGATGAAGCCGTTGTGCATCCAGATGCGCGCCAGCGGCTTGCCGGTCGCGCCTTCGCTCTGCGCGATCTCGTTCTCGTGGTGCGGGAACTGCAGGTCCATGCCGCCTCCGTGAATGTCGACGGTTTCCCCGAGCAACTGGCAGGCCATGGCCGAGCACTCGATGTGCCATCCGGGACGGCCGGGGCCGAACTGGCTGGACCACTTGACCTCCTCAGGCTCGGTGGGCTTGGCGCTCTTCCACAGCACCGGATCGAGCGGGTCCTCCTTGCCGTCCAGGACGGCCACGCGCTCGCCGGCATGCAGTTCGTCCAGCGACTTTCCGCTCAGCTTGCCGTAGCCAGGGAACTTGCGCACCGCGTAGTTGACGTCGCCATTGGTCGAGCGGTAGGCCAGGCCCTTGTGCTCCAGCGTGGCGATCAGCGACAGCATCTGCGGCACGTACTCGGTGGCGCGCGGCTCGTGCGTGGGCCGCTCGATCCCGAGCGCGTCGGCGTCTTCGTGCAGCGCCTGGATCATGCGGTCGGTGAGCGTGCGGATGCTTTCGCCGTTCTCGACCGCGCGCCGGATGATCTTGTCGTCGATGTCGGTGATGTTGCGCACGTACTCGACGACAAGGCCCGAAGCCTTGAGCCAGCGTTGCACCACGTCGAAGGCCACCATCGAACGCGCATGGCCGAGATGGCAGTAGTCGTACACGGTCATTCCGCACACGTACATGCGCACCCGACCGGGTTGCAGAGGAGAAAAATCCTCCAGTTCACGCGACAGCGTGTTGTAGATGCGAAGGCTCATGAGACAAGGGAATGCCGGAATTCGCCCGCGCGACACGGCGAGCGACACAGATTTTTTCAGGGGTGAGGATGCTATGGCAACGAGGGAATGAACGGAGCCCCTCGGCTACAATCCCGCGTCAGTATAAACGGCCGGTTCCGTTATTTTCCCGGGTGTTTTCGAGGCCCGCGTTCCCCTCCATCTCACGAGGCTCATGAAGCACGCCGCTGCCCCCTCCCCCTCCTTCATCCCGCGTTTCCTCTCGGTTCTCCTGCTCGCCTTTGCCGCCGCTGCGGCACACGCCGACGACTACGTCGACGTGAACACCCTGCTGCGTCAGGGCAAGCCCGCCGAGGCGCTGGCCAAGGCCGATGCCTACATCGCCGGCAAGCCGCGCGACCCGCAGATGCGATTCCTGCGCGGTGTAATCTTGACCGAACAGGGCAAGCAGGCCGAGGCGGTCACGGCCTTCACGCAGCTCACCCAGGACTTTCCCGAACTGCCCGAGCCCTACAACAACCTGGCGGCGCTCTACGCCGGCCAGAGCCAGTTCGACAAGGCGCGCGCGGCACTCGAGATGGCGATCAAGCTCAATCCGAACTACGCCACCGCGCATGAGAATCTCGGTGATGTTTATGCGCGCCTCGCCGGTCAGTCCTATGGGCGCGCGCAGCAGCTCGAGGCCGGCAACGCCAGCATCCCTCCCAAGCTCGCGCTGATACGCCAGCTCTTCAGCGCGTCGGGTACCGGCTCGCTGCCGGCCGCGCCGGCCGAAGTCCGCAAGCCGGTGCGCCGCTAAGCCCGCCGCCTCCGCGGCGCTGCCGGGGTCCGTTGTCTTTTTCAGCCCGTCCTCCTTCTTCACCATGCACATCCTTTCCCGTCGCACGGCATTGATCCTCGTCTCGGCGCTGAGCCTGGCCGGCGCCAGCTGGGCACAACAAGCGGCGCCGCGCGTCAAGCTCGCCACTTCGGCCGGCGACATCGTGATCGAGCTCGCACCAGACAAGGCACCCAAGACGGTCGAGAACTTCCTGCAGTACGTGCGGGACAAGCACTACGACGGCACGGTGTTCCACCGGGTGATCGACGGGTTCATGATCCAGGGCGGCGGCTTCACGTCCGAGCTGAAGCAGAAGCCCACGCGCGCGCCGGTCCCGCTGGAAGCGAACAACGGCCTGAAGAACGACAAATACACCATCGCGATGGCGCGCACCGCCAGCCCCGATTCCGCGACCTCGCAGTTCTTCATCAACGTGAACGACAACGCGATGCTCAACGCCCCCAATCCCGATGGGCACGGCTACACCGTGTTCGGCAAGGTGGTCGCAGGCACCGAGGTGGTCGACAAAATCCGCGCCGTGCGCACGGGCAACAAGGGCGGCATGCAAGACGTGCCGCTCGAAAGCGTCACCATTCAATCCGCCACCGTGGCGAAATAAGCCAATCAACAAGGAGCCCTCATGAGCAACCCCCAAGTCGAACTGCACATCAAGGACCAAGGCGTCATCACGCTCGAACTGGACCAGGATAAGGCGCCGAAGACCGTCGAGAATTTCCTCGCCTACGTGACCAAGGGCCACTACGACAACACGGTGTTCCACCGCGTCATCCCGGGCTTCATGGTGCAAGGCGGCGGCTTCGAGCCGGGCATGTCGCAAAAGCCGACGGGCGCCGAGATCCAGAACGAAGCCAACAATGGCCTGAAGAACGACAACTACACGGTGGCCATGGCCCGCACCAATGCGCCGCACTCGGCCACGGCGCAGTTCTTCATCAATGTGGCAGACAACGGTTTCCTCAATCACACGGCGCCCTCCGCCCAGGGCTGGGGCTATGCAGTGTTCGGCAAGGTGGTCGGCGGCACGGAAGTGGTCGACAAGATCAAGGCGGTGAAGACCGGACGCAAGGGTTTCCACGACGACGTGCCGCTGGAAGACGTGGTCATCGAGAAGGCCGTCGTCAAGGGCTGACGATGACGGGCTTCGCCGAGCTCGTGGCTCCCGCGGCGTGGCGCACGGTGGATCTGATCTCCGACCTCCACCTGCAGTCCTCGGACCCGGCGACCTTCGACGCGTGGCGCGGCTACCTGCAGACCACGCCGGCGGACGCAATTTTCATCCTGGGCGATCTGTTCGAGGTCTGGGTGGGCGATGACGCGGCTGCCGAACCTGGCTTCGAGGCGCAATGCGCAGAGGTGCTTCGCGAAGCCGGCGCACGCCGGCCGTTGTTCTTCATGCATGGCAACCGCGACTTCCTGGTCGGCCCCGCCTTTGCCGAGCAATGTGGCATGCAGTTGCTCGACGACCCGACGGTGCTAGCCCTGCATGACAGGCGGTGGCTCCTCAGCCACGGCGATCTTCTCTGTCTCGACGACACCGAGTACCTCCGCTTTCGTGCCGAAGTGCGCGCCCCTGCCTGGCAGAGCGCCTTTCTCGCGCGTCCGCTGGCGCAGCGCCGCGCCCTTGCCCGCTCGATGCGCGCACAAAGCGAGGACCGCAAGCGCAGCCCCGCCATGGTTTGGGCCGATGTCGACGCCGATGCCGCGCGCGCCTGGCTGCGGCAAGCCGGCGCGACAACGCTGATCCACGGGCACACGCACCGGCCGGCTGCGCATGCGCTCGGCGAAGGCCTTGGGCGCATGGTGCTGAGCGACTGGGACCTGAAGGCGCACCCGGCTCGCGCGCAATTGATGTGCCTGTCGAGTGCAGGCGCGCAACGCGTCGACCTGCGTTGATGTTCAACTGGCTGCGTGGGCTGCGCGCCCCGCCTTCGATTCCTGATGCGGCGTGGCAGGCCACGCTGTGGCGCTACCCTTTTCTAGCGCACGGTGCGGGACGCGATGCGGAGCGGCTGCGCCGCCTCGCCGCGGAGTTCCTGCGCGACAAGGAATTCCATGGCGCTCATGGCTTCATCATCACCGACGAGGTTGCGCTCGCCGTAGCGGCGCAGGCTGTGCTGCCGGTGTTGCACTTGCCAGGGGAGCTGCGCTGGTACGACGACTTCGTGGGCATCGTGATTCACCCGTCGGAGGCGGTGGCGCGGCGCAAGACGGTCGACGAGACCGGCGTTGTCCACGAGTACGACGAGATCCTGGCCGGCGAAGCAATGGACCGCGGCCCGGTGATGCTGAGCTGGCAGGACGTGCTGGCGGGCAGCGTCACACAGGACGCGGGCTACAACGTGGTGATCCACGAATTCGCCCACAAGATCGACATGAAAAGTGGCGAGGCCGACGGCTGCCCGCCACTGCCAGCCGGCTTCGCGGGCACGTCCACCGCGCGAGACGCGCGACTCGCCTGGTTTGCGGTGCTCCGACCGGCCTACGAAGACTTCCGCGAGAGAACCATCGTTGCCGAACGCTTCGGCGGCCAGGCGCCATGGCTCGACGACTACGGCGCCACGTCGCCGGGCGAATTCTTTGCCGTGGCCTGCGAGGCGTATTTCGTGAACCGCGCAAAGCTGGCGTCCGAATTCGCCGGCTTGGTCGCGCTGCTCGACGAGTTCTTCAGGCGTCCGCGCTCGGCGGCCTAGGCACCAGGCGCGGACCCCTCTCGTTTACCTGCGCAGCAGCGCCTTGAGCGCGTTCTGCAGGCGGCGCGCCGAGGCCGCGTCGTGCGCGGCAGCGAGGACTGTCCCGGCATCCTGGCCCCAGGTCTGCGCCGGCGCGGGGTCGCCGCGCCGCGTCAGCAGCTTCAACTGCAGGGCGCGACGCGCCTCGAGCTGTTCGGCCGGCGTCGGCACTTCGGCCGCCATCTCCAGCCGCAGCAGAGCCTCGGCCACGGCATCAGGCTTGGCCAAAGGATCGGAAGCCAGGGCTTGCGACCACTGCCCGCGCACTGCAGGCGTCACCACACGGCCGAGTTCCTGCACGCTGGGCAGCTTCGACGCATCGCGCTGCTCCCACGCGCCCAGCACCTGGGTCAGCGCCTCACCGTGGGCCTGGGCGGCAAGCTTGCGCAAGGCTTGATCGGCGCGCTCGAGCGCGTCGCGCTGAGCGCGGAAGGCTGCATCGCCGAGCCGGGGGCCGCGCTCCTCGCGCGGCGGGCGGTCGCCGAAGCGGCCGGCGCCCGGGCCGCGCTCGCCCGGCCGCGGAGGCCGCTCGTTGGCGCGGCCGGGTGGACCGCTACGGCCGTCGCGGCGATCGCCTCCGAAGCGGCCGTTGCCACGCCCCGCCGGCAGGGCTTCGGCCTTCCTGTTGCCAGGTCGGTCGTCGCCTCGGACCGCGATCACGGGCTTGGGTGCTGGCTTGGGCGGCGCAACGGGTGTCGGTGCGGCGTCGTCTGTCTCGGCCTTGCCGGCGTCGGCGCGGGCCGACGAATCGGCACCGTCGGCCGGCGCCACCAGATCGGGCGTCGGCGCTGCGGCTTCGTCGGCGGCGGAGGGAGGCGAAGCGTCGGCATCGGCCGACGCGGGCGCCTGTTGGGCGCTTTCGCCGAACTCGGCCGCGGCCTGGCCCGGCGCCACCACTTCGGTCGCGCCGACGGAAGGGCCATCCGTGGCAGCGGGCTTGCCGGCGACCGGCGGTTTGGCTGCAGGCGGAGCCTCGCCACGCAAAGCGGCTTCGAGTTGGGCCACCGCAGCACGGATCTTCTGGGCGTCCCCCGTGGCGTTCGCGGCCTCCAATGCCTTGGAGGCGTCGAACACATGGCGGTCGTGCTCGCTCATCGCGGCCGCTGACTTCTCACGCTCGGCCGTCTTGCGGTTGAAGGCCTCGTCGATCGGCGAACGGAAGGCATCCCAGAGCTTCTGTTCCTGCCGGCGGTCCAGCGGCACGGTCTGTGCCTCGGCCTGCCAGCGTTGCTGCAGGGCCTTGACGGCATCGATGCGCAGCATTGGCGCAGCGCCGAGTTCGGCGGCCTCGGCGATCATGGCCTGCCGACGCTCGATGCTGGCCTTCTGTGCAGCCTCGAAAGGCGCTCGCGCGGCGCCGAATGCGGCGGTCCACTGGGGCTGGAGCTCGGCGAACATCTTTTCGCCCACGTGACCCGCGTCACGCCAGCGATCGGCGAACTGGTGCAGCGCCCGGTTGTAGGTCTTGAGGTCGGTGTCGCCGGCCTGGGCCTCAGCCCACGCTTTCACCTCCTCGATCAGCGCCAGGCGCTGGGCACGGTGCTCGGCCGCATCGGCGCGCACTTTCTCGAGCCAGGCCTCGACGACCTTGTGGGCTTCGTTGCACGCTTCGTCGAAGCGCTTCCACAGCGCATGGTTGGGCACACCGCCCTGGTCGGCTTGCTTCCATTGCTCGCGCAAGCTGCGCAGCGTCTCCTGCATCTTGCGGCCCCCCAGGGCCTGACCCTCAGGGCGTTTGAGCAGGGCCTCGGCCTTGGCTACGAGCTCCTCGCGCACCTTGTCGGCGCTCCAGCGCTGCCAACCTTCAAGCTCGCCGGCGGCCACCAGCGCCGCATGCACGCGAGCCTCGAGGGCTGCGTCGACCATCCTGCCGTGCTCCTTGAGCACCGCGCGCAGCGCTGCAGCGGCGCCAGCACTGGCCTTGCCATGACCTTCAGCGGTTTCCTGCTCGAGCTTGGCCAGCGCGGCCTCCACAGCCGCCTGGGCTGCGGCGCGCTTCTCGGGATCGACCTTCGGCACCGGCGGCTTTTGCGGGGCGGACTGCACCTCGGGCGCACCGCCGCGCGCGACGCGCAGCTCGTCGGCCCACACCGGTACCGGCGGCAGGGGCGCTGCCGCGTCCTCCGCGGCGGCGACGGTCTGCGCGAGCGCCTGGTGGAACGCATCCGACACCACCAGCAGCTGCGCCTTGGACGATTCCAGCTGTGGCGCGAACTTGGCGTCCAGGCTGTTCCAATTGGGATCGGCCGCGATCTCGTCGGCCTGCTGCTGCCAATGCGCCACGTCGGCGCGCAGGGATTCTTCGGCAGCCTGGGCGTCGCGCCAGCCCTTGGTCGACAGCACCTCGAAGCGCTGTGCCAGCAGCACGGCCGCTTCGCGGTGCACCTGGGCACGGTGCTGCAGATCCTCGATTCCCTTCACGCGCTCGGCGAGGCGGGCCTTGAAGCTGGCCAGCGGCTCGCGCGACAAGGGCGCACCGGCCTTGGCGGCATCGCGCTGCCAGGCGAGCGCGTCGGCGATGTTGAGCTTGGGCTGGGCCAGCAGCGCTTCTGCCTTCTGGGCCCATTCGGCGGCAATGGCTTCCTGGCCGCGAGCCCGCTTGAGCTCGTCGAGCTTCTCGCGCAGGAGGCGCGCGGCGCCCTTGTCCCGGCCGCTCAGTTCCTTGAACACCTCCTGCATCTGCTCGGGCGCCGGATTGCCCGCCAGCCAGTCGCGGATGCGCTGCGCACGCTCCCCCGAAGTCGGTGCGGTGAAGGCACCGCCCGTCATCGTGTCGAGGGACTGGAGGTCGTGGGGCTTGGTCGATGTTGAAGTCACTGCGCGAATAAAACCTGATCTGTAGAGGAAAAGCGAAGGCGCCGGCATTTGCCGGCGTATCCGGCTATTTTCGCCGACTTGCGGCGCATCGGGTCAGCGGATGGCCAGATTCAGCTCTGCCCCGGGTTTCCAGTTGGCATCGCCGGCCTGCGTGCGCACCGCTCCGAGGAACAGCCGCTCACTGGGCACCTTCTGGGCCAACAGGTAGTCGCGTACCGCGGCGCCGCGCTCGACGGCGAGCTGGCGTATGGCCTCGTCGTCGACCGGAATACTGGCCATCAGCAGATCTTCCATCTCCCTGCTCGGGACGTTTTTGGCCAAGCCGATCATGTTGCGGGGCTTGGTCTTGAGGTCGGCCCGGTTGTACACCGCGGCCAGCAGTTCCGGGTACTCCGCGTCGGTGACCGGTGCCACATCGGCCGCATTCTGGCTGCCACGCACTGCCGCGCGGCGCTTCTCGGCCTGGGCGAGCTGGCGCAAACGCTGGCGCTGATAGGCCTCGCGCTCCTGCTCGAGGCTGGCGGTGCCCACCACCGTCATGCGCAGCGCAGGCCGGTCGGTCAGCGCCTTGGCGACCTTGTCCAGGCTTTGCTTCGCCTCCGCGGACAACGCCGCGCTGCCGGGTGCGAAGGTGATGGTGCTCGAATCCCCGCTGCCGCCGCCGAGGCCGCCCGTCAGCAGCGCGAAGGGGGCGGTCGCGGCCTTGACGATCAGGTTGACTACTGCCTTCAGGATGAGGGGACCAAGACTGAACTGCGGATCGTTGAGCGACCCGCTGATCGGGAAGTCGATGTCGATGACGCCGTTGCGGTCGGCCAGCAGGGCGACGGCGAGCCGCACCGGCAGGCTGTTGGGGGCACCCTGCACTTCGTCGCCGAACTGCAGCTGGTTCAGTACCAGCTTGTTGGTAGCGGTAAGTTGACCATCCGGCGCGATCTTGTAGTTCACGTCCATGCTGAGCTTGCCGCGCTCGATGCCATGCCCGGCGTAGCGCACCGAATAAGGCGACAGCGGCGGCAGATCGAGCTCGCGCATCTTCGCCGTGATGTCGAGCTCCAGCGGCTTGGCCAGCGGGTTGAGCTTGCCGGTGATTTCCAGCGAAGCCGTCTGCTGGGCTTTGCCGCGCAGCTCGAGGTCTGCCAATGCCGGCCTGTCGCCCTGGGGCTTGGACGAGAAGGCGCTGAGCTTGCCGGTCAGCTCGCTGAGATCGGCCGAGTAATTGGGCTTGACGAACAGGTCGCTGAAATCGATTCGCCCGTTGACCAGGTTCATGGAGCCGAAGTTGATGACTGGCGCGGGCCCGCTGCCTTCGGACTCCGGGGCCTTCAGGGTCGACGCGGGAGCCGGGACGACGGGCGAGGTCGTACCACCGCCGACCATCGCCTCCGCAGACACGGGGGGCCCTGCGGAAGGCGTCGCTGGTTTCCTGGCGATGGTGGTCGTTGCGGTGCCTCCGAGGCTGCGCCGCGTGCTGGCCTCGCCGCCCGGCTCCGGCGTCTGTGCCGGTTGCCCGGGCTTCCTGGTCAGATCCTGCAAGTTGAGACGGCCGTTCGGGTCGATGATCACGCGCGCGAAGAAGTCGGTCAGCGTGGTTTCGCGCACGTCCACGGCAAGCGGCGCCTTGGGTACCAGGTTGACCTGCAGTCCGCGCAGGTTGAGGGTTTTCCAGCTCAGCAATTGATTGCTGCGATTGGCGAGGCCGGGAGATTGCGTCAGCGTCGCACTGTTGGCGCGGAAGTCGTCGAGCGTCGTGTCGCCGGCCAGCTTGACGCTCATTCCGCCGGGTGCCGTGGCGTACTTGACCGTGCCGCGATAGCTGGCAAAGGCGCGGCGGATGTCGATATTGAGCGCGTCCGCGTAGTAGGCCTTGAAGGCATGCGCCGGGACAGCGGCCACTTCCAACCGGCCCTCGGCCGCCACTGGCTTCAGGACCACCGTTCCCTTGTATTCGAAGCGTCCGGGTTCGGCGCGGCCAGCGGCGATGCGCCCGGACAGCTGCAGCGGCGAGGCGGTGGCGGTGTTGGGCACGATCTTCTGAGCGTTGACCTTCAGGGCGCTGATCTCGAAGGTGACGGGGGTCGCGCCGGCCTTGTCCGAATAGGACAGCGCGCCGTTGTCGACCGCCACGGCGCCGATGGCCAGCTCCCAGGGCTTGGCGTCGCCGCTGGCGGCCTTCGGGTCCTTGGGCGCGGCAACAATGGCGTCCGTGCCGGCGGCCTGGCTGCCGTTCGATGGTGCCTTGAGCCAGCGCTCGAACATCCAGCGCTTCTCTTTGTCGCGCTCGACCAGGACCTTGGGGCTGCTGGCGCTGAACGAGGCGATGTTGAGCGTGTGCTTCGTCATGTCGACTTCGGCATCGACCAGTTCGAACCGTCCAACGCTGGCCAGCGCGGTCTTGGCCTGCGTCAATGCGAGCCCGTCGAGGGCGACTCGGCCTGCCTTGAACTTGAGCTCAGGCTGGTTCCAGGCCACATCGATCTTGCCGCTGAGTTTGCCGTCGAGCGTCGGTTCCAGGCTCTGTGCCAGGTACGGCGCAGCCAGCGACAGCGGCAGTGCCTCGACCTCGGCCTGCACATTGGCGACCTTGTCGGTCGCCTCGCCGCCGAACTTGAGGGCGGCATCACCGATGGCGGTGGAACCGTTGAAGATGGCCGGCTTCTCCATTGGCCAGACGATGGCGCTGGCGTCGACGTGAAGCTGCTTCATGTCGATCGCTGCGGCCGGCTGAATGCTCTGATCCCGCCATCCTATTTCGCCGCCGGACAACGCCAGCTTGTCGACCTGCACGCGCCAGCCGGGCGCCGCAGCTGCGGGCTTGGCGCCGGCCTCTCCGTCCGGCGGAGCGCCAGTCGTCGGCGCCTTCTCGGCCGCTCCCGCGGTCTGACCGGCAGGCAGCAGGTTGAGCCGCCCGGCCGCATCGCGCGCCACCACCAACCGCGGCGCAGCTACCGCCACTTCGCTCAGGTGCACCACCCGCTCCAGCGGCCGCACATCCGCCAGCGCCAGCTGGAGCGAATCGAAACGAAGCAGATCGCGCGCCTTCGAGTCCGCCAGCTGGATGCCATGCGCCGCCACGGTCCCGGTGATCCTCAGGCCGGTCGTGGTCGTCTGCGCGAAATCGATCTTCAGGTCCGCGTCCAGCTTGCCTGCCTGCAGGGCAACCGGCAGGCCACCGGGGATGTAGCCCAGGTAAGGCGCCAGGTCGAGGTCCTTGAAATTGATCTGCGCATCGGTTTTGCGGTCGTCCGCGAAGGGCGTGGTCAAGGCGGCCGAATCGAAAGCGCTGCCGTTGAGCACGAAGGCCAGCTTGGGCTCGGTCTTGATCTCGCGCTGCGAAGGCAGGTTGCTCAGGAACGGCACCTTGAGCACGAAGTCGCGGAGTTCATGCTTGCGCTTGACCGCCTGATCGTCAAAGTCGACCGACCCATTGGTAATGGCGATGTTGTAGACCGCGAAACGCGGCGGCTCGCTCTTAGGCGCCTCCGGGGCGCTGGCGAGCTTCGTGACGATGTCGTCGATGTCGTACTTGCCATCGGCCCGGTGCGTCAGCAGGACCGCTGGCGAGTCAATGGTCAAGGCGTCGATCACCGGCGCGAGTCGCAGGATGGACTGCAGCTCGGCGTCGGCATAGATGCGACCCACCGCGAGTTGCGGCCGGCTGCCGTCGGCCGTCGCGATGCGCAGGTCGTCGATCGCGAGCTCGAGGGTCCAGGGCTTGAAGTCGATCTTGCCGACAGTCACCTGACGCCCAAGCTTTTCACTGGCGATTTTCTGGATCTGGCTCTTGGCGATCGGCGGCACGGCCAGCCAGGCGACGGCCCAAAATACGAGCAGGACCAGCAAGGCCAGTACCGCTCGCCTCACCCACTTGTTTTGTTTCAGCGAAGCAGCATTCATCGGACGGCGAGTGTGCCCCAAACCGCTGAAGCTTCCCAGAAACAAGAAAGCCCGGACGCCGGACATGACGTCTGGCCTCCGGGCTCGATGGCGGGCGCCACGCCCATGCCATCTTTTCGCTCGACCGGAAGTTGGATTGTTCCGGTCATGCTGGCGGCAAGAGATTGCCGCCGTTTGGGCCTCGGCCACTGAACCGTTCGAGGCTTGCTCTCCTGGTCACCGGACCTCGGTTTAACGCCTGAGGATTCAGGCCGACACAGCGTAATCCCACTCTGAGGAGAATGCAAATAGAAGCTTTTCAATGGTCAGATCTATTCAATTTCGATCACCCGCCTAAGCTATCGATAGCATAAAGCGGAGCCTCCTTATTCTTGACCGGGTATTAAGCGCCTCCTAGAATTCGCGCTATCCGAGCCGCCCACCTGCTGGCCGGTTTTGTCCTACACCCGCTGCCGAATACTTTCGGCTTAATCAGGAAGTCGCGATCCAACCCTCTCGCGCGGCACCTGACTCGTACCAATCCACAAGCGCTGCCGCCTTCGACCATTGCCATTCAGGCTGTGCGACTTGGGCGCCGCACAAAGGAGGAAGAGCGATGAAACAGGCGTTTGATGCCACAGCCCGTGGGCTGCGGACTTTCATGTCCGACGTGGCCGAAGGCTTATTCGAAGTGACCCACAACGGCTTTGCCCTGCTTGGGTTGGCCATCGTGTTCGGCGTTCTCGCGCTGGCCGCGCGTCCGGATCTGCGCCAGTCGGGCGAAGAGCAACTGATGGGCTGGCTCCAATCGCGCAAGCCGCCACCCGAGGTCTCCGACCTGGAACCCACGGCCATCGATCGCACGACGGCGGCCAGCCCCCTCGAGCTGCCGAAACCACAGGCTGCGGTTGCCTACTGGCTAAGCAAGAAGTACCGCGTGGCCGTCGAGCCATTGAGCGTGCTGGTGTCAGAGGCTTTCGAGATCGGCAAGCGCACCAAGCTCGATCCCACGTTGATCCTGGCGATCATGGCCGTCGAGTCCAGCTTCAATCCCTTCGCCCAAAGCCATGTCGGTGCCCAGGGCCTGATGCAGGTAATGACCCAGGTGCATGGCGAGAAGTACGAAAGCGCCGGCGGCACCCTGACCGCCTTCGACCCAGTCACCAATATGCGCGTCGGCGTCAAGGTTCTGCAGGAATGCATAGCACGGGCGGGTTCGCTCGAAGGCGGCCTCAAGTACTACGTCGGTGCAGCCAACCTGCCGGACGACGGCGGATATGCGGGCAAGGTGATGGCTGAGCACGCACGGCTGCAGCTAGTGATCACAGGCCGTGCACCCTCCACCGCGCCCACGCCGCCCGGCATGCGCGCGCAGCCCATGCCGGTGGTGGCGCCGGCCAAGCCGGAGGGCACCAGCCCGCAGAAGGTGGCGCTGGCATCGGACCTTTAGGCTTTTCGCGGCGGGGCCCGAAGCCGTCGGCTACACTCGCACGGCACGCGACTGGCGATAGGCGCAGCACCTCTTCAGGTGCCATGCGCTGACGTGGATGACCACTGGGAAGCGTGCCGCCTGCAGCGCACGGCAGGCGTTCCGCCGTTCGCCTGGGCAGCCCTTGTTTGGTTGAAGAACAAGGACCATCCGTCTTAAAGGACTGCCATGTACAACCGCCAGACCCTGGTCGAACAGACCGATCCCGAAATCTGGGCCGCCATCCAGGCCGAGCACACTCGCCAGGAACAGCATATCGAGCTGATTGCGAGCGAGAACTACGCATCACCGGCCGTCATGGCCGCGCAAGGCTCGCAGCTCACCAACAAATACGCCGAGGGCTATCCCGGCAAGCGCTACTACGGCGGCTGCGAGCATGTCGATGTAGCCGAACAGCTGGCCATAGATCGAGTCAAGCAGCTCTTCGGTGCCGATGCTGCCAACGTGCAGGCCCATTGCGGCGCCTCGGCGAACGAGGCCGTGATGCTGGCCTTCCTCAAGCCCGGCGACACCATCATGGGCATGAGCCTGGCCGAAGGCGGCCACCTGACCCATGGCATGCCGCTCAACATGAGCGGCAAATGGTTCAACGTCGTGAGCTACGGGCTCAACGACAAGGAAGAAATCGACTACGACGCGATGGAACGCAAGGCGCACGATGCCATGCCCAAGCTGATCATCGCGGGCGCCTCGGCCTATTCGCTGCGCATCGACTTCGAGCGCTTCGCCAAGGTCGCCAAGGATGTCGGCGCCATCTTCATGGTCGACATCGCCCACTACGCAGGCCTGGTCGCGGCCGGCGTGTACCCCAATCCCGTCCCCCATGCCGACGTGGTGACCTCCACCACCCACAAGAGCCTTCGCGGCCCGCGTGGCGGCATCATCCTGATGAAATCGCAGCACGAGAAGGCGATCAACAGCGCTATCTTTCCGGGCCTGCAAGGCGGTCCGCTGATGCACGTGATCGCGGCCAAGGCGGTGGCCTTCAAGGAGGCGCTGTCGCCGGAGTTCAAGACCTACCAGCAGCAGGTCGTGAAGAATGCGCAGATCGTGGCCGAGACGCTGAGCGCACGCGGGTTGCGCATCGTCAGCGGTCGCACGGAAAGCCACGTGATGCTCGTCGATCTGCGTGCCAAGGGCATCACAGGCAAAGAGGCCGAGAGCGTGCTGGGCAGTGCTCACATGACGATCAACAAGAACGCCATTCCCAACGACCCCGAGAAGCCAATGGTGACAAGCGGCGTGCGCATCGGCACGCCGGCCATGACCACGCGCGGCTTCAAGGACGAAGAGGCGCGTGCCACCGCCAACCTGATCGCCGACGTGCTGGACGACCCGCGCGATGGCGCCACGATCGAGGCGGTCCGCGCCAAGGTGCACGCGCTGACCAGCCGCTTCCCGGTCTACCGCTGATCCTGCACATGGCGTCCGCATGAAGTGCCCTTTTTGCGGTCATCTGGAAACGCAGGTCGTCGAGACCCGCGTGTCGGAGGATGCTGACTTCGTGCGGCGCCGCCGTCAGTGCGGCACCTGCGAAAAGCGCTTCACCACCTATGAGCGGCCAGACGTCAACTTCCCGGTGGTGGTCAAGAAGGACGGCAGCCGCGCCGACTTCGACGCGAAAAAAGTCCGCGCCTCGATGATGCTGGCGCTGCGCAAACGCCCGGTAAGCATCGAGCAGATCGACCATGCGCTGTTGCGTATCGAGCAGAAGCTGTTGTCGAGCGGATTGCGCGAAATCGAATCGACCAAGGTCGGCGAGCTCGTGATGCGCGAGCTCAAGCGCATGGACAAAGTGGCTTACGTGCGCTTTGCCTCCGTCTATCGCAGCTTCGAGGACGTGGACGAGTTCAGGCAGTTGCTGCGCGATATCTGACTTTCTGACAAAAGCTCGTCGCCATCGTCAGATGGCGCCAGAGTCCCGGGCTCGGCGGCTCGACAAAGCCGCTCGGCGGCTCCCTCTATCTACTTCCCCCCTTCCAGAATCGCCGGCTGAGTCGCCACCTCGGCGACAGATCTTCTGGAGGTGATCGTGCGATCGAGCATTCAAGGGCGCAGCCGGACGACGGGCTTTTCGTTGATCGAAGTGCTTGTCGCGCTTGTCGTCCTCTCATTCGGGTTGCTTGGCATGGTCGGTATGCAGGCAATGGCCTTGCAGAACAACCGCGAAGCACGCCTGCAGTCCGTTGCCGTCGACTTGGCGCGCGAACTCGCCGAAATGATGCGAGGCAACAAGGATGTCTCAATGTTGGCGACTGCCAACCCTTATGTGGGCAACTTCTCCGGCACGGCCCTGGCGCCTGCGACCAAGTCTTCCTGCCTTTCGGTCGGCTCCAATTGCAGCGACACGACTGAGGTGGCCCGTGCCGAAATTACTGAATGGCTCGCTCGTGTCGAAACGAATCTTCCAGGCGCGCGCGTGACGATCTGCCCGGATTCGGCACCCTACAACCCCGCAGGACTGCCGCAATGGGCCTGCACATCGAACGCGGCCACCGACGTCATGGTCGTCAAGATCGGATGGAGTCGCATGTCGACGAATGCGAGTGCCGCCACGCAGGACCGAGTCATCCGAGCCAACGACGATAGTCAACCGGGCGTCATCCTGACCGTGACGGCGGGTAGCACGACGTGAAGAGATCGCCGACCCTACCCCGCCGTCGCCAGGAGCGCCGCCGCCTGGCCGGCATGACGCTTGTCGAGTTGCTCGTCGCAATGGCGCTCGGCTTGCTCGTCACCCTCGCGGCCACTGCCGCTCTGGTTGTCGCACGCCGCGGCTTCACGACCGTTGACGCGGCGTCGCAATTACGCGACAACGCGCGCTTTGCTACCGACGCCATTCAGCGTCTAGCAGTTCAAGCGGGTTACAGGGACCTCTCCTACGCTGCCAGTCGACGCGGTAATGCCATCGGCATCAGCGCCGATCCCGTGCCGAACATATCCGGTTTCGACAATGGCATAGCGAATAGGACTTCCGCGGACACGGTCACCGCACGCACCGCCAGCGACGGCTATGGCGATGTGCTGATCCTGCGTCATCAGGCCAGCGAGACCTTCCCGGGCTCAGGCGAGATCGACGCGTCCATGATCGATTGCGCCGGCTATACCGCCGATGCGCTGGCGGCAAACCGAGACGATATGCGCACGAGCATTTTCTTCGTGGCCTCGTCCAATGACGGCGAGCCGACGCTCATGTGCTACCGATCGAAAAACGGTTCTCCGCCTTTCGCAGGGTCCGTACCGCTCGTGCGAGGGGTGGAAAACTTCCAGGTGCTGTATGGCGTGGATGGCGTAATCGCCAAAACTGCCATCGATCCCACCAACATCAGCATGAAGGCCGACACCGTACCGGAGAAGTACCTGCGTGCCGAGCAGCTCACAGTGGCGGGAAACGATGTGGCGACGCGCGCCAATTGGCGGCGCGTGCGCAGCCTGCGGATTGGACTGGTCCTGCGAAGCGAGGTCGGGGCGACACAGGAACTGAAGACCCAGACGCTGTATCCCCTCGGTGGGCCCGCCTTCGGCTCGAGCGACGACGTGGGAACGATCTTCACGGCCCCAGCCGACGGCAGGGTACGGCAGGTCGTGAGCTTCACCGTTCATTTGCGGAACGACCAAGGGTTGTAAAGATGCGTTGTTCCTCACTTTCCCTTCCCGGTGCGTCCCTTTGCCCCGCGCGCCGGCAAGGCGGTGCCTCGTTGATCGTGGTACTGCTCATCCTGATCGTCGTGTCGATCCTTGGTGTCGGCGGCGCGCAGATCGCCTTGCAGGCCGAGCACGGCGCTCGCAACGACCGCGACATGCAAATTGCCTGGCAAGCAGCCGAAGCCGCCCTGCAGGACGCGGAGTTCGATATCCACGGTCCCGGAGTCACCAGTCGCAGTGCCATGCTGGGCTCGATGCCGAACCCTCTGGATTTCGTCCAGGACTGCGGCAAGGCCAGCGACGGAGTCAAAAGGGTGGGGCTTTGCGCACTTGTCCAAACCGGAAAGCCTGCCTGGCAGACCGTGAACTTCACCGCCACCGATGCCTCTGCACGCACGGTCAAGTTCGGCACCTTTACCGCGAGAGACTTTGCCTCCGGCGGTGGAACGCTTACTGGCGTCCAGCCCTTCCAGGCGCCGCGTTACGTGATCGAGCCCATCCCGGATCCGGACAACCGCAATCTCTCTTTGTCCAACGCCTACATCTACCGAATCACCGCGATGGGGTTCGGCCCGCGCCAGGACATCCAGGCCGTCACTCAAATCATTTACAGAAACTAGTGCGAGGCGCTGATGCTTATGCTTGATCTTCTCCGCAACCCCGTGGGCCGGTCTGGCCGCCGGCTACGCCCGGGTCTGCAGCGCCTGCTCGTAGGGCTCGTCATACCGGCCGTCGCCATCGTCTTATCGATCGCCGTGCGTAGCCAGACTGCCGCGCCCTCAATCCCGCCGGTGTCGCTTTCGAGCGACCCACTCTTTTCGACAACGTCGGGCGACAAGCCCGCGCTGGCTCTGGCGCTTTCGGTCGAATTCCCTACTGCTGGCGCGCAGTATCTAAAGGGACCCAACGACGCCACCGACGACAGCTACAGCAACACCAACGAATACCTCGGCTACTACGATGCCGAGTCTTGCTATGCGTACAACGACAAGCCCACTGAAACACCTCGGGCCGGTGAGAGCCTCTCGGACTACAAGCGCTTCGACCGCACAGGCGCAGCGACTCAACGCATGTGCGAGGACGCATTCAGTGGCAACTTTCTGAATTGGGCCAGCAGTTCGGCAGTCGACATGTTGCGCCTCGCCTTGTCAGGAGGCGACCGCTCCATCGACCGTGAAGATCTGACCATTCTGCAACGGGCGTACATCAGCAATGGCGACCCGTTCTGCGCCTGGAACACAAGCACGTTCCCGGCCAAGCAGTTGCTGCGCAACGGCGGCAATGCAGGCGCGTACTGGGGTGCGGTGCCGATCGCGATGCGCACAGCAGCGGGCTCCAACGACATCTGGATTGCCAGCGCGCTGAACCAGATCTATTTTGGGACGGCGAGAAGCGGTGCTTGCGGGAGCACCGACACTCTCGCATACACGCTCGGGGCGCCGGCAAATCTATATCTACCAGCGCTGGGGCCGGTGCAGATCCGTAGCCAGGCCCTGCCCAGCGACGCGTCGGTCTGCGCGGGGGAAGGCGATATCTGCTTGGTTGCGGGTATCAGGGAGGTCTGGTACGGCGCCGACACGCGCTGGGCGGTAGCCCCAGCGACGGGCACGATCGGGTGCGGCGGCATAGGCGGCGATCCCGCTCCCGGCGTCTACAAGCACTGTTACACGCGCAGCTATTCCGGTACATGGTCGCCGCCTGCTTCGCCACCGACAACCGGGCCACCGGCGCTCAACACCGACGGTTTCTTCTACTCTCGCGTCAAGGTTTGCGATCAAGACAGCGACGGAGCGTTAGTCGACGAGCGCGGCTATCCCTTCTGTACTCGCTATCCGAACGGCAAGTACAAGCCCACCGGCACCATACAGAAGTACAGCGATTCCCTGCGCCTGGCCGCGTTTGGCTACGCATTGGACCAGACCCCGACCTGCTGCAACGGACGCTATGGCGGCGTGCTGCGCGCTCCGATGAAATATGTCGGCAGCAAGACCTTCGATGAGTATGGCCAGGAAAACACGCCTGCAGGCGGAAATCCGGCGTCCGAGTGGGATATGACCACGGGCATCTTCAAACCGAATCCCGACGGCGACACATCGCAGACTCCGGCCATCAGTGGCGTTGTCAACTACCTTAACAAGTTCGGCCGCACGGGCAAACCGGGGCGCTACAAGATCTACGACCCGATCAGCGAGCTCCACTACGAAGCGCTGCGGTACCTGCAGGGCTTGCCGCCCAGCCCCGATGCCATCAGCAATCTCACGCCGCAGATGTACGACGGCTTTCCAATCTACACCGACTGGTCCGCGCACGATCCCTATGCCAATCGGCCAGCCAACGGCAACTATGCGTGCCTGAAGAGCAATATTGTGATGCTCGGAGATATCAACAGCAACGACTCCTACCGCTATTCGCGATTCCCCGCGTTCAACGCTGCCGGAAATGTCCCGAATTTCACGGCATGGTTCAACACCGTTGCCGCCTTTGAGAACGGTACCGCACTCTCATACATCGATGGCCAGGGCCAGCCACGTACGACCAGCAATCCCAACGCGCCCAACCCAACCGCTCTCGACCGCAATAAGTTCGCCCTCGTGGGCCCAGCATATTGGGCCAACACCCATGACATACGGGGCACTGGCTGGACAGAGGCCCCCAACAAGCAACGCCCAGGATTGCGCGTGAAAACCTTCGCCTTCGACGTCAATCAATACGGCACGGGAAACGACGCCGCCAATCGCCGCAATCGGAACCAGCTATTCACGGCTGCAAAGTATGGGGGCTTCGAGTCGAACTTCTCCTCGAAAGCCGTCGACAAGCCGTACAACAACTGGGGAAACCCTTTCGTAAACGAAGATGGAGTCGCCAACAACGATGTCTGGCAAGACCCTACCCGTCCCGGCGAGCCCAATTCGTTTTTCCTGCAAAGTGATGCGCGGGGCATATTGCGCGCGTTTGACAGCATCTTCGCGATCGCGTCGACGCAGGCACGAAGTATTGCAGGCGCCGCAACTCGATCTTCCAGCCTGACGGAGGGCGTGGACAACGCAATCTTCCAAGCGGAGTTCGATACAACGAACTGGAGCGGCGACCTGCTCGCGCTCCCCCTGTCGTTGGACGCAGCCAACGCGGTGTCGATATCCGAAACCCCAAGTTGGCGCGCAGACGACCAGTTGAACAAAAGAGTCAACGCTGTTGCCGACCGCAACATCGTCGTGGGCAGACCAGGTGCAACGACCGTCCCTGCCGCTTCGTCCTTCACCTGGGACGACATTGGCACCGACCTGCAGCAGGCCCTCAACAAACCGGGTCCGTCCTCCGTGGCCGACGGCCTCGGGAAGGATCGTCTTGCCTTCATTCGAGGTGACCACTCCAAGGAAGGTACCGTGTTCCGCAACCGGCAGGGCAAACGGCTTGGCGACATCATCAATTCAGGTGTCACGTATTCGGGCAAGCCCAGCAGCACCATCAATTCGACCACCTACGCTGGGTTTGCCAGCACCAACGCAAGCCGCACGCCCGCGGTGTTCGTCGGTGCCAACGACGGCATGCTGCATGCGTTCGACGCCGACACAGGTGGCGAGCTGTTTGGGTATATCCCGAGCTGGCTCGGCCCCAAGCTCTCGTCGCTCACCAGCAAGACCTATCTCAGCAACCACCAGAGCTTTGTGGATGCCACTCCCGTCGTGGCCGAAGCGCAAGTTGGCAGTGCCAACGCGAGCACGGACTGGAAGACAGTGCTGGTCGGAGGCACCGGCGCGGGAGGGCGAGGCGTGTATGCGCTCGACGTGACCGACCCCTCAACGTTCTCGGCTGCCAACGTGATGTGGGAATTCACCCCCGCCGACGACATCGACCCCAATGACAGCAACTACAGCCTTGGCAACGTCGTCGGGCGTCCGGAGATCCTGAAGTTCCGCACCAGCGCACCCGACGCCAGCCCCACCTTCAAGTGGTTCGCCGTGGTGGCCAGCGGTGTCAACAACTATGTGCCGGACTCCGAGGGCCGATTCAGCGAGACGGGCAAGCCCGCTGTCTATCTCCTGGACTTGGCCAAGCAGCCAGGTGCAGCCTGGTCGCTGGGCACCAACTACTACAAGATCTCCTTTCCTACCGACAGCGCGCTGAGCGCTACGAAACCCACCGGCGTCGTGAACTTCAAGGCGGCCCTCGGGGCTCAACAGGAAGTCACGAAGCTGTTCGTGGGCGATCTGCATGGGAAGCTCTGGAAGCTGGATTTCCGGCCACACGGATCTTCGAACTGGAACATTGGCAAGCTGTCGGCATTTAACGCCGGCTCCGACACCAGCCCGCAGCCCTATCCGCTCTACGTGGCCAAGGACGCCAGCGGCGGTGTGCAACCTATCAGCGCTGCGCCGATGCTGGTTCGCGGCGAGGGCAAAGAGTCGATCTACGTTGCCTTCGGCACCGGCAAATACCTGGAAGCCGCGGATCGCGCCTCGACGGGCGGCAACTCGTTCTACGTGATTCACGACGACGGCACGAAAGACCCGGATGGAGGCACCAGCCCGGTAACGAGCGCGATCACGGATCGCGGCCGCCTGAAAGCCGGCACCTTCAACAGCACCACCGGCGCACTCGACGTTCTGCCCTTCGTATGGGGGCGTGCCACCAGCGACACCGACAGCACACAGCGATCCGGCTGGTATTTCGACTTTCCCGATACAGGCGAACGGCAGGTGAGCGGAATTTCACTTGCCCAAGATACCTTGATCTTCAGCAGCCTCAAACCTGACGCCAGTGCCACGACCAGCACCTGTGGTGCCGGGGGTGGCACGGGACGCGAGTACCTCATCAACGTCGACACCGGCGACGGCAATTCAACAGCCTCGACGGTGGGTCTTTTGGGCGAAAGCATCGCCATGACGATCGAATCGGCCACGACGTCGACGACCACCGACAGCACCGGTCGCCGCCGCCGTGTCATCAAGACGCAGACCCTGACCCAAGGTTCGCTGGGCGTGAAAGCCCAGAGCGCCGTCACGTCGGAGCAGATTGCAGGCCGCCTGAGCTGGCGCCAGGTCTACAACTATCAAGATCTGAAGGCGGCTCCATGATGAAATGCCGGCAAGAAGGGTTTACCTTGATCGAGCTGATGATCGTCGTCGCTGTCGTCGCTGTCCTGGCGGCGATCGCCTACCCGTCCTACCAGTCGGCGGTTCTCAAAGGCAAGCGTGCCCAGGGTCGGACAGCCATCCTGGAATTACTGCAGCAGCAGGAACGCTACATGACCCAGAACAACACCTACCTGGCGTTTACCAATTCCAGCGGGGTGACCAATCCCGCAAGCGTTCCATTCAAGACCTTCTCTGGTGACAATTCGACCGGTACGGCTTATCAGCTCTCTGCGGGCAAGTGCGACACCCTTGAGCTGACCGAATGCGTCATGATCACCGCGACTCCGACGCTCACGGACACCGAAGCCGACTCGCTCTGGGCGATGAGTACGGGGGCCCGGAACTGCTCTGGCACCGCCAAAACCACGCCGCCGGCAGCGCCGCCCAAGGTGTGCTGGCCATGAAATCCCGCCTCAGCCGTGTGGCATGTAAGGGTTTCACGCTCATTGAATTGATGGTGACCCTTGCTGTCGCAGCGATTTTGATGGTCATCGCAGCGCCCGGATTCCTGTCTTTTCAGCGCAACTCCGAACTCACCTCCGCCGTCAACGGCTTGGTCGCAAGCATTGCGGCAGCGCGGGGCGAGGCCATGAAGAGCGGAAGGTACGCCATGGTGGTGCCATCGGACGCAACCCACTGGAGCAGCGGATGGGTCGTATTTGTCGACAGGGATGCGGATAACGGATTCACGGAGAGCGCCGACAGCGCGGTGTTGCGGCAGCCCGCATTGCCGAGCTACTTCAGCGTGGAAGCAAACGGCAACGCAAAGGAAGGCCAGACCGATCCGCCCTACATCCGATTCGATCCTTCGGGCTACCCGAAGACCAAGGGGGGTGGCTTTGGCCCCCTGACCATCAGTATTACCCGCAATGACCTGGGCACATCGGCAGCCTTGGACCAGACCCGGCGCGTTATCATCTCCCCCTCTGGTCGAGTACGCTCCTGCCGGCCGTCCAGCGCCACGGATGCCAAGTGCTCTCCCCCACCCGCCAATCCCGACGCCGACGACTGATATCGGCTTTGCCGCCCTTGAGCGCCCCGATAGTGCCATGCGGATGGCCTTGGAACTCGGCGCCGCTGCCAAGACCGTGTCGGACCCCAATCCCCGCGTTGGCTGCATCATCCTCTCGCCCAATGGGCATGTCGTTGGGCAAGGCCACACCCAGTCCGCTGGCGGCCCGCATGCCGAGATAATGGCCCTGCGCAATGCTGCAGCCAAGGGTCATTCAGTAGCCGGTGCCACCGCTTACGTCACGCTCGAACCCTGCTCTCATCATGGCCGAACAGGCCCCTGCTGCGATGCATTGGTCGCGGCAGGCATTCGCAAGGTCGTCGCCTCGCTGACCGATCCGAATCCGCTGGTTGCAGGCCAGGGCTTCGCGCGTCTGCGCGCAGCCGGAGTTGAAGTCGAAGTCGGCCCCGGCGCCGAGGAGGCACGCGAACTCAACATCGGTTTCTTCAGCCGCATGATCCGCAAGACCCCGTGGGTGCGGCTCAAGGTCGCCGCCTCGCTCGATGGCAAGACCGCCCTGGCGGACGGAACCAGCCAATGGATCACTTCCGAAGCAGCCCGCACCGATGGCCATGCCTGGCGCGCGCGCGCCGGCGCGCTACTCACTGGTGTCGGCACCGTGCTCGAGGACGATCCGCGGCTCGACGTGCGCCTGGTCGAGGCGCCACGCCAGCCGCCGCTGGTGGTGGTCGACAGCCAATTGCAGACGCCGCCCAGCGCGCGCATCTTCGAGCCCACCCGACCGGTCTGGATCTACGCCGCGGCCCCGGATGCGGCCGCGCAAGTCGCACTCGAAGCACGGGGCGCCACGATTCGCTATCTTCCCAATTCCCGCGGCAAAGTGGACCTCGCCGCCTTGCTGCGCGATCTCGCCGTGCGCGAGGTCAACGAGCTTCATGTCGAGGCCGGCCACAAGCTCAATGGCTCTCTGTTACGTGAGGGGCTGGTCGACGAACTGCTGTTCTACCTCGCCCCCAAGCTCATCGGCGATGGACTGGGCATCGCAAACCAGCTTCATGCCGCCGGTGCCCTGACCCGGCTGGACCAGGCCATCGCCCTCGAATTCAAGTCCGTCGAGCCCCTCGGCCCCGACCTCCGGATCGTCGCCCGCATCGCCGGTCGCGACCGCTTCTAGTCCGCCCCTCTCAAGCCGGCCTCGCATCTCTGCGAAAATGCCGCGATGTTCACCGGAATCATCACCGGCGTGGGGCGCATCGCCGCCGTCCACGACCTCGGCAGCTCTTCATCACACGGCAAGCGGCTCGGCATCGCGGCGCCTGCCGGCTATCTGGACGACGTGGGCCTGGGCGACAGCATCTCGCTCAACGGCGCCTGCATGACCGTCACGTCCCTCGATCCCGCACAGCAGCTCTTCACCATCGACATCTCGACCGAATCGCTCGACAAGACGGCCGGCCTCGCCGAGACCGGAAATCGGGTCAACCTGGAGAAGGCCCTGCGCGCCAGCGACCGCCTGGGTGGCCACATCGTCTCCGGCCATGTCGACGGCATCGGCATGGTCAGCCACTTCGCGCCGGTGGGGGAAAGCTGGGAGCTGCGTGTGCTCGCGCCACAAGCCCTGGCCCGCTTCCTCGCGTACAAGGGTTCGATCACCGTCAATGGCGTGAGCCTCACCGTCAACAGCGTGAGCGACGGCCGCGACGGCAGCGAGATCAGCATCAACCTCATCCCTCACACCGTCGAGAACACCGCGCTGGGCAGCCTCGAAGCCGGCAGCAAGGTCAACCTCGAGATCGATACCGTGGCTCGCTACGTCGAGCGCATGCTCCAGGCCGGCACGCTGCCTGCCACCCCCAAGGACCCTACGCCATGAACGCTTCCGTCACCCCGATGCCCGCCTCTCGGAGCGCACGGTCGCCCGCCCCCATCTCGCCCATCGAGGAGATCGTGGCCGAGCTGCGCGGCGGGCGCATGGTGATCCTGGTCGACGAGGAAGACCGCGAGAACGAAGGCGACATCGTCATCGCGGCCGACCACATCACGCCCGAGGCCGTCAACTTCATGGCCCGGCATGCGCGTGGCCTGATCTGCCTCACCCTCTCGCGCGAGATGTGCGAACGGCTGCAGCTCCCGCCGATGGTGGCGCGCAACGGCGCCAAGCACTCCACCGCGTTCACCGTCTCGATCGAGGCAGCCGAAGGCGTGACCACCGGCATCTCTGCGGCCGACCGCGCCCGCACGGTGCAGGCCGCCGTTGCGCCCAACGCGGTCGCTGCCGACCTGGTGCAGCCCGGCCACATCTTCCCGCTGCAGGCCGTCGACGGTGGCGTGCTGATGCGCGCCGGCCATACCGAAGCCGGCTGCGACCTCGCCGCGATGGCCGGCTGCTCGCCAGCCTCCGTGATCTGCGAGGTCATGAACGAGGACGGCACGATGGCCCGCCTGTCCGACCTGCAGCTCTTCGCGGCGGAACACGGACTCAAGATCGGCACCATCGCCGCGCTGATCGAGCACCGCAGTCGCACCGAATCGCTGGTCGAGAAAGTCGGCTGCCGCGAGATCCACACGGCCTGGGGCTGGTTCACCGCCCACGCCTTCCGCGACAAGCCCAGCAAGGGCGTGCACCTGGCGCTGGTGCGCGGGCAATGGAACGCAAGCGACACCGTGGACGTGCGCGTGCACGAGCCGCTCTCGGTCCTGGACGCACTGGAAGTCAACCGCTCCTTGCATTCGTGGGGCCTGGATGCGAGCCTGGCGCACATCGCTTCAGAGGGCAAGGGCGTCGCCGTGTTGCTCAACTGCGGCGAGACCGGCGCCGAGTTGCTGTCGCAATTCGACGGCACGGCACGGCCCGCGCAGGCGCCCGAGCGCGGTCGCATGGACCTGCGTAGTTATGGCATCGGTGCGCAGATCCTGCGCGAGTGCGGGGTGCACCGGATGAATCTCCTGGGCACGCCGCGCCGCATGCCCAGCATGGCGGCAGGCTACGGCCTGGAGATCGCCGGTTACCTCAGCAAGGAAAACGAACAATGACCCACAACCCGGGAAGGCAGGACCACTGATGCAGGACGCGAACAAGGGCGGCGCCGTCGCGCTCGACGGCAGGGGGCTGCGCATCGGCATCGTGCAGGCGCGCTTCAACGAGGACATCACCAACGCGCTCGCGAAGGCCTGCCTCGGCGAGCTCGAGCAACTGGGCGTCGCGGCCGAGGACATCGACCGGGTGAGCGTGCCGGGTGCACTCGAGGTACCTCTCGCGCTGCAGGCCCTGGCCGAACGCAACCGCTACCACGCACTGGTCGCGCTGGGCTGCATCATCCGCGGCGAGACCTACCATTTCGAACTGGTGGCCAATGAATCCGGCGCCGGCGTGAGCCGGATCACGCTCGACTATCGGATTCCGGTCGCCAATGCCATCCTCACCACCGAGAACCTCGAACAGGCACTCGCCCGCCAGACCGACAAGGGCCGCGATGCGGCGCGCGTAGCGGTCGAGATGGCGCGGCTGATCGGGTCTACCAACAGGCCCTGACCTCTTTTCATGACCGACGACACCAAGACCAGCGGCGAGCGGCCGCGCCAGTCGCGCCCGGGGCTGACCAGCACGGGCGCCCGCAAGGCCTCCGCCAAATCCACCCGCAGTCGCGCGCGCGAGTTCGCACTGCAGGCGCTCTACCAGCACCTGGTGGGGCGCAATGACGCGGCGTCCATCGACCAGTTCACGCGCGACCTGGCTGGATTCCACAAGGCGGACGCGGCGCACTACGATGCCCTGCTGCACGGCGCCATCGCCTCCGCGCAGGAGCTCGATGCACTCATCGTGCCCCTCCTCGATCGCAAGCTGGAGGAGATTTCCCCCATCGAGCATGCCGTGATGTGGATCGGCGTCTACGAGTTCCAGAACTGCCCCGATGTGCCCTGGCGCGTGGTGCTCAACGAGTGCATCGAGCTGGCCAAGGAATTCGGCGGTACCGACGGCCACAAGTACGTCAACGCGGTTCTCAACGGCCTTGCGCCGCAATTGCGCCCCGCCGAAGTGGAAGCCGACCGCGCGAGCGGCAAGGCACGGCCGTGAGCGCAGCGTCGGGCCGCCCCAGGCAAGCGAACGCCCCCTCGGTGGGCAGCGAGGACACGCCAGTGCCGAGCGTGGGGGCCGTATGAAAATTTCGAAGCGCGCCGAGCGCATCGAGCCTTTCTATGTGATGGAGGTCGCCAAGGCGGCGTCAGCCCTGGCACGCGAGGTTGCGCACACCGATCGGCCGATGATCTTCCTCAACATCGGCGAGCCCGACTTCACAGCGCCGCTGCCGGTGCAGGAAGCCGCCTTGCGCGCGGTGCGCGCCGGCGCGACCCAGTACACCCACGCGACCGGCCTCGAGGTGCTGCGCGAGCGCATCAGCGGCTGGTACAGCGAACGCTTCAATGTCGACGTGCCGGCACGCCGCATCATCGTGACTGCCGGTGCCTCGGCCGCGCTGCAGCTGGCCTGCCTGGCCCTGATCGAGGCGGGCGACGAGGTCCTGCTGCCTGACCCGAGCTATCCCTGCAACCGTCAATTCGTGAGCGCTGCCGAAGGCCGCGCGGTGTTGATCCCGACCACGGCCGAGGAGCGTTTCCAGCTCAGTGCCGCCAAGGTCGAGGCTGCCTGGACCGAGCGCACGCGCGGCGTGCTTCTTGCCTCGCCCTCCAACCCAACTGGCACCTCCATCGAGCCCGGCGAGCTGCGCCGCATCCACGAGGTCGTGACTCGGCGCGGCGGCATCACGCTGATCGACGAGATCTACCTCGGCCTCTCCTACGACGAGAAGTTCGCCCAAAGCGCCCTCGGCATCGATGATCAGATCATCAGCATCAACAGCTTCAGCAAATACTTCAGCATGACCGGCTGGCGCCTGGGCTGGCTGGTGGTGCCCGAGGCGCTGGTGCCGGTGGTCGAGCGATTGGCGCAGAACCTCTTCATCTGCGCGAGCACCGTGTCGCAGTACGCGGCCCTGGCCTGCTTCGAGCCCGCGAGCATCGCCGAGTACGAGCGCCGCCGCTCGGAGTTCAAGGCACGGCGCGACTGGTTCATCCCGCAGCTCGAATCGCTCGGCCTTCGCGTGCCCGTGGTGCCCGACGGCGCCTTCTATGCCTGGGCCGACTGCTCGGCGTTCGGCGAACGCCTCGGCATCGCCAACAGCTGGGACTTCGCCTTCGAGGCCATGAAGAAGGCGCATCTCGCCATCACGCCCGGCCGCGACTTCGGCTCGGACCAGACCGCCCGTTTCGTCCGCTTCTCGACGGCCAGCTCGATGGCACACCTCGAGGAATCAGTAGAGCGGCTGCGGGCCTGGGCGGGCGCCGCAAATCCCGCATGAGCTTTTCGTTCCCCGTCCGCGTCTACTGGGAGGACACCGATGCCGGCGGCATCGTGTTCTACGCCAACTACCTCAAGTACATGGAGCGGGCCCGCACCGAGTGGCTGCGCTCGCTGGGCATCGCGCAGCGTGCGCTGCGCGAGCAGACCGGCGGCATCTTCGTGGTCAGCGAGACCCAGCTCAAGTACCACAGCCCCGCCCGGCTCGACGACGAACTGCTCGTCACCGCCGAGCTGCGCCAGATCGGCTCCGCGTCGCTGATAATCGGCCAGCGCGTGCTGGCCCGGCCCGCACATGCCCCCCACGCCGATCCGACGGCCGATGCCCCAGTGCTTTGCGAAGGCACGATACGCATCGGCTGGGTTCACGCAGACACGCTGCGGCCCGCGCGCATCCCGGCGCAGATTTCGGGAACCCTTGCGCGCCATGCGGGCTCCATGTCTCAACCTCAGAAGCCATGAATCAAGAACTCTCGATCCTTTCCCTCCTGCTGCATGCCAGCCTTCCGGTGCAGCTCGTCGTGCTGCTCCTGATCGTGGTGTCGATCGCCAGCTGGGCGGCCATCTTCCGCAAGTACTTCTCGCTCAAGCGCACACGCTCGCTCAATGACGACTTCGAGCGCGAGTTCTGGTCCGGCACCAGCCTGAATGAGTTGTTCTCCTCGGCAGCCCAGCACGCGAAGTTTGCGGGGCCCATGGAGCGCATCTTCGCCTCCGGCATGCGTGAGTATCAGAAGCTGCGCGAGCGCCATGTGTCCGACGCCGGCACGCTGCTCGACGGCGCCCGCCGCGCGATGCGCGCGAGCTTCCAGCGCGAGCTCGATGCGGTGGAGCAGAACCTCTCCTTCCTGGCGACGGTCGGCTCGGTTTCGCCCTACGTGGGCCTGTTCGGCACGGTATGGGGGATCATGCATGCCTTCACCGGCCTGGCGGCGCTGGCGCAGGTCACGCTCTCCACCGTGGCGCCCGGGATTGCCGAGGCGCTGGTTGCCACCGCGATCGGCCTGTTCGCTGCCATTCCGGCCGTCGTCGCCTACAACCGCTTCGCCCGCGAGATCGACAAGATCGCGATCGGGCTGGAGACGTTCATCGAGGAGTTCTCGAACATCCTGCAGCGCAACCTGACGGCCCACGTCGTCAACCCGTCCCAGATGGGCCCGGCCACAGTGCGCTGACAGACAGCCGGAGACATCACCATGCCAGCCATGTCCTCCCGCGGCCGCGGCCGCCGCACGATCAACGAGATCAACATGGTCCCGTTCATCGACGTCATGCTGGTGCTGCTGATCATCTTCATGGTCACGGCGCCGCTCATCACGCCGAGCGTGATCAACCTGCCCACGGTGGACCGCGCCAACAAGCAGCCCGACCGGCCGGTCGAGATCGTGATCAAGAGCGACGACGAGATCCAGATCAAGAAGGACCCGTCCACCGGCACCGGCGCACTGTCGATCCCGATGACCCAGATCGGCAGCGCTGCGCGCACCGCGCAGAGCGGCGATGCGCAGCGCCCGGTGGTGATCAGCGCCGACAAGTCAGTCAAGTACGAGACGGTGGTCAAGGCGATGAACCAGCTCAAGGCCAGCGGCATCGAGCGCGTTGGCCTCTCGGTCCAGACCACGGGCACCCGCTAAGCCATGTCGCTGGCCGCAGACCGCCCCGAATTTGCCCCGCCGCCGCAGCGCGGGACCTTTCGTGCAGTGCTGCTGGCGCTGATCGCGCATGCGCTGCTGATCATCGCGCTCACCTGGGGCGTGAGCTGGCGGCGGGAGGCCGAGAACGACGCCGTCGAGGCGGAGTTGTGGTCGTCGACCATCCAGCAGGCGGCGCCGCGCGCCGTCGCGCCGACACCGCCGGCGCCTGCGCCGGCTCCGACGCCCGCACCGCCTCCTCCGCCTCCTCCTCCGCCGCCGCCTCAGGCAGCGAGACCGCCGGAGCCCGCGCCACCGCCGCCCAAGCAGCCTGACATCGCGCTCGAGCGCGAGAAGAAGCTCAAGGAGCAGAAGGAGCGCGAGCGCGAGGAAGAAGTTGCCCGTCAACAGCAGCAGAAGAAGCTCGAGGCCGCCCGCAAGGCCGCGCAGGAAAAGAAGGAACAGGAAGCCAAGGAGCGCGAGCGCGAGCGCGTCGAGGAAGAGGCCGAGCGCAAGAAGGAACAGCAGCAGAAGCTGGCCGAGGCCAAGAAGAAGCAGGAGGCCCAGGCGAAGGAGGCCCAGGCGAAGAAGGAGGCAGAGGCGAAGAAGGAGGCCGAGGCCGCCAAGAAGAAGGAAGCCGAAGCCAAATCGGCCGCGCAGGCAGCGGCCGACCGCGCGGCCACGCTCAAGCGCATGCAGGCCATGGCGGGTACCGGCGGCGAAGGCAATGCCGCGCGCTCATCGGGCCCCTCGGGCAGCTACGGTGGCAAGGTCGCAGCCGCAGTGCGGCCTAACGTCGTGTTTCCGGAAGCAGATCTGGTGAGCGGCAATCCTGGCGCCGAGTTCGACGTCCGCCTCGCGCCCGACGGCACCATCGTCGGCACGCCGGCGCTGGTCAAGAGCAGCGGCCTGCCGAACTGGGACGAGGCCGCCCTGCGCGCGCTGCAGAAGACCGAGAAGCTGCCGCGCGACGTCGATGGCACCGTGCCGCCGCGCCTGAGCGTCACACTGCGCCCGAAGCGCGGTTGAGGCTGTACCGCGCACGGTTGACACGCGGTATGAAATGACTCGACCGCGCGTTAAATCGTCGAGGGCTCACGCGCCTGAGTAGTGCTGGGGCAGGCCAAATGCTGTGGTTGCTCAACGCAATGGAACGCCGGATCTCTGGTCGTTACTCATCTAAGCGCACTCTCGTCGCTCTGAACATGCCTGGCTGTTTGCACAGGCTGACAGGCGATTGCGCACGCCCACAACTTACAGACGAACATGCGCTTCAACAATTACTTGCCTCCTTCCAGTAAAAATCTTACTGACAAATTAGATTCGAAATCAGACGACATCTCGTCCGAGGAAAGTTCGGAATCCCAGCTAAGCAAGGCGGTGCCGAAAAAAATGTTGGGCAACCACAGAGACTTACCAAAGACGTTAAAAAACGAAGGAGTTAAACAAGCACGACGCATGCCGGCAAAAACCGACAATACGTCAATCAAGAAACCAACGCCAGACAACACCGGCATCAAGAGCAAATTGTCTCGACTGATCTACAAGCCAGATCGCGCAGCAGGCAATCAAATCAAGCTCGCCAAGGAAGACGCAAAAGCGTTGAAGGAAATTACAAAAGTCGTAGCACCCTTGTTTTTAATCCAAATTTCGCCCTCCGAGAAAATCGCTCTCGAAGAGGAATGCAGCGCAGCACGTGCGTCGAATTCACCCGTTTCGATTCAAAAATTGACATGGGACTTTTACGTTCGCACCGCTATCAGGCAGCAACGCCCCGCTGCTCATAATACCGGCATTCCGCCCATGCTCATTGCCAACTTCGAGAGTATTAGGGAGGAGTACATGGCGATGAAACCTCATGACATCAATAGCGCCGCAAAAAAAAATGATGACGGCTGTCAAAATCTCGACAGAGTGGTGGACGATGGACGAAACTTCCGCCCATGCGTTGAAACTTCTTGTCCCAGTCAACGGACAATCGATTGCATCAGCAGTAGCCGAAATTGAAAACCTTGGAATTAAAATCAATCCATTCGCTCCAATAAATCCCGAAGAGCTTGCAAAAACAATTTCCCCCCTATCCGACTCTTTGCTCAAGCACATCGATGCTCGTTTGGAAGAAATAGACATCAGAGTCAGCGAGTTCAATCAAATCTTTAAAGATGATCCGGCATGGGATGGATTTCTGGAAGACTTGATAAAAAGCATTCCAGACTGGATAGCCGACACAGCCCTTCCATCAGAACTCACAACAGTTTTGAAGAGTCTTTTCGAAGACATCAACCACAACTGGCCAAAGAACTTCAGAACCAGCTTCATGCATTTTCGTGAAGATGCCAAATACGAAATCATCTACCAGCTAGTAGTGCGCCCGATGATTTCTGCTGTCAAAAACAATTTACAGCCACTTCATGGAGAAGTCATCAGCCAGCGAATAGCCCATGCTCTTGAGGCCATCACCAGCTGGAGTGCACCCCATCGGAAAACTGCCAAGGTACAGATGGGCATGTCCAACGAGAAATTTCATGAGCTCTCGGAGCCTATTTGGAACGGTGCACGAGAATCTCTGACAAAAAAGCTGCGCGAACTGGACTCAACCGTAGAAGCAATCAATTTTCCCCAATAAAATCCGGTCATTTCGAACCCAAATGCATCGCGAGGCAGTCCACCGATTGCCAACAAAAGGCAAAACGCCTTCTCCACCGCGTTTAGGCCAATCGCCCTCAGTCGTACACCACCGCCGCCTTCCCCGCCTCCGCCTGCGCCATCCAGCTCGCCAGCGCCGCGTCGGTCGGGAAGAACTTCGCCCGCTCGCCCAACTGCAGCTCCACCTGCGCGCCACCGCGCGCCATCGACAGGCGCACCGCCAGCCCTTGCAGCAGTTCGCCGTGCTCGCTCTGCTCGGTGCGCGGCGGGAACTCGCGCACCAGCCGCGCGATGTCCGGCGCTTTGCCGTTGACCGCTACCCGCAGGAACTTGCCGAAGCGGCAGCGCGCAGTGGCGAGGTCCCATACCTGCTGCACCTGGAAGCGCGCCTCGAAGCCACCGCGACCCGGCTGCAGGCGCCCGCTCACGATGACCAGCTCGTCGTCCTTCAGCGTGTTGCGGTTGTTGTTGATCAGCGCCTCGTCGGCCGTGGCCTCGATGGAAGCGGACTTGTCGTCCAGCTTGAAGATCGCCAGCCGCCCGCGCTGGCCGTTGATCACCCGCATGTCGCTCACGATGCCGGCGATGACCTGCTGTTCGCGGCTGTCGATCAAGTCGTCGATCTCTCGTCTGCAGAAGCGCCGCACCTCGTGCGCCACCTCGTCGAACAGATGGCCCGAGAGGTAGAAGCCGATGGCCGTCTTCTCCAGCGTCAGGCGCTCCTTCACGCCCCAGGGCGTGGCGTCGACCAGCTCGGGCTCCTGCGTGGCAGAGCCATGCTCGCATTCTCCGAAGATGTCGGCCTGCGCGGCGTTGGCCTCCGTGGCCGCTGCGAACTCGAAGGCGCGATCGATGGATGCCACGAGCGCGGCGCGGTTCTGCTGCAACGCATCGAAGGCGCCGGCCTTGATCAGCGCCTCCACCGTGCGCTTGTTGATGCGCTGGCGGTCCACCCGCACGCAGAAGTCGAACAGGCTCTTGAAGGGCCCGCCCTCCTCCCGCGCCCGCACCACGGCCTCCACCGCGAGCTGGCCGGTGCCCTTGACCGCGCCGAGGCCGTAGCGGATCACCTTGTCGGTGACCGGCTCGAAGCGGTAGTTGCCGCGGTTCACGTCCGGCGGCTCGAAGGTCATGCCGAAGTTCTTCTGCGCGTCCTCGAACAACACCTTGAGCTTGTCGGTGTCGTCCATTTCCACGGTCATGTTGGCGCAAAAGAACTCGGCCGTGTAGTGGACCTTGAGCCAACCCGTGTGATACGCCAGCAGCGAGTAGGCCGCCGCGTGCGACTTGTTGAAGCCGTAGCCCGCGAACTTCTCCATCAAGTCGAAGATCTCGTCGGCCTTCTCCTCGGTGATGCCGTTCCTGGCCGCACCGGCGCGGAAGGTCAGACGGTGCTCGGCCATCTCCTCGGCCTTCTTCTTCCCCATGGCACGGCGCAGCAGGTCGGCGCCGCCGAGCGAGTAGCCGCCCAGGATCTGCGCGGTCTGCATCACCTGTTCCTGGTAGACCATGATCCCGTAGGTCTCGGAGAGCATGTCTTCCACCAGCGGATGCGGGTACTCCACCGGCTCGCGGCCGTGCTTGCGCGCGACGAAGCTGGGGATCAGGTCCATCGGGCCGGGCCGGTACAGCGCGTTCAGCGCGATCAGGTCTTCGAGCCGCGTCGGCCGCGCGTCCTTCAGCATGCCCTGCATGCCGCGCGATTCGAACTGGAACACGGCCTCGGTCTTTCCCTCGGAGAAGAGCCTGTAGGTGGCCGTGTCGTCGAGCCGGATGTCCTCGTAGGCGAAGTTCTCCTGGCCCTTGTGGCGCTTGACGATGAACTCCTTGGCGATCTCCAGGATGGTCAGCGTTGCCAGGCCCAGAAAGTCGAACTTCACCAGGCCGATGGCCTCCACGTCGTCCTTGTCGTACTGGCTCACAGCCGAGTCGCTGCCTGGCTGCTGATAGAGCGGGCAGAAGTCGGTGAGCTTGCCAGGCGCGATCAGCACGCCGCCGGCGTGCATGCCGATGTTGCGCGTCATGCCCTCGAGCTTCTGTGCGAGCTCGACCAGCATGCGGACTTCTTCCTCCTTCTCGATGCGCGCGGCGAGCTGCGGCTCCATCTCGATGGCGTAGTTGTTCTTGTCGCCCTCCACCTTCGGAACCGGCGGGTACTGCAGCGTGACCGACATGCCCGGCTTGTTCGGGATGAGCTTGCTGATGCCGTCGCAGAAGGTGTAGCTCATGTCCAGCACGCGGCCCACGTCCCGGATGGCGGCGCGCGCGGCCATGGTTCCGAAGGTCGCGATCTGGCTCACGGCATCGCGGCCGTACTTGTCCTTCACATAGTCGATCACCCGGTCGCGGTTGCTCTGGCAGAAGTCGATGTCGAAGTCGGGCATCGACACGCGCTCGGGGTTCAGGAAGCGTTCGAACAGCAGCTTGTATTCGAGCGGGTCCAGGTCGGTGATCTTCAGCGCGTAGGCCACCAGCGAGCCGGCACCCGAGCCCCGGCCGGGGCCCACGGGGCAGCCGTTCTTCTTGGCCCAGTTGATGAAGTCCCCCACGATGAGGAAATAGCCCGGGAAGCCCATCTTGAGGATGGTGTTGATCTCGAACTCCAGCCGTTCCACGTAGCGCGGGCGCTCGGCATCGCGCTTGGACGGATCGGCGTACAGGTGCTCGAGGCGATCCTCCAGGCCTTCGTAGGACGCGACGCGGAAGTACTCCTCGATCGGCATGCCGTTCGGCGTCGGGAAGTTGGGTAGCCTGGGCTTGCCCAGGGTGAGCGTGAGGTTGCAGCGCTTGGCGATCTCCACCGTGTTGGCGATCGCGCTCGGCACGTCGGCGAAGAGCGCCTCCATCTCGGCGGCCGACTTGAAGTACTGCTGCGGCGTGAAGCGGCGCACGCGGCGTGCGTTGCCGAGGATCTCGCCCTCCGAAATGCACACGCGCGCTTCGTGCGCCTCGAAGTCCTCGGCGGAGGCGAACTGCACCGGATGGGTGGCGACCACCGGCAGGTTCAGGCGCGCGGCCAGCTGCACCGCGGCCAGCACATGCGGTTCGTCCTGGGGGCGGCCGGCGCGCTGCAGCTCGATGTAGAAGCGGTGTGGGAACAGGCCCGCGAGCTGCAGCGCGACTTCGGCCGCGCGCTCGGCCTGGCCTTGCAGCAGCGGCGCACCCAGCGGGCCGGCCTGCGCGCCCGAAAGCGCGATCAGCCCGCCTTGCAGCTCTTCGAGCCACGCCAGCTTGCACGCCGCCTGCGCCTGGCCACGGCCCACGTTCTGGGTCCAGGCGCGCGCCAGCAGCTCCGACAGATGCAGGTAGCCTTCCATGTTCTGCACCAGCAGCACGATCCGCGTCAGCGCACCCGGCTCGGTGCCCAGGCCGTCGACGAAGATCTCCGCGCCCAGCACAGGCTTGACGCCCTTCCCACGAGCTTCCTTGTAGAACTTGACGCCGCCGAAGATGTTGTTGAGATCGGTGATCGCCAGCGCGGGCTGCTTGTCGGCGGCGGCGGCCTTGACGACTTCATCGATGCGGTTGGTGCCGTCGACGACGGAGAACTCGGTGTGCAGGCGCAGGTGAACGAACATGGGCTCGATTGTAGAAACCCGTCCTTCCACCCTGTGAGTTGGTCATCCCTACAATCCGCCCCCGTGCAAGAAATTTTGAATATCGCGGCCTACAAGTTCGTCGCCATCGAGGAAGGCGAGGCCCTGCGCGAGGCGCTGCGCGCCCGCACCCATGCGCTCGCGCTCAAGGGCACCATCCTGGTTGCGCCCGAGGGCATCAACCTGTTCGTCGCGGGTGCAGCCGCCGCGGTGGATTCGTTCCTCGACAGCCTGCGTGCCGATGCACGCTTTGCCGACCTCGAAGCCAAGAAGAGCTGGTCCGAGGCGCAGCCCTTCCGGCGCATGCTGGTCAAGCTCAAGCGCGAGATCATCCGCATGGACCATCCCGCCGTCCAGCCCGCCGCCGGCCGCGCGCCGAGCGTCGACGCGCCCACGCTCAAGCGCTGGCTGGACCAGGGCCACGACGACACGGGCAAGCCGATCGCGCTGCTGGACACGCGCAATGCCTTCGAGGTCGACCACGGCAGCTTCGAGGGCGCGATCGACTGGCGCATCCGCAAGTTCACCGAATTTCCGAAGGCCTTGCGCACGCATCGCGAGCAACTGGCCGGCAAGACGGTGGTGAGCTTCTGCACCGGCGGCATCCGCTGCGAGAAGGCTGCGATCCTGATGCGCGAGGAAGGCCTGGCGGACGTGCTGCAACTCGACGGGGGCATCCTCAAGTATTTTGAGCAGGTGGGCGGGGCGCACTACCGCGGCGAGTGCTTCGTGTTTGATGGGCGCGAGGCGCTCGCGCCGGATCTGAGTGCGCGCTCGAACCGGGCAAGCGCTCGGGCCGCGGAGGACCCGGACCTCGCCATCAAGGGCTGAGAAGCGTACTGCCCGCCTTCACAGCGTCACACAGGCGTGGTCTTCACGTCCGGCTCCGACCCCTGCACGCGAAACGGATGCCCCGGCAGCGGGATGAACTCGGTTTCGCCCGGCACTTGGCCCATGCGCTGCGCGGCCCACGCGTCGCCGGCCTCGAGGATGCGCTCGCGGCGGCTGGAGACGAAGTTCCAGGTGATGTAGCGGGGCCCATCGAGCGGCTCGCCGCCGATGATCACGATGCGCACCGCATCGTCCGCTTCGAGCACGCCGCCCTGGCCGTCCGGCAGCGCCGCCATCGTGTGCTGCGCCACCGGCACGCCGTCGAGCCGGATCGCGCCATCGATGGCATAGACAGCCATTTCCTCGGCCAGGCTCGGCAGCTCGAAGCGCCCACCGGCCGGCAGGGCCACGTCGAGATAGAGCGTGTTCGAATAGGTCTTGACCGGCGAGCGCGCGCCGAAGGCCTCGCCCACCAGCACGCGCACCGCCACGCCCTGCACCTCGACGGCCGGGATCTGGTCGGCTGCGGTGTGCGAGAAGCTGGGCTCGACCTCCTCGAAGGCCTGAGGCAGCGCAGCCCAGAGCTGCAGGCCGTGGTTGACGTAGGTCGCATCCAGCAGCGGCTCGGGTTTGCGTTCGGAATGCACGATGCCGCGGCCGGCCGTCATCCAGTTGATCGCGCCGGGACGGATCTCCTGCACCACCCCCAGGCTGTCGCGGTGCATCATCGCGCCGTCGAACAGGTAGGTGACGGTGGCCAGCCCGATGTGCGGATGAGGCCGCACGTCGTGCTCCTTGCCCGGGGTCTCGGTGGCAGGGCCGAAATGGTCGAAGAACACGAAGGGGCCGACCGAGCGCCGCCGGGCGGCCGGCAGCAGGCGGCGGACCTTGAAGCCTCCGCCCAGGTCCTTGTCGTGCGGTTGGAGCAGCGTTGCTTCAGTCATCGTGGGTTCTCCATGGGTCATTCATGCCGGCGACCGGCCGTGCGATCGTGCCACCTCGGCCACGTGCTCGCCGAAGGCGATGGCGGTCTCGAGGTCGCCCTTGGCGATTTCCGCCGGGCTGGCATCGGTCGGCGATGTGGTCAGCAGGCCGCCGTAGCCGCCGACGTAGTTGATCGAATCGCGCCGCGCCGCCTTGTCGTTGCTCGGCATCGTGCCGATCGGCACCCAGAGCCCGCCATGCTGGCTGGCCAGGTGCCACAGGTAGGTCAGCGTGGCGCCCTTGTCGCCGTTCATCGCGGCGCTGTTGGTGAAGCCGGCGAAAAGCTTGTTCTTCCAGCCCTGGACAAACCAGACCTTCGAGGACGCATCGGCAAACTTCTTGAACTGCCAGCTCACGCCACCCATGTAGGTGGGCGAGCCCATGATGATCGCGTCGGCCGCGGCGAGCAGGTCCCAGCCGTCGGCCGGCAGGTTGCCGTCAGCATCGATCTGCAGCAGCCGGGCCTCCGCGCCATCGGCCACCGCCTGCGCGATGCGCTGCGTGTGGCCGTACCCCGAATGAAAAACAACAACGATGTCGGTCATGCGGGATTATTGGCGATCGACGCCTCCTGCAGCTTCAGCGCTTGTCGAGGCTGAAGCGGCCGGCACCGAAGGCCGCGAACGCGAGCAGGCCGCCTGCCACCGCGATGTTCTTGAAGAACATCAGCTGGTTGACCATCGCCTTGTCGGCCGACAGGGCCCAGTAGTTGTGGAAGAAGATGCTGGCGGCGATGGTGAACACGGCGAGCACGATGGCGGCAATGCGCGTCTTGTAGCCGACGAGGAACATCAAGCCGACACCGAGTTCCGCGACGATGGCAATCGCGGCCCCCAGTTGCGGCACCGGCAGCCCGACAGAGCCGATGTAACCGACGACGCCGGCAAAGCCCGTGAGCTTGCCGAAGCCGGCCGGTACGAAAAGAAGCGCGATCAGCACGCGGCCGATCAGGGCCAGCGTGTCCTGGGCCGTGCTCGCGGTGGCTGGTACGGCAAAGGTCGATGCGGTGGTGGTGCTACTGGACATTGGAAGAACTCCTCTGGTTGATAAAAAGAAAGGGAATCGGCGGCGCTCAGGCTGCCAGGTCGAACACCAGCACCTCGGCATCCTTGCCGGCGGTGAGCGTGAGTTGCGATTCGCGCTCGATCAGCGCGGCATCGCCGGTCGCAAGCTTCGTGCCGTTGACTTCGAGCTCGCCCTTCACGAGATGCACGTAGCTCTTGCGCTCCGGATCGAGCGCGAGTTCGGCCTTCTCGTCGCCGTCCAACAGGCCCGCGTACAGCCGCGCATCGGCATGCACCAGCACCGAGCCGTCGGCACCGTCCGGCGAAGCCACCAGGCGCAAGCGGCCCCGCTTGTCGGCGTCCGGAAACGCCTTCTGCTCGTAGCCCGGTGCAATGCCGCGCACGTTCGGCTCGATCCAGATCTGCAGGAAATGCGTGGTCTCGTCAGGCTTGTGGTTGAACTCGCTGTGCATCACGCCGCGGCCCGCGCTCATGCGCTGCACGTCGCCCGGCGGAATCGATTCGACGTTGCCCATGCTGTCCTTGTGCGCCAGCTCCCCCGAGAGGACGTAGCTGATGATCTCCATGTCCCGGTGGCCGTGCGTGCCGAAACCGGCGCCGGCTGCAACGCGATCCTCGTTGATCACGCGCAGGTTGCCCCACCCCATATGGTCAGGGTCGTAGTACCCCGCAAACGAGAAGCTGTGAAACGAGCGCAGCCAGCCGTGATCGGCATAACCGCGTTCCTGGGATTTGCGAACCTTCAACATCTCTGAACCTCCTGCCCCGGGTACTTGAACCTCGAGGCTTTCATATGCCGCGCCGCATGCGCAGCGGATGAAGAGAACTTTAGGGTTTGGAGAGGGTCTCGAAAGCGCCACGGTTTGATGGCATCATTCAAATCGTTTGATCAATCGGATGAGCCATGCACACTGCTCGCGACGTCCTCACCCCCGATGCGCTCGCCATGCTGCAGACGGTGGCCGACACCGGCAGCTTCGCTGCTGCGGCACGCCACCTGGACCTGGTCCCAAGCGCCTTGAGCTACCGAGTGCGCCAGATCGAGGACGCGCTCGACGTGCTGCTCTTCGATCGCAGCGCCCGGCAGGCGAGGCTCACGGAGGCCGGCGCCGAGCTGCTGCGTGAAGCCTCCTGGCTGCTGAACGAGATCGATGCCGTCGCCAACCGGGTCAAGCGCGTCGCCACAGGTTGGGAGCCGATGCTCACCATCGCGATCGACAGCGTGATCGCGCGCGACCCGATGCTCGACCTCGCCACTGCTTTCTTCGCACTCGATCCGCCCACCCGCCTGAAGCTGCGTGACGAGACCCTGCTCGGCACCATCGAGGCGCTCAGCAGCGGCGTGGCCGACCTCGCCGTCGGTGCGGTGCTCGACGCCTCCAGCCTGGCCTTCGGCAGCACCGGCATTCGGAGCCGGCCCCTGGGCCATGTGCGCTTCGTCTACGCGGTGGCGCCGCATCATCCGCTTGCGCGCCTCGAAGGCCCCCTGTCCGACGCGGTGCTGCGCCAACATCGCGCCGTAGCCGCAGCCGACTCCTCGCGCGCAGGGCCGAGCATGACGGTCAATCTCGTGAGCGGCCAGGACGTCCTCACCGTTCCGACCATGCAGGCCAAGCTCGCCGCACAGCTGCACGGCCTCGGCGGTGGCTTCCTGCCGGAGCCGATGGCGCGGCCCTATGTCGAGGCCGGTCACCTGGTCGAGCGCAAGACCGAGCGTGCGCCGCCGCTGGCCACCATGCATTGCGCATGGCGCGAACGCACCGCCGGCAAGCCCGGGCGCGCGCTCAAATGGTGGCTCGAGCAGTTCGAGCACGAAGGCACGCGCCGCGCACTGCTGGAGCGCCACCGCGGACGCTGAGCGCCTCCGGTGTGTCGGGCCGGTTAGAGTCGGCCACTGCCCTGCCCCAATCATCGATCGAGACCACGCCATGATCCTCCGCCCACCCGCCGACCGCCACCGATCCCTTGCACCACGCCACTACGCCATCATCGGCGCAGGCATGGCTGGCGTGGCCTGCGCCCGCACCCTGGTCCAGGCCGGGCACCGCGTGAGTGTCTTCGAGCGCGAGGCATCACCCGGGGGGCGCATGGCGAGCGAGTCCACGCCCTTCGGCCGCTTCGACAGCGGCGCCCAGTATTTCACCGTGCGCGATCCGCGCTTTGCACGCGCGCTCGAGACCGCGGACGGCTGCTGCCGCCCCTGGAGTGCGAACCTCGTGCGTGTGCTAGACCCGCACGGCCGCGTGGCCGAGGCTGCCTTGCCGGGCCGCGAGCAGCACTGGGTGGCGCAGCCCGGCATGGACGCCCTGATTGCCCACTGGTCGGCACCATTGGGCGATGCGCTCATCACCCGTACCCGCGTGACTTCGATCGAGCCCGATGCACTCGACGCGCAGCGCTGGCAGCTGCGTACCGAGGGTGCCGAAGATGCGCGGCACGTCTACTCCGGCTTCGACGCCGTCCTGCTGGCGGTCCCACCGGGAAGCGCACGCGCGCTGCTCGGCGGCGGCGCCGCCATGGCACCGCTGCGCGAGAAGACGGAGGCGGTGCGCATCGCTCCTTGCTGGACCTTGATGATCGCCTTTCCGCAGGCCAACCAGCCCACGCTCTCGCACCTCGGCCCGCAATGGAACGCGGCCCGCAGCAACCATCACCGCGTGGCCTGGCTCGCGCGCGAATCCTCCAAGCCCGGCCGCGAGCGCATCGAGCGCTGGACGCTGCAGGCCAGCCCGGCCTGGTCCAAGGAGCACCTGCGCGACGATGCCGCGCGGGTCGAAGCCAAGCTGCTGCGCGCCTTCTCCGAGATCACCGGCATCCGCGCCACGCCTTCGCATGCGCAGACGCGCTGCTGGCCCGAGGCGCAGACCCAGGTGCCGATCGGTGCACCGCACCTGTGGGATGCCAAGTCCCGCATCGGCCTGGCCGGCGACTGGTGCACCGGCCACCGGGTGGAAGACGCGTTCCTGTCGGGCCTTACGCTCGCGCTGAAGGTGGCCTGACCGGAGCGTGCGCGCCATGACTGCCGTTGGCCGCTTCGCGCCCTCGCCCACGGGACCCCTGCATGCCGGTTCGCTCGTCGCTGCGCTCGCGAGCTGGCTCGACGTGCGCGCCCGAGGGCCGCAAGCGCGCTGGCTGGTGCGCATCGAGGATGCCGACACCGAGCGCTGCGTGCCCGGCATGGGCGAGCACATCCTGTCTCAGTTGGCCTCCTGCGCCCTCCTGCCCGATGCGCCGCCGGTCTGGCAGACGCAGCGCGGCGGGCTGTACGCCCGCGCCCTGGAGCACCTCAAGGCCTTGCAGTTGGTCTACCCCTGCGGCTGCTCGCGCAAGGACATCGACGAAGCGCTCGCGTTGCACGGCGAACCGCACCACCGGCACGGCGAGCGCGTCTATCCCGGCACCTGCCGCGACGGCCTGCACGGCAAGCCGCCCCGGGCCTGGCGCTTCGCCGCTGAGCAGTACGAAGCCGCCCGGACCTCCAAGAGACTCTGCTGGACCGACCGCCGGCTCGGCTGCCAGTACCAGGACGTTGCGCGCGAGGTCGGCGACTTCGTGCTCAAGCGAGCAGATGGACCGTGGGCCTATCAGCTCGCGGTCGTGGTGGACGACGCCGACCAGGGCGTCACCGACGTGGTGCGTGGCGTGGATCTCGCCGACAACACCGCACGCCAGATCCTGCTGCAGCGCGCGCTCGGGCTGCCTCAGCCGCGCTACCTGCACACGCCGCTGGTGCTCGGCCACGACGGCGAAAAGCTGTCGAAGCAGAACGGCGCTGCGCCGATCGACACCAGCACGCCTGCCGCTGCGCTCGCGGCGCTGAATGCCGCGGCCGGCGTGCTCGGGCTGGCTGCGGCGCGCGCATTGACACCCGCGGAGGCCCTGGACGGATGGGTCGAGGCCTGGCGGGCTCTCTACAATCCGCCCCCGTGATGATGACCCTGCCCGCCAACGACCCCGCGCACGACGAGGGCCCGCCCTCCGGCGACGCCCCATTGCATCCCCTGCACCGCCGCCTCAAGAGCTTCGTCCGGCGCGCAGGCCGCACCACCGACGGCCAGGCGCGCGCCTTCGCCGAGCTGGGGCCAATCTTCCTGCTGCCCTACCGCGCCGAGCCGCTCGACCTCGAAGCCACCTTCGGCCGCGCCGCGCCCACCGTGCTCGAGATCGGCTTTGGCATGGGCGAGGCCACAGCGCACATTGCCGCGCTGAAGCCAGAGACGAACTTCCTCTGCTGCGAAGTCCACGAGCCCGGCGTTGGCGCTCTGCTCAAGCGCATCGGTGAGCAGCAGCTTTCCAACATCCGCATCTGCGCGCATGACGCCGTCGACGTGCTCGACCACATGCTGCTGCCCGGCACGCTGGCCGGCGTGCATGTGTTCTTCCCCGATCCCTGGCACAAGAAGCGGCACAACAAGCGGCGGCTGATCCAGCCGCCGCTGGTGCGCAAGCTGGCCGATCGCCTGGCGCCCGGCGGCTATCTGCATTGCGCGACCGATTGGCAGCCCTATGCGGAGCAGATGCTGGAAGTGCTGTCGCAGGAAGCCCTGCTGCGCAACACGGCCGCGGCCTATGCCCCGAAGCCAGACTATCGACCGCTCACCAAGTTCGAGAACCGCGGCCTCAAGCTAGGCCATGGAGTGTGGGACCTTGTTTTCTTGCGGGTGTAAGGCGGTGCGGCGCGTGCTGAATGCACGCAAAAAAAATGGCTCCCCTGACGGGGAGCCATTGGAAAAGCCGTTTCCGGCTTCGCCGGCAGGGAGTCGGGCAATGCTGAAAGCACAGCCCAGTTAACCGGCCCGGCATTCTAGCCGGCTCGATACCCTTTGTCGTGCATATGGAGCACCGAGCCGCGACCGTCCTGTGTTGGTGAGATGCCTTGGACCTTGATCTTGTCGGCTAGGCGTTCAGCTTGTTCTTGACCAGCATCTTGAGCGCCTCCCATTTGGTGAGATGGCGCGGCTCGCCGCTGAACTGCTTCTCGGAAGGAGCGCCGATCGTCACTGCGAGCTCGGGCAGCAAACGCGACAGGTCGGGCGACGTGACTTGTCCGGGACGCAGCAGGTCGCCGGGGTAGTGGGGATGACCCACACACAGACTGTCGTCCAGATTGAACGCCTTGACGGCGGCCACGGCCTCCACGCACCAGTAGCCGAAGTAGCCTCCTTCGAGGCGGTGGTAGTTGTGCCAGTACGGAGTCTTGAACGGAATGGCCTGCTTCTGTCGGGCGGACTTTGCGGCATTTCCGATCTCCTTGTACCAATGCTCGACAAAGTGATCCAACAGCAGGGCCTGCTTGGTTTTCGGCGCGTCGATCGCCGCCAACAGTCGGGCATATGGCTTCGGATAGCACAAAGTCGTGCCGATCTTGCGGTCAGGTGATCGGGTGGCAATGACGCGGTCGAGCAGCAGGTCTTCGCCTTCATTGCCCACGAGGGCAAGCAGGCGTTGCCATTGCGCCTCGGGAATCTTCAAGGCAAGCGCAAGACCGATCAGCCAGAAGCAGTCGATGTAGTGGTCGAGGTTGACCGCCCATGTGTGGCGGGTGTATTGCTGCTCGGGTGTCCATACGCTTTTCCCCAGTCGTTCGGATTGCTCCCAATACTGCAGCAGCGACCAAAGATTCTGAGACACATCGCCATGGTCACCACGAGAGTAGTGGCGCAATGAGGTCGACAAATGCTTGTTGGCTACCTCTCGTAAGAACCGAGGACGGTAGTTCGGATCTGCGGTTGGCTCAGCTAGGTTGTCTATGAACCTCTCGATGGTTCTGACATCGTATGAGATCCACTGGTCAAACCACTCAAGAGACTTTAGGGCGTCCCGCGTCATTGCTTTCTCCCAAGTACTTTTCTGGCAAGGCCGGAGTCGGCCGGCACAATCTTGCCGGCGGCATCAACTATCCACACTGATGTACCACCTGCTGGGTCCGTGTGAACTACCCATTTTTCTACTCGTCCCTTATTGAATGCTGCCAGAACGTCATCCGCGGCGCGCGCATCTTCTACTGCATCGAGCAGCCTGCTTCTTCCACTTGTGGAGCCTAAAACCCACCCGTCACTCATCTGCAGCCCATCCGCGGTCACGCCGAACTTCGAAGTTCCGAACTTGTACTCCACGATCACATAGTCGGCCTTGTCGCTCGTGACCTTGTACAAGGTCATCGATCCCCTGGCTGCCGACCTCACCCATTCTTCCCAACCGGGTGGCTCCTGGCAGCACGTTCTGCACTGTATTTGCTCCCAGCAGTTCCCCGATGCCACCTTTGTGGCGATGATGCTGTCGACCTCGCGGGACGTGACGCTCGGCACCGAGGCGTCCTGCTATTCGCATCGATCAAATGCAATTCGGAGCGCCTTTCCTACATGTTCCGGCAAACTGTCTATTGAAACAAGAACGTTCTCGTTCCTGTCAAGCTCCAAGCCAGACCAAGCCTCTAGCTTCTCGTGGCGCATTGGCATGAATTCCATCGCACTATCCGTTACTGTGACGCTGCAAAGCGCCATGTCTTTGAAGAGCATGCGTCTTGTCTTGTACTCCTACCGATCCATGAGCGAGATGACCCACTCCGTGTAGTCGGCTGCAATTCGTGTAGGACTATATAGCTGCTCGGACTCCTCGACGTTCCAGGCTTCACAAAACGACTGCGCGAGACCGCTTCGAGTACAGCACGGCCCAGTTGTTCATCCGTTGCACTGGGTGGCAAATGCTCTTCAGCCCCTCTAGGGTCGCGTACACAGTTTCTCTAGCCCGAGTTGGTTGCGATGACGTAAAAATCACCATTGAAATGACCTGAAGGCCATTTGTGATGAGTAGGCTCATTTAAACGTATCCTTTCAGTAAACCACCGTAACAGTCACGCTCACGCCAACAGATTGTCCATAGAGAACGGCACTATTGATCTGTTCCCACTGGGCTGGAGTCGTTCCCGCAGGAACGGCACTCTTGATCTCTCGTAAAAACATGCCGCTATTCACATAGAGTGAAAGCTTCTTGCAGAGCCTTTCCTATTTCCGCGGCGGGACTGTGGATCGAAAGCAAAACCTCTTGTATCCCATCACCTCTCTCTCTTCCCCAAGCCTCCAATCTCTCGTGCTGCGTCGGACCAATCTCCATAGCCTCATCTGTCACGGTGATATTGCAAAGCATCATGTTCTTGAATAGAGCTCGCCTCGTTTTGTATTTATATCGATCCAAGAGCGAAGCAACCCAGCTCTCGTAGCTTGACATGATTCTGTTCAAACTGAAGAACTCATCGATCTCTTCCACTTTGAGAAAGCGACTGCTAGAAAGCGCTTGGAGCAAGGCTTTTCCAACTTCTTCATCCGTGGCACTGCCCGCCAAGTGGGCTTCGTACCCGTTCGGATCGCGGGCACAGCCTCTGTAACCTGAATTAGTTACGATAAAGTAATAATCGCCATTGAAGTAGGCGGAGGCCCATTTTTTACGTGCTGGTTCAGTCATTTGATCGTCTATTTAATGCACAGCTGTAACGCTCACTTTCACGCCAAGAGATGCCCCGTAGAGCACCGCATTGTGGATCTGATCCCATTGTGCCGATGTCGTGCCAGCCGGAACCGCAATTTTTAGCTCCCGCACACTTATGTCCCTTGAATTAATAACGGCACCACTCAAAGATCCTTCGATGAAGTTTGCAGCCGAATCAACATTTTCTTTGATGGAGTAGTAGACACTGGATGGGTCATTTACCTTCGCTGTCGTGAGCGTATCTAAAGTTTTCGCACTTGTCGCAATGCCTGTCGTGCGATCAAAAAAATCAAAGACCTTGAAGTTCGGCGGAAGTCTGGAACTGCCGGACATTGAAGTAGCCAGATAGTCCTCCCAAGGCATACCTTGTTCCTGAATGCCCTTTCCCCAGGCGATCTTGATGCTTCCATTGTCCGCCGCGCTGGTCCAAGTGGGCAACGGACCAGCAGGGACATCGACGATCTGCCCCGCGCCATTCATGACCTTGATCTCGCCCGTGGCTGTATCGACGATGCCGCGCGAGCGTGATGGCAGCCCAGACAGACTGAAGGGTTCGTAGCCTTCAGGTGCCTTCCAACTCGGTGAGCCAATGCTCGAGCCGCGCGGCATGCCGTTGACGTATTCCAACGAGCCCAGGAATACCGTTGCATCTCGGTAGACCGAGAAGGCTTGGGTGTTCTGGGACTGGATGAATTGGTAGCACCTTGAATCGCCGCTCGAACAGAAGTCCGCCGGGTTCGCTCCCAGCGCGCCGGCGACCCCCGACAGAAACTCACCGAGGCGCTTGGCATCACCTGTAGCCGCCCATTCAGCCACCGCGTTCTTGGCTACGGCCTGGTTTGATGCACTGACACCATTCCAGTATTTGTAGACACCTTCGACATCGCATCCGGCCGTCGCTTCGCAGCGAGCCAACTGCTCCGAAAATGCACGCAGCTCACTCTGGCGAGTGTTTGCAGGGTTGTGCGCCAGGTAGTTGTTCGCAGCCGCATTGCTGCCCGCCTCACTGCCGATGTTGATCTGGCTCGCATCGCCGCCAGTGACCGCTACAGCAATGCCGCTCACCATCGCCGCGAACTGCACCGTGTCGTCTCTTCGGCCGTAAGCCTCCGCCGACATCTCGCCGATCGCTGCACCCAGCGCACCCGCGCCGCAGCCGCTCGCACGGTCCGCTCTTGCCGCACCCACCATGCATCCCGCGATCGCGTGGGCCACCTTGTTGGTGAAGTCATCCAGCGTGCCGTCGACGGTGAGATTGCCGATGGCGTTCGCGCCCTGCGCAGCCGCCGTGTCCAGCAGTGCCCCCTTGATCCCCTCCCTGAGGCTGTCCTCGAAGCTGCCGCCATGGATGGCCGTGCCGATCACGGCCCGGGCCGCACCCGCCGTGAGGTTCTGCCCCAGCTGCGTCATGACGGGCTGCGCACCACCTCCTGCGGTGGGCAAACCCGTCGGCTCGAGGTTCAGCCCCGCGAGCACCCCGCCCGTGACGATGGCCGTCAGCAGGTTCTTGACGCTGGCACTCGACCCCAGGTCGTTCAGCGCCCCACCGACATCCCCGCGGTTGTTGATCAGCGCGACGCTTGCCTGGCTCGCCAGCGCCGTGACACCGGCCGTGACCGCGCCCCCGACGACCGTGCCGGCCGTCCCGCCCACGGCCGCTCCAGCACCGGCGCCGATGCCCGATGCCGCCCCCGCCGTGAAGTACGCCACCACCAGCGTCACGATGGCCGCGCCCTCGGGCGTGAGGCCCTGCTGCTGGTAATCCCAGTTCCGGTGCGCCTCCTCGACCCTGGCCCAATCGACCTTGCCGCCCGGGCCGGGATCGTTGTCGAGCTGCGCGATCCAGCCCATGCCCGGCTGCCTGGCGAGCTGCTCGAGGCTGTCCCTGGCTCCGAGTCCCGCCTGCACCCGGTGGGCGTTGACCACCAGCGTGCCCGCGTTGAACTGGTTGTAGTGCGTGGTCTCGTCGCTCGTGCCGCTCGATCCCTGCTGCTGCCACGAGAAGTCCCTGCGCTGGCTGCTGCTGTCCAGCGTGGCCACGGTGCTCTGCGTGTCCAGGTGCAGGGTGCCGGCGTTCAGGCCCAGGGTGCCGGGCGTGTCGATGGTGGTGCCGGCGATGTGCAGGTCGCCGCCACTGCCGTCTGCACCCGTCGCGCTGATGCCGACGTTGGCACCACTGAGGGTGGTGCGCGCAAGGGTGCTGATCTCTGCATCCAGCGCGTCCGCGCTCTTCGCCCCCAGGCCATGCCCCAGGTCGTGCAGGCCCAAGGGCCCGAAGTCGCCGCCACGCCGGCGCTGCTCGCCATGGACTTCGCTGCGATCGATGGCCGCGGCGATGTTCACGCTGCCGCCTTCGATGGCGATGTCCCTGGCGGCTGCAACCTGCACGCCCTGCAGGTTCACCGCGCCGCCTCGCAGCACGACGCCGCCCCGGCTGCTGGTGAGGGTGCTGGCGACTGCGGTGTCGCTCCCGATGTCGATGCCCGTGCCCGAAGCCCTGTTCTGCATGAAGACCGGGTCGTGGATCGGACTGGAGCGCTTGCGCTCGAAGTCACTGCTGGTACTGCTGGTGCTGCGGCCCTCGACGATGTTGAGCAGGCGAGCCGCATCGAGCATCACGCCTTGCGTGCCGCTGATGTGCGAGCCTTCGATGCTGATGTCGTTGTTTGCGCTCAAGGCAACGAGTGCGCCTTCGAAGCGGCTTGCGATGCTGGTGCTGTTGTCGTGCTGGCCGCTCAAGGTGTTGGCGGTACGGCTCACCTTGCCCTTGTCGGTCCACTGCATCGAGAAGCTGCCGGCGCCTTGCTGCTGGCCCGATTCGATGTGGATGTCGCGCCCGGCCTGCACGTTCAACAGGCCGCTTGCGGCGTCCACCGTGGCCTGGCGTGCGTTGACGTCGCGCCCTGCACCCAGGAGCGTGGTGCCCTCGGTCACGATGGCGGTCCCCAACTCGCGCGAGGAGGACGCCACCATGGCGCTGTTGTTGTCGAGTCCCACACCCACGAGGGTCGAGGACTCGCGCACGGTCTGCAGGTGGATGTCGTTCTTCGCGCTGATCGAGGTGAGCCCGCCCGGTCCCCTGTTCTCGATGAGGGCACCGACGAGGTTCACGTCATGGCCCGCGCTGGCCACCAGCGTGCCGCTTGGGTTGCTCACATAGAGGCCGGCTACGCGGTCGATGCGGGTGTTGCTGTTGAGCCCGGTCTGGCTCGTCGTGGTCGTGGTGCGGAGGTTGATGTCGCGCCCGGCGGTGATCGACAGGACATCGCGCGCATCGATGGTGGCGCCGATGCTGTTCAGATCCGTCCTGGCATCGAGGGCGACGCTGCCGCCGCTGATGCGTCCACCCAGGTGGTCGATGGTGTCGGCATTGATGGCGACCAGCGTGCGCCCGGCGATGGTGCCGGTGTTCGTCACGTCTCCTTCGCTCCTGATCCTGAGCGCATCGGCACTGAGCAAGGCCCCCGAACCATCGATGTCCCCGGGCCGCACGCGCACGTACACCTGCGGCACCAGCACCTTCTGGGTGCTACCGTCGGGCAGGGTCACGTCCTGCTCGACCAGCCAGACGATGTCGCTGGTCAATTGCGCCATCTGCGCGGCCGTGAGGGCGATGCCCGGGCGCAGGCCGTATTCCCTGGCAAAGGTGGCGCCCGCGCTCATCAGCGCGGCGTACTGTTCCTCGTCGCTCTGGAAGCCGTCCAGGTAGCGGTAGCCCGTGAGCTGCGCGATCTGCTCGCGGATGAGCCGCTGCTCGTAGAAGCCGTCACCCAGGCGCTTCTGGATGAGGTCCGGGTTCAGGCCCAGCCTGTCCAGCAGGGCGTCGCTGCTGAGCCAGGCGCGATAGCCGGCGAAGCGTGCATCGGTCTCCACCAGGTAGCGGCTGCCCGGCTCGGGGCGCGTGTTGAAGAGGCTGGCGGTGGGGATCGAGGCTTGGGGCGTGCTGGTGCGCACGACCATCGGGGTGGACGATCTCGGATTGCCGCCGGGGCCGCCCGCCTGCATGGACGGGGTGCCATCAGGTCCGTTCACGCTGCTGGCCGTGCCGGCACTCCCGCCCAGAGCCTTGACGACCGCACCGACGTTGGCCGGTACCTCGACCAAGGTGCCCGCACGGGCATTGCCGCCCACATCCCCGGCAGCACCGGCAGCGCCGGCATAGGCATCCACGCTGGCGCTGCTGCCGGTGCGATCCGGCGCCTTGCCGCTGGTGGCATTGAAGTTGCCCTCGTAGCGGAAGGCGCCCACATCGACGGTGCTGGCCGAGGTGATGGGCCCCAGCACATTGAAGTTGTTGGGCCCGGTGCCCGGCTTGTTGGCCATGTAGCCGGTGACCCACGTGGTGGTGGTCGTGGCCTGGGTGCCGGTGGTGGCCTCGTTCCTGGTGCCCGTGGCGGCGAGGCTGCCGCCGGCGAGCACCTGGCTGTCGCGGTTGTAGAGGAAGCCGTTGACGTCGAGATTGCCGCCGGCGACCAGGCGCGCCGGGTCGGTGCGGGTGGCCTGGTCGCGGGTGGTATCGAGGGTCTCGTCCCAGATGCCCCAGCCCTGGCCCACGACGGCGACGGAGCCGTCAGCGTTGCGGTGGAACACGTAGCGGCTGGCGTCGTCGCCCCAGGTGTCGGCGCGGTCCCAGAACTTGCCGTCCATGGTGGCAAGCCGGGAGGTGGTCGACTTCGTGGTCTGTTGCGCCACCTGGAGGTGGATGTCGCGGTTGTTGACCTGCGCCATCGAGACGGACATGCTGCCCAGGGATTCGATGTCGGCGCTCAGGTTGTCGAGGGTTGCGCCCCGGCCAGTGGCGTAGCGATTGGCATCCAGGGCACCGCCGATGAACAGGTCGCCGGCACTGAAGATCAATGAACGATCGCGGTTGGCAATGGTGCGCGCGCCGATGTCCAGGGACTCGCGCGCGGCGATGCTGGCTGATCGATTGATGCCATTGACGGTCTCGGCGGTGTTGTCGAGCGTGCCTGCGGCGATGGAGATGCGGTCACCGTAGAGGCGCCCGGTGCCCAGGTTGTTGAGGACACCCGCGTTGATCTGCGTGTCGCCCTGGCTGTCGATCAGGCCGCGGTTGGTGAGGGTGCCCCTCGCGTTGACGATGGTGTCGACGCCCGACATCTCGGCACCGGCCGTGTTCTCGACGTTGCGGCCCGAGACGGTGAGCGTCTGGCCGGCCAGCAGCTTGGCGTGGTTGGTGAAGTCGCCGGTGGTGGCGTACGTGAGGTTGCCGTTGGCCGCGAGCTCGGCCGTGTTCACGATGTCCTGGTTCAAAGCGATGCTCAGGTCCCGACCGGCGATGAGCTGGCCGTCGGCGCTGAAGGTGGCGGCATCGATCGCCAGGTCCTTGTGGGCGACCAGCTTGCCGCTGGTGTTGGCCAGGCCCAGGGTCTTGGCTGCCGGGTGGGCGGCGTTCGGATCCACGATGCGCAGGGTGTTGCCCGCGGAGACCAGGCCGGAGGTGTTGTCGATGCCACTGCTGCCAGTGAGGGTGGCGTCGAGATCGGCGCGGATGGCGCCTGCCTTGTTGATCAGCGCGCCGGTGGCGGGGCCGGTGCCGATGGCGATGGCGATGGCGACATTCCTGCCTTCGATGCCCTGCTCGGGGCCCAGGGTCGCGGCGTTGGTGAGATGCCCGGTGTGGAGGGTCGTGGTGCCCGATGAGCGGATCAGCGCGCCGGTGTTGTCGATGCTGCCGGAAGGGCCTCCTGCCGGTGCAACGGTGTCGATGCGCAGGTCGCCTGCGGCCAGGGTCCGGCCGCCGCGGTTGTCGAAGGCAGCGCCCTGGGTGTCGATGCCCACGCTGTCCTGGCCGAGGATGAGGCCGCCGCCGGCGTTGGTGAGGCTGCCGGTGCTGGCAGCCAAGATGGCCTTGGCACCGATGAAGCCGGCGCTGTTGTCCAGGGCGCCGCTGGCGAGCGTGAGCGTGCCGCCGCTGGCGATGCCGCCCTGGCCGCTGGCATGTGCTGACGCGTTGGTGTTGGTGAATGCCTGGCCGTGGGTGTCGAGGGTCATCGCCCCACCGGACTGGACGAGGCCGACGTGGTTGTTCAGCGCGCCGGAGTTGACATCGACCGTGGTGGTACCTGCGATGGTGCCTTGCGGGTTGTCGAGTGCGGCGGTGCCGGCGTCGACCCGCACGCTGTGGCCGAAGACCTTGCCGCTGCTGTTGTCCAGGCCTGCGTTGCGCAGGGTGATGGCACCGCCGGCCTGCAGGCTGCCGCCGACGTTGGTGGTGGCGCCCGCGACTGCGGCGCTCAGATGGCCGACAGCGGTGATGCGGCCGATGTCGTTGTTCACGCTGGCTGCGTCGAGCGTGACGTTGCCGCCTGCGCCGATCTCGCCATGGCTGTTGTCCAGCAGCCCGGCGACTGCGAGGCCGAGGTTGGAGGTCTCTGCGGCGCGGATCGAGCCGCCCTGGTTCGCCAGGCTTCCCGCAGTGATGGCGGCATGGCCGTTGCCGGCGATGATCCCGGCGTTGTTGTTCAAGGCACCGGCCACCGTGATGCGCGTCTCCGCCGAGCCAGACTGCACGAGCCTGCCTCCTTGGTTGCTCAAGGTGCCGGCATCGAGGGTGATCTGCCTGGCGGAGGTGCTGCCGCCGTCCTGGCTGAAGCTGCCCGCGACGTCGACGACGAGCGCGCCATTGCCGGTGATCTCGCCGCTGCTGCCGCTGTAGTTGCCGCCAGCGATGGCCAGGGTGCCGGTGCCTGCATGCTCGATCTTGCCGCCGGTGCTGGTGAGGCTGGCGCCCGAGAGGCTCAGGTCCTGTCCGTTCGTGGCGATGCGCCCGCGGGTGTTGTCGAGAGCGCCCGAGGTGGCGATGGTGGTGGCGCCCATGCCGGTCTGCACGATCTCGCCGCCTTCGGTGTTGGCGAGGTTGGAGAGGCTCAGGCTCAGTTGGCCTGCGTTGAGCTTGCCGCGCTGGTTGACGAGCGTCTGGTTGCCGTGGTTGTTGGCCGTCACGCTCAGCGTGCCGGGTGTGGCGATCGTCGCGCCGCTGGTGGTGACGTTGCCCTGTATCGCACCGAGCGTGATGTTGGCTGCGCTGGTGCTGCTGGAGGACAGATCGATGCTCGCGCCCTGCAGCGTGGCATCGCCCGCGGCGAGGTTGGTGCCGTTGGCCGCCAGTGCCCCGGTGGTGGTCACGCGCAGATCTCCTGCGCTGCCGAGCCTGCCGTCGGCCTGGATGCCCGCGCCGAGCGTGCCCGTGCCTTGCAGGCTGCCCGCGGTGACCGTTGTGCTGCGCCCGGCGGTGAGGCTGCCGTCGTTGGCGAGAGCACCCGTGACGCCGATGGCAGTGTCGTTGCCAGCGCGCAGGCTGCCGCTGTTGCTCAGGCTGCCGGCCTGGATGGCCAGATCTGTCGCAGCGCCGATCGAGCCGTGAGCATTGAGCAGCTGCTGCGCCACGGTGAGCCGCGTGTGCGCCGTGGCCGACTGGATGCTGCCCTGGCTGTTGTCCAGCGACTGCGCGCCGAGGGCCACGCCCTGGTGGGCCATCAGCACGCCGGCAGTGTTGTTGATGGCGCCGCCGGCGTTGCCCGTGAATGCGCCCGCTGCGGTGATGCTGCCTCGGGTGTTGTCGATCGAGCCGCTCGCGGTGATGTTCGCATCGCCGCTGCTCTCGAGCGTGCCGTCCGTGTTGATCAGGTCGCCCGCGCTCGCGCTTGCGATCTGCAGGCTGCCTGCGCGCAGCGTGCCGCCGGTGTTGTCGAAGCGATCGACGTTGGCGCTGAAGCCCTGGGCGACGTTCACGGTGCCGCCTGCGTTGCTGAAGCTCGCTCCGCTGGCCGCGAGGCTCGTCGCGGCAATGGAGCCATCGTTGTTGTTGAGCTGCGGGGTCTGCAGCTGGATGGCGCCGCCCGCGTAGATGTGCCCGCTGTCGTTGAGCACGCTGCCGGCGGCGGTGATGGTGCCGGGCGCGGGCATGTAGCTCGGCGTGGCGGTCGTGCGGCTGCCGCTGCCGTTAGCGTTAGCGTTAGCGTTGGCGCTGCCACTGCCACTGCCACTGCCACTGCCACTGCCACTGCCGCCAGCGCTGCTGCCCGTGCCGGTCTCGATGCCCGTGGCCGGCGTTGCCGGGCCGGAGACGCCGGTGCTACCGGTGTCTGTCCTCGTGCCTGGCTGCGCGGGCGCCTGCGGCGTCGGCTCCACTCCGATCACACCGCCAGCGGTGTTGCTCAGGATCGGCGCCTTGATCGTCAGGCCCACCCCGCGGGTCTGGCGCATCGTGCCGCCGCGGTTGTCGATGTCGCTGGCGCTCGCAAGCTGCAGGCTCTGCGCTTCCAATGTGCCCGCATTGGCGAGCGGCCCCTGCGTGGCGATCCTGAGTTCCCCGCCGCTCGCGATGCGCCCGCTGTTGGCGACGCTGTCGGCCTCGATGGCGGCGCGGCGCGCGGCCTGGATCGTCCCGATGTTCTCCAGCCGCCCGGCTGCGGTGATGACGAACTCGCCCGGGCCGGAGAGCGGACCCGAACCATCCGCGGCCATGATGGTGCCGGCGTTGCGCGCGCCGACGCCCGCCTCCCTGCCGATCAGGAAGATCTTGTTGGCGTACATGCCTCCGAGCAGCGCGACATCGAGTGCGAAGCCGGGCGCCTTGCCGGTACCGGTGGTCGCACTGATCTGCGTCTGGTCGGCCGAGACCTCGTTGGCGCCTGCGACGACCTTGAGCTCGTTGGCCCAGAGCGCCGCGTTGACCTCGATGGCGCGTGCGAGGATGGCCGCGTAGTCGGTGCTGCTCGCATCCAGGCCCGCCCCGTCGATGGTGACGCTGCCGCCGCGCACCACGTAGCCGTCCAGCCCGCCTGCCGCATTGAGCTGCGGGGCGCCGGTGGTGAGCGTGGCGCGGCTCGCGTTGATGAAGGTGGTGCCATCCACGGCGATCCCCGCCGGATTGGCCACGATCACCTCGGCGCGCTGCCCGCCCACCTCGATAGCCCCACGCAGCTGCGTGGGGTTGCCGCTCGTGACCTCGTTGAGGATGATGCGTGCCGGGCCGGTCGCGAGGAAGGGGTTGGCCTGCACCCGGCCGCCCAATTGGGTCTGCACATCGGTGCGGCTGTTGTTGAGGATGACGCCTCGGGACTGGACGTCGAACCGGTGGTAGAGGTTGCGAGAGACGCCTGCGGGCGAAGGCGTCTGGATGTTGACCACCGGCACGCCATTCGGTGCGACCAGCACGGTGGGCCTGAGGCCCGGCGCCACTCCGGGTGCGCCGACGATCTGCGCTTGCGCGGCCGTGGCGACCAGCAGGCTCGCAAGCGCAGTACCGATAGGGGCGGATGTCGTGCCGCTGGCCTTGCCCGCGCTCCTGGCCGTCTCCTGCACCACCATGCGCAGGCCGCGCGCGGCGTTGAAGACAATCCTGTGAAGCTGCTTGTTCATGTTCTTTTTCCCCCTGCCTGCGCCTGCGCGTCAGAAGCTGTAGTTCAGGTTGAATCCGGCCGTCGTCCCGGCCGTGCGGAATCCCTCGGGCTTGTCGATGGGCGCGCCAACGAAGAAGTCGTAGCTCAGCCCCATCCGAGCGCCGCGCAGACCGATGACGCCGCCGCTCAGGTGACGGCCCTCCAGCTGCCGCGTGGAAGGCCCGGCGACCTGCCCGTGATCGATGCCGAGGTAGAGCTCGGCGCCGCTCTCGCCCACCGCCCAGCCGACGTCGTTGCGCAGCAGCCAGCCGCGATCGCCCAGGAGGCTCGATTCACCATCGAAGCCGCGCACGGTGTAGCGACCGCCTATACCGAAGCGGTCCTGCGGCGTCAGCGCGCCTGGGCTCCACTGCGCGCGCCAAAGCCCGGAATAGCGCAGCTTTTGCGCGCCGAGCTGAAAGGGTGCATTCACGCCGAGCTCAGCCGTCGCGATCCTGACGCGCGCAGTGCCGTCACCGAAGTTCTCCTCGGGTGCATGGAGCGCGCCGAAGGCGCCGGTGCCGCGCCGCCCCGCCAGGTTGGCGTCGAGCGTGGCCTCGCCGATGAACTCGCGATGTGCCAGCCCCAGTTCCCAGCCGGCAGTGGCGCGCTGTTCTACCCAGATCTCCTCGTCATCAACGAAGTTGTGCGCGCTGCGCCGGAAGGCGCGCAGGGCAAGCGTGGTCTTGCGGCGCTGGTCGCGGTAGATCAAGCGAGAGACCTTGACCTCGGCACTGGCCGATTCGCCCGCGTAGACATAAGTCTCGTACGCGCCGTGCACGCTCTGGTGGTACTTGCCCTGCGAGGCGGTAGCGCTCGCGAGCCAGTAGCCCCAGGGCAGCGAGTAGTGCACGGTCTGGCCCCTGGTGCCCTGCCCCGGATGGTTGAAGGCGTCATGGTTGAGGCTGACGTAGAACAGGTCGTTGAGTCCCAGAGGGTTGTCCCAGGCCAGAGTGGCCCCGGCCTGCCTCTTGCCAGTGGCGTGGGTGCCGCTGTCATCGAGGCTCAGGGTCGTGCGCAGGGGAAAGCGCTGCGCGTAATTGACGACCAGGTCGCTGTCGCCAGGCCGCGCGCCTGCAAGGCTGGAGACATCGATCTGGACATCGGCCTCGGCAGTGGGGGCGCGCTTGAAGTTCTCCAGGCCCTGCTCGATGTCGCGCACGTCGATCAGATCGCCGGCACGCGCCGGAATGGCGGCCGCGAGGCTGGTGCGGGACTCGCTTCCTCCGGCGAACCGGATGGCGGCGACGCGAGCCGGAATCAGCGTCAGGGTCAGCGTGCCCTGGTGCAGTTCCTGCGGCGCCGCGAGCACGCGGGTCGTGATGTAGCCGCGCGCGACCAAGGCCCGCTGCAGCCGTGCCATCACGATGTCGATCCCCCGGGGACCGAGACAGCGGCCGCGCGGATCGTCGCTGCCGACTTCTCCGGCGGCCGCGGCCAACGCCCACTGAAAGTCCTCGGCGCGCTCGCCGGCCAGCACCAGGCGATCGACGCGAAGGCACGACGGCTCGTCGTCGGGCAGTTGGCGAGCCTCGGCCCGAAGTTCGGGCCGTGCGGGGTTGTGGAAAGCGCGCTCCTGCTGTCGGCGCAGCGCGCGTTCGCGATCCTGCTGCCGCTGCTCCTCGACGAAAGCATTGGGCGCCGGTGGCAGTGGCACTGGCGGCGGCGTCTGGGCATGCGCCAACGCCGAGAGCATCGCGAGCATGACTGCCAGCGCCGTCACCGATGTCTTGCGCTTCCCGCCACGAGCGCGCGTGTTCTCCCAGGCCCCTGGCCCGAATCCTCCCCTGACACTCAGCACATCGACCCTTCTTGTTTTTGAAGGGCAGGATTCTGCTGCGCGGCTCCGAAATATCGGAAGCCGCGGCAGAAAACTTCAGATTTGCGTGAGGAGTGCGGGCTCCGGCCAGGGAGGCCTGATCACCTGCTCGACTTTCTTGCGCTGATCAACTCGACTTCTGCACAGCACAACGTCAGCGCTCAATAGACGAGACCGCTGTAGACCTCTTCCGACTGCACCTCGCCCTGCGCCGCCAGCACATGCTTCTGCGCCGCCATGATCAGCGCTGCGCGATAGGCTGAGCGGCTCGCAATCTTGGTATGCGTGATGATGGTCTGCCACTCGCGCTCCAGAGTCTGAGGCGAGCGGTCGACGCTGCGGTTCATCAACGCCTGGCTCACATCGATCAGCGCCGCGGCCGAGCCGAGGCAGATGTTGATCGCCGACTGTGCGGCGCTGACCCGGAAACGGTCATGGATTCCGGCCGAGCCAGGGTCCTGCAACGCGTCCAATGGCAGGTTCGCGGTCGGGCCGAAATACGGCGTGCCTTGCATGTCGCTGTCGGCGCGCGCCAGCACCTGTTCGATGGTGGAGAGAGCGCTTTCCAGCAGCAAGAGATCAGAGGGCTTTTTATTCATGTAGGTCGCGGCAGGACATCCGGATCGATCGGCATGTTGCCATCGGACGCCTCTTTCGCCGCGTGCAAAAAACCACGGACCACAAACAATAGTTAACACCCATCGCCGCCGAAGTCGCCCCGAACGTGACTTACTACCCTCGTACAAAGGCACCTAAGTCGCTACATTTTTCAGTCGACTCAACGAAAGGGCCTCCCATGGATCGGTCACGCAGGCTCTGGCTGAGCAAGGCGAGCGCAGCGCTGCTGCTAGGCGGTGGGTTGGCCCGGATCGGCCAGGCACAAACTGTCCGTCCGGCAGGCCGCACGGTGATCCTCGGGCAGTCCGTCCCGCTGACGGGCGCCGCGAGTGAAATCGGGCTGGCCTTTGCAGCAGGTTGCCGGCTCTATGCAACCCAGTTCAACGACGCCAATGTAGCCGGCGGGCTGCAGCTGAAGCTGCTGCAGCTCGATGACGGCTACGACGCCAAGCGCGCCGCGGCGAATGCGCGCACCTTGCTGGTCAATGAAAAGGCCGACATGCTGTTCGGATTCGTCGGCACCGCCAGCAGCGAGGCCGGCGCCGCCGCCGCGGCCCAGCAGGGCACCGTGCTCTTCGCGCCTTTCGCCGCGGCGGACACTCTGCGCAGCGCGGCCCATCCCAACGTCTTCCACGTGCGGCCCAGCATGGCCGACGAAGCCATCAAGATGGTGCGTCAATGCGCCACTGTGGGCCAGACGCGCATTGCGCTCGTCGGTGACGACGACGCCATGGGTCGTGCAGGCCTGGCTGCGGTTCAGCAGGCCATGAGCGAGCAAAAGCTCGGCCCCTTGGCCGCCCAGGCGCTGGTGCCGGCCGCCGATGGCAGGCTCGATGCCGCGCTTGCCGACGTGCTGAAGGCGTCGCCACAGGCCATCGTGCTCGTTTCGCTCTCCGGTACCACGGCCGAAGCCATTCGCAAGCTGCGCAAGAGCGGCTACAGCGGCAACTTCATGGCCTTCTCGGTCGTCGGCATCGACCCGCTCTACGCCACGCTGGGCAAGGACATCCGCGGCATCGTGATCGCGCAGGTCGTGCCCTCGCCGCGGTCCGCGGCCACCCCCATCGTCAAGGAATACCTCGCGGCCCTCGACAACTCGGACCAGACGGCCTCCTACGAAGGGCTCGAAGGCTTTATCGCCGCCAAGGCCGCCGGCGAGGCGGTGCGCCGCGCGGGGCGCGCCTTCACGCCCGCGAGCCTTCAGCGGGTGATGGCGGGCATGACAGACTACGACGTCGGCGGTTTTCGCATCAACCTACGGCCCGGCCTGCGCGATCCGCAGCGCACCATCGACCTCATCAGCATCACGGCGGACGGACGCGTGCTGCGCTAGCAGGAAAGGTCCTACGTGACAGCCTGCCGGCCAGCGCATAGGATTTGGCTATGCTGCGGCACACCGCCCGCGGCACTCGCCCTCCGGGCGCGAAGGACAACACCATGGCCGTACGTTCCATTGCTTCGTTGACGCTGAGTTTCGGGCTGGTCTCCATCCCCGTGCGCCTTTACTCGGCGACCGAGAGCGCGTCCACTGTCAGGTTCAACCTGCTGGCCAAGGACGGCTCCCGCGTCAAGCAGCAGTACGTCTCCGAGAAGGACCAGAGCGTGGTGCCGCGCTCCGAGATGGTGAAGGGCTACGAATTCGAGAAGGACAGCTTCGTCCTGTTCACGCCCGACGAGCTGAAGGCGCTCGAGGAAGGCAGCAGCCACGTGGTCGAGATCACGGCCTTCATTCCCGAAAGCGCGGTCGACCCCATCTACTACGACAAGGCCTACTTCCTGGCCCCCGACAAGCGCGGCGGCAAGCCCTACGCCCTGCTCAGCGAAGCCATGCGCAAGAGCGGGCGGTGCGCCCTGGCGAAGTGGTCGTGGAAGGCCAAGCAGTATGTGGTCCAGATCCGCCCCGCGGAAGATGGCCTGATCCTTCAGCAGCTCCTCTACGCCGACGAGGTGCGCTCGATGAGGGATCTCGACATCGAGAAGGTCAGCGTGTCGCCGGCCGAACTCCAGCTCGCGCTGCAGCTGATCGACCAGATCTCGGAAGACGTGTATGACCCGAGCCAGTACGAGGACGAGGAAAAGAAGCGCGTGCTCGCCGCGATCGACGAGAAGATCGCCGGCAAGCACATCGTCGCCTCGGCACGCGCCGAGGAGACCGGCAGCGGACAGGTCATCGACCTGATGGACGCGCTCAAGGCCAGTCTCGGCAAAAAGCCGCGCTCCGCACCCGCCACGCCCGCCACCCCTGCCGCGCCTGGCAAGACCGTGGCCAAGACCGCCCGCGGCAACGTCTCGCCGATGTTCGAGGCGGGTGAGAGAAAGGCGCCCAAGCGCGCCGCCAAGAGCGACGAACCTGCCGCGACGCCAGCGCGCGCGCGTGCCAGGAAGGGGTGAGCGCCGACCTGCCGCCTGAAGGCGCTTGCCCGCTGCTTCAGGAGGGGGTGCGCGAAGTACACGAAGTGACGTGCCTGGGGGAGGTTGCCTTATGAGCGCTGCCGGCAGTGCGTCGCCGTACACGATGCGGCGCGTGCAGCAGATGCTCGGCATCTCGCGCGTGGCGATCCAGCGCCTGGTCAACGCCGGGTTCGTCACGCCGACACGCGGCACGCGCAACGAGTTCCGCTTCAGCTTCCAGGATCTGATGCTGCTGCGCACGGCCCAGGGGCTTCAGGAGGCACAGATCCCGCCGCGCAAAATTCTGCGCTCGCTGCGCAAGCTGCGGGCCACGCTTCCCGAAGAACTGCCGCTGACCGGGATGCGCATTACCGCGGTGGGCGCCGACGTCGCAGTCCGTGATCGCCGGGGTACCTGGGAAGCGAGGTCGGGGCAACTGCTGCTGGACTTCGAGGTCGCGCCCGTCGACGGTCACGTTGCCTTCCTGGAGCCCAACGCCACCCCTCCGGCCAGCGGCATCGACGTGCAGCAGTTGTTCGCCCGCGCCGAAGCGCTGGAGGACTCCGATCCCATCCAGGCCGAAGCCGCCTACCGCGCGGTTGTCGCCGTGGCGCCAGACCACGTCGACGCCTACGTCAATCTGGGTGCATTGCTCTGCGATCTGCAGCGTTATGAAGACGCGGTGCAGTTGCACGACTTCGCCCTGCCGCGCTGCCCGGCATCGACCCTGCTGTTCTTCAACCACGCGATCGCGCTGGAAGAACTCGGCCGGCTGCGCGCCGCCGCTTTGAACTACGAGCGCAGCCTGCAGCTCGACCCGGAGTTTGCCGATGCGCACTACAACCTGGGCCGGCTGCAGGAGCTGTTCGGCGACGCCCGCGGCGCGCTGCGCCACCTCAACGCGTACCGGCGATTGACCCGCTGAACGCCCCGGTCGCCACCCAGGGCCGAAGCGATGAACATGCTTAAGTTTCCCCTAAGACTCGGGGCCGACACTGCATCTCGGCAGCCCGCTCTTCTTCCTCCCTCCTCCCTCAATCAGGGCTGTCCTTCACCCGCTTCGGCGGGTTTTTTCTTGTCCGCTGGCGGCCTTCACTCCCGACTCGACTGTCACGGCCCACTAGAAGCTCTCCCATTCGCCGCCGGCAGGCAACGCCTCTGACCTGCGCGGCTTTGCGGCGCCGATGCGCTGGACGGGCGGCTTCGCAACGGCAGCGGCCTTGGGCACCGGCCTGGTCTGAATCGCAATCAGCGGCGCGGACACACGCGGCGCCTCGTCGTCGTCGAGCTTGAAGGTGCCGACCACTTGCGAAAGCTTTCCGGCCTGATCCTGCATCGACTGCGCCGCGGCAGCGGCTTCTTCCACCAGCGCCGCGTTCTGCTGCGTCACCTGGTCCATCTGCGTGATCGCCTGGTTGATCTGCTCGATGCCTTGCGTCTGCTCATGGCTCGCCGCGCTGATCTCGCCCACGATGTCGGTCACGCGGCGGATGCTGCCCACGATCTCTTCCATCGTCTTGCCGGCCTCGCCCACCAGCGCAGTGCCTGCATCGACCTTGCCCACCGAGTCGTCGATCAGGCCCTTGATTTCCTTGGCCGCTGCGGCCGAGCGCTGCGCGAGGTTGCGCACTTCGGATGCGACCACCGCGAAGCCGCGGCCCTGCTCGCCGGCACGCGCGGCCTCCACTGCCGCGTTGAGCGCCAGGATGTTGGTCTGGAAGGCGATGCCGTCGATCACGCCGATGATGTCCACGATCTTCTTGGACGATGCGTGGATCGAGGCCATGGTGTCCACCACCTGCCCGACCACGCTGCCGCCCTTGACCGCCACTTCGGAGGCCGACAGCGCGAGCTGATTCGCCTGCCGCGCGTTGTCCGCGTTCTGCTTGACCGTGGAGGTCAGCTCTTCCATCGAAGCGGCCGTCTGCTGCAGCGAACTGGCCTGCTCCTCGGTGCGCGATGAGAGATCCTGATTGCCCACGGCAATCTGCTGCGACGCGGTCACGATCGAATCGGTCGATTCCTTGATGCGGGTCACCACGTCGGTCAGCGTGTCCTCCATCTCGCCCATGCCCCGCAGCAGCCGGCCGAACTCGCCGCTGCGCTCGGTTTGGAATTCCTTGCTGAGGTCACCGGCCGCGACTGTTTCGGCGATGAAGATGGCCTCCTCCAGGGGCCGGACGATGCTGCGGACCAGCCCGATCGTCCAGCCGACGCCCGTCACCAGCGCGAGCAGGCCCAGGCCGAGCAGAAGCCAGCGCGTGTCGTCGATCGCCTGTTCGAGTTCGGCGGCCGTCGCACGGGCTTGGCGGCCGTGCTGTTCGGCGATCGCTGCGAGCTGCTTCTGAACACCCTCCGGCACAGCGGCGGCCTGCCCCGATTGCCGGATGCCGCCTTGCAGCATCTCCTGTTGCACGACCTCCGCGCGCTGATGGATCTCGGCCAAGCCGCGCAAGCGCACCATGCCGATCGCAACCGATGCCGCCATCAACAGCAACACGATCCCGAAACCCCACCCGAGACGGGTCGCGATTCTCATATTCCGCATGCGTGTTCCTTGCGGCCGCCGATGGGGGCCTGATCATGAGGCTTATCGGCGCGATCCGCAGGAAATTGAGAGCATCGACCTCGGGGTAAACCCCAGAAGCCACTGCAATAGCGCTTCCGCTGCGGGCGGCTATCCGTCGATCGGCACGCCGCCGCCGAACCGGACAACCCACTGGTCCCAGAGCTCCTGATTGACGGCGGCGAAAGGGCGCTGCCAGGCCGTCAGCATTTGCAGCTGTACCTGCTGTGCGTGCATCAGGCTTTCGATGACGGCAGCCTGCCAGTCGAGGACCGGCTGAAAGCTGCCATAGGAGTTATTCGACAGGTCGGCGGCGGAGGCGAAGGTCATGGGAGTCTCCAAGGAAGTCGGGTTGAGCGGTCGCTCGCAGCGCCGCAGCGCTTGAGCCGGTCGAACCATGGAGCCTAGTGGATGCTCCCCGCGCCTTCAAGTCGGCGCAACGCGTATGCGCCGCCACAGACCGGCTCAGCGCGCTTCGCGTCGCGCGAGCAGCACGTTGCCGCCGGTGGTGTTGAAGGAGATGGTCGGTGCACTGAAGTCGCTCAATGGCGCGCCGAGCCCGATTTCCCCGCTGCCGTGCAGCACGCACTCGTCGCGCCGCAACGCGATCTCGCCGCTGGCGCCCGCTGTGCCATGGAACCGGACCCAGGTGCCGTACGTGCTGATGTCGACCAGCACGCAGCTGCCTTGCCGCGCCTCGATGCGCGCATGCAGCCGCGACACGCGCGGATCGTTGACCACGAACTGCGCCTCGTCCACCCGGCCCAGGTGGATGGGCAGCTCGGTGGCGCGGAACATCGAGCGCACATCGAGCCAGGCGAGCTCGATCTGCCCGAAGGAGGAGTCGGCGGTGCGCGACGAAATGGCCAGCGTGGCCGGCATCGTGAGGAACTCGGTCACCTCGTCCTGCCAGTCGATGCGGTACACCACCGGCATCTCGTTCTTGCCGCGGATATTGATCGGACCGAGGCTTCGATGCCGCGCCTCGCCGCCCTGCAACTGGTCGATGACCGCCTCGGTCGCCCAGATTTGCCCCGGGCCCGCCAGGTCGCTGAGCCGGGAAGCGAGATTGACGGCGTCGCCGTAGCAATCGCCATCCACCTCGACCACCTCGCCGCTGGCAACGCCGATTTGCAGTTCCATGCGCAATGGCGCCGGCCAGGTCTGCAGGCGCTTCTGGTGATTGCGCTGCAGCTCGAGCACCGCTTTGGTGGCGTTGACGCCGTTCGTGAATATTGCAAACACGCCATCGCCTAGCGATTTGACGACACGTCCGCTGTGCGCCTCGCAGACGCCGCCGATCCACTGGATGAGCCGGGTGACGGTTTCAGTGGCTCTGGCGTTGCCCATGGCCTCGAAAACCCGCGTGCTTCCCGTCAGGTCAGCGAAGACGACAGTGGGATGGCCGGTCATTTGTGCAATTTTTGGTAGCTCACGCCGAACGATTATGGCAAAGCGTGGCACGAACTCCCCGCCGGGACGTCAAATCTGACTGCTGGAAGGCAAAGCTGTTGCTTTTTCATTAAGAAACAAAGCTGAACTTGAGCTGGACGCAGCAAGTACAACTTAAGCATCAACGTCTTCGACTAGTGCTTGAAGATATTCGTGAAGTATGTTGTTTTTGAAGATGAAATGATGCGCCCTGCCTTGTAAGACCGCTCCCACAGGCTTAACGTTGTAATCCTCTGAGCTCTTGGCTCCGCCTTTCTAACACCATGGCACTACAAAGGTTCTTTCGCTTGCTGTCGTTCCCGGCCCTCGGCTTGCGCCGTTCGGCGGATCGCCAGATCGGTCAGATTCGGAGTGCGATGCTGTCGCTGCTGCAGACCCATGGCGGGCATTCCGCCCAGCGGGTCGCCCAGCGCGTGCGCTTTGCCGGCGACCTCGAAGCGCTCTGGTACCTGCGCCAGGATGTGCTGACCGCCCTGAGCGCGGTGGATGGCGAGGCTGCAGCCCGCCGCCAGCTGCGCGAGATCAACCGCCTGTTCAAGGGCGGCCTGCCCGGCGCGTTGGTGCCCCGGCCGCATCACCGCATCACGACCTGAGCCGTCCCGTTGCCTCACTCGAAGCCGCTGCCCTGCAGCGGCTTTTGTTTTTGAGCGTGGCTCAGTGCGTGTGCCGGTGGCCCCACACCATGAAGACATCCCGGCCATCGGCCGCCACTTCCACCTTGGCACCAACCGGCAGCAGCACCTTGGTCGGGACATGGCCAAAGGGCAGGCCGGTGAGCACTGGCGCCTTGATCAATGTGCGCAGGCGTGCGATCACCGTCTCCAGGCTGAAGCCGCGATCGTGCGGCACGGTGCGCCCGCCCGTGAACTGCCCGAAGAGCACCGCCTTCTGGCGCGCCAGTACGCCGGCATGGCGCAGTTGGTCGAGCATGCGCTCCACCCGGAACGGGTGCTCGTTCACGTCTTCGAAGAAGAGCACGCCTTTGTCGATGGCCGGGAAGTAGGGGGTGCCCAGCAAGCTCACGAGCACGCAGAGGTTGCCGCCCCACAGCGTCGCGCCGTGCAGCCCGCGGAAACCCGCCACCGCCTCGGCGTCGCGCTTCGGCACGCGCCAGCCGGTGCCTTCCCCCTGGCCGTGCAGCAGGTCGTCGAAGCAGGCTTCCATGATCTCGTCGGCGCCGTCCTCGGCGCCGAAGTCTTCGCCCACCGAGGGCCCTTGCCAGCTCACCGCGCCGGTCTTCGCCAGCAACGCGCTCTGCAGTGCGGTGAAGTCGCTCAGGCCCACGAACTCGGTGCCACGCTCGATGGCCTTGGCGACCACCTTGTAGGGAATGGCGTCGAGGATTCGCGTGAGCCCGTAGCCTCCGCGCGAGATGAGGGCCACGTCTGCCCGGCTCGCGGCGGCACGGGCAATGGCCGCCAGCCGGGTTGCGTCGTCGCCGGCAAAACGTTGATGGGTGGCGAGCGCGGCCTCGTCGATCTCCACCTCGTGGCCCAGCGCCTGCAATCGCTTGATGCCGCGCCGGAAAGCCGCCTTGTCGCGCACGGCGCTGCTTGGGGAGTAGATATAGATATGTTTCTTCTTCACGGGCCGAAGTATCCCATCGCCTCCTGCGCAAGCAGGGCTGCCTGTGCGGCCCCAGGACCCGAGACGCCCGGCGGGGTCGGCCCGAGGGCACGCAGCGCCGCCTCGTAGCCGCGATCGGGAAAGGGCGCGCGCCACGCGTCGATCGTGGCCTCGCACGCATCCGGCGCCATCCGCACCAGCGGGAAGCGCCCCGGCGCGGCACTCGCGAGCAGGGATGCGAGTGGCGCGGCGCCGGCGCTGTGCACCAGCGCCAGAGGGCCGGGCTGCAGCCGGTCCAGCCATTCGAGCAGCAGGTCGCGGTGCCACGGCCAGCTGTGCACCGCCTCGCGCTTGGGCTTGTCGCTTCGCCCGAAGCCGATCAGGTCCGGCACCAGCACGCGGCATCCCGGCACGCGCGCGAGGTGCCTGAAGAAGTAGCTCCACTCACCCGGGCCGTGCAGGCACAGGCAGGCCCACGATGCGGCGGCCGGCCCCTCGTCGAGGTAGTGCATGCGCCAGCCTCGCTGGCTCGCGAGGTTGCTGACGTAGTGCGGCTCGAAGCCGTAGCCGGCCAACCCGTCGAAGCGCTCGTCCGGGGTACGCAGCGCATCGTCGCGCAGCGGCTCGGCCGCTTCGCGCGCCGCGCTGCGGCGGCTCCTGAAGAAGTCCTGCAGCAGTGCCTGGCAATCCGCCGCCAGTACCCCGCCCTGCACCTGCGCATGGTGGTTGAGCTCGCGCCGTGCGAACAGGTCGAGCACCGAGCCCGCCGCGCCGGTCTTCGGATCGGCTGCGCCGAACACCACGCGCGCCAGCCGCGCGTGAAGCATGGCGCCGGCGCACATGGCGCACGGCTCCAGCGTCACGTAGAGCTCGCAGCCGTCGAGGCGATAGTTGCCCATGGCCGCACCGCCCGCGCGCAGCGCATTGATTTCGGCATGCGCGCTGGGGTCGTGCAGCGCGACAGGCGCATTGCGCCCGGCGGCGATCAGCCGGCCCTCCTTCACCAGCACGGCCCCGATGGGCACCTCGCCGGCCTCGGCCGCCTGGCGTGCCTCGGCCAGCGCGAGCCGCATCCAGTGTTCGTCGTCGAGCGTCATCGGGGCTTCATCGGGCATCGTCGGGCATGGGGCGCGGCTGCTGCATCGCCGCGTCGAGCGATTGCTTGAATTGCTGCTGCACCTGCAGTGCCTGCTCGGGCTGCGTCAGCTGTGGCCGCGCATCGGCTGCAGGCGGCGCGCCGGCCATGCTGCCCATCTGCCGCTTCACCAGCACGCCGACGACCGCGAGCGCGAGCACCAGTCCGATCAATCCAAGCGCGCGCATGATTCAGTTCTCCTGCACCTCTGCCGCGTCCGTCTGCATGCCCAGGCGCTGCATCCAGGCCGCCAGCGCTTGCTCGTCCGGGGTGCCCGCGCTGTAGCGCGCGTACATCGCCCCATGGGACTCGCGACGGTGCTGGTTGAGCTTGAGCTTGCATTGCAGCGCCGTCACCTTCAGCTCGAAGCCGACGATGCCATTGAGCATCTTCAGCTGGAAGTCTTCCCCCAGTTCGCGCCATTGCTGCGCATAGGCCGGCTCGTGCTCGCCGATCAGGCGCTTGAGCAACGCGTCCTTGTCGCTCGGCGTCTCGATCAGGCGGGCTTCGACCGTGCAGTGCACCGCCAGGTAGTTCCAGGTCGGCACGCGCGCGAGATCCGGGTAGACCGAGGGGGACAGGTAGGCATGCGGCCCGAGAAAGGTCGCGACTGCCCGCGGTCGCGCCTGCAGGTAGCGCCACTGCGGATTGGGCTTGGCGCAATGGCCCAGCAATGCGAAGCCGCCCTCCTCCCCCCGGTCGTCGAGCACCAGCGGCAGGTGCGTGACGAAAGGCAAGCCTTCGTCATCGGTCGAGATCAGGCTGGCGAAGGGATGCTGTCGCATCAGCTCCGCGGCGGTGGCGCGGTCGCGGCTGTTGAACTGGGGCGGCATGTACATGGACGGTCCTCCTCGTGGGATCGCCATTGTCCCCGAGGCGCTCTCCCCGAGGCGCTCTCATCGAGGCGCTCTTCCGGGGGCGCCCTGCTTCGCGCCCGCCGCCTCGAGCTTTGCGACCATCGCGGCGTAGCCGCGCGCATGCGCCAGCCGCAAGGGCGTGTTGCCTTGCCGATCGGCCAACTGAAGATCGGCCCCTGCATCGACCAGTGCCGCCAGCGTGCGCTGATGCCGCGGCCCGCCGTCGCCGAGCACGATCGATTCGATCAGCGCGGTCCAGTGCAGGTTGTTGACATGGTCCAGCGGCGCGCCGGCCGCGATCAGCCGCCGCACCACCTCGTCATGCCCGAGATGCGCCGCGGCGATCAGCGCGGTGCCGTCGTAACGGCTGGTGGTCTGGCGCGGGCTGGCGCCCAGCGACAGCAGCAGCGAGAGCGTCGCCGGGTCATCGGCGACCGCGGCAATGGTGACCGCGTCGTAGCGGTCGTCCTCCAGCACATCGAGCTTCGCGCCGGCCTGGGCCAACAGGCGGATCGCGTCGCGCTGGCGTGCATGCGTTGCCACATGCAGGGCCGTGCGGCCCCGCCCGTCGCGCGCCTCCAGATCGGCACCGGCCGCGATCAGGGCCTTGAGGCGAGCGAGGTCGCCGCGCCAGGCAGCCTGGTGCACGCCTTCATAGGCGAGTGCCTCCGGCGCCGTGGGCGGCACCTGCGCCGCCGCGGGCTGCACGTCGGCGATCGCCAATGCCGTCAGCAACAGGGCCAGGCGCGCGCGATGCATGGCCTTCAGCCTCGTGCTCAGCCCAGTTGGCCCTTGACCTTCTCGATGCCCGCGTTGGCGCATTGCTCGTCGAGGTGTCCTCCCGGCGCGCCGCCCACGCCGACCGCGCCGATGACCTCGTTGCCCGCCTTGACCGGCACGCCGCCGCCCAGCAGCAGGAAGCCGGGGATGTTCCCCAGGTTGGCCGCGCCCGGGTTCTTCTGGGCGTTCTCCATCATCGCCAGGGTGGGCGCCTTGGCCGAAGCCGAGGTCCACGCCTTGCGCTCGCTGGCGGCCACCGTGTGCGCGCCCGCGGTGTCGGCGCGCTGCACCGCGCGCACCACGCCGGCCCGGTCGACCACGGTCGCCGCGACCGCATAGCCGTTGGCCGTGCACGCGGCCACCGTGGCCGCGGCGATCTGGTTCGCCAGCTCCAGCGAGATGTTGCGCTCGGTGCGCACGGCAGCGGCGGCGACGGCCGGGGCTTGCTGGGCCTGCACGCTCAATGCACAAAGCGCGAGGGAGACGGCGAGCGCGCCGAGGCGAAGAGACGAATGCATGCGGGGTTCTCCGAAATGGTTTGAAGCGATCTGACTGAAGCGCCGGCGACTTGCCGACCGCAGCGCCACTGTAGGAATTGCGGCCCGCCGCCGCCATTCGTACGGCTACGCTCGCACTCCGTAGAACTACGGAGCGTTGCCGCCCGCCAGCGCGGCGTAGCGCCGGATCAATTGCGCCAGCGACTCGCATTCCAGCTTCGCGAACAGGTTGGCGCGATGGGTCTCGACCGTGCGCGGCGACAGCGCCAGCGTCCGGGCTATCTCCTTGTTGGTCAGTCCCTCGACGATGAAGCCCAGGACCTCGCGCTCGCGCTCGGAGAGCTGCGCGTACCGCTCGCGCGCCGCCTGGTCGGCCTGGGCCCGCTCGCGCGAGCGCACATGCTGGCGCACCGCCTGCTGCAGGGCCTCGAGCAATGGCTCGTCGTTGACCGGCTTCTCGAGGAACTCCGCCGCGCCGGCCTTGAAGGCGCGCCGGCACATCTCCACCGTGCCGTGTCCGGTCAGCATGATCACCGGCTGGTCCACCCCCTGCGCAAGCAGCGTGTCGAGCACCGCGAGGCCGCTGACGCCCGGCATGCGCACGTCGAGCACGATGGCGCCGACGCCGCCGCGGTCGAAGCCGGCGACGAAGGCTTGCGGATCGGACCAGGCCTGGGTACGCAGGCCGACCGTGCCGATCAAGAGGGCCAGGCTTTCACGCACCGCCTGATCGTCGTCGATCAGGTGAACAAGCGGCGACTGCGGCTCGTTCGTCATTGGGAAATCTCCGTGCTCAGCGCCAGCGGCAGGCGCAGCGTGAAGCGCGCGCCGCGCGGCTGCTCGGCCTCGGCGGCCAGTGAGCCGCCCATGGCTCCGGCCAGCGTCTCGCACAGGCTCAGGCCCAAGCCCAGCCCCCCTTCGCGCGTGCTGAAGAAGGGCTCGAAGATGCGCCCGAGGAGCTCGGGCGCGATGCCGCGGCCGTTGTCGCTCACGCGCAGCACGCCCTGCCCGTCCTGGCGCTCGACCGCGAGCCGCAACTGCCGCTCGCCGGCCGGCAGCTCGTCGAGCGCCTGCAGCGCATTCATCAGCAGGTTGTGCACGATCTGCTCCAGCGCCACCGGCTCGGCGTGCACGCTGACGGGCGCCTGCGCGGCGCCTTCGAGCACCGGCGCGATCGCGCGCTTGTCGAACTCCGGCGCCAGCAGGTGCAGCGCGCTGCGCACGGCGTCCTGCAGCGGCACGGGCTGCACGGCGCCAGCCTGCCCCGGCCGCTCGATCACGCGGCGCAGGCGCCCCACGACATCGGCCGCCCGCCTCGCTTGCTCGGCGGCCTGCTGCATCGCGCCGCGCGCGGTCGCGAGCTCGGGCGGGTCTTCGTCGAGCAGCCGGCGTGCGGCCTGCGTGTTGGCGAGCACCGCCGTCAAGGGCTGGTTGAGCTCATGCGCCATGCCGGCCGCGAGTTCGCCCAGCGCATTGAGCCGCGAGACCTGGCCGAGCCGCAGCAGGTCCTCGGCACGGCGCCGCTCGATGCGCTGGCGCCGCAGCGCGCGTGCGCCCCACAGCACCACGCCGACGGCGCCGGCCCATGCCAGCATCCAGGCCCAAGGCAGCTCGCCCCAGGACACATGGCGCTCGGCCACGAGGTCGAAGGCCTGGCTGTCCGAAGCCAGCACCTTGCGGAACGAGAAGGACCAGCCCTGCGGCAACGGCGGCCGCCCGGGCTGCACCACGAACTGCTGCCCCGCGCGCTCCAGCACCACGCGCACCGGGCTGGTCTTCGGATCCATCGGCCAGTCGCGCGCGGGCACGGCGCTCGCGAGGTCGATGTCGAGCGCATAGCTGGTGGGCGTGGCGCCGATCACGAGCCGGTATCGCCCGGCCGATAGATCCTGGCCGGCCAGCTCGGGACGCCGAAGGTCGCGCGACTTCGCTTCGGCATCCGCCAGCGCGCGGTCGGACCAGCCCGCGCCGGCCTCGCGCCGTTCGACACGAAGGATCGAAGGGTAGACCGCCGACAGCCGCTGCTCGGGCCGCTCTGCATCGGCTGCCGGCGCCAGCAGCGCCAGCGTGGCCAGAACGGCGTCGTACTGCACCACCTGCTGGCTCATGAGCCGGTGCGCGATGCGACCGTTGACCTCGAAGTCGTCTTGCAACTGCGCCAGCTCGGCGCGCGCGATCCACGTCGCGCCGGCGCCGGCGAGCAGCAGCCATGCGAGCCACCAGCCAACCTGCGTACGCAACCATTGCCTCATGGCGCGGATTGTGCCCGCGCCGACGAGGAAGCTCGACGCAAGCGGGGGTGTATCGCGCGCCGGTTCGCGATGCTGAGGCATGGCCGGCCATCTGGTTTATTGACCGACCGCGGTAAAGGTTCTTCACTAGCGGTTGTGCAGAAATCGCCCGTGCCTCCTCTCGCCCATCCGCCCCCCAGGCAGCAGATTCGCTTTGCCCGCGGCCACGATGGCGTGCAGCTGGCCTACGCCCTCTGCGGGAAGGGTCCACTGCTGATCAAGGCGGCCACTTGGCTGTCGCACCTCGAGTTCGATTGGGAAAGCCCGGTGTGGCGCCATGTGCTCGACGGGTTGTCCGCCAACGCCACCTTCGTGCGCTACGACGAGCGCGGCTGCGGCCTGTCGGACAGGGACGCCGAGGACCTGAGCTTCGACAGCTGGCTGCGCGACCTCGAGACCCTGGTCGATGCGCTGGGTGTCGAGCGCTTCGGCCTTCTCGGCATCTCGCAAGGCGCGTCCATTGCCATCGCCTATGCAGCCCGGCACCCCGAGCGGGTGAGCCAGCTGGTGCTGCACGGCGGCTACGCGCGCGGCCGCCTGGTGCGCAGCCCCACACCCGAGCAGCGCGAGGAGGCAGAGATGATGCGCAGGCTGGCCGAGCTGGGCTGGGGCAAGCAGGACACCGCCTTTCGCCAGTTCTTCACCAGCCAATTCATCCCCGGCGGCACACCCGAGCAGCATCGCTGGTTCAACGAACTGGAACGCATCTCCACCTCGCCGGCCAACGCGGCGCGCTTCATGCGCGAGTTCGACCAGATCGATGTCGTAGCCCGTTTGGCCGAGGTGCAATGCCCCACGCTGGTGCTGCACAGCACGCGCGATGTCCGCGTGCCCTTCGCCGAGGGGCGGCTGATTGCAAGCGCGATTCCCGGTGCGCGCTTCGTGCCGATCGACAGCGGCAACCACCTCATCCTTGCGCACGAGCCGGCCTGGGCCCACTGGCTGGCCGAGGTGCGCCGCTTCCTCGGCGAAGCGGCGCCTGCGAGCGACCCGATGTTCGAGACCCTCACCGCCCGTGAACGCGCGCTGCTCGAACTGCTGGCCCAGGGCCGCGACAACGCCCAGATCGCGGCCACGCTCGGCCTGTCGGAGAAGACCATTCGAAACCGCCTGACCAGCGTGTTCGCCAAGCTGGAAGTCGACAGCCGCGGCCGCGCGATCGTGCTGGCGCGCGACTCGGGCTTCGGGAAGTTGAGCGCCTGAGCGCGCAGCGCGGGTGCATGGTGCGCAATACCGTGGCGCAAATCTTCAAGACCATCCAGGCGACGCTGCCTATCCTCGGCCTCCATCCTCCCTCGACCTCGACCGGATCACGCCATGCTCACCAGGACCATCCATCTCGCCGCTGCCGCCATTCTCCTCACCCTCGCGATGCAAGCGCCACCGGCGCAGGCCCTCGATTCGGCCTCGCTGCCCTCTTCGATTCGCCTCGCCAACGCTCGGGCGCTGATCGAGGCCAAGGACTGGAAAGGCGCCATCGCCGAGCTGCAGGGCGTGGATGCCCCCAACGACGCCGATTGGAACAACCTGATGGGCTTCAGCCACCGCAAGGCGAAGAAGCCCGACTATGTGGCGGCCGAGCGCTTCTACGACACTGCCCTGCGCATCGAGCCGAGCCATCGTGGCGCGCTCTCCTATTCCGGCGAGCTCTACCTGGTGCTGGACAACCTGCCGAAGGCCGAGCAGCGCCTGACGACGCTGAAGCTGGTCTGCAACAACGGCTGCCCCGAGCAGGACCGGCTGGCCCAGGCGATCGCCCGCTACAAGGCTGCGGGCAAGTACGTGCCCGAATCCGAGGATCCCGCGCCGGGCAATGTGCGCGCCGCCCCCTGAACAGGCTTCGCCGGGCCCTCGCTGAAAGGGGCCGCTTCAGCCGTGCAAGGGCCAGCGAGCCAGCACCTCGTGCCGGCCTTGCCCCGTCAGGCTTCGCACCAGCACGAATTCGCTTGCGGTCCAGATGACCGGCTCGATCGCGCGCTGGGCGACATGCGTGTCGTCGTACAGCAGCGTCAAGTGCGGCGTGTACGGGACGGCATCGCCGTCGTCTTCGCCGGCCCGGGCCATCGCCTTGCAAAGGGCCTGCTGGAAGGCCTTCGCGGAGATCAGGCCGTCCTCGCCCAGCAGCACCAGCGGCATGTTGCTCGGCCTGCGGGAGAAGCTGCCCACGCGGTCGAAGCCGAGCTCGAACGTGGGGATGACCGTCAGCGCCTGGACGGCTGCGCAGGCCACATCGACCAGCTCGCGGGGCACGCCCGGGAAAGCGCCCAGGTGGAGCAGCGTGACGTGGAAGCGCGACGCACCGAGCGCCTTGCCCTTCAGCCGGTGGTCGTGGCGCAGGTCCTCGATCAACCGCCCGATGCGCGCGATCGCCGCCGCATCGGGCAGCAGCGCGAAGAACAGCCGGTCGGTGTTCGGCGGCGCGGGCGCGACGCCCTGCTGCGAGGCACGCTGCCGCACGCCGCGCCCCGGCGTCACGTCTCGTCGCCGCGGGCCTCCAGCGCGCGGTTGATGCTGAGCGCCGCCAGCGTGCAGGCGGCGCCCGACAGCAGGTAGACGCTGACGTAGGCCAGCCCGAAATTGGCCGACAGGCCGAGCGCCACCAGCGGCGCGAAAGCAGCGCCGATGAGCCAGGCCAGGTCGGCCGTCAGCGCGGCGCCGGTGTAGCGGTACTTGCGGGCGAAGTTTGCCGTCACGGTGCCGGAGGCCTGGCCATAGGAAAGGCCCAGCAGCACGAAGCCGACCAGCATGAACACGTCCTGCCCCAGCGTGCCGCCGCCCAGCAGCGTCGGCGCGAAGCCGCTGAATACCGCGATCATCACGGCCAGGGTGCCCAGGGTGCGGCGCCGACCGACGCGGTCGGCGATCCAGCCCGAGGCGACGATGCCGCCGGCCGCCAGAAAGGCGCCGACGATCTGGATCATCAGGAACTCGGTGATGGACTGGTCGGAGTAGAGCCGTATCCACGACAGCGGGAAAACGGTGACCAGGTGAAACAGCGCGTAGCTCGCGAGCGCCGCGAAGGCGCCGATCAGCAGATTGCCGCCCTGCGTGCGAACCAGCTCGATGACGCTGGTGGGCTCGAGCTCGCCTTCTTCCATCAGCTGCTCGTACTCGTGCGTGACCACCAGCCGCAGCCGCGCGAACAAGGCGACGACGTTGATCGCGAAGGCCACGAAGAAGGCATAGCGCCAGCCCCAGGCAAGGAAATCGTCCAGGGACAGGCTGGCCCACAGGAACGCGAACAGGCCGCTGGCCACCACGAAGCCCAGCGGCGCGCCGAGTTGTCCCAGCATCGAGTACCAGCCGCGCCGGTTCGGCGGCGCGTTCATCGCGAGCAGCGACGGCAGGCCGTCCCAGGAGCCGCCGAGCGCCAGGCCCTGCCCGATGCGCAAGATCGACAACAGCACGATGGCCAGTGCTCCCGCGCTCTCGTAGCCCGGCAGGAAGGCAATGCCGACGGTGGAGGTGCCCAGCATGAAAAGGGCCATGGTGAGCTTGGTGGCGCGCCCCCAGCGGCGCTGCACGTGCATCGAGATCACCGTGCCGATGGGCCGCGCAATGAATGCGAACGAGAAGATGACGAAGGCGTAAAGTGTGCCTTCCAGCCGCTGTTCGAAGGGGAAGAACAGGGCCGGGAAGACCAGCACCGAAGCGATGCCGTAGACGAAGAAGTCGAAGTACTCGGACGCGCGCCCGATGACAACGCCGACGGCGATCTCGCCGGGCGCGACCTTCGAATGGTCGGCGGTGGTGAGCCGGGCATCCCTCTCGAGGGGGCCGGACGAGGGTTCGGGGTGGGTGTGACTGATGCTGGACATCGCGGTGCTATGGATTCAGGGAGCCTTGCAAGAGCCTTCAGGGTCGCATCAGATGCAGTTTTGCGCCATAGGACAAAACGTCCAATCGCCAAGTGCCCCCGATGGGGATACATTTTGCGCGCATTGGCCATTCGCGTTTTCCCGCGGTGCGCGCTTTTCATTCCATCCTGGCATGTCACTCCTACCCATCCTCCGCCGGTCGGCCCTCCTCATTCTTGCCCTGCTGCTGGCAGGCTGCAACATGGTGGTACTGAATCCGTCCGGGGACATCGCCGCGCAGCAGGGCCGGCTGGTCGTGATATCCACCTTGCTGATGCTGCTGATCATCGTGCCGGTGATCGCGCTCACCCTGCTGTTCGCGTGGCGCTACCGCCAGTCCAATACCGAAGCGACCTACAAGCCCGACTGGGACCATTCCACGCAGCTCGAGCTGGTGATCTGGGCCGCGCCGCTGCTGATCATCATCGCCCTGGGCGCGCTGACCTGGATCAGCACCCACACGCTCGACCCCTACCGCCCGCTGGACCGCATTGCCGAGGGGCGCGAGGTGCCCGCAGGCGCGCAGCCGCTGGTGGTCGAGGTGGTCGCGCTCGACTGGAAGTGGCTGTTCTTCTACCCTGAACAGGGCATTGCGACCGTGAACGAAATGGCCGCGCCGGTGGACCGTCCGATCCAGTTCAAGATCACCGCCTCGTCGGTCATGAACTCGTTCTACGTGCCCGCGCTGGCCGGCATGATCTATGCCATGCCCAGCATGGAAACGAAGCTGCACGCGGTCATCAACCAGCCCGGCGTGTACGACGGCTTCTCCGCCAACTACAGCGGTGCGGGCTTCTCGGGCATGCGCTTCAAGTTCCACGGCCTCCCGCGCGCCGAGTTCGAGAGCTGGGTGCAAAAGGCCAAGGCCGAGGGCAAGATGCTCAGCCGCGACGACTACCTGCAACTCGAGCGCCCGAGCGAGCGCGAGCCGGTGCGCCGCTACGCCAAGGTAGCGCCCGGCCTGTACGACGCCATCCTCAACCGTTGCGTGGAGCCCGGAAAGATGTGCATGCGGCAGATGATGGCCGTCGACGCGACCGGCGGCGCCGGCAAGGCCGGCCTCTCGCCCCAGGCGCTGACCGAAGTGCCCCGCGGCGAGCAGGGGCTGCCGATGCGCACCGTCGCGACCGAGCTCTGCACCGCCGACAACCCGACAGGCGCGCCGCTTGCCGTGCGCACGACGATCCAATAAACCCGCCACCGCGATGCCCGAAACTCCCGACCTGACGAAGTTGATCTTCGGCCGCCTCACCCTGGAGGCCTTCCCCTACCACGAGCCCATCCTCGTGGCGACCTTCATCGCCGTGGCGCTCGGCGGCCTCGCGCTGGTGGGTGCGATGACCTACTACCGCGTCTGGGGCACCCTGTGGCGCGACTGGATCACCAGCATCGACCACAAGAAGATCGGCGTGATGTATATCGTGCTGGGCCTGGTGATGCTGCTGCGCGGCTTCTCCGACGCGATCATGATGCGGCTGCAGCAGGCCGTCGCCTTCGGCGACAACGCGGGCTATCTGCCGCCGCATCACTACGACCAGATCTTCACGGCACATGGCGTGATCATGATCTTCTTCGTTGCCATGCCGTTGGTCACCGGCCTCATGAACTACGTGGTGCCGCTGCAGATCGGCGCGCGCGACGTGGCCTTCCCCTTCCTCAACAACTTCAGCTTCTGGATGACCACGATGGGCGCGATGCTGGTGATGGCGTCGCTGTTCATCGGCGAGTTCGCCAAGACCGGCTGGCTCGCCTACCCACCGCTCTCGGGCATCCTCTACAGCCCGGACGTGGGGGTGGACTACTACATATGGTCCCTCCAGATTGCGGGGGTCGGGACATTGCTCTCGGGGGTGAACCTGATCGCGACCATCGTCAAGATGCGCGCTCCGGGCATGAGCCTCATGAAGATGCCGGTCTTCACCTGGACCGCGCTGTGCACCAACGTGCTGATCGTCGCCGCCTTCCCGGTGCTGACCGCCGTGCTGGCGCTCCTGTCGTTGGACCGCTACGTCGGGACGAACTTCTTCACCAACGAGCTTGGCGGCAATCCGATGATGTACGTCAACCTCATCTGGATATGGGGCCATCCGGAGGTGTACATCCTGATCCTGCCGGTCTTCGGCGCCTTCTCCGAGATCGTGTCGACCTTCAGCCGCAAGCGCCTGTTCGGCTATGCGTCGATGGTGTACGCAACGGTGGTGATCACCATCCTGTCGTACCTGGTGTGGCTGCACCACTTCTTCACGATGGGCTCGGGCGCGAGCGTCAACTCCTTCTTCGGCATCACCACCATGATCATCTCGATCCCGACCGGGGCGAAGATCTTCAACTGGCTGTTCACGATGTACCACGGGCGCATCAAGTACGAGGTGCCGATGCTGTGGACCATCGGCTTCATGGTGACCTTCGTGATCGGCGGCATGACGGGCGTGCTGCTGGCCGTGCCCCCGGCCGACTTCGTGCTGCACAACAGCCTGTTCCTGATCGCGCACTTCCACAACGTGATCATCGGGGGCGTGGTGTTCGGCGCCTTCGCCGCGATCACCTACTGGTTCCCCAAGGCCTTCGGCTTCAAGCTCGACCCGTTCTGGGGCAAGTGCGCGTTCTGGTTCTGGCTGGTCGGCTTCTACTTCGCGTTCATGCCGCTGTACGCGCTGGGGCTGATGGGCGTGACGCGCCGCCTCAGCTACATCGAAGACCCCTCGCTGCAGATCTGGTTCCAGCTCGCCGCCTTCGGCGCCTTCCTGATCGCGCTGGGCATCCTCAGCTTCATCGTCCAGCTGGTGGTGAGCTTCATGCGCCGCGAATCGCTGCGCGACACCACCGGCGATCCGTGGCACGGCCGCACGCTGGAGTGGTCCACCTCATCGCCGCCGCCCGCCTACAACTTCGCGTTCACCCCGCGCATCCATGACAACGATGCCTGGTGGGACATGAAGCAGCGCGGCTACGAGCGGCCGGTCGAGGGCTTCGCGCCCATCCACATGCCGAAGAACACCGCCGCGGGCTTCGTGCTGTCGGTGATCAGTGCGGTGACGGGCTTTGCGCTGATCTGGCACATGTGGCTGATCGCCGGCGTGGCGTTCGCCGCGCTCATCCTCGCGGCCATCGTCCACACCTTCAACTACAAGCGCGACTACCACATCCCCGCGGACGAGGTCGTCCGCACGGAAGCGGCGCGCACCCGACTGATGGCCGGCCATGTCTGAGATCACAGCCTCCTCCTCTCCCGCCGCGGTGCGCACGGCGGACCGCTCGCTCTTCCACGTGACGGAGGAACACCACCCGGAGAACGGAACGCTGCTGGGCTTCTGGCTCTACCTGATGAGCGACTGCCTGGTGTTCGCCTGCCTGTTCGCGATGTACGGCGTGCTGGGGCGCAGCTACGCGGCGGGACCTTCGGGTGCCGACCTGTTCGAGCTGCCGCTGGTGGCCGTCAATACCGGGCTGCTGCTGCTGTCGTCCATCACTTTCGGCTTCGCGATGCTGGAGATGCTGAAGAAGCGAAAGGGCGGCACGCTTGCCTGGCTGGCCGTCACGGGCCTGCTTGGCGCGGGCTTCGTCGGCATCGAGCTGTACGAATTCGCGCACCTGATCCACGAAGGCGCCGGCCCGCAGCGCAGCGCCTTCCTGTCCTCCTTCTTCACGCTGGTGGGCACGCACGGCCTGCACGTCAGCTTCGGCATCATCTGGCTGATCACGCTGATGATCCAGGTCGGCAAGCACGGCCTGATCGCCGATAACAAGCGGCGGCTGTTCTGCCTGTCGATGTTCTGGCACTTCCTGGACGTCGTGTGGATCGGCGTCTTCACCTTTGTGTACCTGATGGGGAGCCTGCGATGAGCGAGCCGCAGCATCACGACGAGCACCACGGTCACGGTCACGGTCACGACCAGGACGACGACCACGGCCTGCACATCAGCGCGAAGGGCTATATGACGGGCTTCGTGCTGTCGGTGATCCTGACGGCGGTTCCCTTCTGGCTGGTGATGGGCAAGGTCTTCGAGAACCCCGGCACCACGGCCTTCGTGGTCCTGGGCTTCGCGGCCGTGCAGATCGTCGTTCACATGATCTACTTCCTGCACCTCAACGCCCGCTCCGAGGGCGGCTGGAACATGCTGGCGCTCATCTTCACCATCGTGCTGGTGGTGATCACGCTCAGCGGCTCGTTGTGGGTGATGTTCCACCTCAACAGCAACATGATGCCGGCATCCATGCACGAGATGCGCAACATGCCTTGAGCGACACGCCGCCCGACCCGGACCGGGGGCCGCGTTCCACGTCGGCATTGGCGCTGCTCGCCTTCGCCGGTGTTCTTCTTTTCGCGCTGTTCGCGGCGCTGGGTGCCTGGCAGGTCGAGCGGCGGGCGTGGAAGCTGGCGCTGATCGAGCGCGTCGAGGCGCGCGTGCATGCCGAACCTGTCGATGCGCCGCCGCCGGCAGAGTGGCCGCGCATCAACGCCGGCGATCACGAATACCGGCACGTGCGGCTCGAGGGCGTCTTCCTTCACGAGCGCGAGGCCCTGGTGCAGGCCTCGACCCGGCTGGGTCCCGGCTACTGGGTGCTCACGCCGCTGCGCACCGCGCACGGCGTTGTCCTGGTCAATCGCGGCTTCGTGCCGCACGAGCGGCGGGAGCGCGCCACGCGCGGCGGCAACGAGCCAACAGGCGTTGTCCGGCTCACCGGGCTGCTGCGAATGAGCGAACCGGGTGGCGGCTTCCTGCGCCGCAACGATCCGGCCGCCGAGCGGTGGTTCTCGCGCGACGTGCAGGCCATTGCCGCGGCGCGTGGGCTGGCGGAGGTCGCTCCATTCTTCGTGGACGCAGATGCCGCGCCACCATCGGTCCCGCACGCCAAGCCGCGCTGGCCGGTGGGCGGCCTGACGGTGATCGCCTTCCACAACAGCCACCTGGTCTACGCACTCACCTGGTTCGGCCTGGCGCTGGGGGTCGCGCTGGCCGCCTGCCTGGTCGCACGCGCCGAGCACCGCCTGCGCCGGGCACACCGGTCGGGACGGGCCGGCGCCACAGACAGAAGCCACGATGCAGCCGCGGACTGAAGCCGACGCCACCGGTCTGAAGAACATGCAGCAGCTGATCCAGCTGCGCTGGATTGCGGTGGTCGGACAGGTCGCGACCATCGCTGTCGTGCACTTCGGCTTCAGCATCCGCCTGCCGCTGGGACCGATGCTGGGCGCCCTCGGCTTCCTCGCCATCTTCAACCTGGTCAGCCTGTGGCGCTGGGACCGCCACGAGGACGTGACGGACCTGGAGCTCTTCGTAGCGCTCCTGGCCGACGTCGGCACGCTCACCGTGCAGCTCTACCTGAGCGGCGGCGTCACCAACCCCTTCATCTTCCTGTTCCTGCTGCAGGTCTGCCTGGGCGCGGTGCTGCTGGGGCCGGTCTACTCGCGCACCCTGATCGGCGTGACGGTGGCCTGCTTCGTCGGCCTGATCCTGTTCCACCGGCCGCTGGAGATCCCCCCGGAAAACGGCCGCGGCCTCGCCAGCCCCTATATCCAGGGCTTGCTGGTCTGCTTCGCCCTCGATGCCGCGCTGCTGGCCATCTTCATCGCCCGCATCAACCGCAACCTGCGCGCACGCGACGCCCGGCTGGCCGGCCTGCGCCAGCGCGCCGCCGAGGAAGAGCACATCGTGCGCATGGGCCTGCTGGCCACCGGTGCAGCGCACGAGCTCGGCACGCCGCTGGCCACGCTGGCGGTGATCCTGGGCGACTGGCAGCGCATGCAGCCTTTCGCGGCCGAACCCGAGCTACAGCAGGACATCGAGGAGATGCAAGCCCAGGTGGCGCGCTGCAAGACCATCGTCAGCGGCATCCTGCTGTCGGCCGGCGAGGCGCGCGGAGAGGCGCCGGCACACACCACCGTCAACGCCTTCCTCGACGAGCTGGTGGCCGAGTGGCGCGCCACCCGCTCGCTCGACGCGCTGGCCTATTCCAACGTGTTCGGCGACGATGTCGCCATCGTGTCGGATTCAGCCTTGAAGCAGACGCTCTACAACGTGCTCGACAACGCGCTGGAGGCCTCGCCCCGCTGGATCGGCCTGGAAGCCGCGCGCGAAGGCGAGTGGCTGCGCCTGACGGTGAGCGATGCCGGCCCCGGCTTCGCTCCCGAAATGCTGGCGCACTTCGGCAAGCCATACCAGTCGAGCAAGGGCCGGCCCGGCGGCGGGCTGGGCCTGTTCCTGGTCGTCAACGTCGCGCGCACGCTGGGCGGCAGCGTGTCGGCCCACAACCGCCCCGAAGGCGGCGCCGCCGTGACCCTGCGCCTGGCGCTGGCTGCACTGAGGCTGGAGGAGACCCCGCGCCATGGACGCTGAGCAACGGCTGCTGCTGATCGTCGAGGACGATGCCGCCTTCGCGCGCACGCTGAGCCGCTCCTTCGAGCGCCGCGGCTACCAGGTGCTCGTGGCCGCCAGCGCCGAGCAGGTGACGGCGCTCCTGCAGGACCATTCCCCCGGCTATGCGGTGGTGGACCTCAAGCTGGCCGGCGGCGCGTCGGGCCTGGCCTGCGTGCAGATGCTGCACCAGCATGACGCCACCATGCTGATCGTGGTGCTCACCGGCTACGCCAGCATCGCCACCGCGGTCGAGGCGATCAAGCTGGGCGCCTGCCACTACCTGGCCAAGCCCTCCAACACCGACGACATCGAGGCTGCCTTCGGCCGCGCCCAGGGCGATGCCGAGGTAGCGCTCACCGAGCGCTCCACGTCGATCAAGACGCTGGAATGGGAGCGCATCCACGAGGTGCTGGCCGAGACGGGGTTCAACATCTCGGAGGCGGCGCGGCGTCTGGGCATGCATCGGCGGACACTCGCGCGGAAGTTGGGGAAGCAGCGGGTGAAGTAGCGAGGCGGGTGGAACGCCCTCTCATCCCAGCCCGGATGGCCGGCACTTGGTTCTTTCGAAGGCCCATGCGGCATCACCGTTCTCCAGAACCGAGGACCGCATCTGAAAGATCTTCCGGGTGTTAGCAGGCTCAGTCTGTCTCCGTGTCCTCCAGCGTCGAGAACAGCACCTGGAAGATCTCCCGTGTCGATAGGGAGCCATTCGCGTCCTTCTCGACCAGCAGCAGTTGCTGCGACTCCGGCAGGCCGGCCGGGATCACCATCCGGCCGCCCGGCTTCAGCTGGTAGATGAGCGCCGGCGGGATCAGCTCCGGCGCCGCGGTGACGATCACCCGATCGAAGGGCGCGTGCTCGGGCCAGCCATGGCAGCCGTTGCCGACCTTCACTTCGATGTTGTGACGGCCCAGCCGGGCCAGCCGCTGCCGCGCCTGCGCGGCCAACTCCTCGATGAGCTCGACGCTGTAGACCTGCCGCGCGAGCTCCGACAGGATCGCTGACTGGTAGCCCAGGCCGGTGCCGATCTCCAGCACCGTGTCGGTCGGGCGCACGCGCAGCAGGTCGGTCATCACCGCGACGATGAAGGGCTGCGAGATGGTCTTGCCGTAGCCGATCGGCAGCGGCGTATCGACGTAGGCATAGGGCCGAAGTTCGATCGGCACGAAGAGGTGGCGCGGCACCTTGCCGAGCGCCTCCATGACTCGCGCGTCGAGCGCCGCCTTGCCCAGGTGCATGGTCGAAAAAATCGTCTTGGCGGCGATCTCCGCGAGCATGCGCTGGTGCAGGGTCGTGAAATCCGGTTCGCTCATGGTGCCTCCTCCGGGGAGGGCAATGCTGACCAGACAATCCTACGCCTGTGCGCGGGCGGAAGACATCGGGAGACACCTCTCCCCCCGCTGGAGGATGCGGAAGCTGCCACGTCAGAGATATCGTCCCCCCGCTGTCACGCAAAGGGCACGATCCTTGCACTTGGCGCCGGCCACGCAGGACAATCCGACCCACTACATTGGCCTCGCATGGCGTGCCACGGCGCGTTGCGCGGCCCTCCACCGGGAGGCAGGGAACATGCGAGCAGAACTGGTGATCAAGGGAAAGAGCCTGACGGGCTCGAGCGACCTGACGCTCCTGGCGTCGATCAAGCCAGGGCTGGTGCCCTCGCTGGACGCCGTCACGTACAAGACGCGAGCCAAGCGCCTGCTCAAGACGTTGCAGGGAGGCCGCGCCTCGCTGCACGAGCACACGCTGCTGCGCCCGATCTCCGATGCGGTGGAGCGCGTGGCCAAGATCCATTCCTTCCGCGTGGCGGTGCTCGAGCCCGAAGACAAGATCCTGCTGGCCGTCACCTTCGACGGCACCTGGGAGGCTTACATCCGCGTGCTGTGGCAGAAGGTCGGCACGCTGCTGGACGTGATTTTCTGCAACTCCGATGGCTACGTGGTCTCGCACGAGGCGGGCTTCGAGGCCTGGGCGGGCTGGGTCCGCAACGTGCAGGTCGAGACCGCCTTCTACTACAACACGCACGGGCTGACGGTCGAGGACGCGCGCTATCTGCGGGACGAAGAGCGCCTGCATCGCCGGCCGCCGGCGCCCTCCTCGCCCGACGCGCAGGCGGCCGAGGCGCTCGCGGCGACGCGCCTGCGCGTGCGCACGCCCGAGGAGATCGCGTGGGAGGCAGCGAGCACGAGCCAGCCGCGGGCCCTCGACGCCAGCCGACAGGCGCTGCAATCGCTGGCCGTCTTGTTTCGCCTCACCGACCTGTACCTGCCCGGCACGGACGATGGCAGGGTCTTGCAACGGGCCGGACGCGACATCCTGCGCGAGTTCGTGTCGCTCATGGAAGGCAGCGCCCTTCCACCCCAGCTGAAGCAGGCGATGCGCGTGCGCTTCGATCGCCAGCTCCGCTGGCTGCTGCCCGAAGACGACCCCAAGGTGACCCGGCCACGCGAGGTGCCGGAGCTGCCGCCGAAGGCGGTGGTGGACGACCCCGGCGACGTGCAGGGCGGCATCCTGCGGTCCTACGAGAGCATCACGCACGGCTGCCTGCTGCTGGTCGCCTTCGATGCACGCGGTGCCGCTGCCGGCCTGCTGGATGAGCTGCGCAAGTCGCTGACGACCGCCACCGGCCAGCCGCCTGCGGGCCAGCCGATCGTCAATGTTGCGCTCACCTACGAGGGCCTGCGCTTCCTCGGCATGCCCGAAGAGCAGTTGGCCTGGTTTCCGCAGGAATTCCGCGAGGGCATGGAGGCGCGGGCCAGCATGCTCGGGGATTTCCGCGCCAACCATCCGCGCCGTTGGCGCCTGCCGCAGCGCTTCGCCCAGGGCGGCGCATCGGAGCACGACACCGCCGTGGAGCTGGCGGCCGTCCACCTCGTGATCCAGCTGCGCATCGGCGCGCCGGGCAACGAAGTGAGCGATCCCGCGGACCGGAACCACCCGCTGCACGGGACGATCGGGAAGCTCTTCGGCAATCCCGGCCAGGGCGGTGCGCGGCCCGGCGTGCGGCTGCTGGCGATCGAGCCGCTGCGCCGATATCTCAACAACAAGGAGCAGATCCAGGAGCACTTCGGCTTTGCCGACGGCGACGGCCAGCCGGTGCTCGACGCCGTGCCCCAGGGTGCCGTGTACCGCAACCAGGTGCATCTGGGCGAGCTGCTGCTCGGCTACCCGAACGAGGCGGATCCCGCACCGCAGGAAGACAGCGATGCGCAGCGCGAGCGCGTCCGCTTCTTCCGGAACGGCAGCTTCCTGGTCGTGCGCAAGCTGCGACAGGACGTGGCCGCGCTCTACGAGACCGTGCGGCGGGGCAGCCGCGACACCGGGCTCGACGAAGACCTGATCTTCGCGAAGCTGATGGGCCGGCGCCGGGACGGCCGGCCGCTCGTCGACGCCACGGCGATCAACGACTTCGACTACCGCGCGGATGGCGAGGGCAAGGTCTGCCCCTTCCACGCGCACATCCGCCGTGCCAATCCGCGGCCGGAAGAAGCGGTCCAGGGGCCGCAGGACGCGCCGGGGCGCCGGCGCCCGCGCATCATGCGCCGGAGCATGTCCTACGGGCCGCGCTATGCGTTTCCGGAGGTGGCCCCCGAGGACGGCTACGTGGACGACGGCCAGGAGCGCGGCTTGATGTTCATGGCCTATAACGCCAGCATCAGCGAGCAGTTCGAGGTCATCCAGCGCTGGCTCGTCGGCGGCAACAGCGCCGGCGGCTTCTCGGGCCAGAGCGATTCGCTGCTCGGCGTGCCCGAGGTGGGCGAAGACCGCAGCTTCCGCTTCGAGCATCCGGTCGACGGCGTGCCGCGGAGCCATCGCATTGCGCTGGATGCGGCGCCCGGCGTGGACGAGGAGTCGCGACCCTACGTGCGAGTGGAATGGGGCGCCTACCTGTTCACGCCCTCGGTCCACGCGCTGCAACAGCTCATCCACCTGGCGGCGCTCGGCCCGCGTCCGCTGCCCGTCTGGTCGGCCGACGAAGGCGAGCAACGCATCAAGGAGCTGCTGCGGCTCGAAGGGGCGCCCTGCCCCGCCCGGGCGATCCTGGCCTGGAAGAGCGCGCTCGAAGATCCGGAGGCACAAGAGAAGTTCATCAGCGCGGGCATCTGGGCCGCCATCCGCGAGCATCACGGCGGCGTGCTGCGCACCGCCTACGGCGTGCTGGTGGCCGATCGCGAGCGCGTGCTGGAAGTGCTGGGCGACGACCTGCACTACACGGTCTCGGGTTACCGGGAACGAATGGACCTGTCGATCGGGCAGATCCACCTGGGCCTGGACCGCGACCGCAGCGGCGAGTACGAGCGGCAGTCGAAAGAGGTCAACAAGGCGATCAGCGGCATCGACAAACAGAGCGCCTTCCGTTCGGCCTTCGCCTTCACCACCGAGGTGCTGAACAAGTTTATCGAGGCCGAAAAAGGCATCGCTCCGCTGCTGGGGCGAAAGCGCTGGGAACTCAACCTCGACACCAAGGAGGTCAGCGACAAGGTGCTGGCGCAGCTGTGCCAGGAGTGGTTCGGCCTGCCCGCCGCGCCCGCGCCGGGCGATCCCGCGCCCACCCTGGTCCCCGGCAGTTGGCGCTGGGACTGGAAGGAAGGCGAGCCCGCGATCTATCCCGCCCAATTCACCGCGCCTTCGCGCTACATCTTCCAGCCCCATCCCGGCGATGACGTAAAGGACTACGGCCAGCGTTACGGAAAGGCGCTCACCGCGGCGCTGCACGCCTTCATCCGCCCCTTCCAGGAAAGCAGGTCCGTCCCGAAGACGCCGCAAGGCCAGGACGCGCCGCTTGCGTCGGCCATCCTCGGCGCCTTTCCCGATGCGCGGCCGGATGACGACTGCGTGGCCCGCAGTCTCGCCGGCGCACTCATGGGCTTCCTTCCTACCGTAGACGGCAATCTGCGGCTGTCGCTCAACGAATGGCTGCGCGACGGCACCTTCTGGTCGCTGCGCACCGCCTGGGCACAGAGCCGGGAGGCGGACGTCTTCGAGAGGGCCAAGGCATTGCTCGAAGCGCCACTGAAGGAAGTGATGCAACTGCGTCCCTCGCCGGAACTCGTCTGGCGGCGCGTCAAGCGCGGCGGCGTCCAACTTGGCCACGAAAGGCTCGTCGAGGGGCAGACGGTGGTCCTGTCGCTGGTATCGGCAACGCAGCAGAGCCTGCGCGAGAACAAGCTCGATGTGACACCGATCTTCGGCGGCAGCCGCACGCAGAACGGCCCGCATCCGGCGCATGCGTGCCCGGGCTACCAGACGGGCATGGGCGTGCTGCTCGGTATTCTTGCCGGCCTGGTCGACGAGAAGGAGAGAATGCGGCCCAGCCCGGCGCCGCTGGCTTTCACCTTCGAGGGCCGGCTCGGCGGTTGAATCGCGACGCAACCAAACTTCCACGGCGCCGAAGGCGCGAACCCGACGTGTCCTCGAACATGACCAGACCGTCGGGACGTGAGTGACGGCGAAGGCCGTCGCCGGATGGTACTTGTACCGATGGGTACGCGCCGCCATGCCAGTTACCCTGCTTTCTCCCAAGGACCCCATTCATTGGAGAGTGGCAAGCGGATGAACAAGAACATGTGGAGACTGGCCGCGATGGCAGCGCTGATGGGTCTGTCGACGGGTGCGCCGGCGCAGACCGTCAATGTGATCTGCTCGGTCCAGGCCGAGTGGTGCAACATGATCTCGACGGTTTATGCGAGGACGACCGGCGTGAAGCTGAACATGTCGCTCAAAGGCTCGGGCGAAGCGTTGGCACAACTGATTGCCGAGCGCGACAACCCGAAGACCGATGTGTGGTTCGGTGGCACCGGTGACCCGCACCTGCAGGCCGCCGAATCGGGTTTGACGCTCGAATACAAGTCGCCCAAACTGCCTGAGCTCTATCCATGGGCCCAGCAACAGGCGCAGCAGTCGGCCTACAAGACAGTCGGCATCTATTCCGGTCCCCTCGGCTTCGCCTACAACACCGAGCTGGCGAAGAAGAAGAAGATGGATGGGCCGCACAGCTGGGCCGATCTGCTCAAGCCCGAGTACAAGGGCGACGTCCAGGTAGCAAACCCCGCGTCGAGCGGCACCGCCTACACCATGATCGCAACGCTGGTGCAACTGATGGGCGAGGACAAGGCCTTCGAGTATTTGAAAGGCTTGCATCGCAACGTGAGCCAATACTCGCGATCGGGCGTCGGGCCGCTCAAGGCAGTGGCTCGCGGCGAAACGGCGGTGGCGATCTGCTTCATCCACGATGCGCCACAGGAGCGCATGGCAGGCTTTCCGGTCGCTGCGCTGACGCCTTCGGAGGGCACCGGCGCGGAGATCGGCTCGATGAGCATCATCAAGGGTGCGCGCAACCTCGAGCAGGCCAGGAAGTTCTACGAATGGGCACTCACGCCGCAGGCCCAGACCTTCGGCGCGTTGACCAAGCAATACCAGCTGCCGTCGAACAAGGCGACACCGGTGGATGCCAACGTTCCCGACTTCAAGAAGATCAAGTTGATCAGCTACGACTACGCGAAGTACGGACAGAGCTCCGAGCGCAAGCGGCTGATCTCCCGTTGGGAAAAGGAAGTCGGCTCCTTGCCGCACTAGCGTGAGCGCACCCGTGCGCGGGCGGCCCGGCTCCGCAGGCGCCATCTGGTGGTGCATCGCGATCGGCTGCGCGGCCTACCTCCTCCTGCCCTGGTACGCGATTCAGGACACCAGTTGGTACGAAGCCCTGCCGGACATCTTCGGCAAGGGAGAAGGCGCAAATGGCGTCATGCAGGCCATGCTGCAGGGCCGCGCCTGGCTCTGGGTCGGTATTGCCGGCCTGGCCATCTGCGTCGCAGGTGCCTTGCTGCGTCCAGGGCGCGCACAGGGTCAGGTACTCCTGGCCGGTGGCGCGGTGGGTTTTCTCGGCCTGGCACTGACGGGCTTCCTGATCGGGTCCAAGGGCTGGTCCTTCGCAGCCCTCGAGGCGCGTCTCGGGGAGTTGCCATTGCATCAGTTCGGCATCGGCGCTGGAGGCTTCATCGCACTCGCCGCACTGCTGCTGCTCGCCGCCTTCGGGCTGGCACGCATGGGTTACTTCCGCGGCGACCTGTTCGTCTCCGCCGCGGTGATGGGATGCGGTGCGTTGATGGCACTGTTCATTGCCTACCCGGTGAGCAAGGCGCTGGCGAGCGCTTTCCTCGACGAGGGCGGACTCTTTTCGCTCCATGCTCTTTTCGGCCGGATCGGCACCGAGCAGGTCTGGGGACTTGGCTGCCTGGCCGGCGGAGTGCGTTGCGGCGTTGCGTGGAACACCCTCGCACTGGCGCTTCTCACCGCGTCCGGGACGACCCTGCTCGGCACCTTGCTTGCGCTGATGGCCGAGCGCGGCGGCCGAAGATGGCGCCGGCCTCTGGGCGTGCTCGCTGTGCTGCCGATCATCACGCCGCCCTTCGTGGTCGGCCTTGGGCTGATCCTGCTGTTCGGCCGCGCCGGCGTCGTCAACCAACTGCTCGAAAGCACATTCGGCATCGAGCCGACGCGTTGGTTCTATGGCCTGCCCGGCATTCTTGTCGCGCAGCTTTTCGCCTTCACCCCGATTGCGTTCATGATCATGCGCGGCGTGGTGCAGGGGGTCGCACCGAGCCTCGAAGAGGCCGCCCAGATGCTGCGCGCCGACCGTCGCCGCACCTTCTTCACGATCACCTTGCCTCTGATTGCGCCCGGGCTGGCCAATGCGTTCCTCGTTGGCTTCATCGAGAGCATCGCCGACTTCGGCAACCCCGTGGTCGTAGGCGGCCAGTTCTCGGTGCTATCGACCGACATCTTCTTTGCGATCGTCGGCGCGCAATACGACCAGGGACGCGCCGCCTCCCTGGCGTGGGTACTGACCCTCTTCGCACTCGGCGTGTTCGCGATCCAGCGGGCCCTGCTCGGCAAGCGCAGCTTCACGACGGTGACCGGCAAGGGCGACGCGGGCATTCCGATGGCGCTTCCGTCCGGCGTGCGGCGCGCCATCCAGTTCATTGCGCTGCCTTGGATCGCCTTCACGCTGGTGGTCTATCTGTTCGCCTTCGCGGGCGGTTTCGTGCAGACCTGGGGCCGGGACTACACCTTCACGTTGCGCCACTTCCACACCGCCTTCGCGCTCGAATGGAGCCAGTTCGGCCTGGTCTGGGCGGGGACTGCGTGGCACTCGCTGATCACCACGGTCAAGCTCGCGGCCATCGCGGCACCGCTCACGGCGGCGCTCGGGCTGCTGATCGCATGGCTGCTGGCGCGCAACGTCTTCCGGGGACAGGGCGCCTTCGAATTCGGCACGCTGCTGGCCTTTGCAATTCCGGGAACGGTGCTGGGCGTGAGCTACATCCTGGCCTTCAACGTGCCGCCGCTCGAGCTGACCGGGACGGGCCTGATCATCGTGCTGTGCTTCATGTTTCGAAATCTGCCGGTCGGCGTACGTGCCGGGACCGCAGCTTTCAAGCAGCTCGACCGTTCGCTCGACGAGGCATCGTTGATGCTGCGCGCCTCGACCTCGCAAACCCTGTTCAAGGTCGTGCTGCCGCTGCTGAAGCCGGCCGTGGCCACCGCCCTGGTCTACAGCTTCGTACGCGCGATGACCACGGTCAGCGCGGTCATCTTCCTCGTCACGGCCGAAAACGAACTGGCCACCACCTACATCATCAGCCGGGTCGGCAACGGAGACTACGGCGTCGCGCTGGCCTATTGCACCGTCATGATGCTGTTGATGGGCCTGGCGATCGCGCTGGTGCAATTCCTCGTCGGAGAGCGCCGGCTTGGAAGGCGCATGGCTGTAGCGCCCGCGATGACCGTGACGGCCCAGTGAGGCAAGACAGAAAGCACAGGAATGAGCACCGGCATCGAACTTCGCGACATCACCAAGCGCTACGGCGACGACCCGCGCGCGCCGCTGGCGGTCAAGGGAATCAGCTTCGAGGTGCCCAAGGGAACGCTCACCACGATCCTCGGGCCGTCCGGCTGCGGCAAGACCACCACCTTGCGCATGATCGCGGGCCTGGAGACGCCGAGCTCGGGCAGGATCATCATGGGTGGGCGCGACGTGACCACGCTGGGCCCGGCGGAGCGCAACGTCAGCATGATGTTCCAGAGCTACGCCCTCTTTCCGCACATGAACGTGATCGACAACGTCGGCTATGGACCCCGGATGAGCGGGTTGCGGCGGGAAGAGGCGCGGGCACGAGCTCGCGAGGCATTGCGCGGCGTCGGCCTCGTGGATTACGACGATCGGCTGCCGAGCGAACTGTCGGGCGGCCAGCAGCAGCGAGTGGCACTCGCCCGAGCGCTCGTGCTCGAACCCGAGATTCTGCTGTTCGATGAACCCTTGTCGAACCTCGATGCACGACTGCGCCGCGAGATGCGCGAGGAGATTCGCAACCTGCAGCAGCGCCTCGGCCTGACGGTGGCGTACGTCACCCACGACCAAAGCGAAGCGCTGGCGGTGAGCGACCAGATCATCGTGATGGACAACGGCGTGATTGCACAACGGGGCAGCCCGCAACAGCTCTACGGTCGCCCTGAAAGCGAGTTCGTCGCCGCATTCATGGGCGAGGCCATGGTGTTCCCGGCCCTCGCCCATGCTGATGGCCGGGTGGACCTCGGGCCGCTGACGCTGCCGTCCAGGCACAGCATCGCGCCCGGCATCGTCAAGGTCGCGGTGCGGCCCGAGGCGTGGCTCATCGACTCGGCGGTCGGACTGCCTGCAATTGTGCGCAAGGTGGTCTACCTGGGCAGCGTCTACGAGTATGTATTCGAGACGGAACTGGGCTCGGTGTTTGTTGTCTCGCCCGATCTTTCGCGCCCTCTGAACATCGGCGCGCAAATCAACTTGTCGTTGGCCGCCCACGGCGTTTCCGTAGTGCCTGCGGCTGCATGAAGGCAAAGATGCGGCACATTGCGCATCGCTCGACAGGAGCGGCGCGCATCACGCAACCTGATCCCGCCCCGTGGCTGCGTAGCCTTCGATGGTGCGCCGGTCAGAGCATGCCGCGCGTGCGCTCGGCGCGCTCCAGGTGCCAGCGCATGTTCATCTGCTCGAAGGCGAGGCAGGCGGCATCGAGCAGCCGCTGCGCCTCGCCGACGCGGCCCCGGCCCACCTCGATCTGAGCCCGGGACAGCTGCGTCGCGGCCATCTCGTGTGCCGAGCCGCGCACCTGTGCCGAGCACTCGGCACGGTCGAGGTAGTGCTCGGCCCTCGCGAAGTCGTTGAGCTTGGCGGCAGCGCGTGCGAGCGCGCGGCACCCGAGGGCCTCGCCGATGCGATCGTGCTGGCGCACCCGCATGAAGAGCCGCGCTGCATGGTGCCTCGCCTCCTCGGCGCGGCCGCTGGCGACCGCGCCGTCGACCAGCCAGCCATGATTGAGCGAGGTGGCGAGCGCGCCCTTGCGCGCCTCGATCCACGCGGTGGCGTCCCTTACCGCCTGAAGGGCGTCGGGATCGCGCGTCAGGGTCCACTGCGCATACCCGGCGAGCGCACGACCCATGGCGAGCTGCTGGCGGCTCTTCACGTGTTCGGCAATCTCCGACGCACGCTCGGCCACGCGCAGGGCCTCTTCCCAGCGCCCTTGCCACTGGTAGACGACGCTGATCCAGTGGTGTACCGATGCCGAGACCTGGTGCAGCGAATCGCCCACCAGCAGCAAGGCCTCGGCGAAGCACTCGTCGGCCTGGGCGAAGCGGCCCTGGTCGCCGAGCAGGTAACCCTTGCAGGCCAGGGCATAGGCAGAGCCGACAGCGAGGCTGCTGCCGGGCCTGCTCTGGCGCCGCTTGCTGTCGACCGCAGAGTCCAGCAGCACGAGCGCCCGGCCGTAGTCGCCGGCCGCCAGCAGTGCCTGGCCCAGCGTGGCGCGCACCTGTGCGGCCAGGCGGGCATCGCCGATCTGCGTGGCGAGATCGAGTGCGGCTTCGCAGTGCGCGATCGCCGCCTTGGACATGCCCTTGGCATAGCAGATGTAGCCGAGCCAGTAGGAGGCCCGCGCGATCGCGTCCATGCTGGCGCTCTGGCGCGCCAGTGCCAGCCCGCGCTCGAAGATCGCCACGCCGTCAGCCAGACCCAGCGGATCGAAGACGCAGGCCATGCCCAGCTTCTGCGCGATCGCGCACCAGCGCAGCGCCAGCTCGCGGGACGGTTGACGTGACACCAGCTCGTCCAGCGCCTTCAGCGCGGCGGAGTATTGGGAACGGGCGCGGTCCAGCGCCGAGGCGGCCATGGCCTTGTCGCCGGCCAGCTCCGCGTAGCGTGCCGCGGGCTCGCCCATTGCGGCAGCGGCGCAGTGATAGGCCAGGGCTTCGTAGAGCTCCTCCTGGGCCGCGCCTTCGCCACGGCCTTCAAGCACCTGCGCGATGCGGCGATGCATTTCGCGACGCCGGTGCAGGCCGACGGCCTCGTAGATCACGTCGCGGGTGATGCCATGTTTGAAGCGCAGCGTGCCCTGCTGCTCGCCCGCAAAGACGAAATCCTGCTCGGCCAGCGCAATCACGAGCGGATCGTCCGCGCCATGCCCGGTGACCTGTTCCAGCAACCAGGCCGGAAATACGCCGCCGATGACGGCCGCCGCCCGCAGCACTTCGGCCTGCGCGGGCGGCAGGCGCTCGACCCGCGATTCGATCAATGCCGTGAGCCAGGCAGCGCTGCCCAGGCGGAGCTCGCGCAGCCACTCCCCGCCCTGTGCCGAGGCCGAATGGCACAGCTCCTCGATGAACAGCGGGATGCCGCCGGCGTAGCGCTGGATCTCGGCCACGACGAAGGGATCGGCGCCGGGCAGCAGGTGGCGGGTCGCCCTGGCGGCCTCGCCGTCGTCCAGCGGCTGCAGCTCTAGCGTGGTGATGGGCGCGAGGAACAGGCTTTCGCCGGCCGCGGCCCGTGTCATGGCGACGACCAGGATCGGCGCTTGCAGCGACAGCACCGCATCGAGCGCCTGTTGGCTCGCCTCGTCCGCCCACTGCCAGTCGTCCACCACCAGCATGAGCGGCTGGCGTGCCGCGAGCTGCGCGAACAGGTTCCGCAGCGCCGGCACCGCCGCGCCCGGACTGAGCTGGCGCGCCTCCTCGCGCGGCGAAACGAGCTGCCGCGCCTGGGCCAGCACCGCAGCGGCGCCCTCTTGCAGCTCCAGCCCGGCCAGCAGCGGATGCGCCTGCGCGGACTCGGCCGGCAAGCCCGGCGACAGCCCGAACAGTGCGCGCAGCATCTGCAGGAAAGGCTGCAGGGGTTCGGCAAGATAGGTGCCGCAGTAGCCCTGGAGCACCAGGCATTCGCCGGCGGCGGCGTGGCGGCGCAGTTCGTCCACGAGGCGCGTCTTGCCGACACCGGGGCCACCCGACACGACGATGCACTGCGGCGCGCCGGCGATTGCCAAGCGCAGGCGATCGCGCAGCAGGCGCAGCGCCGGCTCGCGGCCGACGAAGGGGCAGAGGCGGCGCCGCTCCATCGCCTCCAGGCGCGTCGGCGTGGGCGCACGGCCCAGCACCCGGCACACGGCCAGCGGCGGCGTGCGGCCCTTGAGCAGCACCAGCACGGGTTCGCTGGAAGTGAAGAACTGGGAATACGGCCCGAGCGTCTCCTCGCTGACGCAGATGTCGTCACGCTCGGCGAGGTCCGACAGGCGCGCGGCGATGTTCGGCACGTTGCCCAGCAGCTCGAAGCGGCCGCGCTCCACGTCGCCATCGGAAATGAGCACGAGTCCGGCGTGAATGCCGGAATGCAGCGTCAGCGCGCCCGCCGGGAATCCAGCGCCGTTGATGGCGAGCCGGCTGACCGCCGCGTGCAGCTCGAGCGCGGCCTCGGTCGCACGCCGCCCATCGTCCTCGCGCGTCTCGGGATAGCCGAAGAAGGCCAGCACGCCGTCTCCCTGGATGCGGGCGATATTGCCGCCATGGCGCGGAATGATCTCGCGGCAGAGCCGGCGCAGTTGCGCGAGCACTTCGGCGTAGAGCTCCGACTCCATCAGCTCGCCGAGGCGGGTGGACTCGGAGAGATCGGAAAAGAGGATGGTCAGGTACCGCCGCTGCCCGGAGGCGTCGTCGGTTGCGTCATCTGCAGCGGCAGTTTCTTCTTCGGAGGGGGGGACATTTTGGGGCGCTGGGACTGCACGGCCCGCTTCCCCAGGCTGGGGTCACCGAGACCGACTACTTTGGTAGTCTAAGTCCTACAGCAACAAATGGAAGCACCCAAGTGTCCCGCAAAGGCGCGAGGCCCCCCCGGGCCTCTTGTGACGGTTTCGGTCAGCGGACAGGAAGTGCGCGCTGTCCCCCGACCGTCGCGGTCAATGGCTCGGCCGATTGGCGGTGGTCCCGGAGCCCGATTTCACTCCCACTCGATCGTCGCCGGCGGCTTGCTCGACACGTCGTAGGTCACCCGGTTGATCCCATGCACCTCGTTGATGATGCGGCCGGACACCTTCTTCAGCAGCGCATAGGGCAGCTCGGCCCAATCGGCGGTCATGAAGTCGCTGGTCTGCACGGCGCGCAGCGCGACCACGTAGTCGTACGTGCGGCCGTCTCCCATGACGCCCACGCTCTTCACCGGCAGGAAGACGGTGAAGGCCTGGCTGGTCAGGTCGTACCAGCTCTTGCCGGACGACGCGTCCTTGAAGTTGCGCAGCTCTTCGATGAAGATCGCGTCGGCCTGGCGTAGCAGATCGGCGTATTCCTTCTTCACCTCGCCAAGGATGCGCACGCCCAGGCCAGGGCCGGGGAATGGATGGCGGTACACCATCTCAGGCGGCAGGCCAAGGGCTACACCCAGCTCGCGCACCTCATCCTTGAAAAGGTCTCGCAGCGGCTCCAGCAACTTCAGGCCCAACTGCTCGGGCAGGCCGCCCACGTTATGGTGGCTCTTGATGGTGACGGCCTTCTTGCTCTTGGCGCCGCCCGACTCGATCACATCGGGATAGATGGTGCCCTGCGCCAGCCACTTGGCGCCCTTGGCGCCGGCGTTGGTGAGCTTGAGTGCCTCCTGCTTGAAAACGGTGATGAACTCGCCGCCGATGATCTTGCGCTTGGCCTCGGGGTCGTTCACACCGGCCAGCTTGCCCAGGAAGAGCTCGCTCGCATCGACGCGGATGACCTTGGCGTGAAGCTTGCCGACGAACATGTCCATCACGATGTCACCCTCGTCGAGGCGCAGCAGGCCGTGGTCGACGAACACACAGGTGAGCTGGTCGCCGATGGCTCGGTGGATCAGCGCCGCAGCGACCGAGGAGTCGACCCCGCCGGACAACCCGAGGATCACCTCCTCGTCGCCCACCTGCTTGCGGATTGCCTCCACGGCCTCGGCGATGTGGTCGCGCATGACCCAGTCAGGCCTGACGCCGCAGATGCCAAGCACGAAGCGCTCGAGGATGGCCTTGCCCTGCTGCGTGTGCGTGACCTCTGGGTGAAACTGCAGCGCATAGAAATGCCGTTCCTCGTCGGCCATTCCGGCAATGGGACAGCTCTCGGTGGAGGCCATCAGCTTGAAGCCGGGCGGCAGCTCGGTGACCTTGTCGCCATGACTCATCCAGACGTTGAGCATGCCGTGCCCTTCGTCTGTATTGAAATCGGCGATGTCGCGCAGGAGCTCGGTGTGTCCGCGCGCACGCACCGCCGCGAAGCCGAATTCGCGCTTGTGTCCGCCTTCGACCTTGCCGCCGAGCTGGTGCGCCATCGTCTGCATGCCGTAGCAGATGCCCAGCACCGGCACGCCCAGCTCGAACACCGCCTGCGGTGCCTTGTCCGTCGACTCTTCATAGACGCTCGCATGGCTGCCGGAGAGGATCACGCCCTTGAGCGCACCGTCCTTCGCGTACTCGCGCACCCATTCGTCGGTGACGTCGCAGGGATGGACTTCGGAATACACGTGCGCCTCGCGCACCCGACGGGCGATCAGTTGCGTGACTTGCGAGCCGAAGTCGAGGATGAGGATTTTCTGATGTTGCATGGGCGAGTCTTATTCCGCCCGGTAATTCGGCGCTTCCTTGGTGATCTGCACGTCGTGTACGTGGCTCTCGCGGATACCGGCGGTGGTGATTTCGACGAACTCGGCCTTGGTCTTCATTTCTTCGATGGTGGCGCAGCCGCAGTAGCCCATGCTGGCGCGCAAGCCGCCGGACATCTGGTAGACGATGGAGACCATCGACCCCTTGTAGGGCACGCGGCCTTCGATACCCTCGGGAACCAGCTTGTCAGCGTTGGGATTGCCGGTGCTCGATTCCTGGAAGTAGCGGTCGGCACTGCCCTGCTGCATGGCGCCGATGGAGCCCATGCCACGGTAGCTCTTGTAGCTGCGGCCCTGGAACAGCACGATCTCTCCCGGGGCCTCTTCGGTGCCGGCGAACATGCCACCCATCATCACGGTGCTGGCACCGGCAGCGATGGCCTTGGCGATGTCGCCCGAATAGCGAATGCCGCCGTCTGCAATCAGCGGTATGCCGCTGCCCTGCAGCGCTGTTGCGACGCTGTCCACTGCCATGATCTGCGGCACGCCAACACCTGCCACGATGCGCGTGGTGCAGATGGAGCCCGGGCCGATGCCGACCTTGACGGCATCGGCGCCCGCATCGGCCAACGCGCGGGCGGCATCGCCGGTGGCGATGTTGCCGCCGATCACATCGACCTGCGGGTAGTTCTTCTTCACCCAGCGCACCCGTTCGATTACGCCGGCGCTGTGGCCATGGGCGGTGTCGACCACGATCGCATCGACACCGGCCTTGACCAGCGCCTCGACGCGCTCTTCCGTGCCCTCGCCCACACCCACGGCCGCGCCTACGCGCAGCCGGCCGCTGGCGTCGCGCGCGGCATTGGGAAAGCTGGTCTGCTTGGTGATGTCCTTGACGGTGATCAGGCCCTTGAGCTCCCAGGCGTTGTTGATCACCAGCAGGCGCTCGAGCTTGTGCTTGTTGAGCAGGGCCTTGGCCTCGCTCAGTGTCGTGCCGTCGGGCACGGTGATCAGCTTCTCGCGCGGGGTCATGATCTCACTCACCGGCACGTCGTAGCGGCTCTCGAAGCGAAGGTCGCGGCCCGTGACGATGCCGACCACCTTGCCGCCGTCCACCACCGGGAAACCGGAGATGCCGAGCTCTTCCGACAGCTGCAAGACCTGCAGCACGGTATGGGTGGGCGTGATCACCACCGGGTCGCGCAGCACGCCCGATTCGTACCGCTTGACCTTGGCCACGTGAGCGGCCTGCTCGGCGGCGGTGAGATTCTTGTGCACGATCCCGATGCCGCCCTCTTGCGCAATGGCGATCGCGAGGCGCGCTTCGGTCACCGTGTCCATGGCCGCGGAGACCAGCGGCAGGTTCAGCGTGATATTGCGGGAGAGCTTGGTGGCGAGGGATGTGTCCTTGGGGAGGACCTGGGAGAAGGCTGGCACCAGCAACACGTCGTCGAAGGTGAGCGCTTTGCCGAGAAGGCGCATGGGTGAAGCTCCAAAAGACGGATTGTAACGATGGGCCCATGTCCAGCCGACGTGCGGGCTCATCGCGAATGTTGGCCAAATGCCTCGCCGAACCTGGAAAAGCGCAAGGGAAACGTTGCAAAACGTAAGTCGCGGCTAAACTGCCACCTCATGAAGCTCGCGCACCTGCTCGTACTCGGATCGGCCTGCCTCCTTGGGGCGACAGCCGCTCAGGCCCAATGGCAATGGGTCGACCAGAACAACAAGAAGGTCTTCAGCGACCAGGCACCACCCCCCGATATTCCCGACAAGAACATCCTTCGCCGCCCCGGCGCCGCTTCCTCTCGCCTCAGCTTCAGTCCCGCTCCCGCGGCCGCGCCGGAGGCGGACAGTACGCAGGCTGCCGCCTCGCCGGCTGCGGCCCCGCGCCCGCCGGGCGGCGCCAAGCCCCCCGGCGTGGACAAGGAACTCGAGGAAAAGACTCGCAAAGCCGAGGAGGCCGAGAAGGCCAAGCAGGCTGCGGAGGCGCAGAAGGTGGCCCAGGCCAAGACCGAAAACTGCAAGCGCGCACGTGAAGGCAAGGCCACGATGGACAGCGGCATCCGCGTCGCCCGCCTGAATGCTCAGGGCGAGCGCGAGATCATGGACGACAAGCTGCGCGCCGCCGAAGCGCAGCGGCTGCAGTCGTTGATCGACAGCGACTGCAAGTAGTCGAACGGCTTCAGTACCCCGCTTTGCCGCCCTTGCGCCGGCGTGCGAAGAGTCCCGTCCCCCTCGCCCCCTGTTGCCGGAATCGCTCGCGTCGTGCGATCTTCGGATCGACCGTCAGTGGACGGCACAGCTCGATGCGGTCGAGCGCATGCAGCGGCTGTTCCCATTCCACGGCGCGGCCCCAGATGCCGGGCACCATGGCTTGCAAATCAAGCTGCGGATAGCGCGCGGGCAGGCTGCTCGACTGCACTGCATCGCGCACGGTAGCGCCATCTGCCAAGTCGAGTTCCTCTTCGAACACCTCGCGTGGCGCCGGCGAATACGCAACCGTCACGTGGAGCATCAGCTCTGGCCGTAGATATGCTCAGCGCGCTTGACGAAGGCTTCGACCAGGTTGGAGGCGATCTTGTCGAACACCGGCCCGACCAGCGCCTGCAGCGCGAAATTGCTGAAGCCATAGCTGAGATTGAGTTCGACGCGGCAGGCGCGTTCGCCCTCCTCTCCCACGGGGGTGAACTTCCAGACCCCGTCGAGATTGGAAAAGGGGCCATCGACCAGTCGCAGATGCACCTCGCGGCCCGGCACATGGGTGTTGCGAGTGGTGAAGCTGTGATGGAAGCCGCTGAAGGCCAGCCCTACCTCCGCCGTCATGCCACCTTCGTCCTGCTCGATCACGCGGGCCTTGTCGCACCACGGGAGGAACTCAGGATATTTCGCCACGTCAATGACCAGGCTGTACATTTCCTCGGCGCTGTACCAGATCAGGATGGACTTGTGGACTGCTTTCATGAGATCGGCTGGAGGCGGCGTTCGATTGTATGAAGGGCCGCCACGCTGACCGTTCCGCCGCCTCGCGCGACCGCCGCGACTCGGGCCATTCAGCAGCGCTGGTTCATTTCATAGAATCGCACGGGTGTGTGCGTTTGACCGTTGTGTGGATGCCATGCGCCCCCACCTGACGAAGCCATGGCCACCAAGAAACAAGACACCTCCTCCCGGATCGCCGACAACAAGAAGGCAGCGTACAACTATTTCTTCGAAGAGCGCTTCGAGGCCGGCATGGTGCTGGAAGGCTGGGAGGTCAAGTCGCTGCGCGAGGGCAAGGTGCAGCTGACCGATGGCTATGTGGTGGTCCGGGACGGGGAGCTGTTCGTGATCGGCTGCCAGATCAATCCGTTGAAATCCGCCTCGACGCACATCAACCCGGACTCGGTGCGCACCAAGAAGCTGTTGCTGCACAAGGAGCAGATCCGCCGCCTCGTGGGCAAGGTCGAGCAGAAGGGCTACACGCTGGTCCCGCTCAACCTGCATTGGAAAGCCGGCAAGGTGAAATGCGAGATCGCACTGGCCAAGGGTAAAGCCGAGCACGACAAGCGCGACACCATCAAGGACCGCGAAGGCAAGCGGGAAGTCGAGCGCGCGATGAAGAGCCGCAACCGCTGAAGGACAACGCCATGGCTGCCAGACCGCTCGACGCTCAGAGAACCAAGCCCCTCGAGGGCGGCCCCAGCTTCTCGCTGCGCAACCGCCTGCTGCGCGCGGCCTGGAACGTGAGCTGGGCAGTGCTGGCCTCCTGGACGCCACCGCAGATGCGCTTCTGGCGGCGGTTCCTGCTCAAGCTCTTCGGCGCGCAGCTGGGCGAAGCCTGCGATGTGCGCGGCAGCGCGCGGGTCTGGTACCCGCCCCACCTGCACCTCGCTGATCGCGCTCTGCTCGCCGAGCGGGTCAATTGCTACAACATGGCGCCGATCACGCTGGGCCGTGCCGCGCTGGTGTCGCAGGGCGCGCATCTTTGCGCCGGCAGCCACGACATCGCGTCGGCCACCTTCCAGTTGACCGCCAGCCCCATCACCATCGGCGCGGGCGCCTGGATCGCGGCCGAGGCCTTCGTCGGTCCGGGCGTGGACGTGGGCGAAGGCGCGGTGCTCGGCGCGCGCGCCGTGGCCTTCCGATCGCTTGATGCCTGGACCGTCTATGGCGGGAACCCCGCGAAGGCGATCAAGCCGCGGGTGCTGCGAGCTGTCGACCACGGCTGACGTTTTTTTCGAGGCGCAGGGAATAAGCTGCGGTCTTCCGGCGTTCATGCAGCAATGGATTCCCGCGCACTCATCGACCAGATCCCCAGCCTCAGGCGCTATGCACGCGCCCTGACCGGCGACGCATGGGCGGCCGATGACCTGGTGCAGGACACACTGGAACGCGCCTGCCGCAAGTGGCAGCTGTGGATCGTCGGCAGCGACCTGCGGGCTTGGCTGTTCACCATCATGCACAACGTCTTTGCGAGCCAGGTCCGCCGCGCACCGCCACGCGCTGTAGTCGACATCGACGAAGTCGCCGCGCAGCTGCCCAGCACGGAGGGTGCGCGCGACCGTGCCATAGACCTGCAGCGTTGCCTGTTGCTCCTGCCGGAGGAGCAGCGCGCCGCGTTGCTGCTGGTGGCGCTCGAAGACATGTCCTATGCGCAGCTGTCCAGGGTGCTGAACGTTCCGCTCGGCACCGTCATGTCCCGCCTGGCGCGAGCGCGCGTGCGCCTGCAGGAACTGATGGAAGGCGCCCCGCCGCCGGCAGCCAGCCGCCCAGGGCTGCGCCGCCTCAAGTAAAGCGCATCGCCATGAAGCCGCCTTCATCCTCGGCCCCCGACACCGACCAGCCCGCCTGGCGGACGCAGCGCGACGCGCTGCGCCGGCTGCACAGCGAGGTGCTGGACGAGTCCATCCCGCCTTCCCTGCTGGCAGCCGCCGAAATGGTGGCGGCGCGCCAGGATCAGCATGCGCGCTGGATGCGCTGGAGCGGCATAGCGGCCGGGCTGCTTGTCGCGTTTGGCGCCGGCTGGCTAGGCAGCGCCGAATGGACAACGCAGCGCCAGGCCTTGCAGGCCAAGGCACCGCCCACACGCGAGTTCGTACATGCTGCCGCGGTGGCGCATGCCCTCTACGCGCCGGAGAAGCGACATCCCGTCGAGGTTGCCGCGGCCGAGCAGGACCATCTGGTGCAATGGCTTTCCAAGCGGCTGAACAAGCCGCTCAAGGTGCCCGAGCTGTCGGCGCAGGGCTACGCGCTGGTCGGCGGGCGTCTGGTGCCCGGCAGCCAGGGCGCGCGGGCACAGTTCATGTTCGAGCGCGGGGATGGCGAGCGCCTGACGCTCTACATCGGCAGCCTGGACGCCTCTGCGATACAGCCGACACAGCAGCAGCCGCAGCCGCTTCCGGGAGAAACAGCGTTCCGCTACTCGGCGGAGGGGCCAGTGTCCAGCTTCTACTGGGTCGACCAAGGCTTCGGCTACGCACTCACCGGCAACCTGCCCCGTGAAGTGCTGCTGAGCCTGGCAGGCGCGGTGTACCGCCAGCTTTGATGGAAGGCCGGAACGCGAGCCGCGTCGGCCTGTTTGGTGTGTTTGTTCAACAAGGAGAAAACTTCATCATGAAACTGCTCAGCGCCTCGATTCTCGCGGCTGCACTGCTTGCCGGCTGCGGCGGCATGTCCAGGATGGCCTCGGCGCCAGACACCCCGACCCGGACCGCCGACGGCGTGCTGATCGGGCCGACCGGCATGACGCTCTACACCTTCGACCGCGACGCCGCCGGCAGCGGCAAGTCGGCCTGCAACGGACCCTGCGCGACGAACTGGCCGCCGCTGCTGGCACCCGAGATGGCCAAGCCGATGGGCGCATACACCATCGTCATGCGTGACGACGGCAAGCGCCAATGGGCGTACAAGGGCTCGCCGCTGTACTACTGGAGCAAGGACGCCAAAACCGGTGACAAGACCGGCGACGGCGTCAACAACGTCTGGAAGCTGGCGCGGCCCTGACCAGCACCAGGGGTGCTGCGATCAGCAGTTCCCCTTCTTCGCCTGCCCGGGCGGGCAGTGGTAACGACCACCATGGCGACCATCGTCATGGCCGCGATGGCCGTGACGATCGTCGTGCCGCTCGTCGTGGTCGTGACGGTCATCCCGATAGCCGCGCCTTTCCGCCCGCCGCCAGTTTGGTTCGGACCAGCGCCAGCCACCATCCGCACGCACCCAGTTGCCGGGTGCATAGACATAGTCCGGCCGCGCGCGTTCCCAGTAGCCCGCGCGCCAGCCATAGTCGTTCTGCTGCCAATGCCAGTTGCCCGGCACCCAGACAAAACCGGCGCGCGGTGCTGGCACGACCTCATACCGAGGCGCCGGCGGCGCGATGGTGATGAGGCCGGGCACGTTGATGTTGACCGACACCTGGGCCGATGCCCCCACGGACGCCGAAGCCGCGACAACGGCCAGCAGAAAAGCAGAAAGACGCATCGATATCCCCCTCATTGGATGAAAAGTCTTGAACGCGCCCGAGCCGGGCGCGAAATCGGTGGAAGCACGGATGCTATTGGGTTCCGCGGACTGATAAGGCCGCCGCGCGTCGGCCGCGCAGGCCGAACCACTCGTTGAACACCAGGGCTCCAATCACGAGTGCGCCGCCCATCACCACCGTCGGCGACGGCGCCTCGCCCGCGCCGACCCACGCCAGCGTGATGCCGAAAATGATCTCAAGCAGTGCGAGCAAGGCCACTTCGGGCGCCTTCAGCACCCGCGCGCACAAGACGGAGAGCACGCAGGGAATCGCAAGCTGGAACAAACCCAGGAACGCAAGCAAGCCGATGTCGCGTGCGTTGGCCTGGAAAGGCCAGGCCAGCGGCAGCGTCAACAGCGAAGAAAGTGCAGCGCCCACCAGCACCGAGGGCACGAGGTCCACGTCGTGCCCCTTCGCGTGGGCATGTTGCACCACGGTCCAGTTGCAGGCGCCGGCCAGGGGCACGCACAGCGCCACCAGCGTGCCGGCCAGCAGCCCTTCTCCCAGTTGGGTGCCGTACATCCAGCCGATGCCCAGGCCGGCCATCACGATGGCCGCCCAGGTACGCGCCGGCAGCCGGTGACCAATGAAGAGCCGGGAAGCGAGCGCGGTCAGGAGCGGCCCGAGGGCCATGGTCACGAGCACATTGGCCACGCTGGTCAGCGTAAGCGCCACCATGAAGGCAGTGAACATCACGCACCAGCAAACGCCGGAGATCCAGAGCGCCCGGCTGCCGGTACGGACCTTCGAGAACACGGCCCGGCCCTGCCAGACCGGCAGGATCACCAGCAATGCCGCGAGAGTGAAGAAGCTGCGCCAGAAGGTGACCTCGAAGCTGCGCGCATGCTCGAGGTGGCGCGTGATGACGCCCGCAGTAGCCCACATCAGGGTCACTGCGACCATCAGCCAGATGGCGCGGCCGTGGGTGAGCACAGCCCTAGACGGTGGTCTCGCGGCTGGCGCGCTTGCGCTCATGCTCCTTGAGGTGGCGCTTGCGCAGGCGCACGCTCTTGGGCGTGATCTCGACCAGCTCGTCGTCCTCGATGAATTCAACCCCGTATTCCAGCGTCAAATCGATCGGAGGCGTGATCTTGATTGCATCCTCCTTGCCGGAAACCCGGAAGTTGGTCAGCTGCTTGGTGCGCGTGGCATTGACCACCAGGTCGTTGTCGCGGCTGTGGATGCCGACGATCATGCCTTCGTACACCGGGTCGTTCGCTCGCACGAACATGCGGCCGCGATCGTCCAGCTTGCCCAAGGCGTAGGTGAAGATCTCGCCGTCGTCCATGGAGATCAGCACGCCATTCTTGCGGCTGCCGATCTCGCCCTTGTGCGGCTCGTAGCTGTCGAAGATATTCGAGATCAGGCCGGAGCCGCGCGTGAGGTTCAGGAACTCATTGGTGAAGCCGATCAGGCCGCGCGCCGGAATGCGGTACTCGAGGCGCACACGGCCGCGGCCGTCCGGCTCCATGTTGACCAGTTCGCCCTTGCGCTCGCCCAACGCCTGCATCACGCCGCCCTGGTGCTGGTCCTCGATGTCGGCCGTCACCATCTCGATCGGCTCGTGCCGCACGCCGTCGACATCGCGAAACACCACCCGCGGCTTGGACACCGCCAGCTCGTAGCCTTCGCGCCGCATGTTCTCCAGCAAGATGGTCAGGTGCAGCTCGCCCCGGCCCATCACTTCGAACACGCCCTCCTCGTCGGTCTCCTTGACCCGCAGCGCCACGTTGTGCTGCAGCTCCTTCTGCAGGCGGTCCCAGATCTGGCGGCTGGTGACGAACTTGCCTTCACGGCCGGCCAGCGGGCTGGTGTTGACGCAGAAGTTCATCGTCAGCGTGGGCTCGTCGACCATCAGCATGGGCAGCGGCGCCGGATTTGCAGGATCGGTCACGGTCACGCCGATGCCGATGTCGGCAATGCCGTTGACCAGCACGATTTCGCCTGGGCCGGCTTCGGTGGCCTGCACGCGCTCCAGCCCCTGGAAGGTCAGGACCTGGTTGACCCGGCCCTTGAAGGACTTGCCGTCGGCGCCTTCCATGACCACCACGTCCATCATCGGGCGAATGGTGCCGGCGTTGATGCGACCGACGCCGATGCGGCCCACGAAGGTCGAGAAGTCGATTGCCGAGATCTGCAGCTGCAATGGCGCGTCCGGATCGCCCGCATGGGCAGGTACATGCTCGAGGACGGTGTCGAACAGGGCCGACATGTCGGGACCCCACTGCTCGCCCGGTGCGCCCTCTTCCAGCGACGACCAGCCGTTGATGCCAGAGGCATAGACCACGGGAAAGTCCAGCTGCTCGTCCGTCGCCCCCAGCTTGTCGAACAGGTCGAATGCGGCATTGACCACGTGGTCGGGGCGAGCGCCCGGCTTGTCGACCTTGTTCACCACCAGGATCGGCTTGAGGCCCAGCGCCAGCGCCTTCTTGGTGACGAATCGCGTCTGGGGCATCGGGCCTTCCTGCGCGTCGATCAGCAGCACCACGCCATCGACCATGCTCAGGGCACGCTCCACCTCGCCGCCGAAGTCGGCATGCCCGGGGGTGTCCACGATGTTGATATGCATGCCCTTCCAGGTCACGGCACAGTTCTTGGCCAGGATCGTGATGCCGCGCTCTTTCTCGATCGCGTTGTTGTCCATGACGGTGTCGACCACCTTCTCGTGTGCCGCGAAGGTGCCGGACTGGCGCAGCAGCTGGTCGACCATCGTGGTCTTGCCATGGTCCACGTGGGCGATGATGGCGATGTTGCGAATCTGATTGGTGCTCATGGTGTGGCTTCGGTCAAAAGTGTCTGCTGGATTTCGATGGGGTTCAGCAAGCGCCCCGGGATGAGTTCGCCGGCCCTTACATGCGCGGTGCCGAGGAACGCGCGCGGCGTGTGGCCGAAGACGGCGACCTCGGCGGCATCGGGCCAGTCGCCGCGGCGGCGCAGGCCGGACAGAAAGCGTGCCGCATCTTCTGCCGCTAGCATGACGCTCGAATGGCTGGCCACCAACGACTCGACGGGCAGCAAGTGGGCGATGCGCTCTTCTTCGCTCATGGCCTCCAGCGCTTCCAGCGTCACGCACTGAGATGCCTGGAAATCGCCGGTGGCAGTACGGCGCAGCGCGCTGAGATGTGCACCGCAGCCGAGCGCCTCGCCGATGTCCTCGCCGAGCGTGCGGACGTAGGTGCCCTTGCTCACGCGGGCCTGGATGCGGATCTCATGCGCCGACAGCTGGCTGAGTGCGAGCGCGTGGATCACGACCTCGCGCGCCGCCCGCTCGACTTCGATGCCCTGGCGCGCATACTCGTAGAGCGCCTTGCCGTCCTTCTTGAGGGCACTGTGCATCGGCGGCACCTGTCGAATCGGCCCGGTGAACTGCACCTGCACGCGCGCCAGATCCGCAGGCGTGACGGCTACAGGCCGCTCCTCGATCACCTCGCCCTCGGCGTCGCCCGTGGTAGTCCGGATGCCCAGCCGCGCCGTCGCCTCGTAGGTCTTGTCCGCTTCCAGATGCAGCTGGCTGAACTTGGTCGCCGCCCCGAAGCACAGCGGCAGCACACCGCTTGCGAGCGGATCGAGCGTGCCCGTGTGCCCAGCCTTCTCGGCACGCAGCAGCCACTTGGCCTTCTGCAAGGCCTGGTTGCTGGACAGCCCCAGCGGCTTATCGAGCAGAAGCACCCCATGCACAGGGCGCCGCTGCACCCGTGTGCGTGGCGCGTTCATGCTCAGTCGTCTTTGGAACGGGAGGCGACGGCCTGCGCGATCAGCGCATTCATGTCGGCGGCGCGCTCGGTAGTGCGATCGAACTGGAAGTGCAGCGTGGGCACCGTGTGGATGTGCAACCGCTTGAAGAGGCCATTGCGCAGGAAACCTGCCGCCTGGTTGAGCGCCTCGGTGGTCTCCACCGGGTCGCCCACCAGCAGGCTGAAGAAGACCTTCGCATGCGCATAGTCGGGCGTAACCTCGACCGCCTGGATCGTGACCATGCCCACCCGCGGGTCCTTGAGCTCGCGCGCGATCAGCTCCGTCAGATCCCGCTGGATCTGATCGGCAACCTTGAAGGCGCGATTGGGAGTGGCGGCTTTTCTCTTCGGCATGACCAGGATCTTGACGGCGTGGTACGCCTTACAGCGTACGAGCGATCTCCTTGATCTCGAAGAACTCCAGCTGATCACCTTCCTTGATGTCGTTGTAGTTCTTGAGCTTGATACCGCATTCGAAGCCTTCGCGCACCTCGCGCACATCGTCCTTCATCCGCTTGAGCGACTCGAGCTCGCCGGTGTAGATGACCACGTTGTCGCGCAGCAGGCGGAAATGCGCGCTGCGGGTGACATAGCCGGACGTGACGTAGCAGCCGGCGACCGTGCCGATCTTGGAGGCCACGAACACCGTGCGGATCTCGGCCGACCCGATGACCTCTTCCCGCCGCTCGGGCGCCAGCATGCCGGCCATGGCCGTCTTCAACTCGTCCACAGCGTCGTAGATGATGCTGTAGTAGCTGATGCTGACATTGTTGCCCTCGGCCAGGCGGCGCGCGCCGGCGTCGGCCCGCACGTTGAAGCCGATGACAGTGGCCTTGGAGGCGATCGCGAGGTTGATGTCCGACTCGCTGATGCCGCCCACCGCCGCGTACACCACCTGCACCTTGACCTCGTCCGTCGAGAGCTTGAGCAGAGACTGCGCGAGCGCTTCCTGGGAGCCCTGGACGTCGGCCTTGATGATGATGGGCAGCGTCTTGACTTCGGCGCCCAACTCCGAGAACACGTTCTCGAACTTGGCAGCCTGCTGCCTTGCCAGCTTGGTGTTGCGGAACTTGCCAGCGCGGTAAGTCGCGATCTCGCGCGCGCGGCGCTCGTCGCCCATCACCATGAACTCGTCGCCGGCCTGCGGCACCTCGGTCAGGCCCTGGATCTCCACCGGGATCGAAGGACCGGCCTCCTTCGTGGGCTTGCCGTCTTCGTCCAGCATGGCGCGCACGCGGCCGTACGTGGAGCCGGCCAGCACCACGTCGCCGATCTTGAGCGTGCCGGATTGCACCAGCACGGTCGCGACCGGGCCCCGGCCCTTGTCGAGCTGCGCTTCGATCACCAGGCCCTTGGCGGCCGCATCGACCGGCGCCTTGAGCTCGAGCACCTCGGCTTGCAGCAGCACCTGCTCCAGCAGATCGTCCACGCCCTGGCCCGTCTTCGCGGACACCGACACGAAAGGGGTCTCGCCGCCGTACTCCTCAGGCACCACTTGCTCGGCCACCAACTCCTGCTTGACGCGATCGAGGTTGGCATCGGGCTTGTCGATCTTGTTGATCGCCACCACGATCGGCACCTTGGCCGCCTTGGCGTGGCTGATGGCCTCTTTGGTCTGGGGCATGACACCGTCGTCCGCCGCGACCACCAGGATCACGATGTCGGTTGCCTGCGCACCGCGGGCTCGCATGGCGGTAAACGCCTCGTGGCCCGGGGTGTCGAGGAAGGACACCATGCCGCGTTCGGTCTGCACGTGGTAGGCGCCGATGTGCTGCGTGATGCCGCCGGCCTCGCCTGCCGCGACCTTGGTGCGGCGGATGTAGTCCAGCAACGAGGTCTTGCCGTGGTCGACGTGGCCCATCACGGTCACGACCGGCGCACGCGGCAGCGCCTCGGCCAGTTGCGCCGACACGTCCTCGTCGGTGAAAGCTTCGGGATCGTCCAGCGCGGCAACGACCGCGCTATGGCCCATTTCCTCCACGATGATCATCGCGGTGTCCTGGTCCAGCGACTGGTTGATGGTCGCCATTTGGCCCAGCTTCATCAGTTGCTTGATGACTTCCGATGCCTTGATCGCCATCTTATGCGCCAGCTCGGACACCGTGATGGTCTCAGGCACGTGCACTTCAAGCACGCGCGCTTCGACCGGCGCGGCCTGCACGCGTTCTTCCTGGCCGCCACGGTCATTGCCGCGGCGCCCGCGCGGACCGCCGCGCCAATTGCCGCGACCAACGCCGCCGCTGGCATCGCCGCGGGTCTTTATTTCTTTCTTCTTGGCGGTGTCACCGGCCCAGCTCGACGAGAGCTTGGCAGACTTGACTTCCTTGCCAGCGCCCGGCGCGGCGGCGCCAGGCGCCCCCGGTGCCGCCGTGCGAGCGGCGGGTGCGGCCGGCTTGTGCAGCGTGCCCTTGACGCCTGCGGCCTTGGCTTCCGCTGCCACCTTCTCCGGGGCCTTGTGCGGCACCAGCACACGGGCGGGCGCATTCATCATGGCGCGGATGGCTTCAGCCTCGGCCAGCGCCTTGCGGCGACGTTCGTCGAGGTCCTTGGCGCGCGCGGCTTCTTCGTCGGCACGGGCCTTGGATTCGGCAGCCGCCTTGACTTTGGCGTCTTCCTTGACCTGGGCAGCGGCGGCTTCGGCGGCGGCCTTGCGGTCGGCTGCGGCCGGCGCTTCCTCCGGCGCTTCGGGTGCGCCTTCGGTCATGGCGGCGGCAGCCTTTTCCGCGGCCGCCTTCGCACGCGCGGCGCGGGCCTGCTGCTCCACCTGTTCGGCACGCTCGGCCTTCTCGCGCTCTCGTGCCTCGGTCTCCTCGCGCAGGCGGCGCTTCTCGACGAGCTCTTCCTCCTGGCGGCGGATCAGCTCGGCCTGGCGGCGTGCTTCCTCCTCGCGGCGCGCGAGTTCGCCTTCGTCCACACGCGGCGCCGCGGGTTCGGCAGCGGAGGGCGCAGGAGCGTCGGCGACACCCCTCACAGGCTCGGGCGTGGCCGGATGCCCCTCATCGCGCTGGATGAAGGTGCGCTTCTTGCGCACTTCGACCTGGATCGTGCGCGCGCGGCCAGTGGCGTCGGCCTGCTTGATCTCGGTGGTCGATTTCTTGGTGAGCGTGATCTTCTTGCGCTCAGGCTCGACCGTGCCGTGGCTGGCCTTCAGGAAGCCGAGCAGGCGCTGCTTGTCGGCCTCGGTGAGCGCGTCGGTAACGGCGGCCTTGGTCACGCCCGCGCTCTTGAGCTGGTCAAGCAGGATTTCGGGCGTCTTCTTGAGCTCGTTCGCGAACTCGGCGACAGTGGTACTGGACATATTGCTTTCGTGCCTCCATGACCGTCACTCTTGGCCAGCGAACCAGTGTTCGCGGGCCTTCAAGATCAGGTTCTTGGCTTCATCGGCGCTCTGGCCGGTGATTTCGGTGAGTTCGTCGACCGCGAGGTCGGCCAGGTCGTCGCGCGTGTGCACGCCGGCCTCGGCCAGCTTCGGGATCAGGGCGGGGTCGAGGCCCGCGAGGTCGCGCAGGTCCTGCGAGACGCTCTCGACGTTCTCTTCCCGGGCGATTTCCATGGTGAGCAGCGCATCCTTGGCGCGCGAGCGCAGCTCGTTGATCGTGTCCTCGTCGAAGCTCTCGATCTCGAGCAGCTCGGAGATCGGCACGTACGCCACCTCCTCGAGGCTGGTGAAGCCCTCGGAGATCAGGATGTCGGCGATCTCTTCGTCGACATCGAGCTTCTCCATGAAGAGCTTGCGACTGGCATCGGTCTCGGTCGCCTGCTTCTGGGCAGACTCGTTGGCATCCATGATGTTGATCTTCCAGCCAGTCAGATCGGAAGCGAGCCGCACGTTCTGGCCGCCGCGGCCGATGGCGATGGCGAGGTTCTCCTCATCGACCACCACGTCCATGGCGTGCTTTTCCTCGTCGACCACGATGGAGGACACGTTGGCCGGAGCCAGCGCGCCGATCACGAACTGGGCCGGGTCTTCGCTCCACAGCACGATGTCCACGCGCTCGCCGGCGAGCTCGTTGGTGACGGCGTTGACGCGCGTGCCGCGCACGCCGACGCAAGTGCCGATCGGGTCGACGCGCTTGTCGTGCGAGAGCACGGCGATCTTGGCGCGCGAGCCGGGGTCGCGGGCGCAGCTCTTGATCTCGAGCAGGCCCTGCTCGATCTCGGGCACTTCCTGGCGGAACAGCTCGATCATGAATTCGGGCGCTGCACGCGACAGGATGATCGGGGCACCGCGCAATGTCAGGTCCACCTCCATGATCATCGCGCGCACGCGGTCGCCGTTGCGCAGGTTCTCCTTGGCGATCATCTCGCTGCGGCGCAGGCGCCCTTCGACGCGGCCTGCCTCGACGATGATGTCGCCCTTGTCGAGGCGCTTGACGGTGCCGGTGAAGATCTTCTCGCCGCGCGACATGAAGTCGTTGAGCAGCATCTCGCGCTCGGCGTCGCGGATCTTCTGCAGGATGACCTGCTTGGCCGCCATCGCGCCGATGCGCCCGATCGGCACCGACTCCACCGATTCCTCGATGTACTCGTCGAGCTCGATGTCGGGCATCTCTTCCTTGGCCTCGAACAGCAGGATCTCCTGGTCGGGCAGCTGCAGGCCGGCCTCGTCGGGCACCACGTGCCAGCGGCGAAAGGTCTCGTAGTCGCCGCTGTCGCGATCCACCGCCACGCGGATGTCCACATCGCCCGGATAGAGCTTCTTGGTGGCTTGCGCCAAGGCAGACTCGACCGCGCCGAAGACGACGTCACGCTCGACGTTCTTCTCGCGCGAGATCGCATCCACCAACATCAACATTTCGCGATTCATGCCACCACTCTCCTTGTTCAGTCCGACACTGTCATGTCGGGTTTGGGCCTGCGCCCCTTGAAATCCACGATCGGGGCGAGCCGCGCCTCGCGCACCTCGTCCAGGGCGAAGCCCAGCGCCTGCATTGCGGCCGGCGGGCGCTTCCTGCTGATCTTCTGGCCGGGCTTCGGCGCCGTCTTTCCTTCGGGTTCCTGGCTCCAGACGATCTGCCAGCCCTGGGACCCATCGGCCCCTGCGACCCGCTCCAGCGTGCCGCGAAACTTCTTGCGATTGGCCGCTACCTGGCCCGCCGCAGCGGCGCCCATGGGCGCCTTGAGCGTGATGTCGATCACCTCGCCGACGAAACGTTCGAAATCCTGCGCATTGCGCAGCGGCCGGTCAATGCCTGGCGAAGAAACCTCGAGCCGCTTGTAGTCGATGCTTTCCACTTCCAGCGCGAACTGCAGTTGGCGAGTGACCTTCTCGCAATCCTCGACGGTGACGAGAGGCTCCGGCGCGCCGGGCGCCGCTGCCTCCGATGTGGGGCCGCTCCAGGGCAAATCAATCGTGACACGCAGCAGTCCTCCCGCCGAGCGCTCGACCTCGACCAGGTCGTAGCCGAGACCGGCCACGGTTCGTTCCACTGTCTGCTGCAATGCCACGTGCTTGAGTGCGCCTTCTGCGTGTGCTCGGTGCGCCGCCCGCCCAGCGCCCCGAAAAAAATGCTTCGACCAATAAAAAACGGGCGGTAGGTACCCGCCCGTTTGGTCGTGAGCCTCGAATTATATGCCAATCGTGTCAGGAAGCACTCCTTTCTACGCGGCAAAAGCGCCTGCCAACCGCCTGGCGTGCCACCAGACCCAAGCGAACAGCAACGCGCCAAGCGCCAGCACCACAGCAGCCACCACCAGCGGCAGGGTGAACGACCCTGTACGCTGGGCGAGCGGGGCGGCGAAGAGCGGCCCCAGGATCTGGCCGACGCCATAGGAGGCCGTCGCATAGCCGATCAGCCCGGCCGCCGCATTTCCACGAAGCCGACGCGCCTCCCGCATTGCGAACAGTGTGATCGCCGTGAACGGCAGGCCCAGCAACAGACTTCCCAGCATGAAGCCACCGATGCTCGGCCAAGCCACGGACAGCAACACACCGAGCGCCTGAAGCGCGTACGCAACGGCAAGCAGCAGCCGGTTGTCCCAACGGACCGGCGCCCGCGCCCCGATCAACGCGCCGGGCACCACCGCCAGACCGACCACCGGCCAGAAGAAGTCGGGCCACGGCGAGCCCGGCAGCGCCTGTCGCGCGATCACGGGCAAGAAGGTCGCGGTGATGATGTAGCCGAAGCCGGCGAGGCCGTACAGCGCGACCAGCCACACGGCATCGGCTCTAGCGGCGGCAGGGTCGGCTTGTCCGGCGGGGGGCGCGCCTGACGCTGGCGTGGGTGCCAGGGAGTGGGCACCGTCGCCGAAAATGCGCCAGACGCCGACGATCAGCACCGCCGACAGCAACCCGAACCCGATCCAACCGGCCGCCGAGCCCCAGCGTCCGATCGCGCCGCCCAACAGCCCCGTGATGGCGATGCCGATGCCAGGGCCGGTGTAGATCACCCCCTGCAGGGTCGGCGCGTGGGTCTCGGCCAAGCGCCGGAGGCCCCAGCCGGAAGCGAAGACGAAGGTCCAGGCGCTCACGATCCCGGCCGCCGTTCGCAGCACGCCCCAGGCCGTAAAGCTGTCCAAGAGCCCCATCCCGAGCAGAAGCGCCGCGGTGGCAACCAGCCCGCCGCGCACCATCGTGGCAGCCTCGATCCGGATCGCCGCACAGGACAGCGCGCCCAGGAAATAGCCCAGGTAGTTGAGGGATGCCAGCAGTCCGCCCGCTTCAAGCCCCAGTCTGCCCTCGTGCAGCATGACCGGCAACAAGGGCGTGAAGGCAAATCGCCCGAGGCCCATCGCGACCGCGAGGGCCACCATGCAAGCCAGCGCCGCGCGCCACGCGCTGTGCCGGTCGCTTCCGATAGTCGACATCGATGTGTTCCCGGATGAGTTCAATCAGCCAGCCGCCGCAGCCACCAGCTTCCTCGTGTAGGGATGCTCCGGCGCATCGAGAACCCGCAGGGCAGCACCGGACTCGAGGATCGCGCCATCCTTCATCACGATGACCTGGTGCGCCATGGCCCGGATCACCTCGACATCGTGCGTGATCAGCAGGTAGCTCAGGCCCCGCTCGCGCTGCAGGCGCTGAAGCAGGCCCAGCACCTGCTTTTGAATGGTGACATCGAGGGCACTGGTGGGCTCGTCAAGCACCAGGAGCCGCGGATCGACGATCAGCGCCCGCGCAATGGCCAGCCGCTGGCGCTGGCCGCCGGAGAATTCGTGGGGATACCGATCGAGAAGCGAGGGGAACTGAACCTCGGCCAAGCCCACATCGGCCAAGGCTTCCAGAGCGCGCACGCGGCGGGCGGCGATGTCAAGCTCGGGTGCATGCACCGTCAGGCCTTCGCCAACGATCTGCTCCACCGTCATCCGCGGTGAGAGCGAGGAGAACGGATCCTGGAACACCACTTGCATCTGCCGACGCAGCGCGCGGTCGTTCGCCCTTCCGCCATTCCAGCCCTGGCCGGCGACGCCGAGACTGCCGCTGTGCTTGAGCAGTCCCAGCGCCGCCAAGGCCAGGGTGGATTTGCCCGAGCCCGACTCGCCCACCACGCCCAGAGTCTCGCCCTGTCCAATGCGGAAATCGGCGCCTTGGACCGCCACGAACTCGCCCTTGCGGAACCAACCGGCGAAGCCGGGGCGCGAGACAGGGTAGCTCACCCGCAGGGCTCGGGCCTCCAGCACCGGCGGCTCCTGCTGAGGCGGCACGGGCGGCACATCGCGGGCGGGCCGGCTGTCGATCAGCTTTCGGGTGTAGGCATGCTGGGGGGCGCCGAACACGTCGGCCACGGTGCCCTGTTCGACGATGTCGCCGCTCTCCATCACCGCCACCCGGTCGGCGAAGCGGCGCACCATGTTGAGGTCGTGCGTGATCAGCAGCACGGCCATCCGGTGCTTGCTCTGAAGTTCGCCCAGCAGGTCCAGGATCTGCGCCCGCACCGTCACGTCGAGCGCCGTGGTGGGCTCGTCGGCCAGCAGCAGGCGCGGCTTGCACGCAAGCGCCATGGCGATCATGGCGCGCTGGCGCTGGCCACCCGAAAGCTGGTGCGGGAAGGCTCGCGCGCGGCGCGCCGGCTCCGGGATGCCGGTGTCGGCCAGGAGCTGGACAGCGGCCTCCTGCGCCGCATGCCTGGAAAGGGCCTCGTGCATTTCCAGGACCTCGGCGATCTGGTCGCCCACGGTGTAGAGCGCGTTCAGCGCGGTCATCGGCTCCTGGAAGATCATTGCGATCTCCTTGCCGCGAATAGCGCGCAGATCGCGCTCGCGCAGTGACAGCAGATCGCGCGTGCCGGCACCCTCCCCTCCACCTGCCAGGCGCACGCGGCCGGACACCTCGGCGTTCTGGACCAGCCGCAGCAGGCTCAGCGCGGTGACCGTCTTGCCCGAGCCCGATTCGCCCACCAGGGCCAGCTTCTCGCCGGGCGCGATGCCGAAGTCGATGCCATGTACGACCTCCTTGCCGCCAAAGGCGACGCGCAAGCCCCGGACGTCGAGCAAGGCAGCGCTCATATCGGCCCCCTCGCTCTGCACTTCGTGTCATCGCGCTCCCACGAGGGTGCGCGAGCTTGCTTGGGGCGGCCCGGCGTGGCCCTCATTGATCGACCTTCCGCGGATCGAGCGCATCGCGCAGGGCGTCGCCCATGAAGGTCAGGAGCATCAGTGTCACGACGAGCACCCCGAACGTGGAGAGCGAGATCCACCAGGCATCGATGTTGGCCTTGCCCTGGCTCAGCAGCTCGCCCAGCGAAGGGGTGCCCGGCGGGACGCCCAGGCCCAGGAAGTCGAGCGAGGTCAGCGCAAGGATGGCCGCGCTCATGCGAAAGGGGAGGAAGGTCACCACTGGCGTCATGCTGTTGGGCAGGATGTGGCGCCACATGATCTGCAGATTGCCCACGCCGAGCGCGCGCGCAGCGCGCACATAGTCCATCTGACGATTGCGCAGGAACTCCGCGCGCACATAGTCCGAGAGGCCCATCCAGCCGAACAGGCTCAGAAGGATCAGCAGCAGGGCCACGCTGGGCGCGAAGATGGCGCTGAAGATGATCAGCAGGTACAGCTCGGGCATGGAGCCCCAGATCTCGATGAAGCGCTGGAAGGCAAGGTCGGTCTTGCCGCCGAAGTAGCCCTGCACCGCTCCGGTGATGATGCCCAGCACCACGCCGGTCACGGTGAGCGCCAGCGCGAAAAGCACGCTCACGCGAAAGCCGTAGATCAGTTGCGCCAGCAGGTCGCGGCCGCGGTCGTCGGTACCGAAGAAGTTTTCGCGGGAGGGCCCGGAAGGATTCGGTGCCGTGGCGAAGTAGTTGAGCGTGCGCGGGCCATACGGATTGGGCGCGTAGAGCGCCCAGTTGGCTCCGCCGGTGATGCGCTCACGGATGAACGGGTCGAGGTAATCGGCAGGTGTCTCGAAGTCTCCGCCGAAGGTCTTCTCGGAGTAGTCCCGCAGCACCGGAAAGTAGGTCTGCCCCTCGTAGCGCACGATCAACGGGCGGGCTGTGGAGAGCACCTCGGCGAACAGGCTCAGCACCACCAGGACGCTGAAAACCATGAGGCTCCAGAAACCGAGCTTGTTGCGCTTGAAGCGCAGCCAGGCACGACGGGCGGGGCTAAGACTGACGGTCGCTCCGGACTGGCCGGCCGATGCCACCGCTTGCCCTTCGACAGGCTTCGAAAGGCCGGCGCTGATGGGGGACTCAATCGAACTTGACACGCGGATCCACCCAAACGTAGCAAAGGTCGCTGATCAGCTTGGTCACCAGTCCGATCAGTGTGAAGAGATAGAGCGTGCCCAGCACCACGGGATAGTCGCGCCGAATCACGCTTTCATAGCTCAGGAGGCCCAATCCGTCGAGCGAGAACAGTGTTTCGATGAGCAGCGAGCCGGTGAAGAAGGCGCCGATGAAAGCTGCCGGAAACCCCGTGATGATCGGAATCAGGGCGTTGCGGAAGACATGCTTCCAGAGCACCCGGCGGTCGCTCAGGCCCTTGGCGCGGGCGGTCAACACGTACTGCTTGCGGATCTCCTCGAGGAAGGAGTTCTTGGTCAGCATCGCAGTCACGGCGAAACTGCCGAGCACCATGGCCGTGACCGGCAGCGTGATGTGCCAGAGGTAATCGACGATGCGGGCGCCCCAGCTCATGCTTTCCCAGTTGGACGAGGTCAATCCGCGCAGCGGAAACCACTGCAATTGCCCCCCGAAGACCACGAGCAGCGCGACGCCGAGCACGAAACCCGGAATGGCATAGCCGATCAGGACGATGAGCGTCGTGATGAAGTCGAAGCGCGTGCCCGCGCGCACGGCCTTCGCGACGCCCAGCGGCACGGCGATCAGGTAGCTGATGAAGAAGGTCCACAGGCCCAGGCTGATCGAGACCGGCAGCTTTTCCTTGACCAGCTCCCACACGGCCTTGCGCTGGTAGAAGCTGTTGCCGAGGTCGAAGCGTGCATAGCCCTTGAGCATCTGCCAGAAACGTTCCAGCGGCGGCTTGTCGAAGCCGTAGAGCTGCTTGATCTCCTCGATGCGCCGCGGGTCAAGGCCCTGGCGGCCGCGGTAGCCGGAGCCGCTGGTAGCAGCCCGTTCGCCGCCGGAGTCGCGGCCTTGCAGTTGCGACACCATCTGCTCCACCGGCCCTCCGGGCACGAACTGGATCACGCCGAAGGTCACGATCAGCACCCCCAGCAGCGTGGGCACCATCAGCAGCAGGCGTTTGAGGATGTAGCTGGCCATGAAGTGGGTGCCCTACTTGTTGGAGGGCGAAGCCCACCATGTCGACACGGCCCAGGTGCCGGCGTCGTAATAAGGCGGAAGCACCTTGGGCAGCACGAAAGGCCCCGGGCGATATCCGACCAGGAAGCTGTTGCTCGTCCATTGCGGGATCGAGTAGTAGCCATGAGAGAGCACCCGGTCCAGCGCGCGCATCGCGACAGACAGTTCAGGCCTCGTGGTGGCTTCCACCACCTTCTGCAGCAACGCATCAACGGCCGGATCGCGGATCCCCCAGATGTTGGCGGAGCCCGATGTGCCCGCCGCCTTGGACCCGAAATAGTCGAACAGCTCGCCACCGGGTGCCGTGGTGCCAGGCTTGCGCAGGCTGCTGAACTCGAAATCGAATTCGTCCATGCGCTGCTGGTAGAGCGAGCCGTCCACGTTGCGAATGGTGAGCTCGATGCCGAGCTTGCGCATCGCGGCCTGCATCGGCAACACCAGGCGGTTGCCCGAGGGCTGTGCGTTCAGGTACTCGATGGTCATGGCCTCGCCCTTCGAGTTGCGCAGCGCGCCGTCTCGATAGGTCCAGCCGGCCTCCGCCAACAAGGCACGCGCCTTGCGCAGGTTGCCGCGCAAGCTGGAGGGTGGATCCGTGCTGGGTGGCACCGGCGCAGGGCCGAAGACCTCGGGCCGAAGCTGCTTGCGCAGCGGCTCGAGCAGCGCCAGCTCGTCGGCGCCGGGGACGCCTTCGGCATGGAAGTCGCTGTTGGGGAAGTACCCCACTGCGCGCTTGTACAGGCCATAGAACATCTGCCGGTTGAGCCACTCGAAATCCATGGTCAGCCCAAGTGCCTGCCTCACCCGGATGTCCTGGAACTTCGGCTTTCGCAGATTGAAGATGTAGCCCTGGAAATCCCCCGGGTTTCGGTTCTCGAATGCCTGCTTCCTGAGCTCGCCGGTCTCGAAGGGCTTGCCATAGTACTGGCGGGCCCAGTTGCGCGAAATGAACTCGCGCATGAAGTCGAACTCGCCTGCCTTCAGTCCTTCGAAGCGCGCCGTCTCGTCCAGGTAGAGCTTGTACGTGACGCGATCGAAGTTGAGCTGGCCTCTTCGTACCGCGAGATGGGCGCCCCAGTACTTGGGATCGCGCACGTACGTAATGTCGCGCCCCAGCCGCGCGCTGGCCGGCTGGTAGGGTCCGGATGCGATGGGCAGTTCGACGTTGATCTGGTCGAAAGGCTTGCCGCCGCCCCAGGCGCGGCTGAAGACCGCCATGCCCCCCACCACCAGCGGGAGCTCCCGGTTGCTGCTCGCAAACTCGAAGCGCACGGTGCGCTCGCCCAGCGCCTTCGCGCCCTTCACTTCGGCGTAGATGGTCTTGAACTGGGGCGCCGCGAGCTTGCCCGTCAACGTCTCGAACGAATAGACCACATCGGCCGCAAGCACGGGCGTGCCGTCGTTGAAGCGCGCCTCCGGCCGAATCTTGAAGGTCGCAGACCGCCTGTCCGGCGCCACTTCCACATCCTCGGCCAGGAGGCCGTAGGCCGTGGTGGGCTCCTCGTCATTGCCGATGAGCAGGCTCTCGAACACCAGCTGCGCCAGGCCGGCCGGCGGGGTTCCTTTGAGGGTGAACGGATTGAACTTGTCGAAGTTGGTGACGGCAATCGGCGGCACCATGCGGATCTCGCCACCCTTGGGCGCGTCCGGGTTGACGTAGTCGAAATGCGTGAAGCCCGGCGGGTACTTGATGTCTCCGAACTGCGCGTACGCATGGGCGGCCCACGAGGGAGCCGCCGAGAGCGCCAACACCAAGAGCAGCCAACCTCGCATGCGAGAATTCTGCCCAAGATTTTCACGAGGTCGCTTCATGGGCTTTCTTTCCGGCAAAAAATTCCTGATCACCGGCGTGCTGAGCAACCGCTCCATCGCCTACGGCATCGCCAAGGCCTGCCACGAGCAAGGAGCCGAACTCGCCTTCAGCTACGTGGGCGAGCGCTTCAAGGACCGCATCACCGAGTTCGCGGCCGACTTCGGCTCCAAGCTGGTGTTCGACTGCGACGTCGGCGACGACACGCAAATCACCCAGCTGTTCACCGACCTGTCGCAGACCTGGCCCAAGTTCGATGGTTTCGTGCACAGCATCGGCTTCGCGCCGCGCGAGGCGATCGCTGGCGATTTCCTCGACGGCCTGTCGCGCGAGGGCTTCAGGGTGGCCCATGACATCAGCGCCTACAGCTTCCCGGCCATGGCGAAGGCGGCCCTGCCTTACCTCAACGACAAGTCGGCCCTGCTCACACTCACCTACCTGGGCTCCGAGCGTGTGCTGCCCAACTACAACACGATGGGTCTCGCCAAGGCCTCGCTCGAGGCCTCGGTACGCTACCTGGCCGAATCGATGGGCCCCAAGGGCATGCGCGTCAACGGCATCAGCGCCGGTCCGATCAAGACACTGGCGGCCAGCGGCATCAAGGGCTTCGGCAAGATCCTCGCAGTGGTGGCGGAGGTCTCCCCGATCCGGCGCAACGTCACGATCGAGGAAGTGGGCAACGTCGCGGCCTTCCTGCTGAGCGACCTGGCCAGCGGTGTGACTGCCGAGATCACCTATGTCGACGGCGGCTTCAGCCAGGTCGTCGGCGGCATCGCCGAATAGCGCGCCGCTTCGCGCGATTTGCCGGCGGCAGACCGGCTCGCCTCAGCACAAGAAATTCATTCAGGGAACAACACATGGATCGTCGAAAGCTACTGCTTCTCGGCCCCGCGCTCGCGCTGGCGCCCTTTGCACTGGTGCATGCGGCCGCGTCGAAGCTCATGCTGGCCGAGGTCTATCGCCGCGGAATGCCGCTGGCGGACTACTGGGTCAGCGAGAAGTACGACGGCATGCGCGGCTACTGGGACGGCAGGCAGCTCTGGACGCGTGGCGGCGAGCGCGTGGCAGCTCCCGCCTGGTTTACCGCAGTGCTGCCGGCGGTGCCGATGGACGGCGAACTGTGGGCCGGCCGCGGGCGCTTCGCGGAGACGGTATCCACGGTTCGCGACCAGGCGCCGAACGACACGGCCTGGCGGAACATCCGCTTCATGGTTTTTGACCTGCCGGCCCGGCCCGGCGACTTCACGGCACGGCTGGCAGCGCTGCGCAAGTTGCTGCCCTTGAAGGACGCCTCGTGGGTGGTGCCGGTGCCCCAGGTGCAGGCCGGCACGCACGAGGAGCTGCAGGCGCTGCTCGACAAGACAGTGCGCATGGGCGGCGAAGGCTTGATGCTGCATCGGGGTGCCTCCGCCTACCGCGGGGAACGATCAGCCGACCTGCTCAAGTTCAAACCTTACGAGGACGCCGACGCACGGGTCCTCGCACACGTGCCTGGCCGCGGCCGGCACCTCGGGCGCATGGGCGCACTGCTCGTCGAGACGCCCGAAGGCCGGCGCTTCAAGCTGGGCGGCGGCTTCAGCGACGCGCAACGCGAACACCCGCCGGCTGCGGGAAGCTGGGTCAGCTATCGCTACAACGGCACGAATCCCGGCGGCCTGCCGAGATTCGCGCGCTTCCTGCGGGTGCGGGACGACCTCGCCTCCTCTTCCTAGGCGCCGTGCCCTTACTTGGGCAGCAGCACCTTGTCGACCACGTGGATCACGCCGTTCGACTGGTAGACATCGGCGGTGCTCACGGTGGCCCAGCCGCCGTTCTCATCGCCCACCATGATCTTGCCGCCGCTTTCCTTGGCGGTGAGCGTGCCGCCCGCGGCCGTCTTGAGCGTGGCCATGCCCTTGCCGTCCATGATCTGGCTGCCCAGCGCCGCGGCGTCCAGCTTGCCTGGGACCACGTGGTAGGTCAGCACGGCGGTGAGCTTGCCCTTGTTCTCGGGCTTGAGCAGTGTGTCCACGGTGCCGGCGGGCAAGGCGGCGAATGCCGCGTTGGTCGGCGCGAACACGGTGAAGGGGCCCGGCCCCTTGAGGGTTTCGACCAGACCGGCAGCCTTGACCGCGGCAACCAGCGTGGTGTGGTCCTTCGAATTGACGGCGTTGTCGATGATGTCCTTGGTCGCGAACATCTGCGCGCCGCCGACCATGACTTGCGCGGAGGCGATGGTGGCGGCGCCTGCGGCCATCGCAACGGCCAGGGTGATGGAAGCGAGACGGGGGAAGCTGCTGCTCATGATGGAAGGCTCCTTTGGGGGTGACACCGGCACCGGTTTGGCGGCGGCTGCATTCAATACGGAGGGCGAGCCGGATTGGATTCCACGCACGAAGCGAAATACTGCATTCCAGGCCGCTTACCATCGCCGGATGTCCTGGCTCTCTCCGACACACGAAGCACACATCCGCCCCCACTGCCTCGACGCGCGCGAACCGTGAGCTTGAGCGGACCCATCGTCGTGGCGGTGCTCTTCGGCGCCCTGCTCCACGCCGCCTGGAATGCGCTCATCAAATCGGGCACCGACAAGCCGCTGGACACCGCGCTGGTTCACAGCATGGGCATCTTCATCGCCGTTCCGCTGGTGATGATCACGGGCCTGCCGCCGCTCGCAGCCTGGCCCTACATGGCGGCTTCACTGCTGATCCATATCGCCTACTACACCGCGCTGGCTGGCGCCTACAAGCACGGGGACCTGAGCCTCACCTATCCGGTGATGCGCGGCTGCGCGCCGTTGCTCGTCGCCATGGGCAGCGCGACGTTCATCGGCGAGGCAATCCCGGTGACAGCCTGGGTCGGCGTCGCCGTGCTGTGCGCGGGCGTGGTCACGCTGGGCCTGTCGCGCTCGGCGCTGCACGAGAACGACCCATCCCGACGCAACAAGGCGCTCGGCTTCGCGCTGGCCAATGCTGCCGTCATCGCCCTCTACACCGTCGTCGACGGCATCGGGGTGCGCGTCGCGGGCAATGCACTGGCCTATGTGGCGACACTGTTCCTGTTCGACGGCATCCCCTACATGCTGCTGGTGCTGTGGCGCCGCCCCGGCAAGCGCCGCGAGGCGCTTGGCTACATGGCGGGCCGATGGAAGCTGGCGCTGATCGGCAGCGCCGCCTCGCTGGGCAGCTACGGCATCGCGCTGTGGGCCATGACCCGGGCGCCGGTGGCGATCGTCGCGGCGCTGCGCGAAACCTCGGTGCTGTTCGCCGCGCTGATCGGCACGCTGTTCCTTCGCGAGGGCTTCGGCTGGCAGCGCGCCGCGGGCACGCTGATCATCGTGGCTGGCGTGATGGTGCTGCGCCTGGCTTGACTCCGCTCAGCCCGCGCGCACGCAGTCCGCGTAGTAGCGCTTCTTGCCGGTCTCGTCGATGCGCGCCACGAGCCCGTGGATGTCGGTCTCGAAGCCCGGGCACTCGCTGTTGAACTCGCGCGCGAACTTGAGGTAGTCGACGATCTTCTTGTTGAAGACCTCGCCCGGGATCAGCAGCGGAATGCCGGGCGGGTACGGCGTGATCAGGCTGGTGGTGATGCGGCCTTCGAGTTGGTCGATTTCCACCCGCTCCGTCTTGCGGTGCGCGATGTGGGCGTAGGCGTCGCTGGGCTTCATCGCCGGCTCGAGGTCGCTCAGGTACATCTCGGTCGTGAGCCGTGCCACGTCGTGGCGTGCATAGAGCTCGTGGACATGCTGGCAAAGGTCGCGCAGCCCCAGGCGCTCGTAGCCCGGATGGCTCTGGCAGAACTCCGGCAGGATGCGCCACATCGGCTGGTTGCGCGCATAGTCGTCCTTGAACTGCTGCAGCGCCGTGAGCAGCGTATTCCAGCGGCCCTTGGTGATGCCGATCGTGAACATGATGAAGAAGCTGTAGAGCCCCGTCTTCTCGACGATCACGCCGTGCTCTGCCAGGAACTTGGTGACGATGCTGGCCGGAATGCCGGTCGCGGCGAACTTGCCGTTCAGGTCCAGGCCGGGCGTCACGATGGTCGACTTGATCGGATCCAGCATGTTGAAGCCGTCGGCGAGCTTGCCGAAGCCGTGCCAGTTGCGCGCGCCGTTCCTGGCATTCGGGCCGCTGCGGGACTCGCCGTGCATGATCCAGTCGCTGGCGCGGCCGATGCCTTCGTCCACCAGCTTCTCGGGACCCCACACCTTGAACCACCATTCGTCCTTGCCGAACTCCTCCTCCACCTTGCGCATCACACGACGGAAGTCCAGCGCCTCGAGGATGCTCTCTTCCACCAGCGCGGTGCCGCCGGGCGGCTCCATCATCGCGGCGGCCACGTCGCAGCTGGCGATGATCGCGTACTGCGGGCTCGTGGAGGAGTGCATCAGGTAGGCCTCGTTGAAGAGGTCGCGATCGAGTGCGCGGTTCTGAGAGTCCTGCACCAGCACATGGCTGGCCTGGCTGATGCCGGCCAGCAGCTTGTGCGTGGACTGGGTCGCGAACACCAGCGACTCCTTCGGCCGCACGCGCCGCTTGCCCATCGCGTGGTAGGTGCCATAGAAGGGGTGGAAGGCCGCGTGCGGCAGCCAGGCCTCGTCGAAGTGCAGCGTGTCCACGTAGCCGTCGAGCATGCGCTTGATGGTCTCGGTGTTGTAGATCACGCCGTCGTAGGTCGACTGCGTGAGCGTCATGACCCTCGGCTTGACCTTGTCGGCATCGACATGCGAGAGCAGCGGATTGGCGCGGATCTTGTCCTTGATGGCCGCTGGCTCGAACTCGCTCTGGGGGATCGGGCCGATGATGCCGAAGTGGTTGCGCGTCGGCTTCATGAAGACCGGGATGGCGCCGGTCATGATGATCGCGTGCAGCACCGACTTGTGGCAGTTGCGGTCCACCACCACCACATCGTCGGGCGCCACCGTGTGGTGCCACACCATCTTGTTGCTGGTGCTGGTGCCGTTGGTCACGAAGAAGCAGTGGTCGGCGTTGAAGATGCGCGCCGCGTTGCGCTCGCTCGCGGCCACCGGGCCGGTGTGGTCGAGCAACTGCCCGAGTTCCTCCACCGCATTGCACACGTCGGCGCGCAGCATGTTCTCGCCGAAGAACTGATGGAACATCTGGCCGACGGGGCTCTTCAGGAAAGCGACGCCCCCGGAATGGCCGGGGCAGTGCCAGGAGTAGGAGCCGTCTTCCGCGTAGTCGATCAGGGCCTTGAAGAACGGCGGCTGTACCCCTTCGAGGTAGGACTTGGCCTCGCGAATGATATGGCGCGCCACGAATTCCGGCGTGTCCTCGAACATGTGGATGAAGCCATGGAGTTCTCGCAGGATGTCGTTCGGCAGATGGCGCGAGGTTTTCGTCTCGCCATAGATATAGATCGGCACGTCGGCGTTCTTGCGCCGCACCTCGCCGATGAAGTTACGCAGGTTCAAAACCGCTGGGTCCAGGTCGGGGCCCGGGGTGAACTCCTCGTCGTCGATCGAGAGGATGAAGGCGCTGGCGCGGCTCTGCTGCTGGGCGAACTGGCTCAGGTCGCCGTAGCTGGTGACGCCCAGCACTTCGAAGCCCTCGCTTTCGAAGGCCTTGGCCAGCGCGCGAATACTGAGTCCCGAGGTGTTCTCGGAGCGGAAGTCCTCGTCGATGATGACGATGGGAAAGCGGAATTTCATGGGGGGCTCCGGCGGGCGGGACAAGCAAACAGGCGCGAAGTGTACGGAATTCGGATGAAGGGATCGCCGCGCTTTTTGACACAGAATGTCGTGCCTTCACTTAGAGAGGAGTCGTGACATGGCGAGTTCCACCGTTTGGTGGCTGATTGCAGGGGGAGCCGTCGTGCTGGAGCTGCTGTCCGGCACCGTCTACCTGCTGCTGCTGAGCGCGGGTTTCGCCGCCGCAGCCATCTCGGCGCATGCCGGCGCAGGTCTGGGCACGCAGCTGGTCGTGGCGGCGGTGGTCGGCGTGGGCGCGGTCCTCGTGTGGCACACGATTCGCCGCAAGCGCCCGGCAGAGCCACCGGCTACCGCCAACCGCGACCTCAACCTGGACATCGGCGAGAGCATCTTCGTCGAGGCCTGGAATCCGGACGGCACGGCCACCGTGCGCTATCGCGGCGCGCAATGGACCGTGGTGCCCCGCCCCGGCGCCACGCCGGCCCCCGGCGAGCACCGCGTGACCGAGGTCGTCGGCAGCCGGCTGGTGGTCGACAAGATCTGATACTGCAGCAACAAGCACAACGAGGAAGCATCTTCATGGAATTCACCGTCCCCCTGGTCCTGCTGGTCATCGCGATCATCGTCATCAGCCAGTCCATCAAGTTCGTGCCGCAGCAGAACGCCTGGGTGCGCGAGCGCCTGGGCAAGTACCACAACACGATGACGCCTGGGCCCAACTTCCTGATCCCTTTCATCGACAAGGTGGCCTACAAGCACAGCCTGAAGGAGATCCCGCTGGATGTGCCAAGCCAGATCTGCATCACCCGCGACAACACGCAGCTGCAGGTCGACGGCATCCTCTACTTCCAGGTCACCGACCCGATGCGGGCGAGCTACGGCTCGTCGAACTACATCGTGGCCGTGACGCAGCTGGCGCAGACATCGCTGCGCAGCGTGATCGGCAAGCTCGAGCTCGACAAGACCTTCGAGGAGCGCGACATCATCAACGCGCAGGTGGTGGCCGCCATCGATGAGGCGGCGTTGAACTGGGGCGTAAAGGTGCTGCGCTACGAGATCAAGGACCTGACGCCGCCGAAGGAGATCCTGCAGGCCATGCAGCGCCAGATCACGGCCGAGCGCGAGAAGCGCGCGCTGATCGCCGCCTCCGAAGGCCGCCGCCAGGAGCAGATCAACATCGCCACCGGCGAGCGCGAGGCCTTCATCGCGCGCTCCGAGGGCGAAAAGCAGGCCCAGATCAACAACGCCCAGGGCGAGGCCGCGGCCATCACCGCTGTGGCGGAGGCCACGGCCGGGGCCATCGAACGCGTGGCCGCCGCCATCCGCCAGCCGGGCGGCGAGCAGGCCGTACAGCTCAAGGTGGCGGAGCGCGCCGTCGATGCCTACGGCAAGGTTGCGGCCGACGCCACCACCACCCTGATCGTGCCCAGCAACATGAACGAAACCGCCACGCTCATCGCCTCGGCAATGCGCATGGTGCAGGCGGGAAAGACGTCGACTACCGCCTGAGAGGGGTCGATCCTCGCTGCTACAATCGCGGGCTTCGGAGCGGTGGATGAGTGGTTTAAGTCGCACGCCTGGAAAGCGTGTGAGGGTTAATAGCCCTCCGCGGGTTCGAATCCCGCCTGCTCCGCCAACCACTCAATAAGCACGGGCCTTCGCGGCCCGTTTTGCTTCCAGTTCCCACAAAAATCCCCACAAAGAGGAAACGGCGTGCAAGGAGCTTCGACCCCGTACTATCTCGACTGGACCTTCTGGGCATTCGTAGCTTCTGCGATTGCGATCGCGCTATCCCAAGTACCTCCCTTGAAGGACTGGTTTCGACCACCCAAGCTGGTGGTCGAGACGCCCAAAAAGTTCCGTCTCACCCACATAGTCGGTTATCCGACGGCTGGCGTCATCCTGAACATTCGGAACACAGGCGGTCGCTCAACCCGGATCACGGCGATCAATCTCGAAATAAGACGTTCCGGAAAGCATCTGATCGAGCTGCCGGTCACGGAATTTTTTCCGGACCAAACGAACAACCAAACGCTGATGTTCATGCCCCTGACGCTGGCTTCTGGCGCAGAGGCCACGCTCAGCGTCAATGCGTATCTCGATCTCACTCGCGAGAAAACGCGTGAACTAAATCTACTTTCTTCCGCAGTGAAGCGAGAGGGCTATAGGCCCACGCCAGGATATGCAGGGCCGGCGCCCATCAGTCCAACTCTGGTGGAGCAGGGAGTGAAGCTGTTTCAGCAGAACTTCCAGTGGATGGCTGGCGAGTACGAGCTCCGGATAAACATCGCCACAGAGGAAAATTGTTCGGTCAAGCAAGCACCGAAGCAGTTCACTCTTTGGGAGTCCGATGAAGCGGAACTTCGCGCGTTCACCGACGAGTACAAGTTTGGCATTGGAATCGGCATTCCGAACCAAAAACAGGCAACCGGTGTTTTCGTGACGCTACGGGCTTGAAATCGGACATCGCTCCCCCCCGGTGGGAACAGGAGGGCAGCGCTAGTTAGAGATTCGCAGAGCGTTTTGCCTTTTGCTCTTGAGCACATGCTTCGAAGTTCTTGAACTCATACGTGAGCAAGATCATTCCCGTATTGGGACTTGCTGCTAACGCTTTTAGAGAGATGGCTTCGAGTCCATCAGAAGCGCTTGGGTTTGCCCACATGACAGCAAGCGTCCGCTCCTCCGCTTTCAAACCCATCATGAAGTCTCGTGGCTCGTTCCAGATGCTCTTGTGTTGCAGATAGTCGAACTTTTTCCCTGCCCCATACTTTAACGTTATAGCTGATTGGATCGCTTCAAATTCGCTCAGCAATCCGTCGCCATAGGCGCTCGTGCTGATGTTGCTCTTCCACGCTTGAACCCTGCAGAGTCCGCTGACGGGAGTTATCAAGAAGCGGTAGTCGTCGAAATCGGGGTGACCACTACGCAGGTTATTTGCAATGTAAACATTAGGCGTTTTTGAAGGCTGCAACGTTCCTTGAGTAGCGACTTGCTCTTTTGTCATTCCCATTTCCACGCCAAACGGTCCAGCAAATGAGGCAGTTGGAAGAAGCACGAGCGAACCGATGAGAAAGAGTTTTTTCATAAGAATGGTTTTCTGTCCACATTTAGCGAAGGAAGAGGAAGCGCCCGGTTTCCCTAGGATGGGTTCCAAATTCGGAGTACCCCGGAGGGTCGACAACAACCATCGGCCACAACCGAATGGCAGTTATGGATCGTAGATGCACACGGTCTTTCGGCTACGTGAATTTCTCCCCACAAACGCGAGAAGCTTGGTGCCGCAATCCGGACGCGTGGCACAACAAGGGCTAGGCCGGGCGCCCAGGGTTCCTACACCTTCGGCGGCTCGCTTCCAGAGAGCTCGCAGTACCAGACCTGAGCGTTCCACTGCTCGCCGTTCGCCTCGATGCCGGTGAAGCTGATCGAATTGCCGAAACACGCCTTCAGGGACACGCGGTGCAATGTGCCCTCGGGCGGCGGCTTGCCGTGCGGTCCGGCTTGGCTCAGGTACAGCACCGCTCCGTGCATCTCCAAGGCGCCATGCAACCACGGCTGCTCGCCGAATTGCCGGTCGGTCAGTTCCACCCCGCGCCGAAAGCGGCGCTTCATCTGCACTCTCATACTGTATGAATATACAGCTTGCGACGCCGCCCCGGCGCACCAGAGCCGCCGCGGCAGCCCAAGTCCAAGCTAGACCGCGCGAGCCGAAGGAGCCGCCAGCAGCCGAGGAGCCAACCCTCTTTGAGCCTCTACCCTGCCGGTGAGCTGCAGCACAGATTCCTTCCATCAAAGAAGGCGGCGGCCGACGCAAGGGGGAGTGCACACGCCCACCATCGTTTACATGAGCCGCTTCCGCTTTCTCATCTTGACGGTAGAAGCGCTCCACCCGGGAGCGTTTGAATGGTCGCTGTCCGAGTCCTTCGATGACCTGCCGGGGTTCACACCTTACATGCGATCAGATCGTACCTTCTCGACCTACGAGAGCGCCTGGGAGTCGGGTTGCACTGCACTCGCTTTCAACATTGCAAATTCAGAACTGCATCTCCTGGCCGACGGTGACTGAGCGGGTCAAGCGTCTTGCGATAGGGCGCCAGATCCCTGTTCTCGGCTCAGAAACTCGTCGATCCAGGTGCGCGCCTTTGTCGCCAATTGCCTTCTGGCGGTTGCCTCTTCTGCGACCCCGCTGATGCCGACGCGAGACATGACCTTGCCGGAACGCTTCACATCGGCATAGAAATACATTCCTTCGCCAACAGGCTCGCATCCAACCTCAATGGTCCAGTCAGGGGGGGCAGGAGGTGGGTCCGAGGGTTGACGAGGCGGTGATATTTTCATCTGAAGCCAAGTTGAGGCTCAGCAACAAGTATGCAGCACCCGTGCAGGGCTGCAACAGGGCAAATGTCACTCAACAAGCCTAGGAGGGGCCGGGGTCACCTTCATTGCTTCATCAAAGCTCTTGTTCGCGAGCCTGCGGAGCCTGAGGCAGGCGTCTAGTTCCATTGGACTCGGCTTAGGACGCGCAAGTATTCCAAGTTGTGATGGTAGAAGCGAACCTCTTCTTGGTCCGCTAACCGGACTGCCTTTCGCCACAGCTGGAGCAACGTTAAATCGTCCATGGCAAATCATCCCAGCAGATCAGTCGATTTGCCTTGGTGGCCCTAGGTCGGAGGAATAGCCATCCGCCATGACCTCGACGCTGCGGGGAACCACACCCAAGCCCGCCAGCGCATTCCGCACTGCTTCAAGAAACTCCTCTTCGATCACCGGGCGGTCGACCAAGAACAGGAGCCCGTTGACTCGGTGGTAGTAGGGCGTCTCGAGCTTGGGCATCGTCGCCTCGTGCCGTGTGGGCTGTGCCGGGCTCACCTCTTCAGGTACTCGCGCACCTTGTCGGCCTGGTTGCCCACCGCGGCGACTGCCTTGCGCAGCTCGTCCTCGGTGACACCGAGCGACTTGGTCAGTCCCTGACCTCATAGTCCTGGTTCAAGTTGATGCGGGTGCGGTCTTGGCCGCCCGATTTGCTCTTGTCGTCTGCCATGTTGTCGTGCTCCTTCAGCCAGTCGATCGGGTTGGGCTGCCAGCGCCGACAGGTCCTGAATTACTCTGACCAGGTCGTCTCGGCTTTTCATGCAGGCGATTTGCGCATTTCCCTGACAGGAGGCTTGTAGGCTGGATGTGACCCTAAATGCACATGCTTCACTTACGTGACCTATCCCCCATGCTCCTGGACGAGCGGTTGCTGCCGTGGAGCGACGATGCTTGGGTGTACGAGCTGAAGTTCGATGGCTATCGTGTCCTGGCTCAGTTCGGCAGCGGCTCGGCAGAGCTCAGGACGAGGAACGGAGCCGACTGTACGAAGTGGTTCCCCGAGGTGGCGAAGAGCCTGGCAACGGTGAAGGGTGGGCCGCACGTCGTCGATGGTGAGGTGTGCGTCCTTGACGAGTACGGCCGGAGCGACTTCAACCGCCTGCAGGATCGCGCCAGGCGCCGGAGGTGGTACGAAGGGGCGGACCCCGTGACCTATTGCGTCTTCGATCTTCTGGAGGAGGGCGGGAAGGATCTCACCGGGCTACCCCTGCTGAAGCGCAAGGCCAGGATGCTCAAGCGCATGGCTGGGCTGCCGTCCATCTTGCCGATGACCCACGTAGACGCGGAGCATGGTCAGGAGCTGTTCCAGATGGCCGAGCAACTGAAGCTGGAGGGGTTGGTCGCCAAGAGGATCGACAGCCTCTACAAGCCCGGCGTGCGAACCTCAGAATGGGTCAAGATCCGCCGCAAAGGGGCGATCCCGGCTGAGAGGTTCAGGCGATGATTGCAAAGAGCGACGCGCGTGAACGCCAAACGTGAAAGCCCCAGGCGGGCAGGCGCCATTCCGATCAACTGCGAATTTGACGAGGGTAATATGCCGGTGACGCCCGAAGAAATGAAGCGGCTTATTGAGGCGTTCGACAACGGACACGCTCCCGTCGCGCGTGCGATGGCCAATCTGCTGATACGGGGCAATGTGATACTCGAAGAGCACCAAATGCTTGAAGGTCGCATCGGTGATGCCTTTGAATCGTTCGTCTTCGAGGTGCTCGTAGAGCATGGCGTTAGTCAGGAAGCTTTCGCAGAAACTCTCCAAGCCTTAGTCCGACTACGCGACACGATCGATCACTTGGAGCAGTTGTTTCCGTGATCTAAATTTCGTTTGTCCCAAAGCTCACAAAATGAGGCACTGGGCTCAATCCCTGCAAAGTGCGATGGCTGCATCGCACTGGCACTGGCCCGCGCATTCTGGGCAGTAGTCCTCTCTGGACGGGGCGTCAGCCCAGTATTTAGGGATTCTCTCAATTTCCTCGAACTTAAACGCCTTCAGCAATCCGAGAGAGGTTTGTGCCCCCGGACGTTGAGGCAACCAAGAGACCGCCACCCGTGCGCCGCAATTGGATTTATCAAACGTTTCAATCGCCCTCGTTAATAGGGTACTCGCAATGCCAGTTCCTCGGTAGGCTTTGGTAACTGCCAAATGTTCTAGAAATCCAACATTTGGGCGTCCTTCAAGAGCCTTCTTGGCTTTTTTGGACTTTATTCCGGCGCCGATGTCGTCTCCAGCTCCGATCGAAAACACGATTGCACCAACCGGTTTCCTTTTTAGGTAGGCAACCTCCACCCAAATTCTTTCGTTGCTCTCGACTCTCTTCAAAAGCTCCGAATATTGGATGTACGTTCCTAAGCCATCCCTGAGGACGTCCGAGGCGTCATGTAGTCGATTTCGACACCAAGGAAATTTTGACGCTGATTTCACATTGACAGGCGCATTCCGCCGCCAGAGATAGTACCCGTGGTTCACCTTGCCGTGTCCATCCGCATCTTGGCCAATCCAGCCTCCAAAAAAATCCTCCCGACGCAAGGATGTCCCCAAATTCTCACCTAGGTCAGGCGCAAGCTGCGATGGCAGCCCAGGGCCTCGCGCTAAAACAAATCCTCCGGAGCTAAGGCGCCGTCCGTCTACCTTTTCGTCGTAGGTGCCTTGCACCACGCCCCCTTTGAGCCGTCCTTTCAGGGTCCAAGTTCGACTTTTGTCCAGCATTGCGTTTTTCCCGTCAATTGCGTAGCCAGTTTGGTTTACTGCCAAGACGCTCTTAGTAACTTCTGGCCCACTACTATGACCGAAGGCAGCGAAGTACTTGCCTGCCACGGGATCGCGCCGTCGCCGCCGCCAGTTGGTAAACCATCTAAGAACGGCGGCACCGACAATGATGAGCGCAGAAAGAACTTTGGCCCAGGGAGGCAAGGTTTGTGTCAAAGCGGCGATTTTTTCCAGCCAGCTCAAAAACAGATCCATCGGAGCCCTCTCGTTCTTGTCTACTGTGCCGCCGCAGTTGCAGGTGCGCAAGTGCTAAGCGACGCATCCTAGGCCTAGGATGCTGACAGCGTGCTGTGCCCTTGCCTCCCTCGAATCTAGCGGATCTCAAGGCACAAGCGGAACGAAGCCTTGCGAAAGGGCTCCCTTTCCTCAAAGTGCCGCGCCCGCTTCCCAGATTCGCGGCCCCGGCGGCTGGTTGAGTGCCCTGCCGGTCAGCGGTGAACCGGTGCAGACTTTTATGTCCTCGCGCGTCAGCTCGGCGAGCAACAGCCTGCCGCCGAATGGCTTGTCAGGGTGCATCTGCAGCAGGTCCGCCATCTGTTCCGACGCGATTGCGCGCGCGATGCCAGGCGTCGGAAAGCCGGTCGGCGCCGGTCCCCAGCTTTCATCCCAAGGCGCGTAGTAGGCGTCGCTGATTTCCTGCGCTGTGAAGCCGGTCTCGTCACGCGATTCGTAGGCCACGCAGTGCATGCCGCCGTAGTAGTGCGAGTAGCCGACCAACGCGACTTCGTTGTCGTAGATCGAGTGCTTGAAGGCGAAGGTCTGCTCGAGCGTCTTTAGCTGATCGGTGGTCGTCTTCAGCGCACTGAACATGAGGGCCTCGAAGTCATCGCATCTCGTGCACTGCGCGACGTGAAGCAGCGAGAACAGCGTGCTCAGAAACAAGGTATTGCCGCGCGCCGCGACAACGATGTTCGCGTGCGGCAAGGTGAGCATCTTGCTGCCCTCAAAGTATCGGCCGTCCTGCGCCTTTACCTCTGTGTCCACGATCACCATGGCCTTGGTGGGCGACACCCAGACGTTGAAGAGGCTCATGATTTTCCTTGCGTGGATGCGGAACAGCGAGGGCTTCGCCGGAGGGCAGTAGGCGTAGTGGCGACAGCGCGGCCTACGGCGGCGCCTGCAATGAGCACTTGCGACAAGGTGACCACTGTGACCAAGGTGGTGCCAACCGCGATAGACCCGGCGGTTGCGCCGATGACGGGAAGGAACTGAGGCATTTTTGGGCTACCTATGAACGATGGTGGAGGGGGAGAGGCCTACTCGGCCTCATCGAGTTGCGATGGGGGCAGGCTCGGCATGAGGTACGGCTTGCGTCCATAGGCATCAAAGATCCTTGCGGCCTGTTCGGGCTTCAGGGTGCCTTTCGTCAACCCGCGAATGGCGCACGGGCGGAGCGCAGCCCAGGCCTCAGGGTCGCCGCTGGCAGCGTGCATCGCGCGAGCCAGCGCCAGACCTGAAAGCGCCGGCTCGTCAGTTTTGCGGCGAGCGCGGGGTTTGCGATCAGAGGTGGGCATTTCAGAACTCCGGGGTAGATGTCAGCCGCAAGGCCCGAACGTGAGCCAGGATCGTGCGGCGCGCGCCCTCCTCGGCCTGGAGGAGAGGGTTCATGCGCAACTGCCCTTGTGAGCCAGCCACCATGAGGCCGCCCTTCTTTATGGCGGCCTGGATCTCGCGCAGGCGGTCCAGCGTCTCGCACAGTTGCCGCAGCAGCGTGAAATCGGCCGCAGTCTCGAACGAATATTCCTCGTTCGTCGATTTCCACAACTCGCGGGCTTCGGCGGTCAGGCCCGTCGGTGGTTTGGAAGTTAGTCGCTTACGCATTGGAAAATTGAGGAAAAGTGCCCGGCTTACAGTCCGCGTGAGGAAGCGCCCGGTTTCCAAGATCAGGGGATCTCAAACAATCACCTCCCCGGGGCACCCTGCCCGGCGCGCCGTGTGAGGTCGGCGCCCGGCCACCTTCGAGCATCGTCAAATCGTCGTCGGTCAGGTACTCAAACCCAGCGGCGAAGAGATGACACCTGCCCCTCTGGATGCGAACTGCACCAGAGGGCAGCGTCTCGACTCCAACCTGCAGGCGTTCGAGCTCTGCATGAATGAACGCGATGCGCTCTTGCTTCTTCCGTTCGGCCGGGTTCATAGAAACTCCCTTGATGTAGGTGCGGCGTGCAGCCGGTGAAGGCGGTGAGCCGTCTCGCAGCGCTCTTGAGGGCGCCGCCATGCGAACCAATGGGCTCCGGGGCAAGCGAACCCCCATGCGATGCCGGCGCCTCTATGGCTTCGCTCTCTCGGGACGCCGGCTTGGTGATCACGTTGCGCTGTGCTGATAGAGCTTCACCGCGCCAGAATCGAGCAGCGCGCCGCCCGAGCGGACGACGCCGAGGAAGCCGACCTGCCCCTTCAATGCGTAGGCGCTGTCATCGAAGCGATGCAGCCTCACCTCGAGCACGTCGCGGATCATGTAGCTGTTGAGGTTGCCGAACGCAATGCTCTTCGCATTGGCGGCCGGCGCCGGCATGTCGTTGTTGATGTACACGGGCGCATCAAGCAACTGCGGGAGTTCGCCCCCAGCGGCCGGCACCCAGATTGGGCGGCCGTTCGTGTCCTTCAGCTTCCGGATCACCTTGCGCGTGGTCTGCGAGAACATCCAGCCAGGCAGCACGTCGGAACTGCCGGCCTCCGCATCAGGCATGCCGAGGTGTCCTTCGTCCACAGAGTCGGCCAGGTCGACTAGGTCGTCGTAGGTCACGGTCAACGTCTGCCCGGTCGTGCCGGTCTTTCCCACGCTGGAGGCCGTGACAAGCCCGGTGGGCTGGTTAGTGCCCGTGCCAGTGGTGAAGAAGGCATTCTGAGAGCGGCCGATGCGATCCCGAGCACGACCCATGATGAACGACACGATGTCGACTTGGCTGTCTTGCAACAGTTCCATCGGCACCGTGAACACCTTGGAGCTGAAGCTGTAGGTCGGGATTGGCGCCGTCCCGAAACTCGGATCGAGCGAGGATGCGGGTGCATTCTGGGCGAGCAGTTCCCCGACCTCGCCGGTGCCGTCCGAAGTCGGGTAGCTCATGTCGTTGCCCTTTTCGGTCGTGGTCCGCCGTGCGACGCGGCGCATCCAGCCGTAACCCTTCAGGAGGCTCACCATCTCAGAGGCGATCATGGGCGCGACCGTGAAGCCACCTTGAGATCCGGTCGTCGTCGACATGGCGTTGCGGACCGTCTTGAGCTGCGCGGCCGACATCATGTTCGGGCTATTGCGCAGGAAGATCTCAAGCCCCTCACGGTAATGGGCGCTGACCGCGTCAGACTGCCCTGCGGCGATCTGGGCAGCGTCGATGCGCCCTTGCGCCGATTCGGCCTCGTCGACATAGCGGTCGAACTTCGCTTGCTCCTGCGGGTTCCATCTGCGGGAACCCATCTCGGCAAGCATGTTCTTTGCGCTGCGAACGTTGACGTCGCGTTGCGCTTTCAGGTCGTTGATTGTTGGCATGTAGGTTCTCCCTTTCAGTCTTGGGCGTAGCGCGAGATGTCGCGAAGATGGACGAAGATCGCCGACTCATGGCCCATGCGCAGACGGCCGATGTGCGGCCACTGGATGTAGTTGCGGAAGTTGGCAGTAAAGCCCTCCGCCTCGATGGAGCTGATCAGCGCGATTTCTTCTTCATAAAGAGCGTCGAGCTCCTTGAGCTTGGCGGCATAGCGCGCGGCGAGCTCGCGGTGCGCCTTCTCCTGAGCCGCGCATGCCTCGACGCTGAGCTCGCCGGCAATGTGTTGCATGGCCTCCCTGCGGATGCGAAGGGCATTGTTCAAGGCTTCACGCTGTTGGCGGAGGACAAGATGCTCTTCGCTGAGAGCAGTCGGCGTGTTGTCGGCCGACTTCACCTTGCCGGTCGTTGCAAACTCAAGCGCCGCGGCCACATGGGCAGATTCCGGATCAGGCGCCCTGGCACGCATGAGAGCCTCGATTTCCGCGATGCGGCCTTCGACCTTTCCGAGCGCGACGCCCAGCGCTTCGTACTCTTTGGTTGCTTCGGCGTACCGGGGGTTCTTTGAGATATGGGCCATGGTGAAGATCTTTAAGGGTTTGGTGGAATCGATGGATCAATGATGCGATGCGGACCCCGAAAGTCCGTCCCCCGCTTTTGGCGAACTACGGGGTATTGCTATGCCCGCTGAGCCGCTCGCACTTGGGCGACGCTGGGGGCGCCATCCCGAAGGGCTTGGTAGTAGAGGTCTTCCGCTGTCGACCCGCAGACGTCGATGCCGCGCATTTCTCCGATGCGCTCGAAGAGATCGCGAGCGATCGGCACATCGGGCTCTTCGGTGATCAGGCGCCATACAGCGGCGTGAACCTTGTTCTTGAGCTGGCGCTGCCTGCGCACAGCGGCCAAACGGGTGTGAGGCGGCCACGGGCGACCGAATGCCTCATCCCAAGTGCACACCTCTGCATCGACGACCCGGCTATGCCGCCCGATGAAGGCATCAGCCAGCCACCTAGGCACATGCAAGGCGTTCGCAAGACAGAGCCGCAGGCAATGCAGCACAGCGCAGCCGCCGTCTCCTGCCAGGCATGCAGCCCGTGCGCTGAGCACTTCCTGCGCCGCCTGATGTTGCGCAAGAGGCTCGGGGGCTCCTGGCTGGTGCTGCTCGTTTGCCTGCAGGGCTTCAGTCGCGGTGGAGGTCCAAGGATCGAAAACGGACGTCATGACTGCGCCCTTTCGATCTCGTCGAGGCGCCGTTCCATGTCGACCAACTTGGCACCGGTCGCCGCGAACAGCCGCAACTCTGCAAGCAGGCGAGCGCGCAGATCCATCTCGTGCTGCTGGGCGGCTGCATGTGCGATGCGATTGATGCGGCTGCGAACGGTGCCGGGCAGAGGTTGGCTCTCAGGCAGCATGGAGCCTCCTCGCGCGCGCGCACAGGCCCGCGCACACAACGTTTGCCGGCGTTCTGTGGGTTTGCGTTGAAGAAGACCTTCGAGCCGGGTCAGGAGGCACCGGGCGGGAGGTTTTGGCCACCCCCCTCATGACCTTGCCCCTGCTGCCTTCGCGCTGGCCTCGCGCGCAGACTTGGCCTTGTGGCACTCATCGCACATCGGTCTGAGGTTCGCGTCGTCATTGCTGCCGCCTTGCTCGAGCGGCGTGTCATGGTCGATGTGGTCGACGTGCGATCGCCACACTCGGCCACAGTCGACGCACTCATAGCCATGCGCCAGGGCGATGCGCTGTCTGGTCTCCATCCACGCCCGGCCGCGCTGCCGGGGCGTGGCGCCGGCCTTCGTGGCCAGAGTGGGCACGCGGCTGGCGCTCAGCGTGCCCAGCTTTGGCTTCAAGGTCTTAAGCCTCGCAGTGCTCTTCATGCTCTGAGTTCCATTTGCGAGGAAGCGCGCGACAACGGATGTTCAACGGTGGTTGGACAACCGTTCGGAACCCGCTGGGTTTCTTCTGGGTTCCCGATGGGTTTTGTTCCCGTGGTGTCCCGCGGGACAGGCGCGGGAGTTACGCGTGACTCCGCGTGACATGGCGTGACAACTGCGCCGGACTCAGACAGTTCGCGCAGGAACTCGCGAGCCAGATCCCGCGTGGCATCGCTGTGCCACAGCACCGCCTGATTTATGTCTTCCGAGTCTTCCCAGATCCAGGCAGTCAACTGCTCGACCCTCTCCGACAGGACGCGCAGACGCCGGCCCAGCTTGTCGACCGTCCGCAAGGCGTCCGCGTGCGATGCAGACATCTCGCGGACAAGGCCCAGATGCTCAGCAATGAAGCGCAGATGCATGGGGTGCAGGTCTACGACGTAGCTGTCGCCCATGCTTTCGTTCTCGACCCGGATGTTGCCGTTAGGCAGGGTCTCGATGTTTAGGTGCGGGATCTGCTCATTCATGCTGCGCACCCCGGGAACGTGTCCAGAGCCTCCAGCACGCCGGCAGATGGCTTCATGCGCCATTCCACCGCGGAAGGGTTCTCGAGCCCGAAGTACTGCAGATTGACCTCGACCCAGCCGGCCGCAACTGGCCGCCGCGTGTAGTCGACCATGTCGGTGGCAGCGTCCATCTTCGACACGAAGAAGTAGCCCGGGTGCTTCAGGGAGGGCTCAACGGCGTAGACCGTGGTGTCGGGCAGGATCACCGCATAGCAGTAGCCGGCCGCCGGCACGAACTCTGCCGCGTCGGCGTCGCCGGCAAAGAGGCGGGGCGCATCCACTTCCAAATGCGACACCGGTGTCGTTTTTGCCGTCTCACTTGAAACCGTTTCAAGTGAGGTCGAGGCCAGCGACCGCACAGGCAGCGGCCGGCCTTGCGCAACCTGCATGTACCGCTGAGCCTGGCGCGGTGTCACCCAGACATTCGCCTCCAGCCAAGGCAGCCATTCGCCATGGGGCAGGGCGGCCTTTGCCTCAAGCAGCAGGGTGCCGGCCAGCTTGGCGAAGCCGATTGCCTCGTCCGCTTTCTCGTTGGCTTGCTCGCAAGCCCGATTGATGTCGGAGGCGAGGTTCAGTCGGAGTTCGATCATGCTGCACCCCCTCGGCTGCCCGCATAGATGGCAACATCTAAGACTCCTACAGAAACTGAAGTCATTCGAAAATCGGCGCTTCCCAATGACAGACCTACAGCTTCTGGAGTCATGAAGGACTTCTTCCGCCAGCAATGACTACAGCTTCTGTAGGTCTGGAGGGCTGTTTTGCAGGAGATGACTCCAGCTTCTGGAGGGCAGGAAGTGTTTTCGCTGAGCCCACCAGCCGCACAAAGTTCAGGTACGGGAACCCGCGAGGCTCGATGTCCATGGACTTCTCCCAATCCAGACGCCACCAGGTGAAGGCGATCCAGTCGGACGTGTGCGGCGCGTGGCCCTGCCGGGTGTGAACCACGAACGAACATTCGAGTAGCGCGCGCTTTGCCTTGATCAGCGTGGTTTCCGACTTCCAGCCGTGCCGCTCCATGGCGACGAACGAGGGGCATAGGCGCCCATTGTTCTTGCCCGTGTACTGCGCCATCAGATCCAGGGCGAGCCTCATGGCGCTGGGCGCCAGAGCCTGCCATTCGGGCGATAGCAGCACGTCCTTGGGCATCGCGACGAACTCGTAGGGCAATTGCCCTTTCTTGTACTTGGATGCCATTCATTGCCCCGCCCCTTGCGGCTCACTCCGCAGCACATACAGGGCGGCTCGCGGATGGGGGTAGCTCTCGCGATCGATGACCGTCACCCGCACCGTTTCGATCACATAGCCGAAGCGGTCGCGCAGCTCCTTCACCCGCGCTGGCGCCTGGAAGATGCCGATCCGCCGCAGGTCTTCTGTGGTCTGAGGCCGGCGGCGCAGCGCCTCGAGGATGCGTTGCCGCTGTGCTTGACTATGCGAGGACCTCGGGTGAAACTCGCGCTGCATTCTGTTTTCGTTTTGAGCCTGAGCACCGTTGACGCGGTCCTCGGGTTTCTTTTTGTCGGTCATAGTTTGCTGCCCTCCATCCCATGGGTTGCGTGCGTGACTCCGCGTGACTCCGCGTGACAGGGCGGGTCAAGGCGATCGATCCACACGGAGACTTCCTCCAAAGAGCGAAGCTGCCTCGTGATGTGGCTCTTGGTCAGGACGTAGGCGGGCTGGCCGCGGTCGTCGTCGAGTTGCTGCAGCGTGGCCTCAATAAGGGCGGCGCGCGCCTGCTGCGTGGCGAAGGACTTGGCGTCAATCACGATGCCGCCTTCTGAGCGTCGCGCCAGGCAACTAGCTCGTTGAGCTGGAAAACCGTGACTTTGGGGCTCAGCTTGATCGGGCGGGGAAAGTCCGGGTTTTCGCGGACCCATCGCCAAATGGTCGTGTTGCTAACTCCAAGGAACTCGCGAGCTTTGGCGACTCGCAGGGAGCGTGAGACGGTTTGCAAAATTCAATCTCCTTCAAGACCCGCTTGCAGAATGCGTTGCGGCATGAGGTGGATTGAATTGGCTTCGGCCGTTACTTTGATCCGGTTTTCGTTGCCATCAAACTAAGGGCGGCTCGCTTTTCCTTGATGCTCGCTCGGACAATGACGGGGCCGCAGGGCAGGCCGTATGGCTTCTCTTTGAACTTACCCATGAACTCGACGAACCAAGATTCCTGCGCGGAGGGGGGAAGCTCGCCGAACTGCAAATAGAACGCATCGATCACATGGCCGGTGAACGACGCGGCGTTGAACTGTTCCGGCTTAGCTTGCCGGCTTGGCTTGAGACCAGCGCTCGCGAGTTCAGCGAGGACTTCAAGAGCCTGAACGAAGTCCCAGGTCAATGAAGGGATGGTCCGGTCGATGCCAGGCGCCCGGATGGTTGCAAGGACCGTCTTGGGCACCGAAGGCACGTCGTCCTTGTGCTTCAGGACCTCGCTGTGTAGATGCAGCCGGTCCCGGGTTTGTTGACTCACGACTGTCAACGTAGCGAGTAGTCGCCTGGCGTCAGCGGCGACCCGCCCGAGTTGCTCTTTTTCCTCGCCAAGGCCGATTTCCCAACCGTCTTCGAGAACGAACTGCAGCCATGCTGAGCAACGCTCCAGGAACGCTTCTGCATCGACCTCTTCGAGCTTGCCCTTGTTTACGAGCAGTCTTCGCAGCGTTCCCCTAAAGGCGCCAGGCAAAAAATCCGCCCGTACAAGGGCGCCCGTACCGTCGCCGATCGCGGGCTTGACTCTCTTGCTCATGCCTCTTCCGCTCGCTCTCGGCGCAGCATCTCGTCGGCCTGTTGGTAGGCCATCCGGCTGGCAGAGCGGATAGCCAGGGCGTACTCGTCTTTGTCCGCATTCAAGATCGTGTCGACGTGTTTGGTCCAGATGCCATTCAGGACCGCGACAGCGCAGGCGCGACGGAATGCCTTGTCACTGGCGCTGAGCTTAGGCATGGGAAGCCTCAATTCCGTCGTGTTGCAGGGTGGCGAGCTGGTCGGCCAAAAAGGACACCATCCCCCGTGCATAGGTCGGCCGCTCAAAGCAAGTGCCGAGAACATCGGAAATGAAGGTGCCGTCGGCCATCTCCCCGCAAAACGAAAGGCCCTGAAGTTGGCCGTCGCTTGCCAGCCGGTAGCTGGGAGGAAACAAGGCGGAGTTGGACCACCTTGTTTTCAGAAGGCTTGCTCGAGCGCTTATGCATTTGCGGCCTCCACGGATGCCCGCAGGCAAGCCATCAACCGCTCTTCTTGGGCGATGTGATCTTCGTTGTGGAGCCATGCCTCGGCAATTTCCGCCAAGTCCAGAGATACCGAGTAGCCCTCGCTTTCTGCGCGCAGACGCTCGGTAAGCACCATCACCAGACTGCGGGCGCGGTCGTAGTGCTGCCCGACCTCGGTGGCCATCTCGTGCGCCAACGAGGCGCGTGCGGACGGGCTTATCGACCGGTAGTGATCTACATCCTGGCGGTTGTCGGATGTAGTGCTTTTGGTTGTTGCGCTGTTGCGTGCGAGCGCGATAATTTGCTTCGTCATGGCTGTGCATCTCCTTCTACGTTGTGCACGGGTGTGATCGGCGGTCATGGTGGGTCAGATCACCATGGCCGCCACCTTTGCCTCACTTCCAAACCTCGCGATTCCGTGAGATTTGCCGCCGTGAGGCGCAGCGGGTCAACCGGTCCGCGCGTGCGGCACGACGTTTCCATTCTTCACCGGGGTATCGCAGAAGTCGGCCCAAGCCTGCATGAGCTGGAAGCGTTTTGCCAGCAGGTCTCCGCGCCGATAGGCAGCTTCGACCTTGCTCTCGATCGTGTGCGCCAGCGCCATCTCGGCGAGCTCGCGCGGGAAGTTGGTACGCTCGGCCGCCCAGTCGCGAAAGGTCGACCGGAAGCCGTGGGGAACTGCCTCAAGGCCCATGCGGCGCATGACGGCACTGATGCTCATGAGGCTCAGCGGCTTGCCCTTGGCGCCAGGGAACAGAAGAGGAACGCCCTCTTCCCCCTCAACCTTGGGTAGCGTCTCCAAGAGGCGGATGGCCTGTTTTGAAAGAGGCACGCGGTGCACCCTCTTTGCCTTCATGCGCTCAGCGGGTACGGTCCACAATCTGGCGCCCGTGTCGATCTCGTCCCACGTAGCGCCACGGACTTCCCCGGAGCGTGCAGCCGTCAAGATCAGGAACTCAAGCGCCCGCGCTCCCATGCCTTCCATCGTTCGAAGCGCCTCCAGGAACGCCGAGGCTTCGTCGACAGGGACGGCGGGATGGTGGTCGACCTTCGACACCTTGGAAGGCTTCGGCAGCAGCTGCTCAAGGTGGCCCTTCCACCTAGCCGGGTTGTCGCCCTCCCGGTAGCCGCGCACCGCGGCCCAGTCGAGCACCGCCTCAATGCGACCGCGGACGCGCGTGGCGGTTTCGGTCTTGGTCTTCCAAATCGGCTCGAGCACCTCAAGGACATGAGCGAGGGCGATGTCTCGCACCATTAACTCGCCGAGCACCGGCTCAGCGTAGGTCTTGAGAGTGTTCTCCCATTGCTGCCGATGCTTCGGGTTGTGCCACTCGTCGCCCTTAGCCTCAATGAACATCTTGGCGCAGTCTGCGAAGGTTTTCGCCTTGGCGTTCTCGGCCATCAAGAGCGCCCTCGCCTGCCGTCGCTGCTCTACTGGGTCGACGCCCTGCACGATCAGCTCACGAGACCGGCGCGCGGCCTCCTTGGCGCCCGCCAGCGTCACATCGGGAAAGCCGCCCAGGCCGATGTCCTTGCGCTTGCCGCCAACGAGCGAACGAAGCAGCCACGCGGCGTTGCCGTTGGACTTCACCAGCAGATGCAGGCCGGCGACGCCTCCGACTGCGTGCCGGCCGGGCTGCTTTGCCAGCCGGCTGACCTGCAGCGCTCCGAGTTCGACCGCCTTCTTGGGCATCCTTGTCCTTGTGGTATTGGTTCCCACAATACTAATCGGAACTGAGCGGCACCACAAGGCATGATGCGGTACTACATTTTTGGTGTTTTCCCTCTAAAGTTGACCTATTGCGGACCTGTGCGGCACTTACAAGCATCCTGAGTTCGGGGACGCCTGCTCCGCCACTCGACATTCAGGAAGCCCGCGAAAGCGGGCTTTTTTGCTTGTGCCGGCCGATACCTTTCAATCGCCCTGATTACCTGTTTCTTGTGCGCCTTATCCTACGGCGCCGCGGGCGGCTTGGGCAGGACCGCGCATGCTGCACCGCGTTAGGCTTTTGGCTTCACAGGCAAGAAAGCGTATGCCGCTCTCCACCTTCCTTGTCGAAGACAACAAGACGATCCGCGACAACCTGATCCCTGCCCTCGAGGACCTGGTCGGCGCCCAGGTCGTCGGCTATGCCGACAGCGAAAACGATGCGGCCATCTGGCTCGCCTCGCATGCCGGCGAGTGGCAGCTGGTCGTGGTCGACGTCTTCCTGAAGCAGGGCTCCGGCCTCGGTGTGCTGAGAACCTGCAGGAAGCGCAGCGCAATCCAGCGGGCGGTGGTCCTGAGCAACTACGTCAATGCCGACATACGGGCACGCTGCGCCGCCTTGGGGGCCGATGCCGTGTTCGACAAGTCGAGGGAGCTCGAGGCCTTCTTCGACTACTGCAACGACGCCAGCCGCAGCGCCATGTAAAAGGGGCCCCGAAGGACCCCTTTTTGTGCAGATGAAGCGGCTTGCTTCAGCTCGCGCCGCGCACCACGGCGATCTGCGTGCGCGCGCCACCTTTGTAGGTGTAGATCGTCAGCGCGCCGTTCTTGATGTCGCCCTTCTCGTCGAAGGCGATCGGGCCGGTCACGCCCTTGTACTGGATCTTGCCGAGCTCCGGCAGGTATTTCTCCGGATCGGAAGAACCGGCCTTGACCATGGCCTCTGCGAGCACGTTGACCGCGTCGTACACGTACGGCGCGTAGATCTGCACATCGACGCCGTTCTTCGCCTTGAACTTGGTCTTGAAGTCCTCCAGCGGCTGCTTGAAGTCGCCCTCGACGCCGCCGGCTTCCGCGCAGACCACCATGTCTTCGCCGATCGCATCGCCGGCCAGCTTGGCCAGCTCGCCGGTGCACAGGCCGTCGCCGCCCATGAACTTGACGTTCAGGCCGAGCTGCTTGACCTGCTTGAGCATCGGGCCGCCCACGGCGTCCATGCCGCCGAAGAAGAGCACGTCGGGCTTGGCGCCCTTGAGCTTCGTCAGGATGGCGTTGAAGTCGGTCGATTTGTCGGTGGTGAACTCATGGCCGACGATCGTTCCGCCGGCGGCCTTGACGGCCTTCTCGAACTCTTCGGCGACGCCCTGGCCATAGGCGGTACGGTCGTCGATCACGGCGATGTTCTTGCCCTTGAGCGTGTCGACCGCGTACTTGCCCAGCGTGCCGCCGAGCTGCGTGTCGTCAGCCACCACGCGGAAGGTGGTCTTGAAGCCCTGCCGGGTGTACTTGGGGTTGGTCGCCGATGGCGAGACCTGCGGAATGCCGGCGTCGCTGTAGAGCTTGGAAGCTGGGATGGTCGTGCCCGAGTTGAGGTGGCCAACGATGCCGTTGACCTTGCTGTCGACCAGCTTCTGGGCGACCGCGGTGCCCTGCTTCGGATCGGCGGCATCGTCCTCGGCCAGCAGCTCGAACTTGGCGACCTTGTCGCCGATCTTGAGGCCCTTGGCGTTCAGGTCCTCGATGGCCATGCGCGCGCCGAGCTCGTTGTCCTTGCCGAGGTGGGCGATGGCGCCGCTGGTCGGACCGACGTGACCGATCTTGACCACCAATGCATCGGCCGGAGGAGCCGCGGGTGCAGGTGCTGCCGCCGTGGGCGCAGGTGCAGTCGCCGGTGCCGCTGCTTCTTCCTTCTTGCCACAAGCCACGAGCGTGAGTGCCGCGAGCGCGACTGCAGACCATTTCAATTGCATGAGGAACCTCCAAGTATTGGTGGAAAAGAACACTAGATACACGGCCTTTTGATCCGAGCGCGAACCCTCAGCAAGTTTCACGCCGCAGACCCTCAGCGCCTCGCGCCTTCGACCTGGCGCGCAGTGTAGCCCAAGGATCAGGGGCGAAAAGGTGGCGTTGACCCTGTGTTGTCGGACAGCTCCTGGGCGAGTGCTTGGCTCACCAGCTCGCGCAGCACCGTTTCGATTTCGTCGCGCAGGCGCGGGATCATGTTGTCGAGCTGTTGCTGAACGGCGGCTGACACCGTGTCGCTCAGGCGCTCCTCCAGAGCGAGATCGACACGTTGCAGCACGCGATGCAGCAGTTGCTCCTCGACCCGGAACGCATCGGCGTCCGACAGCAGGGCCTGCGGACCGAGAGCAACGGCCTGCGAAGGGTCCGCGATGGCGGCAGGCTCGGGAGTCGGCTGGCTCGCGGGGACAGACTCGCCCGGCACCTCGAGCACGGTGGTGAGCGTGGGCACGAAGCGTGGCGGGGTACGGCCGGACGTCACGCTGCACTCCCCGCGAAGTCGTGGCGCTGGATTGCATAGCCGCGGTCTGCGTAGTGCCGCCAGCGCGTGCGGCCGGCCAGCCGGTCGACGTCGTCGGCGCTCACGATGTCGATCAGCCGATCGAAGCGTTCGAAGCCGCCTGGCACTGCGTGACCCAGGTTCACGAGCACCTGGCGGTGCGGCAGCGGCGCATCACCGCTCTCGGCCAGCACCACCGGCGAGCGTGCGAGCGTGTGAGGCTCGCCATCGCTGCGGCAGTGGGCGATGAACTCCGCCGGTGCGAAGGTCCAGAGCGCGAGATCGACCGCTTCCAGCATCGGCAGATCGGCGACCACCACCACGCGCGCGCCACGCGCACCCACGGCCTTGCGTAGCAACCGGCAGGCGTAGTTCACCTTGTCCTGCGTGTTGAAGTGGAAGTCGATCTCGGTCATGGCCGTTACCGAGGCTTGGCGTGCTTGCGGGCCTTGCGCGGCACCGGCTGGGCGGCGCCTTGGCGAGCCCGCTCCAGCAGATACGACAGCAGCAGGCCGACAGGCCTTCCGGTGGCGCCCTTGGCAGCCCCGCTCTTCCACGCGGTGCCCGCGATGTCCAGGTGCGCCCAGGGAAAGTCGCCCGCGAAGCGCTGCAGGAACTTGGCGGCAGTAACCGCGCCGCCGGCGCGGCCGGCAACGTTCGCGACATCCGCGAAATTGGTCTTGAGGCCCTCGGCGTAGTCCTCGTCGAGCGGCATGCGCCAGCAGCGGTCCTGCGATGCCTCCCCGGCCGCCAGCAGCGCGTCGGCCAGCGCATCGTCGGTGGCGAAGAGGCCGCTGCGCACGCCGCCCAGCGCCACCACGCAAGCGCCGGTCAGCGTGGCGATGTCGACCACCACGGCGGGATCGAAGCGCTTGGCGTAGGTCAGCGCGTCGCACAGGATCAGGCGCCCCTCTGCATCGGTGTTGAGGATCTCGATGGTCTGCCCGCTCATGCTGGTGATCACGTCGCCGGGCTTGATCGCGCGGCCGTCGTTCATGTTCTCGCAGGTCGGGATCAGCCCCACGACGTTGAGCGCAGGGCGGATCTCGGCGAGCGCGCGGAACACGCCCAGCACGCTGGCGGCGCCGCACATGTCGAACTTCATTTCGTCCATCTCGGCTGCCGGCTTGAGCGAGACGCCGCCGGTGTCGAAGGTGATGCCCTTGCCCACCAGCACCACCGGCGCCTCATCCTTGGGCGCGCCCTGATAACGCAGCACGATGAAACGCAGCGGCTCGGCCGAGCCCTGCGCCACTGCGCTGAACGCGCCCATGCCGAGCTTCTGGACCTCCTTCGGCCCCAGCACCTCGCACTTCAGCTGCGGCGCGGCGGCGAGCTTCTGCGCGGCCTCGGCCAGCATCGCGGGGGTGCAGTGGTTGCCCGGCCGGTTGGCCCATTCCTTGGCCAGCTCGATGCCCGCGACCGTGGCTGCGGCCTCGTCGAAGCCCTCCCGCAGCGCCGCCGAATCGGCCACGCCGAAGCTCAGTTGGCGAATTGAGCGTGGCTCGGGCTTGGACTTGGTGGCGGTGTAGACATAGCTCGCGTCGGTCGCAGCGATGACCGCGCTGCGCAGTCCTGCCGCGTCGGTGGACTGGGCAAAGACGATCGCCACCCGCTTGGGGTCCGCTGCCTTGACCGCGGCGACGGCGGCCAGCACGGCGGTGCGCACCGAGGCAGGCTTGCCGTCGCCCACCGAGGCCAGCAGTACGCGCGTGGCTGCCACGCCCTGCGGACGGTACAAGGCCAGCAGCTTGCCGGCCTTGTCGCCCAGGTCGCCGGCCTTGCGGGCTTCGGCGATTAGCGTCGCGATCACATCCTTGGAGGGGGAGATTCCAGCTGCGGCGAGCACGATCAGCGCATCGCATTTCTCATTGGCAGCCTGGCTGGTGGAGAGGGTCTTGAGTTGAAAGTCCATAATCCTTTTTTTCCCTCGACGATGTTATTCCATTCCTCCATACGCAAGGAGCTGTCGCGCAGCTTCGGAGCCACGCTGGTCGTGCTGATCACCATCGTGATGACCATGATGCTGATCCGCACGCTCGGCCTGGCGGCCCGGGGCAGCGTGAACCCCTCCGAGGTCTTTCTGGTGATGACCTACACGGTGCTCGGCTACATGCCCACCATCCTGAGCCTCAGCCTTTTCGTCTCCATCGTGGGCACGCTGTCGCGCATGTACCGCGACAGCGAGATGGTGATCTGGTTCTCCAGCGGTCGCGGCCTTGCCGAATTCGCGCCACCGCTGTTCCGTTTCGCATGGCCGATCCTCCTGCTGATTGCCGTGTTCGCGCTGGTCGGCTGGCCCTGGGCCAACTCGCAGACGCAGGGCATGCGGGACCAGTACCAGCGCCGCAGCGACATCGAACGCGTGGCGCCCGGCGAGTTCCGCGAGTCGGCCGGGCGCCTGCGGGTGTTCTTCATCGACAAGGACACGCCCGACAGCGCAACGGCCAGCAATGTGTTCATTTCCTCGCTCGAGCGGGGCTTGCAGATCATCACCTCTGCGCAAAGCGGCCGCATCGAGAGCATCGGCGACTCGCGCTACCTGATGCTGAGCAATGGACAGCGGCTCGAACGCCCGCTGCTGCCCGGGGAACTCAAGATCAGCGAGTTCCGCAGCTACGGCGCCAAGGTCGGCAGCGGCATCGATCCCTCCGATGGCGCGGCGCCGCTGCGCGCCAAGACGACCCTGAACCTGATTCGAGAGCCCAGCGTGGCTGCTAACGGCGAGGTGGCCTGGCGCATCGGCATGGTGCTGGCGGCCATCAACTTCGTGCTGCTCGCGCTGACCGTGTCGAGCGCGAATCCCCGCGTGGGTCGCAGCGGGAACCTGCTTTTTGCCCTCTGCGCCTTCGTCCTCTACTACAACCTGCTCAATCTCGGCCAGAACTGGGTCAGCATGGGCCGCTACAGCATGGGCGGCTTCATGCTGGCGCTGCATGGCGGCGCGCTGGGACTCGCCCTGCTCTGGCTCGCCAAACGCCATTTCAACTGGAGCTGGCGCCCGTTCCCCGTTCGCAGCCGGTCGCCGGCGAGTTCCGAAACGTGAAAACCATTCGCCGACTGATCTACGTCGAGGTGCTGAAGGCGGTGGCCTTCGTGACCTTGGGCTTCCTGAGCCTGTTCTTCTTCTTCGACTTCGTCGATGAGCTGCAGTCCATCGGCCAGCCTGGCACCCTGGGCTACGGCGCTGCCCAGGCCCTGATGTACGTCGCCCTGCTCATCCCGAGCCACCTTTACGAGCTGCTGCCGATCGCGGTGCTGATCGGCACCATCTTCGTGATGGCACGGCTGGCGCAGAGCTCCGAGTACACGATCCTGCGCACCAGCGGCCTCGGCCCATGGCGCGCGCTGCGCACGCTGCTCGTGCTGGGCCTCGGCTTCGTGTTCCTGACCTTCGCGGTAGGCGACTATGTCTCGCCGGCTTCAGACCGCACCGCCCAGTTGCTGAAGTCGCGCTACCAGGGCACTTTTTCGATGGTGGGCTACACCGGCGCGTGGCTCAGGGAGAAACAGGGCGACAAGTCCTATGCGGTGAACGTGGCCTCGATCTCGCGCAACGGCACGCTGAAGGATCTGCGCATCTTCGAGTTCGGCGCCAAGGGCCTGCTGGTCTCTCACACCTCCGCCTCACAGGCGCACATCTCCAATGGCATGTGGACGCTGATCGGCGTCGAGCAGCAGCAGTACGACACGGGCAATGCCGACAAGGCCCGCGTCACCACCACGCAAACCCCCGTCGTGAACTGGCCGACCTCACTCACCAACGAAATGGTGTCGGTCGCGCTGCTGCGGCCCGACCGCATGCGCACGATCGACCTGTTCGAATACATCCAGCACCTCGATGCCAACGGACAGACCGCACAGCGCTACGAAATCGAGTTTTGGCGCAAGGTTTTCTATCCGTTGTCGTGCCTTGTGATGGTGGTGCTCGCCCTGCCCTTCGCCTACCTGCATTTCCGCCAGGCCGGAATCACCGCATACGTGTTCGGCGGCGTGATGATCGGCATCAGCTTCTTCCTGCTGAACAACGTGTTCGGCTACCTCGGCAACTTGAGCAACTGGTGGCCCTGGATCACGGCCGCGGCCCCTGGTTTGATCTATTCGGTGATGTCGCTGGCGGCCTTCACCTGGCTGGTGCTGCGGCGCTAGGGGCGCGCATGCAGAAACGCGGTCTCGGCATCGTGCTGCTCGCGCACGGCTCGCGCGATATCCGCTGGCGAGCGCCGGTCGAAGCCGTGGCGCGGCGGGTTGCCGATCGCGACGCGTCGGTCGAGGTACGCTGCGCTTACCTCGAGCTGTCGCAGCCCGACCTGAAAACCGCCGTGGCCGATCTGGTCGCCGGTGGCGCACAGGCGGTGCGCATCATGCCGCTCTTCCTCGGCATGGGGAAGCATCTGCGCGAAGACCTGCCGCGCCTGCTCGAAGAAGTGCGCGCACTGCACCCGCAGGTGCCGGTGGAACTGACACCTTCCGTCGGCGAAGAGCCCGAGGTGCTCGAACTCTTGGCGCGGCTCGCACTCGGATCCTGAAGCTTCGATGCTTTCGATAGACTGAGAAGGCATAATAAATTCGGAAATAAGACGGAATTTGTTATGAATCTTCATCAGTTCAGGTTCGTGCAGGAGGCGGTACGTCGCAACCTCAACCTGACCGAGGCGGCCAAGGCGTTGCACACCTCCCAGCCCGGTGTATCCAAGGCGATCATCGAACTCGAGGAAGAACTCGGCGTCGAGATCTTCGCTCGCCACGGCAAGCGCCTGAAGCGGGTGACCGAGCCGGGCCAGCACGTGCTCGCGAGCATCGAGCTCATCATGCGCGAGGTGGGCAACCTCAAGCGCATCGGGGAACAGTTCAGCGCGCAGGACAGCGGCACCCTCTCGATCGCCACCACCCACACGCAGGCCCGCTACGTGCTGCCGGTCCCGGTGGCCAGGCTGCGCGAGGCCTACCCCAAGGTCAATGTGAGCCTGCATCAGGGCTCGCCCGACCAGGTGGCGCGGATGGTGATGGACGAGATCGCCGAGGTCGGCATCGCCACCGAGTCGCTCGCGGACTACACGGATCTCGTGACTCTCCCCTGCTATGAGTGGCAGCACGTACTGGTGCTCCCCAAGAGCCATCCGCTGGCGGACAAGGAGCGCATCCATCTCGAGGACCTCGCGGCCGAGCCCATCATCACCTATCACCCCTCCTTCACCGGACGCACGCGCATCGACCATGCCTTCGCTCAGAAGAAGCTCGCGCCGCGCATTGCGCTGGAGGCGATTGACTCTGACGTGATCAAGACTTACGTACGCCTCGGCCTGGGCGTCGGTATCGTGGCCGAGATGGCGGTGCGCGACGACTCCAACGCGGACCTGGTGGTGCGGCCGATGGGCCATCTGTTCGGCACCAACATCGCGCGTGTGGCCTTCAAGCGGAGCGCCTATCTACGCAATTTCGTCTTCAAATTTGCCGAGCTGCTGTCGGACCGGCTCGACCGCAACCTGATCGCCAAGGCACTGGCTGGTCACAACCAGGACTACGAACTGTGAGCAATGCAACTGCCCGCACCCCCGACGTGCAGACCAAGCTGCCGAGCGTCGGCACCACGATCTTCACCGTGATGTCGGCGCTGGCCACCGAGAAGAACGCCGTCAACCTCGGCCAGGGCTTCCCCGATTTCGAATGCGATCCCAAGCTGCTGGACGCGGTGACTGCCGCCATGGCCGCCGGCCACAACCAGTACCCGCCGATGCCCGGCATCCTGCCGCTGCGCGAGGCGATCGCCGCGAAAATCGAGGCGCTCTACGACCATCGCTACGACCCCGCGAGCGAGATCACCATCACCGCCGGCGCCACGCAGGCCATCATCACCGCCATCCTTGCGGTGGTGCGTGCGGGCGACGAGGTGATCGTGCTCGAGCCCTGTTACGACAGCTACGCGCCCAATATCGAGCTGGCCGGAGGCACGGTCGTGCGGGTGCCGCTCACCCCCGGCACCTTCCGCCCCGACTTCGACAGGATTGCGGCGGCGCTCACGCCGCGCACGCGCGCGATCGTCGTCAACACACCGCACAACCCCAGCGCGACCGTGTGGACCGAGGCCGAGATGCGCCGGCTCGATGAGCTTCTCGCGCCGACCGACGTGCTGGTGATCAGCGACGAGGTTTACGAGCACATGGTCTACGCCGGCGCACGCCACGAGAGCGCGGCACGCTTCCCCGGCCTGGCGGCGCGCAGCTTCATCGTCAGCAGCTTCGGCAAGACCTACCACGTGACAGGCTGGAAGGTCGGCTATGTCGCGGCGCCGGCGCCGCTCACGGCCGAGTTCCGCAAGGTGCACCAGTTCAACGTGTTCACCGTCAACACGCCGATGCAGCACGCGCTCGCCAGCTACATGGCCGACCCGGCGCCCTACCTGGAGCTGCCGGCCTTCTACCAGCGCAAGCGCGACCTCTTCGCCGAGGGACTGGCGAAGACCCGGTTCAAGCTGCTGCCGAGCGCCGGCACCTACTTCCAGTGCGTCGACATCCGCGAGGTCAGCGACTTGGGCGAAGCCGATTTCTGCCAGTGGCTCACCCGCGAGATCGGCGTTGCCGCCATCCCGCTGTCGGCCTTTTACGCTGAGGGCTTCGACCAGCGCGTGGTGCGCTTCTGCTTCGCCAAGAAAGACGAGACGCTCAGGACGGCGCTCGACCGGCTGGCCCGGCTCTGACACGAACGGTAGGAGAGTCCTGACCGGCAAAGGGCGCGCCTTCCGGCGGCAAAAAGCCCCGCTGGCAATGACCATGGGCTTCTCGGAACACAACACCAAGGAGTCATCCATGTCGCTCTCGCTGATCCTGCTGATCGTCCTGATCCTGCTGCTGGTAGGCGCTCTGCCGAGCTGGGGCTACAGCCGCAGCTGGGGCTACGGGCCGAGCGGCGGGCTGGGCCTGGTGGTGCTGGTGGTGATCGTGCTTCTCCTGATGGGGCGCATATAGAAATGGAACGCGGCGCTAGCCAGCGCCGCATCGGCAAGGCCCACCACCGGTGGGCTTTTTTTCGCCCGCCGTCCCTGATTCTCAGCCCTGAAGCTGCGCCCACAGCTTGTCAAGCCGCTTGATGCTCACCGGCTGTGGCGTGCGCAGCTCTTGCGCGAAGAAGCTCACCCGCAACTCCTCGAGCAGCCAGCGGAACTCGTCCATGCGATCGTCCACTGCACCCTTGCGCTCGGCCACCAAGCGCCAGTAGCGCTGCTCCTGTGGCCGCAGCTCCGCGAGCCGCTGGGCGTCGCGGACCGGGTCGGCTCGCAGCTTGTCGAGCCGCATGCTGATGGCCTTCAGATAGCGCGCGAAGTGCGCCAGCCGCGGCCAAGGCGTCTGCGCGACGAAGCGCTTGCCCACCAGGCGCTGCAGCTGCTGCGCGGCATCCGCTGTCGCCTCGGGCTGGATCTTGGTGTCCTTGATCTTGCGCGCGGCCAGCGTGTATTCCGCGAGGATGATGCCGGCAAGGCGTGCGATCTCGTTGGCGATGAGCGTGAGCCGTCCGCGCCCTTCCTCAACGCGGCGTTCGAAGGCGGCCGCATCGGCCGGCAGCGGCTCCTGCAGGAAGGCCCGTTCCAGCGCCACCTCGATGATCTGCGCGCGCAGTTCCTCAGCCGTGCCCAGCGGCATGTACGCCACCGCCATCTTCTGCAAGTCTGGAATGTTCTTCTCGAGGTACTTGAGGGCGTCCTTGAGCTGCAACGCGACCAGGCGACGCAGGCCGGCCCGATGCTTTGCGGCGGCCACCGCCGGCTCGTCGAAGACCTCGATCGTCACGGCGTCGCCGTCGTCGACGAGGGCCGGGAACCCGATCAGCGACTGGGCGCCGCGCCGCACTTCCATCAGCTCGGGAAGCTCGCCAAAGCTCCAGCTCGTGTAGCGCTGGCCCGCGGGCAGTGCCGGCGGGGCATCGGCCTTCGTCGCGGCGCGGCTCGCCGTCTGCGTCTGCCCGGCATCCACCGCGGGTGACGCGTCCGGCGAGACCTTCACCTGCAGGCCTGCCAGCGCCTGGAAGGCACCGCGCGCCTGCGCGCCCAGCTCCGCCTTCAGTGCACCGAGGTTGCGGCCCATGCCCAACTGCCGGCCGTGCTCGTCGACCACGCGCAGATTCATGAACAGATGGGGCGGCAGCATGTCGAGCTTGAAGTCGGCGCGCTTGACGTCCAGGCCGGTCTCGTTGCGCACCCGCTTGAGCAGCGCCTCGGTCAGCGAGCCCTGGCCGAAGGCCTCCGGTGCACCAAGCGCCCCGGCCAGCCGCGCAGCTGATTCGGGCAGCGGTACCAGCCGTGCGCGCGGCTTCTGCGGCAGGCTCTTGAGAAGCGCCTGCACCTTGTCCTTGAGCATGCCCGAGACCAGCCACTCGCAGCGCTCATCGCTGACCTGGTTCAGCACGAAGAGGGGCACGGTCACCGTCAACCCGTCCCTGGGATCGCCGGGCTCGTGCAGATAGGTTGCGGCGCAGTCCACGCCGCCCAATCGCAGTGTCGGCGGAAAGGACTGTGTCGTGATCCCCGCCGCCTGGTGGCGCATCAGCTCCTCGCGCGTCAGGTAGAGAAGCTTCGGCGCCTCCTTCGAGGCCTGGCGGTACCAGCTCTCGAATGCGAAGCCGCTGGCCACGTCGGCAGGCAACTGGGCGTCGTAGAAGGCGTAGATCAGCTCGTCGTCGACCAGCACGTCCTGACGGCGGGACTTGTGCTCCAGCCCTTCGACTTCGCGCACCAGCTTTCGATTGGCAGCCAGGAAAGGCAGTTTGCTTTCCCACTGGCCGCCGACCAGCGCTTCGCGGATGAAGATCTCGCGCGCCGCGACCGGATCGATGCGGCTGAATTCCACGCGCCGACCGCTGTAGACGACCAGCCCGTAAAGGGTCGCGCGCTCGAGCGCAGCGACCTGCGCGCTCTTCTTCTCCCAGTGCGGATCGAGGAGTTGCTTCTTCAGCAGGTGGCCGGCCACCTGCTCCAGCCATGAAGGCTCGATGTTGGCGATGCCGCGGCCGAAGAGGCGCGTGGTCTCCACCAGCTCGGCGCAGACGATCCAGCGGCCGGGCTTCTTCTTGAGGTGCGCGCCGGGATGCCGGTGGAACTTGATGCCGCGGGCGCCGAGGTAGGCCTCCTCTTCCTCCATCTTCCAGCCCACATTGCCGAGCAGCCCCGACAACATGGACAGGTGCAGCGCTTCGTAGCTCGCGGGCGTGCTGTTGATGCGCCATTTGTGCTCCGTCACCACCGTGAGCAGCTGCGAATGGATGTCGCGCCACTCGCGGACGCGGCGGACGTTGATGAAGTTCTGCCGCAGGAGCTGTTCGTATTGGCGGTTGCTGAGCTTGTGGGTCGGTGTGCCCGTCTTGCCTTCTCCACCTCTGGGGATGGACTGGGGCGGGGGCACTCCACCGCGCGCATCGTGAATCCACTGCCATAGCCGCAGGTACCCGCTGAACTCGCTCTTCTCGTCATCGAACTTGGCGTGCGCCTGGTCTGCCTGCTGCTGCGCATCGAGAGGCCGGTCTCGCACGTCCTGCACCGACAGCGCGCTGGCGATCACCAGCACCTCCTCGAGCGCGCCGCGCGTGCGCGCCTCCAGGATCATGCGGCCGACGCGCGGATCCAGCGGCAGCTTCGCCAGCTCCATGCCCATCGGCGTGAGCTCGTTCGCATCGTCGACCGCACCGAGCTCGTTGAGCAGCTGGTAGCCGTCGGCAATGGCGCGCCGCTGCGGCGCCTCGAGGAAGGGAAAGCGCTCGACATCCCCCAGATGCAGCGATTTCATGCGCAGGATCACGCCAGCCAGCGAGGAGCGAAGGATCTCCGGATCGGTGAAGCGCGGGCGCCCTTCGAAGTCCTTCTCGTCGTAGAGCCGGATGCAGATGCCATCGGCCACCCGCCCGCAGCGGCCGGCGCGCTGGTTGGCGGCGGCCTGGCTGATCGGCTCGACCAGCAACTGCTCCACCTTGCTGCGGAAGCTGTAGCGCTTGACGCGCGCCGTGCCGGCATCGATCACGTAGCGGATGCCCGGCACCGTCAGCGAGGTCTCGGCGACGTTGGTCGCCAGCACGATGCGACGGCCGCCGTGGCTGTCGAAGATGCGGTCTTGCTCGGCCTGCGAAAGGCGCGCGAACAGCGGCAGCACCTCGGCGTTGCGCAGCAGCGGCTGATGGCTCAGATGCTTGCGAAGGTGGTCCGCGGCCTCGCGGATCTCGCGCTCGCCCGGGAGAAAGACCAGGATATCGCCGCCATCCCGCGGGTCGCGCCAGAGCTCGTCGACGCCGTCGGCGATCGCGTCGTTGAGATCGTGGTCGCGCGACTCCTCGAAGGGACGGTAGCGCTGCTCGACCGGGTACATCCGGCCAGAGACATAGATCGTCGGTGCAGGACCTTTTGCAGATGCGAAATGCTGCGCAAAGCGCTCGGCATCGATGGTCGCCGAGGTCACGATCACCTTGAGATCCGGCCGCCGCGGCAGGATCTCGCGCAGGTAGCCCAACAGGAAATCAATGTTGAGCGAGCGCTCGTGCGCCTCGTCGATGATCAGCGTGTCGTAGGCCTTGAGCAGCGGATCGGTTTGCGTCTCGGCCAGCAGGATGCCATCGGTCATCAGCTTGACCGAGGCGTCGCGCGACAGGCGGTCCTGGAAGCGCACCTTGTAGCCGACCACCTCGCCGAGCGGCGTCTTCAGCTCTTCCGCAATGCGCTTCGCTACCGAAGAGGCTGCGATGCGCCGCGGCTGCGTGTGGCCGATCAGCCGGCCCCGCCCGGGCGGGGCGTTGAGCTTGCCGCGGCCCATTGCCAGGGCGATCTTCGGCAATTGCGTGGTCTTGCCCGACCCGGTCTCGCCACAGACGATAACGACCTGATGACCGGCAATAGCGGCCATGATTTCGTCGCGCCGCGCCGACACCGGCAGGGATTCTGGAAATTCGATTCGGAGCGCAGTCGAGGACAAGGCAGCAGTTCGGGGAAAATCGACAATTATCTTGCGCCCCGACCTCCGCCCGTTTGACCCTTCCATGTCCACCGTCTTCAACTTCACCTTCGTCCCCTGGTTCCGCTCGGTGGCGCCCTACATCCACATGCATCGGGGCAAGACCTTCGTCGTCGCCATGGCGGGCGAGGCCATCGCCGCCGGCAAGCTGCCCAACATCGCGCAGGACCTGGCGCTGATCCAGAGCATGGGCGTCAAGGTGGTGCTGGTGCACGGCTTCCGGCCGCAAGTCAACGAGCAGCTGCGCGCCAAGGGCCACGAGGCGAAGTATTCGCACGGCATCCGCATCACCGACGAAGTGGCGCTCGATTGCGCACAAGAGGCCGCCGGCCAGCTGCGCTACGAGATCGAGGCGGCCTTCAGCCAGGGCCTGCCGAACACGCCGATGGCCGGCTCCACCGTGCGCATGATCTCCGGCAACTTCATCACCGCACGGCCCGTCGGCGTGGTCGATGGCGTCGATTTCCAGCACTCGGGCCTGGTTCGCAAGGTGGACGCCGCCGGCATCCGCCGCGGCCTGGACTTCGGCTCCATGGTGTTGATGTCGCCCTTCGGCTTCTCGCCCACCGGCGAGGCCTTCAACCTCACGATGGAAGAGGTCGCGACGAGCGTGGCCATCTCGATCCAGGCGGACAAGCTGATCTTCCTGACCGAGGTTCCGGGCATCCCGCAAGACCCGGCCCAGCCAATCAGCGAAGACAACCCCATCGACACCGAGCTGCCGCTCGACAGCGCGAAGAAGCTGCTGGCCTCGCTCGCACCGCCACAGAAGCCGACCGACACGGGCTTCTACCTGCAGCATTGCGTGAAGGCGTGCGAGGCGGGAGTGGAGCGCAACCACATCATTCCCTTCTCGGTCGACGGCTCGCTGCTGCTCGAGGTCTATGTGCACGACGGCATCGGCACCATGGTGATCGACGAGAAGCTCGAGTCGCTGCGCGAGGCAACGGCCGACGACATCGGCGGCATCCTGCAGCTGATCGAACCCTTCGAGCGCGACGGCACCCTCGTCAAGCGCAGCCGTACCGAGATCGAGCGCGACATCGGCCAGTACACGGTGATCGAACACGACGGCGTGATCTTCGGCTGCGCCGCGCTCTACCCCTACCCGGAAGCGAGGACGGCGGAGATGGCGGCGCTCACCGTGTCGCCGCAGTCGCAGTCGCAGGGCGACGGCGAGCGCATCCTCAAGCGCGTCGAGCAGCGCGCCAAGGCCAGCGGCCTCGAAAGCATCTTCGTGCTGACCACCCGCACCATGCACTGGTTCCTCAGGCGCGGCTTCCAGCAGGTCAACCCCGACTGGCTGCCCGAGGCGCGCAAGCGCAAATACAACTGGGATCGCAAGAGCCAGGTGCTGGTCAAGAAGCTCTGAGCCCCGACAACATGAACCCCCTGCTTTCCAAACTGCAGCCCTATCCCTTCGAGCGGCTGCGCCGGCTCTTCGCCGATGTCACGCCCGACCCTGCCTTTGCGCCCATCAGCCTCGGCATCGGCGAACCCAAGCACCCGACGCCCGAGTTCATCAAGCAGGCGTTGTCGGCCGGGCTGGGCGCGCTGGCGGCATATCCCGCGACCGCCGGCGACCTGAAGCTGCGCCAGTCCTTCACGGGCTGGCTGCAACGCCGCTACGCGCTTGAACTGGACCCTGCCACGCAGGTGCTTCCGGTGAACGGATCGCGCGAGGCGCTGTTCGCGCTCGCGCAGACGGTCGTCGATGCGTCGACGAAGCCAGCCCCCGTGGTGCTCTCGCCCAACCCGTTCTATCAGATCTACGAGGGCGCGGCCCTGCTGGCCGGCGCCGAGCCGTACTACGTGCCCAGCGTGCCGGCCCGCAACTTCGCGGTCGACTGGGACAGCGTCCCGGCCTCGGTGTGGGAGCGGACCCAGCTGGTCTTCGTGTGCTCGCCCGGCAATCCGACCGGCGCCGTGATGCCGATGGAAGAATGGCAAAAGCTCTTCGCGCTGTCCGACCGCCATGGTTTCGTGATTGCAGCCGACGAGTGCTACAGCGAGATCTACTTCCGCGATGAACCGCCGCTCGGCGGGCTCGAGGCCGCGGCGAAGCTGGGCCGCAGCGATTTCCGCAATCTCATCGCCCTCACTTCCCTGTCCAAGCGCAGCAATGTGCCCGGCTTGCGCAGCGGCTTTGTCGCCGGCGATGCGGCCATCGTCAAGTCCTTCCTGCTCTACCGCACCTACCACGGCAGCGCCATGAGTGGGGCGGTGGCGGCGGCCAGCATCGCGGCCTGGGGCGACGAGGCGCACGTCATCGAGAACCGTGCCCAGTACCGCGCCAAGTTCGCGGCCGTCACGCCCCTGCTCGAAAAGGTGCTCGACGTGCGGCTTCCCGATGCCAGCTTCTACCTGTGGGCCGGCGTGCCCGCGGCGTGGCAGGGCGACGACGCCGCCTTCGCCCGCGCGCTCTACGCTCAATACAATGTGACCGTGCTGCCCGGCAGCTATCTCGCTCGCGAAGCCGAGGGCGCCAATCCGGGCCGCGGACGCATCCGCATGGCGCTGGTGGCCGACACCGCCGAATGCACCGAGGCCGCGCAGCGCATCGTGAACTTCATCCAGAACCGAGCCCATCCATGACCCAGCAACTCCAGCAGACCATCGACGCCGCGTGGGAAGACCGCGCCAATCTCTCCCCCGCCAGCGCCCCGAAGGAAGTTCGCGATGCAGTCGAGCATGTGATCGCCGAACTCAACAACGGCCATCTGCGCGTCGCCACCCGCGAAGCCGTGGGCCAGTGGACGGTGCACCAGTGGATCAAGAAGGCGGTGCTGCTGTCCTTCCGCCTCAAGGACAACGAGCAGATGCAGGCCGGCTCGCTCGGCTTCTACGACAAGGTGCCGACCAAGTTCTCGCACCTTTCGGCCAACGAGCTCAAGGAAGCCGGCGTTCGCATCGTGCCGCCGGCCGTGGCGCGCCGCGGCAGCTACATCGCCAAGGGCGCGATCCTGATGCCCTCCTACGTGAACATCGGCGCCTACGTCGGCGAGGGCACGATGGTCGACACCTGGGCCACCGTCGGCTCCTGCGCCCAGATCGGCGCCAACGTGCACCTCTCGGGCGGCGTCGGCATCGGCGGCGTGCTGGAGCCGCTGCAGGCCGGCCCGACCATCATCGAGGACAACTGCTTCATCGGCGCGCGCTCCGAAGTGGTCGAGGGCGTGGTCATCGAAGAGAACTCGGTTCTCTCGATGGGCGTGTACATCGGCCAGAGCACCCCCATCTATGACCGCACGACCGGCGAAGTCACGTATGGCCGCGTGCCCGCCGGCTCGGTGGTCATCAGCGGCACCCTGCCCAAGGACAACGGCAAGTACAGCCTGTACGCCGCGATCATCGTCAAGCGCGTGGACGCGCAGACGCGCGCCAAGACCTCGCTGAACGACCTGCTGCGCGACTAAGACCCGTCAGGCGAGCCGCGACACCTTTCACAAACACGCTGGAGGAGAGAGCCGATGAAGACGATGGAGCGAATTCTGCGCCTGATGGCCGAGCGCAAGGCATCCGACATCTACCTGTCGGCCCACTCCCCGGCGCTGATCCGGATCAACGGCAACTGCGTGCCCATCAACGGGCAGGTGCTGCCGCCGGAGGCGCCGCTGTCCCTGCTGGCGGAGGTGGTCCCAGAAGCGCGCATCGCCGAGCTGGAGCGCACCGGCGAACTCAACATGGCGGTCGCCCTCGAGGGCGCGGGCAACTTCCGCATCAGCGGCATGCGCCAGCGCGGCACCTACGCGGTGGTGGTGCGGCACATCCCCTCGGAAATTCCCACCTTCGACGACCTGAACCTGCCCGAGATCCTCAAGACCCTGGTGATGGAAAAGCGCGGCCTCATCCTGATGGTGGGCTCCACCGGCGCCGGCAAGAGCACCACGCTCGCCTCGATGCTGGACTACCGCAACGCGCACGCCAGCGGCCACATCCTCACCGTCGAGGAGCCGATCGAATTCACCTACGCCAACAAGAAGTCGATGGTGAACCAGCGCGACGTCGGCAGCGACACGCAGTCGCTGCAGGTCGCGCTCAAGAACGCGCTGCGCCAGGCGCCGGACGTGATCCAGATCGGCGAGATCCGCGACCGCGAGACCATGACGGCCGCCATCGCCTACGCTCAGTCGGGCCACCTGTGCGTGGCCACGCTGCACGCCAACAACAGCTACCGGGCGCTCAACCGGATCCTGAGCTTCTACCCGGTCGAAGTGCGCGCCACCCTGCTGGGCGATTTGAGCGGCGCGCTCCGGGCCATCATTGCCCAGCGCCTGCTGCGCACGCCCCAGGGCAGCCGGGTGCCGGCGCTGGAGGTGATGCTCAACACCGCGCTCGTGGCCGACCTGATCGGCAAGGGCGACTTTTCCGGCATCAAGGAGGCGATGGAGCAATCCATGGCCGAAGGCTCGCAGACCTTCGAGGAAGACATCGCCCGCCTCATCACCGAGAACCGCGTCAGCCGCGAGGAAGGCCTGTCGCAGGCCGACTCCCCGACCAACCTGATGTGGCGCCTGCAGAACCGCAACGTGGCCCCGGCCCGCAAGGAAGAGCAGAGTTTGCTCGACCAGGTCGACGAACCCTCCTTCACGGACATCACGCTCGACGTCCGCCACTAGCTTCTTTTCATGTCCCGTACGCTGCACCTCGCCGAACAACTGATCTCCCGCGCCTCGGTCACGCCAGACGACGCGGGTTGCCAGCAGATCCTCGGCGAGCGGCTCGTGCGGCTGGGCTTCAGGCTGGAGACTCTCGAAAGCGGACCCGCCGACTTCCGCGTGACCAACCTGTGGGCCGTGCGTCAGGGCAGCGCGGGCGCCGAGGCCGCCCGCACGCTGGCCTTCGCCGGCCACACCGACGTGGTGCCCACCGGGCCGCTGGAGCAGTGGACGAGCCATCCTTTCACGCCCACCCACCTCGACGGCAATCTCTACGGCCGCGGCGCCTGCGACATGAAGACTTCCCTGGCCGCGTTCGTGGTCGCGATCGAGGACTTCCTGGCCGCCCGACCCGACCCGCGGCTCACCCTGGCCCTGCTGCTCACCAGCGACGAGGAAGGGCCTGCTGTCGATGGCACCGTGGTGGTGTGCAATGCGCTGGCGGAGCGCGGGGAACGCATCGACTACTGCATCGTCGGCGAGCCGACGTCAGTCGAGCGTTGCGGCGACATGATCAAGAATGGCCGGCGCGGCACCATGAGCGGCCGGCTTACGCTGCACGGCGTGCAAGGCCACATCGCCTACCCGCACCTCGCGAAGAACCCGGTGCACGCCTTTGCGCCTGCGCTGGCGGAACTCGTCGCTATCAATGCGGCGGGCGGCTGGGACGCGGCCCCCAACCGGTACTTCCAGCCGACCAGCTGGCAGATCAGCAACATCCACGCCGGCACCGGCGCCAGCAACGTGATTCCTGGCAGTGCGGTGGTCGACTTCAACTTCCGCTTCTCGACCGAAGCCACCCCCGAATCCCTGCAGGCGCGGGTCAAGGCGGTGCTCGAGGCGCACAAGCTCGACTACACCCTGTCGTGGACCGTGGGCGGCCTGCCCTTCCTTACGCAACCCGGCGAGCTGGTGGCCGCTGTGCAGCAGGCCATCCGGGACGAGACCGGCATCGAGACCGAACTCTCGACCAGCGGCGGCACCAGCGATGCGCGCTTCATTGCGAAGATCTGCAGGCAGGTGGTGGAACTCGGGCCGGTGAATGCCAGCATTCACAAGATCGACGAGCACATCGACGTCGCCGGGATCGAGCAGCTCAAGAACATCTACCAACGCACGCTGGATCGGCTCGAAGCGCTGGCAGGTCAATGACGACTGTCATCGAACTGATCGAGGCCGGCGAAAAGCAGCTGGCCGATGCCGGTGTCGCCTTCGGCCACGGCACGACCAATGCCTTCGACGAAGCAGCATGGCTGGTGCTGTGGCAGCTGGGCCTGCCGCTCGACGGCCTCCACGAAGCAGCCGAACGCCCGGTCTCGCCGGCCGACGTTGCGCGGGTGGCCGAGCTGCTGGCGGCGCGCATCGCTACGCGCAAGCCCGCGGCCTACCTCACCAAGGAAGCCTGGCTGCAGGGCGTTCCTTTCTACGTGGACGAGCGGACCATCGTCCCGCGCAGCTTCATCGCCGAGCTGCTGGCCGACGGAACCATCGACCCCTGGCTCGGCGAGCACACGCAGCAGGTGCTGGACCTGTGCACCGGCAACGGCAGCCTCGCCGTGCTGGCCGCGCTGACCTATCCTGACGTCCGCGTCGATGCGGCCGATCTTTCAACCGAGGCGCTCCAGGTCGCTGCCATCAACGTCACGCGCCACGCGCTGGACGATCGCGTCAGGCTGATCGAATCCGACGGGCTCGTCGCCCTCCCCGGACCTTACGACCTGATCCTCTGCAACCCGCCTTACGTCAATGCACGGAGCATGGCCACACTGCCCGCCGAGTACCGCGCCGAGCCCGAGCTGGCCCTGGCCGGCGGCGCCGACGGCATGGACTTCGTGCGCCGCCTGTTTGCCGATGCGCCAGCCTGCATGAGCGACAACGCCGTGCTGGTCCTGGAAATCGGCAACGAGCGCGTGCATTTCGAGGCAGCGTTCCCCAAACTCGAGGTGGTGTGGCTCGACACCAGCGCCGGCGAAGACCAGGTGCTGCTCGTCACCCGCAGCTCCCTTCTTTCATGATTACCCTCAAGAACGTCATCCTGCGCCGCAGCGCCAAGGTGCTGCTGAACGGCGCCAGCGTCACCATCAATCCCGGCGAGAAGGTCGGGCTCGTGGGGCGCAACGGCGCCGGCAAGTCCACCTTGTTCGCACTCTTCAACGGCACGCTGCACGAGGACGGCGGAGATTTCTCGGTACCGCCGTCCTGGCGGCTGGCCCAGGTCGCTCAGAACATGCCCGAAACGGAGGAGTCGGCAACCGATTTCGTGGTCGGTGGCGACACCCGCCTGGTGGAACTGCGTGAGGCGCTCGCGCTCGCCGAGGCCGGCCATGCCGCCGATCCGGACGACCCCGACATCGGGATGGCCCTTGCCCACGCCTACACCGACCTGCACGACGCCGGTGAACACGACGCGGCGCCACGCGCGCAGGCGCTGATCCTCGGCCTGGGCTTCAAGGTCCAGGAACTCGGGCAGCCGGTCAACAGTTTCTCCGGCGGCTGGCGCATGCGCCTGCAGCTGGCGCGCGCACTGATGTGCCCGAGCGATCTCCTGCTGCTCGACGAACCAACCAACCACCTGGACCTGGATGCCCTGGTCTGGCTCGAAGCCTGGTTGCAAAAATATGCCGGCACGATGATCGTGATCAGCCACGACCGCGAATTCCTCGATGCCGTGACCGACGTCACACTGCACATCGCGCACGAGCAGCTCACCCGGTACGGCGGCAACTACAGCGCCTTCGAGACGCTGCGCGCGCAGCAGCTGGAGCTGCAGCAGTCTGCCTTTGCCAAGCAGCAGGACAAGATTGCCCACCTCCAGAAGTTCATCGACCGTTTCAAGGCCAAGGCCAGCAAGGCCAAGCAGGCCCAGAGCCGGGTGAAGGCGCTGGAACGCATGGAAAAGGTCGCGCCGCTGCTGGCCGAGGCCGACTTCAGTTTCGAGTTCAAGGAGCCCGGGAACATTCCCAACCCGATGCTCACGATCGGCGCTGCGAGCTTCGGCTACCGTCAGGACGATGGGCCTCCCAGGACCATCCTGACCGGCGTCAACCGCTCGGTGCTGGCCGGCCAGCGCATCGGCATCCTGGGCGCCAATGGCCAAGGCAAATCGACGCTGGTGAAGACGATCGCACGTGAAATGGGCGCGCTCGCCGGCACGGTGACCGAGGGCAAGGGCCTCAACATCGGCTACTTCGCGCAGCAGGAGCTCGACGTGCTGCGTCCGCAAGACACGCCGCTGGAGCACATGGTGCGCATGGCGCGCGAGCTCGGGCCCAATGCCCGCGAGCGCACCGGCGAGCAGGACCTGCGCGGCTTCCTCGGCAGCTTCAACTTCAGCGGCGAGATGGTCAAGCAGCCGGTCGGCACCATGAGCGGCGGCGAGAAGGCGCGCCTGGTGCTGGCCATGATGGTCTGGCAGCGTCCCAACCTGCTGCTGCTCGACGAACCGACCAACCACCTGGACCTCGCGACCCGCGAGGCCTTGGCGGTTGCCCTCAACGAATTCGAGGGCACGCTGATGCTGGTCAGCCACGACCGTGCGCTGCTGCGTTCGGTCTGCGACGAATTCTGGCTGGTCGGCCGTGGCCGCGTCAGCGACTTCGATGGTGACCTCGACGACTACCAGCGCTACCTGCTCGACGAGGCCAAGCGCGTGCGCGAGGAGGCCAGGCTGGCCACTCGCGAGGCGGAGAGCGCTGCCGTCACGGCTGCAGTCTCGTTAGCCGCACAGGAGCGCCAACAGCGCAGCGGCCAAGCCAAGCCGCTGATGCGCGAGCTGGCGCAGATCGACGAGCACTTGGCCGCCGCCGGCGCCGAAAAGACGGCGCTCGAGGCACGGCTGTCGGCTTCGCTCCCGGCGCCGGAGATTGCCGAGACGGGCCGGCGCCTGAAGGCGCTCAACGAGCAGATCGGCCGGCTCGAGGAGCGGTGGCTGGCCCTGTCGGACCAGATCGAGACTCTGGCCGCCGACTGACCGGACGTGATAGCCTCCGGCGAACCATGCCGTCGGCTCTCGAACTCGCACGCGGTGATCCGCACCTCATCGCGGCCATCCAGCGCAGCCGGCGCATGCTCGGTCGCAAGGCGCTGATCGCTGCTGCCGCCAGCGCGGTGCCCATCCCCGGGGTCGACTGGGCCGCCGATGCCGCCCTGCTGTCGCGGTTGATTCCCAGGATCAGCGCTGAATTCGGTCTCTCGGTGGCCCAGATCGAGGGATTGGCGCCTCATCAGCGCGAGCGCATCCAGCAAGCAGCAGCAGCAGCCGGTGCCCTGCTGGTGGGCAAGCTGGTGACGCGCGAATTGCTCATCAAGCTCGCTCGCCATGCCGGCATCCGCATGACGGCCAAGCAGGCCACGAAGTACGTCCCCGTCGCAGGCCAGCTGGTCTCCGCTGCGATCGGGTACGCCGCCTTGCGGACGCTGGGCGAGCTGCATATCCGGGATTGCGTCCAGGTGGCGCAATCGGTGCGCCACCTGCTTGCATCGCCATCCGCGCCCGGGAACGAACGGCAGATCGAGGCTCAGGCCGCTGTGCGCAGCCGCTCCCTGTGGGCGCGGCTGCGCTCCAACTGAGCGGGCATGGCGCTCCTTGGCTGGCAGAAACTGTTTGTTTGCCCCCACACGACGACGGCATACCATCTGACGAAATCCGGCCTGACCGAGTGTCAAGTTCATAATGCCGGGCAAGGTGCCGATGAAACGGCGGCCCAGGGTTCATGTCAGGGATCGAGGTGAGGAGTTAACAGATGAATGAGACAGATCTCGCAGCGTCGGTGGAAAAGCTCATGGCACGGGTTGACTACTACCTGCACTGCGAGTTGGACGAAGAGTACGACCACGATCGGCCGGACACCGCGCGCAGTCAGCTCGAAGCCGCGTTGAGACAGGAACTGCTGCGAGCAAGCGCCGTCGGCCTCGTTTCCGCAATCGCGGGAGCGCAGCCGATTCTGGGCGGCGACGCAGACTGATCGTTAGCCGATCGTTCCTGTTCCCACACGGCGCAGCGGCAGTCCGCGCCGCTGAGCCCCTCGTCACAAGGTGCTGATCAGGCGCACCAAGGCTGGAACCGCGAGAACCAGAAACCCGACCATCACGTTGCGGCGCCAAGCTACGGCATGCTCGACACGTTGGGCAGACCGATATGAATCAAGGAAGGCGCGCTGCTCAGCCTGGTCAGCATGGTCTTTCCACCATTCGTGAGTCGTTGATTGGGTAGTGCTCTTCATGTAATCCATTGTGATTACATCAGCCCGCCTATTCCAGGAAAAAAAGCACGCTTTAGTTTACAAAGTCCACCTACATCTGCGTCCTGACAGGTGTGGTATTCCGTTGCACCCCCGCCGGACCAATGACACTAGAGTTTCTCCGTGGACGCTTGGCAACCCAATTTCAGCTGGATCACCGAGCTGCTTGCCGTCGGCGGCAGCTACCCCTCCGATTGCGCGGAGCTGCTGGCGCACGAGCACCGGATCCAGGCCGTCATCGACCTGCGTGGCGAAGCCGTGCCTGATACGCAACTGTTTCGGCGCCACGGCATCACGCTGCTGCACCTGCCCACCACCGACATGCGTCCGGTGGAGATGCCGGACCTGGAGCATGGCATCCGTTTCGCCAACGAATTCCTCGACAAGGGACAGCGTGTGCTGATCCATTGCGAGTACGGCATTGGCCGCTCTGCCACCCTCGCGCTGTGCCTGCTGGTGCACCGCGGCCAAGCGCCGCTTGACGCGCTCGCCCTGATGAAGAAGCAGCGTCCCATCGTCGCGCCTTCGCCGCCGCAGTTCGCCTGCTGGTCGGCGTGGCTGGACAGCCACCGCTTCTCGAGCGAGGTCGATTGGGAGCTTCCGACCTTCGAGGACTTCAAGGCGCTCGCGTACGTTCGTCCCAAGCGCTGAGAGCGCCATGCACAGGCTCGACCGGAGATGCACGTCTGCATCTCTGCACCCGCCTCCTTTTCGGCTGATTGCCTACAGACGGGATTGGAGCCATCCTCGATCTTCGAATTAGAACTTAAGCACTCTATTCAAAACGGGATGGTATGGGGACCTCCGACTACGCAGAACTGGAAAGGCTGCGCTCGAAGCTGGTGAGCAGCAGGGCGGCCGCTGTTGCGTGGCGAGAGCTGTTGATCGAGTCACTGGGGGATTGCCTGTGCGGGAGCGGCAGCGGGCCCACGCCGGAACAGATCCAGACCTTGGCGTCATTGGAAGAGGCGGAACAACGAGCCTTGGAGCACTACCTGAGGTTTCTCGCTTCGACCTCGTTGAACCCGGACCGGCGGCCCTGTTGAGCCGACCACCAAGTTCATTCAGCGGCGGAAGTCGACTACCCGCGGGTGGAACCAGCCGCTGAGGGCTCGAGGCTGCCGTCCTGAGGCACCTGCTGTGGCAGGCCGTGCGCCGCGAAGCGCCCTGCGCGGCGCACGGAAGTCACCGCCCAGCAGAGGTGATGGCCGTTGCCGACCAGGAGCCCCCGCCCTGCCCCACGGCCGTTCCGGACGGCTACACCATCGGCATGGGCACCAGCACGGCGCTGACCTCTGCGCCCCACCTGATCAAGAGTCCCGGTTACGACGTTGAGCGCTCGTTCACCTACCTGGGCCTCAGACATCGCGCCAGGTGCAAGCCACTCGGCAGCAGCCCGGTCACAATCGCCTCGAGGTCGAACATCCATTGCATTCAGATGAATCTGTCCATTGAGCCGATTGCGAAACAGCACTTCGAGGGATTGCGGCGCGCTCTCGACACAGTGGCACGCGAAAGGCGGTTTCTCGCTTTCACGGAGGCACCGCCGGAAGACGACTGCCGGGCCTTCCATTCATCCATCATCGCGAATGGTTGGTGCCAGATGGTCGCGATTCTGGACGGCGTCGTGGTCGGTTGGTGCGACGTGCTGCCGACGCACGGTCAGGCGAGATCACACGTCGGCACTCTCGGCATCGGGCTCATTCCTCCGGCCCGACGACACGGATTCGGCGAAAAGCTGATGAAGTCGGCCATCGATGCAGCGTGGGAAACAGGCTTGACGCGCATCGAGCTGACGGTTCGTGTCGACAACGCAAATGCGAAGGCGCTGTACGAACGGGTCGGTTTCAAGGTCGAAGGCCTCCAGCGGCGTTCGTTTCGAGTCGATGGGGAGTATGCAGACAGCTACTCGATGGCTTTGCTTCGGGAGAGTTAGAGATCACCCAGAAAAGAACAAAGGGACAGACCATGACAGCCTGTCCCTCTGAATATCTGGTAGGACGTACAAGATTCGAACTTGTGACCAACGGATTAAAAGTCCCTGTTAGGCACACTTTGACGAACACCAGCGAACTGGCAACCATCAGCAAGTGCTTGATTTTCCTTGGAACATCGTTCACATTAGTCCGTAGGCGGTCGCCGCCATTCGCCAAAATTCTGGCAATGGTCTGGCAACGGCCCGAGTCCGACAGTGCCAGGACTCGCAAACGGACTGATCAATGGACGCCTTGAAAACTGCTGGACGGACGCTCAACGAGATGCCCTCGGGAGTGTTCACGACCTTGTGCAAGGTCAAGCCCATGGGGGCGCTGCAGGCCCGCAAACAGGCCACCGGCGCCATCGCCTTCTACTGGCGCTATAGCATCGGCACCACCAGCGAGCGGGTGTCGATCGGCCTCTACGATTCGTCCGCTTCGCCCAAGAGTCTGGCGCCCACCGCTGCAGGCTATTCCGTCGCCGCCGCCACGCGGGCGGCCGAAACGCTGGCGCTTGAGCATCACCGGCACCGCGACGAGGGCGGACGCCCTGCCCTGCTGGCCGCGCAGCATGAGGTGAAGCGCGCTGCAGCAGAAGCCAAGCGACTGGCCGCCACGCACACGCTCGAGAACCTGCTCAAGGCCTATTGCGACTACCTGGAGTCGATCGACCGTCGCTCGCACAAGGACGCGCGCAGCATCTTCAAGCTACACATCAACGAGGCGTGGCCCAAGATCGCCGCCATGCCGGCCAAGGAGGTGACCGGCGAGCAGTTCGCGGACATGATGCGGACGCTCATCGAGGCGGGCAAGGGCCGCACCGCCAACAAGCTGCGCAGCTACGCGCGGGCCGCGTACCAGATCGCCAAGGCGGCCAAGTCAAAGCCGAGCATCCCGGTGGCGTTCAAGGCCTACGGCATCTCCATCAACCCCGTCGCGGAAACCGAGCCCGACGAGTCGCAGAACAAGCCCGACAAGCGCCCCATGACGGCGCAGGAGCTCCGCACCTACTGGAGTGCAATCTTCGACCTGCCCGGCTTCAAAGGTGCGCTGCTGCGCCTGCATCTGCTCACGGGCGGCCAGCGCATCGAGCAACTGGTGAACCTGCGTACCGCCAACTGCACCGCCGACACCATCCTGCTGCATGACGGTAAGGGCCGGCCGGGCCGCCCGCCGCGGCCGCACACGGTGCCGCTTACGAAGGACGCAGCCAAGGCGCTGGCCGAGTGCAAGCCCACCGGCGAGTTCGCCCTGTCGACCGACGGCGGAGAAACCCATGTTGCGGCCACATCGCTGAGCGCTTGGGCCGTGGAAGCGGCCGGGGACACCATCGCCGACTTTCAGGCGAAGCGCATCCGCTCGGGCGTCGAGACGATCCTGGCCAGTGCCGGCGTGTCGAAAGAGATCCGCGGCCGGCTGCAGTCGCACGGCGTGGCCGGCGTACAGGCTCGGCACTATGACGGGCACGACTACATGGCGGAGAAGCGCAAGGCGCTGCAGACCCTGTACAAGCTGCTGACGCAGCCACAGGCCAGCAACGTGACGCCGATCAAGGAGAGACGCAAAGCATGACGCCGCGCCTCAGGGCGCATCTTGTGATCGATCACAAGATGGCTGAGGCAAAAAGGCGACGGCCAGGGTGCGTCAACACCCCGACCGTCTGGCTCCCACGTCCAACCTCGGAAAGGAACATGGACATGACAGTTCAAAGCACTCTAAGGCAAACCCGCGCGTCGAACGACATCCAAAAACCCAGCTTCGGGACATTCGCGCCCGGCGAACGGTGCCTCTATGACTTCGGCGACCACGTCGAGGAAGTCATCATCGTCGAAGGCCACGGGCTGCATTGGTTTCGTGATGCCGACACAGGGGGGCGCGACCGGCGCATCGGCTACCTAGTCCAGAGGCCGGACGACGAAGAAACGCATTTCGCCACGCCCGGCTACTTGCTCGATCTGCAAGAGCGAAAGCGGCATCTCACGTTGGTTTGGCCGCCCAAGAAGAAGGCGGCACGCCGCCCGCGGAAGGCGGTGTCCCATGGCTAAGCTCAGCGCCAGCGACAAGGCGTTCCGGCGCGCCTGCGCGGTCGCGGTCCTGAATGGCCTCTGGACCTCATATGGCAACACGATCATGGATGCCGACGATGCTGATTACGCAATGACCATTCGCTCGATCAGCCGGATGGCGTACCAACAGGCCGACGAAATGCTGCGTCGCGAACGAGCAGAGCAAGAGAAGGAGGCGCCCAGCGCCTGACAAACATGGACCTATTCGACCGGGTTATTCATGCGATGGAGGGCGAAGGTCCTGCGCGGACATGGCAGACGGAACGCGGCCCGGTCGTCGTCCGCCGGGCATCTTTTGTGGACTGGGCGCACCGCATCGAGCGCACCTACACGCCCACCGCATTAGAGTGCGTCGTGCTAATCAAGGGCGCCATCGACGAGTTTGATTTAGACAAGGAGCGGCGCATCGTGGAGGGATGGAGCGCTGCGCTGATTGCAGCTGCTTCCGAAGGCAGAGTGACGCCCCGCGATCCGGTTACGCTGCTGCCGCTGGCGGACTTGCCAGACGACTTGGGCGACTGGGGGGTGCTGCTTGCCGACGCAGACAAGTTTGTTGCAGACATTGGTATGCCCTGGACCGTGACGTCATTGGTAGAACAATTGGTAGAGCAAGCCAATGCAGCATTGGCTAGAGAGGCACACCAACTCATCGGCGCTCGCGAGGTGGTGAAGAAGCCAGTGGTGCATTCAAAATCCGAACCAGACTGGAAGCAGATCGCGCGGACCTATGCGACAGAGGCATGGGATGCACGACGCGAAGGCAGCAACCCGAGCAAAGAAACCATTGCTGAAATGGTGCGCAAACGATTCGCCGCGGAGGGCACTGGCGGCGTGCGCGGCCCGCTATCCAGGGACACCATTGTCCGAGAAGCGCTCAACATCTGGAAGAAACCGGCTGGACCTCGAAAAAGCTCGGGAACCCCGTAGTTTCTTTCCCCCGGGGAATGTTCCCCGCCTCTGAAACCCGCATGGCTATTGGCTTTGCGGGTTTTTCTTCGTCTGGATCGGGGAATGTTCTATCCCGATTTCCCCGCTTGAAACTCGTTTCAGCGATCCGCGAGGACGCTAGTAAATCAACTAGTGAAAGGGCGAACAGCCATGAACAAGCAAGCAATCGGTTACGGGTACATGCCCCGCGCCGCCGACAGCATTCCTCAGTTTTGCGAAGGCCATAACATCAGCCGCACGCACCTCTACGAGCTCATCAAGCAGGGCAAGGGTCCCCGCCTCATGAAGCTGGGCCGGCGCACGCTTATCAGCGCGGAGGCCGCGGCAGAGTGGCGCGCACGCATGGAGGCGGAGACCGCCAGCAACGCGGGCCAGTCCTTCTGGGAAAACCCGCTGATCGCCTGAGGTGTCCACCATGCACCACCCAAAGAGCACGCACAGTGAAGCCCAGCGCCAGCGCATTCTTGAGGCGCTGCGGCACCGCCCGCAGACCTCCTACGATCTGCGCCGGCTCGGCTGCTATCAGGCGCCGGCCCGCGTCAAGGAACTGCGCGACCGCCTGGGCTACGTGATCACCACCGATCGCATCACCCTGGTGGACCGCGACGGCTACACGCACCCGCGCGCCGCGCTCTACACGCTGGTTTCCGAGCCGGATGGCCAACGGCCGCAATAGCGGCAAGCGCGGCGATTCCGGGCGTGACTCGGGCGGCTTCATAGCGCTGCCCTGGTCAGTGCTCGATTGCCCCGCGTACGCCGCTCTAAGCCATCCAGCTCGCTCGCTGCTGCTGGAGATCGCCCGCCAATTCGTGCGCGACAACAACGGGCGCCTGCTCGCGTCGCGCGCCTATCTGGCGAAGCGTGGGTGGCTGAGTGCCGCAGTGATCGACCGTGCCAAGCACGAGCTCATCGCGGCCGGCTTCATTCACGAGACCGTGAAGGGACATCGACCGAACAAAGCGAGCTGGTACGCGGTGACGTGGCGCGCGCTGGATCGACTTCCCGGCTACGACGAAGGCACCGCACTCACGTTCAAACGCGGCGCCTACCAAAACGCACCCCTTAGTCCGTCTCGCGGAACAGGGACGCCCTCTATTGGTCCGTCTCGCGGAACAGGGGGGCTCTCTCCTGTTCCGTCTAGCGGACCAATGAAGGCCAGTTTTGCCAATCTCTCTGTTCCGTCAGACGGACACCATCTAGAGATGCCATCTCCTGCACCTGCAACCACTCATTGAAGGAACATCATGAACGAACACATCCCGCACCTGAACATCGAGACCCTGCCCAACGGCAATCTGCGGCTCGAGAACGAATCGATGGGCGACAGCTACTGCGTGGACATCCATCCGATGCACGTTCGCCTGTTGGCCGAGCAGCTCGGCCTAATCGGAGCCTCCGCACCCGGTGCGGACCCTCGGACCTCGATGGCGGAGCAGGCCCGCGACATCGACCGCCTCAAGCGCAACATGCTCCGGGTACGTCAGCATGCCGTGCAGTTGCAACACCTGTTCAAGACGGGTGCCGATTGGGATCACGCTGATCTGACCTTTGAGATGGGTCTGATCAACACGCTGGTCGACCTGCTGGACATGGCTGTCGATGACTTCGTGGATGACTTCAAGGCGAGCGACCCGGAGCCCCACACGCCCGCATCTTCGGAATTTCCGAAGATGGCCAAGGTGGTAACCGTTACCACCCCGACCCCTGTGGATAACTCTAATTCCGCAGGGCCTGCGGAATTGCCTTTTCAAGTGGAAATTGAGGGGGTGACGCAATGAGCATCATCGACGTTTTTGTGTCGCCACAAAAGGCCATGGTCATCGTCGACACCGAGCTCAAGACGCAGGACGGCAGATTCATTGAGGGCAGCAAGATGCTCACCCTGCCGCATGCGAACATGTTGATTGCCGCCCGCGGGACCAATGTGTTCACGAACGTCTTGTTTTCCGCGCTGCACTTGGCGCCGTTCACCACCATGGACGCTTTCGACAAGGTCATGTTCGATCTGCTCAAGCAGACGACGGACCACCTCAAGACTGTTGAGGAACACTTCACGCAGTCGATCTACGAGGTAGAGCTCGCACTGGTGGGCTACTCGCATTACTACAGCGGCATGCACTGCGTGGCCTACGAATCGCACGATGCATCGGGCTTCACGGCGCAAGAGATCACTGATGCTTACTACGCACCTTGGCATGAAAGCTGGGGGGCCGCGCCCACCGGGTTTCCGACGCCCGGCATCGCGCGTGCAATCGCCTCTGAGCAAGTGTCCGACCTGCTCGCGATGCACCCTGACAAGCCATTCGGCGGCCGGCTGCTACTCGCCGAGCTCACGCGTGAAGACCTCAAGATTTCATCGACTGGCTACCTGACGACCCGCGCTATCGCAGCTTAACTGTTCGCGTATGTCCGCCAGTGGTTTATCTGCTGGCGGACCCTAACAATTCCTCGCGCGCGCGGTTATACCCGCTGGTATCAATCAACCGCCCGTCGAAATGCATGGGCAAAACCTCTAAGGCTCTGTCCATGAATCTGTCTGCCATTCGCGAAGCCCGCGCTTCCAAAGTCACCGCCATGCGCGGCCTGCTCTCCACCGCCGAAGGTGAAAAGCGCTCCCTCAACGCCGCCGAGCAAACTCAGTTCGACGCGCTGAAAGGCGAGATCACGACCCTGGAGAGTGACGAAGGCCGCGCAGTCTTCATGCAAGAGGCCGAGCGCCGCATGCATGGCGAGCCGGTAGCAGACAAGTCCCTGAACGCACTGCAGCGCAGTGTGAACGTGGTGGAAGTGATCCGCGCGCAGATGGAAGGCCGCGCGCTGACCGGCGCCGCCGCTGAGTACAACGTCGAGACCGAGCGCCGCACTGGCCGCAAGGCTCAAGGCATCTTCGTGCCGCTGGCCGCGCTCGAGCAGCGCGTGACCACCGCCGCGAGCGCCTCCGAGCTCGTGCCGACCGATCACCGCGCGGACCAGTACATCGAGCCCTTCCGCAATTCGCTGCTCGCCCGTCGCCTCGGCGTGCGCGTGCTGTCCGGCCTGACCGGCAACATCACCATCCCGAAGCATGGCACCGGCACAACCGTGGGCTGGGTTGCTGACAACGCCGCACTGACGGCCAGCGACATGACTTTCGACCCGGTGACGATGGCGCCGAAGCATGCGGGCGGCCTGACCGAGATGTCGCGCCAACTGCTGCAGCAATCGAGCCCGGACATCGAGCAGCTTGTCCGCTCGGATCTCTCGTTCATGCTGGCGCAGGCGATCGACAGTGCGCTGATCCAAGGTGGCGGCACCAATCAGCCCACCGGCGTGCTCGCCACCAGCGGCATTCAGACTCAGAGCCTCGCGACGCTGACCTGGGCCAACGTGCTCGCCATGCTGCAGAAGGCCGACCTGGTCAACGCCGCGACGGCCAACTTCGTCGGCAGCACCAAGGTCAAGGCCAAGCTGGCCGGCACGCTCAAGGCCACCGGCATCGCCGGCTACCTGATGGAAGGTGGCCGCATGGCCGACCTGCCGGTGCATTTCAGCAACCAAGTGGCCGAGAAGACTGGCACGCCGAACACCGGCCGCCTGATCGCCGGTGACTGGTCGCAAGTCATGCTCGGCATCTGGAGCGAGATCGACATCCTGGTCAATCCCTACGCCGAGACCGCCTACAGCAAGGGAAATGTTCTCGTGAGGGCCATGTCCACTGTCGACATCGCCCTGCGCCACCCCGAGGCCTTCGTGGTCGCGGACGACATCGCAATCTAAGGCTGCGAATGTTGGAAGTCCGCTCAACTGGCAACCTCCGCAGCGACGGCAAGACGCTGACGGGCTACGCCGCGATCTTCAACAGCGAGGCCGACCTGGGCGGCTTCGTCGAGGTGATCCGCAATGGAGCCTTTCGCAAGTCCCTGGACGGCGGCTCCAACATTCGCGCCCTGTACCACCATCAAGGTGATGCGCTGCTCGGCACGACCCGCGGCCGCACGCTGCAACTGCGCGAGGACGCCAAGGGCTTGGCTTTCTCGCTGGCGCTGCCCGACACCACCCATGGGCGCGACCTCGCCGTGCTGGTCGACCGCGGCGACGTGGCCGGCTGCTCCTTCGGGTTTCGCGTGCGCGATGGTGGCGACCGCTGGGAACAGCGCGGCGCGCAACTGGTGCGCGAGCTGCTCGACGTGGAACTGGCCGAGATCACGCTGACCAGCGACCCGGCTTATGCCGATACGACTGTTGCGCTGCGCAGCCGTCCGCATCAGCAGGCCTTTGTCGACCTGAATCGCTACTGGCTCGAGACGGTATGAATCTGATTTCCCGCATGGCCGGCGCTCTCGGCTTTGAGCGACGTGCGAAGGGTGGCGATCCCTATTGGGACAACATGGCGGCGCTGCGCTCTGGCCCGGTGAACGAGAAGACCGCGCAGGGCGTGTCCGCTGTCTATGCCTGCGTGCAGGCGATCAGCGAGACCACCGCAAGCCTGCCACTGATCCTGTTCCGCCGCGATGGCGACGACCGCGAGCGCGCATCGGACCATCCGCTCTATCGCGTGCTGCACGACATCGCCAACCCCCAGCAGACCGCGCTCGAGTTCCGCGAGTACATGCAGGCAAGCGTGCTGCTGCGCGGCAACGCCTTCGCCCGGATCGTCCGCGGCTATGACGGCCAAGTGCGAGAACTGTGGCCGCTGGCGCCTGATCGCGTGTCCGTGCTGCGCGTGGGCGAGAGCCTGGGCTATGAGTACACCGACCGCAAGGGCATCGTGCATCGGCTGCTGGCCGACGAGGTGCTGCATCTGCGCCACCGCCTGGACGACGATGGCGCGCTCGGCATCAGCCCAATCGCTGCCGCGCGTGGCGTGGTTGAACTGGCGCTGTCCGAGTCCGAGCATGGGGTGAACACCTTCCGCAATGGCGCCAAGCTGCTGGGCGTGCTGAAGTTCCCCGGCACGCTCAAGAAGGAACAGCGAGAAGTGTTGCGCCAAAGCTGGAGCAGCCAGCACGGTGGCGGAGCCAACTCCGGCAAAACCGCGATTCTCGAGGAAGGCGTCGATTTCCAGTCTGTGAGCATGACGCTCGAGGACGCCGAGTGGATCGCCTCGCGCCAGTTCTCAGTCGAGGAAGTTGCGCGCCTGTTCCGCGTGCCGCCGACCATCATCGGCGACCTGCGCCATGGCAACTACTCCAACAGCGTCGAGCTCGCCCGCCAATTCGTGACCATGAGCCTGCGCCGCCATCTGGTCGCGTGGGAACAGTCCATTGCCAAGCAACTGCTGACCGAGGCCGGCCGGCGCATCTACTTTGCAGAGCATGCCGTCGAGGGATTGCTGCGAGGCGATGCAACCAACCGTGCGGACTTCTACGACAAGGGCATCTCTTCGGGCTGGCTGCTCAAGTCCGAGGCCCGACGCCTCGAGAACCTGCCCACCATTCAAGGAATCGATGATGTCAAAGCTGACGATGCTCAAGCCTCGCCTGACGACGCTGCCCGACCGCCTGCAGGCTCTCAAGCCCAGCAAGGCCGCCAACCGCAGCGGGCGTGACGCAGACCCGCGCCGCACCCTATCCCTCAACACTGCCGCGTGGCAGCGCCTGAGGGCATCTGTGCTGGCTGGTGAGCCCCTGTGCAGGCAGTGCACTGCCGAGGGTAGGACCACGGTAGCCACTGATGTGGACCACCGCGATGGCAACCCCGGCAACAACGACGCATTGAATCTCCAACCTCTATGCCATAGCTGTCACTCGCGCAAGACAGCAGCCGACCACGGCAAGCGAGTGACCATGGGTTGCGATGCAGATGGCATGCCACTCGACCCGGCTCACCCGTGGAACGCGACGGTCGCTCGTCTGCTCGAAAAATCGCCAGCAACCGAGAACGCTAGACCGGGCGCTTCCTCTCGCGTTACCGCAAACCGCAAAGACCGACCATGAAAATGACGCCCCGCCGCAAGCGATCGGACAGTGCCGCCGCTGCTGTGGCCGCTGCGCAAGCGGTCGCGCTGGGGCCGATCGACCCGCCCGCACATGTAACCCTTCGCCCTGGTGATCGCCCTTTCTGGGATGCCATCGTGACGGCCCGTGCGCGCGACACCTGGACGCAAACCGACCTCGCCACCGCCGCCAATCTGGCCCGCGCGCAGGCCGACATCGAAACCCTGCAGGCCCAGCTCGACGCGGCCGGCTACCTGATCGAAGGCAAGGCCAATCCTCTGGCCGCCATGGTCGAAACGCTGAGCCGCCGCGCTGTGGCCCTCTCGCGTGTGCTGCACGTCCATGCGCAGGCCACTGTCGGCCGGTCTGAGGACGCCGCCAAAGCCCTGGACAACGAGCGCAAGGCCGCGGCCGACCACGACCCTCTGATTCCAACTCTGCGCGTGGTTGGCGGATGACTCGTGCCGAGGCGATCATTGCCTTCATCGAGCGCTACTGTCCGACCCCGGACGGCGCGCACGTCGGCAAGCCGATCAAGCTCGACGAGTTCCAGCGGCGCTTCATCGTCGCGGTCTACGACAACCCAGTCGGCACGCGCCGCGCCCTACTCTCCCTCGCCCGTAAGAACGGGAAAACCGCCCTGATCGCCGGCCTGGTGCTGGCGCACCTGGTTGGACCCGAGGCCAAGCTGAACAGCCAGCTTGTCAGCGGAGCCATGAGCCGCGATCAAGCCGCCCTTGTGTTCAATCTCGCGAGCAAGATGGTGCAGCTCTCGCCGAAGCTCTCGGCGATCGTGCGAATTGTGCCGAGCGGCAAGCGGCTGCTAGGGCTGCCCCTCAACACGGAGTACAAGGCGCTCGCTGCCGATGGCAAGACCGCGCACGGCCTCTCCCCGGTGCTGGCCATCCTCGACGAGATCGGCCAAGTCCGCGGGCCGCAGTCCGACTTCGTCGACGCGATCACCACGAGCCAGGGCGCGCACGAAGCGCCGCTGCTGATCGCCATTTCGACGCAGGCCGCCAGCGACGCCGACCTCTTCAGCATTTGGCTCGACGACGCCAGGGCCAGCAGCGACCCGCGCATCGTGTGCCACCTGTACGAAGCGCCCGAGGGCTGCGACCTGCTGGACGTGGCCGCGTGGAAGGCCGCCAATCCCGCGCTCGGCCTGTTCCGCAGCGAGGACGACCTGCGCGAGCAGATGGTGCAGGCGCAGCGCATGCCGAGCATGGAGAACACCGCGCGCAATCTGCTGCTCAACCAGCGGGTTTCGACGGAGAGCCCGTTTGTGTCGCCGGACGTCTGGAAGTCCTGCGGCGCGCGCGTCCAGCCCTTCGACGATGGCCCGGTCTTCTGTGGCCTGGACCTGTCCGCGCGTACCGACCTGACGGCGCTTGTGATCGTCGGCCGAGTCGATGGCGTGTGGCAAGTGGTGCCGCACTTCTGGACGCCCGAGCAGGGATTGATTGAGCGCGCCAAGCGCGACCGCGCGCCCTATGACGTGTGGGCGCGGCAAGGCCAGTTGCACACCACGCCCGGCGCCACGGTGGACTATGAGCACGTCGCGGAGGATATGGCCGCCCTCCTGGCTGGCCTCGACGTGCAGGCTGTGGCCTATGACCGCTGGCGCATCGACCTTCTGCGCAAGGAGCTCGACAAGATCGACGCCGACCTGCCGCTGGTCGAGTGGGGCCAGGGTTACAAGGACATGGCGCCCTCGCTCGACGCGCTCGAGGCCGAGCTACTGAATGGCCGCATCGCGCACGGCATGCACCCGGTGCTCGCCATGTGCGCCGCCAATGCCGTGGTTACCAAAGATCCCACCGGCGCCCGCAAGCTCGACAAGAGCAAGGCCACCGGCCGAATCGACGGCATGCAGGCCCTCGCCATGGCGATGGGTGTGGCAGCGCGCGCCGAGGAGGCCGGCAACGCCTACGAAGACGGCGCCTTCACTTTTGTTTGAAAGGAAATCTCAAATGCCAATGCTCCTACCCGTCATCGGCCCCGCTGCTGGTGCCATCGCCGTCGGCACCAGCGTGGTCTCAATTGTCACCATCGGGTCAGTAATCATGGCCGGCGCTCCGACCGGGCGCGCGGTCGCGACGAAGCCGGCGGCCATCCGGCGAACCCCACGCACCCAACACACCCCAACCGGCAGGGGCTGCGCGAGCAGATAAGGCCGGTGGCGGATTACTCGGGTCGTGCCGCCTTTCAGCAAAACCCCGAGCGCCAGCGGCATGGGGGCCGGGACTCTTTCCCCGGCGATTCCACCCGTGCGCGGCTGGCACCCCCCGCTTCATTCAGGCAGGAGCCTGCTGGCGCGACCGTAGGCGCGCAAAAGGGCGGCCCATTTCGCTTTTTCGTTTGGGCCTCTGGCGTCCGACGCCTCGTCCATCAGTTCTTCGATGTGGTTCAAGGCGTTGCTCCCGCCCAACTCGCCTAGCGCGAATATGGCCGCGAGCGCGAAGTCGGTTTCTGGCGATACAGCGAAGGCTCTGAGCTGCTCCGCGGCGGCGGTCTTGGTTGCCGTTTTCAGTGTTTCCATGAATTTCCTTGCTTACTGGTTGCAAAAAGCGATCGATGATACGACGCGGCGTTTTCTGGCAACGATCTGGCAACAGAAGAGTAAAAGGAAAAGCCTGCTACCAATTTGATAGCAGGCTTTCCTTATCTGGCGCTGTTTTCCTGGTAGGACGTACAAGATTCGAACTTGTGACCAACGGATTAAAAGTCCGCTGCTCTACCAACTGAGCTAACGTCCCACACTTCTTTTTACCCACCGGCGTTGAAGCCGGCAAAGCCCGAAATTATAGCGTCCCGCTACGGGCAATCCGATCGAGCACCCAGCCGGCCGCGCACTGGCCGAAGGTGGCCGTTACGCTGACGACGGAGCCATAGCCGTGGCAGTTGAGCGAGCCGTCGCCTGCATCGTCGATGGCGCAGGACGCATCGGGCGGTGCGACGCTCTCGCGGCTGAAGACGCAGGTCACGCCGATCTTGCGGCCCTCGCGCGGCGCGCCATGCTCCTTCCGCAGCCGCTGACGCAGTTGCGCCAGCAGCGGATCGTGCGTCACCGCGGCGAGATCGTCGATGTCGACCTTGTGCGCGAGCCGCTTGCCGCCGGCTGCCCCCACCGTGACGAAGCCCGCGCCGGTCTCGCGCGCCCATGCGGCCATCGCGAGCTTGGCTCGAACCTGGTCGCACGCATCTATGACGACCGCCACTCGCCCGTTCGCGGCCTGCGCGCTCGCAAGCAACGTTTGCCAGTTGCCGGGCTCGACGAAGTCGTCGATGGCCAGGACCTCGCAGGCAGGATGAATGTGCGCGATGCGCTCGCGCATGGCCTCGACCTTGGCCTGCCCGATGGTGCTGTCGAGCGCGTGGATCTGGCGGTTGATGTTCGACTCGGCAATGTGGTCGAGGTCGATGAGCGTCAGCCGCCCGACCCCGCTGCGCGCGAGCGCTTCGACAGCCCAGGAGCCGACGCCGCCGATGCCCGCGACCAGCACATGCGCGTCGCGGATGCGGGCCGCGCCGGGCACGCCATAGAGCCGCTCCAGCCCGCCGAAGCGGCGGGCCAGGTCGGCCACGTCCAGCTCGGCGAGCGGGGCAGGCTGGACGGCGCTCATGTGCGCGAGCCCGGCTTCAGCGCAGGCGCGAGAGGCGCTCGCGGCCGGCCTGTGCCGCCTCGGACTGCGGATAGGCCTTGGTCAGGTCTTCCAACGTGCGGCGCGCGGCGCGCGTGTCCTTCAATTCGATCTGGCAGTTGGCGATCGACAGCACGGCCTCGGGCGCCTTCGCATGGTCGGGCGCCAGGGACAGCATCGATCGGAAATTGGCGATCGCCTCGTTGTAGTTGCGGGTAGCGTATTGCGCATTGCCGAGCCAGAACAACGCCGAGGCGTTGTAGCCACTCTGCGGATAGCGCTTCACGAACTCGGCGAAGGCCGTCTGCGCCTGCGCGAACTGGCCGCCGCGGAAGATGCCCAGGGCGGCTTCGAAGTCGGCCTTCTCACGCGGATCGGCCGAGAACTCGCGCCCGTCCACCGTCACCTTCGAAGGCTCGCTCTTCTTGAGCCTGTCGTCGATCTCGCCCTGCCGCTGCTGAATCTCGGTAACGCTGCGGGTGAGCTGCTCGTTCTGGCCGGTCATGCGCTGCAGTTCGCCACGCATCTGCTCGATCTGCGTCTGCAGCTCGAGCAGGCTGCGCCGCAGCTGCGCGTTCTCTTCGCTCTGGCGCTGCTCGGACTGCTGGCGCATCGCCTCCACGCGCTGGCGCAGATCGAGGATGGCGCGCCGAGCCTCGTCGTCCTCGAACAGCGCGGCCTGCGCGCCGAGGGAGGCGCACAGCAGGGCAGCAGCCAGGGCCGCGCCGCGCAGCGGGGCAACGACTCGTTGCATCATCGACGGTAGGTGATCTCGGCGCGGCGGTTCTGCGCCCACACGTCTTCACCAGTGCCCTGCGCGGCAGGCTTTTCCTTGCCGAAGCTCACTGCCTCGATCTGGTTGTCGGAGACGCCCAGCAGGTTGAGCGCACGTCGCACGGCCTCGGAACGCTTCTGCCCCAGCGCCAGGTTGTACTCGCGGCCGCCGCGCTCGTCGGTATGGCCTTCGATCGCGATGCGGCGCTGCGGGTTGGCTTTCAGGAAGCGGGCGTGGCCATCGATCAGCGACTGGAACTCGGGCTTGATGGTGTAGCTGTCGAAGTCGAAATAGACGATGCGTGCCACGCCAACTGGGCCCTGCGCGGTCTGCGCATTCGGGTCGATGCTGACCGGCGCCACGCCGCTGGCCGCGCCGCCGCCCGAGCCCGTGCCGCCAGAGCGATCCACCACCGGTGCATCGTTGAGCTTGGTGCCGGACGAGCACCCGGCGATGAGCGCCACGATGGCCAGCGAATAAATCGTACGTCTTAACATTTCGAACTCCTCAGGTTAATCATTCATTGCTTTTGAAACGGACCCCAGTCCGGTTCACGGATGTCGCCTGCCTGCCCGGCCAGTCGCGCTTTTATCTTGCCGTCGAGCGTGGTCGTCATCAGCGCCTCGCGGCCTCCCAGGCGCGTGGCGTAGACGATCAGCTTGCTGTTGGGGGCGAAACTGGGTTTCTCGTCGGCAGTGGTATCCGTGAGCGCCGTGATGTTGCCGGTCGCCAGTTCCATCACGTGGAGTTTGAAGGCACCGCCCACCCGCGAGATGTAGGCCAACCACCGACCGTCGGCGCTGACGGACGGAGAAATGTTGTAGGTGCCGGTAAAGGTGACGCGCGTCGGGTTGCCACCGCCGGCGCTCATCTTGTAGATCTGGGGTGCGCCGCCGCGGTCACTCACGAAGTAGATGGTGCCGCCGTCGGCGGAGTACCTCGGCTCCGTGTCGATGCTGCTGCTTTGGGTGAGCCGGCGCGGCTCGCCGCCGCCCGCAGGGATGGTGAAGAGCTGGGAGCCGCCATCGCGGCTCAGCGTCACCGCCAGGGTGCTGCCGTCGGGCGACCAGGCAGGCGCGCTGTTGTTGCCCTTGAAGTTGGCCACCAGCCGCCGCTGTCCGCTCGCCACGCTGTGCACGTAGACCACCGGCTTGCGCGACTCGAAGGACACGTAGGCCAGCTGCGTCCCGCTGGAGGACCAGACCGGCGAAATGATCGGCTCGGGGCTCGCAAGCGCGGCCTGCGCGTTCTCGCCGTCGGCGTCCGCCACCCAGAGGCTGAAGCGGTTGGCTCCCTTGGTGACGTAGGTGATCCGGGTCGAGAAGATACCTTTTTCGCCGGTCAGCTTTTCGTAGACGTAGTCGGCAACGCGGTGCGCGGCGAGGCGCAGGTCGCCTTGCGGCACGGTGTAGCTCTGGCCGCCCAGGTCCTGCCCCCGCACCACGTCCCAGAGACGGAACTTCACGTCGAAGCGGCCGTCGGCCAGGCGGGTCACGCTGCCCGCCACCAGGGAGTCGGCCGTGCGCTGGCGCCACAGGCTCAGATCGGGGCGGGAGGCTTCGTCGAGCGACTGGCCGCTGGCATCGACACCGCGAAACTGGCCGCTGCGTTCCAGGTCGGCCTGCACGATGGCCGAGATCTTTTGCGGGGACGCGTCTTCGCCCTTGAAGGGCACGAGCGCAATCGGCAGCTGCGTCAGCCCCACGCCCGAGACTTCAACCCGGAACTGGGCGAAGGCGGGAGCGAAGGGGGAGGCAGCCAGAGCCGCAATCAACGTGCGGCGAACGGAGAACGATGAAGAAGGGGTTGGGGAGATTTCTTGCAACTGCTTTTTCATGCGGTTCGGAGAGCTTTCCGGGAATTTAGTTTCAAGCCCGGATGAAACGAGGCCACATGGTACACATTGCGATGCACCAGCCGTCACAAAACGTGTATGTGCCGGCGCGGTCCTACAGAAAGGCGAGAACTTAGAATCCGCCGCCATGCAGCCTTCCCCCGTCGCCGAGTCCGCGCGCCCTCCTCTCACGCGCCGGCTGGCGCGACTCATGACCTGGTTCGGAGGCTCGCGGCATTGGTGGGCCCTGGGTCTTGTGTGCGCCCTCATCGCCGCCGTGACCGAACCGCTGATGGCTGCCATGCTGAAGCCGCTGCTCGACCGCGGCTTCACGCGCGGCCAGCTCCCGCTCTGGGCCATTCCGGCCGCCGTCATCCTGCTGTTCGCGGTGCGTGGGCTGGCGCAGTTCGTTTCGCAATACGCACTCGCGCGCATCGCCAACGAAGGCATGCAGCGGCTGCGGCGCGTGCTGTTCGAGCGCCTGCTGGCGGCCGAGCTCGCCCTCTTCTCGCGCCAGTCTGCCAGCACCTTGTCGAACACGGTGGTCTATGAAGTGCAGACTGGCGGCCTGCTGCTGGTGCAGGCTCTGCTGGGCTTGTCGCGCGACGGCTTCACGTTGATCGCGCTGCTGCTCTACCTCGTGTATCTCAATTGGAAGCTGACGCTGATCGTGGGCGTGCTGGCACCGTGCGTGGCCTGGATCATCAAGGCATTTTCCAAGCGGCTTTACCGGCTCACGCAGCTCGGCCAGCGGGCGACCGACGAACTCGCCTACGTGGTCGAAGAGAACGTGCTTGCCCATCGCATGGTCCGGCTGCACAACGCCGAACCCGGCCAGATCCAGCGCTTCGACCGCCTGAGCCACGATCTCCATCGCCTGGCGGTGAAGTCCACCATCGCCTCGGCGGCGACCACGCCCCTGACCCAGATCGTCGCGGCGGTTGCGCTCTCCGCGGTGGTCATGATCGCGCTCTGGCAAAGCGGCAAGCAAGGCTTCACGGTGGGCGGCTTCGTGGCCTACATCACAGCCATGCTGATGCTGATCGCGCCGATCCGGCGGCTCGCGGACATGACGAGCCCGATCACGCGCGGCCTCGCGGCGCTCGAGCGCGGCCTGGCGCTGATCGACCAGGTGCCACCTGAATCCCAGGGCAACTTCCAGGTCCCGCGCGTGACGGGCCGCATCGAACTGCGCGCCGTGCGCGTCAACTACCGCGGCGAGGAGGAAGCCCGCGCGCTCGACGGCATCAGCCTGACGCTCGCGCCCGGCGAGGTGGTGGCCTTCGTCGGGCCCTCGGGTTCGGGCAAGACCACGCTGGTCAACCTGCTGCCGCGCTTCGTCCTGCCGAGCGCGGGCCAGGTGCTGCTCGACGGGCACGACGTGGGCGACTGGCAGCTCAAGAACCTGCGCTCGCAGTTCGCGATGGTCAGCCAGGATGTGGTCATGCTCAACGACACGCTCGCCGCCAACGTGGCGCTGGGCGCCGAGCTCGACCGCGATCGCGTGCTCGCCTGCATAGCGGCCGCGAACCTGTCGGTTCACGTCGCGGGCCTGCCCGAAGGCATCGACACGGTGCTGGGCCACAACGCAACCCAGCTCTCGGGCGGTCAGCGGCAACGCCTTGCGATCGCGCGCGCACTCTACAAGGACGCGCCGGTGCTGCTGCTCGACGAGGCGACGTCTGCGCTCGACACGGAATCGGAGCGCCTGGTCCAGGAGGCGCTGCAGCGGCTGATGCGCAACCGCACCACCCTGATCGTCGCGCACCGCCTCTCGACCATCCAGCACGCCGACCGCATCGTGGTGATGGATCACGGGCGCATCATTGAGCAAGGCAGCCATGCGCAGCTCATGGCGCTGGACGGGCTGTATGCACGCCTTCAGGCGAATGCGATGCGCTCGGCGCCGGAGGGCAGCGAGCCGAGCCTTTGAACCCTTCGGCATATTGCACCCGGGCCGGCAGGCTGGTTTTGAATCAGAGCCGCCGATTGCGACTTCACAACAGCACGATGTCGTACTGCCCCTGCCCCATGGCCGGCTCGGCCTGCAGCGAGATCGGTTTGCCGATGAAGTCGCTCAGTCCAGCCAGGTGCTGGCTCTCCTCGTCGAGGAACAGCTCGATCACCTGCGGCGAGGACACGATGCGGAACTCGCGCGGCGTGAACTGACGCGCCTCGCGCAGGATCTCGCGCAGCACGTCGTAGGCCACGCTGCGCGCCGTCTTCACGATGCCTTGCCCATTGCAGGCCAGGCAAGGCTCGCACAGCATGTGCGCCAGCGATTCGCGGGTGCGCTTGCGCGTCATCTCGACCAGCCCGAGTTGCGAGAAGCCGCCTGCGGTGGTCTTGACGCGGTCGCGCGCCAGCTGCTTGCGGAACTCGGCGAGCACATGCTCGCGATGATCGTCGCGCACCATGTCGATGAAGTCGACGATGATGATCCCGCCCAGGTTGCGCAGGCGCAGTTGCCGCGCGATGGCCTGCGCGGCCTCGAGGTTGGTCTTGAAGATGGTGTCGTCGAAGTTTCGCGCGCCGACGTACCCTCCGGTGTTCACGTCGATGGTGGTGAGCGCCTCGGTCTGGTCCACCACCAGGTAGCCGCCGGACTTCAGCTCCACGCGCCGCCCGAGCGCCTTCGCGATCTCCTCGTCGATCGAATAGAGGTCGAAGATCGGCCGCTCGCCCTTGTAGAGCTGCAGCTTGCCGGCGGCCTGCGGCATGAACTCGAGACCGAACTTCAGCAAGGCATCGAACTGCTCGCGCGAGTCGATGCGGATCGTCTGCGTGTCCTCGGTGGTCATGTCGCGCAGCACGCGCTGCAGCAGGCTCAAGTCTTGATGCAGCAGCGACATCGGCGGCATGCGCGTGGACAGCTCCCGGATGCGCGACCAGGTCTTGCGCAGGTAGGTGATGTCTTCGGCCAGCTCGGCATCGCTCGAATCCTCGCCGTTGGTGCGCAAGATGAAGCCGCCGGTGGCCTCCGGCACCACGCCGCCGGCGCCTGCCGCTGCAGCAGCTTCGATCAGCGCCTGCATGCGCGTTCGCAGCGCATCGCGGAGGTCGGACGGAATCTTCTGAGACACGCCCACATGGTTGTCCTGCGGCAGGAAGACCAGCAGCCGGCCCGCAATGCTGATCTGGGTCGACAGGCGCGCGCCCTTGGTGCCGATGGGGTCCTTGATCACCTGCACCAGTAGCGACTGGCCTTCGAACACCTGCTTCTCGATGGGCACCACCGCACCGCCATTGCGCCCCTCGCGATCCATGGCCGCGGCGCTGGGCCGCGAGCCCGGCGTAAAGGGCGCAACGATATCGGCTACATGCAGGAAGGCCGTGCGATCCAGGCCGATGTCGATGAAGGCGGACTGCATACCGGGCAGCACCCGCGAGACCTTGCCAAGGTAGACGTTGCCGACCAGCCCACGCTCCAGCGTGCGCTCCACGTGGAGCTCCTGCACGGCGCCGTGCTCCACGAGCGCGACGCGGGTCTCCTGCGGCGACCAGTTGACCAGGATGTCTTGCATGTTTCGTCTACCACCCTAGAGCGCGAAGCCCGCCGTGCGCAGCAGCTGCGCAGTCTCGAACATGGGGAGCCCCATGATGCCCGAATGCGAGCCGCTGATGTGCTCGACGAAGGCCGCTGCCCGCCCCTGGATGGCATAGGCCCCGGCCTTGCCGTCGGGCTCGCCGCTGGCGACATACGCCGCGATGCGGCGCTTCTCGAGGGCGGCGAAGCGCACGCGCGACACGCTGAGCCCCGCGTGCCGGCGCTTGCCATGCTGCAAGGCCACGGCCGTCAGCACCCGGTGCGTGCGGCCGGAGAGCAGTGCCAGCATGCGCTCGGCGTCCCGGGCATCCTCGGGCTTCCCGAGGATGGTGCGGCCGAAAGCAACCGTGGTGTCGGCGCACAGCACAGGCGCCGGTGGCAGGCCCAGGCGATGATGGCGCGCCACTGCCGCATCCAGCTTGAGCGCGGTGACGCGCTGGACATAGGCGGTCGGCGATTCGCCAGGCTGTACATGCTCCAGCGCCTCGGCGTCCTCCTCGGGGCCGGCCAGCAGCAGCTCGTGGCGCACGCCGAGTTGGCCCAGCAACTGCGCGCGGCGCGGGCTCTGCGAGGCGAGATAGATGAAGGAGTCCGTCATTCAGGACTCCGTCATTCGCGGTGGTAAGGATGGCCGGCGTTGACTGACCACGCGCGGTAGAGCTGCTCCACCAACAGCACGCGGGCCATCGCATGAGGCAGGGTCAGGTCGGAAAGGCGGATGCGCTCGTGCGCCGCCGCCTTGAAGGCCGGGTCCAAACCGTCGGGACCGCCGATCACCAGCGCGACGTCGTCGCCCCCGCCTTGCCACGCCTGCAGCCGGGCCGCGAGCGCCTTGGTGGTGAGAGCCGTGCCGCGCTCGTCCAGCACCACGATGCGCATGCCCTTGGCAATGGCCGCCTCGATCCGTTCGCGCTCGGCCGCGTAGAGGGTCTCGAGTGTCTTGGAACCACGCGGCTCGGTCTTGACGGCGCGCAGCTCGAGCTTCAACTCGGGCGGGAAGCGCTTGGCGTAGTCGTCCCAGGCGGTCTGAGCCCAGTCGGGCACACGCTGCCCGACCGCGACCACCAGGAGCTTCATGCGCGCGCCGTAGTCTTGCGCGGCGCCTTCTTCGCCGGCGCCGCCTTCTTGGCGGCAGCCTTCTTGGCCGGTGCCTTGTTCACGACGACGGTCTTGACCGGCGTCTTGCTCGCCGGCGTCTTCCGGGCCGATGTCTTCCTGGCCGCCGGCTTCGGCTTGGCGGCGGCGTCCGCCGCGCGCTGCGCCGTCTTGGCGGCGCTGGAGCGTCTCAGCGAGGGAGAGGTCTTGGCAGCGGCAGGCGGCTTCTCCTCGGCCGGCCGCGCAACGGCCGGCTTCGCGGCGCCGAGCCTGGTGCGCACAGGCTTGTCACCCCAGATCTCTTCGAGGTGGTAGTACTGGCGAATGGCCGGCTGCATGATGTGTGCCACAGCGGCGCCGCAGTCGACGATGATCCACTCCCCGTTCTCCTCGCCCTCCACGCGCGGCTTGTTGAAGCCGGCATCGCGCACCGCGTCGCGCACGCTGGCGGCCAGCGCCTTGGTCTGGCGGTTGGAGGTGCCCGAGGCGACGATCACGCGCTCGAACAACGGCGAGAGGTGCTCGGTGTCGAAGACCTGGATGTTCTGCGCCTTGACGTCCTCGAGGCCATCGATGATGGCCCTCTGGAGTTTCTGGGTGTCTTTCTTGGCGGCGGCTTCAGTACTCATCAGGTGGAACGGTAGAGGTGGTGTTGGTCAATATAGCGTGCAACCGCCGGCGGAACCAGTTGAAAAAGGTCCTGGCCTTGCGCGGCGCGCGTGCGGACTTCGGTGGCGCTGGTGTCCATCGGCGCGAGCGTGAGGTTCTCGAAGCGTGCGCCGGGCGGAAGATCCGGCAGCCTATGGGGATCGAAAAAGCTTCCGTCCGTTGAACCGGGGCGGCGGGCGACCGCGATGACGGCCATTTGCAGGATCTCGCGCCATCCGTGCCACTGAGGCAGCCAGGCGGCCTGGTCGGCGCCCATGATCAGCACCAGTTCGGCCGCCGGCTGCTCCTGCTGCAGCTCGCGCAAGGTGTCCAGCGTGTAGGTAGGCCCGGCACGTTGCAGCTCGCGCGCGTCGACGATGGCACCCGGCAGTGCCTCGAAGGCCAGCTGCGCCATCGCGAGGCGGTGTGCGCCGCCGCTGAGCGTGCGCGTCTTGTGCCAGGCATCGCCAGTCGGGAAGATGCGCAGCTCGGCCAGCCCCAGCTGCGCCAGCGCAGCCTGCACCAGCGCGACATGCGCGTTGTGCGGCGGATCGAAAGCCCCGCCGAACACCCCGATCCGGAGTCGGTTCACAGCCATTCGCGGCGCACGATGAAATCGCTGTAGAGCGCCGCTTCGGGCGTCCCCGGCTCCGGTTCGCGACGGTAGGCCCAGCTGGCCTGCGGCGGCATCGACAGGAGGATCGATTCGGTGCGCCCGCCCGACTGCAGCCCGAAATGCGTGCCGCGGTCCCACACCAGGTTGAACTCCACGTAACGCCCGCGCCGATACAGCTGGAAGGCACGCTCGCGCTCGCCATGAGGCATGGCGCGCCGGCGCTCGACGATGGGCAAATAGGCCGGCAGGAAGGCATCGCCCACCGCGCGCAACATGGCGAAGCTGCGCTCGAAGCCCAGCTCCGCGAAGTCGTCGAAGAAGATGCCGCCAACGCCGCGCTGCTCGTTGCGGTGCTTGAGGAAGAAGTACTCGTCGCACCAGGTCTTGAAGCGCGGGTACTTGTCGTCGCCAAAAGGCGCCAGCGCATCGCGGCAGCTGCGATGGAAATGCACCGCGTCTTCCTCGAAGCCGTAGCAAGGCGTCAGGTCCATCCCGCCGCCAAACCAGCACACGGGCGCGCCATGCGCCGGCAGCGCGGCCAGCATGCGCACGTTCATGTGCACCGTGGGCACGTAGGGGTTGCGCGGATGGAACACCAGCGAGACGCCCATGGCCTCGAAAGGCGCACCGGCGAGTTCGGGGCGGTGCTGGGTCGCAGAGGGCGGCAGCGTCGGGCCGCGCACCTCTGAAAACCCGCAGCCGGCGCGCTCGAACAGGACACCGTCCTCCAGGATGCAGGTCAGGCCGCTCCCTTGCAGGGGCTCCCCGGGCGCCTTCTGCCAGGCATCGCGCAGGCAAGCCTTGCCGTCGGCGGCCTCGATGGCGTCCACGATGCGCTGCTGCAGCCTCCGCAGGTAGTCGCCGACGGCGTGGCGATCGTCAGGCATCAGCCGTGGGGCGTGCGCACCTGGACGGCGCGGTGCCCGATGTCCTTGCGGTACTGCGCGCCATCGAAATGGACGCGCGCCGCCAGTGCGTAGGCGCGCTGCTGCGCCTGCTTCACGCTGTCGGCCAGCACGGTGACGCAGAGCACGCGTCCGCCGCTGGTCTTGAGCTCGCCGTCTTCGAACGCGGTGCCGGCATGGAAGACCACCGCGTCAGGCGACTCGGGCGGAATGCCGTGAATGGCATCGCCCTTGCGCGGCGACAACGGGTAGCCGTGCGCCGCCATCACCACGCCCAGCGCGACACGGCGATCCCAGTCGAGCTCGATCTGGTCCAGCGTGCCGTCCGTGGCGTGCCAGAACACCTCGAACAGGTCGGACTTGAGCCGCATCATGATCGGCTGGGTCTCCGGGTCGCCCATGCGGCAGTTGAACTCCAAAGTCTTGGGATGGCCCGCGGTGTCGATCATCAGGCCGGCGTAGAGGAAGCCGGTGTAGGGAATGCCATCCTTCTCCATGCCGCGGATGGTCGGCAGGATGATCTCGCGCATGGCACGCGCGTGTACCTCGGCCGTGACCACCGGCGCAGGTGAATAGGCGCCCATGCCGCCGGTGTTGGGCCCCTGGTCATCCTCCTGCAGGCGCTTGTGGTCCTGGCTGGTCGCGAGCGCGGTGACGTTCACGCCATCGCACAGCACGATGAAGCTGGCCTCCTCGCCCTGCAGGAACTCCTCGATCACGACGCGCGCGCCACCTTCGTTGTGCGAGATGCCGAGCTTGTTGTCCACCAACATGAAGTCGATCGCCTCGTGCGCTTGCGCCAGCGTCGCCGCGACGACCACCCCCTTGCCGGCCGCAAGGCCATCGGCCTTGATCACGATGGGCACGCCCTTGGCGTCCACGTAGGCGTGGGCCGCCGCGGGATGGGTGAAGGCCTCGTACTCGGCCGTGGGAATCTTGTGCCGCTTCATGAAGGCCTTGGAGAAGGCCTTGGAGCTTTCAAGCTGGGCCGCCGCCTTCGTCGGCCCGAAGATGCGCAGCCCGTGCGCGCGGAACTCGTCGACCACGCCGGCCGCGAGCGGCGCCTCGGGGCCGACCACCGTGAGCGCGATCTTTTCCTGCAGCGCCCAGGCCCGCAGCGCCGACGGCTCGGCGATGTCGATGCATTCGTAGCGCGAATCCGCGCGCGTGCCGCCGTTGCCCGGCGCCACATAGACCCGGCTCACGCGCGCGGCCTGTGCCAGTCGCCACGCCAGTGCGTGCTCGCGGCCCCCTCCCCCGATCACCAGTACCTTCATTCGCGGGCTTTCATGGGCGCTTGCTCACTCGGAAAGCGCCGCGTTGTGATAGACATCCTGCACGTCGTCGAGGTCCTCGAGGGCATCGAGCAGCTTCTGCATCTTCGCGGCGTCTTCGCCGGCGAGCTCGATGGTGTTCTCGGCGCGCATCGTGACCTCGGCCACTTCGGACTTGAGTCCGGCTGCCTCCAGGGCGTCGCGCACCGCCTCGAAGTCGCCGGGAGCGGTCAGCACCTCGATCGCGCCGTCCTCGTCGGTCAGCACGTCCTCGGCGCCGGCGTCGAGCGCGACTTCCATCACCTTGTCCTCGCTGGTGCCGGGCGCGAAGACCAGTTGCCCGCAATGCTTGAACTGGAAGGCGACCGATCCTTCGGTGCCCATGTTGCCGCCGTGCTTGCCGAAGGCATGGCGCACCTCGGCCACGGTTCGCACGCGGTTGTCGGTCATGGTGTCGACGATGATGGCGGCGCCGCCGATGCCGTAGCCCTCGTAGCGGATCTCCTCGTAGCTCACGCCTTCGAGGTTGCCGGTGGCCTTGTCGATATTGCGCTTGATGGTGTCGGCCGGCAGGTTGACCGCCTTGGCCTTGTCGACCGCCAGCCGCAGGCGCGGGTTGGCGCTCAGGTCGCCGCCGCCGGATTTGGCGGCAACCATGATTTCACGGATCGCACGGGTCCAGAGCTTGCCGCGCTTCTCGTCCTGCCGGCCCTTCCTGTGCTGAATGTTCGCCCATTTGCTGTGTCCGGCCATGGCAGTCGTTCTCGCTATCTCGTGTTTCCAATCAGGTAGGGAGTTTACTGTCGGGCGCGCACGACAGCCCCGCGCGCTGCAGCGGAAGCATCGATCCTTTTTGGGATAATCCGCCGCTGATGCGCCAGGTCAGTACGGGCATCTCCCGGTTTCCACCCCTTCACAGCGCATGAATATTCTTCCAACAACGAATGCCGAAGCCGCCGCACCGGTGCACCAGACCTGCGACGTTCTCGTGATCGGCGGCGGTCCCGCAGGCTCCACGGCCGCGGCGCTGTTGGCGCAGCAGGGCCGCAAGGTGGTGCTGCTCGAGAAGGCGCACCATCCGCGCTTCCACGTCGGCGAATCGCTCCTGCCTGCCAACGCGCAGCTGTTCGACCGGCTGGGCCTGCGCGAGGAGATCGAACGCATCGGCATGCCCAAGTGGGGTGTCGAATTCGTCTCGCCCGACCACGAGCACGTCGCCATGGTGGAGTTTGCAGACGCCTGGGACAAGTCCATGCCCTATGCGTGGCAGGTCCGCCGATCGGAAATGGACGAGATCCTGTTCCGCAACGCCGGCGCTCGCGGCGCAGAGACGATCGAAGGCTGCCGCGTACGCGACGTCCAGTTCGATGCCGACGGCGCCACCGTGACCGCCCGTCTGGACGACGGCGCCACGCGCAGCTGGCGAGCCAGCTTCGTGCTCGACGCATCGGGGCGCGACACCTTCCTGTCGAACAAGTTCAAGGCCAAGCAGAAGAACCCGAGGCACAACAGCTCGGCCCTCTTCGGCCACTTCACCAATGCCGACCGATTGCCGGGCAAGCTCGAGGGCAACATCACCATCTTCTGGTTCGCGCACGGCTGGTTCTGGTACATCCCACTGGCGGACGGCACCACCAGCATCGGCGCCGTCTGCTGGCCCTACTACCTCAAGTCGCGCAGCAAGCCGGTCAAGGACTTCTTCGCCGACACCATTGCGCTGTGCCCGCAGCTCGCCGCGCGCCTGTCCAAGGCCCAGCTGGTCGACGATGCCGTCTACGCCACCGGCAACTACTCTTACACCAGCACGCATTGCAGCGGCGAGCGCTACCTGATGCTGGGCGACGCCTACAGCTTCATCGACCCGGTGTTCTCCTCGGGCGTGTACCTCGCGATGTACAGCGCCTTCGAGGGCGCCGAGGTGGTCGCCGCCGCGCTCGACCGTCCAGCCAAGGCCGCCGCGGCCCGGCAACGATTCGAGCGCGACATGCGCAGGGGCCCGCGCGAGTTCTCCTGGTTCATCTTCCGCGTGACCAACCCCACCATCCGCGAATTCTTCATGTACCCGGAAAACCCGTTCCGCGTGAAGGAAGCGCTGCTCTCGCTTTTGGCCGGCGACATCTACGGCAAGACGCCGATCTGGCGCTCGCTGCGGTTGCTCAAGGCCCTGTACTACCTGGTGTCTGCCGGCCATCCGCTGCGCACCTGGCAGTCCTGGCAGCGGCGGCGCCGGAACATTCGCGACCTCGGGCCGCTCGCCGGCGAAAACGTGGTCGAAGCCCGGTGAGCGCCGCCCGGCCGCCCGAAGGCGCGAAGGCCCCCTCGGGGGGCAGCGCAGTACACGAAGTGACAAGCGTGGGGGAATTCCAATGAGCGCGCGCGACTTCAACGGAGTGCCGCCCCTGCGCGTCGAGCGGCTGTCGCTGTCGGAGAGCCTGGCGCTGTCATCCGAGGGCCGCCCGCCTTTCGGTGCGCTCGGCTACGGGACTCCCGACCACCTGTCCTGGATGCCCACGGTCAACGCCCGCGTGCTCTCGAACGCCGGCGCGATGGCCGACGTGTGGCACGCCAGCGAACACATCGAATCCGGCACCTCAGGGGCGGTGCGCTGGCGCTGCGACGGCCACTGGATGCTGGGCGCCATCGACCTCGACGAGGCGCACGAAGGAGCCGGCCTCACCGATCTGGCCCACCGCGCCTACCGCGACCTCTTCCAGTCGCTCGCGCAAACGGGATGCACCCAGGTGCTGCGCATCTGGAACTACCTGCCGCGCATCAACGCCGACGGCGGTGGCCTCGAGCGCTACCGCCAATTCAACCTCGGGCGCCAGCAAGCTTTCGTCGAGGCCGGCCAGGCCGCCTTCGAAGGCGCGCCGGCCGCGTGCGCCCTGGGCATTCACCAAGGCGCGCTGTGCATCCGCTTTCTGGCGGGCCGCGTCGCGCCACTGCCGGTGGAAAACCCCCGGCAGGTCTCGGCCTATCACTATCCGCCCACTTACGGCCCGCGCTCGCCCACCTTCTCGCGCGCGGCGCTGGCAGAAATCGGCGGTGGCGACGTGGCACTGTTCATCTCTGGCACGGCCAGCATCGTCGGGCACGAGACGGTGCACCTGGGCGATGTGCGGGCCCAGACCGAAGAGACCCTGCGCAATCTTGCAGCCGTGATCGCCGCAGCCAACCAATGCGGCTCCGCAAGTTTCGCCGTCGACACGATCGATGCGGTGGTCTACGTGCGCCACGACACCGACACGCCCATCGTGCGCGAGGTGATCGAGCGGAAGCTGGGCGCGCATTCCCACACGCTGCGCCACGCGGTCTACCTGGAAGCGGACATCTGCCGCCAGGACCTGCTGGTGGAAATCGAAGCCCACGCCGTTGCCGGCGGCTCATTGGACACGCCCCAGAAGGTGTGAACAAACCCAGGGTCACCATGAAGCGCCTGCTGCGCTGGACTTTCTCCCTCCCCCTCGCCCTGCTGCTGTACGCACTGCTTGCGCTGCTGGGCCTCATCTCGCTGGCCTGGAACGTGGTTGCGATGCTGCTCTACCCGGTGCTGCCCGCGCGCACTGGCCGCGTGCTCGGCCGGCGCGTAATCGCGCTGGCCTACCGCTCCTTCTGGGCCACCGCCTCGGCGGCAGGGATGATGCGCATCGACGCCGCCTGCCTCGACGCGCTGCGCGAGGAGCCCGGGGTGATCTTCGTCGCCAACCATCCCACCATGCTCGACGCCCTGCTGCTGGTGGCCCGCTTGCCGCACAGCGCCTGCATCATGAAGGCGGACCTGATGCGCAACGTCTTCCTCGGCGCCGGTGCGCGGCTCGCGCGCTACATCCGCAACGACTCGGCGCGCACCATGGTCCGGCTCGCGGTCGAGGACCTCAAGGCCGGCGGCCAGCTGGTGATCTTCCCCGAGGGGACACGCACCGTGACGACGCCGCTCAACCCTTTCCGCCCCGGCGTCACGCTGATCGCCAAATTGGCTCAGGCGCCGATCCAGACCGTGTTCATCGAAACCGACTCGCCCTACCTTGCCAAGGGCTGGCCGTTGTGGCGCGTGCCGCCGCTGCCGATCGTCTTCACGCTCCGCTTGGGCAGGCGTTTCGCGCCCCAGCAAGACAGCGACAAGCTGCTGCGCGAGATCGAACAGTATTTCAGACACCCCACGGAACAGCGCGCCACCGACGCGCAGCCCGCATGCCAGCAGTCTCGCGCACCCACCTTGTCCTGATCCCCAGCTACAACACCGGCGAACGGCTGTTCTCCACCGTCAGCGCGGCACGCGCGCAATGGAATCCGGTCTGGGTGGTGGTCGACGGCAGTACCGACGGTACCGGCGAGCGGCTGCAGCAGATGGCGGCGGCCGACCCCGGCCTGCGCGTGTGGCTGCTGCCGCACAACCAGGGCAAGGGCGCGGCCGTCCTGCACGGGCTGCGGGCAGCGCAGGCGGCCGGCTACACGCATGCGCTCACCATGGATTCGGACGGCCAGCATCCGGCCGACCTGATCCCCGCCTTCATGCAGGCCTCGCAGGCGCGGCCCGAGACGATGGTGCTGGGGCGCCCGGTCTTCGACGCCTCGGCCCCGCTGCTGCGGGTGCGCGGGCGCAAGGTCTCCAACAGCTGGACCCAGCTCGAGACGCTGTTCGCCGGCATCGGCGATTCGCTCTACGGCTTCCGTGTGTACCCGGTGGCGGCACTGATCGCGACCATGGAACGCCAGCCGTGGATGCGCCGCTTCGACTTCGACACCGAGGCGGTGGTGCGCCTGGCCTGGCGCGGCGTCAAGCCGGTCAACATCGATGCGCCCGTCAAGTACCTGACCGCCGAAGAAGGCGGGGTCTCGCACTTCCGTTATTTGCGCGACAACGCCTTGCTGTCATGGATGCACACACGGCTGATGCTGGAGTTCGTGCTGCGCTTGCCAAGTCTGCTGCTGCGCCGGGTGCGGCGGGCACCGCCGTTCCAGCGCTGAGCCGCCTCGACACTGGCACTCCGCTAGAGGTACGGATCAATGTCGTACCTGTTCGTGCCGTACTCCTCGTCGTAGTAGGTCAGTTGCAGAAGGGAGGCCGGGCGGTCGGCGAAGGTCACGATCTGGCGCCTGTCGTCAGTGGAAAAGAAGCTGGATGACAGGTCCACTTTCGAATAGATTCCCGCGACCCGCTGCGACAGGTACTCGTGCGTTTCCGGGTCCAGTTGGCCGAAATACTGTTGCGCCCGGCAGTTGGCCAGCAGGTTCTGCCAGGTCTTCGGATAGTGCTGCTGCAGTTGAGTCACCGACTGCACCACGGGCCAGAGGAGGATCCCGTAGCCCGCGAAGGCGCCGATGCCGATGTCGATGGTCTTGAGGTACCCCAGCGAATAGAACTCGTCCATGGCGATGAGCACCGGCCAGTCGCCCTTGCGCCGCGGCTCCCGCTCCAGCGTCACCGTCGCGAGCTCCAGCAACATCAGCATCAGGCCGCGGTCCTCCCGCTGGAGCGCTGTGTTGCTGAGACAGACATACACCGTGGTGGGCCGTGCGCGCAGCGCGCGCAGTTCGAGTTGCGGGCCCGCCGAGCCGTCAAGCAATTCGCGGATGCCGGGGGTCCCGATGAAGCTCAGCGCATTGGCCACGGCGCCGAGCACGCCGCCTCTCTCGTCCCAGCCTTTGCCCAGCAGCGAGCGCGCCACGCCCTGGATCTCGCCCCGGAATGCCTCGTTCTCGGACATGAAGATGAGCAAGGCCTCCACGCCATCCGCCGCCGGGCAGGGAACGCCCGCCTGCGCCGCACTCGACTCGAGAACGGCGAGCCCGTCCAGGTCCCCCACGGTCAGGAGATGGCGCACATGGACCAAGTGGCGCAGGTCTTCGGGCTCGAAGGTTGCAACGTGCAGGATGGTGGCCGTGAGCAGCATGCGGGCCTGGGTCTGGAAATACTCGGCCGAGGCGTCGCCGCCGGACGTCTGCGGCACGAGCGACTCGGCAATGATCTTCGCGAAGCGCAGGGCCAGCGGGTTGGACTCGACGACGTCGCTCATCGGATTGAACGAGGACTTGACCGGGTGGTCCTTGACGATGTTCTCGGGATCGATCAGGTGGATGTCCTGGCCAAGAAACTGCGTGACCCGGCTGGAGCCCTTGCCGCGTGCGTTCGCAGTGATCGCGGCCAGCTGGCCCTTGGGGTCGATCACCAGCGCAGACCCCTGGTACTCCAGCAGATTGGGGACCAGCATCGCCCTGCCCTTGCCGCTGCGAGCGCCGGCGATCGTCACCGCATGCCGCGGATCGCCCTTGGGGCCGGCCACGACGAGGCGGCGTGGAAAGCCGAAGATCCGGTGCTCGTTCAGCACCTTCCCGTAGCGGATGGAACCGGGCCAATGGCTCCAGCGCCAGGCGAAGAGTTCCGACAGAGCCGCAAGCCGATGGTTGTCGCTCGCCTGCCGATGGCCGAGCGATCCTCTTCCCGGCGGCAGGATCCTGAAACGGTGCGCGCGTCCGATGCGCCCCACTTCTCCGGTCACCAGCACGAAGGCACAGCCGAGCACGATCGCCGCGCTCACCCAGTAGACAAGTGGCCGATATTGGGTCATGCCGGCGAGCGCCACGGCAGCTCCCATCGAGACCATCGCAATCGTCCACTGCCTGACTCGCATGAAGACGAGCGACCGGTTGCCGATGAAGCGCGTGAGCCAGCTTTGAGACATGCTTCGATTCACCCCTCTCGTGGGGCCGACGAGAGAATCGGCCGGTCTTTTTTTCTTCGCCAAGCCAACTTATGTAATTCGAAGTATTTACTTCGTTGGCGTTTTGCCCCTATTCTGCGTCACATATCATTCAGTTGAGCACGACGCAATGGTCACACCGGCAGATCGCGCGAGCGCGCTGAGGCAGTCGCAACGTCCTCCCACCCCAGCGCCTGCGCCGACCCCGGTCCGCGCGCCTGCGACGACACAAGCGCAGGCCCGTCCGCCCTCGGCTGCGGCCGCGAAGCCATCGCCTTCGGCTCCCAAGCCGTCGCCGGCCCGGGTATCGCCCTCGTTCAACACGGCCTCGCCACCGCCGCGGCAGCGCATCACGCCCGTCTTCAACGCCGCGGCCAATCCGGTGAAAGCCTCCCATCCGAAGCCGCCGAACATGCGGCCTCCGCCGCCACAGCCGTTGCCGGGGATGGGGCCCGGCGCCCCTTTCGACCGTGCCGCTTCCCTGCAACGCAAGGCGGCAATCGCCCAGCGGGTCGTGAACAAGGCCGCGGGCATCGGTCCCCAACGTGCGCCCGCGCAGAAACAAGGCCTGGCCAACACGCCGTCGATGCGCCCTGCCTTCAACAAGGCCAGGAAGCCCTGAATGGACAAGGACCTGAAGGACATCATCGCGAGGATCGCGGTAAAGGCCGGCTCCTCTGCAATGCGCAAGGCCGGCGAGATCGCCAAGCCCCACGTCGTGCGTGCCAAGGCGAACTGGGAGTGGACACAGATTCCGAAGAAGCTCGCAGCACAGGAGGCCAAGGAGGCCCGCGAGAAGCAACGCGAGGAACGCCTGCGCCAGGAGGCCGCACGCGAAAAGCAAGCCGAGGCACAGAACAAGGTGCTCGCGCAAGCGCTCAAGGACGACCAGCAGCGCAGGGACCAGGCCAGCCGGAGGAAGGCGCAGGCGGCGAGTGCCGTGATCGCCGCCGCCGCCAAGCCGACGTCTCCGAGCCCGGTGCGCACCCCCTCGCAGGGTGTGGCGCCTACGCCTTCACCTGCACCCAAGCCGGGGCCCGCACCCGGCCGCAGGCGCTAGGCCTCTGCCCTGCCGCCGCGGCGCTCGACCGAATCAACAACAACCGAAAGCCGAACCGCCATGAGCAGCCATGAAAATTCCGAAGATCGCCCGCAGATCGGCGCCGAGCTCGAGAACGCGATCAAGCGCACGCCGCTGATCCTCGTCCTCGACACCTCGCTGTCGATGGAAGAGAACAATCGCATCGGCATTCTCAACAACGCGCTGGCCGAGTTCATCGAGGCCGTGAAGACCAGCGACGAGCTGTCCGACGCCCTGCTCCTGAGCATCGTGACCTTCGGCGGCGAGGTGCGCGTGGCGTCGCCCTGGGCGTCGATCGACGACGTGGTCTTCGAGCCGTTGGTGGCCAACGGCAACACGCCGATGGGCGATGCGGTGACGGTCGCGATGGGCGAGCTCGACCTGCTGCGCGTCGAACTGCAGCAAGCCGGCACGCCCTACAACGTGCCATGGATGATCCTGATGAGCGATGGCGAGCCCACCGACCATTGGGAAGAAGCCGCCGAGCTCGTGCAGGAGCGGATCGCCAACACCAAGCTGGTTCCTTTCGCCTTCGGCATCCCGCCCTCGAAGGACGATGTGCTGCGCCGGTTCATCCCCAAGAACTTCCCGGTCTACTCCGTCGAGGAACAGAACATCAAGGCGCTCTTCGTGAAGTGGCTGCTGGGCAGCCTGGTCAAGGTCGCGGAGTCTTCGCCCGGCAAGCCGGGCGGGCTGCAGCTGTCGGCGCCTCCAGCCATACCCGTCTGAGCGGCGATGCTGATCAGCGCCGCGGGGCCGACGCATCTGCATGCCGACTCCGATCGATGGGCCGTGCGGGCGAGCGTCGTGCGCGGCGAGTCGCACGTGCGGCGCGACTCGGTCTGCCAGGACTGCTTCGCAGCCGACGTGCGGGGACGGCGCTTCGTCGCAGTCGCTGCCGACGGCGCGGGCAGCGCGCCCCGCAGCGACCAGGGCTCGCTGCTCGCCGCGCGGGCCATCGTGTCGGCGCTGCTCGCGCCCGAAACGCGCCTGACGCGCGTGAGCATCATCGATGCCATGGCCACCGCGCGAGCGGCGCTGGCCGATGAGGCGACGCAGAACAACGAACGCGTGGACGACTACGCGACCACCGTGGTCGGCGCGGCGATGCAGGGGTCGAACGGCATCTTCTTCCATCTGGGGGATGGCCTCGCGCTGGCATTCGGCTTCGCGTCGGAGTCTTCCGAGGTGCGCGCAATATCCACCGGCACCCCGTCCGACTTTGCCAACGTGTCCTCGTTTCTCACCCAGGCCGATTGGCAGTCGAACATCGTCTTCACGCCGGTTCGGGCCGCCGATTCGCTGATGCTCATGACCGACGGCTTCTCACCCTTCGCCCTGGACCGGCGGGGCAAGCCCAAGCCTCGCTTCTACCAGCCGATCCTCGATTTCATGCGGGCCCATCCCGGCAGCGTCGGGGCGCAGGGCCTGACCGACATGATGAACACGCCCGTCGTCCGCAAGACCAGCGGGGACGACTGCACCCTGATCTGGGCCGGCCTGCGTGAACAAGCCTAGAGCGCGTCAGTTCCTGCTGCGAGGGCGGCAACAGGCCGACCCCCCGGAGACCGTCATCGCCACCGAGCTGGCAGATGGCGAGGGCGCCATGGCCAGGGTGTATGCGCTGCCCGGCGACACCGAGGTACTCAAGCGCTTCCGCGACGACACGCCGCAGGAGGCGGCGCGACTCACAGGCATCGGGCGCAAGATCGAAGCCATGCTGGCGTGCCCGCCCGGCATGCAGGTGCATCTGCAAGGCAACCGGCGCTTCGTACAGATCGCCTGGCCTCAACGTGCAGTGGTCGACCGCAAGAACCGCATCGTCGGCTTCACCATGCCGAGGATCAGCGCCGACGCGGTGCCCATGACGGCCATCTTCTCCAAGCGCAACCGGCAGGTGCGCGGTCTGCGCCACGACCTCGCGTTCCGCCTGTACGTGGCCGTCAACCTGTGCAACGTGATCAACTACGTGCGCGCGGCCGGCCACCTGGTGATGGACTTCAACGCGAAGAACTTCGTCATCGATCGCAACGAAGGCTGGGTCGGGCTGCTCGATTGCGATGGCTTTGCGGTTTTCGATGGCCAGGGCCTCATTCCGGCGGATGCCGTGAAGCCCGACGAGGTGGCACCGGAATTTCGTAGCCCCCACGAAGCTGGCAGCTACGACGTGCGCACGCTGGATGAACGGCAGACCCGCTTCGGACTGGCCGTCACGCTCTTCCGACTCTTCAATTCCGGCAACAGCCCCGCCGCCGGAAGGCACCTGAAAGCGGATGAGCCCTCGGGCGAGAACGAACGTATCGCCGGGCGGCTGTTCTCGGTGGACCCCCGCCGCGCAGGACTGGAACCGCGAGGCGATATCACCTACCTGTTCGAAGACGAGACCCTGGCCCTGTTTCGCCGAGCCTTCCTCGGGCCTGACGACCAACGGCCTTCTCCCGCCGAATGGGCGGCGCATTTCCGCCGCCTCACCGCCCGTTCGCTTCGCCGCTGCCCGCAGAACCCGGCCGACTTTCACTTCTCCAAGCCCTGCATGCATTGCGGCTACCAGCCGCCACTTCAGGCCAGTGTGCCGCCGGGCTTCGCGCCGGCTCCGACGGGAACGTCGATTCCTTCGGGCACATCGACGCCATCGGGCGGGTCGAACCCATCGGCCACGTCGAACCCGTTGGGCACATCGAACCCATCGGGCTCATCGAGTCCACCGGGGACAAACTCATCGGGCACTCGCACCCCCGCGCCCTGGCCATGGAAGCCCATCGCGGCCCTCGTCGGCTGCGCGTTCCTCCTTGTCCTTGCAGTTCGATGGATCGGTTCCGCAAACACCGACGAGACCCCATCCAAACTCGTCGGCAATTCAACCTCGTCGAAGACGGCAAAGTTCGACCGCGTCGGCAGCCCGCCCGCAGTCCAGCCTGCGTCGAAGGGCGCGCTGGCGGTGGCCGCCATCAACGTGAACCTGCGCTCATCGTCCACAGGCGGCGCGCCGCGCGGCAAACTGGCGCGCGGCACGCAGGTCGAGCTGCTCGAGGAGGCCGAGCGCTTCCTGAAGGTGCGCACCTCCAGCGGTGAAGTGGGTTGGCTGGCGCGCGACTACGTCATCAACGCCGCCGACCTGCCGAGACTCCAGAAGCTCACGCCCCAGGCCTACGTGCAGGGCCGCCGCAACGACAGCAGCCTCGTGCGGCTGAAATCGCAGATCGATGCTTCCGGCAACCAGCGGCTGCAGCTGCTGCGCGCGATCCGGGGTGGCGCCACCGACCTCAGCGCAGAGATCGCGCGCCTCGACGCATCGCGAAAGATCGATGTGCCCGCCGACGTGAGCGCCGCCCGCTGGTTCAAGGCATCCGCCGAGGCGGCGCGCAACGAGCGCGATATCGCCGGCAGCCGCGAGTTCTTCCGCGCCGCGGTCGAGGCGGACCCGGCCGATCCGTCCTATCACAGCGGCGTCGCCTTCACGAGCTATGAGCTCGGCGACTACGACGCGATGATGGAAGAAGGCGCCGTGCTGCTCGTGCTCGCGCCCCAGACGACGAACACCTGGTACGTCAACGGCTTCGCCTGGGCCGCGGACCCGCAGGTGGACCGGCGGATGGCTGCGACGGCGCTCTACCTGGCGCAGAAATTCTCGGAGGACCCGCCGAAGACCCGGCAGCGCATGGCCGCCGAATCAAAGCGCAGGGAAGGCTCGCCCCTGGGCGTGGCGCTCGCGGCGACGTTGAGCCTGCCGGCCGGCGTGCCGCCTGCGCCGACCCCCGAGACGCAGGCCGCGCCTCCTCCTGCGCCGGCTCCTCCCGTGGTCCAGGCCACCGCGCCTGCTCAACCTGCCAGGGCCGCAGGCCCAACCATCGACGATCTGGCAACCATGATGACGGGTGCGCGCGAGCGGCGCTGGGGCGACGTGGACCGGCAGGCCGAGTCGATCCGGGGCCGCGGCAATTGGCAGCGTGGCAACGAGGCTGTCGCCCGAAGTGCGCTCGAAGAAGGGCAGCGTGCCCTGGACGCGTCCCAGTATTCGCAGGCCGTGGATGCCTTCCGGCGCGCGGCAGTGGCAGATCCGTCGAACCCGCTGGCGCCGCGCAAGCTCGGACAAGCCTACTCGGCGCTGGGCCAGGCAGGTCCGGCGCGCAGTGCATACATTCAGTCGCTGCTGATCGAGCCTGGCTCGGGTTTCACCTGGGCCATGCTGTCCAACGAAATGGCAGTCGCCGGCAATCCTCCCGACGATGTGTGGCTGGCGCTCAGGCTGGCCCTGCTCTACGAGGCGGACCGCCGTTCACTGGTTGGCTGGATCCAGGGCAACGCCTCGAATGCCCGCCTCGGCCCGTCCTACCGCAACGTCAACCGTCGCGTGCTTCAGGAGGTCGCGAGCATCCCGATGCCCTGACCGGCTCAGATCATTCCGCCGTTGATCGAAATGATCTGCCCGGTGATGTAGGCCGCTTCATCGCTCGCCAGGAAGCCCGCCAGCGCCGCCACCTCCTCGGGCCTGCCCGCCCGCTTCACCGGCACCAGCTGGTCGATCATCGCCTTGTCGAAGGCGCCGTCGGCCATGGGTGAAGCAATGATCCCGGGCGCGATGGCGTTGACGGTGACGCCGCGCGCCGCCACCTCGAGCGACAGCGCCTTGGTCGCGCTGTTGAGCGCGCCCTTCGCCGCCGCATAGTTGACCTGGCCCCGGTTGCCGGTGAGTGACGCGACCGACGACATGTTGATGATCCGCCCCCAGCGCGTGCGCAGCATGGGCAGCAGCAATGGCTGCGTGACGCGGAAGAAGCCGTTCAGCGAGACGTCGATCACCTTGTGCCACTGCGACGCGCTCATGCCGGGCAGCACCGCGTCGTCATGCACGCCGGCGTTGTTGACGAGGATCTGCACCGGTCCGCCCGCCAGGATGCGCTCGCAGGCCGAGCGCGAGGCCTCGTCGCTGCCGAGGTCGAAGACATGGCATTCGGCCTGGCCGCCTGCAGCCTTGACGGCATCAGCGAGTTGCTCGACGGCCTGCGGCCTGGAGTTGGCGTGCAGCAGCACCGTGGCGCCGTCGCGCGCGAGGCGCTGCGCGACCGCAGCACCGAGCGCGCCGCTGGCGCCGGTGATCAATGCACGTTTTCCGTTGAGGCTCATGAGGGAGATCGGCTTTCAGGTTGGCATAACAAGCGGCGTGTTGAGCACGACCACCGCGCGGCCTTCGGCCAGCGCGCGCCCTGCTTCGTCCTTCACCGCGAATTCGTAGAGGATCTGGCTCGCATCACCCGAAACGCGCTGCGCATGTACATGCAGCAGGCCCTCGATTTCGTCGAGCCGCGCGACGGCCAGCCGTACCTTGCGTGCGCTGGCCAGGAAGCCGGCCGAAGGCTCGCTCCCCTCCGGCGCGATGAGGCCGCCATGCAGGGCCATGGCCTGCGCCGCGTACTCGATGGCATTGGGGGACAGCAGGCCACCGGCCGTGCGCAGCGGGTTCTCGGCGTGCCGATGCGTGCCGGTCGTGCAATGGATGTTGTGGGCGTCCCACGCCTGCAGTCGCTCCAGGAGGCACATGCTGCCGCTGTGGGGAATCAGGCGCGCAATGCCGGCACGGTCGAGCTGTTGCACTGCGTTCATGACGACGAAGACTCCTCGGCACGATCGGCCACCAGCAACACATTGGCGAAGGGCGTGCCCGCGCTCATCGGAACGCTCTGCACCGGCGAGAAGCCCAGGCCGTGCAGCAGCGCCGTCCATTCGGAAAGCGTCCGTCCCCAGGTTGGGGAGACGCGGTGCCCGCGGATGCGGGTGACGGTGCGATCGACCCACTGGCTGATCGCGAAGCCGCGGCGGCTGGCCGCATCGCCCACGCGCAGCAGCAGCCGGCCACCCGGTTGCAGCGCGCCGTGCACGCGGCGCAGCACGCCTTCCTGCGCAGCGTGGTCGACGTAGTGCAGCACGTCGAGGATCACGACCAGGTCGCAGGCTGGCAATGTCGCCTTGCACATGTCCTCGCAGACGAAGCGCGGCGCGGGCTCCAGGTGCCCGATGGAGGCTTGGGCGCGCGCCACGTCCTTGGGCATCAGCTCGATGCCCGTGTAGTGGGCCGTGGCCGGCGAGGCGACCCAGGCGCCGGGCCAGCGGCCGGGCTGCGCCTGCATGCCCGTCATTGCCGAAAGAAGGCTGGCGAACAGGCCCTGGCCGCAGCCGATGTCCACCACGCGGCGGCGGCGTTCGCCGATCAGGCCGCGCTCGATCAGGCCGCGGAACACCGGGTCGCGACCCAGCTTGCCGCGGGCAAAGTGCCAGGCAAAGCTGCCGGCCTTCTTGTACGGCGCGGTGGCCGCTTCATGCAATTGACGCCAGGCGGCGTCCGTCGAGAGGCTGTCGTTCATGAAGGCGGATCAGGGAGTCAGGGCTTGTGGCAGCGTCACGGCCCGCAAGCCGTCGGCGTGAGCGCGCTCGAGCAGAAGAGGCAGGACTTCGAGCACGACAGGTCGTCCGCCGGACGTGCGCGCGGCGTTGCCATCGTGCAGCAACAGGATGTCCCCGGCCCTCAGGTCTTTCGTGAGGCGTGCGAGCACGGTGGCCGCGTCAGGCTCGCGGGTATCGAAGCCGCGACGCGTCCAGCTCACCAGCACCAGCCCCAGGCGATGCAGCACCGGCGCGAGAAAAGGGTTGCGCAGTCCGGCCGGCGCGCGAAAGCAGATGGGGCGCTGGCCCGTCACCTCTTGCAGCAGCAGCTGCGCGCGCTCGATCTCGGCATGGAAGCCGCGCGGGCCGAGCAAGGAGAAGGTGTGGCGATGCCGCGCCGTGTGGTTCTGGATGCTGTGGCCGCGCGCGACGATCTCGCGCGCCAGGGCCGGCTGCTCCCGCACGCGTTCGGCGATGCAGAAGAAGGTGGCCCGCTGGCCGTGGGCGTCGAGCAGGTCCAGCACCTGCGGCGTGACCTCGGGATCGGGCCCGTCATCGATGGTGATCGCGATCTCGCCGCGCGCCGCCGATGCGACCGGCAGCCGCGTGATGTTCGGCCCCAGCAGGCTGCTTCGCGGCGTGAGGCCCGCGGCAGTGATCAGCACATGGTTCAGCACCACCGCACCGATGGCCCAGGGCATCGCACCCGGCACGAAGAGGGCCGCGGCGAGCGCCAGCAAATGCCAGCCGACACTGGCGCGCACGACAGGCGGCCAGGGCCACGATCCGGAGGCAGGAAGGGCTTGCGACATCGGCGCCGATTCTCCCATCAGCGACGCGGCGCGGAAGCACCCGCCGGCCCGCGCGCGAAGGCGGCCGACAGCAGCAGCGCCAGCAGCGCACCGGGCGCGACCACGCGGCCGATGGCCGACAGCGCGGGGATGTCGGAGATCGCGATCAGCGTGAAGGACACCACCGTCGTCAGGTTGGCCAGCAGCAGCGAGGCCAAGGTGTCCTCGTCGGCACGGCCGGTTTCCCGCAGCTGGTCGAAGAAGAGCGCGTAGTTGGAGCCTACCGCCACCACCAGCAGCAGCCCCACCAGGTGCAGGATGCCCAGCGGTACCTGCAGCAGGGCCAGCCCGCCCAGCGTGAGCAGCACGGCGACCAGGAGCGGTTCGCACACGGCCAGCAGCCGCCGGCCCGAGCGCAGCCACGCGCCGAGCAGCAGCACCACCGCGAGCGCCCCCAGCATGACCTGCACGAAGGCCTCGTGCAGGTAGCGCCGATAGAGGCTGCGCAGCTCGTCGCCCACATTGACCACCTGCACCTCGGGCACGCCGGCGAGCGCGGCCTCGAGCCGCTTCGCGTCGAAGCGCTCGCCCGGATGCAGCGCGATCAGCGTCGACCAGCCGCCGCCCGGGCGCTCGAACATCAGCGCGCTGAGCACCGCGTCCAGCGGTCCGCCGGACAGATCGGTGCGGCGAACCATGGGCTGGCCGCGCGCCTTCTCCACATCGGCGAGGAAGGGCTCGAGCCGGCTGGCGGGCAAGGGCAAGCCCTGGGTGGCCTCGGCAAGCCGCGCCTTCAGGGTGGCGGCATCGGGCAGGCTGGCGATGCGCGCGGCTTGCGTGGCCTCGCTGGGCAGCACGCGGGTCACGCTTTCGAAGCCGGCGAGCTCGCCCTGGTCGACCAGCGCCTCCAGTTTCGCGCCCGCGGCTTCGGTGTTGCGCAGGGCGGCCTGCTCGTCCGCGCCGCGCACCACCACCAGCGTGCCGCCGTCGCTGGCGCCGATGTCGGCCCGCAGCGCCTCGTCGAGCTGCTGCGCCGCCTTGGGCACCGGGCTCATCGCGCTCAAATCGGCGCGCCACAGGTGGCCGCCCTGCCAGAGCACCAGGCCGAACGCTGCAATGCCGAGGCCGATGAAGACAAGGCGCAGCCGTGGCAGGGCCCGCACGATCAGCCCGGCGATGTGCGCCATCTGCCGCCGCATGCCCATGCCGGCCGCGCCGTCGGGGGCCAGCACCGGCAGCACGAAGCGCGCCACCAGCGCGGCGGCGATCAGTCCTGCGAGCGAAAACACGCCCAGCTGCGCCAAGCCCGGAAAGCCCGAGAACACCAGGGCCGCGAAGCCGCAGACCGAAGTCAGCAGGCCCAGCCGCACCGTGGGCCAATGGATCTCGCGCCAGCGCATCCACCCGGTGCCCGGCACGGCGGCGCCGCGCGCCTGGATCAGGTAGTAGATCGCGTAGTCGATCGTCTCGCCGATCAGCGTGCTGCCGAAGCCCATGGTGAGGCCATGCACCTCGCCGAACGCCAGGCTCACCGCCGCCGTACCGCCGACCACGCCGGTCGCCACCGGCAGCAGCGCCACCACCAGCGCGCGCGGCGAGGCGAAAGCCAGCAGCAGCAAGGCGCCCATCACGATGCCGCCGACGGTCGCGAGCTGGATCGCCTCGTGCTTGATCTGGTCGCGGCTCTGCACCGAGAAGACGGGCGCGCCCGTCAGCTGCAGGCGCGGGCCGGCGCCGTTCATCTCTCGCGTGGCGGCATCGAAGGCCTGCTGGATGCGCGCGATGGCCTGCGCCTGCGCGTCCAGGTCGCTGCCGGCTGCATGGGTGGTGGCGAGGATCAGCGCCCGCGGCGCGCTGCGCGAGACCCACACGCCCTCCTCGCTGCGCGGCGAGCTCGCGGGGATCAGGCCCTCGGCGATGCGCTGCGTTTCGCCGGTGGGATCGCGCTCCAGCAGCGGCTTGACCAGGTTGCCGGCCGGCGTGCCCAGCAGCGACAGCGTGTCGCCGATGGCATCGCGCAGGCCTGCGGCCGTAAACCGTTCGGGTGCGACGTCGGGCGCCAGCTGGTAGCGGTGCTCGAAGAGCCAGGTGCCGGCCTCCTTCCAGTCGCCGGTCTCGCCGTTCTGTACCTGGTCGAAGAGCTTGCTCTCGCGCATCGATGCCGCGACGGCGCGCGACACCGCCCCGCGCTGGCCGGCATCCTTGCCGCCTTCGATGCCGATGAAGACGGTGCGCGACGCGATGCCGCTTTGCAGCTGTTCGATCAGCACGCGCTGCCGCTCGTCCGGGCTCGCGGGCAGGAAGGCCGAGAGGTCGGCGCTGAAATGCGTGCGCGCAATGAGCGCGATGCCCGCCGCCAGCGCGAGCAGCCAGATGATGATTGCCAGCGCGTGGCGCCTCCGGCCGGACGCTGCTGCCTCGGGACGGCTGCTCACGATGCGCCGCGCACGGGCGTGATGACCATGACCGAGCGGTCGCCGCCGATGAACTCCATCTCGATGCCGAGCACCTCGCCCGCCTTGCCCGTCAGTCGCAGCGACCGCACCTGCGCGGCCAGCTTCTCGTCGATGGGCGCGAGGTCCAGCGCCCACTTGTCGGCTGCGCCCGTCAGCGTGCTGCGAAAGTAGCGCTGCAGGGTCTGCGTGTTGCCGCTGAGGGTGCTGCGCATGGCTTCGACCATGCCGAGCAGCTCGGGCATGCTGTCCAGCGTCATCGTGCGGGTGCGGCCGCCGCGCGACAGGGTCAAGGTGTTGCCGTCGACCGACATGGTCTCGGGCCGCGGCGTGAGCGTGCGCCGCGTCAACCGGTCGGGGGCGTGAAAGCTCAACGTGCCGCTCGCGTCCAGCGGCCCTTCGATGCCGCGCACGAAGCGCTGCTCGGTGAAGCGCGCCTCGCCATTCTTCTGCCGGGCGAGCAGGCCCATCAGCTCGGGCAGGTCGAAGGCCCAGGCGGAGGATGCTGTGAAAGCCAGCGCGGCGACCAGCCAGCGCGACCAGCGCTCAATCTTCTTGCCAGAAGTCATGGAAGTTGAACCAGTTGTAGGGGTAGGCGCGACAGAGGGCCTCGAGCCGCGCGACATAGCTTTCGAGCGCGGCGCGGATGCGGCGTTCACGCTCGGCCGGGTCGGACACACGTTCGCTGAAGTCGGCCAGCGGCTCGAAATGGACATCGTAGCGCGCGCCCCCCACGTAGAGGCCTGCCATGAAGAACACCTTGCGCCGCAGCAGCGCGGCCAGCCGGAATGGACCGTCGTTGATCAGGGCCGGATGCCCGAGAAAGGGCAGCCTGATGCTGTTGCCGCGTTGCTGGCCGGCTTCCTCCGGGCCCGGCAGCGTGCGGTCGGCCAGGAGCCCGGCCAGGCCGCCGCCATCCAGCCAGTCGCGCAGATCGAGCATGGAGTGCGGCCGGCCCAGCGCGATGATGTGCGGCCGCAGGCCGGGCTCGGCGATGGCGTCGAGCACCGCGGTGATCTGCTGTGCATTGTCCTGGTACATCAGCATCGCAAGCGGCAGTTCCTTCGGCCGCCCGCTCTGGTGCTTGCAGGCGCCCATGGCCTCGAAGCTGCCGATGTGCGCGCCGAGCATGAAGGCGCCGCGCCCCGCGGCAACCTCGGCCTCTACCGGTGCATTGCCGTGCACGCGCACGTCGAACAGGTCCATGCGCCCGCGCAGGAAGTAGATGCGGTCGAGCACGGTCGACGCAAAGGCGTGCAGCAGCCGGTATCCATCGGACCAGCCCGCGCGAGGACCGATGGCGCGGAACAGGTAGCGCTTGATGTGCCGCCGCGGCGCGGGCGAGAACAACAGGAAGTACAGGGAGATGGGATGCAGCACCAGCCGTGCCACCGGGCGCCCGCAGCGGATCGCGATCCAGCAGATCACCCGCAGCGCCAGCATGTTGCTGCGTTCCGGCGTGCGCGACCAGTCGGGTTGGGGCGATTTCGCGTCGCCGGCCTCGGGCGGCTGTGCCACGCTGATCGGAACGCCTTCGCCTTCGGCCGCCACGCCTTGGGCCTTCGCAACGGCCGAGCGGCGCACCGGACTACCCTGGCCTTCGGCTGCGGTGCGATTCGCCTTCGGGACGGCCGCACGGCTCATGACTCGCCCCCGGGGGTCCAGCGGCCGCTCGCGGCGACCACCTCCGCCACCCGCACTTCGAAGCGCAGCCCACGCGAGGCACCGCTCTCGGGGTTGAGGTCGATGCGCAATACGCTGCCCGGACGTACTGGCGCGAGGAACTTGGCCGCGGCGAGGGTTGGCCGCGGGCCCAGGCGGGCCGCCAGCGCAGGCACCTGCCGGGCGGCCTCCAGCACCTCCGACAGCAGCAAGGCGCCGGGCAGCAGCGGCTGGCCCGGGAAGTGACCCGCGAAAGCAGGATGGTCTGGCGGTACTTCGTGCGTGAGCTGCACCGGCGTGCCGTCCCCTGCAAGCTGCGCCAGCGCGAACTCGCGCAGGGCGCGCGCCGTCAGCTTGCCGGTGCCCTCCCGCGGGAAGGCATTCACATGCACGACTCGACGCGGCACGAAGACCGCTTCGAGGCGCTCGCGCAGCGCGGCCACGATCGCGTGGGCATCGAGCGTGGGTGCGACCACGAAGGCCACCGGTCGCACCACGCCGTCGGTCACGTCGTCAGGCAGCCAGAAGGCGCCGTCCTCCACGCCCGGAATGCTGTTGAGGTGGTGGTTGAGGTAACCCAGCGAGCTGCGCCGGCCGGCGACGTGGATCAGGTCGTTGGCGCGCCCGAGCAAGCGGAACCGACGCTCGTCGAGCAGTTCCAGCACGTCGGCCATCGGCGTCGGCTCGGGAACGAAGTCGCCCTCGAAGACGAAGCGCTCCGCGCCCGCGGCATCGTGCTCGGCATGCACACGGATGTCGCCTAAGGTCTCCCAGACATCGCTGCGCGTCGGGCGCCGCGTCGCGACCTGGCCCGATTCGGTGCTGCCGTAAATCTCGATCAACTGGCCGCCCATGGCCTGCTCGGCCTGCGCCGCGAGCTGCGGCGAGAGCGGCGCGGTGGCGGAGAGGATCAGGTCCACCGGCGGCAGCGCGATGCCGGAGAGCAGCAGCGTCTTGAGGTGAAACGGCGTGGTGACCAGCGCGCGCGGCTGCGGCACCGAGGCCAGCGCCTCGGCGACATCGGCCGGGAAGAAGGGGCGGCCGCTGTCGAAGGCGGCACCACCAAGCATCGCGAGCAGCGCCGAGGATTCGAGCCCGTAGCTGTGCTGCACCGGCACGGTGGCCACCAGCGTCAGGCCAGCGAGCGAGCGGCGCCCGAGCAGCTCGGCCAGCCGGGCCACCGCGGCAGCCACATCACCCACCAGCGTCCTCCAGGCCTTGGGATGCGGCTGCGGCGCGCCTGTGGAGCCGGATGTCAGCAGGCTCACGGCATGCAGGCCGGCCTTGATTGCCGGCACCGGCTGCGCCTCCGGGCCGCCGGGCGGCGGGCGGTGCTCGACCAGGATGCGCGGCATGCCGGGCGTGGCGACTTGCGGGTCGTCCAGCACCGCATACGTGCGGCCGTCCGGTTCCACCAGCCGTGCCAGCGTGTCGGGCCGCGCATCGGGCGGCAGCAGGCTGGCCTGGCCGCGCACCAGCGCCGCCGCGAGACCCAGTGCGAAGGCATAGCGATCGGTGCAGAGGTTGACCGCCGGGCCGCCCTCGGGCAGTTGCGATGCCAGGCGCGCCACGTCGGCCAGGAACTCGCGCGCGCTCACCGGCACGCCGGCGCGCCAGGCGAGGGGCGCGTCCGGATCGCGAGTGCTCAGGAGAGGAAGAAGATCAAGGCCAGTCACATTCATTGCCGTGCAGCCGGGTCGGCCGGCGCGCTGTAGAAGGCGCGCACCGTGTCGATCAGGCGGGTGCGCTCGAATTCAGGATGCAGCCGGTAGCGCAGCAGATACTCGCCCACGAAGAGCATTCCGACCATCAGGGGCGTCAGCAGGTTGGCCAGCACGGACCAGGCAGCGAAGGACATCGTGGCATACACCGCGACCGAGGCCAGCACCATCGACGCGAAGTACGCGGTCCAGATCCACGTCACGCGCCAGGTGTACTCGCGCATCCCCGGCGACAGCGGGTGGATGCGCGCGGCGAACTGGCCGATCAGCGACAGTCGATCGCGCCGCAGCGTGCTGCCGAACCAGCCGCACAGCAGTGCATTGATCCCCACGTGCTGCAGCATGTAGAGCCGATTGGGGTCGCCTGCCTCGCCGCGCAGCACCAGCGCGAATCCGAGCACGCCCACCACCGCCGCGACGCCCAAGCCCCAGGCGCCGAAGCGGCTACCCGCGAGCCCCAGCGCCGTCAGCCACAGCGGACCCAGCAGCACCCCTACCGCCCAGGGCTCGGCGGCATGAAAGAGCATCATCCATTGGGAAACACCGGCATAGGCCACCCCCGCGAGCAGCAGGAGCGCCATGCGCCATCGAGACATGACTCAGGATTCGCCGCGATTCTGGGCGACGTGGGCTGCGAGGCTGCGCAGCGACTGGAAGATCTGCTGGTTGCGCTCGTCGTCCGAGCGCAGCTGGAAACCATACTTGCGCGAAACCTCGAGCGCGACCTCGAGGATGTCGATCGAATCCAGCCCCAGCCCTTCGCCGTACAGCGGCGCCGTCGGCGCGATCTCGGAGGGTGAGATCTCGAGGTTCAGCGACTCGACCAGGAGCACGGCCAACTCGTTCTCCAGAGCGGATTGTTCAGGCGCATCGCCAAGGGCGGAAATGGATGATTGGGTCGATGACAAAAGGGGACTCCGGGGGCTTTTGAATGAACTATCGCACGGGGTCGGAATTATAGGAGGCGCCCTCGTGCGCCTTGGATAGACTGCGGCCAATCCCCAACCCCGGAGCACCCCATGGCCGAACCCCTCCTGATCGCCCTCCACGACACTACCGAATGCACCCTTCTGCCGGGGTTCGCCAATCGCCATGGCCTGATCACCGGCGCCACCGGCACCGGCAAGACCGTCACCCTGCAGACCATCGCCGAGAAGCTCTCGGCCATCGGCGTGCCGGTCTTCATGGCCGACGTCAAGGGCGACCTGACCGGCGCCAGCCAGGCGGGCAGCATCGGCGAGAAGATGGCCGCCACCCTGAAGGAGCGCGGCCTCGACCTGCCCCAGCCGCTCGCCTGCCCGGTGACGCTGTGGGACGTGTTCGGCGAACAGGGGCACCCGGTGCGCGCCACGGTGTCCGACATGGGCCCGTTGTTGCTGGGGCGCATGCTCAACCTGAACGAAACACAAGCCGGCGTGCTGAACCTCGTGTTCAAGATCGCGGACGACAACGGCCTTCTGCTGCTGGACCTCAAGGACCTGCGCGCCATGCTGCAGCACGTGGGCGAGAACGCCAGCCAGTTCACCACCGAGTACGGCAACATCAGCGCCGCCAGCGTGGGCGCGATCCAGCGCGGGTTGCTGCAGATCGAGAGCCAGGGCGGCGACAAGTTCTTCGGCGAGCCGATGCTCAACATCTCGGACTTCATGCAGACCGAAGGCGGCAAGGGCGTGGTCAACATCCTGGCGGCCGACAAGCTGATGAACTCGCCGCGGCTCTATGCCACCTTCCTGTTGTGGCTGCTGTCGGAGCTGTTCGAGCAGTTGCCCGAGATCGGCGACCCGGAACAGCCCAAGCTGGTCTTCTTCTTCGACGAGGCGCACCTGCTCTTCAACGAGGCGCCGAAGGCACTGGTCGAGCGCATCGAGCTGGTGGTGCGGCTGGTGCGCTCGAAGGGGGTGGGCGTGTTCTTCGTGACGCAGAACCCGCTGGACATTCCGGACTCCGTGCTCGCGCAGCTGGGCAATCGCGTGCAGCACGCGCTGCGCGCGTTCACGCCGCGCGACCAGAAGGCAGTCAAGGCCACCGCCACGACGATGCGGCAGAAGCCGGGCCTGGACATCGAGACCGCGATCACCGAGCTGGCGGTGGGCGAAGCGCTGGTGAGCTTCCTCGACGCCAAGGGTCGGCCCAGCATCACCGAGCGCGTCTACGTGCTGCCGCCCGGCAGCCAGATCGGGCCGATCACGCCCGCGCAGCGGCAGGCGCTGATCGCGAACTCGCTGGTGGCGGGCGTCTACGAGAAGTCGGTGGACCGCGAATCGGCCTACGAGAAGCTCAAGGGGCGCGCCGAGACGGCGCCCGATGCGCCGCCCGCGGTTGCCGGCAAGCCTGGCGCTGCGGCGCCGGCCGAGTCGGGCGGCGTGATGGGCAGCCTGAACGAGATCCTGTTCGGCTCGACCGGGCCGCGCGGCGGCAAGCGAGACGGCCTCGCGCAGACCATGGCCAAGTCCGCGATGCGGACGATGGGCACGCAGGTGGGGAAAGAGATCCTGCGAGGGGTGCTGGGGGGAATCTTCGGGGCCAAGACGCGGCGGTGAGTAAGCCGTCCAATACAGAAATCCATACGATGGTTGGCAGCCGCGGCCATTCACCAAGGCGAGCACGTGGCCCGCTTCGACGCCGAGTTCAAGCGTCGTCTGCTGCCGAAAACGCAGTTCACGAGACTTTCGGCCGCATCGTGAGTTCGTCCGCCCGCATTCACCAACGCAGCAGCCGGTGCCCGACCAGCGCCCCCGCCACCACCGGCAGCGCCATCCCGATCACATACCAGATCGCCAGGAACGGCCCCGCCAGTTCCGGGCAGTGCAAGGCATAGACCGCCGCGCCGGCCCCCGCCGACATCGCCCCGGCCGCGGCACCGGCCAGCGCCGGCTGCGTGGGCGCGAGGCTCTTCAGTGCCACCAGCGAAGCCACGAACACCGGCAGCGAAATCAATGCGATGTTGAAGGCGCAGCTCCGCCAGGTCTGCCCCCACACCATCGCCGCGCGCTCGTCGACCGGGGCCATCAGCCACGTCACGAGCCCGATCGCCCACACCAGCAGCACCGGTACGGCCAGGCCCAGCCACGCGACACGCACGCGCACCCCGGGCCGCGCCAGCCGCTGCACGACCACGAAGCCCGCCACGGCGATGCAGGCCGGGAACAGCAGCTTGACCCAGAACATCGGCCAGAACATGGTCTGCACCAGGTCGCGACGCACGCCGTACTCGAAGGCCATTACGGCGATCGACAACGGCAGCCCGACCGCGAGGGCGAGGGCGAAGCGCCGTGCGGCCGCGTGCCTCGGCACCGGCTGCGCCTGGGAAGCGAGCAGGGAAACGAGCTCGTCTGTCTTCATGATGATGTCTTTCCGATCTTCAATGCCAGCGCCTTCAGTCCGCGATGGATGCCGACCTTGACCGCCGACTCCGACATGCCGGTCAGGCGTGCCGTCTCGGCCACCGAGAGGCCTTCGAGCTTGACGTGCACGATCGGCACTCGATGCCGGTCGGGCAAGGTGTCGAGCAGGCCGGCCAGGTCACGGCGCGCATCGCTGGCTTCGGTGGCCGAATCCGCAAACACGGCCAGCTCGTCATCGAGCGGGTCGTTCAGTGCCTCTCGAGCGGACTTCGATCGTAGAAGGTCGATCATCTTGTAGCGCGCGATCGCGTGCACCCAGGCCGTCAGCGGCTGGTCGCTCTGGTAGGTGTGGCGCTGGTTGTGCATGGCGAGCAGGCATTCCTGGACAAGATCCTCGACTTCATCGGGCCAGCCGAACAAACGCCTGGCCAGAAAGGCGCGCAAGTGGGCGCTGAGCTTCTGCAGGAAGGCGCGATAGGCCTGCGCATCGCCGTCCAGGCCGCGCACGAACAGCTCGTGCAGCACCGTCTCCGCATCGCTCTTAGCCATCGGACTCCCACTGGTCATTCGTGCTTTCTGCTCCGCCGGTTACAGCCGGCGCGAAAAAAGAAACCGCGCGAATTGTGCCGCGCGCCGTAACCCGACCCGCGCAGGCCGCGAAGTAGAAAGCGACTGCGCCAGACGGTGCGGTTGCAATCTTCACTCAACCACTGGAGCACATTCCATGATCACTCGTCCCCTCGCCATCACCGCACTCGCCCTCGGCGCACTCGCTGCCGGTTCCGCCATGGCCCAGGATGCGAAGCCGATGGCCGACAAGATGGCCACGATGGAAAAATGCTACGGCGTCTCGATGGCCGGCAAGAACGACTGCGCCGCCGGCGCCGGCACCACCTGCGCGGGCACCTCGAAGGTGGACTACCAGGGCAACGCCTGGAAGAACGTGCCGGCCGGCACCTGCGCCACGATCAAGACGCCCAAGGGCATGGGTTCGCTGGAGCCGATCAAGTCCTGATCGAACCTGCAGCCCCGTTCACCCATGTCCTCCCCCGTGCTCACGGCTGGCCTCGGCCTCAAGGCCGAGCACTACGACGCAGCCGTATCGGCACGCGTCGAGGGCCTGTGGTTCGAGGTCCATCCCGAGAACTACATGGTGACGGGCGGGCCGCGACTCGGTTGGCTCGAGGCGGTGCGCGAGCAGCATCCCGTCTCGCTGCACGGCGTGTCGCTCTCGCTCGCGGGTGAGAGCGAGCCTGATGCTGCACACCTGCGCCGGCTTGCAGCGCTTGCCGAGCGTATTCGTCCCGCGCTGATCTCCGAACACCTGGCCTGGTCGGCGTGGAACGGCCACTACGTTCCCGACCTGCTGCCCTTTGCCCGCACGACCGAGGCCCTTCACCGCATCTCGGCGAACGTCGGCCGGGCGCAGGACGCGCTTGCCACGCCGATCGCCATCGAGAATCCCTCCCACTATCTGCGATTCGACAACCACGACTGGGACGAGATCGACTTCCTGGCCGAGCTGGCGCGCCGCACTGGCTGCACGCTGCTGCTGGACATCAACAACGTCCATGTGTCGGCGCACAACCTGGGCTACGCGGCCGAGTCCTGGCTGGACCGCTTCCCGGCGGCGAGGGTCAGCGAGATCCATCTGGCCGGCCATTCGCACGACCCCGCGTGGGGCGAGGCCCTGCTGATCGACTCGCACGATGCGCCGGTCGCGCCCGAGGTCTGGCGCCTCTATCGCCGCTTCATCCAGCGCGCCGGCGCACGGCCCACACTGATCGAGCGTGACGGCAACGTGCCGACCCTCGACACGCTGATGTTGGAACGCAGCATCGCCGAGACCGCCCTGCGCGAAAACGCGGGCGCAACAAGGGCAGAAGCATGACCTTCCACGACGCCTTCGCCCAGGCCTTGTTTGCACCCGGGACGGTGACCGACCCCGTCGTGCGCCAGCTCGCAGCGCAGCCTGCCTTCGCGGTCTACCGCAACACGGTCATGAAGGGCTGCATCGACGCGCTCGAAGCCAATTTCCCTGCGGTCGCGCGGCTCGTGGGAAGCGAATGGTTCCGTGCCGCCGCCGCGCTGCATGCAGCGGCGAGCCCGCCGCACGATGGGCGGTTGCTGCACTACGGCGAGCGCTTCGCCGATTTCCTCGAGCATTTCAAGCCGGCCGCCGAACTGCCCTATCTGCCCGGTGTCGCACGCCTCGATGCGCTTTGGCGCGAGGCTCACGCGGCCGGGAACGCGCCGCAGCTCGACGCGGCGTGGCTGGCGCGCCATGCGCCCGAGCGGCTGGGGACGATGGTGCTTCGCCTCCACCCCGCGACGCGCTGGGCATGGTTCGACGAGCAGCCGATCTACAGCATCTGGGCGCGCAATCGCGGTGAAGATTGCTGTGAGGACGAAGAACTCGTCTGGCGCGGCGAAGGAGCGCTCATCACGCGCCCCGCCGATGCAGTGACCTGGCATCCCATCGGCTGGGCCGGCTGTGTCTTCCTCGATGCCTGCGCCGCCGGCCTGCCGCTCGGCAACGCCGCCGAGCAGGCCCTGGCCCTCGACGCCGCGACCGACCTCGCCGCACTGCTGGAATCACTGCTGCGCGCCGGCGCGTTCACCACCACCGATCCATCCACCGAAAGCACGCCATGAGCTCGAACACAGCCGCCTCTGCACCCTCCACCACTTTCGCACCCGACGAGGGGCATGGCGTTCGCGCCCGCTGGAACCGGTTCGCCGAGCTGCTCACGCGCCTCGTGCCTCACGACCTGCTGGCGCTCGCTGCGCGCGTGGGCATCGCCGCCATCTTCTTTCTCTCGGGCCGCACGAAGGTCGAGGGCTTCCTGATGCTGACGCCAAGCGCCTACGAGCTGTTCCGCACCGAATACAAGCTGCCGCTGCTGCCGCCCGAACTCGCAGCCCATCTGGCGGCCTACGCCGAGCACCTGTTCCCGGTGCTGCTGGTGCTGGGCCTGTTCACTCGCCTCTCGGCGCTCGCGCTGCTGGGCATGACGCTGGTGATCCAGGTGTTCGTGTATCCCGATGCGTGGCCGACGCACCTCTCGTGGGCGGCGCTGCTGCTCTATCTCGTCGGGCGCGGGGGCGGCGCGCTGGCTCTCGACCGTGTGTTGCGCATCGCCTAGCGCCGCAGGCCCGCGGCTTGCCAGCCGCAGAAGCCCTCGCTACATTGTGTTTTTTGAGGGCCTGCAATGTCCGTTGACGCCATTCCGACTCCTTCTTCGCCGACGCTTTCCCCGAATCCTCCCGAGCCCTCCCTCCCCGCGTCTTCATCCGTATCGCCGGGTGCTTCCGCCCTGCAACGGCCCCACATCCGCCTGACCTCGCACGCGGGCGGCATGGGCGCACTGCCCATCCAGTGGGGCGCTGCCACGCCTGCCGAGCGCGGGCCGGTGGTGGGCACCACCACCAAGCGTGCGCACCGCAACGTGATCGGCACCCACAGCGGCTCCTACAGCGTCTACCGCGCGCTGGCCGTGGCGGCGGGCGCGCTCAAGCGCGAGCACAAGGCGGACCTGACCAACACCGCACCCACCGACGTGATCGGGCCCTACCCGCAATGGAGCGAGCCGGGCCGCATCGTCTCGCTCGACCCCTGGGGCGCGGTGGTGGCCGATGCCTTCGCGACGGAGCTGGCGGCCGGCTACGACATCCGCCCGACCATCGCGATCACGAAGGCGCACGTCATCCTGCCCGAAGTCATCGAGGGGCTGCAGACGGGCCGGCTCGTGGCCGACGGCAAGTTCCTCACGCCCGGCGGGGCAGCCATCGTCACGAAGGCCGCGATCGAGCCGGTCTGGTACCTTCCCGAGGTGGCGCGCCGCTTCGGCTGTTCCGAGACCGACCTGCGCCGCGTGCTCTTCGAGGAGACCGGTGGCATGTACCCGGAGCTCGTGACGCGCTCGGACCTCGAAGTGTTCCTCCCACCCATCGGCGGCCAGACGCTCTACATCTTCGGCAACCCGCGCGACCTGGCCAACCCCGAGGTCGAGCTCACCGCGCGCATCCACGACGAGTGCAACGGCTCCGACGTCTTCGGGTCCGACATCTGTACTTGCCGCCCCTATCTCACGCACGCCATCGAGGAATGCATTCGCGGCGCGCAGCGCGGCGGCGTCGGCCTCATCGCCTACTCGCGCAAGGAAGGCCGGGCCCTCGGGGAGGTGACCAAGTTCCTGGTCTACAACGCGCGCAAGCGCCAGGTGGGCGGCGACACGGCCGACCAGTACTTCGCGCGCACCGAATGCGTGGCCGGCGTGCAGGACATGCGCTTCCAGGAGCTGATGCCCGATGTCTTCCACTGGCTGGGCATCCGCAAGATCCACCGCCTGGTGTCGATGAGCAACATGAAGTTCGACGCCATCGCCGGATCGGGCATCGAGATCGGCGAGCGGGTGAACATCCCCGACGAGCTGATCCCCGCCGACGCGCGCGTCGAGATGGACGCCAAGATGGCGGCCGGCTATTTCACGCCCGGCGTGGTGCCGGACGCCGATGAACTCAAGAAGGCCAAGGGAAGGACCCTCGATACATGAGCAAGAACACCTACGGGCTCGACGCGGATCGCGCCACCTCCAATGTCGCAGTGCGCCACGCCGATGCGCAAGGCCATGTCGATCCCGCCCTCGAGTTCGTCGAGGACACGACCCACCCCGCCGGCGCAGCCGCCTTCCTGCGCACCACGCGTGCGATCCGCATCCGCGCGAACGCGCTGCTGGCGCGCGCCCGGCGCGGCGAGTCCGAGTGGTTCACCATCGGCGACGAGGACGCGCTCGCGGAGACGGCGCGAACGGTGGCGGAGGTGACGCGCGAGCGCTACGGCTCGGGCACCATTCCCTTCCACAGCCGCTGGCGCCACTTCGAGGCCGGCGGGGTGGACCGGCTGCAGGAACTCGACCGCCTGCTCGGCCCTGTCGAGTCCTCGCTGCGCGCGCGCGCCCACATCGACCTGGTGCTGGTGAGCGTGCTGCTCGACGCCGGGGCGGGCCCCTACTGGCACTACACCGAGCCGGCCACGGGCCAGCGCTTCACGCGCTCCGAAGGGCTCGCCGTGGCAAGCTTCCATGCCTTCACCGGCGGCCTGTTCTCGTCCGACCCCGACCGGCCGCTGCAGGCCGATGCCGCCGGCCTGCGCAACCTGGTCACCGACCGGCTGGGCGATGCCTTGCAGATCAGCGACGCCAATCAACTGATCGGCCTGCCCGGGCGCGCCATGCTGCTGCGCCGGCTCGGCGAAGCCATGAGCGAGCAGCCGGAGAACTTCGGCGATCCGGGCCGCCCGAGCGGCATGCTGGATGCGCTGGTCAGCCCGCTGGGCCCGAACATCCCCCCGACGGCCGAGGTCGGCGCACACGACATCCTGACGCTGCTGCTGGAATCGCTGTCGCGCATCTGGCCCACCGCCAACGTGATCGCCCCCGGTGCAACGGGCCCTGGTGATGCGGTGGGCGGCGTCGCGCCGAACGAGCCGGTACTCGCGCTCGGCGACTGCTGGCGGCACAGCGCCGTGCGCGGACCCGGGCTGACCGACGGATGGATGCCCTTCCACAAGCTCTCGCAATGGCTCGCGTACTCGCTCATCGAGCCCTTCGAACGGGCCGGCGTCAAGGTGCGCCATCTCGAGGCGCTGACCGCTCTGCCGGAGTACCGCAACGGCGGCCTGCTGATCGACAGTGGCGTCATCGTGCCCCGCGACAAGGCCATGCTGGAGCGCACCTGGAAGGCCGGCGACGAGTTCATCGTCGAATGGCGAGCGCTGACCATCGCGCTGCTCGACGAGATGGCGGCGCGCGTGCGTGAGGTGCTCGGCCGCAGCGAGGAAGAGCTGCCGCTGGCGCGCGTGCTCCAAGGCGGCACCTGGGCGGCAGGCCGCGTGCTGGCACAACGCTTGCGTGGAGGAACGCCCCCCTTGCGCATCGAAAGCGACGGTACCGTCTTCTAGACTCCCCACTGTCGAAAACGCATTCAAGCCTACCCATGAGCAACGTCCACCTCGTCGATCATCCCCTCGTCCAGCACAAGCTCACGCTGATGCGCCGCAAGGAGGCCAGCACCAACAGCTTCCGGCGCCTTCTCAACGAGATCAGCATGCTGATGGCCTACGAGGTCACGCGCGACATGCCCATGCAGGACATCGAGATCGAGACCCCGCTCGAGACCATGAACGCCAAGGTGATCGACGGCAAGAAGGTGGTGCTGGTCTCCATCCTGCGCGCCGGCACCGGCATCCTCGACGGCATGCTCAGCGTGGTGCCCGGTGCGCGTGTGGGCCACATCGGGTTGTACCGCGACCCCAAGACGCTGACGGCGGTGGAGTACTACTTCAAGATGCCGGGCGAGATGGGCGAGCGCGACTGCATCGTGGTCGACCCGATGCTCGCGACCGGCAACTCGGCGGTCGCGGCCGTGGAACGGCTCAAGGAGCTGAACCCGAAGTCGATCAAGTTCGTGTGCCTGCTGACCTGCCCTGAAGGCATCAAGACCTTCCAGACCGCGCACCCCGACGTGCCCATCTACACCGCGGCCATCGACCGCGAGCTCAACAGCCATGGCTACATCCTGCCCGGGCTGGGCGACGCAGGTGACCGGATCTTCGGCACGAAATGACGCTCGCCCCCAGGTTGGCTCACTTCGTGTAGCCGCCCACCCCCTACCGGGGGCAACACCAGCGGCCCGGCAAAGCCGGTTCCGCGGTGTTTCCCGAATGATTTGCAACCTGAGGAGAAGCCTGTGTCCCTACGCCGCCAACTGATCGTCCGCTCCCTTGCAGTCGCCGCAGCGCTCGCCGCGGCCGGCGCACCCGGCCTCGCGCTCGCGCAGGCCAAGCTCAAGGTGGCGGCGGTCTATACCGTGCCCTTCGAGCAGCAATGGGTCGGCCGCATCCACAAGGCGCTGAAGGCGGCGGAAGCGCGCGGCGAGATCGAGTACAAGGCGACCGAGAACGTCGCCAACGCCGACTACGAGCGCGTGATGCGCGAGTACGCGCAGGCCGGCAACCAGCTGATCCTGGGCGAGGTCTTCGGCGTGGAGGCGGCGGCGCGCAAGGTTGCCAAGGACTTCCCGAAGACAGCGTTCCTGATGGGCTCGTCGCTGAAGCCGCAGGCGCCCAATTTCTCGGTCTTCGACAACTACATCCAGGAGCCTGCGTTTCTCTCCGGCATGGTCGCCGGCGGCATGACCAAGAGCAACAGGATCGGCATGGTGGGCGGCTTCCCCATCCCCGAGGTCAACCGGCTGATGAATGCCTTCATGGCCGGTGCGAAGGAGACCAATCCGAAGGTGGAGTTCAGCGTGAGCTTCATCAACAGCTGGTTCGATCCGCCCAAGGCCAAGGAAGCCGCCTTCGCGATGATCGACAAGGGAGCCGACGTGATGTACGCCGAGCGCTTCGGTGTCAGCGACGCGGCCAAGGAAAAGGGCAAGCTCGCCATCGGCAACGTGATCGACACGCAGGACAAGTACCCCGACACCGTGGTCGCCTCGGCGCTCTGGAACTTCGAGCCCTCGGCCGACCGGGCGATCAAGCTCGTGAAGGAAGGCAAGTTCGTCGCCGAGGACTACGGCCCGTATTCGATGATGAAGCACAAGGGTTCCGAGCTGGCGCCGCTGGGCACATTCGAGAAAAAGGTGCCGGCCGAGATCGTCTCCAAGGTCAAGGCCAGGCAGGCCGACATCCTCTCGGGCAAGTTCACCGTGAAGGTGGACGACAGTCAGCCGAAGTCCACGGCCAAGTAAGCGCGATGAGGCCTTCTTGCTCCCTCTCCCTCCGGGAGAGGATTGGGGTGAGGGCACCGGGCGGTGGATAGCCCTCGACATCAGCAACCGTCCGGTCCCCTCACCCCCGCCCTCTCCCGCAAGCGGGAGAGGGAGCAAGGGTGCGTCCTCTCGCTGCGCGGCATCACCAAGCGTTTCGGCACCCTGGTCGCCAACGATGCGATCTCGCTCGAGCTCGGCGCCGGCGAGGTGCTCGCGCTCTTGGGCGAGAACGGTGCCGGCAAGTCCACCCTGATGTCGATCCTCTTCGGCCACTACACCGCCGACGAAGGCGGAATCGAGGTCTTCGGCCGGCCGCTCGTGCCCGGCCAACCCAGGGCCGCGCTGGCCGCGGGCATCGGCATGGTGCACCAGCACTTCACGCTGGCCGACAACCTGAGCGTGCTCGACAACGTGACGATGGGGACCGAGCCCTTGTGGCAGCCCTTTTCCCGTCGCGGCGCCGCGCGCGCCAGGCTGCTCGAGGTCTCGCAGCGATTCGGCCTGCCGGTGCAGCCGGACGCCCGGGTGGGCAGCCTGTCGGTGGGTGAGCGGCAGCGCGTAGAGATCCTCAAGGCGCTGTACCGCGGCGCGCGCATCCTGATCCTGGACGAACCGACTGCCGTGCTCACCCCGCAGGAAAGCGAAGCGCTGTTCCGCACGCTTTCGCAGATGGTGGCGGACGGGCTCTCGATCATCTTCATCAGCCACAAGCTCGACGAGGTGCTGCGCGTCTCGCACCGCGTGGCCGTGCTGCGCGGCGGCAAGCTGGTGGCCGAGGCACCCACGCGGGAGACCACGGCGGCGCAGCTGGCGCTGTGGATGGTCGGCCATGCGGTCGAGGGCGTGAAGCGCACGCCGGCGCGGCAGGTGGGCGATGCCGTGTGCGTGCTCGACCATGTGCGCACCGCCGGCGAAGGGCATGACCGGCTGCTCGATGTCTCCCTGAGCCTGCGCGCAGGCGAGATCACGGCCGTGGCAGGCGTTTCAGGCAATGGCCAGGTCGCGCTGGCAGAGCTGCTCGGCGGCACCCGCCGCGCCACGAGCGGCAGCGTGCAATTGATGGGCCGCACCCTGCCCGCCTCGCCCGCACGGCTGGTCCGGCGCGGGGTCGCTCGCATCCCGGAAGACCGGCATGCGGTGGGTGTGGTGGGCGACCTTCCCGTCTGGGAAAACGCGGTGTCGGAGCGGCTGCGCAGTGCGGCCTTCTCGCGCTGGCTCTGGGTGCGGCGCGCAGCGGCGCGCGCCCATGCGCGCCGTATCGAGCAAGCCTTCGACGTGCGCGGCGCCGGGCTGGACGCGCCGGCGCGCGCGCTCTCGGGCGGCAACATGCAGAAGCTGATCCTCGGACGGGCGCTGCTGGCCCCGGACGCGGCGCAGAACAAGACCGCGCGCCTGATCGTCGCGCACCAGCCCACCTGGGGCCTGGACATCGGCGCAGTCGCCTACGTGCAGCAGCAACTGATCGCGGCGCGAGACGCCGGCGCCGCGGTGCTGCTGATCTCCGATGACCTGGACGAGGTGCTGGCGCTGGGGGACCGGGTCGCCGTGATGCACGGCGGGCGCCTCGGCGAGCCACGCGCGGCTTCGGCGTGGACCCGCGAGGCAATCGGGCTGGCGATGGCGGGCTCTCCTGCATGAGACTGGAGCGCCGCCACGAGACCTCGCGCGCCGCGATGCTGCTGGCGCCCATGGGCGCCGTCGGCTTCACGCTGCTGGTCAGCGCACTGCTGGTGCTCTGGGCCGGCGCGCCGATCGGCCGCACCTATGCGCTGCTGCTGCAGGGTGGCTTCGGCTCGGTCTTCGCGTGGAGCGAGACGCTGACCCGCGCCACGCCGCTGATCCTCACCGGCCTCGCGGCCACCGTAGCCTTCAAGGCCCGTCTCTTCAACATCGGTGCGGAGGGGCAGTTCTACGGCGGCGCGCTGGCCGCGGTGGCGGTGGGCGGCCTGCATGGCGGCACCGGCTTCCCGTTGCCGCCGTGGCTGCTGTTCCCCCTGATGATGGCCGCGGCCGCGGGCGTCGGTGCGCTGCTGCTGCTCGGGCCTGCGTTGATGAAGAACAGGCTGGGCGTGGACGAGGTGGTGACCACGTTGCTGATGAATTTCATCGTGCTGCTCGCGGTCTCGGCCCTGCTCGACGGACCGATGAAGGACCCGACAGCGATGGGTTGGCCGCAGAGCGTATCGCTGCAGCCGGAGCTCGAGCTGGGCAGGTTGGTCGCGCAGACCCGCGTCCACACGGGCCTGCTGTGGGCCGGCGCGCTGGCGGTGCTGGCCTGGGTGCTGTTCAAGTACACGGTGGCCGGCTTCGACATCCGCGCGCTGGGCGCCAACCCGCGCGCCGCGGCCTTTGCCGGCGTGCCGGTCACGCGCACCGTGGTGCTGGTGGCCTTGATCTCCGGCGCACTGGCAGGGCTGGCCGGCGCGATCGAGGTCGCGGGCCGCACCAGCTACGTCACGCTCGACCTGTCGCCCGGCTACGGCTACAGCGGCATCGTGATCGCGATGCTGGCCGGGCTGCATCCGCTGGGCGTGCTGGCCGCGGGCGTGTTCGTAGCCGGCATCCAGGTCGGGGCCGACACGATGAGCCGTGCCATCGGCGTGCCCACCTACATTGCCGACGTGATCGTGGCGGCGTCGTTGATCGCGGTCCTCGTTGCCACGCTGCTGACGCAATACAGAGTGCGATGGAAATAGCCGAGATCCTCTCCAGCCAGGCCTTCTGGGTGGCCGTGCTGCGCATCGCCACGCCACTGATCCTGGGCACGCTGGGCGTGCTGCTGTGCGAACGAGCGGGCGTGTTGAACCTCGGCATCGAGGGCATCATGGTCGCGGGCGCCTTCGCCGGCTGGCTCGCGGTGTATGCAGGCGCGCCGTTGTGGGCAGGTGTGATGGTGGCGGCGCTCACAGGCGCGGTGTTCGGGCTGCTGCATGCCTTGCTGACCGTGGGCCTTGCCCTGTCGCAGCACGTGTCGGGGCTGGGCATCACGCTGCTGGCAACGGCGCTCAGCTACTACGGCTACCGCGTGAGTTTTCCCAAGGTCAGCACACCCCCCACGGTCACGCCTTTCGCGCCGATGGAGTGGCTGCCCATCCCGGTGCTCGACACGCAGACCCCGCTCACGCTGCTGGCGTTGCTGCTGGTGCCGCTGCTCGCCTATGTGCTCCACCGCACGCCGCTCGGGCTGGCGTTGCGAATGGTCGGCGAGAACCCGCAGGCCGTCGAGGGCCAGGGCGTGTCGGTTGCGGCAGTGCGCACCGGCGCGATCGTCGCCGGATCGGCGCTGATGGGCGTGGCGGGCGCCTTCCTCACGCTCTCGGCCTTCAACGCCTTCTTCTTCAACATGGTCAACGGCCGGGGCTGGATCTGCGTGGCGCTGGTGGTGTTCGCCTCGTGGCGGCCGGGCAAGGCCCTGCTCGGCGCCCTGCTGTTCGCCTTTTTCGACGCGCTGCAGCTGCGGCTGCAACAATCGGGCGACGCGCTGCTGCCGTACCAGCTGTACCTGATGCTGCCTTATGTGTTGTCGATCGTGGCGCTGGTGCTGGTGGCGCGCAAGGCCGGCTATCCGCAGGCGCTCATGAAGCCTTATCGCAAGGGAGAACGCTGAACATGCTCGATCTGCTGGTCCACAACGCCACCCTCCCCGATGGGCGGGGCGGCATGTCCATCGCCGTTCAGGACGGCCGCATCGCCGAAGTGAAGGCAGGGCTGGACGCACCGGCGCACGAGAAGCTCGACGCCCAAGGCCTGCTGGTCGCTCCGCATTTCGTCGATCCGCACTTCCACATGGATGCCACGCTGAGCTACGGCTTGCCCCGGGTCAACGAAAGCGGCACGCTGCTCGAAGGCATTTCACTGTGGGGCGAGCTCAAGCCGCTGCTGACTGCCGACGCGCTGGTCGAACGCGCCATGGCGTACTGCGACTGGGCGGTCGCCAAAGGCCTGCTCGCGATCCGCAGCCATGTGGACACCAGCGACCCGAGCCTGCTCGCGATCGATGCACTGCTCGAGGTCAAGAAGCGCGTGGCTCCCTACCTGACGCTGCAGCTGGTCGCCTTTCCCCAGGACGGCGCCCTGCGCACTCCGGGCGGCATGGACAACCTGAAGCGCGCGCTCGACAAGGGCGTGGACGTGGTCGGCGGCATTCCGCACTTCGAGCGCACCATGGCCGATGGCGCCGCCAGCGTGAAGCTTCTGTGCGAGCTGGCGGCCGGGCGTGGGCTGCCGGTGGACATGCACTGCGACGAGTCGGACGACCCGCTCTCGCGCCATATCGAGACCCTGGCCTTCGAGGCGCAGCGGCTCGGGCTGCAAGGGCGCGTGACGGGCTCGCACTGCACGTCCATGCATTCGATGGACAACTACTACGTGAGCAAGCTGCTGCCCCTGATCGCGGAGGCCGGCGTCGGCGTGGTCGCCAACCCGCTGATCAACATCACGCTCCAGGGCCGGCACGACACCTACCCGAAGCGCCGCGGCATGACGCGCGTGCCCGAACTGATGGCGCAGGGCGTGAACGTGGCCTTCGGCCATGACTGCGTGATGGACCCGTGGTACGGCATGGGGTCGGGTGACATGCTGGAGGTTGCGCACATGGGCCTGCACGTGGCGCAGATGACCAGTCAGGAGGGCATGCGCCGGTGCTTCGACGCGGTGACGGCCAACGCCGCGACAATGCTCGGGCTCTCGGGCTACGGCCTGGAGGCGGGCTGCGACGCGAGCTTCGTGTTGTTGCAGGCGCGCGATCCCGTCGAGGCGATCCGGCTGCGCGCGCCGCGGCTCAAGGTCTGGCGGCGCGGCCGGCTGCTGGCAGAAACGCCGGCCGCGACGGCAGCGCTGCATCTGCCGGACCGGCCAGCGGCGACGAGCTGGATGCAGCCGCGGACCTGAGCGCCTCGCATCCTCATCGCGATCGGCACTTCGGTGCGGCGACCGGGCGCGCCACGTGCGCGCCAGGCGCGTGCGGTCTTGCTTCAGGTCGAAGGCGCAATGGCCTCGGCATATTCATACAGGGCACCGAGAAGTTCCTCGCCGCGCTCGTCGGCTGTCTCGGCCAGCGTGTCGATTTCGGCGAAAAGCTGATCGACGTTGCGCGCCCCACCTTCGCCTTCGAGCAGGCGCGCAGCGCGGTGCGCTTCCCAACGCTCGGCCTCCTCGGCATCGAGCGTGTCGGGAAAGTTGCGCGCGCGATAGCGGAACACCAGCTCTTCGAGCCGCGGATCGTCGAAGCCGGTGCGCGCGCGCGCCAGCTCCTCGGGCGACAGGCCGCGCAACTGCGTGAGCCGGCGGCGGTCGCCATTGCCGACGAAGCCGCCATAGAGGTCCTCGTCGACATCGGGCGTCTCTTCGCGGGGCCGTTCGTAGACCTGCGGCCAGATCGCGCTCATGTCGGGCAGGGCCGCCGCCAGCGCGGCGTGGCGCATCGCCGCATCGAGATCGATGCCCCAGCGCGTCGCCATGGCCGGGGCCAGCGTCTTCAGGTTGCCGACCACCATCGGCGACTTGTTGAGGTGCACGCCTTTCAGCGGCAGGCGCAGCACGCCTTCGGGCAGGTCGGCGCTGCGCGTGAAGAGGCGCAGTCGCAGGGTCGCGATGTCGAGATCGCGAAGTTCGCTCGGGTCGTGCGCGAGGTCCCAGGCCAGCAGTTCGTTCTTGTTGGTCGGGTGGCTCGCCAGCGGCCACATCACGGCGAGGCAGCCGCGGTCGGCCGGGAACATGCCCGAGACGTGCAGGAAGGGCCGTGCGGTCTGGCGCATGGCGGGCAGCCCGAGCTCCGCGGCGACGCGGTCCTTCTTGCGCAACCCCAGCGCGAAGTCGAAGAGCTTGGGCTGGCGCGTGCGGATGAGGCGCGCCACGGCGATGGTGGCGCGCACGTCCGACAGCGCATCGTGGGCCGCTTCGTGCAGCAGCCCGTTGGCGCGCGCCAGGTCTTCGAGCCTGAAGCTTTGCGAGCCGTCTTCCTTCTTCGGCCACTCGATGCCCTCGGGCCGCAGCGCATAGCACAGGCGCACCACATCGAGCAGGTCCCACCGGCCGCACTCATCCTGCCACTCGCGCGCGTAGGGGTCGATGAGATTGCGCCAGAACAGGAATCGCGTCACCTCGTCATCGAAGCGAATGGTGTTGTAGCCCACGCCGATGGTGCCGGGCTGCGAGAACGCGGCTTCGATCTGCGCAGCGAACTGGTGCTCGGGCACCCCGCGCTCGAGGCACAGCTGCGGCGTGATGCCGGTGATCAGGCAGGACTCCGGGCTCGGCAGGTAGTCCGGCGCAGGCTTGCAATAGATCATCAGCGGCTCGCCGACCTCGTTGAGCTCGGCATCGGTGCGAACGCCCGCGAACTGCGCCGGCCGATCGCGCCGCGGCACAACCCCGAAGGTCTCGTAGTCGTGCCAAAGAAAAGTCTGCTTCGTCATCAAGATACTTTCTCCCTCCTCTTTCTTACGTTCGCGTCCTTTGCGTTCGGACGCCCGCTCCCGACCCCACCACCTACAGAAGCGGCGAGAACAGCCGAGCAGTTGCATCGCCAAGACGGCGCAGGAAACGCTGGGGCCGCTGGCCACGAATCGCTGCAGCGCTGTGCAGGTCGGTCTCGAACTGCGCAGCGAGGGGCACGGCGAGCGCCGGGCCATAGATCACGGCGCACACCTCGAAATTGAGCCTGAAGCTGCGATTGTCGAAGTTGGCGGTGCCGATCATCGCGCAGTTGTCGTCGACCACCAGCGTCTTGGAGTGCAGCATGCGTGCCTTGTACTCCCAGATCTTGACCCCCGCGGCGATCAGTTCGTCGTAGTACGAGCGCGCGGCTGCGCTCACGATGAGCGAATCGCTGCGGCGCGGCACCAAGAGGCGCACATCCACGCCGCGCAGCGCAGCGCTGGTCAACGCCATCAGGCCAGGTTCGCCCGGCACGAAGTACGGTGTTGTGAGCCAGGCTCGGTGCGCGGCCGAATGAATGGCCGCGACGTGCATGCGATGAATGGCTTCGAGACCGCTGTCCGGGCCGCTGGTGACGATCTGCACCGGGATGTCGCCTGCGCCATCCTGGCCCGGCAGACGCGGCAGCAGGAGGTCGAGCGCATGATTGATGCGACGCGGGTCCTCGCCGGTGGCGTAGGTCCAATCTTCGAGGAAGGTGGTCTGCAGCCAGCGCACCGCGCTGCCTTCGATGCGAAGGTGGGCATCGTGGTAGGCGTCGGTCCGGATGCGGCGGTCTTCCTCGTCGGTGATGTTGACGCCGCCGGTGAAGCCGACGCGGCCATCGCACACCACGATCTTGCGGTGGGTGCGGTAGTTCGTCACCGGCCGCAGCCGACGTCCGATGCGGGTGTCGTGGAACAGCGCGACTTCGATGCCGGCCTCGAGCATGGGCGCCATGAAGCGGCGGCCGATCCGCTTGGAGCCCAGCGCATCGAGCAGCAGGCGCACGGTGACGCCGTTGCGCGCCCGCTCGATCAGCAGGTCGCGCAGCGCCGTGCCCGTCTGGTCGGGCTCGAAGATGTAGTACTCGAGGTGGACGTGGTCGCGCGCCTCGCGGATGGCCTCAAAGATCGCGTCGAAGGTGCGGGCGCCGCCTGACAGCAGTTCGGCGGCTGTCGCGCTCGATACCGGCAGGCCGCAGGCCGCCGTGCCGAGCGCGGCCATCTGGCGCAGCGACGGCGGCGCCCGCTCGGCCGCCGCGCGCAGGCTCGCCACATCGGCAGGCGCCTGGGCAATTGCGCGGCTGCGCAGCCGCTTGAGGCGCTGCTTCTTCAGGCGTTGCGGCCCGAGGAAGTAGTAGATGAGGAACCCCGCGAAAGGCAGCAGCGCCAGCGAGAGGATCCAGCTCATCGTCGAGACCGGCGCCCGCTTCTGCATCACGATCCAGACGGAAAGCACCGCAATGTAGCCACTCCACGCGAGGGAGAGGCCGGTCTTCCATTCCTGGCTGAGCTCGGGGAGGATCAAGGGGCGAAGAGGGGTTCGTGCAAAAGAAAAGGCCGGTAGCGCGAATGCTACCGGCCTTGGGACGCTGTCCCCAACGATCGCAGATCAGCCCGTGGCGGCCTCTTCGGCTTCGGGCTTGGCGCGCCCTTCCTTCTTCGTCAGCGGCTGGATGTCCAGTTGGACCTCTTCCTTGTCGTCGAGGTCGACCGTGAGACGGCCGCCTTCCTGCAGGCGTCCGAACAGCAGCTCGTCGGCCAGGGCGCGACGGATCGTGTCCTGAATCAGGCGCTGCATCGGGCGGGCGCCCATCAGCGGATCGAAGCCCTTCTTGGCCAGGTGCTTGCGCAGCACGTCGGTGAAGGTGACATCGACCTTCTTCTCGGCCAGCTGCGTTTCGAGCTGCAGCAGGAACTTGTCGACCACGCGCAGGATGATCTGCTCGTCGAGCGACTTGAAGCTCACGATCGCATCCAGCCGGTTGCGGAATTCCGGCGTGAACAGGCGCTTGATGTCGCCCATCTCGTCGCCCGACTGGCGCGGGTTCGTGAAGCCGATGGTCGCCTTGTTCATGGTCTCGGCGCCCGCGTTGGTGGTCATCACGATGATCACGTTGCGGAAGTCGGCCTTGCGCCCGTTGTTGTCCGTCAACGTGCCGTGGTCCATCACCTGCAGCAGCACGTTGAAGATGTCCGGATGCGCCTTCTCGATTTCATCGAGCAGCAGCACCGCGTGCGGCTTCTTCGTGATGGCTTCGGTGAGGAGACCGCCCTGGTCGAAACCGACGTAGCCCGGAGGCGCGCCGATCAGCCGGCTCACCGCATGGCGCTCCATGTACTCCGACATGTCGAAGCGGATCAGCTCGATGCCCATGATGTAGGCCAGTTGCTTCGCCGCCTCGGTCTTGCCGACGCCGGTGGGGCCGCTGAACAGGAAGGAGCCGATCGGCTTGTCGTCGCGGCCCAGGCCGGAACGCGCCATCTTGACGGACGAGGCCAGCACCTCGAGCGCCTTGTCCTGGCCGAACACCACGCTCTTCAGGTCGCGTTCGATGTTCTGCAGCTTGCCGCGGTCGTCGTTCGAGACGTTGGCCGGGGGAATGCGCGCGATCTTGGCGACGATTTCCTCGACCTCGCTCTTGCTGATGGTCTTCTTGCGCTTGTTCGCGGGCAGGATGCGCTGGGCGGCACCGGCTTCGTCGATCACGTCGATCGCCTTGTCGGGCAGGTGACGGTCGTTGATGTACTTGGCGCTCAATTCTGCCGCGGCCTGCAGCGCAGCCACGCCGTACTTCACACCATGATGCTCCTCGAAGCGCGACTTCAGACCCTTCAGGATGTCGACCGTTTCCTGCACCGTCGGCTCGACCACGTCGACCTTCTGGAAACGACGCGACAGGGCCGCATCCTTCTCGAAGATGCCGCGGTACTCGGTGAAGGTGGTCGCCCCGATGCACTTGAGCGCGCCGCTCGACAAGGCGGGCTTCAGCAGGTTCGAGGCGTCCAGCGTACCGCCCGAGGCGGCGCCGGCACCGATCAGCGTGTGGATTTCGTCGATGAAGAGGATTGCGTTCGGCTTGTCCTTGAGGGACTTGAGCACGCCCTTCAGGCGCTGTTCGAAATCGCCGCGGTACTTGGTGCCGGCCAGCAGCGCGCCCATGTCGAGCGAGTACACGTGGGACTCGGCCAGGATTTCCGGCACGTCGCCCTGCGTGATGCGCCACGCGAGGCCTTCGGCGATCGCGGTCTTGCCGACGCCGGCTTCTCCGACGAGGAGCGGGTTGTTCTTGCGGCGCCGGCACAGGATCTGGATCACGCGCTCGACCTCGTATTCGCGGCCGATCAGCGGGTCGATCTTGCCGTCCTTCGCCATCTGGTTGAGGTTTTGCGTGAACTGCTCGAGTGGGGACGACTTCTCGTTCTTCTCGCCGCCGCCTTCTTCACCTTCGGAAGCGGATTCGCCGCTGCTCTTGGTGGCTTCGGGCGGATCGCTCTTCTTGATGCCGTGAGCGATGAAGTTCACGACGTCCAGGCGCGTTACGCCCTGCTGGTGCAGGTAGTAGACGGCGTGCGAGTCCTTCTCGCCGAAGATCGCGACCAGCACGTTGGCGCCGGTGACTTCCTTCTTGCCGTTGCCCGTGGACTGGACATGCATGATGGCGCGCTGAATCACGCGCTGGAAGCCGAGCGTGGGCTGGGTGTCGACGTCGTCGGTACCCGCCACCTGCGGCGTGTTGTCCTTGATGAAATTGGTGAGCGACGCACGCAGGTCGTCGACGTTGGCCGAGCAGGCGCGCAGAACTTCCGCGGCACTCGGGTTGTCCAGCAAAGCGAGCAAAAGATGCTCCACCGTGATGAACTCGTGGCGCTGCTGCCTGGCTTCGACAAAAGCCATATGCAGGCTGACTTCCAGTTCCTGGGCAATCATGAGATTTCCTTTTGCCTTGCTGTTAATAGATTTTCAGATGGGTTGGAGCGCGATTTATTCAACCGGTTCACTGACGCATTGAAGCGGATGGCCGGCCTGGTGCGCCGCCTCCATCACCTGATTGACCTTGGTGGCCGCCATGTCGCGAGAATAAACGCCGCAGATACCGCGCCCGTCGAGATGGATCTTGAGCATGATCTGGGTGGCGGTTTCCCGGTCCTTGTTGAAGAACTCCTGGATCACGACGATCACGAACTCCATCGGCGTGTAGTCGTCATTGAGCATCACGACCTGATACATCTGCGGCGGCGCGGTCTTCTGCGGGCGCCTCTCGATCACGACCGCATCGCCATCGTCCCGCCCCGGCGTCACTGCCGGGGGACTGGGAGGAGTCGAGGGGATTTTGGTAGCCATGAAAATCATTTTATCGAGCCGCCCGCAGCTTGCAGCGCCCGCGGTGGAACAACTGGTGCCAGCTTTGTGACATTCAAGACGCGGGTGCTTGGATTGCCACTAAAAACGCATGCAAGCAGCGTGCCCCTCCGAGCAGATTTGGTGCCGAGGCGAAGAAAAAAAGCCCCGGCGCCTTTGCGGTGCCGGGGCGTGGGAGCTGCCAGCGCGTCGCGCGGCACGATTTACATGTTGTCGATCATGACCTGCCCGAAGCCCGAGCAGCTCACCTGGGTCGCGCCGTCCATCAGGCGCGCAAAATCATAGGTGACCTTCTTGCTCGCGATGGACTTTTCCATGGAGCGGATGATCAGGTCGGCAGCCTCGGTCCAACCCATGTGGCGCAACATCATCTCCGCCGAGAGGATCTCGGAGCCGGGATTGACATAGTCCTTGCCGGCGTACTTGGGCGCCGTGCCGTGGGTGGCTTCGAACATGGCGACCGTGTCGCTCAGGTTGGCGCCCGGAGCGATGCCGATGCCGCCGACCTGGGCCGCCAGCGCGTCGGAGACGTAGTCGCCGTTCAGGTTCAGGGTGGCGATAACACTGTACTCGGCCGGACGCAGCAGGATCTGTTGCAGGAAAGCGTCGGCAATGGAGTCCTTGACGGTGATTTCCTTGCCGGTCTTGGGGTTCTTGAACTTCATCCACGGACCGCCGTCGATCAGCTCGGCGCCAAACTCCTTGGCCGCCAGGCCGTAAGCCCAGTCACGGAAGCCACCTTCGGTGAACTTCATGATGTTGCCTTTGTGCACGATGGTCACGCTGGGCTTGTCGTTGTCGATCGCGTATTGGATCGCCTTGCGCACCAGGCGCTCGGTTCCTTCGCGCGAGACCGGCTTGATGCCGATGCCGGACGTGTTGGGGAAACGGATCTTCTTGACCCCGAATTCGTCCTGCAGGATCTTGATGAGCTTCTTGGCCTTGTCGCTCTCGGCTTCGAACTCGATGCCGGCGTAGATGTCCTCCGAGTTCTCGCGGAAGATCACCATGTGGGTCTTGTGCGGCTCCTTGACCGGGCTGGGCACCCCCTCGAAATACTGGATGGGACGCAGGCAGACGTACAGGTCGAGTTCCTGGCGCAGGGCGACGTTCAGGGAGCGGATGCCGCCGCCGACAGGGGTAGTCAGCGGGCCCTTGATAGAGACCACGTAGTCACGCACCGCATGGAGGGTTTCCTCCGGGAGCCACACGTCGGGACCGTAGACCTTGGTCGACTTCTCGCCGGCATAGACCTCCATCCAATGGATTTTCTTCTTGCCGCCGTAGGTCTTGGCCACCGCCGCATCGACCACCTTGATCATCACCGGCGTGATGTCCAGGCCGGTGCCGTCGCCCTCGATGAAGGGGATGATCGGCTGGTCAGGCACATTGAGGGAGTTGTCGGCATTGACAGTGATCTTCTGGCCTTCGGCCGGGACTTTGATGTGCTGATAGCTGGACATGAGAGTGAAAACTCCGGGGGATGAAATGAAGGCAGGAAGACACTACGTTTCCAGCCGGCTGAATAGCCGTAGAATTTTAGACGCAACCTGAGGAGCTGGAAGGCTTGTCAACCGTGGCCTTATAGCCCTCGTTGTTGACGGACCTTCTGCTGGACGGGAGGCGTTTTCAAACCATTTCCACACAGAGGAACCTGTAATGAGCAAAGTTCTCGCAGTCATGATGGCCGGCTTGTTCGCCACCGCCGCATTCGCGCAGACCCAACCCGCCGAGATCAACCCCCAGGGTCAGGGCAAGGCGGCTGAGCGCGCCGAAACGAGGAGGGCTGCGAAGCCTGCTGGTCAAGTCAAGGCTCCCGCTGGAGACCAAGGCAAGGTTGCAGAAGGCAGCGGCGGCGTGACCGCCACCGGCGCCGACAAGGCCGCCCAAGCCCGCCGCGATTCGCGCGACACACGCCGTCCCGCCAAGGGCGGCGGCAAGAAGCCGGTGCCTGCTCAAGGCGGTACGCCTCAGTAAGCCATCCGGCTCTGAAACAAGAAAAAGCGTTCTTCGGAACGCTTTTCTTTTTGGCCTCTCGGTGCACCGTCAACTGGCGATTCCCCGCCGCCGTTGAACGACCGCGTCCTCGAGGATCGCCATTCCATTCCCGAAGTTTCCTATGTTCCAGCGCCTGTCCGTCCTGCTCGCCCTCTCCGCCGCGTTGCTCGTGCCCGCGCACGCTCAGCAGCCACAGACCGATCTGCAGCGCGTCAGGCTGACCGCGGGCATGTACCAGATCGACGCCCAGCTCGCCGAGACCCCGGTACAGCGACAGATCGGCCTGATGTTCCGCAAGGAGATGCCCCAGAACGAGGGCATGATCTTCGTGTTCGAACAGCCGGCCACCCAGTGCTTCTGGATGCGCAACACCCTGCTGCCGCTGACCGCCGCCTTCGTGGCCGACGACGGTCGCATCGTCAACACGGCCGACATGAAGCCGCAGACCGACGACTCCCATTGCTCCGAGGAGCCCGTGCGCTTCGTGCTCGAGATGAACCAAGGCTGGTTCGCCCGCAAGAACATCAAGAAGGGCACCAAGCTGAACAGTGAACTGTTCTCGAGCAGGCGCTGAGCGCACCGGCCCATGAAAAAGCCGACCCGCGGGTCGGCTTTTTTGTGGCAGCGGGTCGGCTCAGCCGAAGTTCTTTGCCGCGAATTCCCAGTTCACCAGCTTGGCCAGGAAGGTCTCCACGAACTTCGGACGCAAGTTGCGGTAGTCGATGTAGTAGGCGTGCTCCCAGACGTCCACCGTCAGCACCGGCGTATCGCCCGTGGTCAGGGGCGTGCCCGCGGCGCCCATGTTGACGATGTCCACCGCGCCATCGGCTTTCTTCACCAGCCAGGTCCAGCCGGAGCCGAAGTTGCCTACGGCGGACTTTACGAAGGCCTCCTTGAACGCCGCGTAGCTGCCCCACTTGGCATCGATCGCCTTGGCAAGTGCGCCGCTGGGCTCGCCGCCGCCAGCAGGCTTCATGCAGTTCCAGAAGAAGGTGTGGTTCCAGATCTGGGCGGCGTTGTTGTAGATGCCGCCGCTGGACTTCTTGACGATCTCCTCGAGTTCCATGTTTTCGAACTCGGTGCCCTTCTGCAAGTTGTTCAGGTTCACCACGTAGGCGTTGTGGTGCTTGCCGTAGTGGTATTCCAGCGTTTCCTTCGAGTACTCGGGCGCCAGCGCGTCCAACGGGTATGGCAGAGGTGGGAGGACGTGTTCCATGTCTTTTCTCGCAGGTTGGTTGTGGGATGAAGCATTCTAGAAAGGAATCACGAGGCTCGCGTCGGACGCAGTCCTGTCGTGTCCGTTTGCACGACCGTCATGTCGGCCGTGCCGTCGGCCAGCCTCGCCTGGACCGCATCGCCCGGCGCCAGCTGCTGCGTGCGGGTGATCGCCCGACCGTCCGGGCCGGTGAGCCAGGCATAGCCGCGCTCGAGAACCAGCGTCGGATCGAGCAGTTGCAGCCGCAGTGCCGCCCGCTCGAGCCGTTCCTTCCGCTCCATCAGCGCGCGGGCGAAATCGAGAGGCAGCTCGGCTTGCAATCCCTGCTGGACCTGGGCGAGTCGCTGCATCCTCGAAAGCATGACGTGGCGAAAACGCTGGGCATGCTGCGCCAGCCGTAGCTGCTGGCGCAGCACCAGCGTCGAAGGGCGGGCGAGACGCGTGGCAGCGTCGTCGACTCGCTGGCTCAGTGCATCCAGGCGCGCGGAAAGCGCAGTGCGCAAGCGCCCCTCGAGTAGCGCCAGCGCACCCAGCCACAGCTCGCGCGGCGCTGCCACGAGCTCGGCCGCGGCAGTCGGTGTCGGCGCGCGGAGGTCAGCGCAGAAGTCGGCGATGGTGAAGTCGGTTTCATGGCCAACGCCGCTGATGATGGGTACCGGGCTCTGCACGATCGTGCGCGCGAGCGTTTCGTCGTTGAACGCCCAGAGATCCTCGATCGAGCCGCCGCCTCGCACCAGCAGGATCACGTCGACCGGCGATCGCAGCATGTAGAGGGCTTGCAGGGAGCGTGTCAGTTCCGCTGGCGCACCGGCGCCTTGCACGGCAGCAGGGGCCAGCACCACGGGAATGTGCGGCACGCGGCGCCGCAAAGCGGTGACCACGTCGTGCAGCGCGGCAGCGCCCGGCGAAGTCACGAGACCGATCGCGCGCGGCATGGCCGGCAAAGCTCGCTTGCGCGCAGTATCGAACAGGCCCTCGGCCTCCAGACGTGTTTTGCGCTGCAAGAACTGTTCGAAGAGCGCACCCTGGCCGGCTCGGCGCATGCTCTCGACAACCAACTGCAGATCGCCCCGTGGTTCGTACACCGCGAGGCGACCGCGAACCTCGACCTGGTCACCGTCGCGCGGCTGAAACTCGAGCAGGCCCGCAGCACGCCTGAACATGGCACAGCGCAGCTGGCCGCTTTCGTCCTTCAGCGCAAAGTAGCAGTGACCGCTGGCGGCGCGCGAGAAGCCGCTGATCTCGCCGCGCACCCCGACCGGATTGAAGCGCGCCTCGAGGGTATCGGCCACTGCGCGGCACAGCGCGCCGACGTTCCAGACCCGCGGCCCGCCGGTCCGTGCTTCAAAATCGCTCATGGGCAGGCGCGTAACGGGCGGCCAGTCGTCCACAAGCAGCTGAACGGCTCACGGTGCCTCGGGTGCATGGGTATCGCAGGCACGAGTTCACGTACAAGCCTTTGATTTCATTGGAAAAAATGCTGCTCAAAATTCAGTCGATCCAGCGGGAGGCCCATGGGCCGGGGCTGGTGGCTCGTTGCCCCGCGGGTTAGCCACAAAGTTATCCACAGAACTTGTGGGCGATGGCTGACAGGCGAATACAAATTGGAACAACTGCCGCCGACGGTGGATAATCGCCGCGCATTTGCAGTCCACGGGCCGGAGGTTCCTTGTTTTCGATCATAGTTGCTGCGGGCTGGCCAATCTGGCCGCTGCTCGCCTGTTCGGTGGTGGGGCTCGCATTGGTCATCGAGCGATTCACCAGCCTGAAGGCCTCGAAGGTTCTTCCTCCCAAACTGCTGGACGAGGCCATCACGGTCTCGCGCAACACGATTCCGGGTCCGGACGTGGTGACCAAGCTGGAAAAGAACTCCGGACTCGGCGAGGTGCTGGCGGCCGGCTTCCGCCACATGAATGCCAACCCTCAATCGACGGAGGACGACCTGCGCGCTTCGATGGAGGCCGCGGGACGCATCGTCGCGCACCGGCTCGAGCGCTACCTGCCGGCGCTGGCGACCATCGCGTCGGCAGCGCCGCTGCTCGGGCTTCTCGGCACGGTGATCGGGATGATCGAGATCTTCGGCTCTCAGTCGCCGAGCACTGGCGCAGTCGGCTCCGGCAACCCGGCGCAAATGGCCCACGGCATTTCAATCGCCCTCTACAACACCGCCTTCGGGCTGATCGTCGCGATACCGGCCCTGATCTTCTGGCGGTACTTCCGCACCCGGGTCGACGAATACCTGCTCAATCTCGAGCTCGCCGGCGAACGCTTTGCCCGGCACCTGAACACGTTGCGGTCATGAACGCCGTCAGGCTTCCCCCATTGCGTGTAGCGTTGGCGGCCGGCGGCCGGTTCGCAGGAGGCCGGGCATGAGGCGAATGCACTTCAGCCACGGCTCGAAGGAGGAGCCCGAGATCAACCTGATCCCATTCATCGACGTGCTGCTGGTCGTGCTCATCTTCCTGATGCTGTCGACCACCTACAGCAAGTTCACGGAGATGCAGCTGCGCCTGCCGGTTGCGGACGTCGAGGCCCAGCGCGATTATCCGAAGGAAGTGATCGTCGGTGTCTCCGCCGACGGCCGCTATTCGATCAACAAGACCGTGCTCGCCGATCGCAGCGTGGAAGCGGTGGCCGAAGCCCTGGGCGCCGCGTCCACTGGCGGCAAGGACAGCGTCGTGGTCATCAGCGCCGATGCAAGCGCCGCACATCAATCGGTGATCACGGTGATGGAAGCCGCGCGCCGCGCCGGACTCATGCAGATCACCTTCGCCACCCAATCCGCCGCGCAGGCAGGACGCTAGTTTGGACCTGCAGCGAGCCTGGCTGCAGCGCGGCGTGCTCGCGAGACTGCTTTGGCCCATTTCCGTTGTCTACAGCGCGCTGACAGCCGTCCGGCGCGTGTTTTATCGCCTCGGCGTCCTCGGTACCGAGCGCGTCGGCGTACCAGTGATCGTCGTCGGCAACGTCGTCGCGGGCGGCTCCGGCAAGACGCCGGTCGTCATGGCCGTGGTGCGCCATCTCCAGGCTCGCGGGCTGAACGTGGGCGTGGTGTCGCGCGGCTACGGCCGGGCGACCGACGACTGCCGGGAAGTGCACGAGGACAGCGACCCGCGCGAGGTCGGCGACGAGCCGGCATTGATCCGCCGTTCGACCGGGGCGCCGGTCTTCGTGGCGCTGCGCCGTATCGAGGCCGCGCGTGCATTGCTCGCGCGGCATCCGGGCACGCAGTGCATCGTGAGCGACGATGGCCTGCAGCACCTGGCGCTGGCACGCGACGTCGAAATCTGCGTCTTCGACGACCGCAGCACGGGCAATGGCTGGCTGCTGCCGGCCGGCCCTTTGCGCGAGCGATGGCCACGGCACTGCGATCTGGTGCTCCACACCGGCGCGCGCCCTGCTTTCGCCGGCTTCACCGCGCAACGTTCGCTGGCCGATGCAGCCTTGCGGGTGGATGGCACGGCGGTCCCGCTCCAATCCCTCGCAGGTCGGCCGCTCGTGGCGGTTGCGGGCATCGCCAAGCCCGAGGCCTTTTTCCAGATGCTGCGCGAACGCGGGCTCGCGCCACAGCAGTGCATTGCGCTGTCCGACCACCACGATTTCACGCAGTGGCAGCCGCCGCCGGGCACAGGCTACGTGCTGTTGTGCACCGAGAAAGACGCGGTCAAGTTATGGCGCCGGGCGCCCGATGCGCTCGCGCTGCCGCTGGTGTTCCATCCCGAGCCGGGCTTCTTCCGCGCACTCGACGCAAAGCTATCATCGCTCGATGGACACCAAGCTGCTTGAACTGCTCGTCTGCCCCGTGACCAAGGGACCCCTCACCTGGCATCCCGAGGCGCAGGAGCTGCGCTCGCGCAGCGCCCGCCTCGCCTACCCCGTGCGTGACGGCATTCCCGTGCTGCTCGAGACCGAGGCCCGCACTTTGTCCGACGAGGAACTGGGGCTCTGAGCTTGCGCTACGCCGTCCTGATTCCGGCGCGGCTCGCCTCCACGCGACTGCCCGACAAGCCCCTGGCGGACATTGCCGGGCTGCCAATGGTGGTGCGCGTCGCGCAGCGTTCGCGGCAGTCCGGTGCCGAGCGGGTGGTGGTCGCTGCCGACGACGCCCGCATCGTCGCCGCATGCGAGGCGCACGGAGTGGAAGTCTTGCTGACCCGCACCGACCATGCCAGCGGCAGCGACCGTCTCGCCGAGGCCTGCGTGCAACTCGGCCTGGCGGACGACGAGATCGTGGTGAACGTCCAGGGCGACGAGCCGCTGATCGATCCTTCGCTGATCGACGCTGTTGCGCAAACCCTGGCGTCACATTCCGATGTGGCGATGAGCACGGCCGCGCATGCGATCGATTCCCTCGAGGACTTCCTCAATCCCAACGTCGTCAAAACGGTGCTCGACGCCCGGGGCAATGCGCTCTACTTCAGCCGGGCACCGATTCCCTGGTGGCGCGACGGCTTCGCGAAGCATGGGCCCACAACCTTGCCGGCTTCCCCGGCACCGTTGCGTCATATCGGCATCTATGCCTACCGCGCAAGCTTCGTGCGGCAGTTCCCGGCTTTGCCGCCGGCACCTGTGGAAGCGACCGAGGCACTGGAACAGTTGCGCGCGCAGTGGCACGGTTATCGCATTGCCGTGCATGTGAGCGGGCATGCGCCCGGTCCGGGGATCGACACGCCCGAAGACCTCGCGCGGGTCCGTGCCCTGTTCGCCGCCTGATACGCCCGCCATAGGCCGGGTTCGCTCGAGAGTGCGTGCTATCCTCGACGCAACTCCGCCCATGCAACGCCGTCGCCGGCATGCGAGGCGCGACAGAAGATCGAAGAACCTCCGAGGACACCATGAGACTGATTTTGTTGGGCGCCCCCGGGGCGGGCAAGGGCACACAGGCTGCCTTCATCTGCCAGAAGTACGGCATTCCTCAAATCTCCACCGGCGACATGTTGCGCGCGGCCGTCAAGGCCGGCACCCCACTCGGCCTCGAGGCCAAGGCGGTAATGGCCTCCGGCGCACTGGTGAGCGACGACCTGATCATCAACCTCGTGAAGGAACGCCTTGAGCTGCCGGACTGCGCCAACGGCTTTCTCTTCGACGGCTTCCCCCGGACCATCCCGCAGGCCGACGCCATGCGCGCGGCCAACGTCAAGCTCGACTACGTGCTCGAAATCGACGTGCCCTTCGCCGACATCGTCGAGCGCATGAGCGGACGCCGCTCGCACCCGGCGTCCGGACGCATCTACCACGTCAAGTTCAATCCGCCGAAGGTCGAAGGCAAGGACGACCTCACGGGCGAAGACCTGATTCAGCGTGACGACGACAAGGAAGAGACCGTGCGCCACCGACTCGAGGTCTACAGTCAGCAGACCCGGCCGTTGGTCGACTACTACGCAGCCTGGGCCAAGGCTGAGCCTGGCGTCGCGCCAAAATACCGCGCAATCAGTGGCGTCGGCAGCGTCGACGACATTACCCAGCGCGCGTTGGCCGCACTGGCGAGCTGATCGTCAGGCGGGGCTGGAACGCAGCCCGTAGGCCTTGCCGTCGACGAACAGGTATTCGACGCGCATCACGGGTTCTCCCTTTTCCTCCTTGAACGTGAAGCCCACCGCCGAGACTGCGGTGCCGGGCTTGATCTGCGCGACTTTCCAGGCTTCCATCCGCGTCAGCGGAGCGAGTTCAAGCTCCCACTGGCGCTCAGTGCGGCGAGGCACGGCCGCGCGCGCGAGCAAGCCCGGTCCGTCAATGGGCGCGCTCTGCCCCGGCAGGGCGCGCTTCGCCAGATCGGCTGGCACCTTGAGCCCCGCCGGGACGTCGAGCAACAACTCCGCATGCGGGTTCTGCCAGCGCACCCGGGCCACCGTCCCTTCGAGGTAGATCGGACGGTCCTGGTCGAAGCTGCTCCAGCCGTGGTGCGCCCAGGCGAGCGGACTGGCCAACGGCAGGGATGCGGCGGCGACGACTATGTGGCGACGTTTCATCGGGAAGGCTCCTCTTCAGTAGGCAATCCAACGGCCGCAAAAGACGACGGCCAGCCAGATCGCAGTAGATAACAACATCTGTACCCGCGCCATTGCATCGAGTTTGCGCAGGGAGCCGCGCAGATGGAACCACCCTGCATTGAAGCCGGCAGCCACCAGCAGGCCCATCTTGATCAGGAAGGACTGATTGGTCAGCAGTTCCGCTGACTGGGTGGCGAACATCAGCGAACCGCTGGCCGCCGCGAGTGCGAAGCCGCCGGCCGCGATCGAGAGCGACAGCCTGGCCATGGCCGCGACCGGCAGGCCGGCAGCGTGCCCGAACACCCGCAGCTCGAGCGCCACCAGATTACCGAGCAGAAGCGCGATGCCGACGATGTGCACCGCCTCCAATGCCGGATAGGCCCAGGCGTGCGAGCGCAAGGCCTCGAACATGCGCTCAGGCGCCGCCGGTCGGGGTGGCCATCAGTTGCAGCACCAGCTCGATGCGCGCCTTCACAGGCGTCAGCGCGCCGGCGTCCCGCAGCAACGCATTCGGCGTGGAAAGAATGCGGCCCTGGGGGCAGCGCGTCGCGCGCAAGACCGCAATGCCCGCCGCTTGCGCCCGAAGCGCAGCCGCTTCCAAAGCTTCATGGAGCGTTCCGTTGCCAGTGGCTGCGAGCACCAGGCCCTGCACCGGCTCCGCAACGCCAGCTTGCCGCTCCCGGACCAGGGCGTCGACGATGCTGCCGCGCGCCTCCGCGTGGCTCATCAGGATTTCCACGCGAGGCCAGTGGGTAGCCTGCTGCATCAGCTCGAAGGACAAACGCGCCGGCTCTGACGGCGCGGCAGGCCAGTTCCTGAGCTCGCGCAAGGCACCCTCCTCCACATAGGCCACTGGGCCCGCATCGCCGGAACCGAACGCGTCGACACGATAAGTGTGAACCTTCTGCACATCGAAAGCGCTGTGCACGGCGCCCGCGCACACCGCTACCACCCCCCGCGCACGAGGGCTTGCAGCGACCACGATGGCGTCGCGCAAGTTCTGCGGACCGTCGGGCGTCAGCGCAGTCGCCGGCCGCATGGCACTGGTCAGCACAACCGGCTTGGACGGAGCCAGCACGGACTGAAGGAAGAACGCCGTTTCCTCCAATGTATCGGTGCCGTGGGCGATGACCACGCCCGCTACATCGGCCTGCGCAAGCCAATGCGCACAGCGCTCGGCCAGGCGGCGCCAGATCCCGAAGCTCATGTCCTTGCTGTCGACCTGCGCCACCTGCTCCGTCCACAGCGCGACGCCCGCGGGTGCCGCAATGCCTTCCAGCAGTTCGGTTACACCCACTTGGCCGGCGGTATAGCCGACGTTATCGGCCGCTGTTGCCGAGCGGCCCGCAATGGTGCCGCCCGTGCCGAGAACGACCACACGACGATTGCCTTCGCTGATGTTTTCGGCCATGACTTGCCAAAGCTCCGGAAACTGGTTAAAAATACAGGTACTGGATATTCAGCCAGTGCCGCAAGGAGTCGTCAATGCAGTTCGCCGTGAAGCTTACCGCTCGCCAGCAACAGATTCTGGACCTCATCCAGAGCGCCATCGCACGCACTGGCGCGCCGCCCACCCGTGCCGAGATCGCGGCCGAGCTGGGCTTCAAGTCCGCCAACGCCGCCGAAGAACATCTCCAGGCCTTGGCGCGCAAGGGCGTCATCGAACTTGTGAGCGGCACCTCGCGCGGCATTCGGCTCAAGGGCGACGCACTGCGCTCGCTGAACGAATCGCGCAACACCCAGTTCTCGCTCTCGCTGCCTGGCATGGCCCAGCTCGCGCTGCCGTTGATCGGGCGCGTCGCTGCGGGCTCGCCTATCCTGGCGCAGGAGCACGTAGACCAGACCTACTATGTGGAGAACACGCTGTTCCAGCGGCAGCCCGACTACCTACTCAAGGTGCGCGGCATGTCCATGCGCGACGCCGGCATCATGGACGGCGACCTGCTCGCCGTGCAGGCCACCAAGGAGGCCCGCAACGGCCAGATCGTCGTAGCCCGCCTGGGCGACGAAGTCACGGTCAAGCGCCTCAAGCGCAACAAGCAGATCATCGAACTGCACGCCGAGAACCCCGATTACCCCACCATCATCGTGCAGCCGGGCGAGCCCTTCGAGATCGAAGGCCTCGCAGTCGGCCTGATCCGCAACACGATGCTGATGTAGCCGCACAAGGCGGCATGAGCGTCCCTTGCTCATGCGGCCCTAACGGCTGCGACAGGTGGCGGGCGTATGGCCAAGGGCCATCACCCTGTTGCGGCCGACGAAAGCAATCCTGCCTATGTTCAATCTCTGACCTTCATGGAGTTCACATGGGAATCGCTCTGCTCAGCTTCGTCGACCTGTTCATGCCCCTTCAATCGCTGGCAAGCCGTTGGATACCGTCGCGCCGGCGAAGCGCCTCGGGCCTCCGCTATGTCGGCATCCGCCCCAGTTGTGCAGCGCGTCCAGCCGCACCAGCGTCACGCCTGCCGACATCCGCCCGACCGCTGCGGGTGGTCCGCACCATCGATGCGCAACACAACAAGCCGAGCACCGGCCGAGTCGTGATTTCTGGTCGCATGGCGGATGTCTGCGCCGAGCTCGACCGGCTGGCCGCCCTGGAAGCGGCAGGCACCGCACCTTCGCCCAGCCATCTGCATTGACGGCCACACCCTGCGTCCGGGCGCACCGTGCACCCGAACGCAGGGCATGCCCCAGCAGCGCCCTGCGCTTCTGGCGCACGGCGCGCAAGCCCGTGGGTGGTGCGAGGCACAATGGCACGCCATGAACATCGTGATCCTCGACGACTATCAGGACGCAGTGCGCAAACTGCGCTGTGCCTCCAAGCTCGACGCGTATGCCGCCAAGGTCTACACCAACACGGTCAAGGGCATCGGACAGCTCTCTGTGAGGCTCAAGGATGCCGACGTGATCGTGCTGATCCGCGAACGCACTCAGATCTCGCGCCAGCTGATCGAAAAGCTTCCGAAGCTCAAGCTGATCTCGCAAACGGGGCGGGCCGGCCACCATATCGACGTCAATGCCTGCACCGAGCACGGCGTCGCCGTCGCCGAGGGCACGGGCTCTCCGCTGGCGCCGGCCGAGCTCACGTGGGCGCTGATCATGGCGGCCATGCGCCGCCTGCCGCAGTACATCAGCAACCTCAAGCATGGCGCCTGGCAGCAATCGGGGCTCAAGTCCGCGTCCATGCCGCCCAACTTCGGGCTGGGCTCGGTGCTCAAGGGCAAGACGTTGTGCATCTGGGGCTATGGCCGCATCGGCCAGTTGGTGGCGCGCTATGGTCAGGCCTTCGGCATGCAGGTGGTGATCTGGGGCCGTGAAGAGAGCTGCGCACGCGCCCGCTCCGACGGCTTCCAGGTGGCGCCGAACCGTGAAGCCTTCTTCGCCGCGGCGGACGTGCTGTCGATCCACCTGCGGCTGACCGAGGAGACCCGCGGCCTGGTCACGCTCGAGGACCTCTCGCGCATGAAACCTACCGCCCTGTTCGTCAACACCTCGCGCGCGGAGCTGATGGAACAGGATGCGTTGCTCGCGGCCCTCAACCGCGGGCGGCCCGGGCTGGCAGCAATCGACGTCTTCGAGAGCGAGCCGCCGCTGCAAGGCCACGCACTGCTGCGACTGGAGAACTGCATCTGCACGCCGCACATCGGCTACGTCGAGCAAGACAGCTACGAGATGTATTTCGGCCAGGCTTTCGACAACGTCGTCAGCTTCATCAAGGGCAACCCGACCAACATCGTCAATCCGGGCGCGCTTCAGGTGCGACGTTGAAGCGGGCGGCCCTGCCGGCGTCGCTTTGGGCCCTGCTGGCGGGCAACTTCGTGATCGGCACCGGGATCATGGTGGTGCCGGGCACGCTCAACGAGCTCAGCAATTCCTTGCAGGTCAGCGCGGCCACGGCGGGCCAGTTGATCACCGCAGGCGCAGTGGTCGTCTGCTTCGGCGCGCCCTTGCTGGCCGCACTGGTCGCGGGCTGGGACCGGCGGCTGCTGCTGGCCTGCACCATGCTGTGGTACGCAGCAGGCCACTTCCTCGCGACCCTGATGCCGACTTTTGGCGCACTGCTGGCCGTGCGCATGCTGACGGTCATCTCGCCCGCGATTTTCACGGCCCAGGCCGCGGCTTGCGTCGGTCTGCTGGTGCCACCGGATCAGCGCGGCCGCGCCGTGACCTTCGTCTTTCTAGGCTGGTCCATGGCCTCGGTCCTCGGCCTGCCGATGGGCGCCTTGATCGGCGGCCATTTCGGCTGGCGCACCGCCTTTGCTGCACTTGGCGTGCTGTCGCTGCTGAGCGCGGCCTGGATCTGGCACCAGCTGCCGCGCGGCATTCGCCCGCCAGCCTTGACGCGCGCCGCCTGGGGGCAGGTGCTCAAGAGCCCGCTGCTGATGGGGGTGGTAGCGGTCACCGCATTGCAGGGCTCGGGCCAGTTCGTGCTGATGAGCTACTTCGCGCCCGTGCTGCGCGAAACCGTCGGCGCCGACGCCACCGCGCTCGGCCTCGTGTGGGGCTGGTTCGGCATCTGCGGCCTGGTGGGCAACATGCTCGTGAGCCGGGTGATCGATCGTGTGGGTGCTCCGCGCATGGTGCTCGTCACCACCGCGCTGATCGCGCTGAGCCTGCTCCTGTGGCCGCTGGGTGTGACGCTTGCCGGGCTGGCACTCATCCTGGTTCCCTGGGGCCTGGGCTGCTTCGCCGCGAACTCGGCGCAGCAGGCGCGGCTGGTTTCGATGGCGCCCGGGCTCGCACCCGGGTCGGTTGCCCTCAACAGCTCCGGAATCTACGTGGGCCAAGCCGTCGGTGCAGCGGCCGGCGGGTGGCTGCTGGCGAACAACGCCATTGCGTGGATGAGCTGGGCCGGCTTCGCGATGCTGGTGTGCGCACTGTTGCTGAGCCTGGCCGTCGACCGCGCCCAGACCCGCGCGGCGGCCTTCAGCGCTTGACCGGCTTCGGCGCGATCTCGGCTTCGGTATCCGGATCGAAGAGTTCGAAATCGATCACATGCGGGTCGGTCGATGGAGCTGGCGATGGCGGCGCCTGCAACGGGGCCCGCATGGTCTCGAAGGCTGTCTTGTCGAACTCGGCCAGATCCAGGCTGGCATCGGGGTGCACGATGTGCCGCGACTCGCGATCCGGCACATCGGTGGCGGGGACCGGGGCCTCGGGGGCCAGCACGGTCTCGTGCCCCAGCGTGTCGTCGATCGCGCCGTAGATCGAGTCCGGCAGGGTCGGCCCGTCCTCGACGGGGTCCGGCTGGCTCCTGGCTTCAAGCGGCGCGGGGGTCGTGGCGAGCTGCTCGTGGCCGAAGGTGTCGACGAATGCAGGCTGCGTCACCGGGGCGGGCGACGCATTGCCCGGCTCGATGACCTCCTTGGCGACCGAGTAGAGCAGCAGCAATTCCTGGTAGGCCGCAAGGTCGAAGGCCTCATCCTCGGTCGCGCCGGGCTTGCGGAAGATCAACTCCTCGATCAGCGCCAAGGTGCCTGGCGCTGGCCATTGCGACTCGATGCGCGCCAGCGCACTGCGGTAGTGCTCGAGACCTTTACCCGTCTCGTTGAAATATTCGAATGCCGGAACATCGGCATTGAAGGCGCGCTCGAACTCTTCCGCCAGCCGCGCGTAGTCGTCCTTGCGCTCCAGCGAATGGTAGATGCGCAGCAGGTCCAGGTATGCCAGGGCGCTGGTGCCGGGATTGGTGGCGATGTGCTCGCGGAGTACCGCGATGGCCTGGTCGTGCTGGCCCAGCGAGAGGAAGAAGTCGGACTGCTGCTGGACATCGAACAGCTCTTCGGTGTTGACCGGCCTCGACGGGATGCTGTCCACCGCGCGCGGAGGGGGCTGCGAATCGCCGAAGCCGCTGTTGTTCTCGGGGTCCAGGTCCGCAAAGGTGGCTGCACCGAAGCTGGTGGCGTTTGCACTGCGCAGCCTGCCGGAGCGCCCTCCGTCTTCGTCATCGAGCAGTTCGCCCAAGGCGCTGGGTTGCGTGGGGCCCGCATCGCGCTTGGACGCGGGCTCGCGCCACCAGGCCGGCTCGGCGCGGCGCGCGACGTGGCGCCACAGCAGCAGGATGGCGATCAGCGCGAGCAGCAGCAGGCCGATGAGGGCGTAGACGAACGGATTGCGATAGCGGTCCTCCCGCGCCTGCGCGAGTTCGGTGCGCAATTCGAGCAGCGAGCGCTGGTTTTGAGCCGTCTGTTCGCGCAGGGCGGTCAGCGTGGCCTCCAGCACCTGCATGCGCTGGGCCTCGCGCTGCGCCGCCTCGGGCTCGGCATTGAGTGCGCGCCATTCCGCAGCGGCGACGCTGCGGCGCGCGGGGTCCTCGGCCATGGGCAGCGTCAGCTGTGGCGTGGTCTTGAGGCCTGGCGCCGCGGTGGGGACTGGCTCCACAGCCTCGAGCTGCAGGCGCGGTCCGCCTGGCGCGGCCGTCTGTGCGGGAGCCGGGCCGCCTGGCGTGGTCTCTGCGCGCGGCGTGGCGGCGCGAGAAGTCGCTGACGTCCGGGGCTGCACTGCTGCAGGTTTGCGTGGCGGCGGCGCGGCCCTTCGGCGCGGCGGCTGCGCCTCGCGGTCCTGGGTGCCTGCGGCCGGCGCGGCAGCAACGCCGTTGCGTTGCAAGGGAGCCGCACCCTCGGAACCTGAAGAGGAACCCGTCCCCGCGCCGCGCGAAGATGCGCGCTGCGGTGCACGTAGGGTGGCAGGTGTTTCGGCCTCGGCCTGCGGGCCTGGCATGGCGACATTGGGCAGGGACGCTTGCGTGGGCACATCGGCCAGCAGCACATAGCTGCGCGTGGAGCGCGTTTCACAGCCCGCCCGCACGTTCACATTGAGCACCGGCTCGTCGATCGCGACAGTCGAACGGATGCGCATGCGCGAATTGGCGGCACTGCGTCCGGGCTCGAGCGATATCGTCACGCTCGAATCCGGGATGCGCAGATCGCCCTGCACCACCTCGGCTTCCAGGCACAGCCCGCCGCCGGTTTCGGCATCGTCCAGTGAAAGCGGAACCACGATATCCAGGGGCTTGCCGATCCAGACGGCCCCTTGGGGTCGCCCGATCGTCAAGCCAGACGATTCAAGTGCGAACCCGAGTAGAAACAGGGCCGCAGCCAAACGTGGTGGTTGCAAAATGAGTAGAGCTGAAAAGGTAATCGAAAGTAGACACATTCTGGCATGCGCACCCGCACGGCCAGATTTAGCGAGAGACAATTATCAAATGACTGTGCAGTTTTCCAACGTAGGGATCATCGGAGCTGGCGCGATGGGGCGAGGCATTGCCCAGATCGCCGCGCAAGCCGGCAGCCAGGTGCTGCTGCTCGACAGCTTCGAGGGCGCCGCGGTCCGCGGCCGCGACGCCCTCATCGCCCAGTGGCAGAAGTTGCATGAGAAGGGCAAGCTGGACGAGACGCAGCGCGATGCACTGTCGGCGCGCGTGCGCGCAGTCGATTCGATGCAGGCGCTCGCCGGCTGCGACCTGGTGGTCGAGGCGGTGGTCGAGGACCTCGAGGTCAAGCGCCAGCTGTTTCGCGAACTCGAAGCGGTGGTGGCACCTTCTGCCGCCCTGGCAACCAACACCTCTTCGCTCTCGGTCACCGCGATTGCCGCGGCGATGGCACAGCCGCAGCGCATGGCGGGCTTCCACTTCTTCAATCCGGTGCCGCTGATGAAGGTGGTCGAGGTCGTGGCCGGCTTCAAGACCGACGCCGAGCTTTGCCGGCAACTCGCCACCTATGCCTCGCAGATGGGTCACACCGCCGTGCAGGCCAAGGACACGCCGGGCTTCGTCGTCAACCACGCCGGACGCGGCTACGGCACCGAGGCGCTGCGCATTGCCGGCGAGGGCGTGGCGGACTTCGCGACCATCGACCGCATTCTCAAGGACCAGGCGGGCTTCCGCCTTGGCCCCTTCGAACTGCTGGATCTCACGGCGCTCGACGTCTCCCACCCGGTGATGGAATCGATCTACCGCCAGTACTACGAGGAGCCGCGCTTCCGGCCGAGCGTGATCACCGCACAGCGGCTCGCGGCCGGTGTGCTCGGGCGCAAGACGGGAGAAGGCTTCTACCGCTATGTCGACGGGGTTGCGCAGCAAGTGCCCGAGCCGCCCTCCCCGGCGCTCGAGGGCTACCCGGCCCTCTGGGTCTCCCCGCGCGCGGCACGGCGGCCGGACCTGCTGAAGCTGGTGCACACGCTGGGCGCCCAACTGGAAAGCGGGGCCACGCCCTCCTCCGCCGCGCTGATCCTCGTCGCGCCGCTGGGCTTCGACGTCACCACCGTGGCCGCGGTCGAGCGGCTCGATGCCACACGCACGGTCGGCATCGACCTGATGGTGGACGACGCCGCCACGAAGCGCCGCGTGCTCGCCACCAATCCCGCGACGCGGCACGACATGCGCGAAATCGCCCATGCCTTGTTCGCGCGCGACGGCAAGGCCGTGAGCGTGATCCGCGACAGCGGCGGCTTCGTCACCCAGCGCGTGATCGGCACCATCGTGAACATCGCTGCCGACATGTGCCAGCAGCAGGTCTGCTCGCCTGCCGATCTCGACGTGGCCGTGAAGCTGGGCCTCGGCTATCCGCAGGGCCCGCTGGCAATGGGTGACCTGTACGGCCCCACGAACCTGCTGGAAGTACTGTTCAATCTTCAGACCGTGTACGGCGATCCGCGCTACCGCCCCAGCCCATGGCTGCGCCGCCGCGGCGCGCTGGGCCTGAGCCTCACCCATCCCGAAGCGTAGGAGACAAGCATCGAATGAGCGCAGAACTGAAAAGCACGAGCGAAGGCGGCACCATGGTGCTCACGCTCTCCAATCCCTCGCAGCGCAACGCGCTCGGCCCCGAGATGTACGCCGCGGGCATCGAGGCGCTCAACGGCGCCGAGAACAGCGACGAGGTGCGCAGCGTGGTGCTGGTGGGCGAAGGCGCATGGTTCTGCGCCGGGGGCTCGCTGCAGCGCCTGTCGGCCAACCGCGAGCGCGAGCCCGCCGTGCAGGCCGAGAGCATCGAGGCGCTGCACAACTGGATCGACTCGATCCGCACCTTCCCCAAACCGGTGATCGCGGCTGTCGAGGGCGCGGCCGCAGGCGCCGGCTTCTCGCTCGCCATCGCGTGCGACTTTATCGTCGCGGCGCGCGATGCGGTGTTCGCGGCCTCCTACAGCAGCGTGGCGCTGTCGCCGGACGGCGGCCTGAGCTGGCACCTGGCGCAATCCCTGCCGCGCCAGATCGCGAGCGAATGGCTGATGCTGGGCGGGCGCATCGATGCGGCGCGCCTGCACGCGCTCGGCCTGGTCAACGAGGTGACCGAGAGCGGCCAAGCCCTGGCGGCGGCGCTCGCCCTCGCCGATCGTCTCAATGCACGTGCACCCAACTCGCTCGCCAGCATCAAGGAGCTCCTGGGCGAGGCGCGAGGCGCCACGCTGGCCGCGCAGCTGTCGCAGGAGCGCGACCACTTCGTCCGAAACCTCCACCATCCCAACGCCGGGATCGGCATCGCCGCTTTTCTCGCCAAAGAGACGCCACGCTACGAGTGATGGCGCGTCCCTCGGGCGACAAGCGCGGGCATTTCAGTCACGCACAGGACAGTTCATGGACGAACCCATTCTTACCATCGAAGAACGAGAGGCGATCAATGGTGGTCGCTGGTTCTCATCTCTTTCCCCTTCACTGCGTCACGACATTCTTCGATGCACCTTCGTCAAGCGCTACAAGGACGGCGACCTGATCTGCGCGCGCGGCGATCCGCCCGACCAGTGGATCGCCTGCGCCAAGGGCGCGGTGCGCGTGAGCTCGACCACGGTGTCCGGCAAGCAGGTGACGCTGACCTACGTGGAGCCGGGCATCTGGTTCGGCGACGTCGCGATATTCGACGGCGACCGGCGCACGCACGATGCCTACGCGCATGGCGACACAACGATCGTGTGCGTGGCACGCGCCGATTTCCAGAAGATCCTCGCCAGCCACATCGAGCTCTACGAGGCATTGATGCGCCTGCAGGCGCGGCGCATCCGGCAACTGTTCGGCCTGGTCGAGGACCTCAACACGCTACCGCTGCGTGCGCGGCTTGCCAAGCAGCTCATCCACCTCGTGCGCAGCTATGGGGTACCCAACCTCGCGGACGGCAGCCAGATGCGGATCGGCCTGCACCTGGCGCAGGAGGAGCTGGCGCAGTTGCTGGGCGCTTCACGCCAGCGCGTGAACCAGGAGCTCAAGGCAATGGAGCGCGAGCAAGCAATCCGAATCGAACCCGCCGGCTTGGTGGTGCTGGACCGAGCGGCACTCATGCGAATCTCGGAAGCCGACGATCAATAACCCAGAACCCAGAGACATGACCCAGGACTTCGACAATTTCGTCGGCACGCGCGCCGTCTCCAAACAGCACGTCTTCGACGTCGATGCGCTGACCGCCTGGCTGGAGACGAGGCTCGATGGCTTCAAGGGCCCGCTCACGGTCGAGATGTTCAAGGGCGGGCAGTCCAACCCCACCTACAAGCTCATCACGCCCGGGCAGAGCTACGTGATGCGTGCCAAGCCGGGTCCGGTTGCCAAGCTGCTGCCTTCGGCACATGCGATCGAGCGCGAGTTCAAGGTCATGAGCGGGCTCGCCGGCACCGACGTGCCGGTGCCTCGCATGGTTTGCCTGTGCGAGGACGAGACCATCATCGGCCGCGCCTTCTACCTGATGGAGTTCATGGAAGGCCGGGTGCTGTGGGATCAGTCCCTCCCCGGCATGAGCAACGCGGAGCGCGCGGCCGTCTACGAGGAAATGAACCGCGTCATCGCCGCGCTGCATACCGTGAAGTACGCCGAGCGCGGCTTGGCTGACTACGGCAAGCCAGGCAACTATTTCGAGCGCCAGATCGGCCGCTGGAGCAGGCAGTACGTGGCCTCGGTCACGCAGCCCATCCCCGAAATGGACCGGCTCATGGAATGGCTGCCGCTCCACATGCCCGAGAGCGCGCGCGACGAGAAGATGACCTCCATCGTCCACGGCGACTACCGGCTCGACAACATCATGTTCCACGCCACCGAGCCGCGCGCCATCGCCGTGCTGGACTGGGAGCTGTCCACACTCGGCCATCCACTCGCCGACTTCAGCTACCACTGCATGTCCTGGCACATTGCGCCGGGCTCGTTCCGCGGCATCGGCGGCCTGGACCTGAAGAGCCTGGGCATCCCGACGGAGAGCGAGTACATCCGCAAATATTGCGAGCGCACCGGGCTCACCACGCCCGAGGCGCTGGCGCCCGACTGGAATTTCTACCAGGCCTACAACCTGTTCCGCATGGCCGCGATCCTGCAGGGCATCGCCAAGCGCGTCGAAGCGGGTACCGCATCGAGCGAACAGGCGGTGGCTTCGGGCCGCGGCGCGCGGCCGATGGCCGAGATGGCCTGGCAGTTCGCGCAGCGGGCTTGAAGAAGCCATCCGGCCCTCGCCCTCACCTTATCCCACAGGAGACCTCATGGATTTCGATTACTCGGCCAAGACCAAAGACTTGCAGAAGCGTGTCACCGCCTTCATGGAAGACCACATCTACCCCGCCGAGGCCGAATACACGGCCGAGCTGGCCGCCAACACCGCGGCCGGCAAGCGCTGGACCGCGCTCAACACGGTCGAGAAGCTCAAGCAGAAAGCCAAGGCACAGGGCCTGTGGAACCTGTTCCTGCCGGTCGACAGCGCCCAGGTCTCCGGCTACAAGGGCGCAGGCCTCACGAACCAGGAATACGCGCCGCTCGCCGAGATCATGGGGCGCGTGCCATGGGCCAGCGAAGCCTTCAATTGCTCGGCGCCTGACACCGGCAACATGGAAACCATTGCGCGCTACGGCTCCGACGACATCCGAGCGCGCTGGCTCAAGCCGCTGCTCGAAGGCGAGATCCGTTCCGCTTTCGCGATGACCGAGCCCGAAGTCGCGTCGAGCGATGCGACCAACATCTCGACGCGCATCGAACGTCAGGGCGACGAATACGTGATCAACGGCCACAAATGGTGGATCTCCGGCGCGGCCGATCCGCGCTGCAAGGTGTTCATCACGATGGGCAAGACCGATCCCGACGCGCCGCGCCATTCGCAGCAGAGCATGGTGGTGGTGCCGTCCGATGCCAAGGGCATTCGCATCGTTCGCCCGCTGAATGTGATGGGCTATGACGACGCGCCGCACGGTCACGTCGAGATGTACTTCGAGAATGTGCGAGTGCCGGTGGACAACATCCTGCTCGGCGAAGGCCGCGGCTTCGAAATCGCGCAGGGACGCCTCGGCCCGGGACGCATCCACCATTGCATGCGCCTGATCGGCCTGGCCGAACGTGCACTCGAGCTGATGTGCAAGCGCGCCTCCTCGCGCGTGGCTTTCGGCAAGACCGTGGCGTCGCAAACGGTGACGCAGGAGCGCATCGCCGAGGCGCGCTGCAAGATCGACATGGCGCGCCTGCTCACGCTCAAGGCGGCGTGGCTGATGGACGTGGCCGGCAACAAGGTGGCCAAGACGGAGATCGCAATGATCAAGGTGGTGGCGCCCAACATGGCCTGCCAGGTGATCGACTGGGCGATGCAGGTGCACGGCGGCGGCGGCATGTGCGACGACTTCCCGTTGGCCTATGCCTATGCCGGTGCCCGCACGCTGCGCTTCGCGGATGGCCCGGACGAGGTGCACCGCAACGCGATCGCCAAATGGGAGCTGGGCAAGTACGGCGCCGCAAAGGGCAATGACGAAATGCCCGTGACCCGCTTCTGACCGAAGCCAGAACACCCCGGAACCGGCTTTGCCGGGCCGCTGGTGTTGCCCCCGTCACAGCTTCTTCTGCAGGAACATGGCCTGGCTGAAGGCCGGGTCGCGAGAAGCCTTCGATGCAGTTGAGGAGGCCGACGGCCTGCTCGTCAGCATAGGCCAGCACGCTGAAGGCCTGCGGCCGCGCGGCCAGCGCTTCGGGCAGCCGGCCAGCACCTCCGGCGCCAGCGGCGCTCCGCCGCCCGCCGGATCGCGCGCGTAGCTGTCCAGCAGATCGACCAGCGCACGCGCGTGCACCGGGTCGCGATCGTCCGCGAACAGGACCTCGATTACGCCGCCGAACGCGGTGCGACCACCGCCGCAAGGCGCTGCGCGCAGGCTTCGGCCTGCGCCGCGTCGCGCGCCTCCACCATCACGCGCAGCAGCGGCTCGGTGCCGCTGGCGCGGATCAGCACGCGGCCTGCATCGCCCAGTTCGGCCTCTGCGCGTCCGATCTCGGCCGCCAGTGTCTTGTTTGCCATCCAGTCCTGAGCGCCGGACATGCGCACATTGATGAGCGTCTGCGGGAACAGCGTCAGATCGGCCAGCAGCTCGCCAACCTTCTTGCCGCTGCGCTGGCAGGCCTGCAGCACTTGCAGTGCGCTCACGATGCCGTCACCGGTGGTGTGGCGGTCCAGCGCGAGCAGGTGCCCGGAGCCTTCGCCGCCCAGCAGCCAGCGGCGCTTCTCGAGCTCCTCCAGTACATAGCGGTCGCCCACGCGCGCCCGCACCAGCTCGATGCCGCGCCCGCGCAGCGCGATATCGACTGCCTTGTTGGTCATCAGCGTGCCGACCACGCCAGCCAGCTTCTCGCCCCGCGCAATGCGCTCCAATGCCATCAGGTAGAGCAGCTCGTCGCCATTGAACAGGCGCCCGGTCGCATCGACCAATTGCAGCCGGTCGGCATCGCCGTCGAGCGCGATGCCGTAGTCCGCGCCATGGGACCGCACCGCGTCGATCAAAGCCTGTGGGTGCGTGGCGCCCACATCCTTGTTGATGTTGAGGCCGTCTGGCGCGCAGCCGATGCTGATCACATCCGCGCCGAGTTCGTGGAACACGTTCGGCGCCACCTGGTAGGCCGCACCGTGTGCGCCATCGACGACCAGCTTGAGGCCGCGCAGCGTGAGGTCGTTGGCGAAGGTGCTCTTGCAGAATTCGATGTAGCGGCCCGGCGCGTCGTTGAGGCGGCGTGCCTTGCCGAGCTCGGCGGAGTCGGCCCAGGAGGGCGCCTCCTTCAGCGCGGCCTCGACCGCCAGCTCCCATTCGTCGCTGAGCTTGGTGCCCTGGGCGCTGAAGAACTTGATGCCGTTGTCCGGATAGGCGTTGTGGCTGGCGCTGATCACCACCCCAAGGCTCGCGCGCTGTGCACGCGTGAGGTAGGCCACGCCGGGTGTCGGCAGCGGGCCCAGCAGCACCACGTCGACACCGGCGGAATTGAAGCCGGATTCGAGCGCCGACTCGAGCATGTAGCCGGAGATGCGTGTGTCCTTGCCGATCAGCACCGTCGGGCGCGACTCCGCCCTCTTGAGCACGCGGCCGACTGCATGCGCGAGGCGCAGCACGAAGTCCGGCGTGATCGGCGCCTGGCCGACCGTGCCACGGATGCCATCGGTGCCGAAGTATTGTCTTGTCATGGGTGGAGCTCCTGTCCTCGTTGTTCTGATCTCATGGCCCGCCACACGGCCAGCGCCGCCACGGTTTCGCGCACATCATGCACGCGCACGATCGCTGCCCCATGCTCGACCGCCAACACCGCGGCCGCGACACTGGGTGCTACGCGCCCGGCCACCGCCTCGATGCCGGTGACCGCGCCTAGCGAAGACTTGCGCGACCAACCGACGAGGAGCGGGCAACCCACGGCGAGCAATTCGTGCTGCCGGGCCAGCAGGGCGAAATTTTGCGCCACCGTCTTGCCGAAGCCGATGCCGGGATCGAGCGCAATGCGCTCGGGCGCGACCTTCAGGGCCAGCAGCGCCCGCATCTGCTCCTCGAGAAAGGCGCGCACTGTGGGAACGACATCGCCTTCCATCGGCGCGGCCTGCATGGTCTGCGGATCGCGATGCATGTGCATCAGGCAGATGCCGCAGCCGGGATGGGCAACCACCGCCTCGCGCGCGCCCGCCCGGCGCAGCGCCCAGACGTCGTTGACGATGTCGGCGCCGAGGTCCAGCACTGCGCGCATGACCTCGGGCTTGTAGGTGTCGACCGAGACCGGCACCTGCAGCTTCACTGCCTCGCGCACCACCGACACGACGCGCGCGAGCTCCTCGGCCAGCGGCACGGCCGGGCTGCCGGGCCGTGTGGACTCGCCACCGATGTCGAGGATGTCGGCCCCTTCTTCAACCAGTTGGGCGCAATGACGCAGCGCGGCTTCGGTCGAGGCGTGGGCGCCGCCGTCCGAAAAGGAATCGGGCGTGACGTTGACGATGCCCATCACCCGCGGCTGCGCGAGATCGATCTCGAAGCGAGTGGTACGCCAACTTCTCGTCATGCGAGCCTTACGGAAATGAAAAACGGGGCCAGCGGCCCCGTCGATCGCCCGAGCCTCACGCTCAGGCCGCAGTGGGTGCCGGGTCGGGATTCACCGCCGGCGTGCCACCGTTGCCACCGCTGCCCGAAGGCGGGGTGCGCGGCGTCCAGTCCTTGGGCGGACGCGGCTCGCGGCCGGCCATGATGTCGTCGATCTGCTCGGTGTCGATAGTCTCCCATTCGAGCAGGGCCTTGGCCATCGCGTGCATCTTGTCGCTGTTCTCCTCGATCAGGCGGCGCGCGAGGGCGTACTGCTCGTCGATGATGCGGCGGACCTCGGCGTCGACCTTCTGCATGGTCGACTCGCTCATGTTGGTGGTCTTGGTCACCGAGCGGCCGAGGAAGACTTCGCCTTCGTTCTCCGCATAGACCATCGGGCCCAACGACTCGGTCATGCCGTAGCGCATCACCATGTCGCGCGCGATCTGCGTGGCGCGCTCGAAGTCGTTGCTCGCGCCGGTGGTCATCTGGTGCATGAACACTTCTTCGGCGATACGGCCGCCGAAGAGCATGCTGATCTGATTCAGCATGTACTCGCGGTCGTAGCTGTATCGGTCCTGCGCCGGCAGGCTCATCGTCACGCCCAGCGCACGGCCACGCGGGATGATGGTGACCTTGTGCACCGGGTCGCACTTGGGCAGCAGCTTGCCGATGAGCGCATGGCCGGACTCGTGGTAGGCCGTATTGCGGCGCTCTTCCTCGGGCATCACCATGCTCTTGCGCTCGGGGCCCATGAAGATCTTGTCCTTGGCCTTTTCGAAGTCCTGCATCTCGACGACGCGCGCGTTGCGTCGCGCGGCCATCAGCGCCGCCTCGTTGCACAGGTTGGCCAGGTCGGCGCCCGACATGCCCGGCGTGCCGCGCGCGATGATGCTCGGGTTCACGTCCTGGCCCAGCGGAACCTTGCGCATGTGCACATTGAGGATCTGCTCGCGGCCGCGGATGTCGGGCAGCGTCACGTAGACCTGGCGGTCGAAGCGACCGGGACGCAGCAGCGCAGCGTCGAGAATGTCGGGGCGGTTGGTGGCCGCGACCACGATCACCCCGAGATTGGTCTCGAAGCCGTCCATTTCGACCAGCATCTGGTTCAAGGTCTGCTCACGCTCGTCGTTGCCGCCGCCCAGGCCCGCGCCGCGCTGGCGGCCGACCGCGTCGATTTCATCGATGAAGATGATGCACGGGGCGTTCTTCTTGGCGTTCTCGAACATGTCGCGCACGCGGGCCGCGCCCACGCCGACGAACATCTCGACAAAGTCGGAGCCGGAGATCGAGAAGAACGGCACCTTGGCTTCGCCAGCGATGCCCTTGGCCAGCAGCGTCTTGCCGGTGCCGGGAGGGCCCACCAGCAGCAGGCCGCGGGGGATGCGGCCGCCGAGCTTCTGGAACTTTGCCGGGTCCTTCAGGAAGTCGACGACCTCCTTCACTTCTTCCTTGGCCTCGTCGCAGCCCGCGACGTCGGCAAAAGTGACCTGATTGTTGTTCTCGTCGAGCATGCGGGCCTTGCTCTTGCCGAAGCTGAAGGCGCCGCCCTTGCCGCCGCCCTGCATCTGCCGCATGAAGTAGACCCAGACGCCGATCAGGAGAAGCATCGGGCCCCAGCTCACCAGCAGCGTCATGAGCAACGAGCCCTCTTCACGAGGCTTGACGTCGAACTTGACGTTGTTGGCGATCAGGTCGCCGACCAGGCCGCGGTCGAGGTAGGTGGCCGTTGTGCGGATCTTGCGGTCATCATTGGTGATCGCGACGATCTCGCTGCCGCCCTGTCCTTCCTGGATGGTGGCGCTCTTGATGCGATTGCTGCGGACCTCTTCGAGGAAATCGGAATAGCCGATGTTGCCGGCGCCGGCAACGCCGCGGGTGTCGAACTGCTTGAACACAGTGAACAACACCATCGCGATGACCAGCCAGACGGCAACCTTGGAAAACCACTGATTGTTCAAACGAAGCTCCAGTCGAAAGCGCGTGGTATGGAAAACAAAAAAACGCGCTAGGGCACGCAATTGGCACTCATTTTAGGCTTTTCAAGCTGCGAAATGCCGGAATTTCCCTATATCAGCCATAGGACGCGCGCGGTCTTGAGCCTGAATGCCCAAGCACTGCGACGTTTCAGTTCGTATCGAGGGACTTGAGGCCAATACCCACCATGAAGGTCTCGGCGGATTTGTCGCGCGACGCTTTCGGCTTGATCGATTTCACCACCCGAAAGTTCATCTTGAATAGCCGGCTCAGTTCCGCGTAACCGCTGCCATGAAACAGCTTGGCAACCAGTGCGCCCTCCGGCTTCATGTGGTGACGGGCGAAGTCGATGGCAAGCTCGATCAGATGGCTGATGCGCGCATCGTCGGCCGACGCAATGCCGGACAGGTTGGGCGCCATGTCTGACACGACGACGTCGGCCAGCCGGCCTGCCATGATTTCCTCGAGCCGCGTCAGCACCTCCGCTTCGCGGAAATCGCCCTGCAGGAAGGTCACGCCCTCGATCGGTTCCATGGGAAGAATGTCGAGCGCGATGATGGTTCCTTCCAGGCGCCCCGCCGCCGCACCGCCCGGCGATAGCTTGCGCCGCACGTACTGGCTCCAGGCGCCAGGTGTCGAGCCCAGGTCCACCACCAGTTGTCCCGGACGAATGAGGCCAAGTGCCTCGTCGATCTCCTTGAGCTTGTAGGCAGCGCGCGCCCGATAGCCTTCCTTCGTTGCGAGTTTGACGTAGGGGTCGTTCACGTGATCGTGCAGCCACGCACGATTGACCTTGCTGCTCTTGGGTTTGGGGTTCATCGACACTCGATAATACGGGGATGCCCGCCATACAACTGACCCCTGCCCAACGCAAGGTACACCGCGCAGAAGCGCACCATCTGGACCCGATCGTCATGGTCGGCGGCGACGGGCTGACACCGGCCGTCAAGAAGGAGGCCGACGCAGCGCTCAAGGCCCACGGGCTTATCAAGGTCCGCGTCTTCTCCGACGACCGCCCGGCGCGCGAGGCCATGCTGCAGGCCCTGGCCGAGGACCTGAACGCCGCGCCGATCCAGCACATCGGCAAGTTGCTGGTTCTCTGGCGCCCCATCCCCGAGAAGGAGCGCACGACGGATGAGGACCGCATGCCCGGCCCGCGCGACGTCAAGGTCATCAAGTACAGCAAGCGAGGCGGTCAGCGGCCCGAGATCAAGACCCTGCGGGTGCTAGGCAACCAGCGCCTCACCCCGGGCGGCAACATCAAGCGCGCCAAGCCGAAGAAGGCCCTGTCGGTCAAGAAGCGCCGTCAGGCAGACTGACGGATGCCGAGCCAAGACCGACAGGCGGCACTCCCGCAGCGCCACATTCTCTGCATGAAATGGGGCACGAAGTACGGCCCCGAGTACGTCAACCGCCTGTATGCAATGGCGCGCCGGCACCTTTCCGGCGACTTCGGCTTCGTCTGCCTGACCGACGATCCGGAGGGAATCCGCAGCGAAGTGCAGTGCTTTCCTATCCCTCCGCTCGACCTGGCGCTGGCGCCGGGACAGGTAGACCGCGCCTGGAAGAAGCTGACCACCTTCGAGGAGAACCTCTACGGCCTGCGCGGCCAGGCGCTGTTCATCGACCTCGATGTGGTCATCGTCGGCAGCCTCGATGCCTTCTTCGAGTATCCCGGCGAGTTCCTCATCATTCATGACTACGCCCGCCCCTGGCGACGCCGGCGCATCACGGGCAATTCATCGGTCTATCGCTTCGAGATCGGTGCACATCCGGACGTGCTGGCGCATTTCCGCGAGAACATGGACGCTGTGCAGGCCAGGTACCGCAACGAGCAGACCTACTTGTCGGCCTTCATGCACCGAAAGGGCACGCTGGCCTACTGGCCGGCCGAGTGGTGCCCGAGCTTCAAGTACCACGGCATCCCGGCCTGGCCCACCAACTATTGGCGCGAGCCCTTCGTGCCGGAAGGGGCGCGCATCATGGTCTTTCACGGGGAGTGCAATCCACCCGATGCGCTCGCAGGCCGCCGCAACCGACGCTTCCGCTTCATCCGGCCCGCCCGCTGGATCACGCAGTTCTGGAATGCCTAAGGAGGGCCTGTCAACAGGCGCTAGGCATCGCGGCGCCCCAGGCGCCAGAGCAGCACGCCGGCGCACAGCCACTGGCCCAGGTACATGGCACTGCCGAGCGAGTGCCAGAGCCGAAGATTCTCGCGCGCCAGGATGCGCGGCGCGACCGCGTATTCCTGCAGCAAGGCCAGCAGGAGGGCGGCGAGGACCCAGGCCACCGCGACCCGCGAGGACTGGTCGGCGCGCTCTGGGGCCTTGGATCTGAAGTGAGTCAGCAAGACCAGCCCGCAGACCAAGGCCACCCAGCTCTGGGCCGAGAACAACCGCCCGGCAAAGTTGCCTGCCACCGTGGGGTTGCCGAGCTGAGCGAAGAGCATCGGCACGACCAGGAAGCCGATGGTGGTCAGGCTGCCCCACCAGAGGGCAGCCACCAACAGCGCGATGCGGTCCTTCACGACTCGGGATTCAGATGCGTCAGAGGTAGCTGACGCCCACGATCTCGTAGCGCTTCACGCCGCCCGGCGCCTGCACCTCGGCGGTGTCGCCCTCCTCCTTGCCGATCAGCGCGCGCGCGATGGGGCTGGAGACGTTGATCAGGCCCAGCTTCAGGTCGGCCTCGTCCTCCCCGACGATCTGGTACTTGAGCGCCTCGCCGGTGTCCTCCTCCTCGAGTTCCACGGTCGAGCCGAAGACGACCTTCCCGCCAGCGTCGAGCTCGGAAGGATCGATGATCTGCGCGTTCGAGAGCATGCCCTCGATCTGCTTGATGCGGCCTTCGATCCAGCCCTGGCGCTCCTTGGCCGCGTCGTAGTCTGCGTTCTCGCTGAGATCGCCCTGGGCGCGCGCTTCGGCGATGGCGGTGATGATCGAGGGCCGCTCGACGGACTTCAGGCGCTGCAGTTCGTCGCGCAGTTTCTCGGAGCCGCGCTTGGTAATCGGAATCGTGTTGGCCATGTTTTGTCTCTCCAGAAAGCGAAACCGCCGAACGCTGCCGTTCGGCGGTTCATGGAAGGAAAAAGATCAGACGAGCGTGCGTCCGGTCAGCCGGCTCAGGATGGCGAGCGGGCTCGAATCGGGATTGTATTGCCTAGCGGCTGGCAGGTGCAGCGTCTGCTCCAGCATGTACTGGCCGGACATGACGGCGTGCGAGGTCTGGTCCGAGAAGCACACCCACACCGATCCCGCCGGAAAGGGCACGGTTTCCTGCTGGGCGTTCTTCTGGTAGTCGAGGTCGGACTTCATGCCGTCGTGCAGTTGCAGCATCAGGTGGTCGTACTCGCTGCGGAAAGACTTGGTCACATGCAGGGTCCGCAGCAAACGCGCCTGCCAGCGCGAGTAGCGCTTGGCGCGCGGCAGGAAGCGCTCAGCCACCGTCTCGAATGGCTCGCCCACCCGCCAGACGCGCGGCACGCCGTCCGGGTTCACGTTGGTGAACACGCGCAGGATGCGCTCGCCGTAGTTGGGACGCGAAGGAAAGGAATCGATGTGCAGCCGCCGGTCGTCGGCGCGCCAGGACTGCACGCGCGTTTCGACCTGCGCAGGCCGGTAGCTGGTCGGCGCCAGCCGCAACGCCGGCGTGTAGTGCGGCAGCAGGCCATGGACCAGCTGCTGGGCCCGGGCCCGGAAGCGCCCCACCATCGTCGCCACGGCTTGCTGTCGGGTCTCGTCGCCGGCAACGCCCTTGATGCGCCCTTCGGCGTCGAAGCTGATGTTGCGCACGTCCGGCGACAGGACCGATGGCGTCAGAAGCCCTCGCTCCTCGGCCCGTAGTTCGAATCCCAGCCGCGGGAAGTACAGCACCTTGCCAGCCTCGAGCGCGGAGATCCAAGCCTCGTTGGGCGCGGCCCCGGCCCAGTGGGCCAGGTCGAGTTCGACCAGCTGCGTTTCCATGGCGATTCGTTCGCGCCTTCTTCAGCCCAGCGCAAGCTGCGCGTGCATCTCCTGGACCGAGATCACGTCGAGGGCCTCCATGTGGCGCATGCCTTCCACGGCCGCTTCGGCGCCGAAGATGGTGGTGAATGTGGTCACGCGAGCCAGCAGTGCCGAGGTGCGGATCTGGCGCGAGTCGGCGATGGCGTTGCGCCGCTCTTCCACCGTATTGATCACGAGGGCGATCTCGTTGTTCTTGATCATGTCGACGATGTGAGGTCGGCCTTCGGTCACCTTGTTGACCGTGGCACAGACGATGCCTGCGGCATTGATGGCGGCGGCCGTGCCCTTGGTCGCGATCAGCTCGAAGCCCAGCGCGACCAGGCCGCGGGCGACTTCGACCGCGCGCGGCTTGTCGTTGTTCTTGACGGAGACGAACACGCGTCCTGATTTCGGCAGGTGCGTGCCCGCGCCCAGCTGCGACTTGACGAAGGCTTCGCCAAAGGTCTTGCCCACGCCCATCACCTCGCCGGTGGATTTCATCTCCGGGCCGAGGATGGTGTCGACGCCGGGGAACTTGACGAAAGGGAACACCGCTTCCTTCACGCTGAAGTACGGCGGTGTGACTTCCTTCGTCACGCCCTGCGAGGCCAGCGATTGGCCGGCCATGCAGCGCGCCGCCACCTTGGCGAGCTGGATGCCGGTGGCCTTGCTCACGTAGGGCACGGTGCGCGAGGCGCGCGGATTCACTTCCAGCACGTAGATCACGTCCTGGCCATCCTTCTCCTGGATCGCAAACTGCACGTTCATCAACCCCACCACATTCAGCGCCTGGGCCATGGCGGCACTCTGGCGCTTGAGCTCGGCCACGGTCTCTGGCTTGAGGCTGTAGGGCGGCAGCGAGCAGGCCGAGTCGCCCGAATGCACGCCAGCCTGTTCGATGTGCTCCATCACGCCGCCAATGAGCGTGGCGCCGTCGGCATCGCGCAGGCAGTCGACGTCGCATTCGACCGCGTCATTGAGAAAGCGGTCCAGCAGCACCGGCGAATCGTTGCTGACCTTCACCGCCTCGCGCATATAGCGTTCCAGGTCGCGTTGTTCGTGCACGATTTCCATCGCGCGGCCGCCCAGCACGTAGCTCGGGCGCACCACCAGCGGGTAGCCCAGTTGCTGAGCCTTCTCGAGCGCCTCGGGCTCGGTGCGCGCGGTCGCGTTCGGCGGCTGGCGCAGCTTCAGCGCATGGAGCAGCTTCTGAAAGCGCTCGCGGTCTTCGGCCGCGTCGATCATGTCGGGGCTGGTGCCGATGATCGGCACGCCGTTGGCCTCGAGGTCGAGCGCGAGCTTCAGCGGCGTCTGGCCGCCGTACTGCACGATCACGCCGGTGGGCTTTTCCTTGTCGACGATCTCGAGCACGTCCTCCAGGGTGAGCGGCTCGAAATACAGCCGGTCGCTGGTGTCGTAGTCGGTCGACACGGTCTCGGGATTGCAGTTGACCATGATGGTCTCGTAGCCGTCCTCGCGCATCGCGAGCGCGGCATGCACGCAACAGTAGTCGAACTCGATGCCCTGGCCGATGCGGTTCGGGCCGCCACCGAGCACCATGATCTTCTTCCGACTGCCCGGGTCGGCCTCGCACTCGTCTTCGTAGGTCGAGTACATGTAGGCGGTGTTGGTCGCAAACTCGGCCGCGCAGGTATCCACGCGCTTGTACACCGGGCGCACACCGAGCGCGCGGCGCTTCTCGCGGATTGCGGTGTCGGTGGTCTTCAGTTGGCGCGCCAGGCGGCGATCGGAGAAGCCCTTCTTCTTGAGGGCGAGCAGCGTGTCGCGGTCGATGTCGTCGAGCGACTTGGTTTCCAGCTCGAGCTCGATCTTCACGATTTCCTCGATCTGCACCAGGAACCACGGATCGATCTTCGTGAGCGCGTGCACCTCATCGACGGACAGGCCCATGGCGAAGGCGTCGCCCACATACCAGATGCGGTCGGGGCCGGGCTCGCCGAGCTCCTTCTCGAGCACCTCTCGGTCCTGCGTCTTCTCGTTCAGGCCATCCACGCCGACCTCGAGTCCGCGCAGCGCCTTCTGGAACGATTCCTGGAAAGTGCGGCCCATGGCCATCACCTCGCCCACCGACTTCATCTGCGTGGTCAGGCGCGAATCGGCCTGCGGGAACTTCTCGAAGGCAAAGCGCGGAATCTTGGTGACCACGTAGTCGATGCTGGGCTCGAAGCTGGCCGGCGTGGCGCCGCCGGTGATGTCGTTGCGCAGTTCGTCGAGCGTGTAGCCCACGGCCAGCTTGGCCGCGACCTTGGCGATCGGGAAGCCGGTAGCCTTGGACGCCAACGCCGAGGAACGCGAGACGCGCGGGTTCATCTCGATCACGACCATCCGGCCGTCCTTCGGATCGATCGAGAACTGCACGTTGGAGCCGCCGGTGTCGACGCCGATCTCGCGCAGCACGGCCAGCGAGGCGTTGCGCAGGATCTGGTATTCCTTGTCCGACAGGGTCTGCGCGGGTGCGACGGTGATCGAGTCGCCCGTGTGCACACCCATCGGGTCGAGGTTCTCGATCGAGCAGACGATGATGCAGTTGTCCGCCTTGTCGCGCACCACCTCCATCTCGTATTCCTTCCAGCCGAGCAGCGATTCCTCGATCAGCAGTTCGTTGGTCGGCGAGGCTTCCAGGCCGCGCTTGCAGATGGTTTCGAACTCTTCCGGGTTGTAAGCGATGCCACCACCGGTGCCGCCGAGCGTGAAGCTGGGACGGATCACCACGGGGAAACCGACGGTCTTCTGCACCGCCCAGGCCTCGTCCAGCGAGTGGGCGATGCCCGAGCGCGCCGAGCCCAGGCCGATCTTGGTCATCGCGTCCTTGAACTTCAGGCGGTCCTCGGCCTTGTCGATGGCTTCAGGCGTAGCGCCGATCAGCTCGACCTTGTACTTGTCGAGCACGCCATTGCGCCAGAGGTCCAGCGCGCAGTTCAGCGCGGTCTGACCGCCCATGGTCGGCAGGATGGCATCGGGCCGCTCCTTGGCGATGATCTTCTCGACCGTGGGCCAGGTGATGGGCTCGATGTAGGTCACGTCGGCCGTGGCCGGGTCGGTCATGATCGTCGCGGGGTTGCTGTTGATCAGAATGACCTTGTAGCCCTCCTCGCGCAGCGCCTTGCAGGCCTGCACGCCGGAATAGTCGAACTCGCAGGCCTGCCCGATGATGATCGGGCCGGCGCCGATGATGAGAATGCTCTTGAGATCGTTGCGCTTAGGCATTCTTCTGCCCTTCTTTGTGACTTTGCATGAGCGCCGTGAAGCGGTCGAACAGGTAGCCGATGTCGTGCGGACCCGGCGAGGCCTCCGGGTGTCCCTGGAAGCAGAAGGCGGGCTTGTCGGTGCGTGCGAGGCCCTGCAGCGTGCCGTCGAACAGGCTGACGTGGGTGGCGCGCAGGTTGGCCGGCAGCGTCTTCTCGTCGACCGCGAAGCCGTGGTTCTGGCTGGTGATGCTCACGCGGGCGTTGTCGAGGTCCTTGACGGGGTGGTTGGCGCCGTGATGGCCGAACTTCATCTTGAAGGTCCTGGCGCCGGAGGCCAGCGCCATGATCTGGTGGCCCAGGCAGATGCCGAAGACTGGGATGCCGGTCTCGATCAGCTCGCGCGTAGCCGCGATCGCGTAGTCGCACGGCTCCGGGTCGCCCGGTCCGTTGGCCAGGAAGATGCCGTCCGGCCGCAGCTTGAGGACGTCGGCCGCAGGCGTCTGGGCCGGCACGACGGTGATGCGCGCGCCGCGCTGCGCGATCATGCGCAGGATGTTTTTCTTGACGCCGTAGTCATAAGCCACGACGTGAAACTTCGGTGTGATCTGCACGCCGTAGCCCGGCTTGCCGTCCACGTGGACGAGCTTCCACTCGGTCTGCGTCCATTCGTAGGTTTCCTTGACCGATACCACCTTGGCCAGATCGAGGCCGGACATGCTGGGCGCGGCCTTGGCGGCCGAAATCGCCTTGTCGATCAGGCCCTGCGAAATGCTCTCGCCCGGCGCCAGGCCGAGGATGCAGCCGTTCTGCGCGCCGTGCGTGCGCAGATGACGTGTGAGCTTGCGGGTGTCGATGTTCGCGATGGCGACCGTCTTGCCGCGCGCCAGGTACTCGGCGAGCGTGGCGCTCTTGCGGAAGTTGGAGGCCAGCAGCGGCAGGTCCTTGACGATCAGGCCCGCGGCATGGATCTTGTCGGCCTCGATGTCTTCCTCATTGACGCCATAGTTGCCGATGTGCGGATACGTGAGCGTCACGATCTGCTGGCAATAGCTGGGGTCGGTCAGGATTTCCTGATAACCGGTCATGGCAGTGTTGAACACCACTTCGCCGGTGGTGGCGCCTTGCGCGCCGATCGAATTGCCGAGAAAGACCGTGCCGTCTGCAAGCGCCAGGATGGCGGGCGGGAATTTTCCCTTGAGAGACAAAAGCACTGGGATCTCCGAATGGATGACGCCCACGGCGGACCCAAGATGAGGCTCTTGGTCGCGACTTTCGTCGAGGAGTTGGCTTGCGTGCGCTATGGGCGGGGTGTGAGCGGGAAAGCCCTTGATTATAGCCCGCGAGGGCTTACCCTTTGCCCGTGGCGGCGCTCGCGTGCAGGCAGATGGCCGCCGCGGCAGCGACGTTGAGCGACTCCTCGCCACCCGGCTGTGCGATGCGCACCTGCAGGGTCGCGCGGGCTTCCAGCGCCGCAGAAAGCCCCTGCCCTTCGTGGCCCATCAGCCAGGCGCAGGGGCTCGGCAGGCGGGACCGGTGCAACCATTCGCCACGGTGCGAGCTGGTAGCGATGCAGGGCACGGCCAGGGCATCGAGCGCCTCCAGTTCGACACCTTCGACCAGGCGCAAACCGAAATGCGCGCCCATGCCTGCCCGCAGGACCTTGGGCGACCACAACGCCGCCGTACCCTTGAGCGCGATCACCTGGGCAAAGCCGAAGGCCGCCGCGCTGCGCAGGATGGAGCCGACATTGCCGGCGTCCTGGAGCCGGTCGAGCACCACGGTCGCGACATCTGGGGCGATCGGCAGCGGCGCCGGCTGGTGGAGCACGAAGCCCATCGCGCCCGGCGATTCCAGCCCGCTCACACCGGCCAGCAGTGCATCGGCGACCACCACGGTCTTGTCGGCCGAGCCGGTCCATTCGTGACGGGCGGACGGCCAGACGGATTCGCTGAAGATCGCGAGGGCCGCGCGCACCCCATGCTCTCGCGCCGCCCTGCACAGGTGGTCGCCCTCCACCCAGATGCGGCCCGACTTGCGATACCCCCCCGGATCGTGCGCCAGCTTGCGCAATTCCTTGAGGAGCGGGTTGTCCCGCGAGCTGACGTGGCTCGGCTCGGCCGCTGTCATGGCGCGGCGCGCAGTTCGACCTGTATCGTCTCGACCTGCAAGGTTTCGATGAGAAGCCCGCCGGATACGGTGCCGAGCGGGATCTCCTCGCCAGCAGTGCGCGCCAGTGCCGCAGCCACGGGACTGAAGGAGCGGCGATGGTGCACGCAAGCACCATGGCGCAGGAGCGCCTCGAGGTGCTCGGGCGTGCTGTAGCCCTTGTGCGCGGCAAAGCCGTAGTGAGGGAACTCGGCATGCAACTGCTCGCACAGCCGGTCGCGATGCACCTTGGCCAGGATCGACGCTGCCGAGATCGATTTCACGATCGCGTCGCCGCCTACGACAGCCTCTGCCAGCACGTCCAGCCGGGGCAGCCGATTGCCGTCGACCAGCACCTTGGCCGGCTTCAGCCGCAAGCCCTCGACCGCCCGCTTCATTGCCAGCATGGTGGCGCCTAGGATGTTGTGCTCGTCGATCTCCTCGACGCTCGCCTGGGCCACCGAACAGCACAGCGCCTTGGCAAGGATCTGGTCGTTGAGTCGCTCGCGCTGAAGCGCAGTCAGGGTCTTCGAATCAGCCAGGCCGCGGATCCGCCGCTGGTCGTCGAGGATCACGGCTGCGGCCACCACCGGTCCGGCCAGCGGGCCGCGGCCGGCCTCGTCGACACCGGCCACCAGGCCCGGCGCATCCCATGCCAACCTGGCCTGTTCAGCCTTCAATAACTTTCTGGATCGCATCGGCGCACAGTGTCGGCGTATCTCGCTGCAATTCGGCGTGCAGCGCGCAAAAACGTTGTTGCAAGGCGTGAACCTTGTCGGGGGACGCCAGCCATGCAAGCGTCGCCTCCGCCAGGGCCTGCGGCGTGGCCGCCTCCTGGATCAGCTCCGGCACGACGAAGTCGCTGCACAGAATGTTGGGCAGGCCGACCCAGGGCTGCAGCTGCTTGCGGCGCATCAAGGCCCAGGACATGGGATTCATGTTGTAGGCAATCACCATCGGCCGCTTGAAGAGCGCAGCCTCGAGCGTGGCGGTGCCGCTGGCGATCAGCGTGACGTCGCAGGCGGCCAGCGCGGCGTGCGAGCGGCCCTCCAGCAGCTGCACGCGTCCATTCATCGCGCTCGCCGCCAGGAGCTGCTCGACCTCGCCGTGCAGGCTCGGCAGTGCAGGAAGGATGAAGTGCAGCTCGGGCCGGGCCTGCTGCATCAGGGCGGCCGCGGCAAGGAAGCGATCCGCCAGGTAGCGCAGCTCGGAACGCCGGCTGCCCGGCAGCAAGGCCACCACCGGGGCACCTGCGTCAAGGCCGAGTGCCGAGCGCGCCGCAGCCCGGTCCGGGGCCATCGGGATCACGTCGGCGATCGGATGGCCGACATAGCTTGCGGCAATGCCATGCTCGGCGAGCAAAGCAGGTTCGAAAGGAAAGATGCACAGCACGTGGTCGGCTGCCGCTCGCAACTTTTCAACGCGCTCCGGCCGCCAGGCCCAGATCGAAGGGCAGACGAAATGGGCCGTCTTCATGCCGCGCTCGCGCAGTGCCGCTTCGAGATCGAGGTTGAAATCCGGCGCATCGACGCCGATGAAGATCCCGGCGCCTTCGCGCAGCAGCCGCGCCCTGAGTTGCCGCCGAATCCCGGAAATCTCGGCGTAGTGGCGCAGGACCTCGACGTAGCCGCGCACAGCCAGCTTCTCCTGGGGCCACCAGGTTTCGAAGCCACGCTTCTGCATTTGCGGGCCGCCGATGCCGACGGAAGTCGCGTCGGGCCAGCGGGTCTTCAGCCCGTCCAGCAACAGGCCCGCGAGCAGGTCGCCCGAAGCCTCTCCCGCGACCAGGGCAAACCGCCGCTGCGCCTCGTGCACCACGGGCTTCTCAGCGCACGATGCCGCGCGTTGCGCCGGCAAGGAAGGCGTTCATCAGGGCAACGTCGGCCGCCGCTTCAGGCATCTGCGTGGCCAGTGCCTCGATGGCGCTGCGCGCATCGTCGAGCGTCCTGCCCTGCCGGTACAGCAGACGGTGCATCTGCTTGACAGCGGCGATCCGCGCCTCGGAAAAATTCCGCCGGCGCAGACCCACGACATTGAAACCGCGCACCTCCAGCGGATTCCCGTCGACCAGCATGAACGGCGGAACGTCTTGCGCGACTGCGCTGGCGAAGCCGATCATTGCATGCGCGCCCACCGAGACGAACTGGTGGATGCCCGTCAGGCCGCCCACCGTCACCCAATCAGCCAGGTGCACATGGCCCGCCAGAGTGGTGTTGTTGGCCAGCGTGGCGTGGTCGTCCACCCGGCAATCGTGCGCGATGTGCGTGTAGGCCATGATCCAGTTGTCGTTGCCCACGCGCGTGACGCCGCCCGCCCCTGGCACGCCGATGTTGAAAGTGCAGAACTCGCGAATGGTGTTGCGATCGCCGATGACCAGTTCGGTCGGCTCACCGGCGTACTTCTTGTCCTGCGGAATCGCCCCCAGCGAAGCGAACTGAAAGATCCGGTTGTCGCGCCCGATGGTGGTACGGCCCTCGATCACACAATGCGATCCGATGGTGGTGCCGGCGCCGACCCGCACATGCGGGCCGATCACGGCATACGGGCCGATACTGGCCGTGGTATCGAGTTCGGCCTTCGCGTCGACAATGGCCGTCGAATGAACCTGCGTCATGCCTTCTCGAACACGCTCAGCTGATCTGGCGCATGGCGCACATCAGGCTGGCTTCGCAGGCCAGCTCGCTGCCGACCAGCGCGCGTCCCTTGAACTTCGAAATACCCGCCTTCATGCGCTCGATCTCGACCTCGAGGGTCAGCTGGTCGCCGGGTTCCACCGGGCGCTTGAAGCGCGCGCCATCGATGGCCGCGAAGTAGTACACGGTGTTGTCGTCCGGAACGATGTCCAGCGAATGGAAAGACAGCAGCGCCGCGGCCTGCGCCATCGCCTCCAGCATCAGCACGCCCGGCATCACCGGGCGATGCGGGAAGTGGCCGTTGAAGAAAGGCTCGTTCATCGTCACGTTCTTGAGCGCCTTGATGCGCTTGCCCTTTTCCATCTCGAGCACGCGATCCACCAACAGGAAGGGGTAGCGGTGGGGCAGTAGTTTGAGGATCTGATGGATGTCGAGCGTCATGATTGCTTGTCCTGCATCGCCGATTTTTCCAACGCCTTGAGGCGTTCCCGCAGGGCGTGCAGTTGTTTGAGGGTAGCGGCGTTTCTCTCCCAGGCGGCATTGTCGTCGATGGGAAACATGCCGGTGTACTGGCCCGGCTTGAGAATGGAGCGCGTGACCACCGTTGCTGCCGAGATGTGGACGCCGTCCGCCATCTTCAGATGTCCCAGCACGATCGCGCCGCCGCCAATCGTGCAATTCGCGCCGATATCGGCGCTGCCCGCCACGCCGACGCACCCTGCCATGGCGGTGTTCCGGCCCACGCGCACGTTGTGTCCGATCTGGATCAGGTTGTCGAGCTTGACGCCATCCTCGATGACCGTGTCCTCGAGCGCGCCGCGGTCGATGCAGGTGTTGGCGCCGACCTCCACGTCATCGCCAATGCGCACCGCGCCCAACTGCTCGATTTTGACCCAGGTGCCCTCGTGCGGCGCGAGCCCGAAGCCATCAGCGCCGATCACCACGCCGGCGTGCAGCAGGCAGCGCGCGCCGACGATGCAGTCTTCGCTCACCGTCACCCTGGACTTCAGCACGGTCTGCGCGCCGATGCGCGCACCCCGCTCGATCACGCACAGCGCGCCGATGCGGGCACTCGGGTCGATGTGTGCCTCGGGGTCGATCACCGCGCTGGGGTGGATGCGCGCCCCCGCCGGCCTGGCATGGGCCTGCTTCCACATCTGCGTCAAGCGAGCGAAGTAAAGGTAGGGATCGGGCGTCAGGATGAACGCACCACGACGCGCTGCGACCTCCCGCATCGCGGGCGACACGATGACGCAGCCGGCCTTGGAGGCCGCAAGCTCCTTCTGGTACTTGGGATGGCTCAGGAAGCTGAGCGCATCTGCCTGTGCGGTCGCCAGCGGTGCGAGGCGCTCGATGGTGAACGCAGGATCGCCCTGCAGTTCGCCGCCGAGGGCTTCAACGATTGCGCCTAGCCGCAGTGCCACACGGGTTCACGGCGTCACTTGCCGTTGCCAACGGACGCGTTCAGCGCCTTGATCACCTTTTCGGTGATGTCGTGCTTGGGATTGATGTAGATCGCTTCCTGCAGGATCGCATCGTACTTCTCGGCCTCGGCCACCTGCTTGACCACGCGGTTGGCGCGCTCGTAAACCTGCTGCAGTTCTTCGTTCTTGCGCGCGTTGAGGTCTTCCTGGAATTCGCGGCGGCGACGTTGGAAGTCGCGGTCCTGGTCGACAAGGGCGCGCTGGCGGGAGGTGCGCTGGCTCTCCGACAAGGTCGGCGCCTCGCGCTCGAACCTCTCGGAGGCGGCCTTGAGCGCCTCGCCCTGCGTCTGCAGTTCCTTCTCGCGCTTCAGGAATTCCGATTCGAGTTTCGCCTGGGCCGCCTTGGCAGGTTGTGCCTCGCGCAGCACGCGATCGGGATTGACGAAGCCGATGCGGAAGGTTTCCTGCGCCAGCGCGGGTGTGCCCACGAGCGCGAAAGCGGGGATCAGCAGCGCACCGGCGGCGCGAAGCAAGGGAGTCATTAGAAGGAGGTTCCGATCTGGAATTGCAGGCGTTGGATTCTATCCTTCGGGATGGGATGCAATGGGTCGGTGAAGTCTTCCTTCTGCTGCCGGACTGGGAATGCGTAGGCCAGGCGCAGAGGGCCGAGCGGCGAGATCCAGCTGACGCCAACGCCGACCGAGGCGCGCAGCTTCTGCTGCGCCTTCCATTGCGCATCGCTCATGGTCGGGTCGCGGTGTTCTGCAAACACGTTGCCGACGTCGAAGAAGCCGTAGAGCCGCAGCGTGCGATCGTTGCCGGCGCCCGGGAAAGGCGTGCTGAGCTCCATGTTGAAGATAGCCTTCTTGGTACCGCCGAGCGCCGCGCCTTCGGTTTGCCCGTAGAGCGGCACGTCGCGCGGGCCCAGCGAGTTCTGCTCGAAGCCGCGCACCGAGCCGAGGCCGCCGGCATAGAAGTTCTTGAAGATCGGATAGGGCTTGTTGCCGATGGGCTTGGCGTAACCCACTTCGCCATTGATTGCGAAGGTGTACTGCTTGGTGATGGGGAAGAACTGCTGGTACGAATAGTTCGACTTCCAGTACTTCATGTCGCCACCGGCGCCGATCTCGAGGTTGGCGCGCTGCAGCCTGCCGCGGGTCGGCACCAGCGCGCTGTCGCGGTCGTCCCGCGACCAGCCCACGGTCAGCGGGACGCCCCAAACGCTATCGTTGGCGCATGCCGTGACAATACCGTTCGTGGTAGGGCAACCAAAATAGTTACGGTAGGACTGCGGCGTCAGGTAGGCGACATTGCCCCCCGGATCGAAGCGATAGCGCTCCAGGCCGATGCCGAAGAAGATGGTGTCGACCTCGCTGAACGGCACGCCGAAGCGGATCGTGCCGCCTTCGTTGACCAGCCGGTAGTCGCCATCGACACTGTAATAAGGCCGCGTGGTAGTGTGATAGAGGCTGAAGCTGCGGGAGATGCCGTCTTTCGTGAAGTACGGATCGGTCGTCGTGAGCGAGAGCGTGCGGGCGTACTTGCTGGTATTGACCTGCAGGCCCAGGTAGTTGCCCGAGCCGAAGACGTTCTCCTGCGCGATGCCGAAGGTGAAGGACACCTTCTCGGCACTCGAGAAGCCCGCGCCCAATTGCAGCGTTCCAGTGGGCTTCTCCGTGACGTTGATCGCCAGATCCACCTGGTCCGGCGAGCCCGGAACCTCCTGCGTCTCCACGTTCACATCGGTGAAGAAGCCCAGGCGGTCCACTCGGTCGCGCGACAGCTTGATCTTGTCGCCGTCGTACCAGGAGGCCTCGTACTGGCGGAACTCCCGCCGGACCACCTCGTCGCGCGTCTTGTTGTTGCCGCCGATAGCCACCCGCCGCACATAGACCCGCCGCGAGGGCTCCGCCTTCAGGGTCAGGCTCACCCGGTTGTTCGTGCGGTCGATCTCCGGCTCCGCCTGCACCCGCGCGAACGCGTAGCCGAAGGTGCCGAAGTAGTCGGTGAACGCCTTGGTGGTCTCGCTGACCTGCTCGCCGTTGTAAGGCTCGCCCGGCCGGATGGTGATCAGGGACTTGAACTCGTCGTCGCGTCCCAGGTAGTTGCCCTCGAGCTTGACGCCGGCCACCGCGAACTTCTCACCCTCCGTGATGTTGACGGTGATGCTCAGGTCCTGGCGGTCCGGGGAGATGGCCACCTGGGTCGAGTCGATGCGGAACTCAAGGTAGCCACGGGTGATGTAGTAGGAGCGCAGGGTCTCCAGGTCGGCATTGAGCTTGGCGCGGGAGTACTGGTTGCTCTTGGTGTACCAGCTCATCCAGCCGCCTGCGTCCTGATCGAATAGATCGAGCAGGGTGCCCTCGCTGAAGTCCTTGTTGCCCACGATATGAACCTCGCGGATGCGCGCGGGCTCACCTTCGGTGACTGTGAAGGTGAGATTGACGCGATTGCGCTCGATCGGAGTTACGGTCGTCACGACCTGGGCGTTGTAGAGGCTGCGGCTGATGTACTGGCGCTTGAGCTCCTGCTCAGCCCGGTCGGCCAACGCCTTGTCGTAGGGACGGCCGTCGGCCAGACCGACGTCGCGCAGCGCCTTTTGCAAGGCGGCCTTGTCGAACTCCTTGGTGCCGACGAAGTCGACCTCGGCAATGGTTGGACGCTCCTCGACGATGACGACGAGGACGTTGCCGCTGACGTCGATGCGCACGTCCTTGAAGAGACCCAGGTCGAACAGCGCGCGGATGGCGGCCGAGCCCCGCTCGTCGCTGTATGTGTCGCCGACTCGGAGCGGCAGCGAGGCGAAGATGGTGCCAGGCTCAACGCGCTGGAGGCCTTCGACCCGGATGTCGCGCACCGTGAAGGGGTCGATCGCCCAGGCGGCAGTAGCCGAGAGCGCGCTGACAACCAGCATGGAAACGCTGCGCAGGCGAAAGCGACTGAATTTGTTATTCATCTGTGATTTGAGCCGGCGCGCGAGGGGCCGACAGATAGTTAACCAAAGAGTCGAGTCACATCGTTGAAGATGGCAATCGACATCATGACCAGCAGCAGCGCGACACCGCCGCGCTGGAGCCGTTCCATCCAAGCATCGGAGACGCTCCTGCCGGTCAGGCCCTCCCAAAGATAATACATCAGGTGCCCTCCATCGAGGACCGGGAGCGGCATGAGGTTCAGCACGCCGAGACTCACGCTGATGAGGGCGAGAAACACCAGGTACTGCGTCAGTCCCAGGCTGGCGGACTTGCCTGCATAGTCCGCGATGGTCAACGGGCCGCTCAGGTTCTTGATCGAAGCCTCGCCGATCAACATCTTGCCCATCATGCGCACGGTGAGCGCCGACACCTCCCAGGTGCGCACCACGCCGCGCCAGACGCCGTCGATCACGCCCTGCCGCACCGTCACCATCTCCGGTGGCGACCCCACGTAGGCACCGACACGACCGACCTTGTTTCCGCCCTCGTCGCGCACCTCGGGCGTGACCTCGATACGCACCGATCGGCCGCCGCGCTCGACTTGCCAGACCTGGGTGCGCGGCTGGCCGGCATCGACCGAGCCGCGGATCACCTCCCGCAATTGCTGGCCGTCGACGATGGCAGTGGGCCCCACCGCGTTCACCAAGTCTCCGCTGCGCAGACCGGAGCGCTCGGCCGCACCGCCCGCCATCAGTTCGCCGATCTCGGGACGGGTCAGCGGCGCGACAACGCCGATCCTGCGGAACATCTGCGCATCCGCGTCCCTGGCGCCGACGCGGCTGAGCGGCAGCACGATCTCGCGAGCGGGCCGTCCGCCCTCCCCCGCAATCTCGAGCATGAGGTCGCGGCCGTCGAGCGCGCCGCGCGTGATGCGCCAGCGCAGGTCTTCGAAAGACTGCACCGACTCGAGCTCGCCATCGAAGCCAGCGCGAACGACATGCTCGCCCCCGCGCAGGCCTGCCTGGTCCGCCAGCGAGGCAGCCACAGGACGCGCGAGCCTCGCGACGGGCTCCTCGACGCCGATCCAGTTGACCGCCGTGTAGAGCACCACGGCTAACAGCAGGTTGGCGATCGGCCCCGCGGCCACGATGGCTGCACGCGATCGCAGCGGCTGGGTGTTGAAGGCTCGGTGGCGCTCCTCAGCCATCACAGGCCCCTCGCGCTCGTCAAGCATCTTCACGTAGCCGCCTAGAGGGAAAGCCGCAATCACGAACTCCGTGTCCTGACCAGGATGCTGCCGCCTGGGCTTCCAGCTGAAGAGCGTATGGCCGAAGCCGATGGAGAAGCGCAACACCTTGACGCCGCAGGCCACCGCAACGCGGTAATGGCCGTACTCGTGGACGGCGATCAACAGAGCCAGGGCGACGATGAAGGCGACGACGGTGAGCATGGTGTCCCCTGGTTGTGGGAGTCGGTCAGGCCGCGAAGCGCAGCGCCGCCGCATCAGCCGCCGCCCGCGCACTGGCGTCCAGTGCCAGCAGGTCGGCCAGCGATGCCGGGTTGGAGGGCAGCACCGCCTCCAAAGTTTCCATGTTCACTGCATGGATGCGGTCGAAGCGCAGGCGATGCTGCAGAAAGGCATCGACCGCGACCTCATTGGCTGCATTGAGCACAGCTGTCGTGCCCGGTGCCGCGCGCAGCGCGTGCCATGCCAGCGCGAGCCCGGGGAAAAGCTGCGCATCGGGTGCATCGAAGGTCAGCGCTGCCAGTTGCCTGAAGTCGAGCTGGGCCGCGCCGCTCTCTATGCGCTCGGGCCAGGCCAGTCCAACCGCGATGGGCACGCGCATGTCGGGGGTACCGAGCTGCGCAATCACCGAGGCATCCGTGAATTGCACCATCGAGTGCACCACGCTTTGCGGATGAATCACCACCTCGATCTGCTCCGGTGCGACGCCGAATAAATGGCGCGCTTCGATCACCTCGAGCGCCTTGTTCATCATGGTGGCCGAATCCACCGAGATCTTGCGCCCCATGACCCAGTTCGGATGCGCGCAGGCCTGCTCAGGCGTGACCGTCGCCAGCGTCTCCGGCGATCGCGTCCGGAACGGCCCGCCGGAGGCGGTCAGGATGATCTTGTCGATGCGGCGCGGCCACGTGGTCGGGTCCTCCGGCAGAGACTGGAAAATGGCCGAATGCTCGCTGTCGATCGGCAGCAGCGTCGCGCCACCCTCGCGCACCGTGCGCATGAAGAGCTCGCCGCCGACCACCAGGGCCTCTTTGTTCGCCAGCAACAATCGCTTGCCGGCCCGGGCGGCGGCCAGGCAGGGGCCGAGGCCGGCGGCGCCCACGATGGCCGCCATCACCGCATCGCAGTCCTCGTGAGAGGCAATGGACTCGATCGCGCCCGCACCCTGCAGCACCTCTGTGCGCACTCCGTTGTGCCGGAGCTTGTCGACCAACAGCCGGGCATGCAGGTCGCTCGCCATGACGGCGAACTTCGGCGCGAAGCGTTGGCACTGGGCCAGCATCTCGTCGACCTTGGTGGACGCCGACAGGGCGAACACCTCGAAGCGCTCGGGATGCCGGCCGATGACGTCGAGCGTGCTCGCACCGACCGAGCCCGTTGAACCGAGGACGGTGATGCGTTGTCGTTTCATGCCGTTCACAGAAAAGCCAGCATCATGGCAATGGGGAGTGTCGGCAGCAGCGCATCGACCCGGTCGAGCACGCCACCATGGCCTGGCAGCAGCGCGCTGCTGTCCTTGGCGCCGGCGCTGCGCTTGATCAGTGATTCGACCAGGTCGCCCACCACGCTCATCGCGGCGAGGAAGATCACGCCGATCAAGAGCAGCCACCAGCCGCGCTCCGCGAGCCGTGTATAGAGGCTGACCACCGCAGGTCGCACGGCCGCGTCGGCCCAGACCCAGCCCAAGGCCAGCACGATCACCCCGAGCATGCCGCCCCACACGCCCTCCCAGCTCTTGCCGGGGCTGATGGTCGGCGCCAGCTTTCCTCGGGTGAAGCGCAGCCCGAAGGTCCGGCCTGAGAAGTAGGCGAAGACGTCAGCCACCCAAACCAGCACGAGGATCGAGAGAAGAAAGTTGATGCCGACCATGCGGGCCTGGACTGCGGCCATCCAGGCCACCCACAGCATCAGCAGACCGCCCACGAGGCGCATGGCCCGGGGCACCCGCGGCCAGCCCGGTACTGCGACGCGCAACAAGGCGGCTCCGCCCAGAACCCAAGCCGCACTCGCAAGGATCCACACAGGTAGCAGCGATCGGTCGAGCAGTCCCAGCCACCAGGACAGCGCACACAGTGCGAAGATTTCCGCACCGAAGAACAGCGACATGCGCGGACCGTGGCCGTTGAGCTGTCCCCATTCCCAGGCGCCGGCGGCGACCAGCACCAGCATCACGCAGGCGAAAGGCACGTGAGAGGGATAGAACAGCGCCGGCAGCAATATCGCCAGCAGAACGACCGCAGTGATGATGCGTTGCTTGAGCATCGCGCTCAGGCGGCCTGCGGGTCGCGCCGCATGTCGCCTGCCAGCTGCGCAGAGGTCTGACCGAAGCGGCGCTCGCGGCGCCGGAACGCTTCGATGGCCTCGTCCAGCGCAGCCTCGTCGAACTCGGGCCAGAGGCGATCGCTGAAGAAGAGCTCGGCGTAGGCACTCTGCCAAAGCAGAAAATTCGACAGCCGCTGCTCACCGCCGGTACGGATGAAGAGGTCGGGATCGGCAACGTGCGACAGCGCCATCGCTGAGTCGAGGTTGGCCTCGGTCAGCGGTTCGCCTCGCGCGACGATCAGGGCTGCGGCGCGGGCGATGTCCCAGCGTCCGCCATAGTTGAAACATACGTTGAGGATCAGCCGCGTGTTGTGGGCGGTGGCGGCCTCCGCGTGCAGCAGCCCGGCCGCGATCTTTTCGGACAGACCACCGCGCTCGCCGACGAAATGGAGGCGAACGCCGTCCTGGCTCAGCTTCGGGACCTCCCGGCCAAGCGCGATGACCATCAAGTCCATCAGCCCCGACACCTCCTCCACCGGGCGGTTCCAGTTCTCGGAGGAGAAGGCGAATACAGTCAATACCGCGACACCGCGGTCGGCGCAGGCCTTGACGCAGCGGCGTAGCGACTCGACGCCCTGCTTGTGGCCGGCGACGCGCGGCAGGAAACGACGCGTGGCCCAGCGGCCATTCCCATCCATGACGATGGCGATGTGATGGGGCACGACGACGGTTGGATTGCTCATCTCAGACGGCCATGATCTCGGCCTCTTTGGCGGCCACCAGGCGGTCGATCTCCGCGATGTGGCGGTCGGTTACCTTCTGGATCTCGGCCTCGGCGCGCTTCTGGTCGTCTTCTGACGCCAGCTTCTCCTTGACGAGTTTCTTGATCGCATCGTTGGCATCACGGCGCAGGTTGCGCGTGGCGATCTTGGCGTTCTCGCCTTCGGTTCTAACCAGCTTGGTCATCTCCTTGCGGCGTTCCTCGCTCATCGGGGGCATCGGTACGCGGATCAGGTCGCCCATCGACGCCGGGTTCAGTCCGAGGTCGCTCTCGCGGATGGCCTTCTCGATCTTGGCGCCCATGCCCTTTTCCCAGGGCTGGACGCTGATGGTGCGGGAGTCGATCAGCGACACGTTTGCCACCTGCGACAGCGGCACAGAGGAGCCGTAGTACTCCACGTGGAGCGAATCCAGCAGGGCGGGGTTGGCGCGCCCCGTGCGGATCTTCGTGAGGTTGTTCTGGAATGCGGCGATCGACTGGTTCATCTTTGCGTCGGTCGCGCTGCGAATGTCGGCAATGGTCATCTTCTGTTACTCCTCAGGCATGCACCAGCGTGCCTTCGTCCTCGCCCATGACGACGCGCTTGAGCGCACCGTTCTTGAAGATCGAGAACACCTTGATCGGCAGGTTCTGGTCGCGGCACAGCGCAAAGGCCGTGGCGTCCATGATGCCGAGATTCTGTGCAATGGCCTCGTCGAAGCTCAGGCGCGAATAGCGCGTTGCGCTCAGGTCTTTCTTCGGGTCCGCCGTATAGACGCCGTCCACCTTGGTGGCCTTGAGCACCAGCTCCGCGCCGATCTCGGCACCGCGCAGCGCGGCGGCGGTATCGGTCGTGAAGAAGGGGTTCCCGGTGCCGGCTGCGAAGATCACGACCTTGCCCTCTTCGAGGTACTGCAGGGCCTTGGGGCGCACGTACGGCTCAACCACCTGCTCGATGGCAATGGCCGACATCACTCGCGCGATGAGCCCCTGCTTGTTCATGGCGTCGGCCAGAGCTAGCGCGTTCATCACGGTGGCCAGCATGCCCATGTAGTCGGCAGTCGCTCGGTCCATGCCCACTGAGCCACCGGCCACGCCGCGGAAGATGTTTCCGCCGCCGATCACGACGGCGACTTCCACGCCCATATTCACCACCTCCGCCACCTCTGCGACCATGCGGACGATGGTCGCGCGGTTGATGCCGAATGCATCGTCACCCATCAAGGCCTCGCCCGACAGCTTCAACAAGATTCGCTTGTGGGCCGGGCGGGATTCGAGCATGAAGATTTCCTTTTGAGGTGGGCGAGACGAGTGTAAAACGTGCGTGTGAAGAAGCGGCAGCGCGCTGCGCGCGCCGCCCGATGGCGCCACTCAGCCAGCCGCCGCCTTCGCGGCTGCGACCTGGGCCGCCACTTCGGCGGCAAAGTCGTCGACCTTCTTCTCGATGCCCTCGCCGACAACATAGAGCGTGAAGCTCTTGATCGAGGTGTTGGCGGCCTTGAGCATCTGCTCCACCGTCTGCTTGTCGTTCTTCACGAAGGGCTGGTTGTGCAGCGAAACCTCCTTGAGGTACTTCTGCACGCCGCCTTCGATGCGCTTGGCGACGATGTCGGCCGGCTGCGGCTGCTTGCCGGCCGCCTCGGCCGCCTTGCGGTCTTCCTCTGCCTTGCCGGCGGCCACGGCACGTTCCTTCTCGATCAACTCGGCCGGCACGTCGGAGCTCGCGATCGAGACCGGCTTCATGGCGGCGACGTGCATCGCCACGTCCTTGGCTGCGGTGTCGTCGCCCTCGAACTCGACCATCACCCCAATGCGCGTGCCATGCAGGTAGGAGGCGAGCTTGCCGTTGCCCGCGAAGCGCTTGAACCGGCGGAAGCTCATGTTCTCGCCGATCTTGCCGATCAGCCCCTTGCGCACGTCTTCCAACGTCGGGCCGAAGCTGTCCTGCTCGTAGGGCAGTGCGGCGAGCGCGGCCAGGTCGGCAGGGTTGTGCTTGGCGACCAGCATCGCCGCGGCGTTGACCAGCGCGAGAAAGCTGTCGTTCTTCGAGACGAAGTCGGTCTCGCAGTTGATCTCGACCATGGCGCCCACGCCGCCTTCGACATAGGCTGCGACGACGCCCTCGGCGGTGATGCGGCTCGAAGCCTTGCCGGCCTTGTTCCCCAGTTTGATGCGCAGGAGCTCTTCGGCCTTTTCCATGTTGCCATCGGCCTCGGTCAGGGCCTTCTTGCATTCCATCATCGGTGCGTCGGTCTTTGCGCGCAGTTCGCCGACCATGCTTGCGGTGATTGTTGCCATCTTGTTTCTCCGTTCGGTTTAGCAGCTGCGGCGACCCGCATCGGGCGCCGCGAAAATCAAGTTAAAAAAAAGGGGCATCGAAGCCCCTTCTTCAGGCGCTTGCGAGCGCGTATCAGGCCGAAGCGCCCTCTTCGACCTCGACGAATTCATCTGAATTGCCTTCGGCGACGGCCTTGACCACATCGCTGGCGGCGTTGGAACGGCCCTCGATGATCGCATCGGCGATGCCGCGAGCGTACAAGGTGACAGCCTTCGACGAGTCGTCGTTGCCCGGGATCACATAGTCGATGCCCTCGGGCGAGTGGTTGGAGTCCACGACGCCGATCAGCGGGATGCCCAGCTTCTTGGCTTCGGCCACGGCGATCTTGTGGAAGCCCACGTCGATCACGAAGATGGCGTCGGGCAACGCGTTCATGTCCTGGATGCCGCCGATGTCCTTCTCGAGCTTCTCGATTTCGCGATTGAAGGTCAGCTGCTCTTTCTTGCTGAGACTGTCGAGGCCGGCTTCCTGCTGGGCCTTCATGTCCTTCAGGCGCTTGATGGAGGTCTTGACCGTCTTGAAGTTGGTCAGCATGCCGCCGAGCCAGCGGGTGTCGACGAACGGGACGCCGGCGCGACGCGCCTCGGTCGCCACGATCTCGCGGGCCTGGCGCTTGGTACCGACCATCAGGATGGTGCCGCGGTTGGCGGTGAGCTGCTTGGCGTACTTCATCGCTTCCTGGAACATCGGAAGCGTTTTTTCCAGGTTGATGATGTGGATCTTGTTGCGATGGCCGAAGATGAACGGGGCCATCTTGGGGTTCCAGAAGCGCGTCTGGTGGCCGAAGTGGACACCGGCTTCGAGCATTTCGCGCATGGTCGTCGACATAGGAATATCTCCAAAGGTTGGGTCTAAAATCCAGCCCGTTTTGCGACCTCTCACGAGGACCGCAACACCTTGAATGGGCTGGTTTGCGGATATGTTTTGCCCTGGAAAAGACCCAGAGCGAAACCCGCCGAGTATAGCACCCACCACTCTTCTCTCCTTCTCCCGCGGCCCTCCACATCATGCGCCCTGACCTGCACGCCACCCGCCTTTCCCTGCTGGCCGGCGCCTCCGACGCACGCACCGAGGTGGAGCACTCCATTGCCGCCGCCACTTCCCCGGCCTGCGCGCATGTCTTCACCCGGACCCTGTTCGACGAAGCGCGCCAGGCAGCCGCGGCGGCGCGGCCCTCGCAACGCCTGGCAGGGCTGGCGTTTTCGGCCAAGGACCTGTTCGACCTCGCCGGCCAGCCAACGCCAGCCGGCTCGGCGGTGCTTTCCCATGCGCCGCCGGCCCGGGCCGACGCACCGGCCGTGGCCCGCCTGCGCGCTGCCGGCGGCGCCCTGATCGGCCGCACCAACATGACCGAGTTCGCCTTCTCGGGCGTGGGCGTCAATCCGCACCACGGCACCCCCGTGAATGGGTGCGATGCGGCAACGCAGCGCATTCCGGGCGGCTCCTCTTCGGGCGCTGCGATCTCGGTCGCCAGCGGGGCGGCTTTCATCGGGCTGGGTTCCGACACCGGCGGCTCGATCCGCATCCCGGCTGCGCTCAATGGGATCGTGGGTTTCAAGAGCACCGCGCGGCTGGTGCCTACCGACGGCGCCCTGCCGCTGTCGACCACGCTGGACACGGTCTGCGCCATGACGCGCTCCGTGCGCGACGCCGTCATCGCTCACGAGATCCTGGCTGCCCGCCGAGCAACCGCCGGCACGGCGCAGCTTTCTGCCTACAGGCTGGCGGTGGTCAAGGACCTGTTCTTCGACGAGATCGATTCCGCCGTGGCCCATGCCTTCGAGCGTACGATGCGCACCTTGCGCGCCGCCGGCGCCCGCATCGAGGAAATTGCCCTGCCCGAACTGGCCGACCTTCGGTCGATCAATGCCACGGGCGGGTTCTCCGCCGCCGAGGCCTATGCCTGGCATCGCCTCTTGCTGGAGCGCAGCGGCGCCGGCTACGATCCGCGGGTGGCCCAGCGCATCCTCAAGGGCGCGACGATGAGGGCGCACGAATACATCGAGCTCATCCATGCGCGCCGTGACTGGATCACCCGCATGGAAGCAGCGCTCGCGCCTTACGACGCGCTGTTGTCACCCACCGTGCCGCTCGTGGCACCGCCGTTGGCGGAGGTGGCGCCGGGGTCCGAGCGCGACGAGGCCTTCTTTCGCATCAACACGCTGCTGCTTCGCAATCCGTCGGTGGTCAACATGCTTGACGGTTGCGCTCTCTCGCTGCCCTGCCATGCCGACGGCGAGCTGCCCGTTGGCCTCATGCTCTGGCATGCCGCACTGCATGACGATGCGGTACTGGCAGTCGCGCTGCAGGTGGAACGCGAATTGCAAGCGACCCAGTAGGGCCGCGGGCGCCGGCGCTGTCTCCTATCCCACCCCAAAAAGAACCGAATGAAGATCGCAATCGTGGGCGCCGGCATCATCGGCGTCACCACAGCCTGGGAGTTGGCCTCGGACGGACATGAGGTCATGGTTTTCGAGCGCCGCAGCGCCGCCGCCGAGGAATCCAGTTTCGCCAATGCCGGCGTCGTGGCGCCGGGCTACGTCACGCCGTGGGCCGCCCCGGGGATGCGCGTCAAGGTGCTGCGCTCGCTGCTCTCGGCGCATGGTGCGGTCAAGCTACGCTGGCCACTCACCGGGCGCGACCTGGCCTGGATGGCGCGCTGGCAGCGCGCCTGCCAGCTCGAGAGCTACCTGGCCAACCGCGCACGCATGCAGCGCCTCGCCTTCTACAGCCGCACCCGGCTGCACGAGATCACCGAAGCGCGCGAGCTCAGTTACGAACGCAGCGATGGCTACCTGGTGCTGCTGCGGTCCAAGCGCGAGAAGAAGCTGGTGCAGCCCGGCCTTGAGGTGCTGCGGCAGGCGGGCAGCAGCTTCCGCGAGGTGGACGCCGACGAGGCACGCCGGATCGAGCCAGCGCTGAGCACCGAGACCGAGCTGGCGGGGGCCATTCATCTGCCGGACGACGAAGTGGCCAACTGCCGCCAGTTCGCCCTGTTGCTCAAGTGGGAGGCCGAGGCGCTGGGCGCCCAGTTCCATTTCAACTGCGATCTCGCGCCGCTCAGCCGAGCCGCGCCAACCGAACTGCGGCTGGCCAGCGGCTCCGAGGGCCATCGCTTCGACGCCGTAGTGATGTGCGCCGGGGTGGCCTCGGCCGAGTTGCTGCGGCCGCTGGGCCTGCGCATCCCGGTCGCTCCGATCTACGGCCATTCGATCAGCGCCAATATCCGCGAGCCCCTCAACGCCCCGCGCAGCGCCGTGATGGACGAACGCTACAAGGTGGCCATCTCGCGGCTTGGGATGCGAGTGCGCGTTGCAGGCAGCGCCGAACTCGGCGGCTCGCTGAACAGCCTTCATCCCGACGCGCTGAGAACGCTCTACAAGGTGCTTCAGGACTGGTTTCCAGGCGCCGTCACCCTGCAGGCCAGCGTCCAGCAATGGAAGGGCGCGCGACCGATGCTTCCCGACGGCCCGCCCATCATCGGGCCAAGCGGCGTTCCGGGCGTCTGGCTCAACCTGGGGCACGGCTCCAGCGGCTGGGCGCTGTCCTGCGGCAGCGCGCGGGTCCTGGCAGACAGCATGGGGGGCCGCGACCCGGGCATCGATCTCGAGGGGCTGGGCATCGAGCGTTTGCTGAAACACTAAAGGCCAACCGGATCGGAGCGTCGTACCATGCAACGCATCAACGCAGGCACATCCGCCCCACTGTTCGACATCGCGGCCTCGCGCCGGATCGAACACGCTGCCGCGGCCGCCCTGCCGCCGCATACGCTGATGCAGCGCGCCGGACTGGCGGTGGCGCGGCTCGCGATGGCGACCGCGCCGCACGCGCGCACGATCTGGATCGCCTGCGGTCCCGGGAACAACGGAGGTGATGGTCTCGAGGCTGCCGCGCAATTGCAGTACCGGGGCTTTGCACCCGTGGTCACGCACATCGGCAACGACCACCTGCCGCCCGACGCGGCCGCCTCGCTGCAACGTGCGCGCGATGCCGGCGTGCGCTTCGAGGACGTGCCACCGGCCCATGCCGATCTTGTCGTCGATGCACTGCTCGGCCTCGGGGCCGCCCGGGCGCCCGAAGGGCCGATGGCCGACTGGCTGCGGCGCATGCACGCCGGTCCCGCGCCCGTGCTCAGCGTGGACACGCCTTCGGGCCTGAATGCCGATACAGGTGTGCTGGCGCTCGACTTCCTCGCTCCTGCAACCGCCCCGGCTGCCCCGGTCCGCCGCCTGTGCCTCAGCCTCCTGACCCTGAAGCCCGGCCTCTTCACGGCGCAAGGGCGAGACGCAGGTGGCGAACTGTGGTTCGACGATCTGGGCTCAATGCCAAGCGCGGAACGACCCGCAGCCCGGCTCCCGGGCGCGCCGTTCGCCATGCCGCGGCCGCATACGTCCCACAAGGGAAGCTACGGCGATGTCGCGGTGATCGGCGGCGCCCCCGGCATGGCCGGCGCAGTCCTGCTGGCGGCCACGGCGGCGCTGCATGCAGGGGCAGGCCGCGTCTACGTCGGGCCGCTCGATCCCGCACTCGCGCCACTCGACACAGCGCAGCCCGAGCTGATGTTCAGGGCGCCCGACGCGTTGGACCTGTTCGCCCTGACCGTGGTCTGCGGCTGTGGCGGCGGCATGGCCGTGCGTGGTCCGCTGCCGCGGGTACTGCAGGAAGCGCGCGCGCTGGTGCTCGATGCCGACGCGCTCAATGCCATCGCCGCCGACGGCGCGTTCCAAACGCTGCTTGTCGCACGCGCCCGCTCGGGCCGCCCGACAGTCCTCACGCCCCATCCGCTCGAGGCCGCGCGCCTCCTGGCCACGGGCACGGCCGAGGTGCAAGCCGACCGGCTGCACGCTGCTCAGCAATTGGCTGAGCGGTTCGGAGCGACGGTCGTCCTCAAGGGCTCCGGGACCATCGTGGCTGCGGCGGGCGAAGTGCCGGCGATCAACCCGATCGGCAACCCACGACTTGCAACCGCAGGTACCGGCGACGTACTGGCGGGCATGATCGGTGCCGCACTGGCAGCCGGCCGCTCCCCGATGGCGGCCAGCTGCGAGGCCGTCTGGCGCCACGGCGATCTTGCCGACCGGTGGCCACACGGCGTGCCGCTCACCGCCGGCTCGCTCGCACGCGGCTGAAGTAGATCCTAGCCCCGTCCGACGAAGGGCATCTTCGTCGCCATCACTGTGTGGAACAACACGTTGGCTTCAAGTGGCAGGTTCGCCATGTACAGCACCGACTGGCCGACGATGGAAACGTCCATCACCGGCTCGATCGCGATCTCGCCATTGGCTTGCGGTACGCCTTTGGTCATCCGCGCGGCCAGTTCGGTCATCGCGTTGCCAACATCGATCTGGCCCACTGCGATGTCATGCTTGCGGCCATCGAGCGAAGCCGTCTTTGTCAGCCCTTCCACCGCATGCTTGGTCGCCGTATAGGCCATGGAGTTGGGCCGCGGCGCAGTCGCGGAGATCGAACCGTTGTTGATGATGCGGCCGCCGCGCGGTGTCTGCGCCTGCATGGTCCGGAAAGCCTGCTGGATGCAATAGAACATCCCGTTCAGGTTGATGTCGACCACACCGCGCCACTGCTCCGGCGTCCACTCCTCGAATGGGCCCGGCGGATTGCCGACACCGGCGTTGTTGAACAGCAGATCGACCCGGCCGAAGCGTTCCACAGCGGCGGCGAACAAGGCCTGTACCGACTCGGGATTGGCCACGTCCGTCGGCACCGCAAAGGCGCGTGCACCGGCTCCCGATTCGTCGGCCACCTGCTCCAGTGGCTCCAGCCGGCGGCCCGCCAGCGCCACGCTCCATCCATCGCCCAGCAGGGCCAGGGCGGCGGAACGGCCGATGCCCGTGCCGGCGCCTGTGACGACCGCGATGCGGCCCCTCTTCTCTGCACCCATCTTTGCTTCTCCTTCAACGGCGCGGCTTGCGCCCTTTCATCTTGCTGGCGGCCTTCTTGACGGCCGTACGAAAAGCCTGCATGGCCGACTGCGGCGCCGCACTGGCAGCGTGATCGCTGCTGCGATCGCTGCGCTCGCTGCGATCGCTGCGCTCGGCGGCGGCAGAAGTCTCCGGCTTCTTGCGCGCACTGCGCTTGGTCGACGCCTTGGCGGGCACGCCCCCTGTCGAAAGGCCCTTGTCCTTCAAGGCGCGCGAGCTCAGCTCCTCGCCCTCACGCACCAGGCGGAAGTCGATCTTTCGTCCGTCCAGGTCGACGCGGCTCACCTGCACGCGCACGCGGGTGCCGATGGCATAGCGGATGCCGGTGCGCTCCCCGCGAAGTTCCTGCCGCTGTTCGTCGAACTTGAAGTATTCGCCGCCGAGCTCAGTGATGTGCACCAGGCCCTCCACGTACATCGCGTCGAGCGTGACGAAGATGCCGAAGGTCGTGGCCGCAGTGACCACGCCGCCGTACTCCTCGCCCAGATGCTCGCGCATGTATTTGCACTTGAGCCAGGCTTCCACGTCGCGGCTGGCTTCGTCTGCGCGCCGTTCATTGGCGCTGCAGTGCAGGCCCGCCGCCTGCCAGGCCAGCACCTCCTTGCTCGGCGCAACCGTGGCCTTCTGCGGCTTGGCGGTCGGCGCCTTGACCCGCGACGCCAGCCGCTTGGCGAGCTTGGCATGCGCCTCGCCCGGCGTCGGCAACATGGGCAGCTGGTACTTGGTCTTGCCCAGGATCGCCTTGATCACTCGATGCACCAGCAGGTCGGGGTAGCGCCGGATCGGGCTGGTGAAATGCGTGTAGGCCTCATACGCCAAGCCGAAGTGGCCGCTGTTGATCGGCGTGTAGATCGCCTGCTGCATCGAGCGCAGCAGCATGGTGTGGATCTGCTGCGCGTCGGGCCGCTCCTTCGTCGCCTCGGCGATGGCCTGGAACTCGCCGGGCTTGGGGTCGTCGGTGATCGACAGACCCACGCCCATGGCCTTGAGATAGCCGCGCAGGATCTCCTTTTTCTCGGGCGTCGGGCCCTCGTGCACGCGGTACAGGCCCGGATGCTTGCCCTCTGCGATGAAGTCGGCGCTGCAGACGTTGGCCGCGAGCATCGCCTCCTCGATCAGGCGGTGCGCCTCGTTGCGCGTGCGCGGCACGATCTTCTCGATGCGGCCGGCCTCGTCGCAGATGATCTGCGTCTCGGTGGTCTCGAAGTCGACCGCGCCACGCTTGCTGCGCTGGGCGAGCAGCGCGCGGTACGCGTCGTGCAGGTTGAGCAGGTCCTTTACCCGCTCCTTGCGCTTGGCCGCCTCGGGGCCGCGGGTATTGCCGAGGATCGCGGCGACCTCGGTGTAGGTGAAGCGCGCATGGCTCCACATCACGGCCGGGTAGAACTGGTACGCGTAGATCTCGCCTTCGGCGGTCACCAGCATGTCGCACACCATGCACAAGCGCTCGACCTCGGGGTTGAGCGAGCACAGGCCGTTGGACAGTTTCTCCGGCAGCATGGGGATCACGCGGCGCGGAAAGTAGACGCTGGTCGCGCGGTCATAGGCGTCGATATCGATCGGCGAGCCGGTCTGCACATAGGCGCTGACGTCGGCGATCGCGACCAGCAGGCGCCAGCCCTTGCCGCGACCCACCTTGGCAGCCTCGCAGTACACCGCATCATCGAAGTCTCGGGCATCCTCGCCGTCGATGGTGACAAGCGGAACATCGGTCAGGTCGACGCGGCCCTTCTTGTCGACGGCACGCACCTTGTCGGGCAGCGCCTTGGCCTCGGCCAGACAGGCCTCGGAGAAATCGTGCGGCACGCCATACTTGCGCACGGCGATCTCGATCTCCATGCCCGGATCGTCGATTTCGCCGAGCACCTCCTTCACGCGGCCCACGGGCTGGCCGAACAGCGCAGGCGGCTCGGTCAACTGCACGACAACGACCTGGCCCACCTTGGCGGTACCGATCGCTGCCTTGGGGATCATCACGTCCTGGCCGTAGCGCTTGTCCTCCGGCGCGACCAGCCAGATGCCGCCTTCGTGCAGGAGCCGGCCGATGATCGGCTGCTCGGGTCGCTCGATGATCTCGACCACGCGGCCCTCGGGCCTGCCGCGGCGATCCTGGCGCACCACGCGCGCCTTGACGCGGTCCTTGTGCAGCACCGCGCGCATTTCGTTGGGAGGCAGATAGATGTCGGCTTCGCCATCGTCGCGCTGCACAAAGCCGTGCCCATCGCGATGACCCTGCACCGTTCCTTCGACTTCGTCCAGCAGACCGCCGGAGTGACTCAAATTTTTGATATATACTCTCTTTCTTTCCTGAAATTCAAAACCTGTTGCAAGGACTTGTTCCATGCAGCAAGTGGGCCCAGATGGCGGAATTGGTAGACGCACTAGTTTCAGGTACTAGCGAGTAACATCGTGGAGGTTCGAGTCCTCTTCTGGGCACCAAGTTTAGATAATCCCTCTGGGTCATCTCCGATTCAAGCCACCGGCCTCCGGTGGCTTTTTTCATGCCCGTCGAAAGCCGCATCAGATGGGCAACGCGATCAGATCGTGTCCCTCGGCGCCGACGATGCGAGCGCGCGTGAAATCACCGACCTTCAGGGTCTTGCTGATCTTCTCGGGCGGCAACAGCCGCACCGTGCCGTCGATCTCGGGCGCATCGGCATAGGTCCGCCCAACGCCGCCCTTGCGGCCCAGCCCCGGCGCTGAATCGACCAGCACCTGCATCGTGGCACCGATGCGCCTGCGCAGCTTGGCGGTCGACACCGCCTCAGCCACTTCCATGAAGCGCGCGCGGCGCGCCTCACGCTCCGCCTCGGACAGCATGCCGGGGATATCGTTGGCGGCTGCGCCCTGGACCGGGCTGTAGGCGAAGCAGCCCGCGCGATCGATCCCGGCCTCGCGGATGAAGTCGAGCAGATGCTCGAACTCCTCTTCCGTCTCTCCGGGGAAGCCCGCGATGAAAGTGCTGCGGATGACGAGCTCGGGACACAGTTCGCGCCAGCGCGCGATGCGCTCCAGGTTCTTCTCGCCGCTGGCAGGTCGCTTCATGCGCCGCAGGACCGCAGGATGGCTGTGCTGCAGCGGCACGTCGAGGTAAGGCAGCACCTGGCCGCTGGCCATCAGCGGGATGACGTCGTCGACGGACGGATAGGGGTACACGTAGTGCAGCCGTACCCAGGCGCCGTAAGGCTCGGCGATCTCACCCAGCGTGCGCACCAGCTCCAGCATGCGCGTCTTGACCGGTTTGCCGTCCCAGAAGCCGGTACGGTACTTGAGGTCGACTCCGTAGGCCGAGGTGTCCTGGCTGATCACCAGCAGTTCCTTCACGCCCCCCTCGAACAGCGCCTTGGCCTCGCTCAACACGTCGCCCACGGGCCGCGACACCAGGTCGCCGCGCATCGATGGAATGATGCAGAAGGTGCAGCGATGATTGCAGCCCTCGCTGATTTTCAGATAGGCATAGTGCCGCGGCGTCAGCTTCAGGCCTGCGACGCCGAAGGCCTGCGGCACCAGGTCGATGAACGGGTCGTGCGGCTTGGGCAGATTCGCATGCACCGCGTCCATGACTTCCTGGGTCGCATGCGGCCCAGTGACGGCCAGCACGCTCGGATGCATCTGGCGCACCAGGTTGCCACCAGCCTCACCCGTCTTGGCGCCAAGACAGCCGGTGACGATCACGCGGCCGTTCTCGGCCAGCGCCTCTCCGATGGTGTCGAGGCTTTCCTTGACGGCATCGTCGATGAAGCCGCAAGTGTTGACGATCACCAGGTCGGCACCTTCGAAGGTCTTGGAGGTCTGGTACCCCTCGGCGCTCAGCCGGGTCAAGATCAGCTCGGAATCCGTGAGTGCCTTGGGACAGCCGAGGCTCACGAATCCGACCTTCGGGATGGTCGGCGCGGAAATGCGTTCAGGGGAGGCTACTTCGCTCATAACCCCCTATTGTCCCTGCTAATGGTCAGTCTGGCCGCCCTGGGGTCGCTTGATGCCGAAGGCACCCAGCACTTGCTCGGTATTTTTCTGCATCTGCTCCTGCATCTGCAGGAACACATTCTTGGATTGCTCGACGTAGTTGCCCATCAAACCCTGGAGCATGGGCGACTGCATGGTCATGAAGCGCGCCCACATCTCGGGCGTGAGCGCCTGCGCCTTCTCGGCCAACTGCGCCTGCACCTCAGTCATGGCCTGGATGTTCTTCTCGAGGTACGGACCCATGTAGCCCTGCATGGCCTGTCCGTAGAAACGGATGATGTTGGCCAGCACCTGCTCGGTGAACATCGGCGCGCCGCCGGCCTCCTCCTCGAGAATGATCTGCAGCAGGATGCTTCGCGAGAGATCGTCGCCGCTCTTGGCATCGCGCACCACGAAGGGCGACTTGTCCATCACCAGTTGCTTGACCTCTGCGAGCGTGATGTAGGTGGAGGTTTCCGTGTCGTAGAGCCTGCGGTTTGGATACTTCTTGATCACCCGCTGCGTCGGCTTGTCGCCGGCGGACTTCTTGCTCTGCACTAAGGACTCCTTGAGGTTTCGCGTCTTCTCACACAAACCATTCTAGGGAGCGGTTTTGCTGCACCGCGCCAAGGTTTACCCTGACCAGCCAGCGCCATCAATCCGGAGTGGTCGTGTACTCGGCCCCGCACGCCTTGCAGACGGCCGATTCGGGCCTCTCCTGGGTGGTTTCGCGAAAATGCAGCGGGCTCTTGGTGCCGTTGAAAACCCAACAACGCGGGCAATGCTCATGGCCCGCCAGCGGCAAGTAGCCGCGTGCGCGCTGCTCGGCGCGCTCCCGCGTGACCGGCGATCCTTGTCGCACCGTTCGGGCAACGTCCTCGGCCGCCATGGTGCCGGCGCGGCCGTTGGCGCGGTCGTTGAGCCCGTACACCACGCGAGCGAACTCGAGCGGCGCCTGTCGCAACAGTGCAGCGAGACGAAGCTCCTCGAGCGCCGGACTGGTCTCAGCCCCTGGCATGGTCATCGTTTCCCTGCGTCGAATGGTGTGGTGATGGGGAAGGTCAAGTTACCACAACTGTCAGCGTATCCGCCAGTCGACGAAGGCAGTAGACCAAGAGGAGGAGGAGCCCCGGAACCGGCCGGCGATGCACGCGGAACGGCGGAATGCGCGAAGCAACCGCTTGGTTCGGGCGGCTGCTGCGTGCTTCTTGGGAAAAAATTGGTAGGCGCGATTGGACTCGAACCAACGACCCCCACCATGTCAAGGTGGTGCTCTAACCAGCTGAGCTACGCGCCTGTGAGTGTGTCCGAGAGGCCGAAGTATAGCAGCCCGCGACAGTGCCTTTCAGCGACGTCGCGCGGAACGAACGCCGGTCACCGCACCCACCACGCTCAGCACCTGTGCGAGCCGCGCCGCATCGGCAATTTCGACGGTGAAGGTCATCCAGGCCGTCCCCTTGACCGACTGCGTCTGCACTCCGATGACGTTCATCTTCTCGCGCGCGAACACATCGGAAATGTCGCGCAGCAGGCCCTGCCGATCGGTAGCCTCCACCGCCACGTCGACTGCATAGACCGATGCCTCGCCAGCGCGCTTCTCTCCCCATTCGACATCGATGACGCGCTCGGCCTCGCGCCCGGCCATCGTGCGGAAATTGCTGCAGTCGGCGCGATGAATGCTGACGCCGTGGCCGCGCGTCACAAAGCCGCGGATCAGATCGGGCGGCGCAGGCTTGCAGCACTTGGCGAGTTGCGTCATCAGCGACGAGACGCCGACCACCAACACGCCACCCTTGCCCCCACTGCCGTCCGTGCGGGCCTTCTTGATGACGACACCATCGTCGGGCCCCGAAGCGGGTTCCGGCGGGCGCAGCAGCATCTCGATGTTCCGCAGCGAGAACTCGTCCTTGCCCACCACTTCGAACAGATGATCGGCCGACTTGAAGCCCAATTGCGACGCGAGGTCGTCCAGCTTCAGTGCGGTCTTGCCCTCTCGCTGCAGCACCTTCTCGACCGCCTCGCGCCCGCGCGCCACCGTCTCGTGCGTGACCTGCGCGTTGAACCAGGCGCGCACCTTGGCACGTGCGCGATGGCTCGCCAGATAGCCAAGCTCCGCGTTGAGCCAGTCGCGCGAAGGACCGCCCTCCTTCGTCGCGATGATCTCCACCGTCTGCCCGTTCTGCAGCGGTGTGTTGAGCGGCACCATCGCCCCGTCGACGCGCGCGCCGCGGCAGCGATGTCCCAGGCTGGTATGTACCGAGTACGCGAAGTCGACGGCGGTCGCGCCCTGTGGCAACTCGACGATCGCGGCATCGGGCGTGAGGACGTAGATGCGGTCGTCGAACAGGCCTTGACCCTGCGAGCCGTCAGACAGGTCGCGCTCCCAGGCCAGCAGTTGTCGCAGCACGGCGATCTTGGCGTCGTACTCGCCGCTCGCCCAAACGCCAGCGTAGCCCTTGTGGCCCGCCTCCTTGTAGGCCCAGTGCGCAGCCACGCCATGCTCGGCATGGTCATGCATCTGCTCGGTCCGGATCTGGATCTCGATCGGCTTGCCGGCCTGGCCGTTCACGACTTCGCGCACGACCGTGTGCAGCGATTGATAGCCGTTCGGCTTCGGCCTTGCAATGTAGTCGTCGAATTCCTCGGAAATGGGCTGGAAATTGGAGTGCACCCACGCCAGCGCCGCATAGCAATCCTTGACGTCGGCCACCACGACGCGCAGCGCCAGGATGTCGAAGACCTGCGCGAAGTCGAGCGCCTTGCCGCGCATTTTCTTCACGATGCTGTAGATGTTCTTCGGCCGCCCCTGCACCGCTGCCTTGACGCCCTCGGCGGCCAGCTCGCGCTCCAGCCGCGCGCGCAGCTGCTCGACGTAGCCTTCGCGCTCCACGCGCTTTTCGTCGAGCAGGCGCGCGATCAGCTTGTAGGTTTCGGGTTCGAGGAAGCGGAAGGACAGGTCTTCGATCTCCCACTTGACCTGCCAGATGCCGAGCCGGTTCGCCAGCGGGGCGAACACCTGCAGCGATTCACGTGCGACACCTTCCGGCACAGGCTGCTTGCTCGCCGCCGCGTAGCGCAGGGTCTGCAGCCGCGAAGCGAGCCGCAGCATCACGACGCGCAGGTCGCGCGAGAACGCGAGCAGCATCTTGCGCACGTTCTCGGTTTGCGTGCTGGCTCCGTCGGCCAGGTGCGCGCTGGCCGTGACCGAACGCGCCTGCTTCTGCACATGCACGAGCTTGGTGGTCTCGACCGCCAGCGCCGCGAAGTTGTCGCCGAAGACCTTGGCGATCACCTCCTGCGGCCGGTTCAGGTGCTGGCAGGAATAAACCAGGTAGCTGGCTGCCTGCATCGCCTCGGACCCACCCATGGCTGCCACGATAGCGGCGACGGCATCGGCATGGGCGAGCGTGTTTTCGCCAGTATCGAGCGTCTCGTCGGCGATCAGCGGCTCGGCGAAGGTGCGGGCCCGCGCGAGCATGTTCTCCTGCACCGGCGTGCGCTCCGCAGTAGCGGCCGAAAGTGGATAGTCGACCACCGACGCACCGGACATCGACAAGCCGGGTTGTTCGCGCTTCACTCGAGCACCCCCTCCCAGGCGGTGCGATGGACGGCAGACTCGATCATGGAACGCAGGCGTGCACGGTGAAGATAATGAGCTCGTTGCATCCTAATTCATCCGGAGATTGACCATCATGCTCAAAGGCAAAACCGCGCTTGTCACGGGGTCCACAAGTGGCATCGGGCTCGGCATCGCGAAAGCGCTGGCGCAACAGGGCGCCAGCATCTTGCTCAACGGTTTTGGCGACACGGACAAGCCGAAGGCCGAGATCGAATCGCTGGGCGTAAAAGTCGACTATCACGGCGCCGACATGAGCAGGCCGTCCGACATCGAAGACATGATGACGTTCGCGGCCGCCAGGTTCGGCCGCGTCGACATCCTGGTCAACAACGCCGGAATTCAGCACGTCGCAAAGGTCGAGGACTTCCCCGTTGAACGTTGGGACGCGGTGATCGCCATCAATCTCACGAGCGCCTTCCACACCACGCGCCTTGCAGTGCCGGCGATGCGCGAGGCGAACTGGGGCCGCATCGTCAACATCGCCTCCGCGCACGGGCTCGTGGCGTCGGCGCAGAAGTCGGCCTACGTGGCGGCCAAGCACGGCATCGTCGGGCTCACCAAGGCCGTTGCACTCGAGACGGCCACCACCGGCATCACCTGCAACGCGATCTGCCCGGGCTGGGTACTGACGCCGCTGGTCCAGAAGCAGATCGACGACCGCTCGGCGCGCGAAGGCATCTCGGTCACACAGGCCCAGAACGACCTGCTTGGCGAGAAGCAGCCTTCGCTGCAGTTCACCACGGTCGAGCAGCTGGGCGGCCTCGCAGTCTTCCTGTGCTCGCCGGCCGCCGACCAGGTGCGCGGCGTAGCCTGGCAGGTCGACGGCGGCTGGACGGCACAGTAGTAAGCGAGCGCAGCAACCGCGTTTGTGGCGGAACTACTTGAGCTGCACGGATCCCGAGACATTGACGACCACGCTGGTCTTGCCGGCCTCGACCGGCACCGCGGCGTCATACGACATCTTCGACGAGGCCTCCGCCGCCATCATGCGCGGTCGGATCGGCGCGCCTTGGTTGGCGTTGACCGAGACTTCGCGCAACGTGTACCCGGCGAAGCCGAAGTTTTTAGCCAGCTCGGCAGCCTTCTGCTTGAAGTTCTCGATCGCAATGGTCTGCGCCTCGGTCTCGACCCTGGCGCGCTGCTCGCGGCTCAGGCCAAAGCCGATGCCGCCAACGGTCAGCGTGGAGATGCGCCCGGCCGTCTGCGTGATGCGCGGAAAGTCCTTCCCCTCCAACACCAGCTCGGTGGTGCCCGACCATCCGGTGATCTTTCCGTCGCGCGTATAGCGCGGCACCAGGCTGAAGTTGCCGGTGTGCACGTCGAGCAGCCCCGGCTGCGCGTTCTTGCGCGCCTCTGCCAGCGCCGCATCCAGGGCGGTCTTCAGCTGGTTCTGCACGGCTGCTGCGTCGGCCGCGTCGCGGGTGGTGCTCAACGTCATGGAGAGCAGGTCCTGCTGCACCTCGACCGTGCCCGTGGCCGACAGCTGCAGGACGTTCTGCGGCGGGGTCCAGGGCGCACTCTGGGCAAGGGCTGCGCCGGCGCTCAGCAATGCGGCACAGGCCACGATCTTCTTTGTTTTGTTCAAGGCAAGGGATTCCATCGAAAAGAAAGGAGCCATCATGCCCCGACGGGGCTGGCTCACGGACGTTGGGTGCGCGGTGCAGTCAGCAGAGTGCCTTTCGGCACGGCGGCCGGCACCAAACGCTCGGCCGGCTGCGCTTCTGCCGAACGGATCAGCTCCGGCCGCGGCTCGGGCCTGGACTCCGGCCTCGGCACCCACTGCTGCCGCACCTGCTGCCGCAATTCCGCCAGTTCGGCCGGCGTCAGCCGGCGACCCGCGGCCGCCTCCTCGCGCATCACTTCCTCGCGCTTGGCAGCCCGGTGGGCCTCGACCGCTTGGCGCATTTCGTTGCGCCGCGGGTCGCTCACCCGGATGAGGCCCCCCGGCTCGGCGGACGCCGGCAGCGAAGCGCACAGCAGCATCGCAGCCGTCGATGAGGAAAGAATGAATTTCATGGCGAAGCGATCAGGGGGGTTGGAGCCACTGTGCCACCGCCGCTTATTGCAGAAACGTCTGGACAGCTAGCGCCCGCAAGTTTTGTAACTTAGTGTCAAAGCCTGGTGAAAAGCGCCTCAATGAGCCTGCAACACCCTCAAAATTGGCGTTGTTACAAATTCGGTGTTGTAGAAATGAATCAAGCTCCGGCTCGCACAGACAAGATCGTGATCGTCGACGACGACGCACGGATTCGCGACCTGCTGCGTCGCTACCTGACGCAGGAAGGCTTTGAGGTCATCGTGGCGGAAGACGGAAAGGCGCTCAACCGCATCCTGTTGCGCGACACGGTCGACCTGATCGTGCTCGACCTGATGATGCCGGGCGAGGATGGGCTCTCGGTCTGCCGGCGCTTGCGCGCCGCCAACGACCGCACGCCCATCATCATGCTGACTGCCAAGGGCGAGGACGTGGACCGCATCGTCGGCCTCGAAGTCGGCGCAGACGACTACCTGGGCAAGCCCTTCAATCCCCGCGAGCTGCTGGCACGGGTGCACGCGGTGCTGCGCCGCCGTCCGCCGCTGGAGGCCCCCGGGGCACCATCCACCGACAACGAGACGGTGAACTTCGGCCCCTTCAGCTTCGACCTGGGCTCGCGCACGCTCAAGAAGGACGGCGAAGAGCTCTCGCTCACGACCGGCGAATTCGCGATGCTCAAGGCCCTGGTGCGGCACCCACGCCAGCCGCTGTCCCGAGAGAAGCTGGCCCAACTGGCGCGCGGCCGCGAGTTCGAGCCCTTCGACCGCAGCCTCGACGTGCAGATCTCGCGCCTGCGCAAGCTGGTCGAGTCCGATGCCGCGGCACCGCGCTACATCCAGACGGTCTGGGGCGTCGGCTACGTGTTCGTGCCGGACGGCACCACATGAGGCACTGAGCTTTCGTGGCCGCCACTTTCGGCCCCAAGACGACGACGCCCAGCCCTTTAGGCGAAGACGGCCCCCAGGTCACCTTGCCGAGCCCGCTGGAGGGCCTCGGCCAGCCCCGGCGCAAGCCGCGGCTGCAGCTGGGCCTGAGCCTGTTCTGGCGAACGTTCTTCCTGCTGGTGCTGCTGCTGGTCGGCTGCACCGTGGCTTGGTTGCAGACCTTCCGCGCCCTCGAGTACGAGCCCCGCGCCATCCAGACCGCGCACCAGATTGCGTCGCTGGTCAACCTCACGCGCGCGGCGCTGGTCTATTCCGACGCGATCACCCGCGTCTCGCTGATCAAGACCCTCGCCGACCAGGAGGGCGTTCGCATCCTGCCGCGCGAGCCCAACGACCGTTTCACGCCCTACACCACCGGCGCGCTCGACGCCCGCGTCACCGAGGAGCTGATCGACCGCCTCGGCGAAGGCACCACCGTGGCCAGCCGCGTCAACGACGAGCCCGGCCTCTGGATCGGTTTCACGATCGAGAGCGACGCCTACTGGCTGCTGCTCGACCCCACGCGCTTCACCCGATTCGGGGGCCGCACCTGGCTGATCTGGCTGGCGACGACCATGGCCCTGTCACTGGCGGGCGCGGCGCTGATCACGCGCCTGATCAACCTGCCCCTCAAGCAGTTGTCGCGTGCCACCATGCAAGTGCGAGAAGGCGAATACGAGGCGCACCGCCTTGACGAGCGCGCCCGTACCAACGAGATCCGCGCGGTGAACGTCGGCTTCAACCGCATGGCCGACCAGCTCGCCAAGATCGAGCAGGACCGCGCCGTGATGCTGGCCGGGATCTCGCACGACCTGCGCACGCCGCTGGCTCGGCTGCGTCTCGAGACCGAGATGAGCGTGACCGACGAGGACGCCCGCGACCACATGGCAGCCGATATCGCGCAGCTCGACGCCATCATCGACAAGTTCCTCGACTACGCGCGGCCCGACCACGTGGACTTCAAGCCGGTGCTGCTGCGCGACGTGATCGATGCCTGCACCTACGCCGTGCAGGACCACGAGGACATCAAGATCAAGGTCGACGTGCCTTCCGACCTGCGCGTGATGGCCGACGAGGTCGAGCTGCAGCGTGTGATCTCCAACCTGGTCGAGAACGCGCGGCGCTATGGCAAGACGCCCGCAACCGGCGTTGCCGACATCACGATCCAGGCGCAGGCCCACAACGACGCCGTGCTCATCAAGGTGCGCGACCACGGCGCCGGCGTGGCGCCGGCCCTGCTCTCGCAGCTGAGCAAGCCCTTCTTCCGCGGCGACGTCGCACGCACCTCGGCGGCCGGCGCCGGCCTGGGCCTGTCGATCGTGACGAAGAACATCGAGCGCATGGGCGGCACCTTTGCCCTCACCAGCACGCCGGGGCGCGGACTCGCGGCGCACATCCGCATGCCGCGCGCGGCCTCGATCAAGCCCGAGGCCTCGCCTGCGGGCAAATAAGCGCCCTTCTTACCGGTGCAGGAGCGCCACCGCGCGCGCTTCCATCGCCCGGCCCTCGCCAACCGGACCCAGCTTCTCGGCTGTCTTCGCCTTGACGTTGACCTGATCGGGCTCCACCTCGAGCGCGGCCGCGATGCGTGCACACATGGCAGGGATATGCGGCGCGAGCTTGGGCGCCTGCGCGATCACGGTGCTGTCGATATTGCCGATCTGCCAGCCTGCCGCGCGCACGCGCCGCGCGGCCTCGGCCAGCAGCACGGCCGAATCTGCGCCGCGGAACCGTACATCGGTATCGGGGAAATGACGGCCGATATCGCCCAGCCCGGCGGCGCCCAGCAGGGCATCGGTGATGGCGTGCAGCAGCACGTCCGCGTCGGAATGGCCGAGCAGGCCGGTGGCATGTGGAATCTCGATGCCGCCCAGGATCAGCTGGCGACCGGCGACCAGCTGGTGCAC